>NZ_JBHDVM010000005.1:264669-414434 GCF_042610525.1 Pantoea sp. sgz302252
TAGGCAATGAGCTTTCATTAGCTCTTTGATTAATCCTTCGCCGGGTTATGACGCTCGATTATGACTCGTCCAAAAAAGGGAGATTATTGAGCACCCTGGCGACGTAAAGTCTACAACGTACCAGCAAACTTACAAGTAAGATGTGAAGCAGGCCTGAAAAAAAACGTGGTTTTGTACACAAATTTACACATTTGGGCTTAAGTGAAGAGCGGCAAAGGCAAGGGGAAATTGAGGCTAAACCATTGTCCCGCCGGGTCAGAGCATTATCAGACGCTTAACGCGCCCGGCGGAGAATTTTGTGATGAGAAAAATCTTATTTTTACTTAATGATACAAACTCGAGTGAATTTTTAACCCGTTATAGGGTCTGGACGCAGCCATTTCGACCGGATCCGGCCGCATAATCAGGCCTAAAGCCTGGCCGCTTAGCGCGGCGTCATCCAGGCGGCGGCGATCCTGCACCGTAAGCTCATCTGGTAGCCAGCCCAGCACCACGCTGTAATTACCCGTCTGCAATGCTTTAATCATCGCCTCCAGTGTGTTGATAGCCGGCCCCTGCACCTGCATGACCTTATCCAGCGGCAGCCCTGACTGCGCCAGCCAGCTACGGCTCAGTTTTTGCTGCGGGGTCAGCCACAGCTGCCAGCGCGACTGGGTGCCCAGCTGCTGGAGCAGCGGCAGTAGCAGCATTTGCGTCATGCCCGGTTGATTCTCGCTGTAGATCAGTTCGCCGATCAGCCCGGTCGCTTCGCTGGTGGAGGTAGCGGCGCAGGACTGACGAAAACGGCTGTTAACAGAATGAGATTTCATGGAATGAGTATGCATATCGGCTTCGCTCGCAGGTCACTGTATGGATATACAGTATAAGGGCGATAGCTAAAGATCAACCTTATTTTTTGAAAACGCCTCGCAAAATCACAATGTAACCTGCTGCAAGCGCAATTATTAATTGAACCGGTTACCGGGATTACATACTTTTCTCTCTCTGTAAGGAGATAGCAGTTAATCATTCTGTCTACAGGGAGAACATGATGAGTGATTCAAAAAAACAAATTGAAAAAGTCAGGGACCAGCTCGCCGAGCTGGGTGAAATAGACTATCGCAGCCAGTTCGGCGGCTACAGCCTGTCGGTAGAAAATGTCGTTTTCGCGCTGGTGGCGGAAGGCGAACTTTACCTGCGCGCCTGCGAGCAGGTGAAACCTTATATCGTGGAGCGCAAAATGGAACCATTGTGCTTTACCAAAAGAGGCATGCCGGTCGCGCTGGACTACTATCGGGTTGACGATCCGCTGTGGAAAGAGCAGGAGCAACTGTTGGCGCTATCGCGCCTGTGCCTTCAGGGCGCGCGGCAGCAGCGGGCGAACAAACAGCAAAAACAGCGTCTGAAAGATCTGCCCAATCTCACCGTACGCCTGGAGATGCTGCTGCGGCAGGCTGGCATCAGCACTATCGCCATGTTGAAAGAGCAGGGCGCGCGGCGCTGCTGGCTAAAGCTGTATGCCAGCAATAAAAAACTGGGCATCAACGTGTTGTTTGCGCTGGAAGGCGCTATAGCGGGCCGTCACCACGAAACCCTGCCGGAGAGCGTCAAAACCGAACTGCGCGAGTGGTATCAAAAAACGCTTCTGCGTGAGGCCAGGCAGCAGGCTTAAATTTGCAGCATCTTTTTTTTCAACCGGACAATTTCCGGCAGCAGCGCGACCAGCAGGCCAACCTGCTGCAACACCAGGGGTTCTTTGGTTTCCGGTGCCGCTTCGGCGGCCGCCAGACGGGCAGAAAGGTTACTCAGAAGTCTTGCCGCCTTATTGTCATCGACGATATCGACGTGCAGTACGTCATCGACATAACAGACGGCATCATCCATCAGTTGCAGCATCGACGGACTGGCAATCTTCTCCCGATGGGCACCGAGCGCGGAAATATAACTAAGAAAAGAGTGGTTCAGGCACAGCAGGCGGAATGCGTCCTCCCGCAGGCCGTTGCCCGCATTTTTTTCGGCAGAAATATTAGAAACCACGGAAGCCAGCTCCGCGTCACAATTGTGCGCGTCGCGCCGGGCGATACGATAATCCAGCCGGTTGTCTTTTCCCTGGTGATACTGCACCAGGATGGCATCCAGATAACGGCAGTTGGCATTAAGCGTGCGCTCCGCTACGGCGGAAAGCCGACGAAACCGCCAGTCGGGCCAGATAAAAGCCACGGCGAGCCAGGCCAGGCCGCAGCCCAGCAGCGTATCTATAATGCGCGGCAACGCTATTTCAAACCCCTCGCCGAGCAAATTAAAACAGCATAACACCAGCAGGGTAATAAATAGCGTAGCGTTAGCATATTGGGACTGCCGGAAAGCGAAAAAGAGCACGCCGCTAAGCACAATCAGCAGGAGCTGTCCCTCGACGGACGGCACCAGCCACAGCAGCGGCAGGCCGATAGCTATGCCGGCCAGGGTTCCGACAATGCGCAAGGCCAGCCGTCTTTTGGTAGCGTTATAGTTAGGCTGGCAAACAAACAGGCTGGTGAGCAGGATCCAGTAGCCGTGCTCAAGCCCGGTTAGCTGAATAAAAGCGTAACCGGTGCAGAGCAGCAGCGACATGCGCACGGCATGGCGAAAAAGCGGCGACTGCGGCGAAAGATGGCGGCTGAGCCGCAGGCGGATATCCGCCCAGCCGGTCAGGCCTTCGCTGGACAGGCGGCCGTCGCTGTTATCCTGCAGCACCTGTTCTGATTCGATAGTCGCCAGCTGGGCATCAATCGCCTTAAGATTATGCAGTAAATAGTGCATCGCCTTGATATCGCTGCTGGCAGGCTGAGCGGCTGTCAGACGATCCAGCGCTGCCTGGAGGTGCGTAAAGGCGCGCTCAAAGCGCGGATTGTGCTGCCAGGGCTCGCGCAGCAAAATGGCGTTGGACAACTGTTGGCAAGCTTTGGCCTGCATGGTCAGTAGTCGCTGAAAGCGGAACAAAATATCGCTGTAACGGTACTCTCTGCGCAGCGCATGATATTGCGCATGAGAAGAGCTGGCGCGCTCGTGAATATCCTGGGCGACAAAATAGTAGTGCAGCGTTCTTCGGGTGCTGCGCTGTCCACGATCGCCGCGCAAACGAGACTGAATAGATATTTTCGCCTGATTCAGCGTGGCGACCAGCTGGCTGTTGGTCATTGCCGCTTCAATCAGCGAGGCGTCGTCGTTTTCTTCTATATCGGGATCGAACAGGCCTGCTTTAGCTTCCAGGTAGCGCGCCAGACCGGCAAAACAGCGCGCTATGTTTTCCTGCAGTGGCCTTACAGGGAAAATCAAATGCCCTGTCAGCGTCAGCAGGTTATACCAGACGGCGCCAAGCAGCAGCAGGGCAGGCTGCCTGTACCAGTCCGGGAAAAGGCCAAGCCCAAGCAGCGTATAGACAGCAATCAACAGCGCGCCGAAAGCAATCGTTGCATAACGCTGTCCCAGCGCGCCTAACAGGATAAATCCCCAGCTGGAGAGCGCCAGCCCGACAAGAAACAGCAAGGGGAAAGGTGACAGCAACTCGACGGAAACCGACGCCACGCAGAAGCAAATTAACGTGATCACCAGGTTGCGCAGCCTGCCGCTGAGGCGATCGTCGAGATCGGCCAGCGCCGCCGCCACCACGCCCAGCGTCAGCGGAATGGTCCAGGTAATCTGGCCCAGCCAAAGCGGCACGCCCGTCGTACCAGCCAGCGCAAAGAAAATGCGCAGGTTATAAAGCAGGGCGCTGTTATAGGCGTAGCGGCGCAGATGCGGCGTCAGCGACAGGCGCATAATTAGTTAAACCGGCTGCGGGCGTTAGCTTCACGCGCGGCTTTAGCGACTTCGACGCTGACCACGCGGCGCCCCACAGGCCAAAGCGAAATAGCGGCGATTTTGAAGTGCGCGATGCCGGTAGGAATACCAATAATGGTAATGCACTGCGTGATCCCTACCAGGATATGAGTAATGCAAAGCCACCAGCCGCAAAAAATAAACCAGACGATATTCAGTAAGGTACCGCCAGAGTTCAGTAAGACATTCTTTTTACCGGGGTTCAGCTCATCCACATGTACCGCTTCATTGCCGAAGGGCAGCAGCGAAAGCTTGGTGATTTCCCAGCAGGAACGCGTCAGCGGCAGCGTAATAATAAAGACGACGCTGAGGACGGTGGCGAAAAGCCAGCCCAGCGTGGTAATAAAGCCGCCCAGCACGAAGTTAAGAATATTTAAAATGGTACGCATCAGGTACTCCTTGGGCTGCGTGAAAAGAGAAAGGTCAATGCGTTGATTATACCGTGTTTTAGCGCTGGAGCGGTACAGTCTTGCCGGGTAAACTATCGGCCAGAATAACCGCAGCCCGAGGCCGTTAATGGAACTGAAAGCAACATCGCTGGGTAAGCATCTGGCGCAGCATCCCTACAACCGGGTGCGTCTGCTCTCTGCCGGCGTCGAAGTCAGCGGTCAGAAGCATGAATATCTGATCCCTTTTAACCAGCTGCTGGCGATCCGCTGTAAACGCGGACTGGTATGGGGCGAACTGGAGTTTTCGCTGCCCGAAAACAAAGTGGTACGCCTGCACGGCACGGAGTGGCAGGAGACGCAGCGGTTCTATCATTACCTTAACCAGGCCTGGCAGGCCTGGAGCCAGCAGATGAGCCTGGTCGCCGCCGACGTTTTACAACAGCAGGCAGCCAGCCTCCACGAATTCGGGCAGCAGGACAAATGGCTGAAACGCCACGAGGCAGCACAATGGCGGGAGGCGATCCTGGAGACATTTTCCGCACTGCCCTTGCCCGTTGCCCGTCTGGAGGAATTTGACTGCTGCCGGGAGGCATACCTTTTTTGCCAGCGCTGGCTGGAAAACAGCGAGGCGCAGCGTCGCCAGCGTAATGCGCAGTGGACAGAAAAAATGCTGGCGCAGCATGCGGAATTTTTCGCCAGCGTGGAAACTTCGCCGCTTAGCGCATCCCAGGCGGAAGCGGTAGTCAACGGCGAGGACGCGCTGCTGGTGCTGGCAGGCGCCGGCAGCGGTAAAACTTCGGTGCTGGTGGCACGCGCTGGCTGGCTGCTGGCGCGAAAAGAAGCCGCGGCTGAACAAATCCTGCTGCTGGCTTTTGGCCGCCAGGCGGCGGAAGAGATGAACGAGCGCATTCAGGCGCGGCTGAACACAAGTGGCCTACAGGCACGAACATTTCATGCGCTGGCGCTGCACATTATTCAGCAGGGCAGCAATAAATCCCCCGTTATCAGCGAGCTGGAAAGCGACAGCGAAAAGCGGCAAAAGCTGCTGATCGAAACCTGGCAGCGGCAGTGCAGCGAGAAAAAGGCGCAGGCCAGCGGCTGGCGGCAATGGCTGCAGGACGAGCTGGGCTGGAAGCTGAACGAAGGCGCTTACTGGCAGGATGCGGCGCTGGTTAAAAAACTGGGCGGGCGTCTGGAGCGCTGGCTGGAGCTGATGCGGATGCACGGCGGCGCGCAGGCTGCCATGATTGAATCCGCGCCGGAAGAGGTACGCGAGCTGTTCAGCAAGCGGGTCAAACTGATGGCGCCCATGCTGAAAGCCTGGAAAAGCGCGCTGAAAGAAGAAGAGGCTATAGATTTTTCAGGGCTGATTCATCAGGCGATAGCCGTGCTGGAAAAAGGGCGTTTTATCAGCCCCTGGAAACATATTCTGGTTGATGAGTTTCAGGATATCTCGCCGCAGCGTGCCGCTTTATTAGCGGCGTTGCGTAAACAAAACAGTCGCACCTCGCTGTTTGCGGTAGGCGATGACTGGCAGGCAATTTATCGCTTCAGCGGCGCGGAGATGGCGCTGACCACCGCTTTTCATCACTATTTTGGCGAAGGCGATAGCTGTGTGCTTGACACCAGCTGGCGTTTTAACGATCGCATCGGCGAAATCGCTAACGCCTTTATCCAGCAAAATCCTTCTCAGCTAAAGAAAGCACTAAATAGCCAAAGCAAAGGCAATAAAAAGTCGATCTCGCTGCTGCCAGAGTCGCAGCTGGAGGCGTTATTGAACAAGCTAAGCGGCTATGTGACCCGGGAAGAAAGGATCCTGATTCTGGGCCGCTACCGCTATCAGCAGCCAACACTGCTGAACAAAGCAAAAACACGCTGGCCAGAGCTGAATATTGCCTTTTCGACAGTGCACGCCAGTAAAGGGCAGCAGGCGGACTATGTTCTGCTGACGGGCCTGAAGAGCGGCGAAGAGGGGTTTCCGGCACCGGCAAGAGAGTCGGTGATCGAACAGGCGCTGCTGCCGCCGCCGGAGGATTTCCCCGATGCGGAAGAGCGTCGTCTGGCCTACGTGGCGATAACGCGTGCGAAAAAGCAGGTCTGGCTGCTGTTTGATAGCGACAACCCCTCCAGCTTCGTGACGGAATTTAAACGCATGGGCGTGCCGCTGTTGCGCAAGCCATAGTCCGGCACGCCCGTTGCGTTTACTGCAGGCGTTGCTGCAAATAGCGCTGGTAGTCGGGAATAGCGATAGCGAGCGGTTGCGCAAAAAGCGGAGAGTGAATAATAAAATCGGCGGTGGCGCGATTGGTTGCAACGGGAATGTTCCAGACCGTCGCCAGTCGCAGCAGCGCCTTAACATCGGGATCGTGCGGCACCGCGTTCAGCGGATCCCAGAAGAAAATCAACACGTCGATTTTACCCTCTGAAATCAGTGCGCCTACCTGCTGATCGCCGCCCATCGGCCCACTCAACATCGCCGTTACCGGCAGGCCGGTAGCACGCTGGATCAAATTGCCGGTAGTGCCCGTGGCGTACAGCGTATGCTGCTGTAGCAACGCCTTGTGGCTTGCGACCCACTCCATCATTGAAGTCTTACAGTGATCGTGCGCGACCAGCGCGATATGTTTTTTTTCCCCGATAGTGCGGGTAGTCTGCTCCATGGCGATATCCTGTCTTGGTGAAAAGCAAACTATACGGTTTAGGCTCGCCGGACGCCAGCGCGCGGCGCTCAACCTGTGCGCAACGCCCTCATCAGCAGGGTTAAACGCTGGCGGGTAGCGGAATCGACCTGTTGATACCAGAGTTGCAGCACACGACCGCCCGGAAAATCGCCGCTGGCGAAGTTCAGCGAGTCGTTATCGGCTGGGGTGCTGGTGGTATGCGGCTGGGCAAAGCGGGGAACCGAAGCCGTGCGGCCCTGCATATTATAGGCTGCCATTTCCCGCTCAAAATTTTCGCCGGTGGACACAGTCAGACGATCCTGCTGACTTTCGACAATATTATTCTGATCGTCCCTTAGCTGAAAATTGGGGTGCTGGGCAAAACTTCGCGCCTGCGCGGAAGTATGAATGGCAGGTAAGGTGATGGCGATTGATTTTGCCCGGGCGGTAAAAGTCACTATAAGCGGCGGCGAGATCCAGGGCGTAGAGGCACGGCCGTGTTCGAGGTTTTTTTCCACGCGAAACAGTAACTGGTGCTGGCCTCGATCCAGTTCAAGCCCGTCTGCGCCTTTCAGTAAAGAACCGGAAATTTTATGACCGTCCAGCACCAGCAGATCGATATCAGAGGCGAGTTTTAAAGTGGTTGCCTGAGCCGCAGCCGCAACCCATAGTGTCATCAACCCTGTCAGGAGCAGACCCAGCTTCATTGTTTCTCCAGATGCACAGGAATTTAAAAAAGAGCGAATGTATCAAAGTCTTTCATTATGGCAGCATATTAACATTTTCACATATTTAATCATGCTAAATCTTTTGCGGCTATGATTATAAGCGCAAAAGATCTTCACTTCAGAAGCGGCTTTCTTAGCAGGAGAAACGGATGGACGATAAAACTATCGCCGGGGTGCTGACAGCAACCCACCATATCGCGCTGGTAGGCGCCAGCGACAGGCCCGACAGAGCCAGCCATCAGGTGATGGCCTATTTGCTGGATCGGGGTTACAAAGTCACGCCGGTCAGTCCCAAACTGGCCGGACAAACGCTGCTGGGGCAAAAAGTCTACGCGAAACTGGAAGAGATCCCCGAACCAGTGGATATGGTCGATGTGTTCCGTAATTCGGAAGCGGCCTGGGGAGTAGCGCAGGAGGCAATAGCCATCGGCGCTAAATCGCTTTGGTTACAGCTTGGCGTGATCAACGAGCAGGCTGCGGTATTAGCAGCAGACGCGGGTCTGCAGGTGGTAATGGATCGCTGCCCGAAAATTGAAATCCCCCGACTGGGGCTGGAAAGGCGATAAAAAACCCCGCGAGGGGGCTTTTATCAGTTTCTGAGGCGCGGCGCCTGAAGCTGCTCGCGGATTGAGGCGGCGAGTTCATCCATAGAAGGATGCTCGGGATGCTCGCCCGGTATTTCCCACCCCAGCTGGGCTTCTGCCAGATAGGTATGCACCGTTTCGCCGTTATCGTCTTCCATCACTACGTGATACCAGGGTGCGTTACGTAGCGCTCCCTCAGCGATATCATCGATTTTAGGATCTTCCAACGAGTACTCCGGATCCACATCAACCACAACCCCTAAGAAACCCAGCAGCTTGTGTCGCACCTGCTGGCCAAGTCCAAATTTGCTGGCAATCATTGTGACCTCCTGAGAAACATAGCCCTGCCATCCTATATGGGGGCAGGGCCAGCGTTTTCAAGTCACAGTACGCGGCAGGCAAACCCTTTCAGATAGAGGCCTTCCGGATAGCTGGCGATCACCGGATGATCGGCCGCCTGACGGAACTGTTCTATAAATTGTACCTCACGCTGAGCATCCAGCGCGGCATCGGCGATAATTTTCTGGAAAAGCTCCGTAGGCATCAGGCCGGAACAGGAGAAAGTCAGCAGCATCCCGCCGGGATTGAGCAGCTGCATAGCCAGCATATTAATATCTTTATAGCCGCGGCAGGCGCCAGCCAGCTGGTTTTTATTTTCGACGAACTTTGGCGGATCCATGACGATCAGATCGAACTTTTCTCCGCTGTCGCGATAGCGGCGCAGCAGTTTAAAAACGTCATCGCGCAGGAACTCTGCTTTAGACAGATCCAGCCCGTTCAGCTCTACGTTTTGGCGGGCTACATCCAGCGCCGCCTGAGAGGTATCCACGCTAATAACTTGCTGGCAGCCGCCCATCAGCGCCGAAACGGCAAAACCGCCGGTATAAGAGAAGCAGTTCAGCACGCGGCGATCTTTCGCATAGCGGCGCGTAGCCAAACGGCTGTCGCGCTGATCCAGATAGTAGCCAGTTTTATGGCCGGTCTGGATATCCACCAGCAGCTTCATGCCGTGCTCGGTAATTGGCAGCAGTTCAGGCGGTTTTTCGCCCAGCACTACGCCTTGCGCCAGCTCCAGGCCCTCTTTTTTACGCACCGATACATCTGAACGATCGTAGATAGCGCACTCCGGATAACAATCCTGCAGTGCGGTAATCAGGGCAGCACGCTGGTATTCCGCACCGGCGGAAAGCAGCTGTAGCACCAGAAAGTTACCGAAGCGATCGATAGTGATGCCCGGCAGGCCGTCGGACTCGCCAGCGATCAGGCGATAGCTATCCAGATCGTCCCTTTCTGCCAACCAGTCGCGTAGCTGCTGGGCAGCCTGCAGGCGGCGGGTAAAGAAGGCGATATCGATCGCCTCGTCCTGTTCCCAGCTCCAGACGCGGGCGCGGATTTGTGAAGCGGGCGACCAGGCGGCGCGGGCCAGCCATTTCCCCTGGCTGTCGCAAACGTCAATGGTTTCACCCGGCTGGGCTTTGCCTTCCATGCGGGCTACGGCCCCGGAGAAAACCCAGGGATGACGGCGAAGTAAGGACTTTTCACGCCCTTTGGCAAGAATCAAACGAACGGTCATATTTGCTATGCTTACAGTCAGAAAAACAGGCGCCATTGTCCGGTGGCTGGCTTTAAAAAGCAAACTCTCTGTTCAGGAGGAAAAATGGCGACAATCTGTAAAAGGGCCTGGGTTCAGGGTAGCGTGCAAGGGGTGGGATTTCGCTATACCACTCAGCACGAAGCGAAGGCGCGAGGACTGCAAGGCTATGCCCGCAATCTTGACGACGGCAGCGTAGAAGTACTGGCCTGCGGCGAAGAAAAAGAAGTCGAGGCGTTAATCGCCTGGCTAAAAGCGGGCGGGCCGCGTTCAGCCAGGGTGGATAAAGTCCTGGAGGAGCCTTACCACGGCGAAGATTGCCCGGATGGCTTTACGACGGGATAAGGCTTAAAGGCACTTAGCGGGCTTGGGCAAACCGGCGATTTTTGTTGCCTGTTTGGCTGGTCCTTTGGGGAAAAGGCGGAACAGGTAGCGGCTGTTGCCTTTCTCCTCGCCATATTTTTTTGCCATCGCCTTGACCAGCATGCGCACGGCAGGCGAGGTATTAAACTCCAGGTAAAAGTCCCGCACAAAACGCACCACTTCCCAATGTGCTTCGCTCAACTCAATACCTTCTTCTTCCGCCAGCAGCGGCGCCAGACCTTCACTCCAGTCCGTGGTTTTGGTCAAATATCCCTGCGCGTCGCGCGCGATTTCTTTACCGTCAAAAAACACCGTATTGCCTCTGTATCAGTAACCGAAGGGCAGTTTAGCAAAAATAACCCCTGGCGATCGCGCAAAAAAAAGCCCCGCAGCGCGGGGCATGTTCATTCAGGATGCGGTTAATTGCTGCGGGACATGCCCAGGATGCTCAGCAAGCTGACGAAAATATTATAAATGGAGACATAGAGGCTGACGGTGGCACGAATATAGTTGGTCTCGCCGCCGTGAATAATGTTGCTGGTCTCCCACAGAATAGCGCCGGAAGAGAAAAGCACGAACATCACGCTAATCGCCAGATGCAGCGCCGGGATCTGCAAAAAGAGGTTGGCCAGTACGGCAACCAGCAGTACCACAAAACCCGCCATCATCATGCCGCCAAGGAACGACATATCCTTACGCGTGGTCAGCACATAGGCCGAACAGCAGAAGAACACCAGCGCGGTGCCGCCAAGCGCCAGGCCGATCACATCACCCATGCCTGCTGATAACAGCGTATTCAGAATGGGGCCGAGGCAGTAGCCAAGGAAACCGGTAAAGGCGAAAGCGGCCAGGATACCCGCCGGGCTATCGGCCAGGCGATAAGTCAAAAACATCAGGCCGTAAAAGCCGGCCAGCATAATAATCAGACCCGGCGCGGGCAGAGCGAAGACGGTGCTCAGCGTGGCGGTGACAGCAGAGAAAGCCAGCGTCAGCCCCAGCAGGAAATAGGTATTACGCAAAACTTTGTGGGTGGAAAGCAGCGAGCTTTCGCGGGAACCGGAGATAATGCGATCCATATAAATGCCTCTTAAGGTCATCAGATAGCAGTGAGAATAAGGAGCGGGCCGCTATGGGGAAAGACGTTTTACCCATCTTTACTCGTCAATGCGGCTGATAAACAATCACCCTGACGTATTTATCGGCAAAAGAGCGTTAATTGGCGTTTTTTAAGGCAGTTGAAACGCGGCCCGCTTTACATCGGCGCAGAGGATGTTTATAGTTCGGGTCATTGCGGAGGGGTGGCCGAGTGGCTGAAGGCACCGGTCTTGAAAACCGGCGACGGGAAACCGTTCGAGAGTTCGAATCTCTCCTCCTCCGCCATCAAATTCAACGGGTCAGCGCAAGCTGGCCCGTTTTGCTATGTACGCTGCAACGAGCCTGCAACCGCAGCAGGTTTTGTAAACTCTCCGCTTTCCTTCAGAATCTTTAGCTTAATTGCTCCTGAAACGATGCACGCTTAATAAGAAATATTCTGTCTCCTTTTTATAAAACGGTAACGAGCGAAAATGTATACATGCTGGTTTAACCGGGTCTGATTACTTAGCGGATAAAGAAGAGCTGTAGCCAGGTGCCGACAATGTCAGGCGCATTAGCTACCAGTACCCGCAACCAGGCCGTACATATTATTACCGAATTGATGAGCCGCAGCCTGAAGGTAAATTGTTTATCAATGTACGAGCCGGATGGAATTAATCGCTGTATCTTTAGGATAAATATTGCCTGGGAACGGCGCATGCGTATTGCGCAGCAACCTCCTGCCAGTTAAAGCAGGCAACGAGTTCGGTGTAAAAACAGATAGCCGCTGTTTTTTTACTGACCGGAAGCATCACTGCCGTGTTCAAAAGCGCATAAATTCAACAAAATAGCGAAAATAGTGCTTGGCAGCCATCGCGCTTTCCCCTATACTGCGCGCCATCAGATGCACTGCAGGTGCGGATGATACAAGTGCGGAGGGGTGGCCGAGTGGCTGAAGGCACCGGTCTTGAAAACCGGCGACGGGAAACCGTTCGAGAGTTCGAATCTCTCCTCCTCCGCCATCAAATTCGACGGGTCAGCGCAAGCTGGCCCGTTTTGCTTTCTGCTTATCGTTGGCTCTGTCAGTCAGGGATTGGCCCGCTTACAAAAAACACCTTTTGTCTTTTCAATCTCCTGATGCGCCATAACGGCAAAAGCGATAGTCTGCTATATTCTCAACACGAATAATGCCCGTACCCGGCCTTATTTTTCGCTGCGCGGCGGCGCCTTGTCTTTGACGCTCGCTTTTTGCCAGCCATAGCGCTTTACTGGCCGGGCGATCCATCCTTGAATCAATGGAAAAAACACATGATGAAAAAGTATAGTCTTTGTGCACTGGCGGTTTGCTCGGCTCTTTCCGGCACCGCTTACGCCGCTGACGACAACTATCAGCTTGAACAGGTGTTAATGATGAGCCGCCACAATCTTCGGGCGCCGCTGGCCGATAACGGCAGCGTGCTGGCGCAGTCTACGAAGAAAAAATGGCCGGAATGGGATGTACCGGGCGGCCAGCTCACCACCAGGGGAGGCGTGCTGGAAGTCTATATGGGGCATTACACCCGGGAATGGCTGGCGCAGCAGGGATTGATTAAAGAGGGAGAGTGCCCTGCCAGTGAGGATGTTTATGCCTACGCTAACAGTCTGCAGCGTACCGTCGCCACCGCGCAGTATTTTATTACCGGTGCTTTCCCCGGCTGTGACGTGCCGGTGTCCCATCAGGATGAGATGGGCACAATGGATCCCATCTTCAACCCAATTATTACCGATGGTAGCGAGGCATTTAATAAACAGGCGCTGACCGCCATGAACAGCGCGGCGGAAAAGCTGACGCTGAAACCGGCATTCCAGCGGCTGGAAAAAATTATTGATTATAAAAATTCCCCGGCCTGCGTGGGTAAAAAACAGTGCGATCTCAGCAGCACTAACCAGAATAAGTTCCTGGCGGAAAACGGCAAAGAGCCAACCGTCAGCGGCCCGCTGAAAGTGGGCAACTCGCTGGTCGACGCCTTTACCCTGCAATATTATGCAGGGATGCCGGCCGACCAGGTCGCCTGGGGACAGATCAAAACGCCAGAGCAGTGGCAAGAGCTGTCGGCGATAAAAAACGGCTATCAGGATACGCTATTTACCTCGCCGGAAGTGGCGCGCGACGTAGCGGCGCCGCTGGTGGACTATATCCGTAGCCTGCTGGTGGATGAAGATAAAGCCAGCGCGCCTAAGGTAACGCTGATGGTCGGGCACGATTCCAATATCGCTTCGCTGCTCAGCGCGTTGGATTTCAAAGCCTACACGCTGCCCGACCAGTTCGAACGTACGCCAATCGGCGGCATGATCCAGTTCCAGCGCTGGCACGACAAGAAAAACAATCAGGAGCTGGTGAAGGTTGAATACGTTTACCAGAGCAGCGATCAGCTGCGCGACGCCACGCCGCTTTCGCTGGATACGCCGCCAAAACGCGTCACGCTGGAGATGAACGGCTGTAAAACTGACGCTAACGGCTTTTGCCCATGGGATCAGTTTACTCAGGTGCTGAATAAAGCTATCGCCGGTACGCCGATAGCGGCGGCGGCTAATGATAAAGCTTCTGCCGACAAAGCGGCGGCTGACAAGGCAGCGGCAGAAAAAGCAGCGGCAGAAAAAGCTGAGGCGGATAAAGCAGCAGCCGATAAAGCAGCAGCGGATAAAGCAGCAGCGGATAAAGCCGCAGCCGATGATAAGGCGGCTAAAGAAAAAGCTGCCAAAGAAAAAGCCGCGGCGGATAAGGCAGCCAAAGAAAAAGCCGCAGCGGACAAAGCCGCGGCTGAGAAAGCGGCTGAAGATAAAGCTGCAGCCGATAAAGCTGCCCAGCAGAAAGCCGCAGCAGATAAAAGCGCGGCGGCAGGCGAGGCTACCAGCAAGCCAGCGGACGAGAAAACTGCGCCAGCTGAAAATAAATCATCCTGATAGCGCATAAAAAAAGACCGGCGTTTCGCCGGTCTCAGACTGCTGAACCTCAGGCCGACGTTACGTCGGCCTTTCTCTCTGATAATCAACCTTTACTGACCACTACCAGCTTCTGGTTCACAAACTCCTTGATCCCCAGATCGGAAAGCTCGCGGCCATATCCGGAGCGCTTAACGCCGCCAAACGGCAGTTCAGCCGCGGTATCAGTAGCGGAATTGATATAAACCATCCCGGTTTCGATCCTGGAGGCCAGGGTTTTGCCGCGCTCAATATCTTTAGTGAAAACCGAACCGCCCAGGCCGTAGTGAGAATCGTTAGCCAGTTTGACTACTTCTTCGTCATCCTTCACTACGTAAATCTGCGCCACCGGGCCGAAAAACTCTTCAAAATAAGCCGGATTTTCACGGGTGATGCCGGAAAGTATGGTTGGCTGATAGAAACAGCCTTCACCTTCTACAGGCTTGCCGCCCAGATGCAGCTTCGCGCCTTTGGCTACCGCGTTTTCGACCTGTTTAACCAGAGTATCGCGTGCGCTGGCGGAAGAGAGCGGGCCAAGCGTAGTGCTTTCATCCAGCGGATCGCCGATCTTCACTTCACGGAAAGCCTGGGTAAATTTTTCCAGAAAAGTATCGGCTACTTTTTCGTGCACGATAAAACGTTTGGCTGCGGTACAAACCTGGCCGCAGTTACTCAGGCGCGCGCCGACGCCAGCCTTCACGGCTTTATCCAAATCGCAGTCGTCCAGCACCACGAACACATCGTTGCCGCCCAGTTCAAGCGTGGTTTTTTTCAGATATTTACCGGCCTGCTGTGCCACTGCGCTACCCGCGCGTTCGGAACCGGTCAGAGCTGCACCCTGTACGCGATCGTCGGCGATCAGCGAGGCAATTTGGTCGTTGCTGACAAAAAGATTAGTCCATGCGCCTTTTGGTGCGCCAGCCTGGCTTACCAGCTCTTCAAACAGTGTGGCGCAGTGAGGAACATTAGCGGCATGTTTAGCCAACACCGGGTTACCTACGGCCAGGTTAGGCGCAAGTACACGCATCAGCTGATAGTAAGGGAAATTCCATGGCTCTACTGCTACCAGTACGCCAATCGGATGGTTTTCTACCCAGGCTTCGCCCAGATCGGTAGGATAAGAGGTTGGAGCAAGGAAACGTTCTGCATTTTCTGCATAATAGCGAGCGATCTGCGCGCAAAGCTTAACTTCGCCGCGGCTCTGCTCAATCAGCTTACCCATTTCAACACTGGCCGCTTTCGCCAGTTCTTCCACGCGGTTGTCAATCAGATCGGCCAGTTTAGTCAGTACCTGCAGACGCGGCTGCATTGGCCCTTTAGACCACGACGAGTGATAAAGCTCGTCGGCGGTTTTCAGCGCTGCTTCCACCTGCTGTTCGCTATGATCGGGCCAGGATTTAATCAGCTCGTTATTGGCAGGGTTGATTGTTTTATAAGACATAATGGCTCCTTCTCAAGGCCGTCTGGCTAAATGGTGAGAATAAGCGTAGTAGAGGATTTACTGTTTTAACAAGGCAGGAAGGTGTCTCTTTGTGCTGTGAAGGTGGCGAAGCAGCAGAATATACTGCTACTCCGCCGCGCTGAAGACTAGACGTTTTTGCGTTCCACCGGAACGTTATCCCAGGTCAGCACATCCTGATCGGTTTTCTCAAAAGCGCGCAGCAGTACCTCATCGTTGCCCTGTTGCTCCCATATCCCTTCGGCAAGTTTTTCGTCGTAATTTGCCACCTCGAAAATGGCTTCGGCAATTTCAGGCGAAGTGGAACGAATACTTGCCCATTCTCCCACGCGGTGCTCTTTAGATTGTTGCGTAGCCATACTGTGTCTCCTGTGAGTTGAGGTTATCCGTTCAGTTTTACCGCCAGTCCGGCGACGTATTCGCCCTGATAGCGGGCGATATTCAGTTCATCTTCGCTGGGCTGACGCGAGCCATCTCCGCCCGCGAGCGTAGTAGCGCCGTAAGGCGTACCGCCGCGAACCTGTGAAATATCAAACAGCTCTTTTGCGCCGTAGCCAATTGGCACAATCACCATGCCGTGATGGGCAAGTGTAGTCCAGGTTGAGGTGATCGTCTGTTCCTGGCCGCCGCCGGTGCCGGTTGATGAGAAAACGCTGGCAATTTTGCCGTACAGCGCGCCGGATGCCCAAAGGCCGCCGGTACGATCGAGGAAGGTACGCATCTGGCCGGACATATTGCCGAAGCGAGTTGGCGTACCAAACAGAATGGCATCATATTGCGGCAGCTCGTCCGGCGTGGCTTCTGCCGCCGTCTGGTCAGTTTTTCCGCCAACCTGCGCAAAGCGGCTGGCATCCATAGTTTCAGGCACGCGTTTGATCGTGACTTCCGCTCCGCTAACCCGACGGGCGCCTTCTGCTACTGCATTTGCCATGGTTTCCACATGACCATACATCGAATAGTACAGCACTAAAATTTTTGCCATCGTTCGCTCCCTGACTGGGTGGTTGTAAACAGCTTTCGGTAGAAAAGTATAGATGAGGCTGGCGGAACGGGTAATTCAGGTGCCTGGAAAATAGCCGCTCCAGCAAGCGCCTGAAAAAAGATATTAATTTTAATAATATGATTTGCCGCTATTTTCCTCCAGGAGACAGGCAGCATTACCGTCGTCAATGATAAAAATAATCGCTATTTTCACCGATAATCTATGCTTAATAACGCGGTGGGGGCGCCGGTTTTTCGGCAGCGCCGCGACGTTGGTTCGCCTGTTCCATCGTCAAAATGCAGAATGATGGCTTAACTATTCGGAGGTAAGAAATGGCAGAACATCGTGGTGGATCTGGAAATTTCGCTGAAGACCGTAAGCGAGCATCAGAAGCGGGCCGCAAAGGCGGTAAAGCCAGCGGCGGCAATTTTAAAAACGACCCGCAGCGCGCCTCACAGGCCGGTGAAAAAGGGGGACGTAACAGCCGGGGCAGTCGCGACAAAACCTGATCCGGGGATGAAATCTTACGCCGTCGGGGTAAATCCGGCGGCGTAAGCGTCAACAGCGGTTTTCTGGTTGCTTCCGGCCCCAACCCTTGCCACACTGCGCCAAAAATTTTACGAGCGCGCTATGTCTTTACTTTCCCGTTATAAATTCTCTTTTAGCCCGCAAGAACTGGTGCTGATGCTAATCACTATGGTCTGGGGCGGCACTTTTCTGGCCGTGCACCATGCTATGACCGTCAGCGGCCCGTTCTTTTTCGTCGGGCTACGCTTTGCTACTGCGGCGCTGCTGCTGGCACTCGTGGCCAGAAAATCGCTGCGCGGCCTGACGCTGGCGGAATGCAAAGCTGGTGCGGCTATCGGCGCCGCCATCAGCGGCGGTTACGGCCTGCAAACCTGGGGCATGCAGACCATCGAAAGCAGCCAGTCGGCCTTTATCACCGCTATGTATGTGCCGCTGGTGCCGCTGCTGCAATGGCTTTTTTTAAAGCGTTTACCGGGGCTGATGTCCTGGATCGGTATTGTGCTGGCTTTTGCCGGGCTGATGCTGTTGGCCGGGCCGAAAAGCGGCTCGCTGGCGTTTAGCATCGGGGAAACGGCGACGCTGCTCAGCACGCTGGCCATTGCGGGCGAGATCATTCTTATCGGCGCCAGCGCGGGCAAAGTAGATGTAAAAAGAGTTACCGTCATTCAACTGGCCGCTGCCTCGCTTTTCTCCTTCGCGCTAATGGCACCTAACGGCGAAACCGTACCGGCATATTCGCCTTATTTGTTGTTTAGCGCACTGGGGCTGGGCGCGGCGAGCGCGGTAATACAGGTCACTATGAACTGGGCGCAGCGCAGCGTTTCGCCAACCCGGGCAACGGTTATCTACGCGGGTGAACCTGTCTGGGCTGGGATCGTCGGGCGAATAGCTGGCGAAAGGCTACCAGGCGTGGCGCTGATCGGCGGCGCGCTGATTGTTGCAGGCGTGCTGATTAGCGAACTCAAATTGAAAAAGCGGGCGAAGCGTGCTTCGCCCGCAAAGGTAAAAGCCGATTAGCTTTGCTGGCGTACAACGTCCTTCAGCGCGGCAGCCCGACGGCGACCAAGAATGGCGTTAAGGATAATAGCGCCGAAGGTTGCCGTGCCGATGCCGCCCAGAGTAAAGCTGCCGAGCTTTAGCGCAAAATCGCCTGCGCCCAGCACCAGGGTGACGGCGACCATAATCAGATTGCCGTTTTGCCCTAAATCGACGTTATTCTGTACCCAGATACGCGCGCCCGCTACCGCTATCAGGCCAAATACTACGATAGATGCGCCGCCGATAACCGGCGCGGGAATGGTATAGATCAGCGCGCCGAATTTAGGTGAAAAACCCAGTAACACAGCGATAACCGCAGCCGCCACAAAGACCAGCGTCGAATAGACTTTGGTTACCGCCATTACGCCGATGTTTTCCGCATAGGTAGTGACGCCGCTACCGCCCAGAGAACCTGAAAGCATGGTCGCCAGCCCATCGCCGACAAAAGCTCTGCCCATCCAGGGATCGAGGTTTTTTCCGGTCATTCCCGCTACCGCTTTCAGGTGACCCAGATTTTCCGCTACCAGAATAATCGCCACCGGCGCGATCAAAAACATCGCCTGGCTGTTAAAAACCGGAGCGGTGAGACCAGGTAAGCCAAACCAGGATGCGCTGGCGATAAGGCTGAAGTCTACGGGTTTACCCAGGCCAAAACCGTTGGTCAGTAGCGCATAGATGGCCCAGGCTGCAATCAGCCCGACCAGGATCAGCAACCGCTGCACCATACCGCGCGTAAAAACGGCAGCCAGACCAATGCAGACTACCGTCATTACCGCTATCCAACTGTCAAACATGGAAGAGGAAACGCTGCGTACTGCGATAGGTGCCAGATTGAGTCCGATCGCCATTACCACGGCACCCGTGACCGCTGGCGGCATCAGCTTCTCGATCCAGCGCGTTCCCGCCTTCATTACCACTATGCCGATCAGCGTATAAAGCAAGCCACAGGCAATAATTCCGCCAAGCGCGACGCCAAGATTGAGATTGACGCCCTGGCCGTTAAAGCCGGTGACTGCAATTACTACGCCAACGAAAGCCGCGCTGGAGCCAAGATAGCTGGGCACGCGCCCGCCGGTGATAACAAAAAACAGCAGCGTACCGATGCCGGACATCAGTACGGACAGATTAGGATCCAGGCCCATTAACAGCGGCATCAGCACTGTTGCGCCGAACATGGCGACCGCGTGCTGGAGACCCATAATTATTGTTTGACCCGGCGACAACGTTTCATCGGGCGCAACCATATCCGTAGCGGACACCTTACGCCATTGGGGAAACCAGGAATCAGCCATCGTCTTCTCCAGAGAAGTAAATAGTAGCCGCCGGAGCGGGTATCGGGCTACAGGCGCCTGAGGTGGTGGTAGCCGCGATCGAACCAGATCAGGCCGTGAGTTTGATCGTTGCAGGCCAGCGCTTCGATTTCGCAAATCATTACGTCATGGGTGCCTGCGCTGGCGATCTGCTTAACGCGGCAGTCGAACGAGACCATCGCGCCAGCCAGCACGGGCGAGCCCGTTGTCAGCGTTGACCAGCTGGCGGCCTGAAAACGCGCCGCCATCGGTGTTTTACCGCCAAACAGGGTAGAAAGAGATTCCTGTCCGGCGGCCAGCGTGTTGACGCAAAGCTGGCGGTTAGCGCTAAAAACGTCATAGACGGAAGCGGATCGATTCAGGCAAACCAGCAGCGTCGGCGGTGAATCGGTGACGCTGCAGACGGCGGAAGCGGTAAAGCCTGCCTGGCCCGCCGGGCCGTCGGTAGTGACTATGTTTACCGCAGCGCCCAGACATGCCATTGCATTGCGGAACTCTTGTTTATCCACGCCCGTTGCGATTTCGGGCAGCAGCGTATCGAGAGACATTGTTAACTCCTTATGCAAGCGTGCAGGCGTCGGCAAAAGCCAGTCTTGGCAGACGCGCATAAACTTTATCCACGTCGCCGTAGCCTATGTTGATTAATAAATTGCTTTTCCAGCCGCTGTCGGCAAAAAAGGCAGCATCGACAGCGGCGCGATCGAAGCCGGACATCGGGCCGGTATCCAGTCCGAGTACCCGGCAGGCGCCAATCAGATAGGCCGCCTGCAGCGAACTGTTGCGAAAAGCGGTTTCTTCCGCCAGATCCGGGCTGCTGGTAAACCAGGCTTTGGCGTCGGCGTGCGGGAAAAGCTCCGGCAGCCGATCGTAAAAGGTTGGATCCCAGGCAACGATAGCTGTAACCGGCGCGGTCATGGTTTTTTCAACGTTGCCGCTGGAAAGCGTTGGCTTAAGCCTGGCTTTGCCTTCGGCGCTGCGCACAAAGCAGAATCGAGCGGGGCTACAGTTGGCCGAAGTCGGCCCCATTTTGACCAGATCGTAAATTTCCGCCAGCTGCTGGTCGCTGACGGCGCGGTCCTGCCAGCCATTGTAGGTTCGCGCGGCGGTAAAGAGCGTCGCCAGCGCGGTGGAGTTTAAAGCTTCTGCCATAACGGCTCCCGTTGGTGAGAGGCATCCAGCCAGGTAAGTAAAATTTCATTAAAGGCGGCGCTTTCCGTTACGCTCATGGCATGGCCGCCGCGTGGCATTCTTTTCAGCATGGCGTTTGGCAACGCTTCGTAGAGCTGTTGCGTACAAACCGATGGCACCAACAGATCGTCCTGAGAGCAAATTACTAATACAGGCTGAGTGATATGGCTGGCCTGGTGCGTAAAATCACAGTTCATCAAAGCGTGCAGGCGACGCAAAAGATTCTCCATGCCCTGAAAATGCGCGCAGTGCAGCGCGTCTTCCGCCTCAATGCGCGCCTGATTCTCTGAGAGCCAGTCGGCGGGATAGAGAAACAGCGGCTGCGCCCGGACATAGGCTTCCACGCCGACGTTCAGCAGCAAATCCTGGCGAACCTGAAAGCAGCGGCGGGTATGGGCATTAAGCCGCAGCCAGCCGTTAACGATCGCTATCAGAGTGACGCGGTCGGGATAGTCGAGCGCAAGCTGCATTGCCACCATGCCGCCCAGCGCGTGGCCGATAACGCCAAAGCGGGTAATTTCCCGCTCTGCCAGCGCCGCCGCCAGTTCCGCAGCCATATCGCGCATGCTGTAATCTGCGGGCAGGGCATCCGGACTGCGTCCGGTGCCGCGTTGATCGTAAATCACCACGCGATAAGCTTTGCGCAGCTCAGCAAGCTGAGGTTGCCAGAAGCTTCCCAGCCCGCCCAGCCCGGCGGAGAGCACCAGCGTGGGCGCAGAAGGCGAGTCCTGCCCCGAAATTTCAAGATGCATAACGCCTCCGTTAACGGCCGATATGCGCGATTGAGGCGATTTCTACCAGCGCGTCTGGTTTCACCAAACCGCACTGGATACAGAAGCGCGCAGGTTTTTCGCCAGGAAAATACTCGGCGTAAATCCGATTGATCCCGGCATAGTTACTCCAGTCGGTCAGAAAAATAGAGTTAAAGGTTACGTCTTCCAGAGTGCCGCCAGCCGCCTCAATCACGCTTTTAATGGTTTCCAGCACGTGACGGGTTTGCGCCGCGGCATCGCCGACGTGCACTACGTTATTCTCCTGATCGAAAGGCAAGGTGCCGGAGACATAAACTACGCCGTCCGCCAGCGTGCCGGGGACAAAAGGCGCTATAGGGACGCCGGTGCCAGGCGGGGTAATAGTTGTTTTTGGCATCGTTAGCTCCTGGCTCAGGCCGTTTGTTTTTGTGGCACGCTGGCGGTTTGCAGCGCGGAACAGAAAGTCGCCACGTCGGCGACCCAACCGAAGAAAGTTTCAATGTTGAAAATCGCAGCCTGCTGGGCGAAAAGCGGCCCTGCCTGATAGGTGGCGTCCTCCAGCACTACGCCGAAATATTCCAGAAAAAAGCCGTCGCGCAGCGTTGATTCCACACAGACGTTGGTAGCGATGCCGGTAAAAACCAGATGGCGAATACCACGGCTGCGCAGCATGCTGTCCAGCGGCGTGTTAAAAAAGCCGCTGTAACGCGGTTTCGGC
Organism: Pantoea sp. sgz302252; assembly: GCF_042610525.1. Classification (GTDB taxonomy): domain Bacteria; phylum Pseudomonadota; class Gammaproteobacteria; order Enterobacterales; family Enterobacteriaceae; genus Erwinia. The sequence goes on from NZ_JBHDVM010000005.1 coordinate 286,832, forward strand.
AGCACGATATCGCCGGGCTGCGGGCGAAGCTGCTCAACAAGCTCATAGTCCCAGCCGCCTTTCGCCAGTAGCTTGCCCGCCAGCTCTGGCCGGTTGCGCATGGTTTTCAACGCGTTGGACTTATGCCAGTTTGGCGAACCGGGGCCGCCCGCTTCCACATACTGCTCGTCCCAGCCGTTCTGGAACCAGATAATCTGGATACCGGCTTCTCTTGCAGCCTCTACAGCGGTGGCAATCTTTGCAATAACCGGCGCGGTAGCGGAAACATCGAACCCGGCCAGGTCAAGATAGCCGCCGGCTGTGGCATAGGCGTTTTGCATATCCACCACGATCAGCGCAGTTTGCTCCGGCGGAAAAACAATGGCCTCCGGGCGTGCGGGCAGGACAACGCTATTTTTAGTGGCGGCAGTAGTGCAGACTACGGTTTCTTGCATACTCATCAGGCTACCTCTTTTGCGGCTTGGGTAATGTGGCTACGGCAGGTCATCAGCGGCTGGATACGCTCGCCGAAGTTCTCAATGCCCAGCAGAAAATCATCAAAAGTCAGCAGCACGCCCTGGGTGCCTGGCACTGTCGCGACCTCATCCAACATGCGCGCTACATTGGCATAAGAGCCGACCAGCGTGCCCATGTTGATATTTACCGCTGAGGTGGGATCGGCCATCTGCCGCACATTGGTGTCGCTGCCGGAACGTTTGTCCTGTTGGCTCTGCGTGGTCAGCCAGGCCAGCGCTTCCTCGTCCGCGCCTTCTTTATAACGCTCCCATTTAGCCCGCGCGGCCTCGTCGGTTTCATCGGCGATCACCATAAACAGCACGTAGGAACCAACATCGCGGCCAGCTTCCTCAGCGGCGCTTTTCATAAGGGCAGCGGTCGGTGCGAAGGCGCTCGGGGTATTAACACCTTTACCGAAGCAGAAGTTGTAGTCAGCGTATTTAGCGGAAAAGGCCATACCAGCATCGCTCTGACCTGCGCAAATCACCTTCATCGGTTTTTGAGGCTGCGGACTGACGCGGCAATCGTTCATAGTGAAAAATTCGCCTTTGAGATCGGATTTGCCGGTTCTCCACAGGTCGCGCAGGACGGTGACATATTCGGTCAGATAGTCGTAGCGCCGCGCAAAATAGTCATCGCCCGGCCAGATGCCCATTTGCTCGTATTCTGGCTTCTGCCAGCCAGTGACCAGGTTGACGCCGAAGCGGCCGCCGGAAATGGAATCCACGGTGGCGGCCATTCTTGCTACTATGGCTGGCGGCAGCGTCAGCGTGGCGGCGGTGGCATAAATCTCAATGCGGGAAGTCACGGCGGCCAGGCCCGCCATCAGAGTGAAGGACTCCAGGTTATGATCCCAGAACTCCGTTTTGCCGCCGAAGCCGCGCAGCTTGATCATCGATAGCGCGAAATCGAAGTGATAATGCTCGGCCTTCAGCACAATGGCCTTGTTTAGCTCAAAGGTCGGCTTGTACTGCGGTGCCGTGGTGGAGATTAACCAACCGTTGTTGCCGATAGGAACGAAAACGCCAATTTTCATGGGAATACCTCGTAGTTAAGGAGATGAGTCCGCGCTGCGTTGCTTCCCTGTTCATCCTGTCGAGCGGCGCATGAATAAATCTGCAAGCGCCGTGCCACCTTGTAAAAAAAGCTGGTAATCAATGAGTTGAAAATAATGTGTTACGATGATGTAGAGCAAATGGTCTGAAACAGACCGTTTGGTAAAAACAAATGCACAAAAAGCAGGCAGACGCGGGCAATAAAAGTGCACGGCGGCTGGTTAACAAGGAGTTAAGGTGAATTCTGCAAAAACTAAAGCGCCGACGCGGCGCTCAAAAGCCGTGGCCGCCAAGCGTACGGCTATTCTGACTGCGGCGCTTGAACTGTTTTCGCTGTATGGCCTGCACGGCACCAGCCTGGATAAGGTGGCGGAAGGCGCGGACGTCTCAAAAACCAACTTGCTTTACTATTTTCCCTCCAAGGAAGCGCTCTATATCGCCGTATTAAAAGATATTCTGGACGTCTGGCTGGCGCCGCTACGCGCCTTGCGTCGCGATCAGCAGCCGCTGGCCGCTATCAGGGACTATATTCGCCTGAAGCTGGAAGTCTCGCGGGATCACCCACAGGCCTCGCGGCTCTTTTGTCTGGAGATGCTACAGGGCGCGCCGCTGCTAAAAGGCGAGCTGGAAGGCGATCTGAAAGCGCTGGTGGACGATAAATCGCAGGTTATTAAAGGCTGGGTTGAAGAGGGCAGGTTGGCGGCGGTAGAGCCGCATCACCTTATATTTATGCTGTGGGCAACCACGCAGCACTATGCGGATTTCGCCAGCCAGGTAGAGGCGGTGACGGGAAAAACGCTGAGCGACGAGGCGTTTTTCCAGGAAACGGTGGAAAACGTACAGCGTATGGTGATTGAAGGGATCCGCGTACGATAAAAACGGGCCAAAGGCCCGTTCTCAACACTAACGCTGTTTTCTCTGGCGCAGCCACCAGCCGATGCCCAGCATCACAAACCAGAGCGGCGTTACCAGCAGCGCCTGGCGGGTATCTTCCTGTAGCGACAGCAGCACCAGCACAAAGGCGAAAAAGGCCAGGCAAACCCAGCACATCACCTTGCCGAAAGGCATTTTATAGACAGATTCGGCATGCTGCTGCGGGCGTTGCTTGCGGTACGCCAGGTAAGAGCAAAGAATAATCGACCAGACGAACATAAAGAGAATGGCGGAGACGGTAGTCACCAGCGTGAACACCTTCATGACGTTCGGGATTAGGTAAATCAGCGCCACGCCGCCCAGCAGACAGAAACAAGAGAAAAAGAGGCCGGTGGTTGGCACCGCGCGACGCGACAGCTTGCCGAAGCGCGGATGCGCCACGCCCTGTTGTGCCAGGCCATAGAGCATGCGGCTGGTAGAGAAAATGCCGCTGTTAGCGGAAGAGGCGGCGGAAGTCAGCACCACGAAGTTAACGATGCTGGCTGCCGCTGGCAGGCCAATCAGCATGAACATCTCAACAAAGGGGCTACGGTCGGCTACTACCTGGCTCCACGGCGTTACCGCCATAATCACCAGCAGCGCAAACACGTAAAACATAATGATGCGCAGCGGAATAGCATTAATTGCTCGCGGCAGCACTCGTTTCGGGTCGTGCGTTTCCGCAGCGGCCGTACCCACCAGCTCGATGCCGACAAAGGCGAAGACCGCGATTTGGAAACCGGCGAAAAAGCCGCTCAGTCCTTTCGGGAAAAGACCGCCGTGATCCCAGATATTACTCAATGCCGCCTGACCGCCGCCCGGTGAAGGATAGTGCATGGCGACCAGCACAATACCGGTCACGATCAGCGCCACGATAGCCACGATCTTTATAATTGCGAACCAGAACTCCAGCTCGCCAAACAGTTTTACCGTCGCGATATTCAGCGTCAGGAAAACCGCGATGCAGAGCAGGGCGCTCATGCCTACCGAAAAGTTGGGGAACCAGAGCTGGAAATAGGAGCTGATGGCGACCACGTCGGCAATGCCGGTGACAACCCAGCAAAACCAGTAGGTCCAGCCGGTAAAATAGCCTGCCCATGGGCCCAGCAAATCGGCGGCGAAATCGCCAAAGGATTTGTAGTCGAGGTTGGACAGCAGCAGTTCGCCCATTGCCCGCATCACGAAAAACAGCATAAAGCCGATGATCATATAAACGAAAATAATCGACGGGCCAGCGAGGCTGATAGTTTTACCTGAGCCCATAAACAGGCCGGTGCCGATAGCGCCGCCGATAGCGATTAGCTGGATATGCCGGTTATGTAAATTGCGCCGGAGCTCGCCCGGCGCCTCCTCCTGAAGAGGCTTTTCTGATTGTTCAGCCAAAATAGTTATCCTGTTGATGTTGTGTCAGCTCTGAGGGCTGTTAGTCAATAAACGCGGTAGCGGAGGTTTGTTCCACGGCGCGCTCCAGAAAAGCGGGGCACACAGCCCGCATTTTTTCTTTTAAGGGCGCAAATCTTAACGTAAAAGTACGTGGCTGGCAGGTAAAGTTGTTAACAGTCGGCTCGATCGCACAAAAACGCCGCTACACTTTTTGTTTCTCATGCCCATAGCGTCCCGAACAAGCAGATATCGGCGTTAAAACAGCGGAAAGGTGACGGATGAAAGTACTGATTGGCCTGGGCGGTATGCTGCTGCTGGCGCTGCTGATTGCGCCATGGCTGCAAAAAACACTGCCGTCAGCCTGGAATCCTTTCGCACCGCTGAATGTCACCGACGCGCCAGGCTGGATTACTCGCTACAAGTTAAAGCGGCTGCAGGCCGATCCTGATGCTTGCATGGCGGCGTTACAGCGGGCAAGAGAGGGCGGTTATATTCGTTTCAGCCGTGTCGGTTCTGTTGAAGGTAACTGCCCGCTAGCCGGCCCGGTTCGCGTTCAGGGGTTTGGCGAGGTAAGCCTCAGCTCCTCTTTTTTGGCCAGCTGCCCGCTGGCGCTCTCTACCACTTTGTTTATCGCCCAGGATGCAAAGCCGCTGGCAGCCGCAGAGCTGGGTTCGCCACTGGTCAGGGTTGATCATGTTGGCAGCTACGCCTGCAGAAACATCTACCATCGCGCTAAAGGGCGCTTAAGCGAACATGCTACCGCGGACGCGCTGGACGTGACCGGCTTCCGGCTAAAAGACGGTAGACAAATTACCGTACAGAAAGCGTGGCAGCAGCGACCGGAATCGCACTGGCTGCGTCAGGTTTTCCAGCGTAGCTGCGCCTGGTACGGTAATTCGCTGGGGCCGGATTACAACCGAGCGCACGCCACGCATTTTCATTTGGGTATGCGGGGTTTTGGCGTATGTCGTTAAACAGCTACTAAGAACAATATCCTGCTGGTTACGTCGCTCACTTAAAGTCATGACTCATTAAGCATCCGTTGCTTGCCGATTGCACCAGACATTTGTGTTAGGGTAAAACCGCAGCGGCTTGCTAAACAATGCCATTAAAGTCAAATGGTTAGATTGTTTCCCTGTAACTCATGTTTTATCAAATGCTTAAGCGAATGTCGGGGCGCAATTTTATCGTTTTTAATGCTGAGCGGCAGGGCATTACAGTAAAATTTCAGGAAAAATTAAAGCCAGTTGTCAAAGCATCATTATTGAATATTTCCAGGAAAAATCTTATTCTAAGAGAATATCAATTGAAGGTAGCGCCTGTAATCCTGGGCTGTCCGGCATTTGTCCTGACTGGATCTTATGGATAATTAACCAGCAATTTCAAGAAAGTTTAACCAGTTACGCAGTGAAACCAATTTTTCGGAACATGAGTTGCGGCTTTTCTTGTTAGTATTCAGAGGCAGAAAGATGAATAGCTGGCATTTATTTCAAACAATGCCAATTATTTCTTATAACTAACAATAAAAATTTGCCCGGATGCGGCTTTTACCTCATCCACTCGAGGCTTTAATGGCGACTGAAAACTATTTCAGCTGGTGTGAGGAAACAGACGCTGCTTTTCTGCAGGCGAAGGAGACAGCTGAAATAATGCAGCTGCTTGCGCGGCATACGCTCGAAATGGGCCTGAATTTCTACGCCCTTTATATTCGTCATCCTGTGCCTTTTACCCGACCCAAAGTATTCATTTACACTAACTATCCGGAGCGGTGGGCGCACAGGTGGCAGCAGGAGAATTTTGCTGAAATCGATCCGGTTATTCGCTATTGCCAGACGCCAGGAACCTTACTATTGTGGAATGATCCTATTGTCAAAGAGGGAAAAAAAGTGTTTGAAGCGGCCAGGGAGTTTGGTATCCGCTCAGGCTTTTCCTGTTCGCGACTGGCCAGAAATCGCGTGGTGGCTATTTTGTCGATGGCTTCGAGTAAATCTTTCGTAAAAGCCGCGTTAACGCCAGAAAAACAGCTTAAGCTCCAGTTTTTAGCGGATCGGATCCTCGAAGCGCTGCAGCGTATTAGCGATCGCTCGCTGTTAGTGATGCTGATGCCTTTAAGCCAGCGAGAAAAAGAGATCCTTAAATGGACGGCAGAGGGGAAAACCGCCGCTGAAATTTCCCTGATTCTGTCAATTTCGGAGCATACCGTTAATTTTCACCAAAAAAATATGCAAAAAAAGTTCAATGCGCCTAATAAAACGCAGGTTGCTTCTTACGCCGCCGCGATTGGACTGCTTTAAGTGAGCCACAACTACCAGTTTTGGTAGTTTCGTATCGCCGATCGGTTGTCTAACCTGCGCCAGGGACGTTGCTCCCGAGCCATATGGAAAGGCATTCGGCGGTGAATGCAAAAGAGGATTAATGATGAAGATTATCCAGACCAAGCTAAGGGATATGCCCTCCTCTTTGCTGGCAGAATTAGGAAGTTATCGCTACAGCGTGTTCGCGCGCGGCGAAGGCTGGTCAATCCCGTCCCGTCTGAGCACCCCGGGTCAGGAGTACGATCGTTTTGACCGCTCAGATGTCATTTGGCTGCTGGCATGGACGGCTCAGCAGGGCATCTGCGGCTGCGCCCGTTTGATGCAGTGGCGGGATCCTGATGCTGTCGCTGAAGCCGCTAAAGCACCGCTAAACGTATGGGAAATGTCGCGCTTTTCCGCTCGACTTGATGTCGATCCCGAGCTGCCGCTGAGCATTCTCTGGCACAGCGTACAGTTGGCCGAGCAGTCCGGCATTGATTATCTCTACAGCGCCGCCACGCCAATGCTGGAACAAATGTTTGAGCAGCATCTGGTTGCTTATGAACCCTTGACCGCAGGCGCTATCCAATCCGAAGATAATCTGTTCGCTGTTCGCATTCCCGTACATCAGCCTAATCTGGCGGAAAAATTCCGCGGCGCGCGACGCTTTAGTCCGGAAGAGGTGCTGCCGACGCTGGGCGTGTCCGTCAGCTGGAGCGGCAGAGGGCGCCAGGGCTAGCGTCGCGCCCAAAGCGTGACTAACAGCCAGGCGGCCAGACACCAGCATCCTACGGCGCCACCCAGCGCCAGAGGAAGCCGCGTCATGCCCACCAGATACCAGAGCGCCAGCAAATAGATAAAATAGGGGATAATGGCCCACATGCCAAAAATGATGGTGGCGCGCAGCGCCTCAATACCTCGTTCGCTGGCCACAATATAGTGAGCGATTAGCGCGAAAGTAGGAAAAAGCGGAATCAAACCAGCCAGGTAATAGCTGCGCGTTTTGGATAAAATGCCGATCAGCACCACCACCAGCGCGCCCAATACTGCCTTAAAAATTAAGCCCATTGTTCCCTTCGTCCGGGGTTAGGTTAAGTGTGCCCCTGTCGACCGGGACGGCGGACAATGAGCTGGTTTATCGCGCAGATTATTGACGGTACGCCTGCTTAATTTGACTAATCGTGCTACTGAAGACATCTGCCTGCTGGCGATCGGTAAGCTGGGCGATATATTTTTCCATGTTAATAATCACTTTACCGGCATCGGCCTGGCCCATACTTTTCAACATAAATGTAACCAGTGCCTTCATGCAGGCCATCTCTTCAGATAAAGTTTGCGTATCTTTACTGGTTGAAAAATCAGTATCGCTCATATTTTCTCCTGGATTTTTAATTAGCAGATCGGCTACCCGATTTCTTTTGACTGTGAATACAATTGAGTAACGAGTATATCATATTTACCTTATTGATACAGGCACCTGGCGCGGCTTCAGTAAAATGACAAGGCCGGATGCGGTCATTTATTTATGTTCTAACGCCAACAAAAAAGAGGTAAAATCTGCGGCCTGATTATTATCAATTTCCCCGCTAATACGCATTTGGAGAGCCCTTTTGATACGCGTTCTTCTTGTTGACGACCATGAACTGGTGCGAGCTGGCATTCGACGCATACTGGAAGACATCAAAGGCTTTCAGGTCGTTGGCGAAGCAGCCTGCGGCGAAGATGCCGTAAAGTGGTGCCGCCACAATGATGTTGAGGTGGTGCTGATGGATATGAACATGCCTGGTATCGGCGGTCTTGAGGCAACCCGCAAAATTGTGCGCTACAGCCCCGATGTCAAAATCATTATGCTGACCATTCATACAGAAAATCCGCTGCCCGCCAGGGTCATGCAGGCTGGTGCCGCAGGCTATCTCAGCAAAGGTGCCGCGCCACAGGAGGTGGTGAACGCTATTCGCCAGGTGAATGCCGGCCAACGCTATATTGCTTCAGATATCGCGCAGCAGATGGCGCTGAGCCAGATTGAGCCGCAAAAAACGGACTCGCCCTTTGATTGTTTGTCGGAACGCGAATTACAGATTATGCTGATGATCACCAGGGGCCAGAAAGTGGCAGATATTTCCGAACAGCTCAGCCTGAGTCCAAAAACCGTTAACAGCTACCGCTACCGCATGTTTAACAAGCTGAACATCAGCGGCGATGTAGAGTTAACGCATCTGGCTATCCGGCACGGGCTGTTCAATGCGGAGTCGTTGATCAGTAGTGAATGATGTTTTTGATGCCAAATCTTTCCTGAAGTCAGTCACCAGCCAGCCCGGCGTCTATCGCATGTACGATGCTGGCGGCACGGTTATCTACGTCGGTAAAGCCAAAGACCTAAAAAAGCGCCTGTCCAGCTACTTTCGGGGCAATTTAGGCAGCCGTAAAACCGAAGCGCTTGTTGACAGCATTCGCCAGATAGACGTAACGGTTACCCATACCGAAACCGAGGCGCTGCTGCTTGAGCACAACTATATAAAACTCTACCAGCCGCGCTACAACGTGCTGCTGCGGGATGACAAATCCTATCCCTATATTTTCCTTAGCGCGGATGAGCATCCCCGGCTCGCCAGCCATCGCGGCGCTAAGCATGCCAAAGGCGAATATTTCGGCCCGTTCCCAAACGGCTACGCGGTGCGTGAAACGCTGTCACTGCTGCAAAAAATCTTTCCGATTCGCCAGTGCGAAAACAGCGTTTACCGCAACCGCTCGCGTCCCTGCCTGCAATATCAGATCGGCCGCTGCCTTGGGCCATGCGTGGCCGGGCTGGTCAGCGAAGAAGAGTATGCGCAGCAGACCGACTATGTGCGGCTGTTCCTGTCGGGCAAAGATGATCAGGTATTGAATCAGCTGGTTAAGCGGATGGAAGAGGCCAGCCTGTCGCTGAAATTTGAAGAGGCGGCGCGCCTGCGCGATCAGATCCAGGCAGTGCGGCGTGTTACCGAACGGCAGTTTGTTTCCAATAATGGCGACGATCTGGACGTTATCGGCGTGGCTTTCGATGCCGGTATGGCCTGCCTGCACGTCTTATTCATCCGTCAGGGCAAAGTGCTGGGTAGCCGCAGCTACTTCCCAAAAGTGCCGGGCGGCACCGATATGGCGGAAGTCGTGCAAACCTTTGTCGGCCAGTTCTATCTGCAGGGCAGCCAGGCGCGAACACTGCCTGCTGATATCCTGCTGGATTTCGCTCTGCCAGAGAAAGATCTTCTGGCTGCTTCGCTGACGGAAATGGCGGGCAGAAAAGTCACTATCCAGAGCAATCCGCGTGGCGACCGCGCCCGTTACCTTAAGCTGGCAAGAACCAACGCCAGCACCGCGTTGGTAAGCCGCCTGTCGCAGCAATCCACCATCCATCAACGCCTGCAGGCATTGAGTGAAGTGTTGGAGCTGCCAGAGATCAAACGTATGGAGTGCTTTGATATCAGCCATACCATGGGCGAGCAAACAGTAGCTTCCTGTGTGGTTTTCGACAGTAACGGGCCGCTGCGTGCCGAGTATCGCCGTTATAATATTACGGGCATTACGCCAGGCGATGACTACGCGGCGATGAATCAGGTCCTGCGCCGCCGCTACGGTAAAGAGCTGGAAGAAAGCAAAATTCCGGACGTGATATTAATCGACGGTGGCAAAGGGCAGCTGGCGCAGGCGAAAAATGTTTTTGCTGAGCTGGACGTGGCGTGGGATAAAGATCGTCCAATTCTGCTTGGCGTAGCTAAGGGAACCGATCGTAAAGCCGGACTGGAAACGCTGTTTTTCGAGCCGGAAGGGGAGGGATTTTCCCTGCCGCCCGATTCGCCTGCGCTGCACGTTATTCAGCATATTCGTGATGACTCTCACAATCATGCAATTACCGGGCATCGCAATAAACGCGCGAAAGTCAAAAACACCAGCGCGCTGGAAAGCATTGAGGGTATAGGACCCAAGCGTCGGCAGATGCTGTTGAAATATATGGGCGGCCTGCAGCCGCTGATGAACGCCTCTGTCGAGGAGATCGCCCGCGTGCCGGGAATTTCGCAGGCGCTGGCGGAGAAAATCTTTTATTCGCTGAAACACTAAGCATTGCGTTGGTCACGGCATTGTAGGAACATAGGGACAAATTCTACTCTGCCCAGACAGTTAGCTTACCTATGCCTTTTAATATTCCGACCTTACTGACGCTGCTGCGTGTCGTGCTGATCCCTTTCTTTGTGCTGGCGTTTTATCTGCCGTTCGCCTGGGCACCGCTGGCCTGCGCGCTGATCTTTATCGTAGCGGCTATCACCGACTGGTTCGACGGCTGGCTGGCGCGCCGCTGGAAGCAAACCACAAGGTTCGGCGCTTTCCTGGATCCGGTAGCGGATAAAGTGATGGTGGCTATTGCGCTGGTGCTGGTAGCGGGCCATTTTCATGAATGGTGGATCACGTTGCCGGCGGCTACGATGATAGCGCGAGAAATCATTATCTCCGCGCTGCGCGAGTGGATGGCGGAAATCGGCAAGCGCAGTAGCGTCGCCGTCTCCTGGATTGGTAAAGTTAAAACCACGGCGCAGATGCTGGCGCTGTTTGCGCTGCTGTGGCGGCCCGATCGCCTGGTTGAGGGTATCGGCGTGGCGGCGCTCTATATCGCTGCGGTGCTGACTTTCTGGTCGATGTATCAGTATTTGAGCGCGGCGCGTGGCGATTTGCTCGAACGGTGATCGATACGACTTAAAAAGCAGCAAACGAGCGAAAAGTACGGATATTTGTGTTGACTCATTTCGCTCAGTCAGTAGAATGCAACGCATCGAAAGGCAGCTGAGTCGCCAGAAGATAAAGTAAATCAGCAGCTTCTGTTAAGAGCGCTGAACAATGCGGGAATAGCTCAGTTGGTAGAGCACGACCTTGCCAAGGTCGGGGTCGCGAGTTCGAGTCTCGTTTCCCGCTCCAGATTTAGCCGTCAGCTCAGGCTGGCAGCAAAGCAGAATAAAGGCGCGTTGGCAGAGTGGCCATGCAGCGGATTGCAAATCCGTCCACCTCGGTTCGACTCCGGGACGCGCCTCCACTTTACACCCATGCCCGGGTGGTGAAATCGGTAGACACAAGGGATTTAAAATCCCTCGGCTTATGGCTGTGCGGGTTCAAGTCCCGCCCCGGGCACCACGCTTTAACTACCGATAAAAACGAATAAAAACAAGCACTTTGTGCAATGTCGTAGAGCCGCCGCAAGGCGGTTTTTTTGTGCCCGAAATTCTTTTCCGGTGCGGCCTGTTACAGGCTGATTCATTTCTTCTCACTGCCCGCTACCGGTATTCTGCGGAGCTTTTTGTGATAAAGAGCCGCCCAGCCCGCTATCAGACAATTTCTCGTGACGAGATGTTGCCAACGGTTGAGTTATAAAGCCTGGATGTTTTTCAGCGCAGCAGAAACTTTTAAGCTGACTATAAAGTCCCATGCCGTACTTTAATTGTTTTGCCGCTCTGGGTTTAGTAGCCTCAACTTGTTAAACAGCCTGGCTCAGTCAACCGATGCTGTGTTTCCTGGCAGGCTAAGAACAGGCTTTCTCAATAAAAAGTAAACATTTTTCATTATTATCTTTTTGCGCTTTATTAGTTTCCTTCACTATGTAAATAATTTGATGCTGATTTAAATATTTTTTTTAACATTGCTGACGAGACGCAGGAATAAAACCTCTTTTTTATCAAATCTCTTTTAATGGTAGAGATCTATTTTGATCTAAGGTAGAACTTACCTGGCGTCAGGTGATAGGGGGTAACTATTAATATTAACAATTATCCCAAAGGTTACGCAGTTGTCAGAAGGAAATATTTACTCTATAAAGTCGGCATTGAGCGGCCTGCGGGGGCCCGCTTTTCCTGTCCTGATTAGCGGTAATGTCTGACCACACCAGAAAGGTAAATAACATGAACACCCAGTATTGTTCTGAGCCGACAGCAGGCGGCATCCTGTCGCGCGACTTGCTTTACAGCAGCTTAAAACATTATGGCTTTAGCGAAATTGACGATCTGCTACGCTTTCTGATTTTTAGCTGTGAATCTGTGTTGGGCGAAGAAGAACAGCGATTTGTACATAGCAAATTAAAAAGCTGCCTGAGCCGCCACGATAACGGCAGTGACTATTTTAATGAAATGAAGATTATTCTGGAAGCGGTATCCCGTAGCTAATTAAAAGAGCCAAACTTAATCCATTATCGGCAGAGACACCTGTTATATCAATATTACGCTGGCCTCTTTACACAGCGGCTACGCTTTACTGTTTTATGGCAGGCACAGGCTAGCGGAACCTGCGCCTGGCCCCGCCTGAACGGGGCTTTTTTAATTGGCTTAGCCCATATTTCCACTCAGGCGGCGATGAATATCGCTGCTGCGCGTGTCCAAACCAATAATAGTTACCTGAGCGCCGTGGCGCTGGTAGCGATATTCAATACCGTCCAGCGCGGCGACCGAAGAGGCATCCCAAATCTGCGCGTGGGTTAAATCAATCGTCACCTGCTTTGGATCGTGACCGTAGTCGAAGTGCTCGAACAAATCGTTGCTGCTGGCGAAAAACAGCGGGCCACGCACGGTATAGCGCACCGACTCGCCGTCCTGGCTAAGCTCGCGTTCGGCATGGATCACATGGGCAATGCGGCGTGCAAATAACATCATGGCGACAATCACACCTGCCAACACGCCCAGCGCCAGATTACCGGTCCAGACGGTAACCACAATGGTCAGCGCCATTACCAGCGTTTCCGACCACGGCATGCGTTTCAGCGTAGCGGGTTGTAGGCTGTGCCAGTTAACGGTTTTCGCCGCTACCACCACCATAATGCCCGCCAGCGCCACCATCGGGATCTGCGCCATCAGCGCGCTCAGGCCTGTCACCAGTAACAGCAGTACCAGACCGGCGACAACGGTGGATATACGCGTACGCGCCTTGCCCAGCTCGACGTTAACGATGGTCTGGCCGATCATTGCACAGCCAGCTATACCGCCGTAAAAAGCAGCAAAAATATTTGCTACGCCCAGGCCCCAGGATTCACGTCGTTTACTGGAGAGCGTATCGGTGAGGTCGTCTACCAGTTTGGCGGTCAGCAGCGACTCCATCAGGCCGACGAAGGCGATACTTAGCGCGGTTGGCCAAACGATTTGCAGCGTTTGAAGATCCAGCGGCACCAGCAGCGCGTTTAGTCCAGGCAGACCGGCACTCATTGGGCCTTCATCGCCAACGTTGGGAACGCGCCAGCCCATCAACAGTGCCGCGCCGGTTACTACCACAATCGCCACTAGCGGCGAAGGTACGCTTTTCAGGACGCGAGGCAGCAGTAACACAATCGCCAGCGTCACCGCGAACAGCAGCCAGACCAGCGAACTTTGCCCCCAGACGTGCGGCACCTGGGCGAAAAAGATCAGCACGCCCAAAGCATTAACGAAGCCGAGCATGACCGAGCGTGGAATATAGCGCATCATACGCGCCAGCCCGGCGAGGCCGAAAAAGATTTGGATAACGCCGCCCAATACTACGGCTGGCAGAATGTATTCGACGCCATGCGCATGTACCATTGGGCCGATCACCAGCGCTACGGAACCGGCGGCGGCGGTCACCATCGCTGGCCGGCCTCCCAGAATGGAGAGCGTGAGGCAGAGTACCACCGAGGCGACCAGGCTTACTTTCGGATCGACGCCAGCGATAACGGAAAAAGAGATGATCTCGGGGATTAACGCCAGCGCGGTAATCACGCCAGCGAGGCACTCGCGGGTAAGCAGAGCGGGGGAACGCAGAACGCGACCCACGCTTAAATCGTTGTCCGCAGGCTTTGCCGCGGCAACATCAGGGTGTTGACTCATAACTATGCAGGCTCTTTATTATTGCGTTCGTGCCGATACTGCGCAGAACAAAGCAAGAAGAAGCTGAAGAGAGTAATGGCTGCGAGGCAAATTTGCCAGCGATCACAAAATCTGGCGCCACCTTTTCCCGCAGCAGGCTTTGGCCGGGGCTGAGGCGAAGCCTGGTACCGGAAACAGGTTTATTTTCTTTACTATTTCTCTCTGCCTATAATTAAGCCCTGTTTAGACAAAACCCTAACTATCAGGTTGCTGCGCTTTGACATTGCCACATGAAACCTTTACCCATTTACTCTCCCAAACCGCCCATGCCTGGCGACTCGCCGTGGACCGTCAGCTTAAACACAGTGGCCTGGGCATGAGCAGCTGGATGGCGATAGCGCGGCTATCGACGCAAACCGCACCCGTTAGTCAAAAAGAACTGGCGCTGGCGCTGGGGCTGGAAGAGGCTACTATAGTGCCACTGGTGGATAAACTGATTAAGCAGCAGCTGGTGGAACGCACACAGACTGCGGAAGATCGCCGTAAGCGGCTGGTGCATATTACGCCTGAAGGTCAGGCGCTCTATCAGCGGCTGTCGATAGAGCTGGATAAATTGCGCAGCGAGCTTTTGGCAACCAGCAGCCGCGATGAACTTTTTGTCGCGCAACGGGTACTGCAAAAATTGCTGAAAGCGATCGAGGCGAAATAAATTGCGCGGTAACCGTCCCGATCCTTTCGCGCCACGCGAATGGGCACCAGGCGAAAAGCCGATGCTGCCCGGCTCGCCGTCCACACCGCTGCATCCCACCCATAAGCGCATCGCTTTTGGTCTCATCGGCCTGCTGATTTCTATTACCGGCGCGCTGAGCAATGCGCTGGTGACGGCCAACCTGAGCAATCTTCAGGGCGTGTTCGGCGCCTACAGCAATGAAATTGCCTGGCTACCAGCGGTTTATGTGATGGGCAATATCTCGATCAACCTGCTGCTGGTAAAGTTTCGCCAGCAGTTCGGTCTGCGCGTTTTTACCGAGGCCTTTCTGGTGCTTTATGCGTTGGTCTCTTTTTTTCACCTGTTGGTTAACGATCTTAGCTCCGCAATCATTGTGCGGGCCGCACACGGCATGGTCGGCGCAGCTTTAAGCTCGCTGGGAATTTACTATCAGGTGCAGGCGTGGCCGGCAAAACACCGGTTGAAAGCAATGACTATCGGTCTGGGTGCTTCCCAGCTCGCTATTCCGCTGGCGCGGCTTTTTTCCAGCGAACTTTTACAGCTGGACGAATGGCGCGGCCTTTATCTGTTCGAGCTGGGACTGGCGATGATTTGCCTTGGCGCGGTGCTGATCCTGAAACTGCCGCCGGGTGACCGCATGAAGGTGTTCGAAAAGAAGGACTTTCTCACTTTCATGCTAATGGCGCCTGGTATGGCGCTGTTTTGCGGCGTGCTGACGCTGGGGCGCATCGAATGGTGGACGAGCACGCCGTGGCTGGGCATAAGCCTGGCCCTTGGGCTGGTACTGGTTATTGCCGCTGTGGTGCTTGAACATAACCGTAGCAACCCCTTAATCAATACGCGCTGGCTACGTACCGGCGCGATTTTCCGTCTGGGCATTGTGATGGTGATGCTGCGCGTCACGTTGGCCGAGCAAAACACTGGCGCCATCGGCTATTTACAACAAATCGGCCTGCAAAACGATCAAATGCAGGGGCTGGCGCTGGCTATTCTGCTTGGCGTTATAGCAGGCATCGCTACCAGTGCGCTAACTATAAATGTTAAACATCTGAGCTGGCCGATAGTGATGTCACTGCTGCTGATTATGGTGGCCTCGCTGATGGATGCGTATTCCAGCCCGCTAACGCGCGGCAACAATATGTATTTCAGCCAGTTTTTGCTGGGTTTTAGCAGCACGTTCTTTATTGCGCCAGCGCTGTTATTGAATATCGGCAGCGTGGTAACCCAGCCGAAAAACCTGGTCAGCCTGGTGGTATTGTTCGGCATGAGCCAGAATCTGGGCGGTTTGATCGGCTCCGCGCTGCTCGGCACTTTCCAGGTTTGGCGCGAGAAATATCACTCCAGCCTGCTGGGCGACCAGCTCTCGTATCTCGATCCCAACGTGACCGAACGGCTGGCGCAGTATTCTGGCCTGTTTGGTAATCTTATTGGCGATCCCACGCTGCTCAGCGCGCAAAGCACGACGCAGCTTCAATCCGTGGCCACGCTCCAGGCTAACGTGCTGGCTTATAATGATACCTATCTTCTTACGGCCGGGATGGCCTTCATCACTTTAATCTGGGTGCTGTGGCGGCTGTCGCGTCTGCGCTATCTCAACTGGCAGCAGGCCAAACGCGAGGCGGAAGCGGAACGGCGGATGCTGCAAACAAATACAATCAGTACGGGGAATGAATGAGTCAGCAGGAACAGAATCACAACGCAGGGCGCGAACGCACTAACAGACTGCGGATTTTATCGATAGCGACGGGCGCAGGCATAGCTATAGTCGGCGTGCTGGTGATCCTTTATGCCTGGCAACTGCCGCCTTTCACCAGCGCTATCCAGTCAACAGAGAACGCCTACGTGCGCGGCCAGGTTACTTTTATCAGCCCGCAGGTTAGCGGCTACGTCACGGCTGTTAACGTGCTGGACTACCAGCCGGTACATAAAGGCGAAGTGATGATGACCATCGACGATCGCATCTATCGCCAGCGCGTACACCAGGCGCAGGCGCAGCTGGCGATGAAAAAGGCGGCGCTGGATAATAACGTGCAGCAGCGGCGCAGCGCACAGGCCGTTATCGCCCGTAACCAGGCTGCGCTGGATAACGCGAAAGCCCAGGCGGTGAAAAGCGGGCTGGATCTGAAGCGTGTGGAAAATCTGGTTTCCGACGGCTCGCTGTCAATCCGCGAGCGCGACGCTTCCCGCGCCAGTAATAGCCAGACGATAGCAGAAGTGCAGCAGGCGAAAGCCACGCTGGAAGTTTCCCGCCAGGATCTGCAAACCGTGATTATCAACCATGCTTCGCTGGAGGCGGACGTAGCTAATACTCAGGCGGCACTGGAGCTGGCGCAAATCGATCTGGAAAATACCCGCATCATTGCGCCACGCGATGGTCAACTGGGGCAGATCGCGGTCAGGCAAGGCGCTTACGTAGCGGCGGGCACTCGTCTCACTTCGCTGGTGCCGCAGCAGATGTGGATTGTCGCCAATATGAAAGAGACGCAGATGGCGCATATCCGGCCAGGCCTGCCCGTCTCATTTACCGTAGACGCGCTGGACGGCGAAAAATTTCAGGGCAGGGTAGAGTATATTTCCCCGGCCGCCGGTTCCGAGTTCAGCGCCATTTCGCCCGACAACGCCACCGGCAACTTCGTTAAAATAGCCCAGCGCATTCCGGTGCGGATAGCTATCACCAGCGAAAATGCCGCTCGCCTGCGTCCGGGCATGTCGGTCGAAGTGGATATTGATACCTCTGCCGCCGTGGATGAGGCGAAATGATGCGCCGAATGCTCCTCCTGCTGACTCTGGCGCTTTACGGCTGCGCCACGAAAGTTGAAAAAGCACCGGGCTCGCTGCCGGTTCCTGCGCAGTGGCGTAATCAGGCCGGGCCTTCTGCTCCCGTAGAGGCAGGATGGTGGCAGGCATTTGGCGACCGCGATCTTAATATTTTGGTGGATCGCGCGCTAAAGCATAATCTGGATATTTTGACCGCCCGTTCCCGCGTCGATCAGTATCGCGCCGAACTGCGCGCGGCGGAAGGCGATAATTTTCCCACGCTGAATGCAGGCGGCAGCGCCTCGCACGCCAGAGCGCTCTCTTCGGTCAGCGGTCAACCTTATGAGTACGCGGTATTTCAGGGGCTGTTACAGGCTAATTACGAAGTAGATTTATGGGGCGCGCGCAGCAGCAATATCTCGGCGGCAGAATCTTCGCTGGCGGCAATTCAGGCCGCCGCTGCGGCTGCCGAATTGACAGTAGCCAGCTCCGTCGCCTCTGGATATATGACGCTATTGGCGTTGGACGAGCAACTGCGGGTAACGGAGGCGACGCTGGCCACACGGGAAAATTCGCTGCGGCTGGCGAAACGGCAGTTTGAAACCGGCTACACCTCAAAGCTTGAATGGGTGCAGTCAGAATCGGAATATCAAACGGCTAAAGCGCAGATCCCGGTGCTACGCCATCAAATCGCACAGCAGGAGAACGCGCTTAGTATTCTGGTTGGTATGAATCCACGCGAAATCGCCCGGCAGAGCCGCTTTGTTAAGGTTATGCCGCAGCAATTGCCTTCGCTGCTGCCATCCGAACTGTTGCAGCGGCGTCCTGATATCGCCCAGGCGCAGCGCCTGCTGCTGGCTGCGGATGCTACGCTGGCCTCATCAAAAGCCCGATTGCTGCCTTCACTTAACCTGACGGCAAGCGGCACCTTGCAAAGCTCCGTGCTGCACCAGCTCGCGGATAATCCTTTCCGGCTCTGGAGCATCGGCGGCAGCGTGCTGGCTCCCATCCTTAATCGCGAAGCGCTAACGGCGCAGGTCGATGTTTCAATGGCAGCCCGCAACCAGGCCTTATTTAACTATGAAAAAGTGGTGCGCAACGCCTTTAGCGAAGTCAATAATGATCTGGACGCCATAGCCCGTTACCAGCAACAGCTTAAAGAGCTGCAAAAGCAGGAACAGGTGGTCAGCGAAGCGTTGCATATCGCCAGTAACCGCTACCAGAACGGCTACGCCTCTTATCTTGACGAGCTGGACGCGCAGCGCACTTTATTCAGCACGCAGCTGAATCTGGTCCAGGTCAAAAACAATCTTCTGCAGGCGCAAATCGATCTTTATCGCGCTTTAGGCGGCGGCTGGCAGGCGCGGATGGATAATACACCGTAAAAAAATGGATGATTTCTAAAGTTGATGACAAAGTATATCGGTGCCGGCTCAGGAGGGCCTGTGTCTTCCGCAAAGACGCAAAAAGCATCGTCCATGATAGCTCAGTACGGGCCGTCCATGGCCCGTAGTGCGCCACAGGCCCTCCATCGCTTCACGTTTGTCAGCAGTTTGATGATTTCTTTTAATACAAAGGTAAAAAAAGAGCCGCAGTGCTTGCATTTTCAACAGCTATAAAGATAATCGCAATCCGAATAATAATGATTATCACTTAGTTTGTTATCAGGGAACTGCAATGGCTCACGCTTGCTTATTTACCCGCCGCTTCAGTGTTAGCGTACTGGCGGCGCTGATCGCTTCCGCTACTGCGACGGCGGCAGAAGTCTCAACTTCATCGGCAAAAACCACCGCCGCCAGCGCTTCGGCAGCTCAGGACAACGACAAAACCATGACGGTGGTCGCCACGCCTGACGAAAATTTCAAACCGGGCGGCGACCAGCTGGTGCCTGCCTATCTGGATGGTCAGGTTGCCAACGGCGGCCGTTTGGGGATGCTTGGTGAACAGGACGCGCACAGCGTGCCTTTTAATGTTATCGGCTATACCAGCAAAATGATTCAGGATCAGCAGGCGCAAACGCTGAAGGATGTAGTCGCCAACGACGCTTCGGTGCAGAACGTCCAGGGCTACGGCAACTTCGCTGAAACCTACCGCATCCGCGGGTTCGATCTGGACGGCGACGATATGACCTTCGGTGGTTTGCCGGGCGTTATGCCGCGCCAGGTAGTTTCTACCCAGATGGTCGATCGTGTAGAAGTCTTTAAAGGATCGAACGCCCTGATTAATGGCTCTGCCACCAGCGGCGTCGGCGGCATGATCAACCTTGAGCCGAAGCACGCAGAGGATACGCCGCTGACTCGCCTGGGCGTGGATTATACCTCCTCTTCGCAGGTTGGTACTTCGCTGGATGCAGGACGCCGCTTTGGCGATAACAATCAGTGGGGCGTACGCGCTAACGTGCTGCACCGCGAAGGCGAATCGGCAGTTGATAACGAAAAGCGCCGTACCACGCTGGCTTCGCTGGGGCTGGACTATCGCGGCGATCGGTTGCGCACCTCGCTGGATCTGGGCTATCAAAAACAGGAATTTCACGGCGGTCGCCTTGGCGTCAATATCAGCAACGTCGATTTTATTCCGGCCGTACCCCGCGCAACCAGCAACTACAGTCAGAACTGGGTTTACAGCAACCTGGAAAGCGAGTTTGGCATGGCGCGTGCAGAGTATGATCTGACCTCAAACTGGACGGCTTACGGCGCTATTGGCGGTCAGCACTCGCATGAGATGGGCGCCTACGGCACGCCGAAGCTAACCAGCCAGGACGGCTCGGCGACAATTGGCCGCATGGACACCAACAAATATGTTGATGCCTTCAGCGGGATGGGCGGCATTCGCGGTAAATTTAATACCGGTTCCGTTAGCCATAATGTAAATGTTGGCTATTCCGCGCTAAGCAAACGCGAGAAAACTGCCTACGCAATGGCGCTGACGCCGAACGCGACCAATATTTACCATACCTCCGCAGTAGAAGAGCCAGCCAACAACTATTTTGGCGGCGATCTTGACGATCCTCGTCCGACCAGCCGGATCAGAACGCAGGGAGTACTGCTGGCCGATACGCTTGGCTTCCTGGATGATAAAGTGTTGCTGACGGCGGGCGTGCGTCATCAAAAGGTCGTGGTGCGTAACTACGCTTACGGTACAGCGGCAGAAGACACAGATTCACGCTTTACTAAATCCCGCTGGACGCCTGGTTACGGGCTGGTAGTGAAGCCGTGGGAAGCAGTTTCGTTTTACGCCAACCATATCGAAGCGCTGCAGCCGGGCGATTCGGCACCCAGCTATGCAAAAAATGCAGGCACGGTCAGCGGCATTTCGCTTTCCAAACAGAACGAAGTGGGCATCAAGCTCGACAGCGGCCGGGTTGGTGGCTCGCTGGCGCTATTTGAAATCAAAAAGCCGACCGGGATCGTCAATCAGCAGACGGAGATGTTTGGCCTCAACGGTGAACAGCGTAACCGCGGCGTGGAGCTGAATGTGTTTGGCGAGCCGGTATACGGTATGCGTCTGAACGGCAGTGCTACCTGGCTGGATCCAAAAATGACCAAAACGGAAGAGGGCACTTATGACGGCAAAAACGCTGTCGGCGTGGCGAACTTCTATACGGTGCTGAGCGCGGAGTACGATATCAAGCCGGTAGAAGGCCTGACGGCGTTGGCACGCGTAACGCATTCCGGTTCACAGTATGCAGACGAGGCCAATAGCAAAAAATTGGCCAGCTACACTACGCTGGATTTAGGCATGCGCTACCGCATGAAGATTCAGCAGGATGATGTTACCTGGCGTCTGGGCGTGGAAAACGTTACCAATAAAAAATACTGGTCGGGTGTGGAAAGCAACGGTACCTATATCTACCAGGGAAATCCGCGCCAGCTGAAGCTCTCAATGGCCTGGGATTTCTGATTTTTTCCAGCTAATCTGGCGGGATAATCGTCATGGCAACAGACGATTATCCCGCCTGCCACCGCTTTATCCCCTTGATTTCTCTCCGTCTCAATTTTCCGGATTAATCTGTAATCGCTTGTTCTCGCTGGATATATTAAGAAACATTACCCAAGCTTTACATTTGTATAACAAAGGTAAGTTAAGCTTTAGACAGGCTGATTCATCAACAGGCTTACCGGTTCTTTTTAGCACCGGATAAAATTACAGCGTCCGTTATTTTACTGCCAGGACCCTACGTCGTCTCTTTTCCTTCCACACAACTCAATGGTGATTACTGTGCTGATAAAGAAAAAGAAGGTCAGGTCCCACACGGAAGATCGCTGCCTGGCGCTGGTCTTAGCCACTACCGCAGGAATTCTTAACGCCATGGCGCTGGGGGCGTTCGGCTTCTTCCCCTCTCATATGACGGGAAACACCTCGCAAATTTCATCCGAAGTTTTTAGCGCCGATACGCAGGGACTGATATTCCTCGCGGTACTGATTGCCGCTTTTGTCGTGGGTTCGGTTTGCGCCAGGTTTATGGTACTGGCGGGACTAAAGAAAAAGCTAAGAACTATCTTTTGCCTGATCATCCTGGTAGAAAGTATTGCGCTCTGTTTGATCTCCATTTTTGAACTGGCTTTCTACTCGCCGGGCAATAACAAGGAAATTTCAGTGCTGCTGGGTTTCCTGATGGGCATTCATAATTCTACTTCAACCCAGCTTTCCAACGGGCGTGTGCGAGCGACGCATATTACCGGGACGTTAACGGATGCCGGGATAGCCTTAGGCTCGTTTGTCTCTTCTTTTATCAGCCATGTGCCCTACAGCGAGCGCCGGTTTCAGCAAAAGCAACTGTATACTCATCTGACTACCGTCTTCTCGTTTTTAAGCGGCTGTATCGCCGGACTGCTGCTTTTCAGAGCCGCAGGTTTTATCGCCATGCTGGGACTGGGCATTTTTCTGGCGGTGGTAGCGCTTTTAACCATCGTCGTCACGCTCTACAGGGCTAAAAAAAATCTGTATGGCTTAAATAAAATTCGACTTTCATAGTCTTTATTTATCCCCAGACCGGAAAGGATGCCGGTTAGCCGACACCTCGTTTACAACCAAAGAAGATATATTATCTACCTCTTGTTATTTAATTTTCTTTGCAAATAAACCTGATTAATACTGGAATCGAACTGATTTGTTTCAGAACGAACTGGCTTAACAAAGCGGCAAACCCGGATCTTTTTCAAAGTTATGGATGTGCTTAATTATTACTGTAAAAAATATTGTTGAAAAATAGACGGTAGTAGCATTAATAATGTCTTTGTTCGGTCGCTTGCGCCCGCGTTTTCATTCTGGCGCTATGCTATAATTCTTTTTTTTTATGCGCGGCAGAACGACGAAACCTGAAGGAACCAGCGACGCTAAGGCATAAATCTTATTTATGCACTGCCTTTACAGCACGAAAACGCTTTGCTGTATCGCCCCGATTGGGCCGCAAAGCCTGCCGACAGTGATGACTATGACCGACCCAACTCAGAACCGTCCGACCAGCGAGCCACGCCACCGGCTCGACGATGCCCATTTCGCCATAGTGGTGCTTGCAGTCGCTTCCTTTACGCTGATAATCTTTGTGCTGATGGTTACATTGTTAATAACCTGATGTAACTGTATGTTGCCATAATGGAGGGAGAAGAGCATGGAAACTCGGGAAGATCGTCTGCTGGCGCTGACGGGCCTACTGGCTGCCGGGCTGATTGCCGTGGCGGTTATTTTTGTGCTGACCTGGCTTTCTGACGTGCGTCGCGCGCCGGTGCCTTATCCGCTGCAGGAGTGCGCGCCGCAGTCAGCTGTTATCCCGCTAAAAATGCCTCCGGACAGGCTTCCTTAGCCAGGCCGCACGCCTCTACTTCCGCGCCGGTTTCCGCCATCGGCCGCTGGTAGCTCGCCCCTCAACAGAAGCCGGCGCGCTATACTTGCCGCTTTTCCTCGTAGTAAAACTCTGACCCTGGGCGCTCAGCCTGGAGCAATTGGCGTTAGCGACTATGTTTATCACTACGCCGCTACCGTGCGGCTATCGGAACAGTCGTATGACAATTTTCGCTAACCCGAACAATAATAATGAGTGTTTGTCTCGTTTCTCTCCGCCCGTCTTAGCCGGACGATCAAGATAAGGAAAAACCGTGGTTGACGCTTTTGTGCCAGAAGATGAGCCGGTCGCCCGTGCGCCGCTGACGGACGCCGTCTCCTCGCTGGCAGAGGAACATCCCGAGCACAGCGGCATTTATCCGCTGGAAGAGGGGCTGGATGCTTTTGCTGCCCGCTATCAGCTGATCGCCAGGGCCGGGCGCACGCTGGATATCCAGTACTATATCTGGCAGGACGATATGTCCGGCCGCCTGTTGTTCAGCGCCTTGTTAGAGGCAGCAGAGCGTGGCGTGCAGGTACGCCTGCTGCTGGACGACAATAACACTATGGGTCTGGACGGTACGCTAAGCGAACTGTGCCGCCATAAGAACATCCAGATACGGCTGTTCAATCCTTTTTCATTTCGTACGCTGCGCGCGCTGGGCTATCTCACCGACTTTGCTCGCCTGAACCGACGCATGCACAATAAAAGTTTTACCGTCGACCGAGAGGTAACAATCGTCGGCGGCCGTAATGTGGGCGATGAATATTTTGGCGCAGGCGATGAGCCGCTCTTTTCCGATCTTGATGTGCTGGCCGTCGGGCCGGTGGTCAAAGAGGTAACTAATGATTTTGAACGCTACTGGGAAAGCCGCGCGGTAGCGCCGTTCAGCAAAATAGTGGATGTGGCGGAAGAGGCAAAAAAGGCCGCCGTTGCGTTGCCCGCCGAGTGGCTGGACAATCCACAGGTGAAACGCTATCTGCAACGTATCAAGGCTTCCTCATTCGCCACAAAACTTGCGGCGGGCGAGTTGCCGCTGACCTGGGCCAGAACCCGGTTATTAAGTGACGATCCGCGTAAGGGGCTGGGGCGCGCCCGAGAGTCGACGCTGTTGCCGCAGCGTATGCTGGAGGTAATCGGCAAGCCACAGCAGCAGTTCGATATTATCTCAGCCTATTTCGTGCCTACGCGCGCGGGCGTAGCTCAGCTATTAGGCTTAGTCAGAAATGGCGTAAAGATAGCCATTCTGACCAATTCGCTGGCGGCAAACGACGTATCGGTGGTACATGCAGGCTATGCCAAGTGGCGTAAAAAACTGCTGCGGCATGGCGTAACGCTGTATGAATTGAAACCCAACAGCGGCACGCGTGATAAACCGCACGATCGCGGCCTGACAGGGAACTCCGGCTCAAGCCTGCACGCGAAAACCTTTAGCGTGGACAATGAGAAAGTTTTTATCGGCTCTTTTAACTTCGATCCGCGCTCGGCAATGCTGAACACGGAAATGGGGTTTGTGATTGAGAGCGAGCCGCTGGCGACCGGTATTCATCAGCGCTTTCTCAGTCGTATACGCGATCGCGCCTGGACACTGCGGCTGGATAAGTGGGGCAGGGTAAACTGGGTGGAATACCCGGGTGAAGGCGATAAAGAAATTGTTCACCGTCGCGAGCCGGGCACCCGTTTTATTCAGCGTTTGCTGGTGCGGCTGGTGTGGCGCCTGCCAATCGAGTGGTTGCTGTAGATCAGCCCGGCTTTGCCGGGCTGCGCAAAAACTATTTTTGCTGCGGCTTGCCGGAAAAAAGAAAGCGCAGCAGCGGAATACGCAAATGAATTTCGTAGAGCAAAAAAGCGATGCCGAAAACGAAAGCCAGGCCAGCAAAAAAGCCCAGCGTATTGCTGCCAATATGCGGCACCAGAAAAATCCCGTAGAGGATAGTCAGCGGATGGTGCACCAGATAGATAAACAGTGAGGCATTCACCAGATAGGTTACGCGCGGCGAATGGCTGTTTAACAGCCGATGCCCCAGCGAGAATACGACATTAACCATCCAAAGCCCCATCATCATCGACACCACGGCGTCAATTTCATAAAGCCAGCCTTCGCCTTTACTCCAGGTTTGGTTAGCAACGTAAGCGGCAAAAGCCAGCGCGGAGCCGATAAAAGTCCAGGGCACCGGTTTGATTAACAGTGTTTTGATCGCCTGGTGCTTCCACGCCATGGCACCGAGAATAAAGAAAGGCAGAAAAAACAGCGTCTGCATTACCACAAAATTAAACAGGCCGTTACTTAACATTTGCGGCGCGAAAATAAACAGCAGCCGGCGAATCGCTCCCCAGGCCAGGCTACATAGCAGGATCGCCAGGCTAAGACGCGTCCAGTTAAGCTCGGAATAGTCTGTTAATGGCCTGCCGTCGCGCAGCTTTTTAAACAGCCAGACGCACACCACAGTCAGCATCACCAGCACCAGCAAAAACCAAAGGTGCGAAATAAGATCCCAGCTCAGCGCATTAAATTTTTGATAAGGCGTTAGCTGGCTCCAGTTGCCGATTTTTGTGGTCCAGGCTTTAAGCATAAAAAATTGCGGCAGCGTCAGCAGCGGCACGGCTGCCAGCATGGGAATGCCGACGCGTTCCAGCCGGACTTTCAGCCATTGCGATTTGGGATAACGCAAAAACAGCATGTAGGAAAAATATCCGGAAATAACAAAGAAGACCTGCATGCGAAAAGCGTGGATAAAATCGTTAAGCAGCGTCAGCCAGTCGGAAGGATGCAGACTATTTACTGACCAGCTTTGGCTGGAATAAATCAAAGAGACGTGAAAAGGTACGCCTAAAAGCATCAGATAAGCTCTGATTGAATCAAAAAAATATTCTCGCTGTCCGGATTTTTTTGTCATATTTGTCCCATTTTCAATCTGTTACAGCATTAGCTCACCCTGAGCCACGCTAAAGCTTACCGCTTACTCTAGTTGAGAAAACGCAGGTATACTATCAGGGGAATCCGTATCCGCTAAGCAG
Organism: Pantoea sp. sgz302252; assembly: GCF_042610525.1. GTDB lineage: Bacteria > Pseudomonadota > Gammaproteobacteria > Enterobacterales > Enterobacteriaceae > Erwinia. The sequence goes on from NZ_JBHDVM010000005.1 coordinate 313,120, forward strand.
TTGAGAACAGGGCGTTAAAAGCGATAAACCCGAGGAACAAAAATGTTGTTGAGCTGTCGGAATTGCGAATTATCCATTAAGATGGATGGGATTGATTTAAGCACACGAAAGGGGGGGATGTGCTGATTAAAATGAAAAACAAGCCAAAACTGGTGAAATTGCGTCTGATCGGCGCAACGGTTTTGCTGTCAATGTATGCCAGCTCCGGCTGGGCTTTCAGCATTGACGATGTGGCAAAACAGGCAAAAGATTTGGCCGGAAAAGGGTACGAAGCGCCTAAAAGCAATTTACCTTCCCAACTGCGCGAGATGAAATATGCTGATTACCAGCAGATCCAGTTCAATCGCGATAAAGCCTGGTGGAGCAAGCTGAAAACCCCGTTCAAGCTGGAGTTCTATCACCAGGGCATGTACTTCGACACGCCGGTGCAAATTAATGAAGTCACGGCTTCCACCGTGCACGAGATTAAATATTCGCCGGACTTCTTTAATTTCGGCAACGTTAAGCACGATCCAGAAACGGTAAAAAACCTCGGCTTTGCCGGGTTTAAAGTGCTTTATCCGCTGAACAGCAAAAACAAAAAAGACGATGAGATCACCAGCTTCCTGGGCGCCAGCTATTTCCGCGTTATTGGCGCAGGCCAGGTCTATGGTCTCTCTTCACGCGGCCTGGCGATAGATACCGCGCTGCCGTCCGGCGAAGAGTTCCCGCGCTTTAAAGAATTTTGGGTAGAGCGGCCGAAACCTTCAGATAAACATCTGGTTATTTACGCGCTGCTTGACTCCCCGCGCGCGACCGGTGCCTATCGCTTCCTGATCACGCCAGGTAAAGAGAGCACGGTCGACGTGCAGTCGAAAGTTTATCTGCGCGACAAAGTCGGCAAGCTGGGCGTGGCTCCGCTAACCAGTATGTTCCTGTTTGGCTCTAACCAGCCTTCGCCGCAGGTAAATTACCGTCCATCGCTGCATGATTCCGATGGCCTGTCGATTCATGCCGGGAACGGCGAATGGATCTGGCGTCCGCTGAACAATCCGAAGCACCTGGCGGTCAGCACCTTTACCGTAGAGAATCCAAAAGGCTTTGGCCTGCTGCAGCGCGGCCGTGATTTCTCGCAGTATCAGGATCTGGACGATCGCTACGATCTGCGCCCGAGCGGCTGGATCGAACCACGGGGCGACTGGGGCAAAGGCCGCGTCGAGCTGGTAGAGATCCCAACGGCCGATGAAACCAACGACAACGTCGTGGCTTTCTGGACGCCAGAAAATCTGCCGGATCCGGGCAAAGAGATGAACTTTAAGTATCGTCTGCACTTTACCCGCGACGAAAGTCAGCTGCATTCGCCAGAAACGGCCTTTGTCAAAGATACGCTGCGCTCGACCGGTGACGTTAAGCAATCCAACCTGGTGCGCCAGCCGGACGGCACCGTTGCCTTTATCGTGGATTTTGCGGGCCAGGAAATGAGCAAGCTGCCTGCCGAAACGCCGGTGGCGCCGCAGGTCAGCATCGGCAACAACGGCGAGCTGGTGGAAAACAGCGTGCGCTATAACCCGGTCACCAAAGGCTGGCGTCTGGTGATCCGTCTACGTGTTAAGGACAACAAACAGCCTACAGAGATGCGTGCTGCGCTGGTTAACGGCGACAAGACGCTGACCGAAACCTGGAGCTATCAGTTGCCTGCCAATGAATAAGACTAAAGCTGATTATATTGATGCGCTGCCTCTTTCCCCGACGGGGAAGGAGGCGTTACTCAACGCGCTGCCGGAACAGTCTGACGCGGCTTTCAGCCAGCTGCACCAGACGCTGGGCGAAGCACCGACGCCAGAGCGCGAAGACGATGCACCGCTCTCTTCGGTAAAATCGCGAATTGAAATGACCTGGCCGGATTCCATCGGCAAAGGCGAACAGTTCGATAAAGATGCGCTGGAACGCACTACGCTGAAAGCGATGCCGCCGCATACGCGCTCTTCCATGTATCCGGAAGCCTGGCGCACCAACCCGGTATCGCGCGCGTGGGATTCCCTGCGCGGTCGCAAATCCAAACCGCGTTACGCTAATGCTGAGGAGCAGCGAGCCGAAGAAAAGTGGCGTCACGTCGGGTCGATTCGTCGCTACATCCTGCTGATCCTGACGATTGCCCAGACCGTCATCGCTACCTGGTATATGAAAACCATTCTGCCTTACCAGGGCTGGGCGCTGATCGATCCTGTGGAGATGATCAACCAGAACTGGCAGCAGTCGCTGCTGCAAATCCTGCCGTACGTATTGCAAACGGGCATACTCTTCCTGTTCGCGGTGCTGTTCTGCTGGGTATCGGCCGGTTTCTGGACGGCGCTGATGGGCTTCCTGCAGCTGCTGATTGGCAAAGATAAGTACAGTATTTCTTATAACAGCAACGACAAAGATCCGATTAACCCGGAACACCGTACCGCGCTGATTATGCCAATCTGTAATGAAGACGTTGAGCGCGTTTTTGCCGGTTTGCGGGCAACATGGGAGTCCGTGGTCAGAACGGGTGAACAGCAGCATTTCGACGTCTACATTCTCAGCGACAGCTACAACCCGGATATCGCCATGGCCGAGCAAAAGGCATGGATGGAACTGGTACGGGATGTCGGCGGGGAAGGGCGCATCTTTTACCGCCGCCGCCGTCGCCGTGTGAAGCGCAAAAGCGGCAACATTGATGACTTCTGCCGCCGCTGGGGCAGCCAGTACAGCTATATGGTAGTGCTGGACGCGGACAGCGTAATGAGCGGCGATTGCCTGACCGGCCTGGTGCGCATGATGGAAGCGAACCCGAATGCCGGGATCATCCAGTCTTCGCCAAAAGCGTCGGGCATGGATACGCTTTATGCGCGCTGCCAGCAGTTCGCCACGCGAGTGTATGGCCCGCTGTTCACCGCTGGTCTGCACTTCTGGCAGCTGGGTGAGTCGCATTATTGGGGCCATAACGCCATTATTCGCGTTAAGCCGTTTATCGAGCATTGCGCGCTGGCACCGTTGCCGGGTGAGGGTTCCTTTGCCGGTTCCATTTTGTCGCATGACTTTGTAGAAGCCGCGCTAATGCGCCGTGCAGGCTGGGGCGTCTGGATAGCCTACGATCTGCCAGGCTCTTATGAAGAGCTGCCGCCAAACCTGCTGGATGAGCTGAAACGCGACCGTCGCTGGTGTCACGGCAACCTGATGAACTTCCGCCTGTTCCTGGTAAAAGGTATGCACCCGGTGCACCGTGCCGTGTTCCTGACCGGCGTGATGTCTTACCTTTCGGCGCCGCTGTGGTTTATGTTCCTGGCGTTGTCGACGGCGCTACAGGTGGTGCATACGCTGATGGAGCCGCAGTACTTCCTGCAGCCAAGACAGCTCTTCCCGGTCTGGCCGCAGTGGCGTCCCGAGCTGGCGATAGCGCTGTTCTCCACCACCATGGTACTGCTGTTCCTGCCGAAGCTGCTCAGTATCATTCTGATCTGGTTCAAGGGCGCGAAGCCTTACGGCGGCGTGCTGCGCGTAACCGTTTCGCTCTTCCTGGAGGTGCTGTTCTCGGTGCTGCTGGCGCCGGTACGCATGCTGTTCCACACCGTCTTCGTGGTCAGCGCCTTCCTGGGCTGGGAAGTGGTCTGGAACTCGCCGCAGCGCGATGACGATGCGACGCCGTGGAGCGAAGCGTTCAAGCGTCACGGTTCGCAGATGGCGCTTGGCATCGTTTGGGCGGCAGGGATGGGCTGGCTGGATCTTAACTTCCTGTGGTGGCTGGCACCGATCGTCTTCTCGCTGATCCTTTCGCCTTTCGTCTCGGTTTACTCAAGCCGTTCCACGACCGGCATGGCATCGAAACGCGCTAAGCTGTTCCTGATCCCGGAAGAGTTTGAGCCGCCAAGAGAGCTGATTGATACCGAGCGCTATAACGAGTTGAACCGCGAACGCGCGTTGAAAGATGGCTTTATGCACGCCCTGTTCAACCCGTCGTTTAACGCGCTGGCGAGTGCAATGGCGACCTCGCGTCACCTGAAAAGTGAGATCCTGGAGTTTGCCCGCGATCGCCGCGTTGAGCAGGCGCTGAGCGAATCACCGGCGAAGCTGGACCGCGATCGCCGCCTGGCGCTTATCAGCGATCCGGTAACGCTGTCCAGAATGCACTATCGCCTGTGGCAAAATGCGGATAAGTATCACGACTGGTTTGACTACTATCAGTCGCTGAAAATGAATCCGCTGGCTATTCAGTCAACCAAAGTGTAAGGCAGGATCGCAAGATTCCCGGCTAAGCAATAAAAAACCCGGAGAACGCTCCGGGTTTTTTGAGGTTGATGACAAAGTATGCTGGTGTCGGCTCAGGAGGGTCTGTGTCTTCCGCAAAGACGCAAAAAGCGCCTTCCGTGGCAGCTCAGTACGGGCCGTCCATGGCCCGTAATGCTTTGCTCCAGCCGCAGGCCCTCCATCGCTTCACGTTTGTCAGCAGTCTGTAGAAAACCCGGAGGACGCTCCGGGTTTTTTTATAGCTACAAAATCACTATTTTTTCGCTTCCACGCCCGGTGCGGCGGAGCGCGTTAAGAACTGTTCGGTTACATCCGGCAGGTGATTCAGCGCCCAGTCGGCCATGGCGACTTCCTGCTCACGGATTTGCGCAAAAATCCTGGCGCCTTCGGTATCGCCCACCATTTCTGCCGCCGCAATCAGCGAGGTATAGCTTGCGATCTCCAGATTTTCAAACACGTAGCTGCTGATAGCGCCTTTCACCACTTCGTCATCGGCCATCATGCCGCCCATGGCCTGGCCAAAAGCGGTCAGCTTGCCCATGGTATCTTTTAATACGGAGTGCGAAGTATCGTAGCGGTCAATTACCGACTGCACCAGCGCCTGCTGTTGGCGGGTCTCTTCAATATGTTGTTCGATACGGGCTTTCAGATCGGGATAATGCTCCAGGCGCGCGGCCTGTTTCTCCAGCATGCTTTCAGCCTGTTTTTCCATTGCATGCGCGTCTTTTACCCAGGCCAGGTAGTTCTCTTCGTGAGTCATAAAAATACCTCTTTTAACATTGCAGGCAATACAGAACTATTGCTGTTCAGCAATCACAGTAAGTTTTTCATCGGTGGCTTTTTCTTCTTTCAGCGTTTCCGCCAGCAGTCGGGCCGCTTCTTTGTAGCCCAGTTTGAGAGCCAGCGCGTGCAGCGTGCCGTAGGTAGCGATTTCATAATGCTCTACCTTCTGTGCGGCGCCGATCAGACCGGCATCGCGCACCGGGCCAGCTTCTACGGAGTCGATGATCTCCTGCGCTTCCTCGACAAGGCCTTCAAGGGCGTGGCACTTCATACGCTTAATGCGCACGCCATCGGTACTTTCCACCAGCTGGTCCAGACGTTCAATCTGGCCCTGTGTCTCTTCAAGATGCTGTTTGAAGGCCGCTACCAGCTTTTCGTCAGTAGCGGCGCGCGCCATTTTCGGCAGGGCGCGGGTAATCTGCTTTTCAGCACTATAAACATCTGATAAGTCATGAATAAATAAATCTTCCAGCGTCTTGATAGTCATATTTCGCTCCGTTTTAACAACAAGGACAAAAGCTTTCGGTGGCTCTCTTTGACGTTACAGGAATAAGGTTAGACGCATATCGGCATTTAGCGCGCGCCTGAACCGATAATTTTTCATTCAAGGACTAATCTGAGAGAGAAATCACGCCGGAATAGGCTCTTCATTTAACGGAAAGTTAACTTCCTGCGCTTCTGCCGATAAAAATAAAAAAGCTGGCAAATTATTTTTTATCAGCTAATAGCTACTGGCATTAAATAACTTTGCCGATCGAATTAAAGTAATGTAAATATGCCCGCCGCCTGTTTAATATGACGGGCATTAAGATTTCACTGTTTACAGCGTCGCCTGGGCATTTGCCATACCCGGCACCAGGATAATTTTGCGGCAATCCTCCTGCCTTTTTTCAAAAATTTCATAGCCGCGCGCGGCCTCTTCCAGCGGCATATGATGCGTAACAATTTCTTCGGGCTTGAGATGGCCCTGCTCAATCAGCTTCAGCAAATCGGGCAGGAAAGCATGGACGTGCGTCTGGCCCATTTTAAAGGTCAGCCCTTTATCAAAGGCGTCGCCAAACAGGAAGCCGTGAATAAAGCCGGCATAGACGCCGGGCACGCTGACAATACCGCCGCGCCGCACGGCGGCGATACACTGGCGAAGCGCCTTGCCGCTGCTGCCTTCCAGCTTGAGATTGCTCAACACTGTTTCGGTGAGGCTGCCTTTAGCTTCAAAGCCTACCGCATCAATAACGGCATCCACGCCGCGATGATTTTTGGTATTTTCAATAATCCACGCCGCCGGATCGTCATTTTCATCAAAGTTAATGGGGATCACGCCATAACGCTCGCGGGCAAACGCCAGGCGATAGGCGTGATGGTCAATCATAAATATTTGCTCCGCGCCCGCCAGTCTGGCGCAGGCGGCGCTCAGCAAGCCAACCGGACCAGCGCCAAATATCGCCACGCTCGATCCCTGTTTAATTTCTGCGTTTTGCACTGCCTGCCAGGCCGTAGGCAAAATATCAGAGAGAAATAAAACTTTCTCGTCCGGCAGCGTATCCGGCACTTTAAAAGGCCCGGTATTGGCTTTTGGCACCCGTACGTATTCCGCCTGGCCGCCTGGAATACCGCCATAAAGATCGCTGTAGCCGAAAAGCGCGGCGGGCGGCGTGATGCTTTTTTTGTTCAGGATAGCACCGCGACCGCTGTTAGTGGTTTCGCAGGCGGCGTACTGGTGCATATGGCAAAAAAAGCAGTCGCCGCAGGCGATAACAAAAGGAATTACCACACGATCGCCTTTCGCTACGGCGGTAACGCCGGTGCCGGTTTCCACTACTTCGCCCATAAACTCATGGCCGAAAATATCACCATGGTGGGTGCCGGGAATTTTGCCGCGATAAAGGTGCAGGTCAGATCCGCAAATAGCCGTAGCGGTGACGCGCAGGATAATATCGTCAGGCGCTTCTATTGTGGGATCGGGCATGGTATCAACGCTGACCCGGTGCGGGCCGTGGTAGGTAAGGGCTCTCATAATTTTGCTCCAGTGGTTTAGGCATCTCTCAGGAAATTTGCGCCAGTGCCCACAAAGCATAGAACATGAAAAACCACTGGAAGCTGGCGAGCGGGCAATAATCTCTCCGCAGCTGACTTAGAGCGGCTAAACTTAAAAGCGGGAAATTTACGGATATTTTGCACTGCACGGCCTGTGCGAAGGCAAAGGCTGCTGTACAATAGCGCGTTTTTTATTCATGACGGTCGATATGATGAGAGTAGTACGTTCACTGCTGCTGGGCATTTGCCTGCTGATGCTGACCGGTTGCGGCAGTATTATTAGTCGTACCATGCCCGGACAGGGGCATGGCAATCAATATTATCCCGGCGTACAGTGGGACGTGCGCGACACGCCCTGGCGTTTCCTGACCATTATCGATCTGCCGCTGTCGCTGGTAATCGATACGCTGTTACTGCCGGTGGACTCGCATCACGGCCCCTACGAGTAGCTGCTATTCCCAGCGATCGGTACGATCGGAATCGCTATTGTCATCCTCCCATTCATCTGCTGCCGCCTTGCCTTCTTCACTGTCACCCGGCGGCTCCAGCTGGAATTCGCCTTCATCCCATTCGTGCAGCGTGTTTTCCGGCAGCCACTCCTGACGCAGCTCAATCTCGTCGAAATCGCCGTCGAAAATGGCCTGTGCCGCTTCGCCGCTACGCAGCGCCAGAATTTCGCCTTCGTCGGTATCGTCCGCCAAAAACTCTGCCTGCCACATGATATCGCCATCCTGCATCACATATTTTTGCAGATTAAACTGGCTGACCGAGGCTTCATCCTCTTCCATCTCCGGATTGTCCGCCAAAAACTCTTCACGCGCTGCGTCGATAGCCTCTTCCAGCGTTGCGTACATACTCATTGTCCATCTCCATCACAATATTTTCAGGTTTTAAAGAAGGATAGTCGAAGTTTGGCAGGGGTAAACCCGGAAAGAAAAAAAAGCAGAAGAAATTTAACCATAACTATTAGTAGGTTACGCAGTAACCGAGTAAAAGCGGCGCAAAAATACGCCGCATGTTGCATCAGTACCGCAGCGAAATCGCTACCACGGCACTCAGGCTACGATAAAGTGCATATCCGCCAGCGAATCTGCATTAACGCCGGTAAGCGTTACGCTGCTATCGCCAAAAGTCAGCACGGCATTATCGTCAACAAAAGAGAGATGATTGAGATAACTGTCGTTATCGGCAATAAATTCGTTCTCCATAAAAATAAAGGTTTCTTGCCCGGAAAGGTTAAAAATAGTGTCGTTACCAAAATCGCCGTAGAAAAGCAGCGAGTCGCCACTGCCGCTGGCATAGATAGTATCGTTGCCATAGCCAGAAACAATATTGGCGTGGCTGCCGTTGGCATAGATAATGCTGTCAGTATCGGCAGCGAATAACCAATTGTCATCGCTGTCTGCTATAAGGGTAAAACTGTTTTCTTCCGTGGCATAATAGCTTTGTGCATAGCTCAGGATATCGCTGCCGTCCTGTAAGCCATATTCCGTCACGGTGAAATCGGTTTTCAGCGAAAGCGTCAGGTCAAGGAAGCTAAAGAAAGGCTTGTCGGCATTAACAATATGGATATCCTCCGCTTTAGTAATATCGCCATTAGAATATTTAAAGAAAAGGGTGCCGTCGCTGTTTCTGGCAAAATTAATATCACCGACTATACATTCAGTGATATAAGTATTTTCCCCTTCGCCGCCATAGATAACGTTATAGCCGCTGTGGTCTTTAAAGGTATCATTACCCGCGCCACCGCACAGATAATCATTGTTGGCGCCGCCCTGCAGCAGATCGTTCGACGCTGTTCCTATAATAAAAGTACTTCCCTGATGTTCAATGCTTTTATTTAAATCCTGTACCCAGGTAGTACTGCGATTTTCTTCGCTCAGGTTTGATACAACGATATTAGAATCGATATGCGTATAGCTATAGATCTCAGAGTCCATGATCCTGAGCATACCATCACTGTAATCCTGTCCAGAATGGCTTGCCCAGGATGAGATATTAACGATAGACATAATATCGCATCCATCCGTCAGGCCCGCATAATAATCGTTGAAGGTGACAATATTATTGGTTGCGGTTTCCAGCGGCTTGTCGTGACTGAAAGGACTCTCCCAGGTCAGACTGCTTCCTTCCAGGACTCTGAATACGGGATCGCCCTCATAGCCAACATTTAATACCTTATCATCCAGCAGATTCTGCGTGGGCGAAGCCAGGGCAATATAGCTGGAGTCTTCAAAAAACCCCTCCCATTTTCCCTGGGCGGAAGCCGTAGCCATACTGTTAACGGACAGACCGCCCAGGCTATGACCGGTAAAAATAATGTCACTACCGCTAAGGCCGTTGGCGGTAGCAAAAGAAGAAATACAAGAAAGCAGGTTGTTATAAGCGTTAGCTATATAGATATCGCTATAGCTTTCATCAAGCGCTATAACCGTATTTGACGCCCAGTCCAGAACAGTATTAGGCACATATAGAGGGTTACCTGCGTAGGTACCCGTTCCCCAGAAGCTAAGCCCTATTGAAATCAGATTGCCGCTAGCGTCATACTTACCTAATACGCTGCACTCTGCAGAAGCGGTAAACAGGGATTCTCCAAAGAAAGCGCCATATTTATTGGCGCAGCCGGAATATCCCAGCGTCTCAGCATCCAGAATTTTCCAGCCATCCACACTGTTAAAACTATAATCCGCCTGGGTTGCGCTTCCAAAATTTACGCTTTCCAGAGTTAAAACATCTTTTATAAGCTGTATGTCAGTTTCGCCTTTGTAGTCAAAAATAGCCATAATAACCTCTTAAAATAGTTAATATATACTACTGTGTTTCCTTTTCATACGAAGGAACTAGTTTGCCTGGCTGAAATGCTTATCTATTATTGCCAGGTCATTAATTTCAAGCAGGCCCGCTTTGCTTAGCAGTCCGGCCCAATATTTAATATGGTTATATTTTTCATTAATCAGATCGAGCTGGGCGCTATATAACTGCTGTTCGGCATTTAAAATATCCAGATTTACCCTATGTCCGGCGAATACGCTTTTACGCGTGGCAACTACCTGTTTTCTTGCCGCATCCATTGCCAGGCTTAAAGCCTGAATTCTTGTGCGGCTACTGATATAGCCGTTATAAACCCGTTTCAGGTCGTTAAGAGTAGTGGCTGTATTTTCTTCAAGCTGGTATTTTCTTTGACTGTATTCCGCAGTGGCTTTACGCGTTGCGGCCGAAATGCCGCCGCCAGAATAAAATGGGACTTTCACTCTGACGCCCACGCTGCTGGTGCGATATTTCTGGTGAAGCGTATTGTCGGTTGCGGAATCGTTAAGCGTGTGGGAGGCGTAAAGTTGCACTACCGGAAAATGTCCGCCCCGGTATTGTTCAACCTCGTAACGCTTTGCTTCCAGTTCCTGGCGTATTGCACGCAGCGAAGGGTTATTAGCCAGCGCAAGCTTTTGCCACGTCTGGAAATCCAGCGTTTTTAATGGCAAAGCCCGGAATTTAGCTGACGTCAGCCCGTTTAACAAAGGAATGTTCCTGACTGGCGCACCGATAATGGCCTCCAGCTCACGCCGGGCTGCATCCAGTTCGTTATTAACTTCAATCTCTTCGGCTATTGCCAGGTGATAGCGCGCATCGGATTCGGTCACGTCCGTGATTGAACCTTCGCCAGCCTGTAACAGGCGGCGGTTAGCGCTTAATTGCTCCAAAAAGGCATGCTTTTTTAACCCTGCCAGTTTTACGGCCTCTTGCGCATAAGCCAGTGCCAGACAGGCTTCCGTCACCTTTATCGCCAGCTCCTGCAGCCGGGCGCGGTACCTTTCGTCCGCCATTAACTTTTGCGCCTGTGCGGCACGATAACGGGTAATTGCCTGATAGTCGAACAGCGGCTGGGTAAGGGTAACGGAGCCGGAATAGCTGGCGTAATCATTATGATCTATTGCCTTATTCGGCCCGCTTAGCGTTTGCTGAACATACTCCTGTTTTTGCCGGTTACGGCTGTTTTGATAGCTGGCGGCGATCTCGGGAAGCAGGCCCGCCAGCGCAATATTTTCTTCTTCGCCGCCAGCTTCTTTTTCTTTTAGCGCGGCTAAATAAGAGGGCGCATGCTCCAGCGCCAGGGTATAGGCTTTTAATATCGTCATGGCGCTGGCATGACCGGCGAAACTTAATAGCAGTAGCAGCCAGTAGATTCTGATTAACGTCATCATTAATCCTCGCTTAACGCTGTTGCGGCTCGATCCATAAATGGCTTAAACAGGTAGTTGAATAGCGAGCGGTTTCCCGTCTGAATAAATAGCTCTACGGCCATGCCGGGTCTGATTTTATCAGTGATGAGCCTGCCGCTTTCCTCTGGCGAAACGGTTGCCTGGATTTTGTAGTAGGGCGCGCCAGTACTGCTATCGACCAGCCTGTCGGCGGAAACCAGCGTGACGGTAGCGGGAATTTTGGGCGTGGTGCTCTGGTTGAAAGCGGTAAAAAGCAGCTTTACGGGTAAGCCTTCATGCACCTTATCAATCAATTCGACGCCCAACCGCGCTTCCACTACCAGCTCCGCCCGGTCGGGAACGATATCCATAACCCGCTCGCCATAATTGATGACGCCGCCCCGGGTAAACAGGTTTAAATCCATGACGACGCCATCCTGAGGGGCAAAAATCTGCGTGTTTTTGGCGGCCAACGTCGCCTGCTCCAGCTTGTTTTTAATATCGCTAAGCTGTAGCCGGGTTTGCTCCAGTGCGGTGCGCACCTCTTTCTGATAATCGGCATGACTCTTTTTTATGCGGAGTTGATACTCTTCCCGCTGTTTTTGCAGCTGTTCCGCCTGGCCCGCCATTTCGCTGAGGCTGCTTTCGATTTCAGCAGCCTGGCGTAAAAGATCCAGATAGCGGTTACGAGGAAAATAGCCCTCGCTTACCAAAGGCTGTAGGCTTTTGGTTTGCGCATGCAACAGACCAAGCTGGGCTTTTTTATTTTTTTCCGCCGCCAGCAGGCCTTTTAGCTGCGCACTAATGCCTGCGATAACCTGTTTATATCCTTCATTTTCATGGGATAATGCCTCACGGCGTGAGTTAAATATTTGATTTTGCAGCAGTAATATTTTGGCCGCCATCGCCGCATCGGCGGGCTGAGCCGCTGTTGGCAGCTCCGGAATGCTTTTCAGCCCGTCAAGCTCCGCCTGTAATCGATTCGCCATTGCCAGCGAGGTAAAGTATTGCTCGCTGACAGCTGTAAGCTGCGCCTGCACCTGTACCTGATCCAGCTGCACCAGTTTGTCGCCAGCCTTGACCCGCTGTCCTTCCTTTACGTTAACAAAAGCAATCATGCCGCCAGCGGGCGCCTGGATGGTTTTACGATGGCCGGAAACCATAACGGTACCCGATGAGCTTACCCCTTTATCCAGCGGCGCGAAGAGACTCCAGAGCGTGAAACTCAGTAGCCCGGCCAGTATAACCAGCCAACCCGCGCGGGAAAAAAAGCGGATTTCCAGCGGGATTTGCTTAGCCTTAATATTGCTGCTGATTGAGTGCGTCAACACCTTTGCTCCCCTTGATTTCTGACGTTAACGAAGCGTGGGCAAGATTTTGTTCTCTTTTTACGCTTTGCCGCATGCGAGCCTGTAATACTGCTTGCGTCGGGCCATAATCTTTTATTCTTCCTTCCTGCAGCAGCAGTAGCTGGCTGGTTAGCGCGACAAGGCTGCTGTGGTGCGTGACCAGCACGATTGTTTTGCCGCGTTGCCGCAGTGAGGCTATCGCCTGGTGCAGCGCCTTTTTTCCGGCGTCATCGAGGCTGGCATCTGGCTCATCAAGAACGAGCAGCGCGGGATCGCCATAAAGCGCTCTCGCCAGGCCAATTCGCTGTTTCTGCCCGCCGGACAAGCCTGCGCCCTGATGACCAATCAGCGTGTCATAGCCCTGAGGCAGACGCAGGATCAGCTCATGCACGCCCGCCAGGCGTGCCGCCTTAATAATTTCCCGGGAATCAGCTTTCTCCCTGAAGCGGGCGATATTATCAGCGACTGAACCGGCAAACAGCGCAACATCCTGAGGCAGATATCCCAGCCAGCGGCCAAGGTCGTTTCGGTTCCACTGGCGGATATCCGCGCCATCCAGACGAACTTTGCCTGACATATGCGGCCAGACGCCGACCAGCGCCCGGGCAAGCGTAGATTTTCCGGAGGCGCTGGGGCCAATAATTCCCAGGACTTCTCCCGCCTTTAGCGTAAAATTCAGCTGATGCAATATCAGCACCTTATTCGTCTCTGCCGAAGCGGCGGTTAAATTTTCTACGGCCAGGTTGCCGACAGGTTCAGGCAGGGAAACGCCTTCCCGGTAAGGAGGGTAATTATGCAAAAGTTTTACCAGCCGACGATAAGAAAGCTTCGCCGTACTGACGTTTCGCCAAACGTTAATTAATTGTTCAACAGGCGCCAGGGTTCGGCCCATTAAAATAGACCCGGCAATCATCATGCCGGGCGTCATGGAGCCACGCAGAGTCAGCCAGCCGCCAAACCCCAAAATCAACGATTGCAAAGCCAGACGTACCGAGCGGGTAATAGCGCTAACCAGCGCCGCTCTTTCACTGGCCTTATGCTGGTTATACAAAAAATTTGTATGCAGCGCCTGCCAACGATTTTTTAATTCCGGCAGCATGCCTAATGCCTCTGTCACTTCCGAATTTTGCAGGCTTGCAGTTGCCAGGCTATTTTCAGCGGCAGAATACTTCCCTGCTTCTTTTAATTTATTGCTGGTGAGCTTTGTATTTAAAATTGCCAGTAATATTAGAAGAGCGGCACCAACAAGAGCAACAATCCCCAGCCAGAAATTGAAAAGAAAAATAACGGCAAGATAAACAGGAAACCAGGGAGCGTCAAAAAAAGCGAAAAGCGTACTGCCTGTTAAAATTTGGCGCATCTGGGTCAAATCTTGCAGGCGTTGCCCCGGGTCAACCTCGCCACGGTCAAAGCTGGCCCGGCAACAAGCGGTATAGACGCGATCTGACAGGCAATGATCCATGCGGTTGCCCAGGCGGATTACAATGGCGCTGCGCATATATTCCAGCAATAACATAACAAGGTAGGCTGCCAGCACAATCAGCGTTAGCATCAGCAGAGTTATGCTATTCCCGGAGGCCAATACGCGGTCATAAATTTGCAGCATATACAGAGAAGGCGTAAGCATCAGTAGGTTAATAACTGCCGTAAACAGGGCTAGATGTGTAATTTCTGGATAACAACCACGAATAAATTTTATAATTTCATTTTTTTCTGCCATCGACCAGATAGCTCCCTGTGATCCGGATTAAGTAATATGGACAGGCTACTGATTAGTAGATTACGTAAGTGCGTATTTATTGCACCCGAAAAAACAAAATGCAATATTTATTTACACGATACGAATAGGGTGCTTACTTAAAATTAATTTTTTTGTAAGCTGGATTGGGCGTTTTCGGTGTGTTTTTAATAGTGATGTCTATTCATTTTATCCTGTAATTCTTCGGGGTAAATGATTTTCATAACAGCTCTTAAGTTATTTGGTTTTATTTATAGATTATATTAAGCGGTAAAGCAGGTAGGGTTACAGTACATGGTTTATTGGGAAGTTAAATAGAATATTGGCGCTATTTTGAAAGAGGGGCCGTGGAGATAATGGGAAACTGCCGAAGGGTTACGACTGAATAGCCTTTACAGCGTCATAAAAAAAGGGCCCCATAACGGGCCCTTTCTGCAACTGCATCGGGGAGTCCGGCAGAAGCCGGACGCCATCGGGAAAGCTTGATGATTACTGCAGCAGAGACAGCACGCCCTGTGGAACCTGGTTGGCTTTTGACAGCACGGAGGTACCAGCCTGCTGAAGGATCTGCGCCTTCGACATGTTAGAAACTTCAGTTGCGTAGTCAGCATCCTGGATACGGGACTGTGACGCGGTCAGGTTGGTCACAGAAGTGTTCAGGTTGTTGATGGTGGATTCAAAACGGTTCTGAATCGCACCCAGGCCGCTACGTGCGGTATCGACATCTTTGATACGCGCGTCCAGGTCAGACAGGTTGCCGCCGGTCACGTCGAAGGATGCGCCCAGACCAGAAGCCTGGAAGCCAGCGCCGGTCAGGTCGATGCTGATCACGTTAGCGTCGGTAGAGTCGTTAGCGCCAACCTGAATGTTTACGCTGCCGGTGCTGTTGAAGATTGCCGTGCCGTTGAAGGTAGAAGCTTTACCGATACGGTTGATTTCAGCCAGGCGCGCGTCAACTTCTTTCTGGATAGAGTCGATGTCGTCGGCGCTGTTGGTGCCGTTTTTCGCCTGAACAGTCAGTTCACGGATACGCTGTAAGTTGGTGTTCATCTCGTTCAGAGAGCCTTCAGCGGTCTGAGTCAGAGAGATACCGTCGTTGGCGTTGCGTGAAGCCTGAGTCAGACCCTTGATCTGGGAGCTCATGCGGTTAGCAATAGCTTCGCCTGCGGCGTCGTCTTTCGCGCTGTTGATACGCAGACCAGAAGAAAGACGCTCGATAGCGGTGCTCAGAGAAGCCTGTGATTTGTTCAGGTTGTTCTGAGTAGTCAGGGACATGATGTTAGTGTTGATAACGGACATAATCGTTTCCTTAAATATTTACCAGGGTTCGGATACGGCGCCAGGATGCCCGTCACCGTCTGTATTATTTATCGTCACACTCTGAAAAAACTTTAAACAGATTTCGCGTGAAATCTGCGCCAGACAGGGTGAAAAAGGCACCTCTGCGAAAAAACAAGAGGTTAGCCCGAATTAACCCTTGTAATTTTCTTAACAATAGAACGAACAGCACAAAATGAATTTAAATATTTAAATGTATAAATATAATTGCCCGCTTTTCAGCAGCAGGAACCCTGAACTTATGAACGACAAATCCCTTTTTACACCGCTACAGATTGGCGACCTCACCTTAGCTAACCGCATCGCGCTGCCGCCGCTGACTCGCTGCCGTAGCGAACAGCCAGGCAACGTGCCGGGCGAAATGATGGTTGATTACTATCGCCAGCGCGCCAGCGCAGGATTTATGGTCACGGAAGGCACACAAATTGAGCCACGCGGGCAAGGCTATGCCTGGACGCCAGGTATTCACAGCGCGGAACAAATCGCCGGCTGGAAAAAGGTTACGGAAGCAGTACATCAGGAGGGTGGCACGCTGTTTTGCCAGCTTTGGCACGTCGGCCGCGTTTCGCATAGTGAATTACAGCCAGCTAAACTGCAGCCGGTCGCGCCTTCTGCCGTAGCGGTAACAGGCGTGCGCGTTTTTATCGAAACCGGGCCGGGCGAAGGCATGCTGACCGCGCCTTCTGAGCCACGTGAACTGACTACCGCAGAAGTCAAAGAAATTGTCGGGCTCTACCGACAGGCGGCGGAAAATGCTAAAGAGGCCGGATTTGACGGCGTGGAATTGCACGCGGCTAATGGCTATCTGATCAACCAGTTTATCTCGGAGCACAGTAATTTCCGCACCGACGAATATGGCGGCACTCTGGCTAACAGGCTGCGTTTTTTACAGGAAATTGTTACTGAGGTTAGCGCCGTATTCGGCAACCAGCGCGTAGGGGTAAGATTTGCGCCGCTGTTTACCAGCACCAGCGAAGATCGTGTCTATCTGGGCCTGGTAGAAAGCGATCCGTACACCACTTATATCACGGCGGCAAAAATGCTGGATTCGTTAAAAGTCGGCTATCTGTCGATTGCGGAAGCGGACTGGGATAACAGCCCGGAATTGCCGGAAGATTTCCGTAGCGCGCTGCGCGCCGCATTCAGCGGAGTGATTATGTATGCCGGGCGCTATACGCAGGAAAAAGCGGAACGCGTGCTGCAACAAGGCTGGGGCGATCTCTTTGGCTTCGGCAGAACCTTTATCGCCAACCCGGATCTGCCTTACCGCTTGCGCAATGGCTATTCACTGAACGCGGTAGATGCCGCCTCGCTGTATGGCGGCACGCGAAAAGGATATACTGACTATCCGTTTTACCCTTCCTGATTAAAGTGAGGCTGGATGACACCTGAAAACGCCATGAAGCTGTTGGCCAATCCAACGCGTATGGCCGTGCTTTTATGGTTAAAAAACCCCGACGAGGCTTTTGCCGGCTACAGCCAGCTGTATGATTTTGACCGCTACGGGGTTTGCGCCAGCCTGATCCAGGACAAGGCGGGCTTGTCGCAGCCCGCCACTTCGCTCTGCCTGAAGATGCTGCAGGAAGCGGGTCTGCTGGAAGCCAGCAAAGTCGGCAAGTGGACTTATTACCGTCGCTGCGAGCCGCGTATCCGCGAGCTTACGGGAACGGTTAGCGATTTTCTTAACACTCTTTAAGGCCGGGCAGGCTGGCGACGTAGCGTGTGCCATGAGTAAAAGGCGTTAAACAGGACTACGGCTGCCGTTACCACAAACACCGCACGGAACCCCCAGTGCGCTGAAACCATGGCGCCAATCAGCGGCCCGGTGACGTTGCCGATATCGCGAAAAGACTGGTTATAGCTGAAGATGCGCCCGGCCACGCTATTGCTGACGTTATAAATCAGCAGCGTCTGCACTGCAGGCAGCAGAGCACCGTCGGCGGCACCAAGCAAAAAGCGCAATATACCCAGCTGCAGCGGATTTTGTACCAGCGACATCGGGATCAACAGTAAGACCGACAGGATCAGCATAGCAATCAGGACGCGTTCCGGGCCGATACGGTCGCCCAGCTTGCCCAGCCGCGGCGCACAAAGTAAAGCAGCAACGCCGGGAACCGAGGCAATAGCACCGCTGACAAAAGCCAGATTCTCAATATTTCCCGCAAGATCCCGCACATACAGCGTTAAAATGGGCGCCACTGAGCCGGTAGCGACCTGAATAATCAGCGTGGTGACAAACAGCGACAGCACCAGCTTAGGATTCTTTAGGGAGGTGAAAACCTGACGCGCGTGCAGCATATCCTTCTTTTGTACCGGCACAAACTCTTCCCGTATCGCCAGCAGCGTCATAATAAAGCAGAGAAACAGCACGGCGGCGGTGATAAAAAATACCGGACGCAGGCCAAAGCTATCGGCAAGCAGCCCGCCGATCAACGGCCCGATCAGCGCCCCGCTGACGGCGCCGGTAGAGAGCCAGCCCAGCGCCCAGCCGCTTCTCTTCAGCGGCACCTGAGTGGCAATCAGCGCATTAGCGTTAGGCACAAAGCCGCCAAGCAGGCCCAGCAGCGCGCGCAATACCAGAAATTGCCAGACAGAGGTCGCCATCCCCATCAGTACCATAATAATGGCCATGCCCAGCGCCGAACGCAGCAGCATGATTTTGCGGCCTTTGCGATCCGCCAGCCCTCCCCAAAAAGGCGAGGCGATAGCGGAAAAAAGAAAAGTGATGCTAAAAGCCAAACCAGACCACAAATTCAGCGCCTGCGCATCGCTGACCCCAAGCTGCTCAATATAAAGCGGCAGAAAAGGCATTACCAGACTGAAGGCCATGCCGGTCAGAAAGCAGCCGCACCAGGCGACAAAAAGATTTTTTTGCCAGTTAACAGTAGAAGAAGGAAGGTCAGTGGTAGCCATAAGCGCCCGTCTGGTCAATTTATTAGCAGACTAAGTATGCGCTTAAAACAGATGGCTTAACAGTGGAATCCGGGGAAGGGTTGAGCCAGGATTGAAGTTCGGGCGGAACGGATCCCGCCCGCGGCTTTAATAGAGAGAAGGTTCGCCAGCCGGGCGAGTTTTAAAACGGCGATGCAGCCACATATACTGCTCGGGCGCCATCAGCACGCCGTGCTCAACTATTTTATTCATCCGCGCGGCGGTGGCGGATTCATCATCCAGCGGCACATTTTCTTCCGCTGGCAGAATTACCATTTCATAACCTCTGCCATGCGGCAAACGACGCGGTACAAAGGGGATCACGGCAGGCTGGCCGCTGCGGATCAGCAAATAGCTGCCTTTGGTGGAAGCCGCTTTCTCTACGCCGAAAAAAGGCACAAAGACGCTGCTCTTCGGGCCGTAATCGTGATCCGGCGCGTACCAGATAATATCGCCATTTTTTAGCGCGCGGATCATGCCTTTCAGATCTTTGCGGTCCAGCATGCTTTTATTGGAACGCATTCTGCCCCAGGTCTGCAGCCAGTCTAACAAAGCGTTGTCGTTAGGACGGTAAACGCCAATGCCGGGATTATGAATACCAAAAATGCGCGCGCCCAGCTCCAGGGTCAGAAAATGCATGCCGATTAGCAGCACGCCTTTGCTCTCCTGATGCGCTTTGGCGATATGTTCCAGGCCACTGACCTGAAACCATTTATTAATGCGCCAGTCGGGCCAGAACCAGGCCATGCCGGTTTCAATCAGCCCCATGCCGACGGATTCAAAGTTACGGCCTACCATAGCTTCGCGCTCCGCTTCCGGCATTTCCGGGAAACAGAGCTCCAGATTGCGCCGGGCTACCGCCACGCGGCGCGTCATAAAACGCATCGCCAGACGGCCAAGACCGCAGCCGAAGCGATAGAGCAGGGGATAGGGCAACAGCACCAGCACGTAGAGCAGAGCAATGCCCAGCCAGGTAAACCAATAACGGGGATGCAACAAAGCGCGCGTAAACTGAGGCAGCTGAGTCATGAGTGTCCAGATCGTAAAAAAGGGGCACCATTATGCTGCCCGGAATTTAAGAGTTATGGCGTATTGTGCCATTTTTTGGCAGCGAACTGAAATAATGCGTTGCGATTCAGAAGGTTTAAACGCCAGCGCAGGGAGGCGCGCTGGCGTGTACTGCATAGTTAAGAGTTAAAAAGCCCTTTTACTTCGTGGGGTTCGCAGCGCCAGTACTGCTCTGGCGCATCCACTTTAGCGCCCAGCGCGGCGGCGGCGTGCCATGGCCAGCGCGGGTTATAAAGCATACCGCGAGCCAGCGCCACCATATCCGCTTCCCCCTCGACTAACACAGCCTCAGCCTGATGCGGTTCGGTAATCAGGCCAACCGCGATCACCGGCACCGAAACTTCTTTTTTAATCGCTGCGGCGAAAGGCACCTGATAATTAGGGCCAACGCTGATTTTTTGCTCCGGCGCCAGGCCGCCGCTGGAAACGTGAATATAGGCACAGCCTTCCGCCGCCAGCGCCTTGCTCAGCGCTACGGACTGTTCCAAATCCCAGCCGCCTTCAACCCAGTCGGTAGCGGAAATGCGCACGCCGACCGGCTTATCCGCCGGGAAGACGCGACGCACTTCGCGGAACACTTCCAGCGTCAGGCGCATGCGGTTTTCCAGCGAGCCGCCGTATTGGTCTTCGCGTTTATTGGATAGCGGAGAAAGGAATTCATGCAGCAGATAGCCGTGTGCAGCATGCACCTCGACCAAATCCAGACCAAGGCGGTCAGCACGAATGGCGCTATCGACAAAAGCCTGTTTTAGTTCTTCTATACGCTCAAGGGTTAGCTCCGTCGGCGCATTGTCACTGTCGTTAAAAGGCACGGCGGAAGGAGCAGAGGTCTGCCAGCCGCCCTGTTCCGGCTGCAGGAAGCCGCCACCGCGCCACGGGACATCGGTAGAGGCTTTACGGCCGGCGTGCGCCAGCTGAATCCCAATCGGCAGAGTAGAATATTGACGTACATCCTGCAGCACGCTGCCCAGCGCCTGTTCGGTTTCATCATCCCATAGCCCAAGGTCCTGCGGCGTAATGCGTCCGGCCGGCTCAATGGCCGCCGCTTCGATAATCAGCAGGCCCGCGCCAGAAAGCGCGAGGTGACCGAGATGAATGCGGTGCCAGGCAGTGGCTTTACCTTGCTCGGCGGAATACTGGCACATTGGCGCGATAGCGATGCGATTTTTAAGCGTTAACTTGCCCAGCTCGATTGGGGTAAATAGCTTACTCATGTTATTTCTCCGTGAAATTAAAGCGCGACAGGCTAACTATAGGCGGAATTTTTTGTGATGTTGATCCGGATATGCTTTTCAGGCGGTTGCGGAGCGATCGTTTTCCTGATGCAGATTTTTTACGGTTTCTGTGTGCTTCTGGCAACATTAGGGTATGATATCGCCCGCAAAATTTCTCAAAGCCGCAGGAACGTACACCATGCCAGTGTTACATAACCTTGTTTCAAATGAAGAACTGAAAGCGCGCATGCTGGCCGAAACCGAGCCACGCACTACGGTCTCTTTTTACAAATACTTCACCATTGCCGATCCCAAAGCTTTTCGTGATGCGCTCTATATTGCGCTAACGAAGCTGAAAGTTTTTGGCCGCGTTTACGTCGCCGCGGAAGGGATCAACGCGCAAATCAGCGTGCCCGCCAGCAATTACGAAGCCATGAAAGCGATGCTCTACGGCTTCGATCCGGCTCTGAATAATCTGCGCATGAATATTGCGCTGGATGACGATGGTAAATCCTTCTGGGTATTGCGTCTGAAAGTGCGTGAACGCATCGTGGCCGACGGCATTACAGATGAAACTTTCGACGCCAGCGACGTCGGGAGCTACCTGAAAGCAGACGAAGTCAACGCCATGCTGGACGATCCCGAAGCGGTTTTCGTCGATATGCGCAACCACTATGAATATGAAGTGGGCCACTTCGACAACGCAATGGAGATCCCGGCGGACACCTTCCGCGATCAGCTGCCGATGGCGGTTGATATGCTGCAGGACAATAAAGATAAAAAAATCGTGATGTACTGCACTGGCGGTATCCGCTGTGAAAAAGCCAGCGCCTGGATGCGCCATAACGGCTTCGAAAACGTCTATCACATCGAAGGCGGCATTATTGAATATGCCCGCCGTGCTCGCGAACAGGGTTTACCGGTACGCTTTAAAGGCAAAAACTTTGTCTTTGACGAACGTATGGGCGAGCGCATTTCTGATGATGTGATTGCGCATTGCCACCAGTGCGGCGCCGCCTGCGATACTCACGTTAACTGTAAAAATGACGGCTGCCATCTGCTGTTTATCCAGTGCGCCAGCTGTGCAGAAAAGTATCATGAGTGTTGCAGCCCAATCTGTATGGAAGAGCTGGCGCTGGCGCCGGAAGAGCAGCGCGCGCGTCGCGCCGGTCGTGAAAACGGCAATAAAATATTCAATAAGTCGCGCGGCTTGCTGAATATGACGCTGAAAATCCCCACGCCGGATAGCTGATTTTTTATACCTCGGGGCCGGCTTGACCGGCTCATAACAGGGCAGCGCCAGGCTATTACATTTCAAAGAACCCCGATTATTATGAAACCTGTATAATCAACCTCTTAGCTTGTTTATAGTTACAACATACTAATGTCAATTACGCTTGTCCTGACCTTTGGTACACGCGTGTATGCTGGTTTCTACAGGCTGTACTGCTGGCAAAAGGGGTAGAAACGCTATTGGCACATTAAGAAAGTGACTATTTCAGCGATTTCTGTCACAAACTTGCTAAAAAGCAGCCTGTCGTATAGAGTAAATTCCCGTAAAGAAACGTCTTTGCGCACAATATTCGCTGCTTTATAGCTTTCATTCCCTTCTTTCTCTACAGGCTCCACCGGCAACGAAAGCTATGATGCTGCTACTTTTCTCTCACACAGGGGAACGCATGAGCACGCACTCAGAACCTAAACATAAAAAGCATTTCTGGCAGAAAAAGCCAAAAGAACTCACCGTAGACGATATCACCATCGTGGATAACGACATGCTGAAGCGTGCCGTGGGCGCGGCTGCGCTGGGCAATGCGATGGAGTGGTTCGACTTCGGCGTATATAGCTATCTCGCGGTCACAATTGGTAAAGTTTTCTTCCCTGGCGGCAGTTCCGCAGCGCAGCTGCTGGCGGCTTTTGGCGCTTTTGCGGCAGCCTTTGTGGTGCGACCTATCGGCGGCCTGGTATTTGGACCGCTGGGCGACAAAGTAGGGCGCCAGAAAGTGCTGGCCGTTACCATGATCATGATGGCAATCGGGACATTCTGTATTGGCCTGATCCCGAGCTACGACAGCATCGGCATTCTTGCGCCAATCCTGCTGCTGGTAGCTCGTCTGGTGCAGGGCTTCTCCACCGGCGGCGAATATGGCGGCGCGGCGACTTTTATCGCCGAGTACTCCACCGATAACCGTCGCGGCTTTATGGGCAGCTTTCTTGAGTTCGGCACCCTGGGCGGCTACCTGCTTGGGGCGGGCCTGGTAACCGGCCTGACGGCGGCAATGCCCGAAGCAACGCTGCTGGACTGGGGCTGGCGCATTCCCTTCTTTATCGCTGCGCCGCTGGGCCTGTTCGGCCTCTATGTACGCCTGAAGCTGGAAGAAACGCCAGCCTTCCAGAAGCATATGGAAAAACAGGATGCGCTGGAGCACAGCAAGCCGCGCCTGACGCTGCTGCAGATGCTAAGCAAATACCGCGCCCAGATGCTGAAATGTATCGGCCTGGTGCTGCTGTTTAACGTCTCCAACTATATGCTGACCTCCTATATGCCGAGCTACCTGACCGGCATCCTGGGCCTGAGCGAAATGAGCAGCCTGCTGTTGATCCTGGTGGTGATGTTCGTGATGATGCCGCTGACGCTGTTTTCCGGCCACTGGAACGATCGTCTGGGCCGCCGTCCGGTGATCCTGAGTGGCGCTATCGGGCTAATCGTACTGGCGGTACCATGCCTGATGCTGATTGGTTCTGGCAACATGTGGCTGGTATTTGCCGGACTGATTGTGCTGGGCGTGCTGCATACCTGCTTTAGCGGTTCAATGCCTGCCACGCTGCCTGCGCTATTCGCAACGGACATTCGCTATAGCGCGCTGGCGATTGGCTTCAACCTTTCAGTTTCGCTGTTCGGCGGCACCACGCCGCTGATCACTACCTGGCTGGTAGAGACCACGCACAACCTGATGATGCCTGCTTACTATTTGATGGGCGCTGGCGTTATCGGCGTGATCACCGTCTTCACCATGCGTGAAACGGCGCGCAAGCCGTTGACGGGTTCAGCGCCTGCCGTTGGCAGCGAAGCGGAAGCGCATAAGCTGGTGAAGAAACTGCGCCTGCGTCAGCAGAAAAAAGACGCCGCAGCGGCAGCGGCGAAATAAAAAGATTATTTCGCGCTTAACGGAAATTTTATTAAGCTAAACGGAAAGGACGGCAATTAAAAACGCCGTCCTTTTTTTATTCAGAAACGGGAAAGAGAGAAGGGAGATAAATCAAATTCCGCCGCTTTGCTTTGAGCAAATTGCGCAGCGATTTCGCCCAGTACCGTAGCGAATTTAAATCCGTGACCGCTTAAACCGGTAATAACCAGCCGATTTGGATTTAACGTATCGATTATAAAATCTTCATCCGCCGTATTATCGTAAGTGCAGGCTTCGCCGCGTAAACAAACGCCAACGCCGGGTAAAAATTGCCGGATAAAAGCGAAAAGCTCGCTACCGTCTTCCGCTACGCTGCCAAAAGCCTTGCGCTGCTCTGGCGTGCTAATCGGCTGACCGCCATCATGTTTACCGATCTTGATAGCGCTATTTTCAGCAGGAAAACCGTAGAAATGCGTGCCGTCCGGCATTTCCACGGTAAAAGCAGGAAACTTATTGTTTTCACTGTAGCGTCCGTCCGCCTGATGCCAGGCAAAGACCTTTCTGACTGGCGTAACCGGCAGGTCGGGAAGCAGCGTTTTAACCCAGGTGCCGGCGCTCAGCAGCAGCTTTTTGCCGCGGAAAACCCCTTCGGAAGTCTCTACCAGCTGCAAGCCGTCACTTTCTCCCAACGCCGTCACCGCGCAGTTAAATAGTTGGGCACAGCCTGCTTCTTCGCACAGGCGGATCAGATGACGAATAGCCGTTTCCGATTTCAGATAGCCCGAACGCGGTTCAAAAATACCGGTATAACCTTCAGGAACAGAGAGTTGTGGCCAGCGACGCGCTGCCTCTTCGCCGCTGAGGATCTCGACCGGCAGGTTATATTGGTCGGCGCTGTGGCGCACGTTGCGGATAAATTCGGAATGATTGGGCGCAAGGTTAAGCACGCCGCTGCGCTGCATCAGACGCTCGCCGCATTGCTGCTCCAGCACGTCCCACAACTGCTGCGCCCGCAGCACCATAGGCACGTAACGCGCGCCTTCGCCATAGGCATGGCGGATTAACCGAGACTCGCCGTGATGACTGCCTTCCCGATGAGGCGGATGCGCGCGATCGATCATCAGGACGCTAAGCCCCGCCTGGGTGGCATACCAGCCGGCTGCCGCGCCGACCGAACCGCTGCCCACCACTATTAAGTCATAAACCATGCACCTGGCTCCTTTGCTAAACAGGCGGTCAGAATAGCAAAATGCGGCGGCAATGAAAAAGGCACCCGATTGGGTGCCTTCAGGGTAACACGCGTAAAATTAGTGCTTTTTGTAGTCGCGGTCCTGATATTCAGTAGCTTCGATCTTGGCGATGCCAGCTTCAAGAATAGAGATAAATTGTCTGGCTACGTCGGTGGTCAGCCAGTAGGTCTGACCTACATCGGCTTCATCGCTCGGCTGCTCGTTGGATGAAAGCGAATGCAAACGGATCATCATAGCATCGTAGCTGTCTACGGTACTGATATCCCACCCGATGAGGGGATGTGTCTGGATAACCTCTTTGTTTCTGTCCATTATAACCCCCTTATTACTCGTGTTGACAATGACAACGAAGTGATTTATCGAGGTTCAATGCGGCCTTTTTTCATAGAGCAGGATAATTATAACAGGAATTCTGATTCCCGCAGAATGAAATTTTGATCCGGGCCGATTGCCTTTAATTAGAGCGGGATTGCGTACGCAGAAACTAAAGCGGCTGCTCCCGATAATATAAATATCGGCAGCGGGCTCTTAAAACTTGAGTAAATATTATTCACCCGGCTCGTTTTGCCAGCTCCTCCGCCAGCGCGGCGAAATGCTGCTGTTTATTTTCATCATGTTCCGGGCTGTTGGCCTCAAGGCGTAGCCTGTCAATCAGCCGCAGCGCGGCAGGCTCGTCCAGACACAGGGAAAGCGAGGAAAAAGCGAGCTCCAGCACGCTCAGACGACGCTGCTGATCGGCGATCAGCGCCAGCAGTTCGCCAAACGTCATTGCTTCTTCGGGATTTTCAGCATTCATGAGCAGACCTCTTAGCCAGTGGCGGCATTTGCCTTTAGTCACTCTACTATAGCCAGATTCCGTCAGCTGCAAAGGGGGAGAGAAAGATAAAAAAGCCGGACGGCGAAGCCCGGCAAAAAACTGAAAGAGAGGGACGCGCCGGCTAGTCGGTGATAAACCAGTCGTCGGCGCTTTCCCAGGTTTCCTGCAGGATATCGGTAATCTGGTCTTTCGCCTCTTTACCGCCGCCCATTACCGTCAGATTGTTAGCTGCGGCATAGCGTACCGAGACGCTGTGGGCGGATTCAGGAAAATGTTTATCGATGCGCTTGCTCAGCTCTGCCGTTAGCGCATCGATAGCGCCAGCGGGCAGCGAGGTGGTTTTTGCTACAGTGACTTCAATACGCATAAAAGCCTCCGATGAATTTACTGTGAATATATACAGTAAGATTCCCGGAAGCAATCCTTTTGTCCGGATTAAATTTCGACGCGCCAGTTCAGCGTTTCGCCTGCAAGGAAAGGCACCAGCGTATCTTCGCCCAGGGCAACGCTCTCCGGTACCGTCCACGGCTGACGCACCAGTTTAATAGTGCCTTCATTAAGCGGCAGGCCATAAAAACGCGGGCCGTTTTCGGAACAGAAGGCGGCAAAATGCTCCAGCGCGCCCAGCTCTTCAAACACCGTAGCGTAAGCGGGTAAGGAAGAAGGGGCATTGAAGACGCCCGCGCAACCACAGCTGGCTTCTTTACGGTGACGCAGATGCGGCGCGGTATCCGTGCCCAGGAAAAAGCGCGGGTGGCCGCTGGCGACAACTTTACGTAACGCTTCCTGATGGACGTTGCGCTTCAGGATCGGCAGACAGTAAAGATGCGGGCGCACGCCGCCGACCAGCATATGGTTGCGGTTAAACATCAAATGCTGCGGCGTAATGGTCGCGCCAAGCAGATGATTGCCTTCCTGCACGTAGGCGGCGGCTTCTTTAGTAGTGATATGCTCAAACACCACTTTCAGCTCGGGATAGCGCTGGCGCAACGGTTCCATCACCGTTTCAATAAAGCGCGCTTCGCGGTCAAAAATATCGATATGCGCATCGGTAACTTCGCCATGGATCAGCAGCGGCATGCCGATTTTCTGCATGCGCTCCAGTACAGAGGCGATGGAATCAATATTGGTCACGCCGTGGCTGGAGTTAGTGGTGGCATGGGCGGGATAGAGCTTGGCGGCAGTAAAAACGCCGGCATTAAAGCCTTTCTCAACCTCGTCTGCTGCCAGCGAATCGGTCAGGTAGCAGGTCATCAGCGGCGTAAAGCTGTGGTTTTCCGGCACGGCGGCCAGAATGCGATCGCGGTAGGCGATGGCTGCAGTCACGCTGGTTACCGGCGGCACCAGGTTTGGCATCACTATCGCCCGGCCATTAACCTCGCTGGTAAAGGGCAGCACGGTTTTCAGCATCTCATCGTCTCGCAGATGGATATGCCAGTCGTCAGGGCGGCGGATAATAAGTTGCTGAGGGTGTGCAGTCATGAACAGGCTCCGGCAGAAGTGAAATCGGTATGGCGCGATTTGGCCGGGTATCAAGGATAAGGATAAAGCCAAACGTTTGCACCTGCTTTATTAGGGCAGGGTGAAAAAAAGTGTTTGCCATACCGGGAGGGCGATAAAATCGGGCGGCGGGTTCCGGCCAGAGCAGAAACCCGCCGGAAAATCACTCGGTAAAGGGGATAACCAGTTCGCCAGGCTTAACGACCAGTCCTTTAGCAAAGCGTTTCGCCAACGATTCCGCCTTGCTGCGATCCGTACTCAGCACGTAAGCCGGTTTCTGATTAAAATAATCCTTTAGCGACTGATTCAGGTAGGGCGTCAGGGTATTCAGCACGCCCTGCATCTTCGCGGGCTGCGCCTGAAGATCGGTTAGCTGCATATCCTTCAGGTAGATCGCGCCCTGGTCTTTATCAAAGAAAGGCTGCGCTTTCATGGTCAGCAGCATTTCCGCGCGCTGCGGGCCGAACAGCGAGCTGACGTTGACGGTGGCTTTGCCGGTGAGCGTCACTTTATCCGGCTCTTCCCGGCCAATTTTGCTGTTGAGATCGGTCAACACAATATGGGCATCAACCAGTCCGGCCACGCCAATCTGTTTTTCGAAATTATTGTGCTTTTGCAGTGCCTGGTTCACCTCCTGTTCGGTGACGGTGTACTGCGTTAGCTTGTTGCAGCCGGCCAGGCTCAGGGTCAGCATCAGGGCCATTGCGCCCCGCATGATAGTGTTCATAGTGCTCCTCTTCGCGTTATGACGTCAGCTACCCTTCTGACGTCAAGCAGTAGCTTGCCCGACAAACAGCAAAGAGTCACCGGGCTGGCGCGAAAAGTTGTGACGAAATAAAAATGGAGCCGCGCGGGCGGCTCCTGGGGATCAAGCGGCGATGGAAGAAAGCAGGTTAATCTGCGTTTGCTTGGCCATATTATCGCGATAGTCGGCCACGCGGCTGGGATAGTCGATGCCTGCTACCAGCGACAGCGAGCGCAGCACCGGGAACAGATTGATATCATCCAGCGAAAGCTCGCCATTCACCGCGTTGGGTTTCACAATCAGCTTGTCGAGCTTGCGCAGATCGTCATTGATGTTTTTAATGAAACCTTCCGAATGCTGCCTTAATTCCGCAAAGCTGCCCACGTTAGCCTCTTTTTTCGCTGTAAAGTAGCTACGCGCTTCCGGCGTGGCGAATTCAGCAAAAGAAGCCGTCGCGATGCGCGGCAGCAGCAGCTTATTCAGATAGCCGTTGATATGGCGCAGCCAGTCAGTAATAGCCGGATTGGTACGGCCCGTCAGCAGCGGCTCGCCGTCGCTTTTATCGACGAAAGCGACGATATCAAGACTTTCCGGCATACAGCTGCCGTCTTCTTTCATCAGGATGGGTGCCATTTTCTGCCCAATCAGCTTTTTCGGCGTCGCCTCGTCGTCATTCAGCATCACCACCAGCTCAACCGGCAGATTTTTCAGGCCGAAAATCATGCGCGCTTTCACGCAAAACGGACAGTGATCGTAAATATAAAGTTTCAAAAATGCCTCCTTATACAGCGGCAAAGAGAGTAATAACCCACTTTGCGCTTCTGAATGTCTCTGGGGAGTATGGAAGAGAACAGCTAACAGGGCAAACCACTGGCACCGCAACCTCAGACAGAAGCTGGGGAGTTTAGCCGCCCTGCTGAAAATTATGATGAAAAATCCTCAGCTTTGTTTTACATGGCTAATCAGGCGGTTATAGTGAAGAGTGCGGGCTGCGGATTGTGACCAGCCCGCTGCGGCACTCTTATCCATGATCGGCTGAATTCAGGAGAAAAGATGTTTGGCTATCGTTCCGCTGCCCCGAAAGTACGCCTGACCACGGACAGACTGGTGGTGCGGCTGATCCATGAGCGCGATGCCTGGCGCCTGGCAGATTACTACGCGGAAAACCGGGCATTTTTGAAACCCTGGGAGCCGATTCGGGATGAGAGCCACTGCTATCCTTCCGGCTGGCAGGCACGACTGGGATTGATTACCGATATGCATAAGCAAGGCAATGCTTACTACTTCGCGGTAATGGATCCGGACGAAAACGAAGTGCGCGGCGTAGCGAACTTCAGCAACGTAGTGCGCGGCTCCTTCCATGCCTGTTATCTTGGCTACTCGCTGGGCGAGAAATGGCAAGGAAAAGGCATGATGTTTGAGGCGCTACAGGCGGCTATCCGCTATATGCAGCGTCAGCAGCGCATGCACCGCATCATGGCGAACTATATGCCGCATAATCAACGCAGCGGCAATCTGCTGGCCCGGCTCGGCTTTGAGAAAGAGGGCTATGCCAAAGATTATCTGCTGATCGACGGACGCTGGCAGGATCATGTGTTGACCGCGCTGACGGCTAAAGAATGGACACCTGAACGACGTGGACCCTTTTAATGAAAATTCTTTTTGCGCCTGTTGAGGCGCGCATTATCGGCTGTCTGCTGGAAAAGCAAATCACAACGCCCGAACAATATCCGATGTCGCTGAACGGCGTGGTTACCGCCTGCAATCAGAAATCAAACCGCGAGCCGGTGATGACGCTGGACGAAACCGGCGTGCAGGATGCGCTGGATATGCTGGCTAAAAAGCATTTAATCACTACGCAAAGCGGCTTCGGCAATCGCGTAGTGAAATATGAACATCGCTTTTGCAACAGTGAATTCGGCCAGCTAAAACTCTCTTCCGCGGAGGTAGCGCTGGTGGCTACGCTGCTGCTGCGCGGCCCGCAAACGCCGGGCGAATTGCGCACGCGTAGCGCTCGGCTGCATGAATTCAGCGATATGGCAGAGGTCGAACAAACCCTGGAAAATCTTGCCAGCCGTGAAGATGGCCCCTTTGTGGTCAGGCTGGCGCGCGAGCCGGGCAAACGGGAGAGCCGCTATATGCATCTGTTTAGTGGCGAGGTTGACGAAGCGGCTTTGGCCATAGCACCAGGCGCGGCCGAAAACGGCGATCTGGCAGAGAGAGTGGCAGAGCTGGAACGTCAGGTAGCAGCGATGCAGCAGCAGCTAACTCAGTTGCTGAAAGGAGAGTGAGATGACAAAGCTGCGTATCGGTATGGTGGGATTAGGCAACATCGCGCAAAAAGCCTGGCTGCCAGTGCTGGCGAATGCTCAGGATTGGCAGTTTGCGGGCGCTTTTTCGCCTAATCAGCAGAAGGCGCGTGCGCTTTGCGAAAGCTGGCGTATTCCGCTTTATGCCTCACTGGAAGAACTGGGTAAAGCCTGCGACGCGGTTTTCGTCCACACTTCTACCGCTACGCACTTTAGCATCGTCAAACAGCTGTTGCTGGCAGGTAAAGACGTCTGCGTCGATAAGCCGCTTGCGGCGACGCTGGCCGAAGCCGAACAGCTGGTGACGCTGGCGCAGCAGCGTGGCCGCAAGCTGATGGTGGCGTTTAATCGCCGCTTCGCGCCTCGCTATTTACAGTTAAAGAATCTCAACGGGCTGGCTTCATTGCGTATGGATAAGCATCGCAGCGACAGCGTTGGCCCGCACGATCTTTTCTTTACGCTGTTAGATGATTATCTGCACGTAGTAGATACAGCGCTGTGGCTCGGCGGCGGGGGAACGCTGCAAAGCGGTACGCTGCTGACCAACGACGAAGGCGAAATGCTCTATGCTGAGCACCATTTTCAGTATGGCAAACTGCAAATCACCACCAGCATGCACCGTCGTGCAGGCACGCAACGCGAATCAGTGATGGCGATAGCGGACGGCAGCGTCTGGCAGGTTGATGAAATGCGCGAGCTGCGGCAGGAAAAGGGCGGACGGCTGATTGTCGATCCTGTTCCCGGCTGGCAGAGCACCCTGGAACAGCGCGGTTTTGTCGGCGCTGCCCGCCATTTTATCGACTGTGCGCAAAATCAGACTATGCCGCAAACATCCGGCGAACAGGCGCTGGCGGCGCAGCGGGTGATTGAAAAGCTCTGGCGCGAAAGCGATCGGGAATAACGCTGTAACAATCGAATATGGTTATTTCACGGTATATCAGTAGACTATGCCGGCTTTCGGTCGTCTGCGGCGGCCGGATAATAACCGTGGCCGCGCCACCTCTCTATAAGAATCGAAGATCATGAACCTGTTGAAATCCCTGGCAGCGGTCAGTTCGATGACCCTGTTTTCCCGCGTGCTGGGTTTTGCGCGCGACGCCATAGTGGCAAGAGTCTTCGGCGCGGGAATGGCGACCGACGCCTTCTTTGTTGCCTTTAAACTACCGAACCTGCTGCGCCGTATTTTTGCCGAAGGCGCTTTCTCCCAGGCTTTTGTGCCTATTCTGGCGGAATATAAAAGCAAGCAGGGCGAAGAGGCGACGCGAGTTTTCATCGCGTACGTTTCGGGCCTGTTGACGCTGGCGCTGGCAATTATCACCGTGGCCGGGATGTTCGCCGCGCCCTGGGTAATTTTAGTGACCGCACCGGGCTTTGCCGATACTGCCGACAAGTTCGCGCTGACTTCGGCGCTGCTGCGCGTGACCTTTCCCTATATTCTGCTGATCTCGCTGGCCTCGCTGGTCGGCGCCATTCTGAATACCTGGAATCGCTTTTCCGTTCCGGCTTTCGCGCCAACGCTGCTTAACATCAGTATGATCGGCTTCGCGCTGTTCGCCGCGCCGCATTTCCATCCGCCTATTATGGCGCTGGCCTGGGCTGTAGTAGCGGGCGGCGTTTTACAGCTCGGCTATCAGCTGCCGCATTTAAAGAAAATTGGCATGCTGGTGCTGCCGCGCCTTAATCTAAAAGACGCAGGCGTCTGGCGAGTGATGCGGCAGATGGGCCCGGCGATACTGGGCGTTTCCGTCAGCCAAATTTCTCTAATCATCAATACGATTTTCGCCTCTTTCCTGGTCTCAGGTTCGGTTTCCTGGATGTATTACGCCGACCGCCTGATGGAGTTTCCTTCCGGCGTACTGGGCGTGGCGTTGGGCACCATTCTGCTGCCGTCGCTGGCTAAAAGCTTCGCCAGTAATAACCATGACGAATACAACCGCCTGATGGACTGGGGCCTGCGTCTTTGCTTCGTGCTGGCGCTGCCGAGCGCGGTGGCGCTGGGCATTCTGGCTAAGCCGCTGACCGTAGCGCTGTTCCAGTATGGGAAATTTTCCGCGTTTGATGCGGCGATGACCCAGCGTGCGCTGGTCGCTTATTCGGTAGGCTTAATGGGATTGATCGTGGTGAAAATTCTGGCGCCGGGCTTTTACTCGCGCCAGGATATTAAAACGCCGGTAAAGATCGCCATTATTACGCTGATTATGACGCAGTTGATGAACCTGGCCTTTATTGGTCCGCTGAAACACGCTGGCCTGTCGCTGTCCATCGGCCTGGCCGCCTGCCTGAACGCCTCGCTGCTTTACTGGCAGTTGCGCAAGCAAAAGATCTTTCAGCCGCAGCCGGGCTGGCTTAGCTTCCTGCTGCGTCTGGTAATAGCGGTTATCGCTATGGCGGCAGCGCTGGTGGGCATGATGTGGATAATGCCCGAATGGGCGCAGGGCAATATGCTAATGCGTCTGCTGCGCCTGGCGGCAGTCTGTGCGGTCGGCGGCGGCGTTTATTTTGCCGTGCTGGCGCTGCTGGGTTTTCGCGTGAAGGATTTTGCGCGGACTAGCGCGGTTTAATATGCGCATATGATTTTAACTTACTGATAGTAAAACCAGATATGTGCAGCAATCGCCTTTTTCATTTTGCTGGATAAGTAAGCGCCAGAGCCAAAGAGTAAATTTGGCTCTGGTGATATTCCCTGGTCAGGCAAGGTGTGATAAAACGGCTCATGGAAAACAGGGCGACAAAGGATGGGCTACGCAAGCTCTGCGTTTATCAGTAATTTTTTTTGGAAACAGCACTATGGCAACGGCAAATGTCAATACGGCAATGCTAACCTGGGCGCGCGAGCGTGCGGGTTTTTCTGTGCCTGAATTTGCCCATAAGCTGACAACCAATGAAGAGCGTTTATTAAAATGGGAAGCCGGCGAACAGTCTTTAACTTTTAATCAGGCAATGCAGTTTGCGGACAAAGCCCATATTCCCTTCGGCTACCTGTTTTTATCCATCCCACCGGTTGAAAAGCTCCCGATTCCGGATCTGAGAACGCTGGAGAGTAAACCGCTGCATCAACCCAGCGCGGAATTGCTGGATCTGGTTAAGCTGATGCTGCAACGTCAGGAATGGTATCGGGAATACTTACAGCAACAGCTAACCGACCCCAATCCTTATGTTGGTCGTTTTAAAGTAAGCCATCAGGTTAATGATGTCGTTAATGATATCAGAAAGGCGTTAGATATTACGCTACATCCCGAAAGGGGCAGCAGCGATGATTATTACCGCGACCTGGTTAAGCGGATAGAAGCCATTGGGGTTTTAGTGATGCGGCAGGCGAATTTACATCACCATACCCGCCCTCTCAAGGTAGAAGAATTTCGCGGCTTTGCTATTACGGATGAATATGCGCCAATTATTTTCGTCAATCATGCTGATGCGCCAGGCGCCCGCTTATTTACTCTGATTCATGAACTTGCCCATATATGGATTGGGCAATCTGGTTTGTCTGATGCTGATGCCCGCACAGCCAGGAAAGAAGAAATTTTTTGCAACGCGGTGGCAGCTGAACTGCTGGTACCAGCTGAAGAATTTCAGCGCTACTGGCGACACGATGTAAAGTCCTGGCAGGAAAATTTGGCACCGCTGGAACAGCATTTTCGGGTTAGCTGTTGGGTATTGGCGCGTCGGGCACTGACGCTGGGGTTTATTCTTTATGAAGATTATGCACACTATATCGCTCTGTTGAAAGCAGCCTGGCAGGAGAGAGAAAAGCGCGGTAAAGGCCCAACTTATTACAAAACGAAAAAAGCCCAGATCAGCCAGCCCTTCTCACGTGCCGTAGTGGAACAGGCATTAAGCGGTCAGCTTTTGCTGCGGGAGGCCAGCGTGCTTCTGGATAATATTAAACCGGCAAAAATAACGGAATTTGCTAAGGAATTGGGTTTATGAGATATCTGCTGGACGCAAATACCTATATTCAGGCTAAAAATCAATATTACGGTATGGATATTTGCCCCGCTTATTGGGACTGGCTGGATTTGCAGTTTCAACAGGGAATGATTGCCAGTGTTGATATGATTGGTCGGGAATTGAAAGAGGGGGATGATGAGCTGGCAAACTGGGTTAAAGCACGCCCGGGACATTTTGTCAGCAACGACGATGCAACGACCCAGCAAGTTTTTACTCAAATTGTACAAGCAGTAATGTCAGGCAACTATAATGCTGGTCATCGTGACAGCTTTTTGGCTAAAGCCGATCCCTGGATTATCGCCAAAGCGAAATCAGCTGGGGCTATTGTGGTTACCCATGAGTCATATGCTTCATTCAATACCAAAAAAGTCAAAATACCAAATATATGTCAGCAGTTTGGCGTATCCTGCCTGAATACCTTCCAGTTTTTACGGCAATTAAACGCGCGCTTTGTGCTTGCCTCTTGACACTAAGCCAGTTTTTTCGCTTGTGAATGCAAACAGACTTAACTTTATAAAAATAAATTTATTGGCTGGAACACAACGCTTTTAAAAAAATACGCAAATCGCTCCCGTTTTATTTCCAGCGCAAAACCCCGGCAAAACCGGGGCAGGCAGGATGCTGACTGAAATCAGCGACAAAATTTTCTGCGCAGAGACTGCGCCGGCACACTTAAACCTTGCGGTTAATAAAGCTGCTTGAAGTCGCCTGGCCGTTTGGGCCATAAAATTTTTGCGTCTGATAAGGCTTTAACACCTCGATCGCTTTTTCTGTAAAGCTGATCTGATGGTTAAGCAGCATGCCATTATGCGTGTTGGTATCGCGCAGTTTGACCGTCTGCTCCTGCAGCGCGGCCCAGCGGCGGGCCAGCTCTGGCTGGCCGCTGTAGGGCGCGTGAACACCCGCTTCTTTATCCGCGTCACGGCGCATCTGCTCAAGAAAGTTGAGCGTCGCCAGCAGAGAGCTTTTATCTTCCGTAATACGTTGCAGCAGGCTGCTGTTGATCTGACCGCCCGAGAGCTGTTGTTGCTCTGCCGCCATGACGTCAGACAGACTTTTCAGGACTTCCAGCATTTTATCAAGCGCGTTCAACAGTTTATTCATTTACCTGATTAACCTTCTAAAGAGTCTCTGGCCTGCTGGATCAGGGCATCGGCGATTTTGCCGGTATCCATCTTCAGTTCGCCGTTACGGATGGCGCTTTTCAGCTGCTCAACGCGCGCGGTATTAATATCCTGCGAGCTGGCTTTGGTCAGCTGGGCCTGGGCGCCGCTCAGTACCACCTGGGTACCTGATTCGGTTGTTTTTGTCTCGACCTTCTGCGCCTTTGGCGTAGCCGCTTCGGGAAGTTCGCGAGGCTGTACGGTGCTCGCCGGCTTCATCGGTTGAGTTCTGTCAATGCTCATATCTGGCTCCTGTTTGCTCAGGCAAATGCGGCCTGAATGGCTCAAGTGTACTACGTCTGTTATTTACACTATCGGCAGAACTGAAGCCATCTTTAGCGCTTTATAACGTTATAAGAATATTCCCATCCGGGCCGATTTTGCCACTTACCATCTGACCCGAATTTAGTCGGACCCTTACTGGTTGCGCGACGGTGGCATTGTTCATCGCCCGGCCTTCGCTGGCGACGTTAAAGCCGTCGCCGCTGGCAATAACGTTGACGTTGTCACCAGCCTTCACGCGCCACGGTTGGCGCACCATCATCATCGTCAGCGGCTGGCCCGGCATAATATCCCGCAGCGCAATACCCTCGGCTACATCGGTAGCGTTAAGCGCAGCACGCGCCGGCAGCGTATCCAGTCGGCCATGCTCAACTTTAATATCATCGGCGGTTAGTGCCGTACCGCGCGCTACCTGGCGAGCCGCCACCAGATAATCGCCTTCAACCTGCACCTGAACCTGCAAATAGCGCCGGTTCTGGCCGCAGTTGGCCGCCACGCTCATGTTGCCCCACATCCGGCTATTGCCCGGTAAGGAGAATTGCGGAGCTTCACAAGTGGGCCACTGCGCCTGCGGCGTTTTCACCACCACGCTCAGGGTATCGGCACCTAAGCCGGTTTCCCCATAGCGGGATTTAAAAAATTGATTGAGCTGTGCCGTTAAGTCGGCGGCGCTGGCGCCCATCGTCACCATGCCAAGGCCCATCAGGAAGAGAGTCAAACCACGCATTTTTTCATCCTCACTGCAATATGGCGACGATTCTACTGACCCGCGCGCAAAGTCAAGGCGCAAATTAACGACGCTTTTTAGCGCTATTCCGTCGATAAGATTAATCCTAACCCGCTTATCCTCTCCCCACTGAATTTTCAATTGCGGAGGAAGCATGCTCGACAAACTTGACGCGGCACTGCGGTTTAACACCGAAGCGCTGAACCTGCGCGCGCAGCGGCAGGAAATCCTGGCATCCAATATCGCTAACGCGGACACGCCGGGCTATCAGGCGCGCGATATCGATTTTGCCAGCCAGCTGAGCAAAGTGATGGAGCAGGGCCGGGCGCAGGGGACGGGCATGTCGCTGGCGGTAACGTCATCACGCCATATCGAGGCACAGTCATCTGCGCCAGCATCGATGGATCTGATGTACCGCGTGCCTGACCAGCCTTCAATGGACGGCAACACGGTGGATATGGATCGCGAACGTACCGAGTTCGCTGACAACAGCCTGAAGTACCAGACGGATTTAACCGTCATTAGCGGGCAAATCAAAAGCATGATGTCCGTCTTACAGGGGCAATGATAAATGGCTTTACTGAACATTTTTAATATCGCCGGTTCGGCGATGGCCGCCCAGTCGCAGCGCCTGAACGTCAGCGCCAGCAACCTGGCCAACGCCGACAGCGTCACCGGGCCGGACGGCCAACCCTACGTCGCTAAGCAGGTGGTTTTCCAGACCGATGCTGCGCCTGGTGCCGCAACCGGCGGCGTGCGCGTAGCGCAAGTAATTGATGACCCAACGCCCGCGAAGCTGGTGTACGAGCCAGGCAACCCAATGGCCGACGCTAAAGGCTACGTCAAGATGCCAAACGTGGATGTGGTTGGGGAAACGGTCAACACCATGTCGGCGTCGCGCAGCTACCAGGCGAACGTTGAAGTGCTGAACACCGTGAAACAGATGATGATGAAAACCCTGACGATGGGTCAATAAGGAGCAGGAAGATGGGCATTGCAGTTGGCGTTAATGAAAAACTCGACAATACCTCGATTACCACCACGTCGTCGACTACCGATACTTCGGCAGCCGACCTGCAAAGTAACTTCCTGACCCTGCTGGTCACGCAGTTAAAGAACCAGGATCCGACGAATCCCATGGATAACAGCCAGCTGACTACCCAGCTGGCACAGATCAATACCCTGAGCGGTATTGAAAAACTGAACACCACGCTGGGATCTATTTCCGGCCAGATCAACAGCGGACAGTCTCTGCAGGCTTCCACGCTGATCGGCCACGGCGTAATGGTCGAT
Organism: Pantoea sp. sgz302252; assembly: GCF_042610525.1. Classification (GTDB taxonomy): domain Bacteria; phylum Pseudomonadota; class Gammaproteobacteria; order Enterobacterales; family Enterobacteriaceae; genus Erwinia. The sequence goes on from NZ_JBHDVM010000005.1 coordinate 351,184, forward strand.
GGCTCTCAGGTGCTGGTTGGCAGCGGCCAGACTACGCCGTTCGGCGTCAGCCTGGAGCAGGCTTCTACCGCGACCACGGCCACGATTACCGATTCATCCGGCAAGGTGGTGCAAACCATCAACCTGGGTGCGCTGAGCGCTGGCGTGCATACCTTCTCCTGGGATGGCAGCGCGGCAGACGGTACTACGGCGGGAGACGGTAAATATAACGTCTCAATCAGCGCCAGCAACGCCACCGGCCAGCTGGTAGCGCAGCCTTTGAATTACGCATTAGTCAGTGGGGTTACTAACGACACCAGCGGTGCCGTTCTGGACCTCGGCACGATGGGCACCACTACCGTCGCAAACGTTCGTCAGATTATTTAACTTAACCCCGATTCAGGAATACACACATGGCATTTTCTCAGGCAGTCAGCGGCTTAAACGCAGCATCCAGCAACCTGGACGTTATCGGCAACAACATCGCAAACTCCGCGACGGTGGGCTTTAAATCCGCGACCGTTTCTTTCGCCGATATGTTCGCCGACTCTAAAGTAGGTCTGGGCGTGAAAGTGGCTGCGGTAACGCAGGACTTTAACGACGGTACTACGACTTCTACCAGCCGTGGTTTGGACGTGGCGATCAGCCAGTCTGGCTTCTTCCGTATGGCTGATACCAGCGGCGCGGTTTACTACACCCGTAACGGCCAGTTCACGCTGGATGAGAACCGCAACATCGTTAACGCCAACGGTCTGCAGCTGACCGGCTATCCGGCAACCGGCACGCCGCCAACCGTGCAGACCGGCGCTAACCCGGTTGCGCTGAGCGTTCCTACGACCGCTATGCCAGCTAAGTCTACCAGCACGGCAGCTTTGGTCGCTAACCTGAACTCAACCGACAGCGTGCCGACCACTACGCCGCTGGATATCAACGATACCAGCTCTTACAACAGCAAAGCGTCAATGACGACCTATGACTCGCTGGGTAACGAGCACAACCTGAACCTGTACTTCACCAAAACTGCCGACAATACCTGGACAGTCAACGTGAAGGACGGCAGCGCAGCGGATCCAACGGCCGATGTGGGCAGCTTCAACATGACCTTTGACACCAGCGGTCAGCTGACGTCCACCGCGACCCAGGCAGTTACCCTGGCGGGTCTGAATGGTTCAGCGGCAACTAACTTTACCCTGAGCATGGCGGGCAGCCAGCAGCAGAACACCGGCACCAGCACCTTCGGTAACCCGACGCAGGATGGCTATAAGCCTGGCGAACTGACCAGCTACCAGATCAACAACGACGGCACCGTAGTAGGTAACTACTCCAACGAGAAGACCCAGACGCTGGGCCAGATCGCGCTGGCTAACTTCGCTAACCCGGAAGGCCTGAAATCTGAAGGCAACAACGTCTGGTCAGCGACTGCATCTTCTGGTCAGGCGCTGGTTGGCCTGGCAGGCACTGGTAACCTGGGCACCCTGACCGCAGGCGCGCTGGAATCTTCCAACGTTGATCTGAGTAAAGAGCTGGTAAACATGATCGTTGCGCAGCGTAACTATCAGTCCAACGCCCAGACCATTAAAACACAGGACCAGATCCTCAACACCCTGGTCAACCTGCGTTAATTCGGCTAACAGGATCGTCTTATGGATCACGCGATATATACCGCAATGGGGGCTGCCAGTCAGACCCTCCAACAGCAGGCAGTTACGGCGAACAACCTGGCCAACGCCTCAACGCCTGGTTTTCGTGCGCAGCTGAACGCGCTGCGCGCCGTGCCGGTGCAGGGCGAATCGCTGCCAACGCGTACGCTGGTCACGGCTTCGACGCCGGGATCGGATATGACGCCGGGCGCGATGGACTACACCGGACGCTCGCTGGACGTCGCTGTTCGTCAGGATGGCTGGCTGGCGGTGCAGGCGGAAGATGGCACTGAAGCCTACACCCGCAACGGCAATATGGAGCTGAACAACGCCGGACAGCTCACCATTCAGGGCAAGGTGGTCATGGGCGACGGCGGGCCGATTGCGGTGCCGCAGGGCTCGGAAATCACCATTGCCGCTGACGGGACTATTACCGCGCTGAACCCGGGCGATTCGCCGAACGCCACTGTCCAGCTGGGCCGCCTGAAGCTGGTGAAAGCCACCGGCTCAGAGGTAACGCGCGGTGACGATGGTTTATTCCGTCCCACCGGAAACGTGCAGACATTACAGGCCGATCCGACCATCCAGGTGATGCCCGGCGTGCTGGAAGGCAGCAACGTCAGCTCTACCCAGACCATGGTCGATATGATCGCCAACTCACGCCGCTTCGAGATGCAGATGAAAGTCATCTCCAGCGTCGATGAAAACGAACAACGCGCTAACCAGCTGCTGTCAATGAGCTAAGAGCAGAGGAACCAACATGATTAACTCCTTATGGATAGCTAAAACCGGTCTTGACGCCCAGCAAACCAATATGGACGTCATCTCGAACAACCTGGCAAACGTCAGCACCAACGGTTTTAAACGCCAGCGTGCCGTGTTCGAAGACCTGATGTATCAGACCGTTCGCCAGCCCGGCGCACAGTCATCCGAACAGACTACGCTGCCATCTGGCATGCAGCTGGGTACGGGTACCCGTCCGGTAGCCACCGAACGTCTGCATACTCAGGGCAACCTGAACAAAACCGACTCGTCAAAAGATGTGGCGATCAGCGGCCAGGGTTATTTCCAGGTACAGATGCCGGACGGCACCGTAGCCTATACCCGCGACGGTTCATTCCAGACCGACCAGAACGGCCAGCTGGTGACCAACGCCGGTTTCCCTGTGCAGCCAGCGATCACTATTCCGGCTAACGCCCTGAGCATGACCATCGGGCGTGACGGTACGGTCAGCGTGACCGTGCAGGGCCAGACTCAGCCGACCCAGGTAGGTCAGCTGACGCTGAGCACCTTTATCAACGACGCCGGTCTGGAAAGCAAAGGCGAAAACCTTTACATGGAAACTCAGGCCTCCGGCGCGCCGACTGACAGCACGCCAGGCAACAACGGTGCGGGCCTGCTCTATCAGGGCTACGTTGAAGCCTCGAACGTGAACGTGGCGGAAGAGCTGGTGAGCATGATCCAGACTCAGCGCGCCTATGAAATCAACAGCAAGGCTATCAGCACATCCGATCAGATGCTGGCCAAGCTGACTCAGCTGTAATCCAAAGCGTGACGGCCGGGTTCGCCCGGCTTAATAAAAGCATTTAATAAAGAGAGTTATCCATGGCGAAGCAAATTTCACTGCCTGGACGTTTGTTGGTAGCAACGCTGCTCCTGACGCTTAACGGTTGTGCTTTAGTTCCCCGTAAGCCCCTGGTGGAAGGTTCGACAACGGCCCAGCCGCTGCCTGCTTCGCCGCCCGTGGTTAACGGCTCCATTTTTCAGGGCGTGATGCCGATGAACTACGGCTACCAGCCGCTGTTCGAGGATCGCCGCCCACGTAATATCGGCGATACGCTGACCATTACCCTGCAGGAAAACGTCAGCGCGAGCAAAAGCTCCACGGCATCCGCAGGTCGCGACGGCAGCGCTTCTCTGGGCCTGACCGCATTGCCTTCTGCCATGACCGGCCTGTTGGGTGGCGATAAAACGAATATCGACGCCAGCGGCAAAAACACCTTTGCAGGCAAAGGCGGCGCGACGGCGAACAACACCTTCACCGGCACCATTACCGTGACCGTGAATCAGGTACTGCCGAACGGCAACCTGAAAGTGATTGGTGAAAAACAGATTGAGATTAACCAGGGTACGGAATTTATCCGCTTCTCGGGCGTGGTCAACCCGCGCACCATCAGCGGCAGCAACAGCGTAGTTTCGACCCAGGTGGCGGACGCCCGCATTGAGTACGTCGGCAACGGCTACATCAATGAGGCGCAGACGATGGGCTGGCTGCAACGGTTCTTCCTGAACCTGTCACCATTCTAAGAGGTTAAAATGCGTAAGTTTATTTTCCGGTTTACCCTGGCTGTGCTGGCCGCAGTCAGCACTTTCGCCCACGCCGATCGCATCCGCGATCTGACCACGGTCGGCGGCGTGCGCGATAACTCCCTGATTGGTTATGGCCTGGTAGTAGGTCTGGATGGCTCCGGCGACCAGACTACCCAGACGCCATTTACCACACAGAGTTTGAACAACATGCTGTCGCAGCTGGGTATCACCGTGCCCAGCGGTACCAACATGCAGCTGAAAAACGTGGCGGCGGTTATGGTGACCGCCAAGCTGCCGGCTTTTGGCCGCCAGGGCCAGGTGATTGACGTAGTGGTTTCCTCTATGGGTAACGCTAAAAGCCTGCGCGGCGGTACGCTGCTGATGACGCCGCTGAAAGGCGTGGACAACCAGGTTTATGCGCTGGCTCAGGGTAATATTCTGGTGGGTGGCGCAGGCGCTTCCGCTGGCGGCAGCAGCGTAACGGTTAACCAGGTTAACGGCGGCCGCATTACCGGCGGCGCCACTATTGAACGCGAACTGCCGAACAGCTTCGGCGCTTCAAACGTGATTCAGCTTTACCTTAACCAGGAAGACTTCAGCATGGCGCAGCGTATCGCTGACGCTATTAATGGTCGCTACGGTTCCGCTCAGGCGCTGGATGGCCGCACCGTACAGGTACAGGTTTCCGCCAACGGCACTTCGCAGGTTCGCCTGCTGGCCGATATCCAGAATATTGACGTCTCTGTACCGATTCAGGATGCGAAAGTCATTATCAACTCCCGTACCGGCTCGGTAGTGATGAACCGCGAAGTGATGCTCAGCTCTTGCGCTATCGCTCAGGGCAATCTGTCTGTAACAGTAAACCAGCAGCAGAACGTCAGCCAGCCGAACACGCCGTTCGCGGGCGGACAGACTACGGTAACGCCACAAACGCAGATCGACCTGCGTCAGAGCGGCGGCGCATTGCAGAGCGTTAACGCCAGCGCCAACCTGAATAGCGTAGTGCGCGCGCTGAACGCGCTGGGCGCAACGCCAATCGACCTGATGTCTATCCTGCAGTCAATGCAGAGCGCGGGCTGTCTGCACGCCAAACTGGAAATTATCTGATGAGCAACGCCCAATCTCTGGCAGCGGCGGCTTACGATAGCCGCTCGCTGAATGACCTGAAACGCCAGGCTGGCAACGATCCGAAAGCGCATGCGAAGGAAGTGGCTAAGCAGGTAGAAGGCATGTTTGTACAGATGATGTTGAAAAGTATGCGTGACGCGCTGCCGAAGGACGGCATGTTAAGCACCGAGCAGACGCGTCTTTTCACCTCGATGTACGATCAGCAGATTGGGCAGCAGATCGCCTCCAAAGGACTCGGCCTGGCCGATATGATCGTCAAACAGATGGAGCAGGCGCAGACGCCCGACGAAAAAGCGGGCACCACGCCGATGCTGCTGGATAAAAACTACATTAATACGCTGCCGCCGCTGGCGATGGCGATGGACGCAGAACAGGAAAGGATCGTGCGCAAAGCCGTACCTCGTTTGCCTGCCGCTTCATCGGACATGGCGCTCAGCGGCGACAGCAGCGATTTTATCGCCAAACTAACGCAGCCAGCTATCAAGGCCAGCGCCGGTACGGGTATTCCTCATCACCTGATCCTGGCGCAGGCTGCGCTGGAATCGGGCTGGGGTCAGCGCCAGATCCTGACCGCCGAAGGCAAGCCAAGCTTCAACCTGTTTGGCATTAAGGCAACGTCCAGCTGGCAGGGCAAAACAACCGAGATTACTACCACTGAATATGAGCATGGCGAAGCGAAAAAGATAAAAGCCAAATTCCGCGTTTATGACTCCTATTTCGATGCGCTGAACGATTACGTGAAGCTGATTGCCAATAACCCGCGTTATCAGGCGGTAACCACGGCGGCGACGCCAGAGCAGGGCGCGAAAGCGCTGCAGGCGGCAGGCTACGCCACCGATCCGAAATACGCGCAGAAACTGGTGGGAATGATCCAGCAATTCAAGAGCATGGGAGAAAAAGTTGTTAAAGCTTACACCCATGATATCGGCGATTTGTTCTGATTTTGCGCTCAAGTTTGCCTTATTTTTGCCGATAACCTTTTAAAGCCGACGCTGCGTCGGCAACCGATTGTAATGCCGGCCCGTGCTGGAGCGATAAGGAACCGACATGTCTAACTTGATTAATACCGCTTTAACCGGCATCAACGCCGCTTCGGCCGCGCTGAATACCACCAGTAACAACATCAGTAACTATAATGTCGCTGGCTATTCCCGGCAGACTACGGTTCTTGCTCAGGCAAGCAGCACGCTGAACGGCACTCAGTACTATGGCAACGGCGTATCCGTAGCCAGCGTCAATCGCGAATATGATGCCTTCATCACTAACCAGCTGCGTACCGCCAGCTCGCAGTCCAGCGCGCTGACCACGCAATACACGCAGCTCTCTAATATTGATGATGCGTTTTCCAGCACCACCAATACGCTGTCGACTACCGTGCAGGATTTCTTTGCCTCGCTGCAAACGCTGACCAGTAACGCTTCCGACTCTTCGGCGCGTCAGGCTGTGTTAGGTAAAGCGAACGGGCTGGTAAACCAGTTCCAGGTTACCAATACCTATTTAAGTAACGTAGACGCCAGCCTGAACACCTCGATCACCTCTTCGGTTGACCAGATCAACGGCTATGCCAAACAGATCGCTAATATCAATCAGCAGATCACCAAGCTGAAAGGTGCGGGCGCAGGTAACGAGCCTAACGATCTGCTGGATCAGCGTGACCAGTTGGTCAGCGATCTGAACAATATCGTTGGTGTAACCGTTAGCCAGCAGGACGGCGGTAGCTATAACATCAGCATCGGCAACGGTATTTCGCTGGTGCAGGGCGACAGCTACAGCAAGCTGGCCTCTGTATCTTCCAGTGCCGACCCAACCCGCAAAACCATTGCGACCGTGGATTCTACCAGTGGCAAAGCCACCGAGATCCCGGAAAGCCTGATCACGACCGGTTCGCTGGGCGGCCTGCTGTCTTTCCGTACCGATCTGGATAATACCCGCAATCAGCTGGGCCAGATGGCGATGGCGCTGGGCGACAGTTTCAATACCCAACATGAAGCAGGCTATGACAGCAACGGCGATGCAGGCGAAGCCTTCTTTAACCTGGGCAGCCCGTCTGTAACCTCGAACACCAACAACAGCAAAACAGCTTCGCTGTCGGCGGCGTGGACGGATACCAGCAAAGTACAGGCCTCTAATTACACCGTGAGCTACGACGGCAGCAACTGGAACGTTAAACGTCTTTCCGATAATGCCAGCGTGACGGCGACAGCGGGTACCGATGCCAGCGGCAACAACACGCTGAGTTTCGACGGCCTTCAGCTGACGGTAAGCGGTACGCCAACGGCGAAAGATAGCTTCCTGGTCAAGCCGGTAGCGAACGTGATCACCAATATGAGCGTGAATATCACCGACGAGGCTAAAATTGCCGCGGCCGATGCCGATAACGGTGTAAGCAACAACAACAACGCCCAGTCGCTACTGGATTTACAGACTAAAAAAGTTATTAACGGCAGCAGCACTATTACTCAGGGTTACGCCAGCATGGTCGCCGATATCGGCAACAAGACCAGCAACCTGGAAACGACCAGCACCACGCAGAGCAATGTGGTGACGCAGCTGACTAACCAGCAGCAGTCCGTTTCCGGCGTAAACCTGGATGAAGAGTACGGCAACCTGACGCGTTATCAGCAGTACTACACCGCTAACGCGCAGATTTTACAAACTGCCCAGACCATTTTTAACGCGCTGATCGGCGCCGTCAGCTGATTTCGCAGAAGGAAAATATCATGCGCTTAAGCACCACGATGATTTATGACCAACAGATGCGCGGTATTTCGGATTCGCAGGCCAGCTGGCTGAAATCCGGCGAGCAGCTGTCAACCGGCAAGCGGGTAAACAGGCCTTCGGACGATCCTGTCGCGGCGGCCCAGGCCGTGGTGCTGTCGCAGGCGCAGGCGGAAACCAGCCAGTATAAAACTGCGCGCACTTTCGCCACCAGCAGCCTGGCACAGGAAGATACCAATCTTTCTCAGGTAACCAGCGTGATTACTCAGGCGCAGACGGCGGTGGTTGCTGCCTCTACGGGCACGCTTTCAGACGAAGACCGTGCGACTTACGCCACCACATTAACCAGCCTGCGCGATCAGCTGATGAACCTGGCGAACTCGACGGACGGTAACGGTCGCTATATTTTCGCCGGCTACAAATCCGATACGGCGCCTTTTACCCAGGATGCCAGCGGTAATGTGACCTATAACGGTGGCGATACGGCAATCACGCAGAAAGTGGACGCCAGCCGCACCATGACTACCAGCCACACCGGTAGCCAGGTGTTTACCTCGCTGACCAGCAACGCCACGCCGGAGCCGGACGGCAGCGCCAGCGAAAGCAATATTTTCACCACGCTGAACACGGCGATTAACTCGCTGAAACAGCCGCTGGCGGATGCGGACGCGACGACCAAAGACGCCGCTGCGGCGGATATGGCCAAAGCTAACCGTGGCCTGCGTAACTCCATGAACAACGTGCTGAAAGTGCAGTCGGAAGTGGGTACGCAGCTGAATGAGCTGGATAATATTGAATCTAAAGCGGACGATACGACGCTGAATCAGTCCACCCAGATGAGCAGCCTGGTGGATGCGGACTACACCAGCACGATTTCGTCTTACACCATGAAGCAGGCGGCATTGCAGGCTTCATACAAGGTGTTCAGCTCTATGTCCCAGATGTCACTGTTTAAAATGAATTCTTAAGATTACCCATTTTGGACGCGCTTAAACCGGGTGCGTCCGTTTTTTCCCCGTCCTCAGATTAACCTCCTGACGACGGGTTTTTTTTTGTTATTTTTAGACTGTTCCCGGAAGGTAGAGCAACACTTATATTAAGGCAAAGAGCTACTTGCTCAGGTCTCGCGCCCCGATTTAAAAATTCAACAAAGGCAAGCCCGCAAGAACCTTAAAAACAACGCATCCTTTTTTATGAGCTTTCGTATGAGCAAATGAGTCATAACAAGGTTTTTTAGATGCGTGTTAAATTTATTAACCTTGACCAGTTCCCAATAAACAACGTGGTTATAAAAAGTTCTAATATAAACGTCGTAAAGTGACGTTTGAAAATAAGTTTGTGCTTAAATAACTTAAGAGGCGAGTTTGTTTTATTTAAATTGAAAAAAAAGACGAAATAAATATTATAACCCAACAGCACAGCACAGCACAGCACAGCACAGCACAGCACAGCACAGCACAGCACAGCACAGCACAGCACAGCACAGCACAGCACAGCACAGCACAGCACAGCATTCAAAGCGTAACATAACAGGTAAAGCTAATGGCTGATACAGGTAAGGAGGCTGCCTGAGCGTTGGGCTGACACAAGTATAACTAACAACGCTCTGAAAGTTCCTGTATTTACCGTGCGCTCGTTATGTGCCTTACATTCTGCCAGCCGACAGCAGACTGTATTTCGTAAAATTCAGTCATTGAAAATTACGCGTCCAGCTGCTGCTGGGTTTTAGCGGTGTAAACATATATTAATAAATAATATAAATCACCGAAATTCTATTCGATCAACATGGACTGGTTATTATGGTAAACTTAACTAACACCTCTTTTTTAGATCTTCACAAAGTTTTTGAGACACTAAGTGAACCTACAGGTGAAATAGGTCAATATGGTGGGGGAGCCGCTGGTACTAATTCAGGAATTTATTCTTTAGCAAGTGAATTAGACGAGTTGAAGGCGGAGTATAATAGCGAAAAGCCTCAGTTAGCAATGAGGAGATTTAATTTTCTGACTCAAAATGAGGAAAGTGATAATACTTCCTCGGCAGAAAAAAAAGAAAGGGCATGCTTTGAAAAATATTTCGATCAAAAAGATAAGCTGAAAGGAGTGATTAAAAAAGAATTCAAAAAATTACAGCCTGATATTAAAGAATATTTGCGCAAGGGTTATAACGTAAAGGGGATAGACAAAGAGTTAATCAACCAGATTGAAGAGATGCTGCACCGGGGAAGCTCTGCTTATGAAAACCCTGGCTTGCGGAAATTTATGTTACGAACAAATGAATATCTGCAAAAATTAAAGGCACTAGTGGAGCGATCGCCAAAATTACAAAGTGCCATAGATGAGGCTAATAATATGCTCAATCTAATTCATGATACACTGCAAACATTAAAGATAACAGAAAGTCTTGCGGTAATAGATTGGGCAAAGAATGTAGATAAAGTAGTTAATGTAAAGCTGAACGCTCTGGCAGAAGAAACCATTGAAAAACTCAACGAGGATCCAACAACAGCGGTAAGTGAAGATAATTACGTTATTGTAAAAAATAAGCTTTTAGGCTTAATGTCCAGCCAGTCATATCAACTAACGGTGGAAAATTTTAAATTCAAACAATTAAAAAATTCGCTGTTAGCAGAGGATATAAGGAAGCGGATAAAACTTAAGGAATTTATAGATAAAAAATCTGACCATATTCTTAATGAAGCCAGAGATGCCAGAGAATATGCCATGAGAAATTTACATGACCGATATCGGCCAACAGCGCCAGGAAGAATGGGACCAATTGCAAAGTACGAAGCAGGCCTGCGTAAGCATGATCGATATATAGCTGCTGTTGACGGAGGATCTGCGAGCGATATTTCTGGAAAAAACCCTCTGACAGGTAATTTCAGGCCGGAAAAATGTAATGAATCCATGCATACTCATATTGCCCGTGCCATCCTTACTATGTCTGAAGCTCTGGGAGAAGCCATAATTGTATTCAGGCAGCAGAGCAAAGAGCTTGAGCCTTCGGCAGAGGAAAAATTTAAAGAGTATAAAGACCTGGAGGATAAAATTGTTGCCAATGCTAAAAAGGTAGGCAATAAAATAAAAGAAAGATCAGATAAATTATATTGTTCAATCAATAAAATAGGCTTGGAGCTGCAGAAGTGGCTTCTGAAAAAAAGCCCCAGGATTGATATTGTCATGTCTGAGAGCGCCAAAAATGAAATTTTAAATGCGGGATTGTTGCTAAGGGATCAATATCAACAAATTGAGCGCCTGCTGAGACAGTTGCTGATAGTTGCCTGGGAGTTACAGGAAGGAGTAGAACAGCTAAATAGTCTGCAGAAGCAGACCGTTCGCTCTTCCGTCCAGCCTGTATTGGATGAGTTGCTTAATGAACAGTTAGAACTGGAAAAGGCGCGCTGGGAAAATAAAATCAAGAACTCTCAGAAAGCGTTAACAAAGCTACTGGCGTCAATTGACGCAGTTGTGCAGGAAAGAAGGCAAGAGAAAACCTGGCATGACGTTTCTCAGAAACTCAAAACTGAAAAAACAGAGGAAGACGAGTGGCGCGGATTTCGCCAGTTTTACGGCATTCTGGAAAGTGTGATTGAGAAATATTCCACTGTTGCCAGTGAAGTTGGGGATTCTGCATTGCGTCTGGCCAGTCACGGGCATGAAGGCGGGAAAGAACTTGCAAAAAATGTAGAAAAATTACTGCTTCAATTAAGTCCACTTAAAAACTTGATTGGCAAAGAAGTAACAAGAATTACGGGAGAAAGTTTAGGTTACTTTTCCCGTGCTGGTATGCTGGCACGCGGCATTGCCGAATGGGCAGAAAATTTAAAGCAGGATTATCTGTATGAAATAAATCCGGAAAACAAAGAGACCGCGATCGCCATTTTCGAAAAAAACCTGGTAAGTGTTATAAGTGATGCTTATCCTGCTTTGAGAACAGAGAAAGATCCTAATCTTGAGGTATTTATAAAAAAGTTAGAGCTGGAGTTAAAACATGCATCAGAGAACAATATTATCTATCCTCCCACGCCGGAAGAAATTATAGCGGGAACACTCAATATTAAGGGCTGTTTAAAACAGTGGGCGCAGAAAAAGGTGCCGCGAGGCGCAGTTACTGCCGCTTTAAAAGGCGGTTTTACCATGTTCTCTACTCCACTTAATGTGCCAACGAAATTACTTATTCGAGGTTTAATCACCGGATTAATTTTGCATCAGGGGAACAAGGCCATAAATCGTGGCATCCGATTTCAGCAGGGACCTGCTACAAGGATTAAAAATAAATTTATAGAAAAGGAAATCTTTAAAGCAGCTTACAAAGCAGGCATGTCAACCATTCCTTTGTTGGGCTGGTTAGGCGCTGGAGCCTGTACCCTAAAGCAAATTTATGATAAAGAAATTGCCCTGGATGAATATATTACTGATAGTCTGGCTGACCTACCGGAGGATATGTTCTGGCGAGGAGTATATGCAGGCTTTGGTACGATATACGGAAAGGTAGTCTGGGAAAAAGAGAAAGAACAGGTTATAACCGGGAAACTAGAGGAGATGATGGGATGGTATAATGTTGATAGAGATGTAGTAAAGCCAGAATTGGTTGCTGAGATTTATAATTATATGAAGAAGGATCCTGAATTTCAAATCATTGTCTTTCAGCTAATGGCAGCAATCAAAAATAGCCCATCCAGGGAGGATGTTCCTGATTTTAATAAAAGGCTGGCCATTCAGGTAATAGTTAATGAATATTTAAAGAGAACAAAATGCGTTATCAGCCCCGCATCCGAAGTTGTTCGCCTCAGTGGCAATTCTGCTATTGAGAAGCAGGATGCCAAAGAAAGGGAACCTGGTCAGGATATAAGTGCTAACAGAATTAGTGAAGGTAGTAAAGTTTATACTATAAACAATACAGACAATTTACCAACCAGGTTCAGCCGTGTCGGGCGGCATATAAATTTCCCTGTTACTGAAATTAACGAAACTGATATAGAATACATTCTGCGCAATACTCCAGAGATGAATGAATGGGAGGTTGAATCAGAAAGTAGTAGAGATTTCATGGCGCTAAAAAACGCTATAAATAATACAATGAAAGAGGTGTATGGTCCTCAACCGCTTCCTGTAGCTACTCCCATTATGGGTGATGGCGAAACAATATGTTTAAGAGTGATAAATGAGTCATCAGGCGCTATAGAAAGTGAGAATATATATATCTATTTTGGCGGGCAGTATTGGCCGGCAACAATATTTGGAAAAGATGGATTATATTTAAATGTTGGTGGTGAGGGTTTTACAATAAAGCGCATACCCGGAGCTATGGTAAGATGGAAAGAATTCTACACTAGTAGCTATAAATTTGATTACTATTCATCATACGTATTACATGACAATGGCAATAATAAAATAGATGAGATCTTAAAAAATGAAATGCACCGAATTTACATTGAAAATAATTGTTATATAAATTTAAAATCATTTACAGAATATCTTAACATAGCCCTTGATATACATATTAAAAAAGCCCGATGGAATGGCGATGAGTTGACAGCTGAGGCTTTCGAACGTGTAGAGAAAAATATTCGAGTGAAACTTGCAGATTTACAGCATGCCGATCCAAACACAGCAGAAATAGATAAAACAAGCTATAGTAAGCCAGAAGCTCAGGATAGAGAAAGTCAAAATAACTATTACGATGAGAATATACATGCTGTAGAGAGGCCCAACCCCTTATACACCATACCGGCTAATTTTACCGGTGAAGAAAGTGAAGTAAACGATTACTTTCACCAGATTCGTAAGGAAGAGGTAGTTTACTATCGTGGTCTGGAGAAAATTCATACGGATATGTTAAAAGCAATGGATAACTATAATATGTCGTTGAATGCGTACTTCAGTATGACAGGCAGGAAAGCAGAAGATTTCGAATCACCAGAAGAAATTAAAACTCTCTTAAATTCAAGTATAAATAATAATGACAAAAATATTTCAGCTATCAGTAAAAAATGTCTTCAGGATCAAGCTAAATTACAACTCAAAGAGGAGGAAATAAATGAGTATTTTAGAAAAAATCATATAGATGTTTTAACAAGAAGTGAACTTTGGAATGTGGCTGAAAAAATTGATTTGGAAATGGAATCATTTCCTCCGCCGACAATCCAAATTGATGACCTTAATAAAAGGTTAATGATAGCTAAAGAAGAATTAGAAAAAAGGGGAGGGGGAAGTGAGGATGAGAAAAGGGAAATCGCGAGAACTAAATTCAGGCTAATGTATAGCAGAAAGTTTCTTATAAATGAGGCAGTTGAGAATAGAAGTGATGATACAGAATTTGGTCAACAAAAAAATTATAGTGAATTACCTGATGAACAAAAATCAAAAGCTTATTATAATGCATTAAAATATACGCTTTTTCAAATTGAAAACGATCCTAAAATACCCTACGCTTCCCGCATTAACGCCCATGAAGCTCGAATGGGGAAAGAACGCGTTACTCAGGTTGACGTATATGGTTATACATTTGTCAACTGTCTTTTTATTCCTGATAAGCCTGGTGCTAAAACAGGTGTTCTGGTCGATCTTAGTTCCCCAAAAAAATATTATTATATTGCTGATGAAAAAGATTTGAAGAAAGAGCTTGAAGGTCGGCTGCCTTATACATCAGCAGGGAGCTATATTTATGATAATGGTTTTGTTATATTCAGAAAGATAAAAAAAGGAGAGATAGATTTTGATAAGTATTTTAATTATATCAGGCGAGCAAGAACGGATATTATTACTATTGCTGACCGTCTTTACAAAGAATTTGAAGAAAATAAAATAAGCGAAATCAAAGACCCCAGAAGTAAATGGTTGTATGAAATTTATTCAATGGACAGTAATAAGAAGATTAATTGGACCACTAATGAAGATTTAATGGTTAAAGCGGCTTGTGGGGCTAAAATAGATGATGCGGATTTTAAAGCTAATAAGACCTTATATAAAGGAGAGTTCGCAGACCAAAGGCCGCTACATTTAAAAATTCTATATGGCATAGCACATCCGGCAGAAAGTAGTGCCAGGGCAATACAAAATAATATTAGTATTAATAAAAAAGAAAGTTCAGAACAGGCACAAATAAATATAGATAATGCTGTACGTACGGCGCAATGGATAGATCCGACTTTTACATTAATCGTGACGTTACTCCCAGGAGGATTTGTTTTACCTATTGCTCAATCTTCCTCAGAAATAACGGCGAATATAATTGAAGGTAAAAGCCCTGACCCTTTAGCGGTAGCGAGTTTAGTTGTTTCTTTCATTCCTGGTGCTAAGGTTGCAAAAATCATCAGGAAATTTAGCAGAACAGGAGCGGCAATAGTTAGCTATGGCTTAGTTATCGCAGATAAAGTCATTGATATCGCGGGGCTTGCTCTAAGCATAAAAATTGCTGTAGAAACAGGCGATCCTTTGCATATTTATATGGCTTGCCTTGATGCTGGCATGAGCAGCAGGAATGGCTGGATAACGACAAAAATTATCACAAATAATATCAAGCTGAAAAATTCACTGGCTGAGCCATTGTCCAGGGCAACTCCGGAAGTTAATAACGCACATATGAATGTGACGGAAAGGAAAACCGTGCACACGAAAGTTAAAGACTCTTTCAACGAAAAACCAAACAATAAAATTCAGATTGAGGAAAAAAAGAGAACCGGAAGCTTGCCAAAAAAAAATCACGAAATCAGACCATTACGCCCTGCTAAACCCTACCATATACCTCCGGCTGAAAGAACCCATCCCTTTGTTTTTTATGGCAGGCAACTTTTGGGCAGGAAAAAGCATGGCGTGCTGGAAATTTCGTCTGATAATGGCCAGACATGGACTCGAGGTAGTGATATACATATGTTCGCATATGTACTACAAAATGCCGGTTACAGTAGACGGGATAATATTCCTGAAAGGAACAGCTTTGGGTCAGAAGAGCACTGTGCCGAGGCGCTAAAAGCAGGGCAGAACCCAAAAAAATATTTTCAAACCCTCAAGTCTGCTAAACCTAATGAAAGCGCGAGAAGTTTTAATGCCGATGGTAAACGTTTGAAAGGACGGGTACGTAACGGTGTTTTTGAAATATCCAGAAATGGGGGTGATACGTGGCAAAATGGTTCCTGGATGCATGAGGCAGTATGGCGATACAGGCCTGCTGCAAAGTTAAGTTCAAAGGAGCTTGATAAAAAAATTAATCGGGCGAGCAAGATTGAGGGGGCCGCTTCTTACAGCAATATTTGTTATAGTACCGCAATCAAAAATGCCGGCCAGGCTGAATCTTTGACGCCCAGGCAAACTAAATGGTTGCTTGAAACAGTGGCGAAACCGGATAAAAATGGTGAAATAATGAATTCTGATCGTTATCGTCAGACATTCGACTTGCAAACAAGACCCCCATTAACAACTTTCAAATCCGGTAACATAACTCAATCTGGTTTTATACATGTAGGCGTAATACGTAAGAATGGCACTGTAATATATGATCATGTAGCGTATGTGCACGTTACAGCTAAGGGTATATATATGTATCAGGTCAATGGTGGTGATTTCATACTTAAGCTGAATGGCAAATATCCTTTGGAAAAGTTTAATAAAATTGGTAAATACACTTCCAGAAATCATTTTAAACATACCATGGATAGTAAAACGATTAAGAATTTTGATGACTATTTTGCAAAGCCTGATGAAGAGGGCTATCAGCCGGTTTTTCAGTATACGCCCGCCACAAAAATAGTGGAAAACTACTTTAATGATATGCATGCAGAAGGCTCATTGGAGCCAGACGTTTCTGCAATGCCTGGAACATCCCACTACAGGGATAATCCGAATTCCCCATCGACCTCCTTTGAACAAGCTGGAAATACTCCTTATAGTGACGTTTCTGAAAATAAATCTGCATCTTCACAAAAAGAAATCTCTGAGGCCTCGCAGTATACTCAAAAAAAAGACAGATTTG
This sequence comes from Pantoea sp. sgz302252, assembly GCF_042610525.1. GTDB lineage: Bacteria > Pseudomonadota > Gammaproteobacteria > Enterobacterales > Enterobacteriaceae > Erwinia. The sequence goes on from NZ_JBHDVM010000005.1 coordinate 367,932, forward strand.
CTGAGCCTTTTGGTCCGGATAGCTATATTCGGATGGGGTCAGATAACCGAACTATAGTCATTCGCGCGCATGGTGCTCCAGGAAGCACAGGACATTTTACCGCACGGGATGTGGTTAAGGTTATTCGTGAATTTGCTAAAGCACGTAATGTCGATATTAATAATATCAATTATATTGATCTTCAGTGTTGTTATGGAAATACTATCAGACCTTTTTCTCAGGGGCAGGTTATAGCGAACTTACTGAGGGTCAAAGTTAAAGGTTATAGCGGTATATACTCCCCTATGGCAAACTCCTTACCCAGTGATGGTTCATTTTCCGTACCTTATTCAAACCGTGCCTCAGTGCTAATCTCAGACGTAGGTAATATCGCTGTTTATCAGTTGACTGAATCCGTGCTTTCGCTTAGACGGAGGCTGGGTATCGGGCGATTGCAAGAGCCAGTAGATAGGGGTGAAGTCTATTCTCTGAGGCAATATTATCGACCTGCTGGTAGTCGTCGTAGTGTAACTATACCTGAAAGCTTTAAAACGCTCCGGCTAGGAAGAGGCTCAGCTGACGTAACCAGTGACACAAATAATTCGACGATAACAGGCGATTATCTGATAGCGGAAAGCCCTGACAGAAATAGTGATGGGCGGGAAATTCTTCAGCTCATACGAGAGATGCCACTGCGCTCAAAAGCATCAGCAGGGGCGTTGACAGGAGGTTTGCTTATTCTTGGAGCAGGAGCAACTGGAGCATTTAACGCTGAGAACCGCCGTAACGCGTTAAAGGAAGTGGAAGAAAATTTAATCGATATTAAAAGCTTAAGTAGTAATTATGATTTGGATCTAAAGATAATTTCACAGCAATATTTCGGTAATGAGCATTTGGGTGCAGATGACTTACAAAAAATTATTTTATTTATAAACATGGTAAGAACAATGACTACCGATGCGGAATTAGAACAACTTTCATCAGGTATCCTTCCAGAAAGATTTTTAGACTATGTGCCTGAGGTTTTACAACGAATACCTGTAGAACGTTTTTTAGGCTTTTATATAGAAATTTATGGAGCCTGATTGGCCTTGCCAGTAATGAAGCGGGCTGATAGCACCTGGTCCCTGTTTTTTAAAACTCATGATCAGTTCAGGCAGGGCTTGTACGTTGGATAATATCAATATCTATTTTGGCTGGATGTCCTGTGTCACATCACAAGTCCGGGCAGGTTTAACTGACTAAAGATCAAAAAAACTGCACCTTAATCAGTTGATATTCAACTTTTAGGGTGCAGTTTTGATTTACTGGTAACGGTTGTCAGTATTAATTGCTACGGACGCGTTGCCGGAGCGGTCGCCTGGTGCGTAGCGGCATGGCCGCCAGCAGAGCCTTTGCCTTCAAAATTGAAGGAAGGGCGTACCCAGTCACTGTGGCGAGCGGGTTCTGGCTGATACTCAGGTGCCGGAGCTTTAGTCATTGGCGCGGCGGCGTGGTGCTTAAAGGCCGGTGCGGCAGCAGGCTGAGCGGCTACAGGTGCTTCTGGCTGTGCTGGTGCTGGCACTGCCGGAGCCGTTTCGACCTGAGTTGGGCGAGCCGGAGCGGCTGAGGCCATGCTGCCACGCTGTACCGGCTCTGCCTGCACGGCTGGCGCAGCCATACCGGTCTGAACCACACTTTCAGCCTGCGCTTTAACAGCTTCTTCGGATTGTACCGGAGCAGCGGTTTCAGCCTGTGGCTCAGCGGCTTCAGTTTGTACCGGAGCGGCAGTTTCAGCCTGTGGCTTAGCGGCTTCAGTTTGTACCGGAGCAGCAGTTTCAGCCTGTGGCTTAGCGGCTTCAGTTTGTACCGGAGCGGCAGTTTCAGCCTGTGGCTTAGCGGCTTCAGTTTGTACCGGAGCGGCAGTTTCAGCCTGTGGCTTAGCGGCTTCAGTTTGTACCGGAGCGGCAGTTTCAGCCTGTGGCTTAGCGGCTTCAGTTTGTACCGGAGCGGCAGTTTCAGCCTGTGGCTTAGCGGCTTCAGTTTGTACCGGAGCAGCAGCTTCAGCCTGTGCCGGAGCAGTGGTTTCAGCCTGCGCGCTGGTGGCTACAGGTTCGTCACGCGCAGGTACTGGCGCATGCGGTTCGGTAGCTGCTGGCGCGGCTACCGGCGCGTTAAGCACCTCGGCAACCTGCTGCTCGGTTTCTGCGCTGACATCGGTAGCAGAGGCTGGCTGAGCAGCTTCCGCCGATTCGTCTTCATGGGCTTTATCTGCCGGGAAGGCTTCCTGCGCGACTTCTTTCGCTACTTCTTCATCAGCGACAGAAATCACGGCGGGTGCTTCACTCACCGGCGCTGCGATTGCGGCAGTGTTAGTAGCCTCTACCGGCGCTTCCGCTGCGGCAGTTTCTACAGCGTTAGCTGGCGTAATCGACTGCGGCTCAGCGATATGCACTGGCTGGGCCTCGTCTTTGGCTTCCTGCGGCAGGCTTTCTGCAGCGGCGATGGCGGCTGCCGTCTCTTCGTGACCGTAATCCGGCACCACGGATTGCTCAACCTCATGGTTATCGGAAACGTGCGCTACCGGATAGGAAACCCAGACCTTGCCTGAAGCCATTTCCGGCGAAGCGGCGGCAAAGGTCAGCGGCATCGGCGACTGGTTCGGATAGCGCTCATCACGGTAGCGACGGCGACGCTGGCCGCTAACACGCAGATGGCGTGGCGAACGACGTGAGCGACGCGGCATGCTGTTATCGCGCTCTTCTTCTTCCGACTCAACGATATCCACTGCTTCGGCCAGCGCAGGCTGCTGCTGTTCAACTGGCGCAGGCTCTTCCGGCGCGAAAGAGCGGGCTGCGGTTTGCTCAGCCGTTTCGATACGCACTTTCTGGCTCAGCTGGCGCGGTTTACGGCGCGGCATCACCTGAACCTGCTCTTCGGCTTGCTCAACAGCGGCTTCTTCCAGCTGCACAGCCTCAGCGGCTTTCTCTTCCTGCGCGGCCAGGCGTTTCTCTTCCTGACGGCGTTTGCGCTCGGCGCGCTGCTCGCGGCGCTGCTGCTGCTGCTCTTCGCGCTGCTGGTTACGGGCCTCTTCGCTAAGCGGTGCTTCGCCCTGCGGTGCTGCGTTACGCTTGTTGCGACGGTTCTCTTCGCGGGCTTCCGCCTGCGGATCGCTATCGCGCACCATACGCTCGTTGCGATTGTTGTTACGATCGTTACGGTTGTTGTTGCGTTCACCGTTGCGGTCGTTACGCTCGCCGTTGCGGTCGTTACGCTCGCCGTTGCGGTCATTACGCTCGCCGTTGCGATCGTTACGTTCACCATTGCGATCGTTACGGTCATTGGCGCGCTCGCTACGATCGCCATAGCGCTCGCCGTTATTGCGGTCGCGGCGATTGTTCTGACGACGGTTGTTACGACGTTCGTTACGCTGCGGCGCAGCTTCCGGCGCTTTCTCTTCTTCTGCGGCTTCGGCCACAGGCTGCGGCTGTTCAACCGGCTTCTCTGCGCCCGCGAACATTTTCTTCAGTCCACGCAGGAGGCGGCCTACCATGCCAGGTTCGTTGGCAGCACGCTGGGCTGGCTGAGGCGCTGCAACCGGCGCGGCCGGTGGTGCTTCCGCAACGGTTTCCTGCGGCACTGGCGGCGCATCCGGCATCACAAACGCGGCCAGAGCAGGCTGCTCAGGACGTTTGCGCTCGGCGTGCTCCTCTTCTGAAGGCAGCGCCATCTCCGCTTCATGCAGCTTCGGCAGATGATAACTCAGCGTCTGCGTCTCTTCGCCGCTGCGCACGCGCAGTACGGAGTAGTGCGGAGTTTCCATCTGATCGTTCGGCACGATGATGGCACGCACGCCGCCCTGGCGTTTTTCGATGGCATTTACCGCTTCGCGTTTTTCGTTGAGCAGGTAAGAGGCGATCTGTACCGGCACAATGGCGTGAACTTCTTTGGTGTTCTCTTTCAGCGCTTCTTCTTCGATCAGGCGCAGAATAGAGAGCGACAGCGACTCGTTGTCACGAATGGTGCCGGTGCCGCTACAGCGCGGGCAAACATGGTGACTGGACTCGCCCAGCGACGGGCTGAGACGCTGACGCGACATCTCCAGCAGGCCGAAACGAGAAATATGGCTGATCTGAATACGGGCGCGATCCTGACGCACTGCTTCACGCAGGCGGTTTTCTACCGCACGCTGGTGGCGAACCGGGGTCATATCGATAAAGTCGATAACGATCAGGCCGCCCAGGTCACGCAGGCGCAGCTGGCGGGCGATTTCATCCGCCGCTTCCAGGTTGGTGTTAAACGCCGTCTCTTCGATATCGCCGCCGCGGGTAGCGCGTGCGGAGTTGATGTCGATGGCGGTCAGCGCTTCGGTGGAATCGATAACGATAGAGCCGCCGGAAGGCAGGCGCACTTCACGCTGGAAAGCGGATTCGATTTGCGATTCGATCTGATAGTGGCTGAACAGCGGGATTTCGCCGGTGTAGAGCTTGATTTTGCTGCTGAAGTCGGGACGGCCCAGCGCGGCGATATGCTGACGTGCCAGCTCCAGCACTTTTGGGTTATCGATCAGGATTTCACCGATATCCTGGCGCAGATAGTCGCGGAAAGCGCGAACGATCACGTTGCTCTCCTGATGGATCAGGAAGGGAGCAGGGCGGCTGTCGGCGGCTTTTTTAATCGCTTCCCAGTGCTTCATCCGGAAGCTTAAATCCCACTGCAGCGCCTCGGCGGATTTACCAACGCCTGCGGTACGCACGATCAGGCCCATGCCTTCCGGCAGCTCCAGCGCGGAAAGAGCCTCTTTCAGCTCGGTACGATCGTCACCTTCGATGCGGCGAGAGATACCGCCAGCGCGTGGGTTGTTCGGCATCAACACCAAATAGCTACCGGCCAGGCTGATAAAGGTAGTCAGCGCCGCGCCTTTGTTGCCGCGCTCTTCTTTATCGATCTGGACAATAACTTCCTGGCCTTCACGCAGCACGTCTTTGATATTGGGACGGCCGTGAGAGGAGTAGTTGCTGGGAAAGTTTTCGCGGGAGATTTCTTTCAGAGGGAGAAAACCGTGTCTTTCAGCGCCGTAGTCAACGAAGGCGGCTTCAAGGCTGGGTTCAATGCGGGTAATCTTGCCTTTATAGATGTTGGCTTTTTTCTGCTCGTGTCCGGGGCTTTCGATATCCAGATCGTACAGGCGCTGTCCATCCACAAGGGCGACACGCAACTCCTCCTGTTGAGTTGCGTTGATCAACATTCTTTTCATCGTAACTTACTCATTATTCTTACATTAGTGACAAAGCTACGGGCATAGTAACGCTGGACGCGTCAAACCGATGGCCCCGTGTCTCATCGCAAAGCCGTCAACCTCCCGGTTGTCGCCAGCTCAAGGGGCGCAAATCTCGGTAGCCTGCTTTTCAACTGGAAAAACAGCGCATTTATAAAGAGGGGGAACCGCCAGTGAAAACCAGAGTGAACCAATCCCGTCTCGCCGTCCAGGCTGCAACCCGCAGCCCGCTAAATGCCTGATTGCACAATACGTCTTACGCCATTGCTGCGTGTATGGGCTATCCGGCAAAATTTCTTATAACGCTATTATCTTGTTTCGCAAGCATTGAGCCAGAAAAACGAAATCATTATTTCAAGCTAAGCCTGTGATAGCAAGGTGACTTTTCCCGCTCTGCGAAGTTTATTCCAGCAATTCAGACGATTTGCAGCGCTTTTCAGCAAATCGCCTAAAAAAACGGCGTAAATTCACTGTGGCAGGGTCACTGACAGTTAAGCACAGAAAAAGAAGTGGCGCTATGCTGGCGCTCTATTTAGAATCGCCCACCATGAAAACCAATACGCCAGCAGTACAAATTGTGACTATCGCCGCTGATGAAGCGGGGCAGCGCATCGACAACTTTTTACGCACCCAGCTAAAAGGGGTGCCGAAAAGCATGATTTACCGCATCTTGCGCAAGGGCGAGGTACGCGTTAATAAAGGCAGGATCAAGCCGGAATATAAGCTGGAGGCTGGCGATGAGGTACGCATTCCGCCGGTGCGCGTGGCAGAGCGCGAAGAAGCAGCCGTCTCGCCAAAGCTGGATAAAGTCGCCGCGCTGGCGGACGCCATTGTTTATGAAGATGACTATATTCTGGTGCTGAATAAACCTTCCGGCACGGCCGTACACGGCGGTAGCGGACTGAGCTTCGGCGTAATTGAGGGCCTGCGAGCGCTGCGCCCGGAAGCACGCTTCCTGGAGCTGGTGCACCGTCTGGATCGCGATACCTCAGGCATTTTGCTGGTGGCCAAAAAGCGTTCCGCGTTGCGCTCGCTGCATGAGCAGCTGCGTGAAAAAGGCATGCAGAAGGATTACCTGGCGCTGGTGCGCGGCTCGTGGCCATCTCACGTTAAAGCAGTACAGGCACCGCTGCTAAAAAACATTCTGCAGAGCGGCGAGCGGGTGGTGCGGGTCAGCAGCGAAGGCAAGCCTTCCGAAACGCGCTTTAAAGTAGAAGAGCGTTATGAAAAGGCGACGCTGGTTAAAGCCAGCCCAATTACCGGGCGCACGCACCAGATCCGCGTGCATACGCTGCATGCAGGCCATCCTATCGCGTTTGACGATCGCTATGGCGAAAGGGATTTTGATGCGCAGCTGGCGGGTACGGGGCTAAAGAGGCTGTTCCTGCATGCGGCGGCGCTAAAGTTCACCCATCCGAACACGGGCGAGGTAATGCGTGTGGAAGCGCCGCTGGACGACGAGTTGAAACGCTGCCTGGCCGTACTGCGTAAAACGGCCACGGGCAAATAAAACTTAGTACTCTCGTCGTTATTAATAATTTATGCCGCATTTACGCGGCATAATTTTTTGTTTGCTTAGCGCAGCGCCAGCGGGTCCATGCCTGCTTCACGCAGCATCTCGCACAGCGCAATCAGCGGCAGGCCAACCAGCGTATTGGGGTCGCGGCCCGTCAGCCTGTCGAACAGTGTAATGCCCAATCCCTCGCTTTTAAAACTGCCCGCGCAGTTCAGCGGCTGCTCTTTACGCACATAATTAATAATTTCTTGTTCAGTTAATAATCTGAAATCCACGCTAAAAGGCTCGCAGATAACCTTCAGGCTATTATTTCGGCTGTCGAGCAGCGCCAGGCCAGTATAAAAAATCACGCTATGCCCGCTGGCCTGGCGTAATTGCGCGCAGGCCCGTTCTTCCGTGTGCGGCTTGCCGGTGATTTTGCCGTCAATTACGCACACCTGATCGGAACCTATAATGAAATGTTCGGGATAGTTCACCGCCAGCGCACGAGCCTTTGCCGCCGCCAGGCGCTGCACTAAATCCGTTGCTGATTCATCAGGTTGCGGCGTTTCGTCAACCTCAGGCGCGGCGGTGATAAAAGGGAGGCCGAGCTTCTCAAGCAGCGTTTTTCTGAAAGGGGAGGTCGAAGCCAGAACCAGCTGTGTCATAATTTTTTCCGGATTAATTGCGCAGGAGTGCAGGACATTTTAAACTATGCGCCGCACTGGATGCGAATAATGGGTGAAAGATGCTGTTAAACGGCCTTTTTCTTTGACTCTATCTCGTTACAAAGTTAATATGCGCGCCCTATGCAAAAGGTAAAATTACCCCTGACTCTCGATCCGGTTCGCACCGCTCAGAAACGCCTGGACTATCAGGGCGTTTACACCCCTGAACAGGTGGAGCGTCTTGCCGAATCGGTAGTGAGTGTGGACAGCGATGTAGATTGTGCAATGTCGTTCGCGATCGACAACCAGCGTTTAGCCGTGCTGAATGGCACTGCGGCGGTTTCCGTCACGCTGTGCTGTCAACGCTGCGGCCAGAACTTTCCGCACGCCGTCCACGTAACGTATTGTTTCAGCCCGGTCGTCACCGACGAACAGGCAGAAGCACTACCGGAAGCGTACGAGCCGGTCGAGGTCAACGAGTTTGGCGAAATCGATCTGCTGGCAGTGGTAGAAGATGAAATTATCCTCGCCCTGCCGGTCGTTCCGGTGCATGATTCTGAACACTGTGAAGTGTCCGAGGCGGACATGGTCTTTGGCAAGTTGCCTGCAGAGGCGGAAAAACCAAACCCATTTGCCGTATTAGCCAGTTTAAAGCGTAAGTAATAGGAGTAAGGTCCATGGCCGTACAACAGAATAAACCAACCCGTTCCAAACGTGGCATGCGTCGTTCACACGATGCTCTGACCACTGCCACTCTTTCCGTAGATAAAGTTTCTGGCGAAACTCATCTGCGTCACCACATCACTGCGGATGGTTACTACCGCGGTCGCAAGGTCATCGTTAAGTAATTCTCGGCCCAGCCGGCGATACTTTGACACGTTTGACCCTGGCGATAGATGCCATGGGCGGGGATTTCGGTCCCTGCGTGACAGTGCCTGCGGCAATGCAGGCACTGGCGTCCGATCCGCAGCTTTATCTTCTTTTGGTCGGCGATCCCGACACACTCACGTCATTACTCGCAAAAGCCGATTCCGCATTACGGGAACGTCTGCAGATTATTCCTGCCGAGTCGGTTATTGCCAGTGATGCCAGGCCAGCGCAGGCGGTTCGCCAAAGCCGGGGCTCCTCTATGCGTATAGCGCTGGAGCTGGTAAAAACAGGGCGCGCCGAAGCCTGCGTCAGCGCCGGTAATACCGGCGCGCTGATGGGACTGGCTAAACTCCTGATTGGGCCGCTGGACGGCATTGAACGTCCGGCGCTGATGACCGTGCTGCCAAACGTCAAGGCAGGTAAAACGGTGGTGCTGGACCTGGGCGCTAACGTAGAGTCGGATAGCGCTATGCTGGTGCAGTTTGCCGTGATGGGAGCGGTAATGGCAGAGGAAGTGCTGGCCATCGATCGGCCTCGCGTCGCGCTGCTGAATATCGGCCAGGAAGAGACTAAAGGGTTACAAAGTATTCGCGAAGCCGCAGAGAAACTGCAGGCCGCGACAGAAATTAACTATATTGGATACCTCGAAGGTAACGAGCTTCTTACCGGGAAAACGGACGTCCTTGTGTGCGATGGCTTTATCGGCAACGTCACGTTAAAGACAATGGAAGGCGTGGTAAGGGTTTTTCTTTCGCTGTTGCAATCGCAAGAAGGTAAAAAAAGGGCCTGGTGGCTGTCGCTGCTGGGGCGTTTGCTGAAAAAACGCCTGGCTAAGCGCTTCGGCCATCTTAACCCCGACCAGTACAATGGCGCCTGCCTGTTAGGGCTGCGCAAAACCGTGGTGAAAAGCCACGGCGGCGCCAGCCAGCGCGCATTTATCGCGGCGATTGAACAGGCAGAGCAGGCGGTGCGGCGGCAACTTCCCGAGCGGATTGCTGCCCGCCTTGAAACTGTATTACCTAAGAGTGACTGACGTTCATGTATACGAAGATTATCGGTACGGGCAGCTATCTGCCCGAGCAGGTGCGGACTAACGCCGATCTGGAAAAAATGGTGGATACGTCGGACGAGTGGATTGTCACCCGAACCGGTATCCGTGAGCGTCGCATCGCCGGCCCGGACGAAACCGTGGCGACGATGGGCTTCCAGGCCGCCGAGCGCGCGCTGGAAATGGCGGGCATCGATAAAGATGATATCGGCCTGATCGTGGTGGCAACAACCTCCTCCAGCCATGCTTTCCCAAGCTCCGCCTGCATGATCCAGCAGATGCTGGGCATCAAAGACGCTGCCTCTTTCGATCTTGCGGCAGCCTGCGCGGGCTTCACCTATGGCCTGAGCGTCGCCGATCAGTACATCAAAAACGGCGCGGTAAAAAATGCGCTGGTTATCGGTTCTGACGTGCTGGCGCGTATGCTCGATCCTGAAGATCGCGGCACCATCATCCTGTTCGGTGACGGCGCAGGCGCCGTAGTGCTTGGCGCCAGCGAAGAGCAGGGCATTATCTCTACGCATTTGCATGCCGATGGCCGCTATGGGCAGTTGCTGACTCTGGCTAACCAGGATCGTGAAAATCAGCAGCAGCCTTCCTATGTCACTATGGCTGGCAACGAAGTGTTCAAGGTGGCGGTAACCGAGCTGGCGCATATCGTCGAAGAGACCCTGCAGGCCAATAACCTCGAACGCGAGGCGATCGACTGGCTGGTGCCGCATCAGGCTAACCTGCGCATCATTAGCGCCACTGCGCGCAAGCTGGGCATGGAGATGGACAAAGTTGTGGTGACGCTCGATCGCCACGGCAACACTTCCGCAGCCTCAGTGCCGACCGCGCTTGACGAAGCGGTGCGCGACGGCCGCATTCAGCCAGGCCAGTTGATTCTGCTGGAAGCCTTTGGCGGCGGCTTCACCTGGGGCTCGGCGCTGGTTCGTTTTTGATTAACAGGACATAACAATGACGCAATTCGCAATGGTTTTTCCCGGACAGGGATCGCAGACGCCAGGCATGCTGGCAGAGCTGGCGGCGGAAAACCCGCTGGTTGAACAGACATTTGCTGAAGCTTCTGCTGCCTTAGGCTACGATCTGTGGGCGCTGGTGCAAAATGGCCCTGCGGAAGAACTGAACAAAACCTGGCAGACTCAGCCGGCATTATTGGCCGCATCTGTTGCTATTTTCCGCGTTTGGCAGGAAAAAGACGGATCCGCGCCTGCAATGCTGGCGGGACACAGCCTGGGCGAGTATAGTGCGCTGGTTTGCGCAGGCGTGATCGATTTTAAAGACGCCATTAAGCTGGTTGAGCTGCGCGGCAAACTGATGCAGGAAGCGGTGCCGGAAGGCACCGGCGCGATGCAGGCGATTATCGGCCTGGACGACGCGGCTATCGCCAAAGCCTGCGAAGAGTCGGCGCAGGGCGAGGTTGTCTCGCCGGTAAACTTTAACTCGCCGGGCCAGGTGGTTATCGCTGGCAATAAAGCCGCAGTAGAGCGCGCTGGCGCAGCCTGTAAAGCTGCTGGCGCCAAACGCGCACTGCCGTTGCCGGTTAGCGTGCCTTCGCACTGCGCGCTGATGAAGCCCGCTGCGGACAAGCTGGCCGTGGCGCTGGAGGCATTGACCTTCAATGCGCCAACCGTGCCGGTGGTAAACAACGTCGACGTGCGCTGTGAAACGACGCCGGAAGCGATCCGCAGCGCGCTGGTTCGCCAGCTCTACAGCCCGGTTCGCTGGACCGAATGCGTAGAGTTTATGGCACAGCAGGGCGTAACGTCGCTGCTGGAAGTTGGGCCTGGCAAAGTGCTGACCGGCCTGACCAAACGAATTGTAGACACCCTGACGGCGGCGCCGGTTAACGATCCGGCCAGCCTGTCAGCGGCGCTCGGGCAGTAAGAAGAGGATGAAAATGAACTTCGAAGGAAAAATTGCGCTGGTTACCGGCGCGAGCCGCGGCATCGGCCGCGCTATCGCGGAAAAACTGGTAGCGGGCGGCGCGAAAGTAATCGGCACGGCGACCAGCGAAAGCGGCGCAGAGGCGATTAGCGCTTACCTGGGCAGCAACGGCAAAGGCCTGGCGCTGAACGTGACCGACAGCGCTTCCATTGAAGAGGCGCTGGCAACCATTCGCGCAGAATTTGGCGAAGTGGACATTTTAGTCAATAATGCTGGCATTACGCGTGATAATCTTCTGATGCGCATGAAGGACGATGAGTGGCAGGATATCCTGGATACTAATCTGACTTCCGTATTCCGCCTGTCAAAAGCGGTAATGCGCGCTATGATGAAAAAACGCGTGGGCCGAATTATTACCATTGGCTCCGTTGTCGGAACAATGGGTAATGCGGGTCAGGCAAACTACGCGGCAGCAAAAGCGGGTTTAATCGGCTTCAGCAAGTCACTGGCGCGTGAAGTCGCGTCACGTGGTATTACCGTTAACGTTGTGGCTCCCGGTTTCATTGAAACCGACATGACGCGTGCGCTGACTGAAGAGCAGCGTGCGGGCATACTGGCGGGCGTGCCGGCGGGTCGTTTAGGCGACGCGCAGGAGATCGCCAGTGCCGTTGCATTTTTAGCCTCTGACGAGGCGGCGTACATCACTGGTGAGACGCTGCACGTCAACGGCGGAATGTACATGGTCTGATAATCGCGAAAACTATTTGCGTTATTTGCGGTAAAACCCGCAAAATAGCGTAAATTCGTGGTTTGACCAGCCGGGATTTAGTTGCATCTTTTTCACCATTTTATACACTACGAAAACCATCGCGAAAGCGAGTTTTGATAGGAAATTTAATAGTATGAGCACTATCGAAGAACGCGTTAAGAAAATCATTGGCGAGCAGCTTGGCGTTAAGCAAGAAGAAGTTGTTAACACTGCCTCTTTTGTAGAAGATCTGGGCGCTGATTCTCTTGATACCGTTGAGCTGGTAATGGCTCTGGAAGAAGAGTTTGATACTGAGATTCCGGACGAAGAAGCTGAGAAAATCACTACCGTTCAGGCAGCTATTGATTACATCAATGGTCACCAGGGTTAAGTGAGCATCTCCAGGCGGTCACTCGACCGCCTGAGTTTTATCTGTAGTTCCCACTGATTCTCTTTTTTTCCCCTCCCTGGAGGACGAACGTGTCTAAGCGTCGTGTAGTTGTGACCGGTCTTGGCATGTTGTCTCCTGTCGGCAATACCGTAGAGTCTACCTGGAATGCTCTTGTTGCCGGTCAGAGTGGCATCAGCCCGATCGACCATTTTGAAGCCAGCGCCTATGCAACGCGTTTTGCTGGCTTAGTAAAGGATTTCAACTGCGAAGAGTTTATCTCTCGCAAAGATCAGCGCAAGATGGACGCCTTCATTCAATATGGCGTTGTTGCTGGCATGCAGGCTATGCAGGATGCCGGTCTGGTCATTACTGACGAGAATGCGCACCGCGTTGGCGCGGCTATCGGCTCCGGCATCGGCGGTCTTGGTCTGATCGAAGAAAACCATACCTCGCTGGTAAACGGCGGCCCTCGTAAGATCAGCCCATTCTTTGTGCCTTCCACTATTGTGAACATGATTGCCGGTCATCTGACTATCATGTATGGCATGAAGGGCCCAAGTATTGCTATCTCCACTGCCTGTACCACAGGCGTGCATAACATTGGCCAGGCGGCGCGTATCATCGCCTATAACGATGCTGATGTGATGATAGCGGGCGGCGCCGAGAAAGGCAGCACGCCGCTGGGCATGGGCGGCTTTGGCGCGGCGCGCGCTCTTTCTACCCGCAATGACGATCCGCAGGCGGCAAGCCGTCCGTGGGATAAAGATCGCGACGGCTTTGTGCTGGGCGATGGCGCGGGCATTGTGGTGCTGGAAGAGTATGAGCACGCGAAAAAGCGCGGCGCGAAAATTTACGCCGAGCTGGTCGGTTTCGGCATGAGCAGCGATGCTTATCATATGACGTCGCCGCCGGAAAACGGCGCAGGCGCAGCGTTAGCAATGGAAAACGCCCTGCGCGATGCGCAGCTGTCTCCGGAGCAGATCGGCTATATCAATGCGCACGGCACTTCCACGCCAGCGGGCGATATTGCTGAAGCACAGGCCGTGAAGTCGGTATTCGGCGCGGCGGCCTCCAGCGTCATGGTCAGCTCGACCAAATCCATGACCGGTCATCTGTTAGGCGCGGCGGGCGCGGTAGAATCTATCTACTCGATCCTTGCCCTGCGCGATCAGGTGATCCCGCCAACCATCAACCTGGATAACCCGGATGAAGGTTGCGACCTGGATTTCGTGCCGCACACGGCACGTCAGGTTAAGGGACTGGAGTATGCGCTATGCAACTCCTTCGGTTTTGGCGGCACTAACGGCTCGCTGATCTTCCGTAAAATCTGATCGCCTGTCGTGATAAAGGGCCCGCAAATGCGGGCCTTTTTTGTTTTCAGGCGTGGCGCCGCCCGATCGGAGATGAATCCACGCCAGAGGAGAGGTAAGCTTCAGCCTGACAATAAGGAGAGCAGATGATCTGGACAAACGGTAAACGGCAGGAACTTATTGCAGTGAGGGATCGCGCCGTGCAGTTCGGCGACGGCTGTTTCACGACGGCCCGTATTATGAAGGGAAAAGTGGTGGCGCGCGCGGCGCACATCGGGCGGCTGGAAGAAGCCTGTGAGCGGCTGCTTATCGCTCAGGTTGACTGGGAGTCGCTACAGCAAGAGATGGATACTGCTGCCGCAACGCGTACAGAGGGCGTGCTGAAAGTAATTATCTCTCGCGGCACGGGCGGTCGCGGTTACAGCGCCAGCGGCTGCGAAGCGGCCTCGCGCATTCTGATGCTGGCGGACTATCCGGCTCATTACCATCAACTACGTCACACTGGCGTCCGGCTGGCTTTAAGCTCAGTTCGCCTTGGGCGCAATCCTCTGCTGGCCGGTATCAAACACCTTAACCGGCTGGAACAGGTCCTGATCCGCACAGAGCTTGAGCAGAGCGGTGCCGACGAGGCACTGGTGCTTGACACCCAAGGCAAGGTGGTGGAATGCTGTGCGGCGAATTTATTCTGGCGTAGCGGACAACGTGTCTATACGCCGGACGTCACCCAGTCTGGCGTAAACGGTATTCAGCGTCGGCAGATAATGCGGCTCCTGGCCCGGCAGGGCATAAGGGTCAGCGAAGTTAGCGTACCGCCGCAAGCGCTCGAAGAAGCGGATGAAATTTTTATCACCAATGCGCTGATGCCGGTACTGCCGGTTTCTGAGATCGGAAATCGGGTTTATGGTTCAAGGGAACTCTTTAACCGCATCGGCGAGCAGGAAGATTTTCAGGGAAATTTATGACAGTAAAAAGTAAACTTGTCGGCGGCATCGTCGCGCTCGCGATCGCCGGACTGGCCTTTAGCTACTGGCAAATCAGGCAGTTCGCCGCTTCGCCTCTCACTATCGATAAAGAAACGATATTTACGCTGCCCGCTGGTTCGGGGCGCGTGGTGCTGGAAGCAGAACTAAACCAGCAAAAAATCATTTCACCAACCATTTGGTTCGGCTGGCTGCTAAAACTGGAGCCGGATCTGGCGCAGTTTAAAGCCGGAACCTACCGTTTAACTCAGGGGATGAGCGTACGGCAGCTGCTGGCGCTGCTCTCCAGCGGCAAAGAGGCGCAGTTTCCGATTCGGTTTATCGAAGGCTCGCGTATGCAGGAGTGGCTGGCTCAGCTGCGTGCGGCGCCCTATATTAAACATACGCTGGCGGACGATAAACTCACTACGCTGGCAGCAGCCTTAAAGCTGCCGGAGCAGGATGTAGAAGGCTGGTTTTACCCCGATACCTATTCCTATACGGCTAATACTACGGATACAGCTATCCTGCGCCGCGCCCATGAGCGAATGGAAAAGCTTGTCGACAACCTTTGGCAAAGCAAGACGGAAGGCTTGCCGTATAAAGATAAAAACGATCTGCTGACAATGGCTTCGATCGTCGAGAAAGAGACGGCCCTGAGCGATGAACGCAGCAAGGTCGCCTCGGTCTTTATCAATCGCCTGAGGCTGGGCATGCGGCTGCAAACCGATCCCACCGTGATCTACGGCATGGGAGAAAGCTATAAAGGCACGCTGACCCATAAAGATCTGGAAACGCCTACGGCCTATAACACCTATGTGATTGCCGGCATGCCGCCGGGTCCAATAGCCACGCCGGGCAAAGCATCGCTGGAAGCCGCAGCGCATCCGTTGAAAACGGATTTCCTCTATTTTGTCGCGGACGGTAAAGGCGGCCATACTTTCACCACCAATCTGGCCAGCCATAATCGTGCCGTGCAGGCGTGGCGCCTGCTGCTTAAGGAAAAAAATGAACAGTAAATTTATCGTTATCGAAGGCCTGGAAGGGGCGGGCAAAACTACTGCCCGCGATACTCTTGTGGCGACGCTTAAGCAGCACGGCATCAAAGATATTGTCTATACCCGTGAGCCAGGCGGTACGCCGCTGGCGGAAAAATTACGCGAGCTGATCAAACAGGGTATTGAAGGGGAACCTGTTACCGATAAAGCAGAGTTACTGATGCTCTATGCGGCGCGCGTGCAATTGGTGGAGAACATAATCAAACCAGCGCTGGCGCGCGGCGCCTGGGTTATCGGCGATCGTCACGATCTCTCTTCTCAGGCTTACCAGGGCGGCGGGCGTGGGATGGATGCTGAACTGATGGCACAGCTAAAACAGAGCGTACTGGGCGATTTCGCGCCGGATCTGACGCTCTATCTGGATGTCACGCCGGAAATTGGCCTGCAACGCGCGCGCGCCAGAGGAGAGCTGGATCGTATTGAACAAGAGTCGCTAAACTTCTTTATCCGCACGCGTGAGCGCTACCTGGCGCTTGCCGCCAGCGATAAGCGCATCAAAACCATCGATGCTACCCAAACTATCGATCAAGTCTCCGCCGCGCTGCGCCAGACCCTGGCCCAGTGGCTACAGGAACAGCTATGATTTGGTATCCGTGGCTTAACCAGCCTTACCGGCAGATTATCGGCCAGCACCAGGCCGGGCGCGGACACCATGCGCTGCTGCTACAGGCGTTGCCCGGCATGGGTGATGCCTCGCTGGTCTGGGGGATTAGCCGCTGGCTGATGTGCCAGCGCAGAGAGGGGCTGAAAAGCTGCGGAGAGTGCCACGCCTGTAATTTGATGCAGGCCCACACGCATCCGGACTGGTACGAGCTGGCGGCAGAAAAGGGCAAAAGTTCGTTGGGCATTGACGCGGTACGCGGCGTAACGGAAAAACTTTTCCATCACGCGCAGCAGGGCGGCGCAAAAGTGGTCTGGCTGCCGGATGCCGCCCAGCTTACTGAAGCGGCTGCCAATGCCCTGTTAAAAACGCTGGAAGAGCCTCCCGCCAACACCTGGTTTTTGCTCTGCTGCCAGCAGCCTTCACAGCTGCTGGCTACGCTGCGCAGCCGCTGTCAGACGGTTCATCTGGCGGCACCGGACGAGGCACAAAGCCTGGGCTGGCTGCAAAAGCAGATCGGCGCGCCACAGCCGGATTGTCTGACCGCGCTGCGGCTAAGCGGCGGTGCACCGGCGGCGGCGCAGACGCTGCTGGAAAATCACTGGGCCGCACGGCAGGCGTTGTGCGCAGCGCTACCGGAGGCCTTGCAGCAAGATATGCTATCTTTGCTGCCCGTGCTTAACCATGAGGATGCGGTGCAGCGCACCGGCTGGCTTTGCGCGCTGCTGGTGGATGCCCTGAAATGGCAGCAGGGCGGCGGGCGGTTTATCGCTAATGCCGACAGCCAGGCGCTGGTGGCCGATATCGCTCGCCAACTGCCTTCCAGCGCGCTGGACGAGAGCATTCGCCAGTGGTTTTTGTGCCGTGAAAGTCTGAACGTGGTCGCGGTAAACCGCGAGCTGTTACTGACCGACCGGCTGCTGGCGTGGGAGCAAATGCTGCACGCCTCGGCCATCGGCTAATCAATCAGAGAGTAATTATGTTTTTAGTGGATTCACACTGTCATCTTGACGGCCTTGATTATGAAAAGCTGCATCAAAATGTTGATGATGTATTGGCTAAGGCCGCCGCCCGCGACGTAAAATTTATGCTGGCGGTAGCGACTACGCTGCCAGGTTATAAAGCCATGACTGAGCTAATCGGCAATCGCCCTAATGTCGCTTACTCCTGCGGCGTGCATCCGTTGAATCAGGATGAGCCATACGATTTCGCCGAGCTGCGCCAGCTGGCTGCCGATGAGCGAGTGATCGCTATGGGCGAAACGGGTCTGGACTACTACTACCAGAAAGAGACGATGGCGCAGCAGCAGGCGTCTTTTCGCGAGCATATCCGCATAGGCCGTGAACTGAACAAGCCTGTTATTGTTCATACACGCGACGCGCGGGAAGATACGCTGGCAATCCTGAAAGAAGAGCAGGTGCAAGAGTGCGGCGGCGTCCTGCACTGTTTTACGGAAGATCGTGAAACGGCAGAGAAACTGCTGGATATGGGGTTTTATATCTCCTTTTCCGGCATTATGACTTTCCGTAATGCGGAGACCATTCGCGAAGCGGCGCGTTACGTGCCTTTAGACAGAATGCTGGTGGAAACCGATTCGCCTTATCTTGCGCCAGTGCCCTATCGGGGAAAAGAAAACCAGCCCGCCTATACCCGTGACGTGGCGGATTATATGGCGGTGCTGAAAGGCGTCAGTATTGAAGAGCTGGCAGAAGCCACTACCGCTAATTTTTCCCGGTTGTTTCATGTGCCGATGAGCCGCCTGATGGATTGATCGGTTTTATTTTACAGCTCGTAATAAACTTGTAGCCGTAGCGCCCTAATCAGGTTAATACGGCTTTTTTATGGCCAAAAACTGGCGATTTCAGCGGAATTAAACTACACAGCAGACGGTTGTTCAGTGAAACGTGATAACCGTCAAACAAATGCTTAGCGAATTATTTTACAGTTCGTAATAAATCACGAGAGCGTCAAACGCTCCACTCATAGCGGGTCCTCCCCCCGTTATATCGCGCCGAAAAGCGCGTAAAAGCATCCATACTCAGGAGTTTCACACTATGTTCAAAAACGCATTTGCAAACCTGCAAAAGGTCGGTAAATCGCTGATGTTGCCGGTATCGGTGCTGCCGATCGCCGGTATTCTGCTTGGCGTAGGCTCCGCCAACTTCAGCTGGCTGCCCACCGTTGTTTCCCATGTCATGGCGGAGGCAGGCGGTTCCGTTTTCGCTAATATGCCGCTGATTTTCGCTATCGGCGTGGCGCTCGGCTTTACCAATAACGATGGCGTTTCCGCGCTGGCTGCGGTAGTCGCTTACGGCATCATGGTTAAAACCATGGCGGTAGTGGCACCGCTGGTACTGCATATGCCGGCTGGCGAAATAGAGGCCAAACACCTTGCCGATACCGGCGTGTTGGGCGGTATCATTGCCGGTTCGATCGCGGCCTATATGTTTAACCGCTTCTATCGCATCAAGCTGCCGGAATATCTTGGCTTCTTTGCCGGTAAACGCTTTGTACCGATTATTTCCGGTTTCACTGCGATCTTTATCGGCATCGTGCTCTCCTTTATCTGGCCGCCAATCGGCACGGCGATTCAGGACTTCTCACAGTGGGCCGCCTATCAGAACCCGGTAGTGGCTTTCGGTATCTACGGCGTTATCGAGCGTTCTCTGGTGCCGTTCGGCCTGCACCATATCTGGAACGTTCCTTTCCAGATGCAGATCGGCGAATTCACCAACGCAGCGGGTCAGGTTTTCCACGGCGATATTCCGCGCTATATGGCGGGCGATCCAACCGCGGGCAAACTCTCCGGCGGCTTCCTGTTCAAAATGTACGGTCTGCCTGCGGCGGCAATTGCTATCTGGCATTCAGCTAAACCAGAAAACCGTGCGAAAGTGGGCGGCATCATGATCTCCGCCGCGCTAACCTCGTTCCTGACCGGCATTACCGAACCTATCGAATTCTCCTTTATGTTCGTGGCGCCGATCCTGTACGTGATCCATGCCATTCTGGCCGGTCTGGCTTTCCCAATCTGTATTCTGCTGGGCATGCGCGACGGCACCAGCTTCTCGCACGGCCTGATCGACTTTGTGGTGCTGAGCGGCAACAGCAGCCGTATCTGGCTGTTCCCAATCGTCGGCATCATTTACGGCCTGATCTACTACAGCGTGTTCCGCGTGCTGATTGCCAAACTCAATCTGAAAACACCGGGCCGTGAAGATGTGGCAGCAACGCAAACGGCAGGTGCCTCTAACGAAATGGCTGCCAACCTGGTCGCCGCTTTCGGCGGAAAAGAAAATATCACTAACCTTGATGCCTGTATCACACGTCTGCGCGTGAGCGTGGCGGATGTTTCCAAAGTGAACCAGTCAGGGCTGAAACAGCTTGGCGCGGCAGGCGTGGTGGTAGCAGGTTCCGGCGTGCAGGCTATTTTCGGCACCAAGTCCGATAACCTGAAAACCGAGATGGATGACTATATCCGCAACAGCTAAGAATAACGAAGCGAAAGCGCTGACATAAGCATCAGTAAACCCCACTTCATAGTGGGGTTTTTTATGGTTGTATTTTACTGAATCACGCGCTCTTAACCGGCATACAGGGCGCGACTTAACCATCCCAGCCAGGCCAGCCCGATAATGCCGATGGCCAGGCTGCCCATAGCAAGCCGCCGCAGTCGCGTCATTTTTATTTGCTGTACGGAAAAAGCCTGTTCATACTGCTGCCGCACTTCGTTGATATCCTGTTCATAGCGCTGCTGGAGGCTCTGACAAACCACTTCCGTTTGCTGCCGCACCGCCTCAAGCTCTTCACTCGCCATTTTTTGCTGGCTAGCGATCTCACTGGCGACATGGCGTTTTAGCGCTTCCGCCTCGTCATGCATCAGTTGGCGCTGCTGTAAAAAGGCGATCTCCTGCTGCTGCAGGCGTAGTTCGCTTTGTAGCCTGAGCTTTTCCGCGGCCTCCAGTTTTTCGTCAAAGGCCATCAGCAGCTTCTCTTTTGTCTGTTTGACTTCCTGTGCAATAAGAATTAGCTGCTTCGCGCCTTCGGCTGTCAGTCCTTTGAGTTCAAAATAGTCGGAAATTAAATTCTCTAGCGACTGCTGCTGTTCTGCCAGCATCCCCTGCTGCTCTCTAATTACCTCATTAGCTTCGGCGATATCGCAGGTCTGCTTTTTAATGCTGGTTTGCTGGCGCTGCAACTGCTGCTGCTGTTCATTTAGCAGCTGCGACTGAGCGATAGAGATCATCATCAGCTGCCCCAGCTTTTTCGCAAAACTGGCATGCAGCTCAGCCGCATTCAGCTGCGCAACGTCAAGCTCATCGGAATTCCACCAGCGGGAAACCGCATGGCGCGCCTCATGCTTCGCCCGGTCTTTTTTGAGATTATCCAGCTTGTCATAATCTTCCTTGAAGCTTTTCAGCAGTCCAGGAACATCAACCTGCCGAAGCATCGCTTCCGACAAATGTACTTCTGCCAAATCTTTAATAACATCCATTAATGAGGATCTCCTGCCAGATAATTTTCCAGAAGCTGCATAACATCTGTCTCGGCATGTCCGAGCGTGTTGATGGTAGTTTCCAGCTGTTGATTGAACTGTTGATTAGCCTTTACCCGCAAGCGCTGGCTGGCTTCGGTTTCGCTCTGCATTTCATGGACAGTGCTCAGACGGGTCGCAATGAGCTGATAATCAGCGTCAATCTCGCGATAGTTTACGGCGCTCTGAAACTGCAGCTCCAGCCAGTTTGCCATCCTCTGCGTATTTTCTTTAACCACGTCCAGGCCATTTTCCATTGCCTGCAAACGTTCTGTATCGGTTTGAGAAAGCCAGTCGAAAAACCGATCCAGGCCATATACCACCAGCGACGAAACAATCCCGGTAAGGATCGCTGTGATCGCAGGCGAAAGAATATTTACCAACGGGAGCAGCAAGGGAATACTGGCCAGGAAGCCTTTAATAGCCTCTTCAAACATTAGCCCCAGCGAGGTGGTCACCACTCCAGCCAGAATTTTTGTGACGGCGCGCGCGGTGTCGATAGCCGACTGCCCGGGCGGCGGAGCGATCAGCATTTTTATCGCTTTCCACAGGCCCGCTGTCCCTTCGCGGATCACCGTCACGACTTTCGCTGCTGTAGTGATAAAATTATTGATCAGGAAGGTCAGCAGATTGCTGATAAATCCCTGGAATAAACCGTTTACGGCCGCGTCCAGCATGGCGCGCAGTTTGGACATGACTTTATCTACCACGCGTCTGAGCGCGGCAGTCAGCCGGTCAATCAGGTTATCTTTCGCAGCATCGCTGTAAAGCCGCTTTAGTTCGATAAAAGTTTGGTTAACCAGCGTGTGCAATGCAATCCCCAAAGCCTGGCGAAGCGCGCTATACATCGCCTGATCCGCGCCGGTTTTCACCAGCTCCACGCCTTGCTTTTTTAGCTGCGCTATCCGTACTTCGGCGCTGACATGAGCTTCAGCGGTACTGGCCGTCTGCTGAAGCTTTTCACTGTCAATGCCGAAATGCTCGGCGTTAGTCAGGCCTTTTCCTTTACCTTTTGTACGCACTTTATCAGCCCACTCATTTTTCTCCTTTTCCTGCATGGACTGATTAATATGACTTTCGGCGGCAACGAGGTTTTTGGGATTGTTAGCCATAGCCACCCGTTGCGCCTGAGTCATAAATAAATTGCTACGGCTGTCTGCTTCAATTCGATTAGCAGAAACAACATGGTCGAGGTGAGTAGTACCGTCTCGCGCCAGTTCATTACCGGTATAGGCAGAGATAATGGGTTCATCTTTATTAAATAACGTCTTGCGTTTGCCTGGTAGCTCGCTATCATAAGATTTTCTATCGTAACCACCGCTATTAGTATCGACCCAACTCTGTTGCCGATTTTTATCCTCCTCAGTAGCTACTACGCCTTTTTCAAAATTGTGGGTAGTCGTAACATTTCCACCGTCCTTATCGGTAAACATCGCGCTGTTAAGACCGAATGGCCCAATTAACTGCTGCAGTATCTGGCTTTGACAGCTCTCCATCAGCGCCTGCAAACGCTGTTCACGTAGGGCGAATCGGTTAGGCTGGACAGGGCTGTGACGAGAATTCTCCGCCTCGTCAGTCGAAAAATTAATCATTTAATTATCCTTAATTACAAGGCCAGAGACACCGGCGATGAAATAATCACTGGAGACCAGGCAGATAATAACTCCGCTAAATTACAGTAAATAAAATCGCGGCTGCGCAAATTGCTTTTTATTTATTATCTCTGTAATAAAGTTATCTTTTCAATAAAACTTATTTATTTTTCAAGTATCAGATCTACTTGCCGATAATACGTATACGGCTATTATCATTCTGCTTGTTATTTTATGCCTGCCAGCATGACTGACTGTTTATCTCCATGCTTTCGTCTCATTTGCCCTGAATGCTTCAAGGTCCGCTTACCCCTTTGCCGGTGTTGCCTGTTGGGCCGCAGTCTGGATTTTTAGCCTGTGCTCACCAGCAGGCCAAAGGAGAGCAAATCAGTGGCCGGACGGCGCGAAAAACAGCAGGCAGGCAAAGAAAAAGCAGCGGAAGGTTGAAAGAAAACAAATATCTCGCTCATACTGCCGTAATCCAACTCGTAGCTAAAGGACATGCACCATGGCTGAAGAAACCATTTTCAGTAAAATTATCCGTCGCGAAATTCCTTCCGACATCGTTTACCAGGATGAGCTGGTCACCGCCTTCCGCGATATCTCGCCAAAAGCGCCAACGCACATTCTGGTGGTGCCGAATATCCTGATCCCGACCGCTAACGACACGGTTGCAGGACATGAAGCCGCGCTGGGCCGGATGATCGTGGTGGCGGCAAAAATCGCCAAAGACGAAGGCATCGCCGAAGATGGCTATCGTCTGATTATGAACTGTAACCAGCACGGCGGTCAGGAGGTCTATCATATCCACCTGCACCTGCTTGGCGGACGTCCATTAGGCCCGATGCTGGCTGAATAACATAACAGGGTCATTATGAAGCGGATATTTGCTCTGGGCGTTATGCTGGCACTGTTAAGCGGCTGCAGCAGCGATCGCACCGTTATTGATACTTCGCAGTCGCTGGTTATGGAATCCTCGGTGCTGTCGGCTGGCATTATTACCGATAAACCCGTGATCTCCGTGCGCGAAGGGCAGCAGCGCGCTGTATCCCAGCTTTATAATCAGCAGGAAAAGCCCGTTACGCTGCACTACCGTTTTTACTGGTATGACGATAAAGGGCTGGAAATCCTCCCCTTTGAAGCGCCCCGTACGGTAAGGGTCGCGCCGCATAGCAGTGTTGAAATATCGTCGCAAACGGGTAACCTGACGGCCAGCAAGGTTCGCCTTTACCTGTATCTGTAGGAGATTAATGCGTGGAAAGGAAAATAACTAAACTCTCGGGCGTGATGTTACTGGCGCTGGTTCTGAGCGGCTGTGTGCTGCAACAGCAGCAGCAGCCAGCGCCGGTTGAACCGGCCCAGACGGTGCCAGAGCAGCCGCAGCCTGTACCGACGCCGACCCAGCCGCCGCCGGTAGAAACGGTGCCGCAGCCGCCGAAAATGCAGACCATTAACTGGGACGCCAGCGTTACACCGCTGGTGGCGCAAATGTTAAAGGCGGACGGCGTAACGCCCGGCAGCGTGCTGCTGATCGACGGCGTAAAAAACAGCACCAACGGCAGCCTGCAGCGTGCGAAAGCCACTGCCGCGCTGCAAAGCGCGTTGCAGAACAACACTCAGTTCAAACTGGTGGCGCCGGAACAGCTTGCCACGGCTAAACAGACGCTGGGCCTTTCTGCCGAGGATAGCCTGGGATCGCGTAGCAAAGCGGTTGGTCTGGCTCGTTACGTTGGCGCACAGTACGTGCTCTATACCAACGCGCAGGGCGATATAAAATCGCCAGAGCTGCAGATGCAGCTGATGCTGGTGCAAACCGGCGAAATTATCTGGTCGGGCAGCGGTGTCGTACAGCATTGATCCCGCGCTGGCAAGGCTGATTAAACAACGATTTCCGGCGGAGCGATCCGCCGGTTCTTTTTATCCGCTTTCCGGCCTGACGGGGCTGACCGCAAAGGTAGAGCTGGAGAAGCTAACGATGCTGGCCCGCCATCAGCGGCAGGATAATCCGATCCCCGGCGTAGATCGCCAGCGGGAGTACCGTATTTTGCGCAAGCTTGCCGGTAAAGATCTGGCACCAGCTGCTTACGGCTATGCCGATAGCTGGCTGCTGCTTGGCTGGCAGCCTGGCGAACCGCTAAGCGAATCGGCTTTTGTTAAGAGGCTCGGTGTGCTGGCAAGCGAGCTGGCGCGGCTTCATCAGCAGCCGCTAAGCGGTTACCCTTTGCAAATGCAAAAATTGCTGGAGCGCTATTGGCAGCTAAGCCAGCCAGCGCGGCGGCATCATGGCTGGCTGCGCGCGCTGCATCAACTGCGTCGCCACGGCGAGCCAAAACCGCTGCGGCTGGCGTTACTGCATATGGATGTTCATCCGGGCAATCTGATACAGCAGCAGAACAGGCTGCGGCTGATTGACTGGGAATACGCCAGCGATGGCGATATTGCGCTGGAACTGGCGGCGGCGGTGAGCGGCAATGCGCTGAGCGCCGTTGATGAGACAGCGCTAATCGATGAGTATGCCGCTTTGCAACGGCTGGAGGCGACAGTGCTGCGGCGGCAGATGGCGCGCTGGCAGCCCTGGCTGCAGCTACTGGCGGCCAGCTGGTATGAATTGCGCTGGCAGCAGAGCGGTGAAAAAACATTTTATACGCTGGCGGCGCAGGCCTGGCAGCGGGTACGATCATAAGAGGTAATTTGTGGGACCGGTAATGTTAGATGTGCTCGGTTACGAGCTGGACGCGGAAGAGCGGGAAATATTACAGCATCCGCTGGTGGGCGGCCTGATCCTGTTTACCCGCAACTATCACGATCCTGAGCAGCTTCAGGAGCTAATCAGGCAGATCCGCACGGCCTCGCGCCATCGGCTGGTGATCGCTGTCGATCAGGAGGGCGGCCGCGTGCAGCGCTTCCGTGAAGGCTTTACGCGCTTACCTGCCATGCAGTCTTTCTCAGCCCTGAATAGCGAAGCCGAAGCGGCCAGGCTGGCGCAGGAAGCTGGCTGGCTGATGGCTGCCGAGATGATCGCGATGGATATCGATATCAGCTTCGCGCCGGTACTGGATATTGGTCACGGCAGTGCGGCAATCGGCGAGCGGAGTTTCCATGACGATCCGGCGATTGCTTTGCAAATGGCGCGGCATTTTATCAACGGCATGCACGAAGCGGGTATGAAAACCACCGGCAAACATTTTCCCGGTCACGGCGCGGTCAGCGCGGATTCGCATAAAGAGACGCCGCGCGACGATCGCCCTGAAGAGGTTATTCGTCAGCACGACATGCAGATCTTTAAGCAGTTGATAGACGAAAAAATGCTGGATGCGGTTATGCCTGCACACGTTATCTATACTCAGGTAGATCCGCGTCCGGCCAGCGGATCTTCGCACTGGCTGAAAAAAGTGCTGCGCAAAGAACTGGGCTTTAACGGCGTGATCTTCTCCGATGACCTTTCGATGGAAGGCGCAGCGATCATGGGCAGCTATGCCGAGCGCGGTCAGGCCTCGCTGGATGCGGGCTGCGATATGATCCTGGTTTGCAACAATCGTGACGGCGCCGTTAGCGTGTTGGATAACCTGTCACCGATCAATGCTGAGCGTGCAACGCAGCTGTATCATAGAGGCAACTTTACGCGTCAGCAGCTACAGGCTTCGCCACGCTGGAAAGAGAGCAGCCAGGCGCTGAGCACGCTGCAAACGCGCTGGCTGGAGCAGCGTTAGAAAATTACCCCGGATGTGACGTCCGGGGAAAATTGAGACCGAGGTAAATCACAGGGGAAAACGATGATCATCTATCTGCATGGCTTTGATTCCACCAGTCCCGGCAACCACGAGAAAGTCCTACAGCTACAGTTTATCGATCCGGATGTGCGGCTGTTAAGCTACAGCACCCTGCATCCCAAACATGATATGCAATATCTGCTGAAAGAGACCGACAAGCTCCTGCGCAGCAGCGACGATGAAAGGGCGCTGATTTGCGGCGTGGGTTTAGGCGGCTTTTGGGCCGAGCGCATCGGTTTCCTCAACGACATTCGCCAGGTAATGTTTAATCCCAACCTGTGGCCGGAAGAAAACATGCAGGGCAAGATAAACCGACCTGAAGAATATGCTGATATCGCCACTAAATGCGTAAGCAACTTTCGCGAGAAAAACCGCGATCGCTGCCTGACCATCCTTTCCCGCAAGGACGAGGCGCTGGACAGCCAGCGTAGCGCACAGGCACTGGGCAGCTATTATGAAATCGTCTGGGACGACGTCCAGGGGCATAAATTTAAAGATATCACCTCGCATCTACAGCGGATCAAGGCGTTTAAGACGCTGGGGTAGAGATTTTTCCGGTAATAGCCTGAGTTTATACACGGGCTAATTATTATATGATTTTTATTTTTTTCATTGTAATCAATGGGTTTTTCTAAAGATAAGATTCAGGGATAAAACAAATATATCTCCTTAGCTTGATTTTAAATACAGTAATCTGCGTTTTTTAGAAAGCGTAACTAATAGTTTCAGTATTTTTAAATAGCACTGAATATCATTGCCTTTTTCCGGGTTTTTAGGAAAATCATCTTAAATTAGTGCAGCCATGAACACATGGATAATATATTTTATTCAAGGAGATACAAGGTAGAAGGTGTCTTATAGGGAGCGAGGTAGCTAATTTATATAAAAATCTGCATATGTGTAATTTCTCAATGATACCGCTAAATAACCCTAAAGATAATTAATCCAGTAGTATGCAATGTTATAAGATAAATGCTGTTTTATTCTTTACATTTTTGTTATTTATTGCTACATAAATACGTAATCATGATTTGTGTTTGATATGCTTATTAATTATTATTTTATTGGGAATTACTATTTCAATTAATGGGATTCATTATTGCTGTTATATGAATATTATAAGACGATTCAATTACGGACGATAGAGGTTTTAATGAACAGTGAAGAAAACATCCTGAGTAAAACTGGCGACAATGAAGCTTCGGCAGATGGTTTTGAAAATTATACAAGGAATCAATTTCTTTTTTCACTAAGTCTGGCGGCAAAAGAACTTGATGCAGAGGCCGCTTCTGGCCTTGAGAAGTTCTCTCAACCCAGCAACATGCTGGGATTATTTACTACAGTATATAATGCGCAGGGGGCAAAAGAGTCTTTAGATCGGCTGGTCAACGATCGGGGCAGCGTTATTGAGCAACAGGCGGATTTAGTTAATGTAGCATCCTATGTTGGTACGGCGATGGAAGCTTCTTTAGGACCAGTGCTGAGCGAGACTGCAGTCGCCGCACTTTCAAGAGCCAATCTGGCGGCAGCGGGCTACCTGGTATGGTATTCAGCCGTCCAGGCTGGAATTGATGCTTATGAACATCATTTTGACAATGTGGAAGCCATTGTTAAAAATATGCTAAAGGATATAGATAATTCATCAGGACATGACGCTGGCAGCGTGCCCGGTGGTAGTGCCGGAACAGGAGGCAACAGCGCCTCAGAAGATGATGGTTCATCGGAAGAGGATAGCTCCTCAAAACAAGATAGCGCACCAGAGAGTAATGGTCCGTCATCTGAAGAGGTCACAACAATCGGTGATGACGATATTGATTTTCCTCACCATGAAGAGCAGCTTCCTGATGATGATAGCGTTAATTCGGGAAATGGTGGTACAGAGGATAGCGGTTCACCAAATAACAGCGGTACCTCACGGGAAAATGAGTCTTCGGAAGATCACGCATCCGAAAAAGACGAGTCTCCGGAAGAGGCTACAACAGAGCCTGATAAATCTCCGGAAGAAAATGCGTCGCAGCAAGATGAAGCTCCGGAAGATGCTAAATCAGAGCAAGATAAACCTTCAGAAGATGCCACGTCAGAGCGAGACGAATCACCGGAAGAAAATACCTCAGAGCAAGATAAATCTTCAGAGGATGCCACGTCAGAGCGAGACGAATCACCGGAAGAAAATACTTCAGAGCAAGATAAACCTTCGGAGGATAATGCATCAGAGCCCAATGAATCTTTAGAAGATAATACATCGCAGCACGATGAACCTGCGGTTGATGATATATCAACCAATGAAGAGCCGTCGAATGATAAGCCCGATGATGATGATGACGGACCTTCCGATGATAAGGATGAACCGGAGGATGATGACAACGGAGATGACTCTCCTGGTGTATCAGATCCGATCCCGCCTTCACCCAACAGCGAAGGCCCTTCTCCAGTCCCGCCTCTTCCTACAAGTCCAATTATTTTAGATTTGGATCGTGATGGTATTGAGACACAGGCAAGAACTAAAGGCATTTATTTCGATCATGACAACAATGCTTTCGCAGAAAGCTCAGGCTGGGTAGGTCACGATGACGGCTTACTGGTTTGGGACAGAAACGGTGATGGCAATATTAACGGCGGCAGCGAATTATTCGGTAATAATGCTTATTTAAAAGATGGCACTCAGGCCAGCAATGGCTATCAGCTTCTGGCTGAATACGATGAGAATGGTGATAAAGTTATCGATAAAGAGGATAGTCTTTATCATATGCTGCAGGTCTGGCAGGACAAAAATAGTAACGGCATGGTCGATAGCGGAGAACTGATGTCCTTGCAGGAAGCAGGCGTCGCTGCAATCGGCACAACATATAAAAGATCCAGCACGGTAGATGAAAATGGCAACGCGCACCGGCAAACAGGGGAAATCACTTATACCGACGGCGCTAAAGGCCAGTCAGCGGACGTCTGGTTCGAGATTCGACCAGGTCTGACTGTTCCGACAGGTGATTATAAAGTCTCCGATCGGGCTAAGGCCTTACCCTATGTGCGTGGATTTGGAAACATATTCAATCTGCATATTGCGATGACGCAGGATGAAGAATTATTAAAGCTGATAGAAAGTTTTGTGGCCGATCCAACATCAGCCCGGAAATCCGGTCTGCTTGAAGAGATATTATTTCACTGGGGACAGGTAGATGCTGTAGAAACAGACAGCAGAGGAACAGTTTTTGATGCTCGCAAAATGGCGCTCCTCGAGGCGGCTTCTGGTGTTGCCTATCCCTACGGTAACGATGTCAGAAAGCTGGATGTAGCCTTTCTGGAAAACGAATTCCAGACATTCTCCCGCTATGTAGAAGCCGTGTTACTGGCGCAAACAACTTATAAAGAAGCATTTGACTTGATTTATTCGCAGCAGACGGATATTTACGGATATCCCCTGTGGCAGTTTGATCGTTTCGATAGCTACGTTGAAGCACTTAGCGCAACGGATCTGGTAGAAGCGCAAAAGCTACGCCATCTGCTCTATAACTATTTTATTTACGATCCTGACTATAAAGAAGTCATTGAAAATATCGGGGTTGAGAAATTTACCGAAGGCGGAAACGGTAATGATAGCTTAACCGGAGGAAATCTTAACGATGCTTTAATCGGCAATGAGGGCAACGACACGCTTAAAGGCGGCGCGGGCAACGACGTGCTGATTGGCGGCAAAGGCAACGACAGCCTGTACGGCGGGGCGGGTTCGGACACCTACGTGTTTGGCCGGGGCGACGGCTACGACGCGATTTACAACAACGACGCGGGCGCAAACAAAACGGACGTGCTGCAGTTCACCGACGGCATCCGGCCGGACGAGGTGGCTATCGAGCGCAGCGGTAATAACCTCTTTTTCTATCTGAAGGACACAACGGACAAGGTGCGCGTCGACTACTTTTTCTGGAAGGACGGCACCAGCGGCGATGCGATAGACGCGGTGCGTTTTGACGATGGCACAGTATGGCTTAAAGAAGATCTTATCAGCAACGTTGAACACGGTATTCCGTTACCTGTAGCAGAATCAGTCGGGACAACACCCTCTGTATTATTACTTCAGCAAATGTCCGCCCAGTTTATGATGCTGGATAGCGATGACGGCGGCGACGCGGCTAACGAGGCGGAAGGCATTACGCAGCTCACGTTGCCGCAGCAAAATCCGACCGGCTGGGCTTCCTCTCAATATGGCTAAGCCTGTCAGCAGCTAACCGGAGCGGCGTAAAAGCCGCTCCGTTTTTTTTATCTCTGCTGTCAACGCTTTCACACCATCGGACAACGTAAAACAGCGCCTCGGCCACCTGAGCGGATTAATGAACGCCGCCATCCACCAGCTGCGGATCCTCTGCCCTGGGCCAGCGTTCAAGCATAATTCCACGAGCCGCCGCCGCTTCGCTAAACGCTGCCAGCGTCAGCCAGATATCTCTGTCCATATATTCCGCGCTTTCATACTCGGCAATGACGACGCTGTTATCAGGGATCTTCGCCAGCAGATCTCTTAGCCGCGCATTGTGTAGAAAAGTCAGGTTCTGATTAAAGCGGATCACAAAATGATTGCTGTAGCTGCTTAACTGAATAGCGCTACGATGGCTGGCGCAGGTGCTGCAAAGCAGCTGCGATAACATACCCAGCGCCAGGCCAGTCAGCATGCCGGTAAGAACAATAGCCGAGGCGGTAACGATAAAAGGAATAAACTGCACCGCGCCGAGCCGCCACTGGCGCAGAAATAGCTCCGGATGAGCCAGCCGGTAGCCTGTATACATCAAAATGGCCGCCAGGCTTGCCAGCGGAATAGTATTTAACAGCGTTTCAAAAAACAGGCCGCAGCAGAATAGCAGAAGGCCATGGAGTAAAACCGAGAACTTACTGCGTGCGCCAGCGTTGACGTTAACGGAACTGCGTACGATCACGGCAGTAATGGGCAGACCGCCCAAACAACCGCTCAGCATATTGCCGACACCTTGCGCCAGCAGCTCTTTATCAGCGGAAGGCTGGGGTTGCTGCGGACAGAGTTTTTGCAGCGCTTCCTGGCTAAGCAACGTCTCCAGGCTGGCAACCAGCGCCAAAGTAACTGCCGTCAGCCAGACCGCGCCGTTGCGCCAGAAAGCGCTAAATTCCGGATGGCTGAACTGTGCCGCCACTTCGGAAAAAGAATCAATCTCTGGCAGACTCAGGCGATCCAGATCGGCTAGCGACCCCGGAACCAGATAGTCGTTGGTTAACACCATCAGGCTGCCCCACAGAACGGCCATCAGCGCGCCAGGGATCCGCCCCAAAAAGCGGCTGCGCTTGATAAACCGGGTTTGCCACAGGGCGAGGATAAGCAAAGCCCCCAGCGCGACCAGCACCGAATCAGGAGAGATAATTTTCGTTACCGAGTCGCCGTCGGTATCCAGCGCGACGGGCGTCTGCTGCAAAATAAGCAGTAGCCCGATAGCGGCCATCATGCCCTGAATCACCGATCCCGGCACCAGGCAAATCCAGCGTCCCGCCCGTAAAAAACCAGCGAGAAGCTGAAGCGCGCCCGCCAGCACCAGCGCACTCAGCAGCAGCGAGAAGCTGCCGAGCGACTCCATCGCGCCAGCCACCACTGTGACCAGCCCGGCCGCCGGGCCGCTTACCGCAAAACGAGAAGGGCTAAATATTGTTACCACAATACCGCCGACCACGCCGGTCAGCAGACCGACAAAAGGGGGTAAACCACAGGCCTGAGCAATCCCCAGACTCAGCGGCAAAGCCACCAGAAAAACGACCGTGCCTGCCAGAATATCGGAACGAACAGTTTGCAGCGTTATCATCATAAAAATCCTTTTAAACCAGTTTTTTTAAACGGCCGCTGTGCAGCTCATAAATACAGCCGAAAATAGCGATCTCTTTTCCCTGTCGCTGCGCCTCTTTAATCGGCCAGCAGTTAATTAAATTCAGCGTTTGCGCCATCACGTGGTATTCAGCAATCTGTCTGGCGCTGGTTTGCGTAATCTCTTTATCGGGTTGGTAAAGATTCA
Organism: Pantoea sp. sgz302252; assembly: GCF_042610525.1. Classification (GTDB taxonomy): domain Bacteria; phylum Pseudomonadota; class Gammaproteobacteria; order Enterobacterales; family Enterobacteriaceae; genus Erwinia. The sequence continues at coordinate 400,113 of NZ_JBHDVM010000005.1, forward strand.
TATAGCGCTTCAGCGATTGATAAAGGCGCTGTAATTTTCTACTTAAAGGATCCTCTGCGGGCAAAGTCTGGCGCTGCTGGCGCTCAAGCGCCGCCAGCACGCCGCCGCAGCCGTAATGACCACATAAAATTACCGTTGAAATCCCCAGTTCCTGCAAAGCGTATTGCAAAACGCTCATCAGGCTTTCATCGTCTTCCAGCACCATGCTGGCGATATTACGGTGTACAAAAAGCTCGCCAGGATGGGCGCAGGTCAGCACCTCGGCGGGCACGCGGCTGTCGGAACAGCCAATCCACAGCGCCTGCGGCTGCTGGCCGGAAACATGATTAATAAAGTAGTGCGGATCGCGGCTTTTCTGCTGCTGCACCCAGCTACGATTCCGTGCCATCAGGGCGTTAAGCATTTTCATTCCTGTCCCCCATTCCATTATCTGATTACATTAACGAGTAAATCTTAAGGGGATCTTAAGGAATTAAAGATGAAAAAAAGCGGTTGATGATTACGTTTTTGTATATTGACAGAAGAAACTGGCGACAGTGCTGAAATAAAACCATGTGAATCAGCATGGGATGCGTATTTTTATTCGCAATTTATTAAGTATATTTAACGTCTTTTTTGCGCTGCACACAATTATCTGAGCTGTAAATAATCAATATCAGGCTAAGTAAAGCGCGGTTTTCAGCAGCCAACACGGTTATAAATCCACGATTTAAATAAGGGATTTGAAAACCGATAAGCACCTCAGTTATTGAGGGAAATTTATCGACTATACCAACGTTGATTTTTCCAGCATCTATTCCTGATAATTCCTTAAAGAGAAATAAAATAGCTGATGTAAGCCTGTTTTTTATCAGGCGGCAAAATGAATGCAGCAAAAGCCGGATGAAATTTATTAATTAAAACAGCATCCTGATAAGAAATAGTTGAAAAAAATTGACCCATATCAATTTTTACAGGACGACCGAATTTCCCCATGCTATTCTGCCTGTAGATAGCGAATAAATCGCCAACCCTATGTTAATTAAGGATATTATTTAACCTTTAATTAACGACTGGTTCACAATTTAAGGGGGTCGTTTGACTACACCAATGAAGAAGATCGTTATTGTCGGCGGAGGAGCCGGCGGGCTTGAGCTGGCGACGCAGCTTGGTCAGAAACTGGGAAGGAAGAAAAAGGCGGAAATAACCCTGGTGGATCGCAATCACAGCCATCTGTGGAAGCCGCTGCTGCACGAAGTAGCCACAGGATCGCTGGATGAAGGGATTGACGCGCTGAGCTATCTTGCCCACGCCCGTAATCACCATTTCCAGTTTCAGCTGGGCACGCTGACCGAAATCGATCGTGATAACAAAAAACTGCATCTGGCGGAAATCCGCAACGAGCAGGGCGAGCTGCTGGTACCCGAGCGCGAGCTGGCGTACGACACGCTGGTAATGGCGCTGGGCAGTACCTCCAACGATTTCGGCACGCCGGGCGTGAAAGATCACTGCATCTTCCTGGACAATCCGCATCAGGCGCGCCGTTTTCACAACGAAATGCTGAACCTCTTCCTGAAATTCTCCGCCAGCGAAGGCAGCCAGGAGAAGGTCAATATCGCTATCGTCGGCGGTGGCGCAACCGGCGTGGAGCTTTCCGCCGAGCTGCACAACGCGGTAAAACAGCTGCACAGCTATGGCTATAAGGGCCTGAACAATAGCGCGCTGAACGTAACGCTGGTGGAAGCAGGCGAGCGCATTCTGCCTGCACTGCCGCCGCGTATCTCTACCGCCGCGCATCAGGAATTAACCAAATTAGGCGTGCGCGTGCTGACCCAAACTATGGTTACCAGCGCCGATGAAAACGGCCTGCACACTAAATCGGGCGAGTTTATCAACGCCGATCTAATGGTCTGGGCCGCAGGCATCAAAGCGCCGGACTTTATGAAAGAGATTGGCGGCCTGGAAACCAACCGCATCAACCAGCTGGTGGTGCAGCCGACGCTGCAAACAACCCGCGATCCGGATATCTACGCGATTGGCGATTGCGCTTCGTGTGCGCTGCCGTCTGGCGGTTTTGTTCCTCCTCGCGCGCAGTCTGCCCACCAGATGGCATCGCGTGTGCTGGACAATATCCTTGCGCAAATGAAAGGGCGCGAACAAAAAGCTTATGTCTATAAAGATCACGGCTCGCTGGTCTCGCTCTCACGCTTCAGTACGGTAGGTAGCCTGATGGGTAACCTGATGCGCGGCTCTATGATGGTAGAAGGGCGTATCGCACGCTTTGTCTACATCTCGCTGTACCGTATGCATCAGGTGGCGCTGCACGGCTATTTTAAAACGGGTCTGATGATGCTGGTCGGCAGCATCAACCGCGTAATTCGCCCGCGTCTCAAACTGCACTAAGTTAGATCCGCCCCAGGTAAAGTAATCAGGCTTATAGCGGCCCCGCTGTTATAAGCCTTTCTTCTGTCTCAGCCCGCCCTAGGAACTCTCTTAAAAGCTTTTGCATTTGACTTTAAACGATTATTTCGTCCTGAATTCTTATTGTCATAACTGGTCCTGATAAGCAAACTTTAACGGACAAAGCGCGTCGCGTACGCCCCTGGCGGGCAACGGTTAAAGATGCGCGATAACCGTTTCAGGAGGCAGCCCTGTGAATAAATCAATGTTGGCAGGTATTGGAATTGGGGTAGCGGCCGCGCTGGGCGTCGCCGCCGTGGCGGGAATGAACGTGTTCGATCGCGGGCCACAGTTCGCTCAGGTGCTCTCCGCTACGCCAATCAAAGAGACCACAAAAAATCCGCGTCAGGAGTGCCGCAACGTTACGCTGACCCACAGGCGCGCGGTACAGGATGAAAACCGTATTGCCGGTTCCGTGCTGGGCGCGGTCGCGGGCGGCGTGCTGGGCCACCAGTTCGGTGGCGGAAGAGGAAGAGATGTCGCTACCGTAGCAGGCGCGCTGGCTGGCGGCTACGGCGGTAATCAGGTGCAGGGCGCCATGCAGGATCGCGATACCTACACCACCACCGAGCAGCGCTGTAAGACTGTTTACGACAAGCAGGAAAAAACCCTGGGCTACGACGTAACCTACAAAATCGGCAACCAGCAGGGCAAAATCCGGATGGATAACGATCCCGGTACCCGTATTCCGCTAAACAGCGATGGGCAACTGATCCTTAACGGTCAGAACCAGGCGTAAACAGCCTCCCAGCACGAAATCCAGCCTCATCTTTGCAGATGGGGCTTTTTTTTGGCCTTTTACCCGATAAAAAGACCAGTTCACTGGTATCAGATAGCCGCATCGTTATGCAGCATAACGCAGCCGTCTTATACGCGGCTTCGACAGGCAGAAAGATTAAAGCAGTAGGGTTTAATCTTTTTCCTAATCCTTTAATTTTAGTATTGACACCCTCCCTTTTCTTCTGAATCAGATGATTCCTTAAGGTTATTACTTAAGCTAAATTTAATTACCGAGCGCTTCTTTCCTGGCGTTTAATCTTAAATGCGATTATGAAATCCTCATTACTCTTTTATAAAATCAGTAAAGCCCAAATCCCTTTCTTACAAGCTCCTTTCTTTTCAGTCAGGTAATCCCGGTTCGAGGCACGCATCAGCATTTTGATGAGTTCAGGTATTCTGTTTTAGTTTTACGCAAGCGGCATCACTTAAATCAAATTAGTAAGTTAAATTACTTATTTAGCTTACCGGTGTCGCTTAGCATTGTAAGGAATACGTAAATTTTTCGCTAGTTTTTACTTGATGTTTCTCAGGTCAGGTGCATAATGTGCGCATAAAAACGCAGTTAACACATTTTGTTACAAATTAAGTGGCCGGGAAAATTATGCAGGGAAAAGAAAAAAGCCGCCTTTCTGCGGTGCTGTTTGCGGGCACCCTTATCTGGCTGGCCGGCGCTCAGGCTGCGCCAGGCGATGAACAGCTACAGCATCAGCAGGAACAGCAGAAAGCCCGGCAGCAAAAGTTGACGCCGCAGGCACCCGATATCCGTCTTGCCGATCCCGTTCCGGCTCCTTCCCGGCTGGCTTTCCCGGCGGAACACCCTTGCTTTGTGATTAACCGGGTCAGCCTTTCTGGCCAGCAGGCGTTGCCACACTGGGTGCCCTTACAGCGGCTGGCCAGTCAGGCAGTCGGACACTGTCTGGGCGTACAGGGCATCAACCAGCTAATGAGCCTGCTGCAAAATCGGCTCATTAATCATGGCTGGGTCACTACGCGAGTTCTGGCACCGCCGCAGGACTTGCGTCAGGGTGAACTCAGGCTGCTGATCGTTCCGGGTAAAATACGCAACGTTATTTTGTCTTCCGCCTCATCGCGCTACGTCAGCCTTTATCCCACCATGCCCGCGCATAACGGCGAACTGTTGGATCTGCGGGATATTGAACAGGGGCTGGAAAACCTGCAGCGCCTGCCGACCGTAGAAGCAAAAATGGCGCTGCAGCCGGGCGATAAACCTGGCGAAAGCGACATTGTTATCGAGCGCACACAGCATCGTTTCTGGCGGCTGGGTGCCTGGCTGGACGATTCCGGCACGGAAAGCACTGGCCGTTACCAGAGCGGTATCATGCTGGCGCTGGATAACCCTACTTCAATGAGCGATCTGTTTTACCTGACGGCCAGTCGGGATCTGGGGTTTGCGGGCAGAAAAAGCAGCAAAAGCCTGGCGGGGCACTATTCGGTGCCGCTGGGATGGTGGCTGTTTGGCGTGACCGCCAGCGACTACGACTATCACCAGACAGTCGCTGGCTATAGCCGGGATTTTCTGTATGCAGGCGACAGCCGTTCGCTGGATCTGCAAATCAGCCGGGTATTGCATCGCAACGCCACCTCGAAAACCACGGCAACTTATGACGTGCTGGTAAAGGAATCGCGCAACTTTATTAACGATACCGAAGTTGTCAGCCAGCAGCGCCGCACCAGCGCCTGGCGGCTGGGGCTTGCCCATCGTCACTATATTGGCGCGGCCACGCTGGATGCGGGCGTCAGCTATCAGCGCGGCACCCGCTGGTTTGGCGCGTTGCCCGCGTGGGAAGAATCTTTTGACGATGCCACTTACGCAACCGCGCTGGCGAAAATATTGACCTGGCAGGCCGGGCTAAATGCGCCGTTCTCACTGGGTAACCAGCATTTAAGTTACAACATCCAATACCGTCGGCAGATGAGCAATACGCCTTTGACGCCGCAGGACGAGTTCGCTATCGGCAACCGCTGGACGGTGCGCGGCTTCGACGGCGAAAGGACGCTGAGCGCCAGCCGCGGCTGGACGGTACAAAACACGCTGGCCTGGCAGACGCCGCTTCCGGCGCAGGAACTTTACCTGGGCGCTGACTATGGCGAAGTAGCAGGCAACAGTACTACCCAGGGCGGGCTGCGCGGACAGCATCTGGCTGGCGGCGTGGCCGGTCTGCGCGGCGCTATCACGCCAGCCAACCTCAGCTATGACTTATTTGCCGGTATACCACTTGCCAAACCTGCCGGATTTAAAACCGATCCGGTGACCTTCGGCTTTAGCCTGAACTGGAATTACTGATTTCACCATTGACAAGGGATTGCGCCCGTTATGAACAAGCTTTGCTATCGCATTATCTTCAATAAAGTTCGCGGCATGCTGATGGTGGTACCTGAAATTGCCCGCAGCGGTTACGGCCATGCCGCTCGTCGCCGTCAGCGTGCCACGCGTAAGGAAGCGCAGGTGCGCATCAACCCGCTTAGTTTTGCGCTTTGGCTGGCAGCAGGCGCCGTGGCGCTACCGGCGCAGGCGAATATCGTGGCAGACAGCAGCGCGCCGGGCAATCAGCAGCCGACGGTAATGTCTACTGCCAACGGCCTGCCGCAAATCAATATTCAGACACCGAACGGCCAGGGCGTATCGCGTAATAAATACAGCCAGCTCGACGTCGACGGACGCGGCGTCATCCTGAACAACAGTCATCAGAACACGCGCACGCAGCTGGGCGGCATGGTGGCGGCTAATCCCTGGCTGTCAAAGCAGGAAGCCAGCGTTATCCTTAACGAGGTCAACAGCCGTAATCCCAGCCAGCTCAACGGCTTTATCGAAGTCGCCGGAAAACGCGCGGCGGTAGTGATCGCCAATCCTTCTGGCATTACCTGCAACGGCTGCGGTTTTATCAATGCCAGCCGTAATACCCTGACCACTGGCCAGGCAGTCATGGAGAATGGCCAGCTTAAAGGGTTTGACGTCAACGGCGGCCGCGTCAATATCGAAGGCAAAGGCCTGCAGGACAGCGATGCCGATTACACCCAAATCATCGCGCAGTCGGTCACCGTCAACGCCAAACTTCATGCCCGCGACCTTAACGTGGTTACCGGTAAAAACCAGGTTTCGGCCGATGGCGGCGTCACTGCGGTTAAAGCCAGCGATGAAGCTACACGTCCTGCATTCGCACTGGACGTAGCGGCAATAGGCGGCATGTACGCTAATAAAATTACCCTGACCGGCACCGAGAAAGGCGTGGGCGTACGTAACGCGGGGGAACTGGGCGCAAGCGCTGGTGAGCTGAAGCTGAGCGTGGACGGCAAGCTGGAAAACAGCGGCACACTGCAAAGCAGCGACGCTTTGCAGATCGCCAGTAAAAGTGACCAGAACAACAGCGGCAAAATACTCTCGCAACAGACAGTGACGCTTTCGGCAGATGGAACATTGCGAAACAGCGGGCTGGTTAGCGCGGGCAGTAACGCAACGCTTAGCGCCAACCGTATTGAGAGCACGAGCGAGGGCACACTGGCTGCAGGCGTTGACGGCAGCGGCGCGCTGACACAGTCGGGCAATCTGTCGCTGACCAGCCAGGGTGAGCTAAGGGCGCAGGGAAAAAACCTGGCGCACGACCAAATTCAGGCTCAGGGCAGCCGGGTGGATTTTTCTGGCAGCCAGACTTCAGCCGACAGCATTGGGCTGGCTTCTACACAGGACGATGTCAGCACTGCGGGCGCAACCTTATCCGCCAGAGCGGTTCAGATCGGCGCCGCGACAAAACTAAACAATGATGAGGGCAAACTTTCCGCGGGCAGCCTGAGCGTCACGGCAAAAAACATCAGCAACAATCGCGGCCTGCTGCGGCAGCAAAACCAGCAGTCGCTGGCGCTGAATACCGGTGCCTTGCTGAACAATCAGGGTACCATCGTCAACGAAGGCGACACGGTTATTAAAGCCGACAGCATTGATAACCGCAGCGGCCTGATCGCGGGCAACGGCAGCAATCTTACGCTTGATGCGCGTCAGCTGGAGAACCAGCAGGGCACGCTACAGTTGGCGGGGAATGACAAATTAAAGCTGAATATCGCGCAGCTGGACGGCAATCAGGGCAGTGTCCTGTCGGCAGGCGCGTTAGAGATAACCGGCAGCGATCTTGATCTCTCGCAGGGGCATACCCAGGCGCAGGCGTTAACGCTCAAATCTGACACGCTGAATAATCAACAGGGGATCCTGTCGCAGCGCGGCGAGGGCGAAATGGCGCTGGATGTGGCAGGCGCGATGGCAAACCAGGATGGCCGCATCGAAAGCGGCGGCAATTTGCGTATAGCGTCAGGCAGCCTGGATAACAGTCGCGGCACGCTACTGGCTGCCGGGCAGGGCGATTTGCAGGTCAGCGCGAATGAGGTGCTGAACAACACGCAGGGCTCAATGCTCGCTGGCCATAACCTGAATCTTTCCGCCTCAAGCCTGAAAAACGAGCGGGGCGTGATCTCTGCCACAGGCGGCGAAGCCAGGCTGACAACGCGCCAGCGCATTGATAACGCCAAAGGGCGTATAGAGGCGCAGCAGCAGTTAACTACACAGAGTCTTGGGCTGGACAACCAGGGCGGTACGCTGCTGGGCAAACAGCTCTCTGTTGCTACGCAGGCAGGCGAACTGAACAACGCCAGCGGTAATATAGTGGCGCAGACCGCGCTAAACCTCGACAGTGGCAACCTGAAGAATGACGCGGGCCTGATTCAGTCCGGCCAGGCTCTGGCAATCAATACCCACGGCGCAGCGTTAACCAATACCGACAGCGGCAAAGCCGGAATAATCAGCGGCGGCACGCTCACCATCGCCAGCGGCGACACAGACAACAGCCGGGGCGTAATCGCTGCGGCCTCAGACAGCAATATCACCAGCGGAGCGCTGGTTAATGCTGATGGTGTTCTGATGTCAGATCGGGCGCTTTCTCTCGATACTGGCGCGACAGATAACCAGCGCGGCTTACTTCAGGCGGGTGACGAATTTTCGCTGGACACGCACGGCGCAAGCCTGATCAACAGCGACAGCGGCGAGCGTGGCGGTATCGTAGCACGAGGCGATCTGCAACTGGCGACGGGTGAAATCGACGGCGGCAAAGGCTTTATCCAGGCGCGAAATATTGCCATTAACACGCATCAGCAGGATTTCCAGCATCAGGGCGGTATCCTCAGCTCTTCGGGCACATTGCTGCTGGAGACCGGCGAATTAAATAACCAGGCGGGGCGTATTCAGTCCGGCAGCGACATGCAGCTTGCATCCGGAGCGCTGGATAACCAGCAAAGCGCGCAGACGGGCGGCATTATTGCGGGCGGTGATTTGCTGTTAAACAGTGGCGACACAGATAACAGTACAGGCGCAATAGTGGCAGCGGGTGACGCAAACATAAACAGCGGCGTTTTAACCAATAACCACGGCACGCTCGCTGCAGATAAAACGCTGAAGCTGATAACCAACGCGGTAGAAAACCAGCATGGTCTGCTGCAGGCAGGTGATGCGCTGTCGCTGGATACGCAGGGCGCGCAGCTAACTAACAGCGACAGCGGCACTACTGGCGGCATCATTGCAGGCGGCGATCTACTGCTCTCAACCGGCCAGATAAACGGCGGCAGCGGCGTCATTCTCGGGCAGAACGTTACCGTAGATACGCATCAGCAGACGTTCGACCATCAGCTTGGGCAGTTAGGGGCTCGCGGCGTTTTACAGCTGGACAGCGGCGAGCTGAACAACCGCGCGGGCAGAATTGAAGCCGCTGGCGACCTGCTGCTGGATACGCACGGCAACAGCCTGAATAACAGCGATAGCGGTACCGCAGGTGGCCTGTTCAGCGGCGGCAAGCTAAGGCTGCGTTCGGGTAATCTAAACAACCAAAAAGGCGATCTCACGGGTAAAGCCGGGACGGATATCGTCGCTGGCGATGTCAATAATCAGGACGGCGTCCTGAACGGCGGCAGCGGCCTGCTCAGCCTGCTCAGCGGTAAAGTGGAAAATCAGGGCGGCTTGTTACAGGCAGGCACGGATTTGCTGCTTGATACTCAGGGCCAGCAGCTGGTGAATACCGGCAGCGGCAGCCAGCGCGGCATCGTCGCCATGCACGATCTCGATATACGCAGCGGCGCGACGGATAACCACACTGGCTTTATTGCCGCAGGCAATCAGGCGACGCTGCATACCGGCGAGCTGAACAACAGTCAGGGCCAGATAGCGGGCAACGGCGGGCTGGCATACAGCGGCCAGGCGCTCAATAACGATGACGGCAAGCTCCAGTCGGCGGGCGATATCACTATCGATACCGCAGGTCGGACGCTGAGCAACCAGCGCGGCCTGATTGCCGGTTCGAAAAACACCCGTATTGCCAGCGGTGAACTGGACAACCAGCAGGGGCAAATCCAGGGCGGCAAAGATTTAAACCTGGGCGCGAATGGGCTACAAAACCAGAACGGTAAACTGTTCTCTGCCGGCACGCTAACGCTTCAGGCCGGTCAGCTAAATAACCAGTCCGGGCAGTTGCAAAGTGTGGACAACGCCAGCCTTGTGCTGACGCAAAAGCTCGACAACACGGGCGGCCTGATCCACGGCAGTCAGGCACTGGATATCGTTACGCCACGGCTAATCAACCAGAACAGCAAGCAAAACAACAAAGGCATTGAAGGCGGCACGCTGACGCTGCAAATCGATACGCTGGATAACAGCAAAGGCGCGCTACGGGCGAGCAACCTGCTCTCGCTGACGGTGCGTCAGGCGCTGGAAAACCTCAATGGGCTAATCTCCTCCGCCAATACGCTGATTGTCCAGGATGCGGCTCAGGGCCAGGCGCTTGCTATCGATAACCGCAAAGGAACATTGATCGCCGACAGCCAGGCCCAAATCAGTGCAGCCTCGCTAAGCGGCGACGGGCAGGTGCTGTCGCAGGGCGATCTTGATATTACGCTGGCGGGAGATTTTCAGAACGCTTCTGAAGTTAAAGCTAACGGCACGCTGCGGCTGACCACGGGCGGCAACCTGACTAACGACGGCACGATCGGCGCCCAGCAGGCGCTCTGGCTCTCTGCGCAGAACATCACCAACAACAAAAAGGGTGAAATCAGCGCGCAGGAAACGCATATCGCAGCAGCAGATACCCTGACCAACACCGGGCTGATTGACGGCGGCCTGACGCATCTTACGGCTAACGTACTGAACAATATTGGCACGGGCCGTATTTACGGCGATCGTATCGCTATTGCCGCTACGGTATTGAATAACCTCAGCGATAAGGGCAAGGCTGCCGTTATCGCTGCGCGGGAGAGGCTGGACGTAGGTGCCGATACCATCAATAACCGCGATCACGCGTTAATCTACAGCGACGGCGATATGCATTTTGGCCGCCAGCTGGATGCCAGCTACCACGCAATCGGACAGGCCCGGCAGCTGAATAATGATGGCGCGACCATTGAAGCCGGCCGCGATGCAACTATCGCTGTTTCCGAAGTGAACAACACTAACCGCAACCTCACCACGAAAATCGTCACCACGGAAAACGCCCAGCATCATGATGCCGTCCTGAAAGGCCATACCGATCGCTTTGACTGGGCCGATGTGGATACCAGCCATAAAAATAAATACAACGTCCACAGCGCCCGCATGCCGGACGGCACCAGCGGCAGCGAATTTTACGAATACACCTACCAGCGCGTAGTCAAAGAAACGCAGATTAAATCGAGCGATCCAGGGAAAATCCTCTCGGGCGGCAATATGACCTTTACCGCCAACCGGCTGACAAACCAGGATAGCCAGATAGTGGCAGGCGCGGCGCTGGGCGGCCAGATTGGCGAGCTGGATAACGAGGCGACCAAAGGGACGCGCGTCACTACGGATAAAGGCAAATCGGTACGCTGGTACGCCAAAAAGAAGAAAAAGAAACTTGGCGGCACTAAAACCTCGCAGGGCAAAAGCAGCAGCAACTACGCGCCAGCGCCGGTAACGGAAACTATCGATCTACAAACGCTGACGTGGCAGGCCAATGCCGCGCCGCAGGGCAGCGGCTATCAAACTAATGGTCTGCAACAGCAGGCGGTAACTGCCCAGGCCGGTACGGTCGGCGCGATAAAAGGCCAGCAGGCTAAAACAGCGGTAACGCTGGGCAGCGTAGCCAGCGGCGACATGCTATTGCCCGCCGGAGAGCGTTACGACAGCACATTAACCCTTGATAAACTTAGCGATGTCAAAAATAATCCGTTACTGTTGCCGAACGGACAGCAGTTTTCATTAACGCTGCCTTCTACGGTGGTTGACGGGCAAACCATTACGCCAGTGATCCGCGCCGTTTCGCCGGACACGCGCCTGCCGGACAACAGCTTGTATCAGCTACAGCCCGCCAGCGACAGCCGCTATCTGGTGGAAACCGATCCACGCTTCGTAAATCAAAAGCAGTGGCTGGGTAGCGACTACATGCAAAATGCGCTGACCACGGACGGCAGCCAGATCCTGAAACGGCTGGGCGACGGCTATTATGAACAAAGGCTGGTACGCGATCAGGTCACGCAATTGACCGGTGGCCGCTATATCAGCGGCTACGGCAGCGATGAAGATCAGTATCGCGGGTTGATGAACAACGGCATCGCCTTCGGCAAGGAATATCAGCTGACGCTGGGCGTGGCGCTGACCCCGGCGCAGATGGCGCTGCTGACCAGCGATATCGTCTGGCTGGTGAATCAGACGGTAACGCTGCCGGACGGTACGCAGCAAACCGTGCTGGTGCCTCAGGTCTATGCGAAAGTCAAAGAAGGGGATTTAACCGGCGACGGCGCGTTGCTCGGTGGCGGTAGCGTGGCTATTAACGCGCAAAAAGATATAACCAACAGCGGCACTATTCTGGGAAGGGAAGTCACGCAGCTCACCGCGCAGTCGCTGACCAACAGCGGTTATATCGATGGTAATGAGGTAAGCCTGACCGCGCGTCAGGATATCAACAACCTTGGCGGCACCATCAGCGGCGATAAATCCGTTTCGCTGCTGGCAGGCCACGATATCACCAGCCAGTCGACGCTGCGGAGCGACGGCACAGACAGATGGGTGGATCGTCCGGCGGGCATCTATGTTCAGGGAAGCGACGGCACGCTGGCGCTAAGCGCGCTGAACAATATCACGCTGGCCGCCAGCGATATCGGCAATGCAGGCGCGAACGGCACGACGCGTATCCAGGCGGGCAAAGATCTGACGCTGGGCACCGTCACCACGCAGCACAGCGAAAACGACAGCTGGGGCAGCGATAATTATCGTCGACTGTCACAGCAGACTGATGTAGGTACGCGCATTAACGCGGCGGGAAGCCTGACGCTGAGCGCCGGACAGGATATCAAAGCCAGCGCTGCCGACGTCACGGCTGGCGGCGCGCTGACCGCCAGCGCCGGACGCGACATCATGCTGAACGCCGGCAACGACCGCAGCGATCTGGTTGAGCACAGCAAACAGAGCAGCAAAGGATTGCTGTCGGGCAGCAGCCTGGAAACGCACGACGAGGTGCATAACCAGCAGGCGCTCAGCACTACCTTTAGCGGCGACAGCGTCCAGCTTCAGGCGGGCCGTGATATCGCCGTTACGGGCAGCAACGTGGCGGGCACGCAGGACGTCGCGCTGAGCGCGGGCCGCGATCTCAACGTGACCACCGCAGGCGAGTCCAGCCAGGAAATCCATCAGCGCGAAGAGAAAAAATCGGGCCTGATGGGCACCGGCGGCATCGGCTTCACCGTTGGCCAGGCGATGCAGAAAAGCACTACTGACGCCAGCGGCTCGCTGAACAAGGGCAGCACCATCGGCAGCAGCGACGGCAACGTTACCCTCAGCGCCAATAATCAGCTTAACGTCCACGGCAGCGACGTTATCGCAGGCAAGGATCTGACGCTGAGCGGCAGCGACGTAGCGATCACCGCGGCGGAAAACAGCCATACCTCTTTGACCAAAACCGAACAGAAACAGAGTGGCCTGACGCTGGCGCTTTCCGGCACCGTAGGCTCCGCGCTGAACACGGCGACGCAGGTCGCCCATACGGCGGCGGAAACTGGCGACGGCCGTATGAAAGCCTTACAGGCCACTAAAGCGGCGCTAAGCGTGCAGCAGGCGGAGCAGGCTTATGAAATGGATGGCGCGCAGACCGCTGCGGCAAACGCGCATAATGAAGCGCTGGGCCTGAAGCCGGGCGATGAGGGCTATCAAAAAGGCTCGACCGACACCGTTGGCGTCAACCTCTCTTACGGCAGCCAGTCATCGAAAAGCGAAACCCGCAGTGAAAGCCGCCAGGCGCAGGGCAGCTCGCTGGGCGCGGGCGGCAATCTGAATATTACCGCCACGGGTGCGCAGGCAGCCAGCCAGGGCGATATCACCGTGCAGGGCAGCCAGCTCAATGCCAGCGGCGATATGGCACTGACGGCAAAAAATGATATCAACCTGCTTTCAGCACAGAACAGCGAGCGCACCGACAGCACCAACAGCAGTAAGGGCGGCAGCATCGGCGTGGGGCTGACCGCAGGTTCAGGCGGTACCGGCTTCAACGTATCGGCCAGCGTCAACGCCGGCAAAGGGCGCGAGAACGGCAACGGCGTGACCCATACGGAAACCACGCTGAACGCGGGCAACGCCCTGAGCCTGAACGCCGGACGCGACACGCTGCTTCAGGGCGCGCAGGTCAGCGGCAACAGCGTGAAGGTGGATACCGGACGTAACCTGACGCTGACCTCGGAACAGGACAGCGACCGCTACGATTCGAAGCAGCAGAGCGCCAGCGCCGGAGCCAGCTATACCTTCGGCGGAGGCGGCGGCTCGGTCAGCGTGAACCTGAGCCGGGACAAGATGCACAGCACCTGGCAGAGCGTGAACGAACAGACGGGCATCTTCGCAGGTAAAGGCGGCTTTGACGTGACGGTCGGCGAGCACACGCAGCTGAATGGTGCGGTTATCGGCTCGACGGCGGATGCCAGCCTCAATAAGCTCGATACCGGCACGCTGGGCTTCAGCAACATTGAAAACCACGCGGATTACAAGGTTGAGCACCAGAGCGTGGGCATGAGCAGCGGCGGCCCGATCGGCAGCCAGATGCTGGGTAATATGGCCAG
>NZ_JBHDVM010000006.1:0-34281 GCF_042610525.1 Pantoea sp. sgz302252
CTGATGGCGCAGCTGGTGATGAAGGAGCTGTATCCGGGCAAAGCGGTCAGCGAGCTGACGGAAACCGAGAAGCAGACTATCACCGCGCTGGGCACGCTGGCGGCGGGACTTGCGGGCGGCGTCACCGGGGACAGCACGGCGAATGCTGTAGCGGGTGCTCAGGCCGGGAAGAATGCGGTTGAGAATAATTATTTGTATGTCCGTGAAAAGACCGAACTGGAGAAAGCGAAACAGACGCTTCAGAACAGTAAGGACCCGACAGAGCGCGAGCAGGCACAGCAGCAGATAAACGATTTTCGTGAGAAGAGCATCAGCCGTGACCAGAAGGTTATCGAAGCCTGTGGAAACGGTAATGCCGCGAGCGCGGCCTGCGCTGGTGCAAGGCTGGAAGTTATCGCTGCCAGAGGAGAATACGAGACCGGGCAGTACAATAATAAAGTCAGCGATATGTATGCTGATGCTTACGGCCAGATAGTAAACCTGCTGAATATCACCAGTGTTGATGCGCAGAATCAGCGGCAAATTCAAGACGCAATGATCAACTTCTTTATGACCACGGAAGGGGTTGATTACGCCACAGCGAAAGATTATGCCGAGTTGAAGCAAGGAGCCGATATCTTTGTCGCTTCGGTCACTCCGGTACTTGGTGCAGCAGCGGCGAAACAGCTCAGTAAAATTGTTGATGCTAATCTTAAGGTGGTAGCAAAAGGCAATGTCAATGGCGCTAAATTCACTGATACCAATCAGGGAGCACGGCCTTCACAGTTAGCAGACTTTAATAAACCAACCTTAATTAACGAAGTTGTACAGGCTAAGATTGATAAACGCCCAGGCAAAAACCTACCTAACGGCAATATGGGAACCGCACATGCTGAAGTTGGGGTTATTCAACAAGCCTATGATAAAGGTATGACTCAAGGGCGCGAAATGTCAATGAGCGTTATAGGAAAAGAAGTGTGTAATTATTGTCTAACTGATGTAAGAGCTATGGCAGAAAAATCCGGGCTTAAATCTCTGACAATTTATGAAGAATCAACAGGTAACGTTCTATTTTGGCAGCAAGGAATGAAAAAAATTGAAAATAGAGGATCTGGAAAATGACAATAGAATATGAGCTCTCTCGCTTATGCTCTGGTGAAAAGTATGTAAAAATCAAGTCACCTACGTGGTCTGATGTACTTTTTTTTCTGGAAAGATTGGAAAGTAGCAGTGGTGGCGTATACATCAGAATTATAGATCCTTCAGAGTTTGGCCCAGAAAGACTTAGTGTTGAAGGTGAAAATGGTTTTTATTTAGTTACTTTACTGGAATATGACGAGTCTGGAGGTGATGTCAGATCTATATGGGATGACACCTCATCGTCCAAAGAGAATATTATCATCCTTGGTAATTACTGGCCTAAGCGTCAACTTACAAAAGATTTTGACCATGTTACCAGAATATTCAAAGAATTCTTCGATACGGGTAACGTATCAACAGATGTTCTCAACTAGAATAAAAACCTCGGCCAACCGGCTGAGGTTCTTATTCTGCAACAATCAAGTACCTCAAATCGGCCGCCACTCCACGGCTCCATCCGGGATCTTGCGTGGCCGCTTCTGCGGGGTGGCAACCAGTTCAATAAACGCCGCAATCTCGCGCTGCTTACGGGCCGATAGTTTCTTACAGGCCCGCTTCAGCGTGGTCACCACTTCGGGTTCGGCGGGCGGTTCCGGCTGCGGCTCCTGCCGGGTAATAATCAGGCAGTCCTGCATTACCCGTACGTTAACCGGCGTCCCTGTGCCAAAGCCTGCCTCTTCCAGCCAGTGCCCCTTCAATGTGACGGACGGTATTGGCTGATACTTCGCGTCGCTGACATAACCTACGGTGTAATAACGGGTTGTGGGTGTGGCAACCTCTGGCTTATGATGTGTCTTAGCCATAATTAACTCCTTAACAGTTAGTTGTGGTCAGCGGCGATATCGGGTTGCACCCCTTTACCGCCGCGCTAAAATCATTTTCCTGTCGTGCTTCTCTTGCTTTAACCTGTCTAAATATACACCCTATCTTATGCAAACTCATTGAAAACGCCTGCTAAAAATGCGATCTGGCTCCATAGAACGGAACTCTCTTTTTTACTTCCATGATCTGTTACCTGGACAGGAACACTTTCTGGAAAGCGGCATAAAAGCAAGGAAATCCCAATCCATAAAGCGAAGCTAAAAGCGTATGTGGCTATCGGCGCGATAAAGTTTTTTCGGCGAACGTTACTCGCCAGCCGCGCCTGTAGCAGAAGCCGCAGGCGGCAAACTCTACGCTATGCCCTGCCCCACCGCAAAACAATGCTGTTTACGTAACCAATTGAATTTAAAAAATAGTGAGTACGGTATGGCGAATTACAAAACCGAAAACATCTTATAAAAAATTATCATTAATAAATTAAGTTACTCTTTCCATTAATAAAATATCTTTTGATCCAGATCACCAAATAAATACTTTATAAACAGCAATTATCTCACGGATGGTATTATACCCCTTCCTGTGGGCAGCAATGTAATAACCAGAGCGTATTTATCCGGTAAGTTACTTAAAGATGTCACTCAGGAAAGACCATTTAAATTAAGGATGATTGTTATGAAAAAATTAGTAGTGGCCACCCTCATCTTATCCGGGCTGGCATTCAGCGCCCTCTCCCATGCCGAAAAAAACACCATCAGCATTGGCTATGCCCAAAGCAAGGTGCAGGACTTTAAGAATATCAACGGTGTAAATGTCAAATACCGCTATGAATGGGATTCTCCCATTAGCGTTATCGGGTCTTTTACCTATATGACGGGTAAAGGCGGTATTGATTATATGGCTACACGCGATATCATCAAAAATGAAACAAAAGTAAAATACTACTCTTTTTCCGTAGGCCCAGCGTATCGAATTAATCAATATGTCAGTGTTTATGGTCTGCTCGGAATAAATTATAACAAAATCGATTACAGAACTCATTGGTACAACTATGAAGGTAATCGCGACTATGTTTATATGGGTAAAGAGACAGGAAATCAGAAAAAATCCGCATTAATGTACGGAGCAGGCGTACAAATAAACCCAACGGATTACCTGGCATTCGATATTGGCTATGAAGGCTCACGTCTGGATGTTAGTGGCAGAGATTACTCTATAAACGGTTTTAATATCGGTGTAGGTTATAGCTTTTAACAGCCAAGCTAGAGTATAGAATATAATGCCGGGTAAAATATCCGGCATTATATAATTGTAATATAGCATCCCTAACTGCCTTGTTAATAAAAGGCCGCCAGTCTTAAAAAGGCGGCCTTTTGCATCTCAGGTAAATTTACGCAGGCTGATGCTCAATTACCTGCGCCTTATCAGGCTGGCTGTTTTCAATCGCTTTCTGACTATGGCTGATAGGTATCCGGCGAGGTTTCTCGCTCTCGGGGATCTCCTGGTAAAGATCGACAGCAAGAATGCCATCTTCCAGCTTCGCGCCGGTGACTTTTACATGTTCCGGTACGGTATAGCTCAGGCGGAAATCGGCACGGCTGATACCGCGATGCAGCCAGCCCGTTTCCTGATTTTCGCTTTCGCTCTGCCCTTCTCTTTTGCCGGAAATCGTCAGCTCGCCGCCTGCCGTTTCAATAGAAAGCTCGCTCTCTTTCCAGCCGGGCACGCTCACCGCCAACGCATAGCGATCTTTATCCAGGCGACGAATATCATATGCGGGCGTAGCCGTCACGGGCGCGTCGCCGGTTAGCTGGCTGAACAGACGGTCGATGCGGTTAAAGCGATCGGAAAACAGCGCATCGGTCAGGGAAGGAATTAAAGAAAAATTGCGAACGGTCATCATCATAACCTCCTGAATACAGTTGCTATTCAAAAGCTCATCACGGGCAGGTTCGCCGCCTGCCTGTTTTCTAAATAGGGATGCCCGCGCGCTTTTCAAGCGGCAAAAATAATTTTTTTTCTTTATGTACGCCTG
Organism: Pantoea sp. sgz302252; assembly: GCF_042610525.1. Lineage (GTDB taxonomy): Bacteria > Pseudomonadota > Gammaproteobacteria > Enterobacterales > Enterobacteriaceae > Erwinia. The sequence goes on from NZ_JBHDVM010000006.1 coordinate 3,974, forward strand.
GCCTGCACGCATAAAAAAGGCCGGAAAATCCGGCCATTTCTTATCAGGCTTTCAGCCGCTTTTTCACCAGCTGCCAGCTCAGCAGCAGCAGCGCTATCCAGCCCAGACCAACGTAAAGCGATACGCGGGTATCCGGGAAGTAGCCGATCAGGCCGATGATAAAGAACAGCGCCAGAATACCCACGATAGCGGTGAAGACGCCGCCAGGCATAGCGAACTGCAGCTCTTTTTTCTGCTCCGGCGTCAGAGTGCGGCGGAAGCCGACCTGGGCAAACAGGATCATAATCCATACCCAAACGGTAGCGAAGGTTGCCAGCGAGGCGATCACCAGGAAGACTTTTTCCGGCATTAAGTAGTTCAGATAGACCGCGATCAGCATCGCTATCATCATCACCAGCACGGTAATCCACGGTATGCCACGGCGCGATACGGTAGCGAACATTTTAGGTGCATGACCCTGCTCTGCCATGCCGTGCAGCATACGGCCAACACCAAACACATCGCTGTTAATCGCCGAAAGCGAAGCGGTAATTACCACAAAGTTCAGAATAGCCGCCGCTGCCGCAATGCCCATATGCTGGAAGGTCAGCACAAAAGGACTGCCGTTAGTGCCAACCTGGTTCCACGGGTAAATCGACATAATGACAAACAGCGTACCCACATAGAACACCAGAATACGCAGCGGCACTGTGTTAATCGCGCGGGGAATAGAGGCAGCCGGATCTTTCGCCTCACCTGCGGTAATACCGATAATCTCAATGCCGCCATAGGCAAACATAACGATTTGCAGCGACAGCACCATCCCAATCACGCCATGCGCGAAAAAGCCGCCATTGGTCCACAGGTTACTGATGCCGGTAGGCTGACCGCCGTTGCCAATGCCCCAGAAGATGATGCCGATGCCTGCCACAATCATGATAATAATGGTGGCAACCTTAAACAGCGACAGCCAGAACTCGACCTCGCCAAAGACTTTTACCGTCGCCATATTAATTGCGCCGATAATCAGCACCACGCTTAGCACCCAGATCCAGTGCGGCACGTCCGGGAACCAGACGCCCATATAGATGCCGAACGCGGTTACGTCGGCAATCGCCACAATCAGGATTTCAAAACAGTAGGTCCAGCCGGTGATATAACCAGCCAGCGGGCCAAGATAATCCTGGGCATAGCGGGAAAACGAGCTGGCCTGCGGGTTGTTGACCGACATCTCGCCCAGCGCGCGCATAATGATATAGGCGATAGCGCCGCCGATAATATAGGCGAGGATCACGCTCGGCCCGGCCATTTTGATGGCGTCTGCCGAACCGTAGAACAGGCCGGTGCCAATGGCCGAACCAAGCGCCATAAAGCGGATGTGACGGGTACTCAGTCCCTTTTTGAGCGTATTTTTTTCTTTCATTCTGCTTAGACTCTGTCATCTTCTCCTGCCGGAGAACGGGCAGGAGAAGGTATCATATTTTTACTGCTGGTGCGCATTCACCTGCGCGCGCCCCATTACGCGATCGCAGATTACCGCTACAACCAGTATCGCCAGCGAAGGCGGCAGCCAGGCCAGGCCCTGCTCGGCGAGCGGCAGATTGGCGGTAAAGGCTGGCAGCGCGTCTTTATAGGCGGTGGTTTTAATGCCGTCGATAACACCGAAAATCAGGCTGACCAGCATGGTCGGCGCGATAATGCGGGTGCTCTTGTTCCACCAGCGCAGCGTAAAGCTCAGCAGGATCAGCGCGATACAAGGCGGATAAATCGCCGTCAGTACCGGGATAGAGAACTGGATCAGCTGGCTCAGGCCCAGGTTGGAAACCAGCATTGAGAACAGGCCCAGAATAAATACCAGCTGGCGATAGCTCAGCGGCAGATACTGCTGAAAGAATTCAGCACAGGCGCAGGTCAGGCCAACCGCCGTCACCATACAGGCGACGAAAATCAGCGCGGCCAGGAACAGGCTGCCCAGACTGCCAAAGGTATGCTGAACATAAGCATGCAGGATAGCCGCGCCGTTGGCGTTCTGATCGACGATAGAAGCGCTGTCCGAACCCAGTTTAAACAGAGCCAGGTAAACCAGCGTCAAACCAACACCGGCGATCAGGCCCGCGATAATGGTGTAACGAGTCAGCAAACGGGACTCGCTAACGCCGCGAGAGCGAGCCGCGTTGACGATAACAATACCGAACACCAGCGCGCCCAGCGTATCCATGGTGAGATAGCCGTTGATAAAACCGCTGGAGAAGGCAGCATGCTGATAGGATTCCGTTGCTGGCGCAAGGCCGCCCGCAGGCCAAATCAGCGCGGCAATGCCCAGCACGGCCAGCGCGACGATTTTCAGCGGTGCCAGGATATGCCCGACGGTATCCAGCAGCTTGCCCGGATAAAGGGAAATACCGATCACCAGCGCGAAATAGACCAGGCTGTAAACCAGCAGCGGCAGCGCGCCGTCGCCGGTCAACGGGGCGATGCCCACTTCAAAAGAGACGGTAGCGGTACGCGGTGTGGCGAACAGCGGGCCAACGGCCAGATAGCAGACGGTTGCCAGCACGATACCGGCCGCTTTGCCGATTGGCGAGCTGAGCGCGTCAATACCGCCGCCGACGCGCGCCAGCGCGATAACGGTGATAACCGGAAGTCCAACAGCGGTCAGCAGAAAACCGAGCGCCGCGACCCAAACGTGTTCCCCAGACTGAATACCCACCATCGGCGGGAAAATAATATTACCGGCACCAACGAACAGGGCAAAAGTCATAAAGCCCAGCGCGAGGATGTCTTTAGATGTTAAACGATTTGTCATAAGAAGCGGATTTGCCTGTACTGGTGGTGATAAAACCGTGATGTTGGCTCTGTTTCCCGGCACGCCTTCAGCCTCTGCCCTTTCGCTGCTGCGGAAATCTGCAGAGCGGGGTTACCGACGCGATTGCGCTGTTTATGATCTTTTTAACCGGGAAATAAAGTAAAAACGGCGGTAAGTAAAACGTTTATAGGGGAGAAAGGCAATACGGGATCGAGAAAGCAGAGCGATATAGCGTAAAAAGCGCCTTAACCAGGCAATCGCTTCAGTTTATAGCCAGGATGCATTACATGATTTGTATTTTTTTTGCGCTTCGCGGCGTTATTTTCTGCACAAAACAGGCGCTGAACGCACAAAAGGCGCGTAAATACGCGCCTTTTGCATAAGTTGCCTGTGTTACCAGACCTGGTTAGCGATATCGACAACCAGGCGCAGCTTGGCCCACTGCTGCTCTTCCGTCAGGCTGTTGCCCTCTTCCGTCGAGGCGAAACCGCACTGCGGGCTAAGGCAGATCTGCTCCAGGCTAACAAACTGCGCCGCTTCCGCAATACGCTTTTTCACTGTTTCCGGATCTTCCAGCTCGCCGGTTTTGGTAGTAACCAGGCCCAGCACAACCTGCTGCTTGCCGGGCTTGATAAAGCGCAGTGGCTCAAAGCCGCCGGAACGCTCGTTGTCATATTCCAGGAAGAAAGCGTCAATATTAACGGTGCCGAACAGAATTTCCGCCACCGGCTCATAGCCGCCTTCGGAAATCCAGGTAGAGCGGAAGTTGCCACGGCAAACATGCAGGCCAACGATCATATCTTCCGGCTTGCCTTCCAGCGCTTTATTCAGCACCTGAGCATAGATGTTCGCCAGCTCTTGCGGGTCATCGCCGCGCTCGCGGATCTGGCGCTTCTGATCTTCTGAGCAAAGATAGGCCCAGACGGTATCATCCAGCTGCAGATAGCGGCAGCCCGCATCGTAAAACCCTTTGATGGCATCACGGTAAGTGAGCGCCAGATCGTTGAAATACTCTTTCAGATCGGGATAGACGTTAGCGTCAATCACCTTACGGCCACCGCGGAAGTGCAGCACGCTTGGGCTTGGGATAGTCATTTTCGGTACGGCGTCGCCGCTGATGCTTTTCAGAAAGCGGAAGTCTTCCAGCATTGGATGATTGCCGAAGCCCAGCTTACCGGTCACTTTTACACCGCGGGCTTTGGTCTGCACGCCGTTAAACTGAATGCCCTGCTCCGCTTCGTAACGCTCCACGCCTTCCAGGCCGTCGAAAAAGTCAAAATGCCACCAGGCGCGGCGGAATTCGCCGTCGGTAACGACTTTCAGGCCGCTGGCACGCTGCTGCTCTACGACGTTGCGGATCTCTTTATCTTCAATCTGGCGCAGTGCGGCAGCATCGATTTCACCGGCCTGAAACTGTTCACGGGCCTGCTTGATGGCGGCAGGACGCAGAAAACTGCCGACCACTTCGGCGCGATACTGGGCTGAATCTCTTTGCATGTTTGGTCACTCCTGGCCTGCGCCTGTCCGACGCATAATTTTGCACTGAAATAGTTACTGTTGGTTATCCTGAGACATCTGGATGTCTAAATGGCTGAATGCAAGAATGTCATGAGAAAGATTCAACGGCAAACGAGGAAATTTCATGGCACATGAAAAAAATTCAAGTTGTAGATAGATGCAGCCAGGATCGTGCGGGATAACCGCATCAGAGAGAACAGCTGAATAAATTTCTGAAGGCTTATCGCAATAATAACCACGCCGGTTTACGGCGGGATGGCGACGCGATAAAAACAATAAGCCCGCCGGATGGCGGGCTTATCTGAAGAGGTCGGCCCTGAAAAACAGGGCCAGAGCTAACCTGGTGTCATCACCGGTATGAAAGCCGGGAGAGGACGCGAGCCCAAGGCTGCCTGGCTACTATATCAACACCCTGCGAAAATTAAAAGGATCGATATCTAATGGACTGGAACATTCTTGAGAAGCATTTTTCCGGCGCGCGTTTGGGACGCTATAGCGCGGCTCGCGGCGGCAATACGGCGCTCGCTGCCCTGGATTATGCCTGTAACCTACAGCTTGCCGAAGCTATGATGCCGCTGCTAAACACCGTTGAGATTGCACTACGAAATGCTATTAATGCGAGACTCGTCGCAAAATATCATCGCGCCGACTGGTGGCGCGCCTGGCTTAACCTTGAAAAAAAATGCCCGTCTTACCTGTCTACCATCGACCTGGCCTTTTGCAACTGTGCGTCCGAGAGCGGCAGATAGCCCGCCTGCGTCACCAGCTTTTGCCCCTGCGGTGACAGCGCCTGCTGTAAAAAAGCTTTGGTCAGCGGCTCCAGCGGCTGGCCGGGCGCCCTGTTTACATAAATATAAAGCGGTCGGGCATAGGGATAGCGGCCGCTGCGAATATTCTCTACCGAAGGCGTAATCCAGTTTACGCCATCACGGGAAACCGGCAGCGTTTTCACGCCGGTCATATGCGCGCCCATACTGGCGTAGCCGATGCCGTTTAGCGTGCCAGCCACGGCCTGGATCACCGCAGCGGAACCGGGATACTCGCCTACGTCATTACGAAAATCGCCGTTGCACAGCGCCTGCTGCCGAAAGAATCCCCAGGTGCCGGAAGCGGAATTACGGCCAAAGCGTTGCAGCGGCCGCCGCGCCCAGTCGCCCTGATTCAGCTGGAGATCGCCCCAGTGATCTACGGTAAACGTTGCGCCGCAGCGGCGGGTAACGGAAAAAATAGCGTCGAGCTGTCGGGCATCAACGCCCCTGATGGGATTATCCTGATTCACCACTACCACCAGCGCATCCATCGCTACCGGCACGGCCAGCGGCGCATAGCCGTAGCGGTTTTCGAACAGCTGACGCTCCACCGCCTGCATTGGACGGCTCATTGCACCCAGCTGTGCGGCACCAGCCGCCAGTGCGGTAGGCGCAGTCGAAGAACCGGCAGCCTGGATCTGCACATTTACGCCCGGATAGTGCCGGTTAAAGCTCTCGCCCCACAGTGTCATTAAGGTGCCCAGCGTATCCGACCCGACGCTGTTCAGATTGCCCGCCAGCATGCCTTCGTTTGCCTTCGCTGCCGTCGCGCTCAGCAGCATCAGCGCAAAAAACCACTTCTTCATTATTCTTGTCCGCCTGCTCAGTGAACCGCATTCTGGGCCAGTTCGTCGCTAACGATCAACCTTGTCGGCAGCGAGAAGCTGAAACAGGTTTCTTTTCCCGGCAGGCTGCTGATTTCCAGCCGCGCGTTATGATGGCTGAGCGCGTGCTTAACGATAGCCAGCCCCAACCCGCTGCCGCCGGTTTGTCGGGAGCGCGCTTTATCAACGCGATAGAAACGCTCGGTCAAACGTGGAATATGTTCGGCTGCGATGCCAGGCCCGTTATCACGTACTTTAAACTGAGCGCCCTGAGCCGTTTTCTGCCAGCTAATATCAATACGCGTGCCTTCCGGCGTATGGTTGACAGCGTTGTAAACCAGGTTAGAGATAGCGCTACGCAACTGCTCGTCGTCGCCGAACACTCGCAGCTGCGGATCGGCAGAGAAATGGATCTCATGCCTTCCCTGGCTCAGCGTCTCCGCCTCGCGCTGCAGCAGCCGCAGCATCAGCGGCACGTCAACCTTGTCCTGTAAGTTGAGCACCGGCGCGGCTTCAATCCTCGACAGCGTTAGCAGCTGCTTCACCAGCGCATCCATCCGCCGCGTCTGTTCCTGCATGGTATGCAGCGCCTTGTCGCGCGCCGGGCCTTCCAGCACCGCATCGCTCATCATTTCCAGATAGCCTTGCAGCACGGTAAGTGGCGTGCGCAGTTCATGGCTGACGTTAGCGAAAAAGTTACGGCGTGCGCCTTCAAGCTGATGCATCTGCGTAACATCCCGCGCCACCAGCAGCCACTGGCCTTCACTATAGGGCATCACGCGGAACTCAAGATGACGATGGCTGTTCAGCACCAGCGTCAGAGGCCGCGTAAAGTCGCGCTGGCGCAGATAAAGCGTAAATTCCGGGTAACGCAGTAAATTAAGAATATTTTGTCCGTTATCTTCTGGCCAGCGCAGCCCCAGCAGCTGCTGCGCCAGACCGTTACACCAAAAAATCGTGCCCTCTTCCGTAGTCAATACCACCGCATCCGGCAGAGATTCCGCGCCGCTACGAAAACGTTTAATCAGATGGCCCAGCTCACGGCGGCGACGGCGGTTGCGCGCCTGCATCTGATAAAGGCCGTAAAACAGCGGTTCCCAACTGCCGCGCCCGGTCGGCGGCGTGATGCTGCGGTCGATCCACAGCCAGTGAGAGAGGCGAAGCAGATTAGTGAAATGCCAGCCCAGCACGGCCAGCACGGCGAGCAGCAGCAGCCAGGGCAGCCAGCCGGTCAGCAGGCCGATAATCAGCGCTGGCAGGCAGGCGAGCAGCAGCTCAAGCAGCAATCTCTTCCAGGAGAGGCGTTCCAGCACGATGAAAACTCCAGTAGGGACAATCAGTAACGCGCAGAGAAACGGTAGCCTGTTCCGCGAACTGTCTGCACCATACGATCGTGCCCGGTCAGTTCAAGTGCCTTACGCAGACGGCGAATATGCACGTCCACAGTTCGATCTTCCACGTACACGTTAGTGCCCCAGACATGATTAAGCAACTGCTCGCGGCTATAGACGCGCTCGGGATGCGTCATAAAGAAGTGCAGTAGCTTATACTCTGTTGGCCCCATCTCCAGCGGCTGCGTTTCAGACATCACGCGATGCGACGAAGGATCCAGGCTCAGGCCCTGGATTTCAATCACCTCTTCCACCGCCATCGGCGAAATACGGCGCATTACCGCTTTGATTCGCGCCACCAGCTCCTTGGGAGAAAACGGCTTAATAATGTAGTCATCAGCGCCTACTTCCAGGCCGCGCACGCGATCTTCTTCTTCGCCGCGCGCAGTCAGCATCATTACCGGAATATCGCGGGTCATCGCTTCGCGCTTAAGATGGCGGATAAACTGAATGCCGGTGCCGCCGGGCAGCATCCAGTCCAGCAGGATCAGATCGGGCCAAGGTTCAATCAGCAAATTAATGGCGCTGTCATAATCTTCCGCTTCTATCGGCTGATAGTCATTTTGCTCCAGAACAAAACACAACATCTCACGGATTGGGGCTTCATCTTCGACCACCAGAATGCGCTTAGCCATTATTGCTCCTGCGTTTGTGACGGAATGTCACTGGATATGCGGCGTCATTATGCGTCAGATTTATGACACTTTTATGAAAAAAGCGCCCGCTATTTATCAGTTTTATAACACTTTCAGCGGGATGGAAATGCATTGCTGGGGTTTTTTAGCCAGGGGTTTATAATCACCGTTTCGCTTACCTGATACCGAAGGGATGCTATGCGCCTTATTCACACCGCCGACTGGCATTTGGGCCAGTTTTTCTATACCAAAAGCCGCGCGCCGGAGCATGAAGCCTTTCTGGCGTGGCTGGTGGCGCAGGTTGAGCAGCAGCAGATCGATGCGGTGATCGTGGCTGGCGACGTATTCGACACCGGCTCGCCGCCCAGCTACGCGCGCGAGCTGTACAACCGTTTTATCGTGCAGCTGCACCAGACCGGCTGCCAGCTAATTATTCTGGCAGGCAATCATGATTCAGTCGCCATGCTAAACGAATCCCGCGAGCTGCTTGCCTGCCTGAACACGCGCGTTATCGCCGCCGCCAGCGAAGATCCAGCCGATCAGGTGCTGCTGCTAAATCGTCGGGACGGCCAGCCCGGCGCGGTGCTGTGCGCCATTCCTTTTTTACGGCCGCGCGATATTACTCTTAGTAAAGCGGGCCAGTCAGGCCGGGAAAAGCAGCAAACGCTGTTGGAAGCTATCACTCACCATTATCAGCGTAGCTATACGGCGGCGGAAAAAATGCGCGACGAGCTGGGCCAGCCGCTGCCGATTATCGCTACCGGCCACCTGACCACCATGGGCGTCACTAAAAGCGATGCCGTGCGCGATATCTATATCGGCACGCTGGACGCTTTCCCCGCTCAGGCATTCCCGCCAGCGGATTATATCGCGCTGGGCCATATCCATCGCGCGCAGCGTATCGCCGACACAGATTACATTCGCTATAGCGGCTCGCCGATCCCCCTCAGCTTTGACGAGCTGGGCCGTGAAAAAAGCGTGTTTAGGGTAGATTTCGCCGACGGCAAGCTGAGCGCAGTAACGCCGTTGACGGTGCCGCTGTTTCAGCCGATGCGCATGATCAAAGGCTCACTGGAAGAGATAGAAACCGCGCTAAACGCCATTGAGCCGCCGGAAGCGGGCCAGAAAGTCTGGCTGGATATTGAAATCGTTACGCAAACCTGGCTGAACGATTTGCAGCGCCGCATCCAGGAAATCACGGAAAACCTGCCGGTAGAGGTGGTACTGCTGCGCCGCAGCCGCGAACAGCGCGAGAATATTATTAATCGGCAAAATAATGAAACCCTGAGCGAGCTGAGCGTGGAAGAAGTCTTCCAGCGTCGCCTGGCGGGCGAAGAAGAAGAGCCGGAGCGCCTTGCGCGCGCCACGCTGCTGTTTAAACAAACGCTGGCGGAAATTAACGAGGAGCCGTCATGAAAATCCTGACGCTAAGGTTTAAAAACCTCAACTCGCTGAAAGGCGAATGGAAAATCGATTTCACCGCCGAGCCTTTTGCCAGCAACGGCCTGTTTGCTATCACCGGCCCGACCGGCGCGGGCAAAACCACGCTGCTGGATGCTATCTGTCTGGCGCTTTATCACGAAACCTCGCGGCTGGGGAAACTGTCACAGTCGCAGAACGATCTGATGACGCGCGACACCTCAGAATGTCTGGCCGAAGTCGAGTTTGAAGTGAAAGGCGTCGCCTGGCGAGCATTCTGGAGCCAGAACCGCGCGCGCGGCGCGGTGGATGGCAACCTACAAGCGCCGCGCGTCGAGCTGGCCCGCTGCGATAACAATAAAATCGTCGCCGACAAGGTCAAAGACAAGCTGGAGATGCTTACCGAGCTGACCGGGCTGGACTTCGAGCGCTTTACCAAATCGATGATGCTTTCGCAGGGCCAGTTCGCCGCCTTTTTGAATGCGGACGCCAACAGCCGCGCCGAGCTACTGGAAGAGCTGACCGGCACGGAAATCTATGGTCGGCTTTCCGCCAGCGTTTTTGAGCGGCATAAAAACGCACGTGCCGCACTGGAGAATCTACGCGCGCAGGCCAGCGGCATGTCACTGCTGGATAGTGAGCAGGTTCAACAGCTTACCTTGCTGTCAGAACAGCTGCTGACAGAGGAGCAGGCACTCACTTCGCAGTTGCAACGACAGCAGCAGTTGCAGCAATGGCAGCAGCAATACCAGGCAGCACAACAGGCAAAAGAAGCGGCCGCCACAGAACAACAGCAGGCGGAAGCGGCATGGCAAGAAGTACAGCCGCAGTTGAATCGGTTGCAGCAATCCGAACCAGCGGAGAAACTGCGCCCACAATGGCTGTTGCGTAATCAGCATCTTCAGGACAGGCAACAGCTTGCGGAACAGCATCAGCTAATCGGCCAGCAGCGGCAACAGGCTCAGCAGCAGCTGGAGGAACTGGGCCGTGAGCTAAAAAATGCGGAAACGGTCCGCCAGCAGCATGAAGCAGAAAAGCAGCAGCAGGAGACGCTGATTGCCGAACAGGTGCTGCCGCTCGACAACCGTATTGTTTCACTGACACAGCAGAATAAGCAACTTGAAAAGGAAGTGAGCGATTACCAACTTTTTCTGGGGCAGCGTCATGCAGTGTTAAATCAGGCGGCCAGCCAGCTTAAAGAAAAAACCGCCCAGCAACAGACTCAGCAGCTTTGGCAGCAGCAACATGCGCACTATGCTCGCTGGGGCGAATCGCTGCCGCTGTGGCGTGCCCTCTTCCGGCAGCGGCAGCAAAGCGAACAGGCTTTGACCGCGCTGCATCAAAAAACGCAGCAACAGCAGCAGGCCGTTGAGCAGCTAAAGCAGCGCCTTGCCGAAACAGAACGGCAGGCAAAACCTAAGCAGCAGCAGCTTGATGAGCAGCAAAAACGGGTAACGGAAGCCGAAGCGGCGTTAACGCGCCAGCGTGAGCTTAATGCCGAAGAGCCGCTGCAGGCAGCGCTGACCACGCTGGCGCAGCAGCGGTCGCTGCGGCAAACCCTGAGCCTGCTTGCCGCGCAGTGGCCGGCGCTGAAGCAACAAAATCAGCGCAGGCAAAACGAGCGCGAAACGCTTCAGCAACAGCTACAGCAGGCGCAAAATGAGCTGCAAAGCCTGCGCAACGGCTATAAAGAAAAACGAGCGCATCTCCAGGATCTGGAAAAGCGCTGCGAACTGGAGCAGCGCATCGCCGATTTGGAACAGCATCGCGCTCGCCTTGAGCCGGAACAGCCCTGTCCGCTGTGCGGCTCCTGCCAGCATCCCGCCGTAGCCGACTACCAGGCGCTTGAGCTTTCGGAAAACCAGCAGCGTCTTGCGGCGTTAAAAAAAGAAGTTGAGCAGTTAAAAGATCGCGGCACGGCTAAAGGCGAACAGGTAAAAAACCAGCAGGCCCAGGCTGAGAAGCTACAGCGCGAGCTGGCGGAAAGTGAGAGCGAGGCCGCGCGACTAAGGTCAGAGTGGCAAACTGCCGCGCAAGCTCTGGGGCTGCACTACTCTCCCGATGACCTGCAACAGACTGCCGACTGGCTGGCGGAACAGGATCGTCAGGAGAGCGCTCTTCAGGCGCAGCTGCTGGCGCTACAGCAAAGCGCACGCCAGCTGCAACAGCAAAAGGAGCAGCTACAGCAGCTGCAAAAAGAGCTGAGTGAAATCCAGCAACGGCAGCAGCTTACTGGTCAGCAACTACTTACTTCAGTCCAGGCGTTGCAGGAACAGGAGCAGGCGCTAAGGCAGCAGCAGCAAGAGGCGCAACAGCAGCAGGAAGCGCTGCGCGCCTCGCTGGCCGAGCTGGAGCTGACACCGCCTTCAGCGCAGGAGAGTGAAAGCTGGCTACAGGCACGGCAAAAAGAGTGGGAAAGCTGGAACGAAGTAGCGCAAACGCTGGCAGAGCTGGCTTCACAGCTGACCGCGCTGGCCGCACAGCAACAGGCGCTACAGGAAGAAATCGCGCGCGAACAAACGCAGCTGGCGCAGCGCGAGCAGCGCAGCAAAGCAGAAAAGCAGGAACTGGAGGCGCTGCGCGAACAGCGGCAACAGCTGTTTGGCGACAAAGTAGTGGGCGAAGTGCAGCAGCAACTGCGTAAGCTATCGCAACAGCATGCCGACCACTGTCAGCAGCTGCAGCAACAGTGGCAGCAGCGGCAAAACCAGGCCAATACTCTGACCGGACAGCATAATTCGCTGGCTGAGCAGCTGCACGCGCTGACACTGCGGCTGGAGCAGGCAGAGCAGGCGTTTAGTGAAGCGCTGGCGGCGAGCGCCTTCGACAGCGAAACAGCTTTCCGCGAAGCGCTGCTGGATGAAGCCCAGCGCCAGCAGTTACTGACGCTGCAAAAAAACCACGAGCAGCGGCGCCAGCAGGCTACCATTCTGCTTGCCCAGGCGGAAAAAACGCTGGCGGCGCTGCCGGAGCAGCCGCACGATCTGCCGGAAGATGTGCAGGCGCTGCATGCTGCCGTCGAGAACCTCTCGCAGCAGCTAAGAGAAAACGCTCGTCGCCAGGGCGAGGCAAGGCAGCAGCTAAGCAGCGATGCAGCCCGCCGCGAGCAGCAAAAAAACCTGCTGGCAACCATTGAGCAGGAGGCGCGACAGCTGGAAGACTGGAGCTATCTCAACCAGCTGATTGGTTCAAAGGAAGGCGACAAGTTCCGCAAATTCGCTCAGGGCCTGACGCTCGACCACCTCGTCTGGCTGGCTAACAACCAGCTGAACCGCCTGCACGGCCGCTATCTGCTACAGCGCAAATCGCAGGAGGCGCTGGAGCTGCAGGTGGTGGATACCTGGCAGGCGGACGCGCTGCGCGATACGCGTACTCTTTCCGGCGGCGAAAGTTTCCTGGTGAGCCTGGCGCTGGCGCTGGCGCTCTCCGATCTGGTCAGCCATAAAACGCGTATTGAATCGCTGTTCCTGGACGAAGGCTTCGGCACGCTGGACGCCGCCACCCTGGACGGCGCGCTGGACGCGCTGGATGCGCTTAATGCCAGCGGCAAAACCATCGGCGTCATCAGCCACGTGGAGGCGATGAAAGAGCGTATTCCGGTGCAAATCAAGGTGCGGAAAATCAACGGGCTGGGCTACAGCAGGCTGGAAACGCCTGCGGCATAAAGCTATTTTTTTCGGGGCCTTTCCGGCGCGGTCTGCCAGTAAAGCGGCGAGCCGAAGGCCTCGACAAAATAGTCGATTACGGCCCTGACGTTAAGCGGAGGATGCCGCGTATTGGGATAGATCGCGGCGATATGTTGCGGCTCGGTATTGATAGCGGCGTCAAACTCCGGCAGCAGCCTTATCAGCTCGCCCGTATGCAATTTGTCGCTCATCAGCCAGTCCGGAAATAGCACCAGCCCCATGCCGCCCAGCGCGGCAATCAGCAGCGTCTCCGCATGATTGGAAGCCAGCAGCGGCGAGATAGCGTAGTGGATCCACTCTTCGCCGCTCTGGCGGAAAAACCAGCGGTTCGGACCGGAAGAACCGCGATAAACCAGGCAGCGATGGCAGTTTAGCTCGTCAGGATGGGCGGGCGCGCCGTGTTTGCTTAAATAGTCGGGTGAAGCGGCCAGATGGTAATATTGCGAGCCGAACACGCGGGCATGAAAAGAGGAGTCAGTCAGCGCGCCGATGCGAAAAATCACGTCCGCCGGTTCTTTGTGCGGATCGATAAAATTATCCGTTTGCATCATCTCAATGCTGAGCTGCGGATAGCGTTCGGCCAGGCCAGCCAGCCCGGGCGCAACGTGACGCTGACCAAAAAAAACCGGCGCGTTGATGCGTACCAGGCCGGAAGGCTCCAGCGTTCTCTCATGCAGCGCTTTGCGCGCCTCTTCCATGCTGCCAATCATAGCGCGTGCATAGTTGATAAACAGACGTCCGCTTTCCGTAGGCACTATCGCCCGGGTATTGCGGTAAAAGAGCTGCTGGCCCAGCGTGTCTTCCAGCTGATGAATAACGCGTGAAACCTGCGAAGCGGATATCCCCTCGCGCCGGGCTACCGCGGAGAAGTTTTGCGTGTCAAAAACCTCAATAAATATTTTTAGCGCACGCAGATTTACCGCTTCGATCGCCTGCATTAATGCATTTCCTGCAAAGGTGTTTAGCGCATTATAGCATTTTTCTCAATCGTTGCGCCCTGTAACCTTCTCCGCCTGAATCTTTTGGAAACTACGCTATGCAACTTTTACTGATATTACTGGTTATCGCCGGTGGGATGGGGCTTTCCGTCGAAGCGGGCCTGCTGGGGCCGCTGGGCGGCGAAGTCGGCGACCTTTGGGCAACGTTCAGCATCTTTGGCGTCGGCGCCGCGCTAACCTTCCTGCTGATGCTCTTTTTCAGCCCGCGCAACAGCCCGTCGTTTTTCGCCCAGCCAGGCTGGCAGCTGCTCGGTGGCGTGCTTGGCCCGGTTTACGTGGTGATCCTGACTATCGCCACGCCGGTTATTGGCGTAGCCATGACCATGATCGGCATTCTGGCGGGTCAGGTTTTTAAAAGCCTGATTATCGATCACTTCGGCCTGCTGGGTACGCCACAGCGAAAAACAGACAGCAAGCGCCTGATCGCACTGATTTTTATCGTCGCCGCACTGGTGCTGGTGGCAAAGGGGTAACGCAATGATAACGATAGTAATGATTATTCTGGCCGTGGTTGGCGGCGCGATGCTGAGCATTCAGGCGGCGATTAACGGCCAGCTGGGCAGCAAAGTCGGCGTGTTCCGCTGCGCTTTCCTGACTTTTTCCGTCGGCGCGCTTATCACCGCCCTGCTGATCTTTTTCTTTGAGCCAAAACAGGCGGTTAGCCTGCTTGACGTGCCGAAATGGCAACTGCTGGGCGCGCTGTGCGGCGTTCCCTATATTGTGATTATGGTCTTGGCCGTACAGCGCATCGGCGCGGCTGTTGCCACCGTTGCGGTGATCTTTGGTCAGCTGGCAATGAGCATGCTGATTGATAACTTCGGCTGGCTGGGCAACGCCGCCGTGCCGTTTTCGGCCAGCCGTCTGGGCGCCATTCTCTGCCTTGGCATCGCCCTGTTCTTTATCTACGCCAGCAACCGCAGCAAAAATGCGGCAGAAGCAAAGCATGCTTCGGTATCCGTCGAATAACTTCCCTGGGTGACCAGAAACAAAAAACCCGCGCCACTGCCGGCGCGGGTTTTTAATCGAAACGATTTTGTGTCAGAGCTTCGCGGCTTTGGCGCGTGGGCCAGGCAGGATATCGCCATCGCCCTCCGCCATCAGCAGGCGCGCGCTGGTAATGGCGGCAACATCATGCGCTTTATCCGTAATGTTGCTGGCGATCTGATTGACCGCGGCGGCCACCAGCATGCCAAGCAGCGACTGGTTATTATTGTTGCCTTCGTTATCCGAAGCCGTGGCGCTGCCGCTCCAGATCTGTTTGCCGCTGCGTAAATCCACCAGCCTTGCCGTAGCGGAGACGCGCGTTTCGCTATCCACGATCATGTACTTAGTGCCGTAGTCGCTGATATCGATATAGAGCGCCGCATCGGCATTAAAGATTTCATGCAGTTTTGCCGTCGGCACGCTGCGAATATCGGTGGCGTTAGTTAAGCCGTTCTGCTTGAAGGTTTCCTCCACGACGGCTACCGGGAACACATAGTAACCCGACTCTGCCAGCGGCAGCGTCACCAGAGAAGCAAAGCTGTGCGCGGCCTTGATATCGGGACTTTTATTTTCCGCTGGCAGCACCAAAATAGAAGCAGGTTTGCTGGCGCGGAATTCGCTGTAGTCATAAGGCGTTTTTTTGGCGCAGCCGGTCAGCGTCATGGCGGCCAGCAGAGCGATAAAGACAAATAGCTTTTTCATTATTTTGCTCCCTGCTTATTGCGCATCAGGAAATCCATATAGGAAGCGGATTCAGGAAAAGCCGCTTTTTCGGCGTTGAACTGCTGAAAAGCTAAATCCGGCCGGCCGGTATTGGCATAAAGCAAACCCAGCTGAGCGCGCAGCCCTGGCGCAACCGGTTTATTTTTCGCTTTCGCCTGTTCAATAACCTTATTCAGCGTTTCAATTTCTTTTTCCGGCGCGCTGCTGTTCTGATAATAACTGTACAGAGAATTCTGGTAGTCGCCCCAGTAATAGATATTTTCTTTTTTCTGCGCGCAGGCAGTTAACAGCAGTGCCGTAGCCACTGCCACACTATATTTTATCACTCGCATTTTTATTCCCTGTTATTTAACCGGACGCCACGCGCCTGATTCCAGCCCGCTAACCAGATGGTTTACCGCCTCGCGCACGGCCAGATCCATCACTTTGCCGTTTAGCGTAGAGTCATAGCTGGCGGTGCCGCCAAAGCCAATGACTTCGCGGTTGGAGAGCTGATACTCACCGGCGCCCTGCACGGAATAGACCACTTCTGAGGTCGCCACATCTACCACGTTCAGATTGACCTTTGCATAGGCCACCTGAGTTTTACCGCGGCCCAGAATGCCCCACAGCTGCTGGTCGCCTACTTCCTTGCGGCCAAACTCGGTAATATCGCCGGTAATAACATAATCTGCGCCTTTAATAGACTGAGCGCTGCGCTTGTAGCCTGCTTCGGTTTTCAGTTCATCAAGGTTGGCGCGATCCAGCACGTTAAAACGGCCGGTCTGCTGCAGATGGGTAATAAGGATGGTTTTGCTCTGGTTGCCCAGACGATCTACGCCGTCTGAGAAAATGCCGTTCATATAGGCGGAGCGGTTATCGAATTTGCCAACGGCCACCGGGCTTTTCGCGCCCTGATAAACCGGCTGGCTTGCCGCTGTGACCTGAGGCGCTTCGATAGTGCGGGAAGATTCAGTAGCACAGCCGCTAAGCAGCGTGCAGCTGAATATAGAGAATGCAACAAGGTTATAACGAAATTTCATTGTTTCTTTTCCATGAAGATATAAAGACATCCGACGTCCGCGCGCAGAATACAATATTGCTGCCGACAAGTCCTGAAAATAATTGCGATTCAGCTTCCAGAATTGCATTTTGTGCGCCGGGCTGCCGCAGGCGAATAATCTGTAAATGGCCTGGCGGAGCCGGAATAAACTGCCAGCCCGGGGCTAACAAGGTAAACTATCGGCTTACATCAAAAATTCTTTAGTAATCATCAGGGAAATGTCATTGGCAAAAATCAATAAATGGGGAATAACGCTGTTGGCACTGGTGCTGACGGCCTGCCAGCAGCACGCGGAGAAAGCGCGGCCCGGCCCGGCCACGTCACAGGAGATAAAGGCATGGGCAGAAAAAAACTGTAGCGCCAGCCAGGACAAACACTGTACCTACTTCGCCGCTATGCAGTACGGTGTTATGCGCAATTTTTATGATGCGGATCGTTACAAGGGGCGGGAATGCGCGGTAGCTATTACTTATCGCAACGGCCGCTACAGCGTGCAGAGCACTACCGGCGATGAGCAGCTCTGCCTGAAAGCCTGGAGCGTGATCGGCAGTGCGAAAAATCTTCCGCCGCCGCCGGCCGCGCTGCCCGCTTCTATGGTCATCGACTTCAGGCCCTACTAGCTGGCCTGCCGCCACTGTCGCGGGCTAACGCCAAACCAGCGGCGAAAAGCGCGCGAAAAAGCGCTGACTTCGGAGTAGCCCAGCAGCAGCGCCATCTCCGAAACGGGCAACTGCCGCTGCTGCAAATACCAGGTCGCCATTTCACAACGCACCTTATCCACCAGCGCGGTAAAGCTCAGGTTTTCTTCGCGCAGGCGGCGCTGCAGTGACCAGCTCGACATCCCCATTTTTTCCGCCACTTCGGGCAGCGCCGGTTCACCCTGGATCAGCATCAGCCGCACCTGCGAGCGAGCGCGATCGACAATGCCCTGGCGCGGCGCAGCACTGTTAAGACGACGGATAGCATCCTGCATTACCAGCAGCAACACGGGGTCACTCTCCGGCATGGCTCGCATTAAATCTTTTTTAGGAATAATCATCGAGTTACAGGGTTGATCGAACCAGACCGGCGCATCAAAAACCTTGCAGTGCTCGTGCCACTGTTCAGGGCGAGGATGCTCAAAATGGACTTCGCGCGGCGCCCAGTGTTTGCCCGCTACGTGGCGGATCAGGTTCATAAACATGCCCATCGTCAGCTCGGCGTCCTGCCTGCGGCATAAGATAGCGCCGTGGCGCACCTGATAATCCAGCCGCCAGCAGTCGCCTTTATCGGTCAGCCGCGTCAGCGTATCGTGCTGGTGCCACGGAAAAGCGCGCACCACGTTGTGCAGCGCCTGCTCGAGCGTGGCGGAACAAAGGCCTACATAGCCGATCAGGCCTAATGACTGCGGTTTAAACTGTCTGCCATAGTGCAAACCGAAGTTATCAAAACCCGAGTAGCGCGCCGCTTCCTCCATTACCCGGCAATAGTTAATCAGCCCCAGACTCAGCGTTGGACTGGCGAGCTGCTCAGGATCGATGCCGCTGACGCCGAAAATCCGATCGACATCGCCGCCTTTTTCCACGATAAACTCGCCCAGACCGCTGGCGGCGGCGGCCAGCACGCCATAGTTGCCGCCGGCATTCAGCGCTGTTGCCATATCGGGGCTGGTGATTAATCCTGTTTCCATAGTTATTGCCTCGCAGCAGAAAAGACCCTGCATACCCAGCAATTTCTGTACCAGCTCTGATAAAGCCGCTGGCTAAGCGCCGACCGGCAGCTCGCTGGTTTCCAGATAGCGACGGCAGAGACGCACGGAATCATCGGCCCAGCGCGGCCCCAGGCTTAGCGCCATCTCGGTTTGCGCATGCGAGCCTGCCCAGGCGAGCAGCTGAATACGCCGCTGGATCAGCAGTGTCGGCACCAGCGCCAGCTCTTCATCGCTGATATGCGCTACCTGTTGATAGCCTTTCAGCCAGTTGTCCACCCACTCCGCTGCACGAGGATGGTGCTCCACAAAGCTGATTGCTGCTGCGAGATCGTGCAGATACCAGCCCATACCGCAGTCATCGAAATCGATCACCCGCGTTTCGCCTTTATGCAGCAGCAGATTAGTGAGGCGCAGATCGGCGTGGATCAGGCCATAGCGAGAAGGATCTTTGCCGAACAGCGCCAGTTCGCCGCCGACGCGAGCGATCGCCTGCTCCACCAGACCATAGTCCTCAGGCTTCAGGCCAGGCGCGTCGCGCCAGTCGCCCCAATGGCTTTGCGGGCCAACCATGGTCTGATGATCCCAAATGATACGTTGAAAGCCCGCCGGTTTTTGCCAGCTCCTGCTGTGCTGGTGCAGCTTTGCGGTAATGCTGCCTAACTGCTGAAAAGCGCGCGGATCCACGTCCGTCCCCGGCATTTCGCCTTCAATCCAGTCAAACAGCACCGCATGGCGGAGGCTGCCGTCTTCCAGCAGTAGATCCTGCACTTTCCGCCCTTCTTTATCGGCAATCGCCCGTGGCACCACAATGCCTGTTTCACGCAGCGCGTCGAGCCAGTGCAGTTCGCTGAGAATATCGGCCCGCTGATGATAGTTGCCACGGTGCAGCCGCAGCGCATAGCGTTTGCCGCCAGCCTGTAGCAGGAAAGTGGCGTTTTCCGAACGGCAAAGCAGACTGAGTTTACCCTGTAAAGCAGCCGGGTAGCGGGTCATAGCGCGCTGGGCAAGCGCCAGCAGCGCGCCAGGGGTCAGGTTGTCATATTGGCTGGTCATAAGTCTGGCTCCGAAAAGAAAAAGGAACGGCACGGAACCAGCATGGCGTCAGGCTCTGCTGTTCGCTTGACCGCAGACGACCTGTTTTTGACCTTAGCGCGCGTCAGGCGCTTTTTTTGCATCTGAGTTGACCGCAGAGCGCAAAACTCCTCGCGCCCGCGTCAAGTTTCCTGGCGACGACGGCCGCATTATCGACCAACACTCACTTTCAGGGGAAAACAAGATGACAACCCGGCTAAAGCCCACTCTGGGCACTATACATCTGTGGGGCATTGCGGTAGGTCTGGTCATCTCCGGCGAGTATTTCGGCTGGAGCTACGGTTGGGGCGTAGCGGGCACGCTGGGCTTTCTGGCAACCACTGCGCTGATCGCCGTAATGTATACCTGCTTTATCTTCAGCTTTACCGAGCTCACCACCGCTATTCCGCACGCGGGCGGCCCTTTCGCCTATAGCCGCCGCGCCTTTGGCGAAACCGGTGGCCTGATCGCCGGTATGGCGACGCTGATCGAATTCGTTTTTGCCCCGCCTGCCATTGCCATGGCAATCGGTGCCTACCTTAACGTGCAGTATCCCGGATTAAACCCTAAGTATGCTGCGGTCGGCGCCTATGTCATTTTTATGGCGTTGAACATTCTTGGCGTAAAGCTGGCCGCGCTGTTTGAACTGGTAGTGACGGTGCTGGCGGTAATTGAGCTGCTGGTATTTATGGGCGTGGTTGCGCCGGGCTTTAGTCTCAGCAATTTTGTCGCCCACGGCTGGTCAGGCGGCGACAGCTTCGGTCTGCCCGCCGTATCCGGTATTTTTGCCGCTATTCCCTTTGCTATCTGGTTTTTCCTGGCTATTGAGGGCGCGGCGATGGCGGCCGAAGAAGCCAAAGATCCTAAACGCACCATTCCCAAAGCCTACATTGCCGGTATTTTGACGCTGGTAACGCTGGCAATTGGCGTTATGCTGCTGGCGGGCGGCGCGGGCGACTGGCGCAAACTTTCCGATATCAACGACCCGCTGCCGCAGGCAATGAAAATGATCGTTGGCGAACACTCGAACTGGATGCATATGCTGGTCTGGATTGGCCTGTTCGGCCTGATAGCGAGTTTCCACGGCATTATTCTTGGCTACTCGCGCCAGTTCTTTGCGCTCTCCCGCGCGGGCTATCTGCCTGCAAGCCTGGCGAAGCTTTCCCGCTTTCAAACGCCGCACCGTGCCATTATCGCTGGCGGCCTCATCGGCATAGCGGCCATTGGCAGCGACGGCTGGTTTAACCTGCAGGGCATGACGCTGACGGCGGCGATGATCACCATGGCAGTATTCGGCGCTATCGTTATGTACCTGATGAGTATGCTGAGTCTGTTCCGCCTGCGCCGCACCGCGCCGAATCTTGAGCGCAGCTTCCGCGCGCCGGGCTATCCGATCGTTCCGGGGATTGCGCTAGTGCTGGCGCTGGTTTGCCTGGTCGCCATGCTATGGTTTAACCCGGTTATCGGCGGACTGTTCATGCTTCTGATGGCGGCGGGCTACGGCTATTTTCTGCTGACCAAAAGCCAGCGCGCCCGCGCGCCGCACGATGCCATGCTGGTGGGAGAATAACAACGAAAGGCAATGAAACCCCGTCGCCGATTCGCTATCATGCGCGCTGACTTTGAACAAGCGCGCATGACGCGCCGGAGAGGGAAAGCACAATGCTGTGGTTTAAAAATTTGATGGTATATCGTCTGAATCGCGAGATCCCGCTGGCGGCAGACGAGATGGAAAAACAACTTGAGGCATTCTCTTTCACTCCCTGCGGCAGTCAGGACATGGCGAAAACCGGCTGGGTCGCGCCAATGGGCTCGAAAAGCGATGCGCTGACCCACGTCAACAACGGACAGATCCTGATCTGCGCCCGCAAAGAAGAAAAAATCCTGCCGTCGCCGGTGATCAAGCAGGCGCTGGAAGCGAAAATCAGCAAGCTGGAAGCAGAACAGCAGCGCAAGCTGAAAAAAACCGAAAAGGATTCTCTGAAGGATGAAGTGCTGCACAGCCTGCTGCCGCGCGCTTTCAGCCGCTTCAGCCAGACGTTTCTCTGGATAGATACCGTCAACAATATGATTATGGTTGACTGTGCCAGCGCCAAAAAGGCGGAAGATACGCTGGCGCTGCTGCGTAAAAGTCTGGGCTCGCTGCCGGTGGTGCCGCTGACGCTGGAAAGCCCGATCGAACTGACGCTGACGGAATGGGTGCGCTCCGGCGATACCCCTGCGGGTTTTGCGCTGATGGATGAGGCAGAGCTGAAGGCGCTGCTGGAAGATGGCGGCGTGATCCGCTGTAAAAAGCAGGATCTGGTCTGCGATGAAATCGCCAACCATATCGAAGCGGGCAAGCTGGTCACTAAGCTGGCGCTGGACTGGCAGGAACGCGTACAGCTGCTGCTGTCGGACGATGGCTCATTAAAGCGCCTGAAATTTGCCGACGCGCTGCGCGAGCAAAATGACGATATCGACAGGGAAGACGTGGCGGCACGCTTTGATGCCGATTTTATCCTGATGACCAGCGAGCTGACCGCGCTGATCGCCAACACTATAGAGGCGCTGGGCGGCGAAGCGCAGCGTTAAGCAATATCAAAGAGGCCGGATTTCCGGCCTCTCTGTATTAATCCTTCAGGTAACGGCAAAGGTAGGCAGAAGGCTCAGCCACCTGCAGATGAAACTCGCTGTGGCCCGGCACGTTGAACACCTCGCCCGGATCGTAATGGCGCCATTCGGTTTCTCCCGGCAGCAGCACCTTTAGCGAGCCGCTGACCACGGTCATCTCTTCTGGCTGGCCGGTGCCAAAAGTGTACTCGCCTTCCGCCATCACGCCGACGCTGGCGCGTCCGGTGCTGGCGCTGTCGAAACCAATCGATTTCACTTTTCCTTCGAAGTACTCACTGACGTTGAGCATGGCGCTCTCCTTTTTCAGGGAAAAACGGGCTTCCGGCCTTGCCTGAAGGACTCAGGCCACCAGTTCTGCAGCCAGTCCGGCCAGCAGCACATTGGAAAGCAGGACGGGAATACCCAGCAATTTTTGTAAAAAGTCGCGATGGCGCTGGTGGTAGCCCAGGCAATCGAGCACCACGACGTCGGCACCCTGCTCCTGTAGCGCCAAAGCGGCGTCGATTAGCTCATCATCGCTCTGAACCCAGGGGCTGGCGACGGCGAAGCAAGGCCTTGAGGCCAGACTCTGCCATTTATAGGCCTGCTCGTTCAAATATTCTTTGCGCGCCACCATTACACCGACCTGATGCCCGTCGGTAATCGCATTGACCAGCGGCGGCAGCATACGGTATGGCTCCAGCAAAATAGCGCTGTTTGTTTTGAGATTTTTATATTCGCCTGCGCAGAGCACCAGAATATTTTCAAATCCCTCTGCTTCCAGTTTATCAATCAGCTGTTGCAGTGCCGCTTCGACTTTTGCGGCGGAAAGAATGGCGTAAGAGCCATCTTCCATATGCGTCATCGTCACTTTTTCGCCTGCCGCCGGCCCATAGCGCTGCTCAATTTCGGCCGTAGAAAGACCGTCGAGCAGACCATAATGCGCAATATTCTCTTCAGGCAGGTGTTCCAGCAACAGAGGGAGCAGATCTCTGCGAGGCGCCTTTCCTAACGTCAGGGCAGCCAGTTTATTGGCGTTGCTTTTCGTCTCCTGCAGGACATCAGACATAAAGCTACCGGAAAATAAAACGTCGGTTCCGGAAAAAGTCGGAGGCAGCGTCGGCGAAAGCGGAGTGGTGAGGATGTCGGTCAATGGTCTGTCCAGTTGAGGGCTTATGAGAAGCATCGGGCCTGATTTACATTATCCAGCGAAAATATGTCGCTGGCTGCTTTCGGTCAAGCCTTAATCCCATGATGTGAATAGAAAGACACAGCAAAATCTGCGGAAAATTTTCCCTGGGCAACAAGATATATTTTATCTCAGTCAAATAGCCTTATTGTCATAAGGCTAATCGCCTGCCACTCAGCAGATTCGTTCAAATTGCTGGTGGTAGCGCTTACATTTTCGCCGCCTTTACTGTGTCCGAATATTGCTGGCTTCCCTGCCGCGAGTGTTACTCTTTCTCTATATCTTCGTAGCGAGCTTTGGCGTCAATGGCCTCCTGCTCGCTTTCATGTTCGCTAATCAGCGTATCTGGCTTAGGGTGATCGGCACGAAGTTCGTACCAGGTCACACATTGGTCGGCCGTGCCCTTTTTTACCGGAACGATATGCGCTTCACGAGGATAAGGCGGTCTGCCTGGCATATATTTTCCCTCCTTAAAGAATAAGCGAGCTGCCCGGTGTTGCACGCATGGGAGCTTTCGTTCTTCAAGTATAGACAAAGGCTGGCAATTCTCCGCTCGGCTTTAGCAAGTTGGGAAAAATCGCAGAATTAACTGGCGCGGGCCAGCGCCAGCACGCTGATAATTTCATCGGTAACGCTATCAGGATGTTGCATGGCGTTAATGATGTAGTGGGAGGCTTCATGATAAAGCGCTTCGCGGGCGGCCAAAACCTCGACCATCTCTTCCGCAATGGGGCGCCCTGTTAGCGTAGGACGCTGCGCCTGCTCGGGATAGGCTTCCAGCCGTGCCGCCAGCACCTCTGCGTCTGCTTTGAGATAAATTACACGGCCCTGCTCGCGCATAAACTGCCGGTTCTCTGCTGCCAGCACCATGCCGCCGCCGGTAGCGATCACGCTGTTTGCTACGGTTACCGCTTGTAAAGAGGCCGTTTCGCGGCGGCGAAATCCCTGCCAGCCTTCTGCTGCCACGATTTCCGTCACTGTCAGGCCGGTGGTTTGCTGAAGGTGCTTATCCGTATCGCTAAAGGCGTAGCCCAGCGCCTGAGCCAGTGACTGACCAACGGTGGTTTTTCCGCAGCCGCGCGCGCCGACAAGATATATAGGTAAGGACATGGCAGAAGGTTCCTCAGCCTTGTTAACAGGCCGCTCCAGCGGCAACAGGCAGTAAATAAACAGTGTCGGGCATCATACCTATAATTACTCTCTGTCACCAGCAGGCACTTTTTCTTTACACCTCTTTTTGCGGTAAAATCATTCATCCATTTGATATAAAACAAAAAAACCATGTAAACCTGGCGTTACAGGTACTTTAATATCCGCTACTAAGCGGCAACATTTCCTTACCCGAACCCCGTTTACTTTCGCCTGTTGTGCCCCAAAATAAAGGTATAGCCCGTTAATGAGGATCTCTTATGCAGAGCGAAGAACAAAAGTTAATAGAAAGCCTGTTTTCCCGTCTGAAACAGGCTGAAACCCAGTCTGGCCCACGTGATGCCGCCGCAGAAAGACTGATTCAACAGCAGCTACAGCAGCAGCCCGGCGCGCCATACTATATGGCGCAGGCGATCCTGATTCAGGAAGCGGCCATGAAGCAGTTAAACAATCGGGTAAGCGAGCTGGAAGCGAAACTGGCTGCCCAGCAGCAACCCCAACAGAGCAGCGGCGGCTTTCTTTCTGGCCTGTTCGGTGGCGGTCGTCAGCAGCAACCGCAGCAGCAGCAGCAATCGTCGCCCTGGGGCAACGCGCAGCCACAGCAGCAGCAATGGAATAACGTGCCACCGCAGCAGCCTTATTCAGCGCCAGCGGCACCCTCGGCCACCAGAGGCTTTTTAGGCGGCGCGCTGCAAACGGCAGTCGGTGTCGCGGGCGGCGTGGTAATGGCGGATATGCTGACCAGCATGTTCCACCATTCCCAGCCGGAGGAGATTGTTAATATTATTAACGAGCCGGCGCTGCCGCAGGAGAATTTCGATAATAACCTCGATACCTTCAACAACGGCACCGACGCGCCTTTCCTGAATCAGGACGCGGGCCTGCCGCAGGATTACGCCAACGACTACGGCAACGATTTCGACGATAACGATTTTGACGATGACGACAGCTTTGTCTGAGTAAGCGAAAGGCGGGAATTTCCCGCCTTTTTTATTTATTTCGCTGTGCCAGCAGCCACTTATCCAGCTCGTTGGCAAACTGCTGTCGGTCGCGCTGGCTCAAGGCTGCCGGGCCGCCGGTTTGCACGCCGCTTGCCCGCATCGTATCCATAAAATCGCGCATGGTCAGCCGCTCTTTAATGGTGGCTTCGCTATAGCGCTCGCCGCGTGGGTTCAGCGCTACTGCGCCTTTTTCCATGACTTCCGCCGCCAGCGGAATATCCGCCGTAATCACTAAATCGCCCGCCTGCGCTCGCCGAACAATTTCGTTATCCGCTACGTCAAAGCCAGCCGGGACACGCAGCGTGCGCAGAAAGCGTGAAGGCGGCACGCTCAGCGCCTGATTCGCCACCAGGGTGACGACTATCTGCTCACGCTCCGCCGCGCGATAGAGCACCTCTTTGATTACTTTTGGACATGCATCAGCATCTACCCAGACCGGCATCGCCCCTTCCTTCTCTCAGCAAAAACTTCCTGCGATCTTGCCTGGCTTTTCAGGAATGGCAACCTGTTATTTCGGGCATAGCTTTTCCGGACAGCAAGCCTTTACCAACAGGCAGCCGCTTTCTGGCAAACGGAATCAAGCGCACAGCCCTATTTTTCAAATCCGGCCAGTTTTTACAGCCGGGTGTTATTTTAAACCCACCGGCATCACATTATCCCTGCCTGGGAATAATACTAATCTTGCCGTTTTTCTCCAGTATCGCGAATTTGATCTGTTCGAGACGTTCCAGGCCAGCGGTGCTGCGCGCCGAAGTCATAATATCCTCTTCCGACAGGCCTGCTTTTTTGACCCGCGCTGCCAGCAGATTGCCGTTTTCCACCAGGATCAGCGCGGTGCCGTCAATCAGCCTGTCCAGCCGCGGGAAGCGCGCCTGCAGCATACCGAACAGAATATCGACTACTATCAGCGTAATAATGGTCAGGGATGCGCCGGTTACCGAAAAGTCATTGCCCAGCAATGCCTGCTGTGTCGCCTCACTGATGATCAATAGCAGGATCAAATCAAAAGAGGTCATCTCCAGCAGCGTGCGGCGTCCGGCAATTTTCAACACCACCATCAGTAAAAGATAGATGCTAACGGCCCGTAAAACGGTTTCCATATCGCGCTCCTAAGGATAAATCCACTGGGTAAACTGCACGCTGGTTTTATTATCCAGCGTCACCGTAACCGGATAACGGCCGGGATTTTGCGCCTGAAGACCGATCCATACCGTCGCGCCATTGCGATAATCTGCAGCGCTCCAGCTCAGTTCAAGACTATTTTTGGCGCTAACGGCCTGCTGTGGCTGCGGCTGTAGCGACTGGATCTGAAAGTTATCCATCGCTTCGCCGTTAATGGTCAGGGAGAAATGGCCAGCCTGCTGCGGCCTGACGCGGATAGCCATCGCCATATCGCTATCCAGCCTGCCGAAACGCTCATACTCCACCAGCAGCGAGCCATCCGCCGAATGGCTTTTGCCGTTGCTCAACACACCTTTGGAGAAAAGGCCGCAGGCACCCAAAATCACCACCGCAAACAGAATAAAATGGCCGACACGCTCTATTCGCCACTCAATTTGCTGCCAGCGCATATGCTCCTGAATGGGATAGCTTCGACTTTGCATTTCATCACGTTCTTTCTCTTGCATTGCCCGCTCCTGGTTATTGCTTAAGCGTAGCCGAAGCTGAATTAAGCCGGGTAATGACGTAAGCTGGAGATGATGAAAACGCGAAAAGGTGCAAAAAGATGGATAAAAAAATTGGTTTTATCGGCTGCGGCAATATGTCCAAAGCTATTATTGGCGGACTGATTGCCGCCGGTCAGGTAAAGCCTGAAAACATCTGGGTCTACGACCACAAGCCCGCCACCAACCAGGCGATGCAGGAAAAGTATGGCATTACGCCCGGCAACAGCGCGGAAGAAGTTGCCAGACAGGCTGATATCCTGTTTGGCGCAGTCAAGCCCAACGTCATCCTTAACGTGCTGAAAGAGATCTCCGGCTGTCTGAATAAAGAAACGCTGGTTGTTTCTATCGCCGCAGGCGTCACGCTGGATTCACTGGCGCAGGCGCTCGGCCACGACCGCAAGCTGGTGCGCGTAATGCCCAACACGCCAGCCCTGGTTAATGAAGGCATGACCTCGGTCACGCCGAACGTGCTGGTGACCAAAGAAGAAGCGGACGAAATCGTGGCGATTTTTAACGGCTTCGGCAAGGCAGCGCTGGTGCCGGAGTACCAGATCCATGCCGTAGTCGGCGTCAGCGGCTCTGCGCCAGCCTATGTATTTATGTTTATTGAGGCAATGGCCGATGCCGCCGTGCTGGGCGGTATGCCGCGAGCTCAGGCTTATCAGTTTGCCGCGCAGGCGGTTAAAGGTTCGGCACAGATGGTGCTGGAAACAGGTAAACATCCCGGCGAACTGAAAGATATGGTCTGCTCGCCCGGCGGTACCACTATCGAAGCGGTAAAAGTGTTGGAGGAGAAAGGCTTCCGCGCGGCGGTGATCGAGGCGATGCAGCAGTGCATGGCTAAATCAGAGCGAATGAGCAAAGCCTGAATTTGCTGTATGCCCCGAATCCGGGGCATGTAAAAGGATTAGCCAAATTCTTTCTGCGCCAGCGCCGCGCCTTCGGCCATGGTCATCGGCTGCTGCATGCGCCGCACCAGATCGGCAGTAAAAGTATAAAGGCCACAGGAGGCTACCGCAGCCAGCTGGCCTCGCTGACCGTAGAGCGCGACAAAAGTTTTCTCTTTTAGCGAGCCGAACAGCTGAAAATCATCCCACTCTTTGGCATGACCAAGGTATTCGTAGCGCGTACCAAACTGCGCCGTCCAGAAGAAAGGAACGCGATCGAATTTCTCGCCACGGCCCAGCATATTCTTCGCCGCCACTCTGCCCTGCTGCTGCGCTACCCGCCAGTGTTCAATGCGTAGCGGGCCGGAAGCGGCGGGATAAGTCGCTATATCGCCCGCAATCCAGATATTTTCGGCAACTGCCAGCTCCTCGCTGGCGCTCAGGCTGCCATCGTCATTAAGCGGCATATCGTGAATAAAACTGGTGCCGGGCGCGACGCCAGTTGCCAGCAGCACCCTGTCCGCAGGGATGACTTTGCCATCTTTCAGCTCAATGCCGCTGACGTGCCCGCCGCTATTTTGCAGGGCGACCGGTTCGCCCTCAATAAATTCCACGCCGTTCTCTTCGTGCAGCTCGCGGAAGTATTTAGCGATTTTTTCGCCGAATTGCTTTCTGAACGGCAGCGGATCGCGGGCGATAACCTGCACTTTTACTTTTTTCGAGCAAAGCGCGGAAGCCAGCTCCATGCCGATAAAGCTGTTGCCCACGATAACCAGCCGACCAGTTTCATCGACTTCCTGCAACAGCGTTGCCGCCTGCTCAAGGCTACGCAATACGTGGACGCCGAAAAGCGCTTTGCCGCTGAGATCGGGACGTTGCGGAATGCCACCGGTAGCGATCAGCAGCTTGTCATATTTCAGCGTTGAACCATCCGCAAAGCGCAGTAGTCTTTCACGGCTGTCAAGCTGTTCGACATCGCCCTGCTTGCGTTCCGCGTAGTGCCAGAATTCTTCATCCAGTAAGGGCGGCACCTCATCGATAGCCATGTTTCCGGCGGGCACGAATTTGCTCAGTACGGTGCGGTCGTAAGGCGCTTGTTTTTCGCGATCTACCAGCACCAGCCGGCCTTTAAACCCCTCACGACGCAGCGTCCAGGCCGCCGCCGCACCGGCCGCGCCCGTGCCTAACACCACAAATACAGGCTCGTCATCCTCTTCAGAAAAACGGTAGAGCGGAGGCAGCGCGTCGGGGTCGACCTGCACCATACCGTTCTCGATTTTTACCGGGTAGCGCTGTAAATCGCTTAAGGCCAGCGGTTCGCACAGGCTGCCGTCGCTGATAGCGAAGTTGGCTTTATGCCACGGGCAGACCAGATAGCCGTCACGAATAGCGCCTTGCTCCAGCGGCGCGCCGGAATGGGGACATTTTGCCTGAAAGGCTCTGACCTCGTCTTCCTCGCGGATCAGCAGGATTTCCTGCTCGTCAATGGCGACCCTGACCGGTTTCAGCTGCGGTAAATCTTGCAGGACGATGGCGTTTTGATAGCTCACGACAGGCTCCTTTCTTGTTATGTTTTGGCATTATCAGAACTAATAAGCCTGGCATTTACAGGGAGAACGACCAGAGCGCAGCGGGAAAAGAAGACGGAATAATAAGATAACTTTCTGTTTATAAATAAAATTAAATTTTTATATCGGGGGAGTTCTGACAAGAGGAAGCGACGGAGAATAACAAAAAAGCGGCGCAGATTTGCGCCGCTCTTTATCAAAAAACCGGGCCGCGGCCCGGTTTCCGTCAGCGGCCTGGGCCGTGTGAGAAGCCGCCGCCAGGGCCGCCACCGCCCCAACCGCCACCGCCGCCACCACCCGGAGGCGGGAACAGGCATCCGCTTAGTGCTGTTACCAGCGCAACTACACTTACTGCTTTAATCAAACGACTCATAGCTCTTTCCTCGTGGTAACAATGGCGCTGATAGTAAGCGCCGCCGCACGGGCCGACAATGCAGAAA
The DNA here is from genome assembly GCF_042610525.1 of Pantoea sp. sgz302252. Classification (GTDB taxonomy): domain Bacteria; phylum Pseudomonadota; class Gammaproteobacteria; order Enterobacterales; family Enterobacteriaceae; genus Erwinia. The sequence goes on from NZ_JBHDVM010000006.1 coordinate 34,042, forward strand.
ATTCCTGTTAACCCCTGTTTTTACCCGGCGTAACCACGCTTAACGCTTTCCTTGCGGGAAACAGCGGCAAACCTTAATTGGCTGGCTACTTTCCGGAAAAAGCGCAGCGGATTTGCTGCGAGCGGCCTCGCAACTTGAACGCATTCAGCTTTACAGCCTGACGTATTCCTTTCAGTGTGGGCGCAGAAAAATAATGAGGTATCCTTTATGACATCGCTTATGCAGCAGCTCAGCCGCCGG
>NZ_JBHDVM010000006.1:34349-34779 GCF_042610525.1 Pantoea sp. sgz302252
ATCGCTCGCCGCCGCCAGAGAAGAAGCGCCCAGCCCAGGCCGTCGCTGCCTGAACGGCGACTGGGCCTTCAGCTATTTTTCCCGGCCGGAACAGGTGCCGGAGAGCTGGCTGCTGGCAGATCTGCCAGAGGCAAAACCGCTGGCGGTGCCCTCTAACTGGCAGCTGGCGGGCTACGATATCCCCATTTATACCAATGTGCAGTACCCTATTCCGGTTAACCCGCCTTACGTACCGGCAGAAAACCCCACCGGCTGCTATTCGCGCACCTTTACCGTCAGCGAGGCCTGGCTGGCCGAAGGACAAACCCGAATTCAGTTCGACGGTGTCGGCTCCGCTTTTTACCTCTGGTGCAACGGGCAGTTTATCGGCTATTCGCAGGACAGCCGCCTGCCTGCGGAATTCGATCTAAGCCCTGCGCTGCGGGCGGGC
>NZ_JBHDVM010000006.1:34874-35267 GCF_042610525.1 Pantoea sp. sgz302252
AAGCCTGCTGCATAAGCCGCCTGTTCATCTGCGGGACGTGCAGATTGAAACCCATCTCAGTCCGGAGTTCTCCAGCGCTCGCCTGCAGGCGCTCGTAGTCTGCTCGCTGAACGAAGCGACAAATTATCAGGCAGAGGTCTCGCTGTTTCAGGGCGGTAACTGCATCGCCCGGCAGCGCCAGCCGCTTTGCAGCCTGGCTATCGACGAACGCGGCAACTACAAAGACCGCACGACGCTAAATCTGCATGTCGATCGTCCGGCGCTGTGGAGCGCGGAAAAGCCCGATCTTTATCGCGTTACCGTCGCGCTGTACGATCCTGAGGATCGTCTGGTAGAGGCAGAGGCTTACGATGTCGGCTTTCGCCAGGTCGAAATCGCCGATGGCTTACTGAA
>NZ_JBHDVM010000006.1:36080-36574 GCF_042610525.1 Pantoea sp. sgz302252
CCCCTCGCTGTTTGAAGCGCAGCGCGCCCAGCAATTTTTCCAGTTTTCACTTCAGAGCAGCTCGCCGCTGCGGCTGGCGGTGCGCAGCGAATATCTTTTTCGCGCAACGGATAACGAAACCCTGCACTGGCAAATTGAGCAAAACGGCCGCAGGATCGCGGCAGGCGAACAGCCATTAATGATTGCGCCCGAAGGCGAAGTCGTACTGGAATTGGGCGAACTGCCGTTGCTAACGGGCGAGTTGTGGCTCAATGTCGCCGTTATCCAGCCGCACGCTACGCCATGGTCTGACAAAAACCACCGCGTCGCCTGGGAGCAGTGGCGGCTGCCGTCGCTGCTGGCCGAACCCGAACGCACGATGGATCTCTCTGCGCCCGTTTTAGACCGCAGCGATACGGCTATTGCCATTACGCATGGGCAGCAGCGCTGGCAGTTTTGTCCGCAGCGTGGCGAGCTGGAACAATGGCAGATTGATGGCGTTTCCCAATTGCTTT
>NZ_JBHDVM010000006.1:36672-37161 GCF_042610525.1 Pantoea sp. sgz302252
CGGCGCGCCGGTTTCGACCAGTTGGAAAGCAAGCTGCTGGAGATGCGCTGCGATGCCCTTAACGACAGCGTACAGCTAGAAACGCTGCACGCCTGGCGCCATCAGCAGGCGCTAAAGTTTCTCAGCCGCAAGCGCTATCGTATCGACGGCTCAGGAAAGATGCAGATCGAAATCGAGGTTGCGCTGGCAGCCGGGCTGCCCGCTCCGGCAAGGATCGGCCTGCGCTGCCAGCTGCGGGAAGCGCCCGCCACGGCAAGCTGGCTGGGGCTGGGGCCGCACGAAAACTATGCGGATCGTCAGCTCGCGGCGCAGTTTTCCCGCTGGACGCTGCCGCTGGCCGCACTGCATACGCCCTACGTTTTCCCCTGTGAGAATGGCCTGCGCGGCGGCACGAAATCGCTGACCGCTGGCGCGGTGCAGGTAGATGGCGACTTTGCGTTTTCACTGAGCCGCTACAGCACCGAGCAGCTGCGAGAAGTCTCGCACCGG
>NZ_JBHDVM010000006.1:37245-371157 GCF_042610525.1 Pantoea sp. sgz302252
AGCGTCAGCCCGGAATTTCTGCTTAGCGCGCAGCATTACCGCTATGCCATCACGCTAAAACCGGCCGGTGTGGCTTAGCCAGTAGCATTACGGGTACTTCCGGTCGGCTGCCTTTGCCGACCGGTTTTACTTCCTGCTTGCCGGGCCGTTTTTTTCAGGCCTGGCAAAACTCACACCGCCGCGGCGATTTTCCTGCGTCGCCAGACCAGCATCAGTTGAAAAGTGTTAATCAGCACCACGATAGCGGTAGCGGCAAACACCCAGCGAAAACCGCCAATGGCGGAAACGCCCGAGCCGATTAGCGGCCCGACCACGTTGCCCAGATACATAAATGACTGGTTATAGCCAAATATTCTGCCGGTAATTCTGTCGCTGGAGTAGCGCAACAGCAGCGTCTGTACCGCTGGCATCATCGCGCCTTCGGCAAAGCCAAGCAGAAAGCGCAGCGCCCCGAGCTGTAGCGCGCTGGTCGTCCAGGACATGGCGATAAACAGCACTATGGTCAGCATCAGTGCGGCAAATAAAATACGCTGCGCGCCGATACGATCGCCCAATTTGCCCAGCCGCGGCGCAGAAAAGAGCGCGGAAACGCCGGGTATGGCCGCGACCACGCCGCTGATAAAAGCAATGTTCTCTACGTTGGGTTCAAGTTGCCGCACAAACAGCGTCAGGATGGGGCTGATGGAACCGTTGCAAAGCTGGATCACCAGCGTAGTGATAAACAGGCTGATAATTAAACCCGGATTGCTTAGCGAGCGAAAAACCATGGCGCCGCTGAGCTTCTCTTCTTTGCTAACCTTGCGGTGTCCGGTTTCCTTGATTAAAAACAGGGTAATCAGAAAGCTGGTCAGCAACAGGCAGGCGGTTATCAGGAAAACGGCGCGCAGCCCTACCCAGTCCGCCAGAAAACCGCCCAGCAGCGGCCCCATAATCACGCCGCAGATCTGCGCGGTGGAAACCATGCTCAGCGCCCAGCCGCTACGCTCGCGCGGCACCTGGGAAGCCACCAGCGCCATCGCGTTAGGGATATAGCCAGAGGTCAGCCCCATCAGCGCACGCAGCAACAGTAGCTGCCAGACATGGGTGACGAAAGCCTGTAAAAAAATCACCAGTCCCATACCCAGCGAAGCGCGCAGCAGCATTAGCTTGCGCCCTTTACGATCGGCAAGGCTGCCCCACATTGGCGACACTATGGCAGAAACCATAAAGGTGATACTGAAGATTAGCCCTGACCACAGCGTTAACGCGCTGGGATCGGTGACGCCCAGTTGCTCGACGTAAAGCGGCAGAAAAGGAATAATCTGGCTGATAGCGAGCCCGGTAAACAGGCAGCCGAACCAGACCGAAATAAGGTTAACCTTCCAGGATTCCATCTTATTTTTTTGCTCTGCAGGAGAATGCGAGCGAAGAGTGTAACAAGGGCCGGGCGCCAAACGCAAAAAACCCGCCACGGGGGCGGGTTTCTGGTCTCCCGCACGCGGCGGGATCTCTTTCGAATTACAGTGCGGTTACGTTAGCAGCCGCTGGGCCTTTCTGGCCGTTTTCGATAGAGAATTCAACTTTCTGACCTTCTTCCAGCGTTTTGAAACCCTGGTTCTGGATAGCAGAGAAGTGAACGAACACGTCTTTGCTGCCGTCGGTTGGAGAGATAAAGCCGAAACCTTTCTCAGCGTTGAACCATTTTACTAAACCAGTCATTTTGTTAGACATTTGTCTTTCCTTCAATAAGTATGAAGCCGCTAAGGGCACGAGGTTTGTCAACAGGATGGACTTATGAGGCACTCAAGAAGGAAGTCAGAGAAGAGATATCTGAGATAACGCTTTAACTGAAAACTGCTTTACTAAAATTGCTCGCATACGTTGTCTGTTTCAAAACCGACGGTGCATTTACTCATAACCAGCGTCCCGGCACAAGCCCCGCAGGCTAAAAAAAGGTAATTTAATGTCAGCACGCTGATTTATATCAAAATAATTTTTAATTTTCCCTGCGCCTGACGGAGAAATCATCCTGACGGCGTCGCCCTTTTCCCGTCGTCGTAAAAAAATATTTCGGTGGCGGCTGGACATTCCGCCGCGCCCATCCAGACTATTAAAAATCTCCGCCTGATTATTTTTCAGGCTAAGTGGTGATTTACCCTTGGGTAAATCAGGTCTGTTAATCCTTTTCCGATCTCATCGCGCGGCCGCCGGGCTGGCGATGGCGCTTTGCCGGAGGTTTACCATGGTCCATCATACATCGAGCGCGGGCAGCGAAATCACCGCCTATTTTAACAGTCCGGCTTTTAATGCACCGAAAGAGAGCGAGCTGCTGGCCGCCATTATGACGGAACTGATGCGCTACGGCAGACCGGCCACCAATAAAGCCCTTATCGCCAGCGTGATTAAACGGCTTGAAGGTGAACCGGATGAAGCCCGACTCCAGGGCTACCGCAATTTGTTGAAGCTACTGCTCGAAGAAAGCGAGCCCTGAGCCTGGCTTATGCGCCACTGAAAAAAATCCCGCACGAGGCGGGAAATAAGACGAGCAGGCATTGTAGTGGCGAGATCAATATATCACCCTCTTTAGTGCGCTAAATTACAGCGTTGCTATTGCAGAAGTGTGACAGCAAAGCCGCATCACTCAGGCGGCGCAGGGAATATGTTCCGGCAGCGGCAGGATCCGCTGTGCTAACCAGGTAAAGGGATATGGCTCTATCTTTGACGCCGCGCCCGGCGTTTTACCGCTTTGACATCTTTACAGCCAGGGTGGCGCGCGCCGATGGCTAACTTCAGAAAAAACCTTCGCGCCTTTTTTCTGCTGCTGCTGCTGGCGGCGCTGGCGTCCTGGCTTATGGATCTGCTGCACGCGCCTAAAGCGCCGCCAGGCTTTGCCCAACAGCCTTTCCATACCATCGACGGCCGAACGCTGACCATTGCCGCGCTGAGCGCCAAAAAACCGTTATTGATTTATTTCTGGAGCAGGGACTGCGGCGTCTGCCGCTATACCACGCGCAATATCCTCAGCCAGGCGGCTAACGGCGAAAACGTCCTGGTCATTACCCAGCGTTCCGGCGACGATATCCAGGTGGTACGCCTGCTACAGGGCAGGCACCTGACTATTCCCGTTATTAATGACCCCACGGGCGCTATTGCGCAACAGTGGCGGATTGGCGTTTTGCCGACGATGCTGGTGGTAATTAAAGGCAGGGTGATCCTCTACACAACCGGCTGGACAAGCGACTGGGGAACCCGGCTGCGAACCAGCTGGGTAGCTAAATGGTATTAGTTAACAGGCCGACCAGCGTCGGCCTTTTTTTTAGCCGCAGTAGACGCGGGTAATAACGTTCTGGCGATCGCCCATAAAATTCAGGCGGTTGAGATTGAAATCCATCGTTACCGCCGAATTATAGGGCACGGCGCGGGCAGGATGTTGAAAACGAACGCCGTCGATAGCCGAGAGCGGCTTACCCACATACTGCTGATAGTCGGAGGCGCCGCAGCGATCCATCTCAGGGTCTACTGGCGCCGCGGCGTTATGCTTCGCTGACTGGCAGCCCGCCAGCGTCAACAGAGCGGCTAACACCGCCAGCTTGCGACTAAGAATCATATTTTTCTCCTCGCTGTTCACTGTTTTTATCTTGCGGCAAGGGTAGCAGATATCGCCCAAAGAAGAAGAAAACAGCATCGGCCTCCGCCCAAAAACGGCACGGATTGCTTTTATCGCCAGGGTAAAAAACGGCTATAATTTAGGAATTATCTCAACAAAGGAGAACCTCATGGAACTTGTCATCTTTGTGCTGTTCGCCGCTGCGTTGACGCTGGTTGCGGTGAAAGTTCGTTAACTTTCTCAGGGGCAAAAGTTAGTCCTTTGCCCCGCTCTCTTTATTCTTGTCTGTTTTGCAGCCAGGCCAGCAGTTCCTCAAGCCCGAGGTCAGTCGGTGCTCTGGCAGCAATCTGCCCTTGCTTCAACCACAACAAAGCCGGTAGACCGCGCACGCCCAGCTTTGCCGCCAGCGCCGGATAGCGATCGGCATCCAGATAACGCTTTTCTCGTGCTGTCAGCCGTTCTCTGGCTTGAGTACTTTCCAGCAGTCGCCACAGCCGCCGACAGTGAACGCAGCGCTCCGCGCCTACAAACAACAATATCGGCCTTACCTCTTCCAGCTCTTGTTCCGTAGCGATCGGCCTGAACCCGCTTTCAGCTACCTGAAAGAGTTTAGGGCTGCGCCGCAGCGTCTCCTCGCTGGCGGCAATGCATAACGCGTCGGCGCTTTTATGATAAGGCTGAACGCCATCCACCCGAATTACGCTTTGTGCGGCAGCGGCCGGCGCGGCTCCGGGCTGGCGCAGCCTGCGTACATCTACAGCCGTAATAGCTGTTTCCTGCGGTTTATCCAGTTGCGGTATCCACTCATAAGGCACACGGTAGGCCCGATAGATGCGGTTATTATTCAGCGACTTTCCCCAAAACGGCGAAATATATTCCCAGACGATTTCGTGCCCGGCGGTGACTTCAAAAATACGCCCATTCGAACCTTCGTTGATCAGAGTATTGCCGTTTGGCAGGCGCTGAATATTGCTGATATAGGGGCTGTAAAAACGATAAGCATCGGTCGGCTGCGGCAGGTTCGCCTCATAGGGCGAATAGCGCCAGACGATATCCAGCGTTTGCGGGTTGATCTCCAGCACGCGGGAATAGTCGCGCCAGGCATTTTTCACGCCGTCCGCCGAAGCCGGATTTGGCGCGCCATAGCCTGCCCATCCGCCATTATCGAATAGCAGAATATTCCCCGCGCCTGGCAGCCCCTGCGGGATCATATGCGCGTGATGCTGGCCGATAATCCAGCCCAGGTGGCGCAGCTCCGGCTGGCTGTAGTCCGGGCCAAGCCGCCAGACTATCTGGCCGCTCTGCTTGTCGATAATAGCGATGATGTTGGCCTCGCGCGCATCCCAGATAATGTTATCGGGATGGAAACGGACATCGCCGCCGTCATACCAGTGATTCGGGCCCAGCGCCGACATTGAATTAATATGCATCCAGTCACCCATCCCGCCGCCGCTGGCGCGCATATTGGGATTGTTGCGCAGCGCCGCGCGCGCCGCCTGGTCAAAACCAAGCTCTTCGAAATGATCGCTGCAGCGCCATTGCCAGAGGATATCGCCCTGCCAGTTAACTTCGATAATCGTATCGTCGAGCAGCGGCTGGTCGGAAATAGCCTTATTGACCAGATTGGTATGGGCCAGGATAAGCGTGTTGCCGCCTGCGACCTGCGGTTCCAGCCCTGGCGCATAATAGCCTACCGGATTGCCGGCACGCTGATAGTCGTGATGCGCACGGGCCATCCAGCGCGGCGGCTGTCCCGGATCCTCAATATATTCATTGCGCTCAAAGCGCCAGCTGACATTGCCTTCCCAGTCAACCTGAATCAGGTCAAGCATATCCTGCATGCCATAACGCGGATCGCGTTCGCCGCTGTGCCCGAGAATGGCGCCACCCGGCAGCATTTTATTAGGAAAACCGTGCAGCTCCGGCCATTCGCGCACGATGTTGCCATTCATGTCGATCAACACGGCACCGCGTTCAGCCGCCTGAAAAAGGGTATAGCCGCTCCAGGCTTGTGCTGGCTGGTAAAGCGTACTGCCGGTCGGGTAAACAGAAGGATGTCCCATTAGCTTGCTCCTTAATTGAAAACAATCAGATTACGAATATCACGGCAGGCATCGGCAAAATCAGTAGCGTCGCGCTGGCGCGGCTGCGGCAGCGATAGCCTGACGATATCGCGTATTTTTCCGGGATGCGGCGACATCACCACCACCCGATCGGCCAGCGTCACCGCCTCTTCCACATCATGAGTCACTATCAACGTGGTTATTCCTGAGCTGCGATGGATACGCAGCAGCTCCTGTTGCAGGTTCTGTCGCGTCAGGGCATCGAGGGCGCTGAAAGGCTCATCCAGCATCAGAATTTGCGGCCCGCTTATCAGGCCGCGTGCAATCGCTGCGCGCTGTGCCATCCCGCCGGAGAGCTGTGCAGGCATCGTATCGGCAAACTCCGCCAGCTGAACGCGCGTCAGCATCTGTTGCGCACGCAGGCGTTTTTCCTGGCGGCTGAGTTTTTCATTCGCCAGCCCCAGCAAAACGTTGTCGATAACGCTGAGCCATGGAAACAGCCTGGGCTCCTGAAAAACCAGCCCGCGATCGGCGCCCACGCCGACAACGGGTTCGCCGTTGATACGAATTTCACCTGTGGTGGCCTTTTCCAGACCAGCCAGCATCCGCAACAGCGTGGATTTACCGCAGCCGCTGCTCCCTACCAGCGCTACCAACTCGCCGCGCGCGATATGCAGGGTAAAATCTTGTAGCGCCGTAACCTGCCGCCACGTTTTACGTACCTGGTGAAAAGAGACTAAAGCGGAAGAAGTCATAGCTGCTCCTGTTGTCGCCAGCGAGTGGCGCGGCTTTCCAGCGCTCGCCCGGCTTTTTCCAACGCCGCGCCGGTCAGGCCGATCAGGCCCATGCCGCAGAAAAGGGTCGGCATATCCAGCAGTTGCTGGGCGTTAATCATCAGGCTGCCGATACCGCTGCCCGAAGACATAAAGTATTCCGCGCCGATAGCGCCGGGCCAGGCGAACATTAGCGCCAGCCGCAGGCCAGCGAAAATGCCTGACGCCGCGCCCGGCAAAATGAGTTTGCGCAATCGGGTCAATCCCGAAATCCGCAGCATAGCGGCGACCTCGTCTAACTGCGGATTGCGCTGGCCAACAGCCTGCAGCGTGGAGAAAAAAATCGGGAAGAATGCCGCCAGAGCGATAAAAACGATTTTGCCGCCATCATCATTGCCGACCCACGCGGTCAGCAGCGGCAGCCAGGCGAAAAGTGCGATATGGCGTAGAGCGTTAAGTGTGGGAACAGCTACCTGACCGGCACGCGGACGCAGCGCCAGCCAAAGTCCGCAGGCCAGCCCGATGCCGATACCCAACAGCGCTCCCACGAAGGCGCGGCTAAAGCTGGCAAGCATGGCGGTCGGCAATTCGCCGCTGACCGTGCCCTGAATAAGGCGTTGCGCCACCGCCAGCGGCGAAGAAAACAGCATGATGTTCACCCAGCCCTGCTGACTGCCCAGTTGCCAGAGCACCAGCAAAATCGCCGGTAGCAGCCAGGCGCGCCAGCCGCTCTGCGGGCTGTAGCTGAGTCGCTCCGCCGCTGGCTGCGGCCAGTTGATCCAACGAGCGTAGAGGCGGGCGATGCCCCACTCCATCAGCAAACCGCTCAGCCCTACCACCGCGATAGCCACAAACACGATATCCAGCTGAAATAGCTGACGTCCCCACACCATCAGGTAGCCGATCCCGGAAGAAGAGGCGAGCAGTTCCACCACCACCAGCGAAACCCAGGCCTGGGAAAAGGCCAGACGCAGGCCGGTAAACCAGCCTGGTAAACTGGCGGGTATGACCAGCCAGCGCAGGCGCTGCCAGCGGGAGAGGTTCATTGTCCGCGCCGCCTCACTAAGCGTCAGAGGCACGCTCGCCACCGCCTGACGGGTATTAAGCGCGACCGGTACTATCGCTGTTTTTACGATAACCGCCAGCTTCAGGCCGTTATCGATGCCGAACAGCACCATAAACAGCGGTATCCAGCCCAGCGTAGGGATTTGCGCCAGCGCGTAAAACAGCGGTTCCGTTAGCCGCGCCGCTGTGGACGACAGGGCGAACAAGGCGCCCAGCAGCGTGCCCGCCACAACGCCAGCCAGCAGCCCCAGCGACAGCTGCGCCAGGCTGCCTGCCCACTGCGCCAGCAAATCGTTATGCAACAGCGTCAGCGCCGTTTCCATTACCACGGCTGGCGCAGGCAGTATTTGCGGTGCGACCCAGGCGTTTACCGCCGCAAACTGCCACAGTAGCAGCAGCAACGTCGGCAGCAGCAGCGGCCAGCCGTTGCTGCGAAAGCGGGGGCGGTAAGCCATTTTGTCCGGCAAAATTAGCGACATTTAGCTTGCTCCATCAGGAAAGATGCCGCTATCAAACGCTGCCCGCCGCGTCAGCGCCATTGCGTTTCCTGAATACTTTCCATGCAGCAAATGCATGTCGGCACGGGCCGCGCACGGGCGCTGACTTAGCTTTTTTTCGCTTTTCTTTTGCTGATAAAAGCATTTAACAGCGTCCGTGGCGGCTGTTTAGGGTGAAGCCAAAACAAGGAGGCTAACCCCATGATTAAAATATTTATTATCCGTGTCGTTCTGGCGCTCTTTGCCATGGTCAGCCTGGCTCAGGCGGAAAGCCTGCACGCCATCCGCATCGGCGTACCGGATCAAAGCGCCGGCAGCCAGCCTTTTATCGCTGGCCCGATCGGCATGGCTTATATGCGGCACCAGCTGGAGGCGGCGTTTAAACCGCAGCAGGTCACTATTGAGTGGCAGTTTTTTAAAAGCGCAGGCCCGGCGGTTAACGAAGCGCTGGCTAACCGCCAGCTGGATTTTGTCTGGTTAGGGGATTTAGCGGCGATTATAGGTAAAGCCAGCGGGCTATCGACGCGGCTGCTGCTGGGTAGCCGCGGATCGGAATCTTATCTGGCGGTGAGAAAAAGCGCCGGGATTAAAGGGCTGGCCGATCTACGCGGCAAACGGGTTGCGGTTTATCGCGGCACAGCCGATCAGCTGGCGTTCGATCGGGCGCTACAGAGCGCGGGCCTGAATGAGCGCAGCATGCAGGTAATTAACCTGGACTGGAACGCTGGTAAAGCCGCGCTGGCGGCGGGCCGCATTGATGCAGTTTGGGGCGGCGTCGCTTTGCTGGCGCTGCGCGGCGATAATATCGACATAGTGGCAAAAAGCAGCGACAGCGGCCGCCGGAATACAACCCAGGCGGCCCTGCTGGGCAGCGAGGCCTTTATTAACGCCTGGCCGGAAGCCACCCAGCAGCTTGTCGACATCCTGGTAAAAAACGCGGCGGAAATCAGCGAAGCCGCCAGCCGCGAGACCTGGAGCGCCGAAATGGCGCGGCAAAGCCAAATCCCGCAGGCGCTGTTTTTACAGGAACTTCGACCGCAGAATCTGAACTTTATGACCTCGCCTCGCGCTGACGCCTTTCTGCAGGAAAGCCTGCGGGGCAGCGTAGAACAGGCTGAAGCCAGCCGCCTGATCCGTCGCGCTTTTAACGTGGAAGAATGGATAGAGAAACGCTTTGTAGAGCAAGCGCTGGAAAAACTGCATTTGCAGAACCGCTGGCCGCTTTATAACGTTGAGGGAATGGCAGAAACCGGCGCGGCGGACTAAGTGTCTGCCTGCCGATCGCCGTGCAGAATGCTGGCGATCAGTTTTTCCACCAGCGGCGGCCGCAGCGCGTGCGCCGGTTCGATCACGGCGAAACGGGTCTGCATCAGCGGCCACTCTTCCGGCAGATCGCTCAGCTCCAGCCTGACCAGCGAGTGCGCCTGGCGGTAAAGCGCAAAGGCCTCCTCGCTGGCGAAGCTTATCGCCTGCGTTGGCGCCAGCGTCGCCAGCAGCGTATAAAGATGATCGCACTGAATAGCTGGCGTAAAATCCGGCTGCTGGCTGAGCTTTGCCAGCACCTTGCGTACGCCCGGCGGCAGACAGGGTGAGGCAAAGGGATAGCGCAGCATGTCATGGATGGAAACCGCCCCCTGCTGTGCCAGCGGATGATCGGCATGGCAGATAAAGAAACAGCGCTGCGGCGTCAGCGGCTGCACCCGCAGCTGCGGATCCAGCTCCGCCTGCCAGCTATCGGCAACGATAAAGGGATAGTGTCCGCTGGCCAGCGCCTGGTATAAAGCCTGCCAGTTATCGATTTGAAAGCGCACTCGCGCCAGCGGCGCCGCCCGGTGAAATTCGCCCAGCGCCGCTGGAATAAGCCGCACGGCAGGCGCAGGCCCGCAGCCGAAAACCACCTCGCCGCTTTGCTCTTCGTCCGCCTCACGCAGCTGGCTGCTTAGCTCGACGTTAAGCTCCTGAAAACGGCGGGCGTAGGGCAGCAGCTTTTGCCCGTGCGGCGTTAACCGCAGCAGCCTGCTCTGACGCTCAAACAGCGGCTGGCCGACATGCTGCTCCAGCGCCTGAATGCTGCGGCTGAAAGCGGACTGTGAGAGACAGACCGCCTCCGCCGCGCGCTGGAAGCTACCGTGATCTACCAGCGCCACAAAATTGCGCAGCTGACGAAAATCCAGATGCATTTCCCTGCCTCCCTGCAATTCCGATAGCCTGATGGATGGCCGCCCTTAAAGCTTTTGTGCCGGCTGCGCCAGCAGCAGATTAAACCGCGCCAGCGGCATTGGCCTGCCCAGATAGTAGCCCTGGCCTTCCTGGCAGGCAATAGCCTGTAGCTCCTGCAGCTGCTCCTGAGTCTCAATTCCCTCCGCCGTGACCGTCAGCGAGAAGGCTTTGCCCAATCCGATAATGCCCTCAACGATGGACATCGCCTGCGCTGAGTGCGGGAAATCGCTCATATAGGATCTGTCCATCTTCATGCCATCGAAGGGGAAGGTTTTCAGATAGCCCAGCGATGCATGGCCTGCACCAAAGTCATCTACCGTCAGCTTGACGCCCAGCGCCTTCAGCGACTGCATCGTTTCCAGCGCGCTTTGCGGATTCTCAAGAGTAATGTTTTCCGTGATCTCCAGTTCAAGGCGGCTTGCTTCCAGCCCGCTAACTGCCAGCGCGTTAGCTACCCGCAGCGCAAGGTTGCCGCTGCGGAATTCTGCCGGTGAGATATTAACCGACACGTACATCGGTTCCGGCCAGCCCAGCGCGTCGTGGCAGGCGCGGTGCAGCACCCAATCGCTTATCTCGATAATCAGCCCGGTCTCTTCCGCCAGCGGAATAAATTTGTCCGGCATAATCAGGCCGCTGAGCGGATGCTCCCAGCGGATCAGCGCCTCTGCGCCGTCCAGCCGTGATTCTTGCAGGCAGTAGCGCGGCTGGTAGAAAAGCCTTAGCTCGTTTCCGGCGATAGCCTTGCGCAGATTGCGTTCCATCTCCCGGCGCTGCACCAGCTGCTCGGCCATTTCGGCACTATACCATGTCCAGCGGTTACGCCCTTCCCGCTTGGATTTGTAGAGCGCGATATCCGCCAGCCGCAGCAGTTCTTCTGCCTGCATCGCATCGTCTGGTGCCAGCGCCAGCCCCATGCTCGCGCCGATAAAGACTTCCTGTAGTCCCAGTTGAAAAGGCCTGCATACTTCGTCCAGCAGCGCCTGGCAGCAGGCGTCGATCTCCTGCTCGCCGTTAAGATCGGAAACGATAATGATAAATTCGTCGCCGCCCTGCCGTGACACCAGATCTCCTGCCTTCAACACGCTGCGCAACCGGTGCGAAACCTCGTTCAGCACGCTATCACCTGCGGCGTGGCCCCAGGTATCGTTGATCGGCTTGAAGTGATCGAGATCGAGGCTGATCAACACCAGCGGCCGCTCCGCCGTAGGCTGTGCCTGAAGCCTGCTCAGCAAAAATTCGCTCATATAGAGGCGGTTCGGCAGACCGGTGAGCGCATCATGCTGCGAAAGATAATGAATGCGTGCCTGCGATTCTATTTCCTGAGTAATATCGGAAACCGTGCCGCGATAGCCGACAATCTGTCCGCCCACGTCAACGGCGTTAGCCACCAGGCTACAGATACGCTTTTCGCCGCAGGCCGAGACGGAATAGCAGCGTAGCGTCTGCCGGTGGCCTTCCTGAGGTTGCCTTCTAAGCCAGTCGGAAACTGACTGCGTTTCGTGCTGTAGGATTTTATCGATAGGCTTATCCAACAGCTGTTCTGTTGCAAATCCCGTCGCAGCGGCGAAACGGTGGGAAAGATAGATCAGGACGCCAGCCGCATTAGTTTCCCATATCCAGTCCGAGGCGGTTTCGGCCACGTCGCGAAAGCGCGCCTCGCTGGCGGCCAGTTCGCGCTGGCTATGCACCAGCTGTAAAAAACGCTGGTCGCACAGGGCAGCGTTATGCATGGCGTGATTGATCACGCGCCGTGCCGCCAGCGCCAGTACCCCTGCAGCAGCCAGCAGCATGGGCAACAGCAGTAGCAGCAGCGTTTTTCCGGGCTGCTGCGAATCCCAGCGGATGATCACCGGCGTGCCGTCCGCTACCGCTTCCTGCAGGAATGGCGTAACGAAAGCATCCTGGGCGCTGTCGGGGATACGTGCATCCTGCACGCCAACGGTATGGCCGAACATCGCCAGCTTTTCTGGCGTAAAGCGACTAACGAAAACCAGCACCGACGGCGGCCCGGGTCGCGTGGCCAGACCCGGAACCCTGCCTGTAGTGATCGGCGCGGCGGCGACAATAGCGGGCGTTGAGCCGATAGTGGTATTGATCGAAGCTGCGGCTTCATCTTTAGCCAGCAGCCGCGCCCGGGCGACCAGCGGCGCAGCCTGAACGCCCAGCCAGCTCTCCAGCGGCAGGCTATCCAGCTTGCCGTTGATCACCGTATAGGTAGTTCGGCCTTCGCCGTCCACCACGAACACGCCTTCGTAATGAAATTCGCTGAACAAGCCCGGGCCCATATTTTGCTGATCGAAGGCCCAGACGGTATCCATTTTCAGGTGTAAATGGTTCCAGGCTTCGCCCCAGAAGGCGTAGTCGCGAATGTTGGTCATTAAATCCTGGCGCGCATCTTTCCAGGCATTGTGCAGTAAAAAGCTCTCCTGCCTGACGGCCTCTTCGTTTTGCCGCCAGGCAATGCCGACCACCATAACGATAGCGAGCAGCATCACGCCGCTCAGCAGCACCGTCAGGGACATTAAAATCCGGCGGGTGAAAAAAGTGGTTTTCTGACCATAGGGCGCCTGGGCGCTAAGCAAGGATGGCAAATTCATCTACTTCAAACCTTTGTCCAGCAGGCTGACAAACGCTTCCTGTTCGCGAACCGCTGACTGGCATCTGAAAATCGCAGGTCCATTTTCCCTCCAGACGCGATCGTTAATGCACTATCGGCCTGGCAGCTGAACAATTTAGGTGCAGCGCAGAGTAATTCTGTCGTCTCGACACGCTTACGGCCAGTTGCTACCATCCGCTGACGTTCCCTCCAAAATTTCGCTGATGAATCAACAAACGGATAAAGCGACTGACGCCCTGCTTTGTACGGGTTTTTGTCTGATCTGGTACGCCATTACACTAATAGTTGGCATGCTGCCGCTGCATGCGGTTCTGACGGAAAGCGGCCTGTTAATGCCGGTTCTTTGCCTGCTGGAGTTTGGCGTGCTGGTGCCGCTTTATCGCTGGTACAGCCGCCACTATGCCACTATTCCCATGGGCGAGCTGCGCGTTCGGGGGCTGATAATATTTAGCCTGCTGCTGCTTGCGCTAATTTTTACTCAGTCTTTTTGGCTGCTGCAGGAAAGCTGGACGGCCACGCAGCTCGACGGCGGCGCACAGCCCGCGCCCTGGCGCACCCTCGCTTTTTCACTGGCGGTGATTGTGCTGGCGCCTGTGGTAGAGGAGATAGTTTTCCGCGGCTTTTTGCTTCAGGCGCTGATAACGGCGCTACCAGAACAGCGTTTCGCCTGCGCGCTGTTAACCTCGCTGATCTTCGCCGGGCTGCATACCCAGTACGTTCACCTGCAAACGCTGATTGCGCTGACGGCGCTTTCTCTTTTGCTCTGTCTGGCCCGCTTTTACTCTGGCGGCCTTAAGTTGCCAATAGCGCTACATATGCTGAATAACTTTATTGGTGTTGCGCCCTGGTTATGGGTGACCTTTTTCCATTGAAAAATTGTTCAGCTTTTATAACCATTTTGCTTCGCTTATAACTAATTCGCATATCGATAGCGGATAATCTACTATTTATCCGGTATGCAGGTAATCTACACTCGCCACCAAATTAAAACAGGGTAAGGAAACGTCATGAAACTTCTGCTTCCAGCCATCGCCGTCGCGCTGGCAAGTTCTTTTGCAGCTCAGGCTGCCACGCCGCCGGATACGCTGGTGATCGCGCAGTCTATCGACGATGCCAACAGTTTTGACCCCGCCCAGGGCTTTGAGCTGACCTCGGTACAGGCGTTTACCAACCTCTATCAGCGTCTGGTACAGCCGGATCCGCAAAATCCCACCGATTTGCAGCCAACGCTGGCAAGCTCCTGGCAGCCAGGCAGCGATAACCGCAGCCTGACCTTTGCCCTGCGCGATGGCGCTAAATTCTCTTCCGGCAACGCGGTTCGCCCGGAAGATGTGATTTTTTCATTAGGGCGCGTGGTTAAGCTTAACCTGGATCCCTCTTTTATTCTGACGCAGCTGGGCTGGACCAAAGAGAACGTTGACGCGCACCTGAAAAAAGTCGACGACCAGCATGTACAGATTAGCTGGACGGCAGATGTCAGCCCGACCTACGTGCTGAGCCTGCTGGCCGCGCCGGTTTCTTCCA
The DNA here is from genome assembly GCF_042610525.1 of Pantoea sp. sgz302252. Taxonomy (GTDB): domain Bacteria; phylum Pseudomonadota; class Gammaproteobacteria; order Enterobacterales; family Enterobacteriaceae; genus Erwinia. The sequence goes on from NZ_JBHDVM010000006.1 coordinate 51,591, forward strand.
TCGTTGATGAAAAGACCGTGATGGCTAACGCGCAGAAAAACGATTTCGGCAACAGCTGGCTGGTCGCCCACTCTGCGGGCAGCGGCCCCTACCAGATCCGTAAATATATTCCGCATGAGGTGCTGCTGCTTTCCGCCAACGCCTCTTCGCCAGCGGGTGCGCCTAAGCTGAAAAACGTGCTGATTAAAAACGTGCCTGAACCGGCCGCGCGTCGCCTGCTGCTTGAACAGGGCGATGCGGATATCGCGCGCAACCTGGGTGCCGATCAGATGGCGGCGCTGAAAGGCAAAGCAGACGTGAAGCCGATGGCGATTCCAATGGCGTCGCTTTACTACATGCAGTTCAATATCGACGCCAGCCCGGCGCTGAAAAACCCGGCGTTCTGGGAAGCTTCGCGCTATCTGTTCGACTACAAAGGCATCGCCGACGATTTGCTGAAAGGCCAGTTCCAGGTGCATCAGTCGTTCCTGCCGCAGGGCTTCCTGGGCGCGCTGAACGATAATCCCTACACCTTTGACCCTGAAAAAGCCAAAGCAATTCTGGCGAAGGCGGGCCTGAAAAACGTCAGCTTCAAGCTAAGCGTCAGCAACCAGCCGCCTTATCTGGATATCGCCCAGGCGTTGCAGGCGAGCTTCGCCCGCGGCGGCGTTAAGGTTGAGCTGATCCCTGGCATCAGTACCGAAGTCGCAACATCGGTAAAAGCGCACCAGTATCAGGCAACGCTGAATGCGTGGGGCGCGGACTATTTCGATCCTAATACCAATGCTTCTGCTTTCGCCTATAACCCGGAGAACGGCAGCACCACGCTGGCATGGCGCTCTAACTGGCATATCCCTGAACTGAACAAGCAGACGCTGGCGGCCACGGCAGAAAGCGATAAAGCTAAGCGCATCAAGCTGTACGAAAACCTACAGCGCGAAGTGCAGAAAAATTCGCCATACGTTATCGGCCTGCAGGCGCGTAACCTGATTGCGCTGCGCGCTAACCTGCAAGGCTACGTGCAGGGCATCAACCCGGATATGGTTTATTACAACCAGGTCAGTAAGTAATGGCGCGTTTTACCGCTGAAGCCGGGTTCGCCCGGCTGTTTTGGCTGCGCAGCGGCCGTCTGGCTACCGGACTGATCTCGCTGCTGGTGACGCTGCTTGGCCTGCTCGCCTTTACCTTTATGCTTTCACACCTTTCGCCAGTGGATCCCGTTCTGCAAATTGCAGGCGATCACGCCAGCGAATCGACCTACGCTCAGGTAAGACGTGATTTGGGCCTGGATCAGCCGCTGCTGATGCAATTTTGGCACTACGTGGCGCACCTCGCGCAAGGCGATCTGGGTATCTCGCGCCTGACCAATTCTTCTGTAGCCAGCGATCTCCAGCGCACTTTCCCGGCCACTATCGAGCTGGCGACCTGCGCAATGCTTTTCGGTGCCTTTTTCGGCATTCTGCTGGCGCTGGTCGCCGCCTGGAAACCAGGCAGCCTGGTGGATAATCTTGCGCGCCTGATTTCTCTGCTCGGCTATTCGGTGCCGGTATTTTGGCTGGGCCTGCTGGGGCTGCTGCTGTTTTACGCCGTGCTGCACTGGTCAGCGGGGCCGGGCCGCCTGGATGATATCTGGGTCTATACGCTGGAGCCGAAAACCGGCCTGGTATTGGTCGATAGCTGGCTTTCCGGCGACCGCGAAATGTTCCGCAATGCTATCGCGCACCTGTGGCTGCCGGTAGTGGTGCTGGGCCTGCTGGCGATGGCGGGCATTACCCGCCTGCTGCGTGCCGCGCTGCTGGAAGAGAGCAGTAAGGAATATGTGACGCTCGCTCGCGCCAAAGGCGCCAGCCGTGGTCGTATCCTGCTGCTGCACGTTTTTCCTAACGTACGCGGTACGCTGATTACCGTGCTGGCACTCTCTTATGCCACGCTGCTGGAGGGCTCAGTACTGACCGAAACCGTGTTCGCCTGGCCCGGCGTCGGCCGCTATATGACCACGGCGCTGTTCGCCTCCGATACGCCAGCCATCCTCGGCTCGACGCTGCTGATCGGCGGCTGCTTTATTCTGCTGAACGCGCTGGCGGATGCGTTAACTTATCTCACCGATCCGAGAACCCGATGACGCAAAATCTTACCGATATTGAAATCGCCGCGCCGCGCCGACGTCGCCGTCCGCGCGTCACTTCGCTGGCTATTGGCGGTACGCTGGTGGCTATTTTGCTGCTGGCTGCGCTATTCGCGCCGCTGCTGGCGCCTTTCGATCCCAACGCGCAGATTATCTCGGCGCGCCTGCTGCCGCCTTCCGCCGCGCACTGGCTGGGCACCGACGGCTTTGGCCGCGATCTGCTGTCGCGCGTGATCTATGGCTCGCGCCCTACTCTGCTGCTGGTGTCACTGATCCTGCTGCTGACTATTCCCGTAGGTATGCTGGTCGGCATCTCCGCCGGTTATCTGGGTGGCTGGACGGAACGCGTTTTGATGCGCATTACCGACATCTTCCTTTCGCTGCCAAACCTGGTGATTGCGCTGGCGCTGGTAGCGATGCTTGGCCCTGGCTTGCTGAACGGCGCGCTGGCGCTGGCTTTAACCAGCTGGCCGCCCTTTGCCCGCCAGGCGCGTGCCGAAACCCTGGCGCTGCGCCGCAGCGACTATCTGGCCGCGGCCAGGATGCAGGGCATCAACGGCCTGCGCCTGATGTTCGGCCATATTCTGCCGCTTTGCCTGCCAAGCGCCGTGGTACGCGCCGCGTTGAGCCTTGGCGGTATCATCCTTTCGGCGGCCGGTCTCGGCTTTCTTGGCATGGGCGTGCAGCCGCCGACGGCGGAATGGGGCTCTATGGTCGCCGAAGGCAGCAAGGTCATTTTTGACCAGTGGTGGGTAGCCGCCGCGCCGGGCGGCGCGATCCTTTTTGCCAGCCTGGCCTTTAACCTGACGGGCGATGGCCTGCGTGACCGACTGGATACCCGAAATGCCAACTGATTCTACGCCGCTGGTCGTGGCGGAAAACCTGACCATCAGCAGCGCGGCGGGCGCGCCGCTGGTTAAAAACATCAGCTTTACCCTGGGCCGCGAGCGCGTGGCGCTGGTGGGCGAGTCCGGCTCCGGCAAATCGCTGACCGCGCGCAGCCTGATGGGCCTGCTTTCGCCTTCCCTGCATTTACAGGCTTCAAGCCTCAGCGTGGCGGGCGAAAACGCGCTGGCGCTGAGCGAACGCCGCTGGAGCCAGCTACGCGGCAGCAAGCTGGCAATGGTGATGCAGGATCCGAAGTACGCCCTGAATCCGATGCGCACTATCGGCTGGCAGGTGGCGGAACCGCTCAAACTGCATGGCCGTTTTAGCCGCGCGGAGATCAAAGAGAAGGTTTGCGAAATGCTGGATGCAGTTGGCCTGCCGCAGCCAGCGCAGCTGATGCAGCGCTACCCTCACCAGCTTTCCGGCGGCATGGGCCAGCGCGTCATGCTGGCTATCGCGCTGATTGCCGACCCGCAGTTTTTAATTGCCGATGAACCGACCTCCGCGCTGGATCACGCCATGCGCGATCAGGTGCTGGCGCTAATCCGCCGTCTGGTAGAGGAGCGCAATATGGGCCTGCTGCTGATCAGCCACGATTTGCAGCAGGTTTCCGAACACTGCGAGCGCGTGATGGTGATGTATCAGGGCAATATTCTGGATACGCTGCCCGCCGCTAATTTGCCGCAGGCCACGCATCCTTATACCCGTACGCTATGGTCGTGCAGACCGAGTAAAGCGACGCAGGGCAAACCGCTGCCGACGCTGGATCGCGCCGCGCTGGAGGCTTACCGTGAACATGATTGATCTGCAAAACCTTAGCGTCGCACATCGTCAGGGCTACGAGCAGCGTACCGTGGTGCACAATGTGTCGCTTCAGGTGGCGGCTGGCGAGTGCTTTGGCCTGGTCGGCCCTTCCGGCTGCGGCAAATCGTCGCTGCTGTGGGTGATGGCGGGTCTGAATCCCAACTGGCAGGGCGAAATGAAGCTGGCCGGGCATCAGGCTGCGCCGGGCAAACCTTTTACCGGTCAGCTGCGTCGCGATGTGCAGATGGTATTCCAGGATCCCTACGCCTCGCTACACCCTCGCCACAGGCTGCGCCGCACGCTGTCGGAGCCGTTGAAGCTGCTTAAAGTGCGTGATATCAACGATCGCATCGATCAGGGTTTCCGTCATGTCGGTCTGGATCCGGCGCTGGCCGATCGCTATCCCCATCAGCTTTCCGGCGGCCAGCGTCAGCGCGTCGCGATAGTACGGGCGCTGCTGCTGGAGCCGAAAATTCTGCTGCTGGATGAGCCGACCTCCGCGCTGGATATGTCGGTTCAGGCTGAAATCCTTAATCTGCTTAACAACCTCAAGCAGCAGGATAAGCTGACCATGGTACTGGTGAGTCATGACCCGGACGTGATCGATCATATGTGCGATCGCGCAGTAAGAATGGAGCGTGGTCACATCCTGTAAACCGGCAATGGCTGAACCCGGTGTTCAGCCATAAGCGCTTGATCTGGCTAAGCTCTTAAACTGCTAACCCTTGCCGGAATTCGCATTTCCTCGCGCTATTTTTCCTCCTATAGTCCTGATAACTCTCTACTCAGGATAAGCCAATGCGCAAGATTGCCTCTGTTGTTTTCGCCAGCCTGTTCGCCGCGCAGGCTTATGCGGCTACGCCAGCCGATACGCTGATCGTGGCTATTCCTCTGGATGGCATTATCAGTTTCGATCCGGCGGAAAGTTTTGAAGCCGTCAGCAGCAGCAGTTTGATCAACCTTTATCAGAAACTGGTGGATGCCGATATCAACGAGCCCACGAAGCTTGCGCCGCAGCTGGCTGCATCCTGGCAGCCCGGTGAAGGCGAGCATAGCCTGGTGTTTACGCTGAAGCCGGGCGCGACCTTCGCCAGCGGCAATCCGGTCACCGCTGACGATGTGATTTGGTCACTAAGCCGCGTGGTCAAACTCAACAAAACGCCTTCGTTTATCCTGGCCGAATTCGGCTGGACGCCTGAAAACATCGACCAGCAGTTGATCCGGCGCGGCGACGGCCAGGTCGAGATCCGCTGGCCTGCCGCTATCGGCCGCGATCTGGCGCTGCGCTTGCTGACCGCGCCGGTGGCCTCGGTCGTCGATCGTAAGCTCGCCGAACAGCACGCCGCTAATAACGATTACGGCAACGGCTGGCTGCGTACCCATTCTGCGGGCGGCGGCGCTTACAGCATCCGCAATTTCGTGCCGCAGCAGGCGCTGGTGCTGGAAGAAAATAGCCATGCCGTGCCGGAGCCAAAGTTAAAACGGGTGATCCTGAAAGGCGTGGCCGATGCGGGATCGCGCCGCCTGCTGCTGCAACAGGGTGACGCCGATGTTGCCTACGATTTAGGCGCAGATCAGTTTGCGGCGCTGAAAAATCAGCCGGACGTTAAAGTCGCCAGCTTCCCATCCAGCCTGGTTTACTATCTCGGCTTCAATACCCAGGACAAACAGCAGCCTGCTTTAGGCAACCCTGCGCTGTGGCAGGCAGCGCGCTGGCTGGTGGATTATCAGGCTATCTCACAGCAGCTGTTGAAAGGCCAGTATCAGGTGCATCAAAGCTTCTTGCCGCAGGGTTTCGACGGCGCACTGGAGAACCAGCCCTTTCATTACGATTTAGCTAAGGCGAAAGCGATTTTGCAGCAGGGCGGCATCAGGCCCGGCACCCGCTTTGCGCTGACCATAGTCAACCAGCCGCCCTATACTGAGATAGCGCAGGCGCTACAGGCCAGCTTTGCCAAAGCGGATATTCAAATTGCCATTCAGCCGGTGGCGGAAGCCGAACTTTGGGGGAAAATGCGCGGACGGGATTTCCAGTCGATCTTTATTTACTGGGGCGCGGACTATATCGATCCTAACACCAACGCCAGCGCCTTTGCTTATAACGTGCCCGGCGGTCCGAAAACCCTGGCCTGGCGGCTGGGCTGGACGATTCCACAGCTAAGTCAGGAGACGCGGGACGCCGCTGCGCAAAGCGATGCGCGGAAACGCAACGCGCTTTATCAGCAGCTACAAACACAAATTCAGCAGGACTCACCCTACGTGATTACGCTTCAGGGACAGAAGCTGGTAGGTTTACGCAGTAATGTTCAGGGCGCGCAGCAGAGCATCGGTGTGAGCATGCTTTATTACGATCGGGTAAGTAAGCTTTAGGCGTGAAGCGGGCGATCGACCGCCCGCTGCAGATCAGGAAATAGCGGAGTCGGAAGAGTGTTTATGCTTATCGGACTCAAAATGCGCTTTGAACTGCTCGTAAATAGAGATCATATTCGATGCGTCACCCTGCATCGGGCTGAGCTTGCCGGCGCGAACCAGTTCAATAACCAGCTGGAGCGCGGCCTGCTTAGGGCTGCTTGAAGGATGAGCGATTTCAGATGACATAGCGGCTTCCGTGAAAAAGGGATAAAGCACAATTTTAACAACTTTCACGACCTGCGGCAGAAAATTTTCCCTGCTCGTAAGAGGCCCGCTGCTGCCGCAAGTTTTTTACCAATCCGCCCCGCTGGCAACGCATAAAATCGGCTGCGCTTTCCCTGAGCGCATCTGCATAACTATGCATTAACAGCGAATTGTACAGGTTTCAAATAAAACTTGTACAAGGCGTTAAAAAAGTCTACATTTCAGTCCGTAACGTATTATGCATTTGCATAGCCTCAGGAAGTGCAGTAGGGTTTCCCACTTCCCGAGGCAATTTTTTCCCCGCTAAGCCAAATTTATTTTTTTCCTGCACAATCCCATCCTCTTCTGGCCCTGAAACGCCTTTGATTTTTGCCAAATTTTTCCCGCTAATCTATAAACCCACTGATTCACAACGCCTTTCCTGAAGAAAATCAATACAGATCACAGCCAGCTATATTGAGAGTTTTCTAACAGATTGTTCCAGGCTTCTTCCGATATTATGCGCCAGAGCTTGCGGGCCGCCGTGCCGGAGCGCTAACGTCATTGTTTATAGCTGGCAGTGCCCCGCAAAAGCAGAGCCGACTCTCCCTATTAACTTTTGGCAGTTTATTATGAATGGATTGAGCAATCTTATTACCCTGGTCGCGCCAGCGCTTTTTGCTGTGCTGCTACCGATCGCCGCCCAGGCTGAAAAAGTGACGCTGGGTCTTTCTCAGGAGCAGGACGGCGGCGCCGCAGGACGAGCCTGCATGTATATTCACCAGGGCCAGGCCGAGTACCGCGTGGTAAAACCCAACGAACTTTGTCCTGCTACGTTAACTATAGAGGCGGCCTCGCACCGCACCTGAGCGCTTTTTTCCTGTCCGGAGATACGTCTGCGCGACGGAGTATGTTACCTTTAGCCGAATGGCTATAATCTGACTGCTCGCGTCCGATTGCGCTTCCTGACAAGGAGTTAAGTGTTGAAAAAAATGAATATCAAGCTGCTGACGCTGGTGGCGACCTGGCTGGTTATTTTGCTGCATACGGCGGCGATCCCCTTCAGCTATTTTCATCAGGCCTGGTCGGTTTCCGTGATGTACGAAGCGCTCGGACGTATCGCTTTTCCGCTTTTTTTACTTATCGCCGGCTATGTTTCCTTAAATAAAAATGAATCTCTGCTCAGCACGCTGAAAACGCGCGTGCTGGATTTGGTGATCCCGCTGATCTTCTGGTCGATCGTTTATATTATTTATAATAAAACGATCAACGCGGATACCACGCCGGTTAGCGTACTGGAGCTGTTGAGCACGCCCGCCTACCCGCATCTGTGGTTTATTTATACGATGATCCTGCTTTATCTGGTGACGCCGCTGCTGAATACTTTTATTCAGAACGGCAGCCAGCAGCGCGTTAATTACACGGTGACAGTCTGGTTCGTGCTGGCTTCAGTGTATATGCTGTTTGATAACGTTAAGGCAAACCTGCTGGAAGGTCATGCCGTCCCTACACCCAGCAACATAGATATGGTGGTGTATCTTTCCGGGTTTTATATTATCGGCGGCGTAGCCCGACGTTTTGATATTAATCCCAAGGTAGTAATTTCAGGCATCATCTTTATTTTGTCTGCCGTTCTGACAGCGGTAATGACCTATTCGCTCTCAATCAGCACCTTTGCGCCCAACCAAATTTTCCTGTTCTATTCAGCGCCAACTATAGTGGTGGTATCGCTGGCCTGCTTCTTTATGCTGCTGAACGCGCCTGTAAATTACAGCAGGCGGGCCAGATGTTTGATTCAAAGCCTTTCGCGTCTGAGCCTGGGGATCTTTTTTGTCCATCTGATGATCCTGGAGACGCTGCTGAAGCTGCTGCATATTGAGTTTGAAGGCTACTTATCCATGCTGACTATCCCGGCCGTTGCGCTGCTCTGTTTTGTGCTCTCGGCCGGCGTAACCTGGCTACTCAGGCTGTTACCCTGGGTGCGCCGCATTACCTGAGGATTTAAAAACGGCCGCTGCCGTGAGCGGCCGTTCTTCCGACAAACTATCGGGAAGCCAGGGACATTTAGTAGCTTGCCGCAGCAAACTTATCCGGCTGGTTGATTGCTCTGCGGGCAATCCAGTAAAGCAGGATCCTCTCTTCATCACCATCCTGATCCGCCATCGCCAGTAATTTCAACGCCAGCGTAGCCTTATTGACAGGCTGCCCGGTTACGCTCAGGTCAACCACCGCTTTACCAATAATGGTACAAACTTCCTCATCGCTCGAAGTCAGTAGATCGTGATCTATGGTCATTCTCTCCTCCTGTTGCGGGTAAACTTTAAGTCTGGCAGAGAGCGTAGAGATTGCCATCTCAGAGTTTTTTAATCTGATTAATCTTATCCCGCCGCTATTTTCCTCTTTTCGTAATAAAATCATCATGCAACAGACTTAATCGCCCAGGCTTATTCATACTTGTTAACCAGAAAAAATATCGAGACATACTTTTTGCTGATGAAATTTGTTTTATGGTGACCTTTTAGCCAACGGCAAAATTTTTTCGCGATCGTTTATTCCGAAAAAAGCGCAACAACTCTTTATTAACCTGGATCTGATTTATAGCCAATCCTGGTTTTTAATCAGGATGCAACCTAAAAATAAAGATTGAGATTAATCTTAGATTAAGCCTTATAGCCCCTTATTGTCTGCCATAGCGCTATACGGATGCCGTAGCTGATATTTTGTTTTTATCTTTTTACTCTGGTAATAGCTGGATCTATTTACGCCAATATTAAATAGAAAAACAGTAAAAAGAGCGTTTTGTCGCTATTTGCAACACAAGAGATTAAAACTATGCTTTCCGGCACCAACACCTGTTTAAAGCCAGAGGAAAACTATAATGAAAATAATCACCGCAACCGCGCTGTTTCTGATGTTAGCTGGCAGCAACAGCGCTTTTGCCGCACCTGCGGAAGCCGCTGGCGTCGCTGCCGGTAGTGAAGCAACTACTATTTCCAGCGGCAACTCTAATGCCGTGGGCGTTGGCGCCGTGGGCGCGCTGCTGGGCATCGCTCTGGCGACCATGGGCGGCGGCGGCGACGGCTCCAGCACCGGTACGACTACCACCACTACCACGTCAACTATGGCCCACTAATTCAGACGGCCTTTTCCTGCGGGCCATCCGCCTCTTCAGCATGCCTGAAACGCCGCTCCCTGCGAGCGGCGTCCGTCGACCGCCTCGCTTTTCACCTATACTTTGGGACTGATTTGGTTTTACAACGGAGGGAGCTATGTTAATCGGCTTCGTTTTACTGGTTAGCGCCTGCGGTCACGACGCCTGTGACGCTTTACCCGTGTCCGAGCATATTTTCCCGACGCGCGCGGCCTGCGAGCGCATGGCTGATCGTATTCATGAGCGTCGCCCCGCTGCCGTTTTACTGTGTGGTGAGGTCTGGCGCGATCACAATAGTGAAACCACTAAAGTGAATTAGTTAACTCAAATCGTTTTTTTTCTGAAATTCACTCAGGCCGAGCGAAGAATATAAATATTATACAAATGAATAATTATTCACTAAAAGCGCAAGTTGCCTCTTGCAGTAGCGGCATCGCTCTTCATATAAAGGTCAGTCTACAGCATTGGGCCGCTTTCGCAGAAGGGAATGGCGGCCCGATCGACCGCCGGGTTTTAAAGTGGCAGGCAGCTAAAGTCCCAGCTCACTAAGACCGGGATGCTCGTCCGGACGGCGGCCCAAAGGCCAGTGGTATTTGCGCTCGCTTTCCTGAATCGGCAAATCGTTAAGGCAGGCATAGCGCTTGCTCATCAGGCCGTTTTCGTCAAACTCCCAGTTCTCGTTGCCGTAAGAGCGGAACCAGTTGCCGGAATCGTCATGCCACTCATAGGCATAGCGTACCGCAATACGGTTGCCATCAAAGGCCCACAGCTCTTTGATTAAGCGATAATCCAGCTCTTTCGCCCACTTACGGGTCAGAAAGGCCTCGGCCTCGGCGCGACCGTTGATAAATTCTGCCCGGTTACGCCACTGCGTATCTGCCGTGTAGGCCAACGCCACTTTTTGCGGATTGCGGCTGTTCCAGCCATCCTCCGCCAGACGAACTTTTTCTATTGCCGTTTCGCGCGTAAAAGGCGGCAGCGGCAAACGGCGTTCTGCTTCGCTCATCAGTTTTCTCCTGTCGGCGCGTTACTGCGCCTCGGCTTTTTCATCCACATAGCGGGTGACCGCCAGCAGTCGGTTAACGTGGGTAAGCAGCAAATCGACGTCGGTTTGCAGGAAATTATTCCCCGAGGTGGTTGCCGCCATAATGGCGTTCTGGATGTTTTCAGATATCGTTGCAGCGCCGTCGCCCTTTCCGGCAGTCAGTATCAGGGCCGCCACCAGCAGCGACTGCGCTTCTACCTGCGCCGTCAGCTCTTTTGCGTCCACTTCAACCTTGGCTATTTTCATTAAAATATCGATTACTAACTGCTTCATAGTTTATCCCCGAAATAGATTATTCCAGAAATTACCATCGGGTTCCGAAACGAGCAAACTGAAACGGCGGCCGAAGGGCGTTTACCGCAGTTTGCACGGCTTTTTTCTCCTTTATGGCTCATTTTATAAACAGAAGCGCCGTTTTGATGCCTTTACCCCACAATATTTCGCGTTTCGCCTGGCTAAATGCCCGCGGTGGAGTAGATTTAATCCTGTGATCCTTATCACATCAAAATAATAACATTGGCAAGGGAGTTACTTGTGACTGAAACCTCAAACGGCGGGACAGCCGGCACCAAAGCGGGTACATCGACCGAACCTTTGGTAAAAGTTATCGCGTTTATCGCTACGCTGGGCGGTTTACTGTTCGGCTATGACACCGGTGTTATCGCCGGTGCTCTGCTCTTTATGAAACACGATCTGCATCTGACCTCGTTGACTACCGGCATGGTCACCAGCTTTTTGATCCTGGGATCGGCGATCGGCGCTATCTTCGCCGGACGCGTGGCGGATCGCTTCGGGCGTAAAAAAATCATCCTGGTGATGGCGCTGATCTTTATGGTTGGCTCGCTGGGCTGCGCCACCGCGCCGAACGTTGAAATGATGATTAGCTTCCGCTTTATCCTCGGCCTGGCGGTCGGCGGCGCGGCAGCCATTGTTCCTGTCTATATCGCGGAGATAGTCCCGGCAAACCGCCGCTGGCAGTTCGTGACGCTACAGGAGCTGATGATTGTTTCCGGCCAGCTGATTGCCTACACCAGCAACGCCGCGATTAACGAAATCTGGGGCGGCGAAACCACCTGGCGCTGGATGCTCGGCGTGGCCTGTGTACCGGCAGTGATCCTGTGGGTCGGTATGCTGTTTCTGCCCGATACGCCGCGCTGGTATGCCATGCACGGCCGCTATCGCGAAGCGCGCGACGTGCTGGAGCGCACGCGCCATTCGCGCGTGGTGGAAAAAGAGATGGGCGAGATCCGCAAATCTATGTCCTCCAAAAGTGAGAAAAACGCGCGCCGTAAGAAAACGATTTCAACCTGGATGAAACGCCTGGTGGCGCTGGGTATTGGCGTGGCTATGCTGCAACAGCTATCCGGCGTTAATACCATTATGTTCTACGCGCCAACTATGTTGCAGGCTACCGGCCTGGGCACCAATGCTTCACTGCTGGCGACTATCGCCAACGGCGTGATTTCCGTGATTATGACTTTTGTCGGCATAATGTTGCTGAGCCGCTTTGGCCGTCGTCCGCTGCTGCTGACCGGCCAGATTGGCTGTACCTGTACGCTGCTGGCAATTGGTCTGCTGACCTGGCTGATGCCGGAAACGGTCGATGGGCATCCCGACGTGCTGCGCAGCTATCTGGTGCTGGCAGGCATGCTGATCTTCCTTTGCTTCCAACAGGGTGCGCTGTCGCCGGTAACCTGGCTGCTGCTGTCGGAAATGTTCCCGATGCGCATCCGCGGTATGGCTAACGGCGTTTCGGTTTTCGCCATGCAGATGACCAATTTTTCCATCGCGTTTCTTTTCCCGATGCTGCTGGAAACCTTCGGCCTGACCAACACCTTCTTTGCCTTTGCGGCTATCGGCATTGCAGGCGGTATTTTCGCCGTGCTCTTCGCCCCGGAAACGCAGGGGAAAACGCTGGAGCAGATCGAAAAACATTTTAAAAAGCACCTTCAGGACGACCCTGCTCCGCAGACGGGCAGCTAAGCGCAGCGCCAGGGAGGGCGCGTTCAGTACTATTCTGACAGATAAACCAGCCTGAGCCTGCCAGGCTGGCATAAATGAATAAAGAGGCCTGAGATGGGAACGGCGATATTTATGGTTTTAATGGTCTGCGGCTACTGGTACACCAGTCGCGACCTCTCTACCCGCTTTAAAATTAAACGTTCTTTTGGCTGGGACGTCTATTTTCTGGTTGCTCTCTACGGCTGTATCTTTGTTCTTCAGGGCGTTATCGCCACCGCGCTGGCCTGGCTTGTGCTGCTTGCCTGCTCTTCCTTACTCAATGTCCTGCCTGAACTGTCAGGCGGCCACCATTACAACTGGCAAATGGAGTTTATGAACTGGAGCTTTCTCGGCATCCAGGCGCCGGTGGTAGTAATGCTCTCTTTCGCCGTGCTGTTTTGCCTTTACCGCTCTAACTGGTCAGGTAGCGCCCGGTTAAACAGTACGGGCCGTAAGAAGCTTTATAAAGAGCTTTCACGCTCGAACGGCGTCGAAGGGCTGCTTTTTCAATGTATGGAAGAAGGCGAGCTGGCCTGGGTGACGCTGAAGTCGCGCCGTATTTATATCGGTATGATCCATACCGCTTCGTACGAAACGGAAAATACTGCGAACATCGTATTAATCCCGATGCTGAGCGGCTATCGCGATGGCAAGACGCTAAATCTTTGTGTGGAGCATAACTACAGCAAGTGGTATGCGGAGCACAATATCACGCTGGATTCAGAGCCTAAATCCGCGATGGCTTTCCGCAAGGTCATTTTGCTGGATCAGATCGAAAGCCTGTCGCTGTTTGACGCGGCCAGCGCCAGCGCGCTGGCTTTCGACAGTGAAGAAGATGAAGAGCAGCCGCCGCAATAGGCAACGGATTCTAGCCCATCAGTAACGTGACTAACCAGAATCCCGCGAAGGTCATCAGCAGTGAACCGGCCACGTGGGTTAGCACAGAGAGCATTGCCCACAGATAATTACCGGCCTGCATTAGCGTGACGATTTCCAGTGAAAAGGTAGAAAAAGTCGTCATGCCGCCGCATAGCCCTGTAGTGATCAGCAGTTTCCAGAAGGGATCGACCTGCGGATTGCGTAAGAACCAGGCCATCGCGGCACCGATAATAAAGCCGCCCAGCAGATTCACCAGCAGCGTGCCTGGCGGCAGGCTCGGAAACAGCGAATTAAGCCGAACCGCCAGTAACCAGCGGATAATACAGCCAGCGGAAGCGCCGATAATCAGGGCGATCAGGGGTTTAAGCATTGGCTTTCTCAGTAAAAATGACGAGGATTACGCGACGAACCCAACACGCCAGCCTTTTGGTTAAAAGAGCGCGATATCAGCCTTTTGCGTACAGGACGGCTGGAAAAGTCAGTGCGCCAGGTTGCTCAGCCTAATCAGCCCGCCGCGTTTTTGCAAGGCTGCCGCCAGCCCCAGCAATATGAATTTACTGATTTTTATCGCGGCGGCCCGTCGACAGGCTATGCTTTTCAGGATGTTGTTAACCAGGAAGTTGCCTCTGACCCATGTGTTTTTTTCCCATTCCGAAACACGACTTGCTGCTCGGCCTCTGCTGCCTGCCGGCGCTGGCGGCTATTTATCTGACTGGCTTTACCTTCAATCAGGTTCCCGCCGCTGGGTTGATGGCGGGCGGCGCGCTGACGCTGGCCTTCGGTGCGAATAAAACCTGGGGCGGCTCCTCTTTTTCTCTACTGTTCACCACGACGCTGGGCATGGCGTTCTCTTCCTGGCTGGGCTGCCTGACGGGTAACGTGCTGCCGCTCTATATTTTTGGCGCCATGCTCTACGCTGCCGTCTATGTCACCATGGCTAACGTTGATGGCAGCGCCTGGTGGATGCTATTGCAATGGTCGATCGCCTATCTGGTCTCTGGCTACTTCGCCGGTTCGCTGGCCCACGCCACCGATCGGGCGCTGCTGGTCGGCGGCGGCGGACTGGTGCAGATGTTTTTCCTTTATCTGGTTTTTCGCCGCTACCCTTTTCAGCTGAAAAATTTCTATCCGCACGCCTGGCTGCGCTTCTTGCGCGTAACCACCGGAAAATATAAGCATAAGATCCATCTGCAGTGGTCGGTATTTTTCGCATTGCTGGCGATGGGCCTTGCGCTGTTTGGCGTCGAATTTTTTCAGCTCAAAAACGGCTACTGGGCGGGAATGACGCTGCTGATTTGCCTGCGCAATAATTATCGGGATTCGCTTTCGCGGGTACGCGCCCGCGTTTTGGGTACGCTGACAGGCAGTATTGCGGCAGCGGCGCTAACCGACCTGTGCCATGCACCGCTATATTTGGTCGGCGGGTTTATGCTGTTTGGCTATATCGCCTTCAGCTGGTCTTATTCGCTGATTGCCAAATCCTATTTTGTTTTCGCTTTTCTGGTCACCGTGATGGTGGTCTTTATGATTGCCAGCCTGGGCGGCTCGCAAACCGCTATTGCTACTCATCGTCTGGAAACCACCGCTATCGGCGGCCTTTTCGCGCTTTTTGCGTTGGTGATGACCCGTATTTTTACCCGCAAACAGATTTTATTCCGGCGCACAAAAAAGGCGTCCGGCTGAAGACAAGGTTCTGCGCTATGGGGTAGCCTACTTTTTTGGCGGGTCTTTTTTATTTGCGGGCGCAGAGGCAACGGCTGCTTTTAACTGGCTGCTCTCATCGTTCAGCAACGACTCCAGGAAACGCCGCTGCTGAGGGTTCATTTTCCAGCCGCATAACCGTTTTTTATCATATTTTTCAGGAAGCGCCGCCATTATCTTAGCCCCCATAACACCACTATTAACCAGAACACCAGACAGCCTGCCAGTACCGCCAGCCAGACTTTCCCCCGCCTTGATAAATATTTCCCCATTGGCGCTCCTTGTTGTCATTTCGCTATAGTCCTTTATAAAATATAGCAACAATATTAAATTTTCATTTATTAATTTCTTTATTTATGCAAATTGCCATTAAAAAAACACAAATACCAACAACAACCGTTAAATATTAAACAATAATTACAACAAATCTGACAGTAATGATGAAATATAACAACACAGTACAGGCGCAGAGCACCGCGCCATCATGCCTTTTATTTTATCCAATTAACTGAAAATATATAAAATTAAATTTGAATAATATTGGAAATATTAGCATTAAAGATTTTCAATACGGACAAAAGAAACATTGTTATGCCGCCCTCCAGGGGCGGCACGGATAAAAAAGATTAGCTGGTCGCGCTGGCTTGTTCGTTCTCGTTGCTCATTGCCGCCTGGATTTCCTCTTCATCCAGCGTCGGGTTCAGCGCGACAGCCAGCGGCGAACTGGCCAGGCTGTCCGGCACGGCCACGTGCGGCGTGGGGCTTTCGATATTTTCCTGCCGGACGTCGATACGCCGCCAGCTTATCGCCGCGATCGCTGCGCCGCACAGCGCAAAAAACAGATAAAGCATATGGCCACCCAGCGGCTGCATCAGCGCGCCGGTGATCATCGGCCCAATGCAGGCGCCAATGCCAAAGGCCATCAGCAGACAGGCGGTCAGCGAGACGCGTCTTTCCGGCGCCACGCTGTCGTTAGCCATAGCGACAATTAAAGGATAGAGCGAGAACTGCGTCATGCTGGTAATAAACGCCGCGCTGGTGATCCAGAGGAAACCGAGGTGCAGAGGCAGCGTCAGCAGTAGCGTGGTCAGCGCATAGAGCAGCGCTGCGCCGCAGAGCAGACGATGGCGATTAAAACGATCCGAAAGCCAGCTTAAAGGAAACTGGGATACCAGTCCGGCAAAGATAGTGATAGCCATAAACAGCCCGGTCTGCCGCGTCGTAAAGCCTTGCAGGCTGGCATAGACGGGCGCCATGCCGTAAAAAGCGCCGACCGCCATACCGGTCACCAGCGTAATCAGCAGAATACGGGGAATAGCCCGGAAAAAATAGCTCAGCTCCATCGGCGCAGGAGACATTGGCTGCGCGTTGGTTCGCGTGGTCAGGGCAATAGGTACCAGGCAAAGCGCGAAGCAGAGCGCCACTATCAGCAGGCTCGCGCTACCGGACGCCGCCTGGCTCATCAGGATAATCTGCCCACAGGAGAGCCCAAGGTAGGTAGCAACCATATAAAAACCAAAGATCGTACCGCGCTGTCCTGGTTCCGCCTGATCGTTAAGCCAGCTTTCCAACACCATATACTGGCACATCATGCACAGACCAATCACCAGCCGCAGCGCTATCCAGGCCGGTAGCCACTCCGTCAGGCCATGTCCCAGTACAGAAGCGGTAATAATCCCGGCGCAGGAAACATAGGCGCGAATATGGCCAACGCGGGCTATCAGGTTGTGTCCTACCTTGCCGCCAATCACCAGTCCTATATAGTGCGCCGCGATAATGCCACCGATCATTGCGCCGCTCACCTGTTCCTGGGCGAGGCGTAGCGAAACATAGGTAGTCAGCAGGCCGGAACCCAGCAGCATCAAGAGTGTGGTGGTGTAAAGGGGCAAAAAGGTGCCAAGTACTTTCTTCATTACGCTTCCTGTCATCTGTCCGGAAAAAACCGCACCAGCCCGGCGGTTTTGCTGAAAGGGTAATGAAAACCTGGCAGAAGCCTTTTATAAAAACAAATAAATAGCTAAAACGTCAGGCTACGCCGCAGAAAGCGCGGCGCCATTCGCCAGGGTTAACGCCGTAAGCCGCCCTGAAACGCTGGCGAAAAGTGACAGCAGAGGAGAAACCGGAGAGTTGCGCTATGGCGTCGATACTCTGGCCCGTAGTTTCCAGAAGTTCCTGACTACGCTGCAAACGCGCAAGGTTAAGCCAGGCCGCGGGCGTCATCCCCGTTGCCCGAAAAAAATGACGGGTGAAGCTGCGTCGGCTCATGCCCACGGTGTTTGCCATCGTATCAAGATTGTGCGGCTGATGGAGAGTCTGGCGCAGGCAGTCGAGCAGGCTGTTGATATTACTGTCACGCGTGGTTTCAGGGACGGGCCGGGCGATAAACTGCGCTTGTCCGCCTTCGCGGTAAGGTGGAATAACCATACGCCTTGCCGCGCGGTTGGCTACCGCGCTACCGTAATGCTTGCGCACAAGATACAGACAGCAATCAATGCCCGCCGCTGTACCGGCAGAAGTGATCAGCCGATCGTCGTCCACATAAAGCGAGTTTGTCTCAAGCTGCACATCGGGAAAACGGCCGCTGAAGTCCTGTTCAAACTCCCAATGCGTTACCGCGCGCCGCTTTTCCAGCAGGCCTGCCCAGGCCAATACATAGGCACCGAGGCATAAACCAACGATATCAGCGCCGCGCTGCCGGGCGCGAACCAGCGCAGCCAGCAGCGCCGCCGACGGCGTCTCTTCCGGGCAGCGCCACCAGGGCACCACGATAATATCGGCCGTTTCCATGACTTCCAGCCCGTTTTCGACCTGGGTAACCAGACCAATATCCGACTGCACGCTGCCCGGCTGTTCCGCGCAAATTTGCAGATCGAAGCGCTTTTCATCGTTCAGCAGGCGGCCGAAAATAAGGCATGGAATAGAAAAATGAAAGGTACTGAACCCGCTGGTGGCGATGACGGCAACAGAAATGACGCTCATTATGCTTTCCTTATTTATTTGTCGGCCCGCTGCGATTTTATAAAAACAGGCTTTCTCCGTCCTCCGGGATCTGCACCTGCCGCGCGATGCCCTGAGCCGTAACATAATCCTTTAGCTCTGCCCTACTGAGAATACAATGATTTATCGCTTCCATATGCACAGCGACAATAACGGCGTCTGGCAGCGTCCGGTGCGTTTTCAGCAGGTCTTCTTTGCCCATGATAATAGCGCCAAAGCCGTCGAGTTGAGCAAAACCTGCATTAAGCACCACAATATTGGGATTATAACGCGTTAGCGCTTCGCTATAGGATGCCGCCCAAACGGTATCGCCAGCAATATAAAGCGTTTTTTCCTGAGGATGTTGAAAAACCAGTCCACAGGTTTCGCCAAGACGAGCCGCTAATTCCGGCACACGGTACGCTTCGTCGCTGCCGTGTTGGCCGCCGGTTTTAGAAATAGTGATATCCTGGAAACAATTTTCATTTTCCAGCAGATGAACATTAGTGAAATTCTGCGCGCGGATTTGCTCTGCATCCTGCTCGTTTTGTGCATAAATCAATTTATCTTTTGGTATCAGCCGTTGCGCTGCTTCATCCCAGTGATCCGTATGCAGATGGGTAATGATGATAGCGTCTGCCGACAACAGGGTTTCAGGCGCGACCGGCAGCGTAACCAGCGGATTGCGTAGATGGCTGCGCGCCGTGCCCGCAAAACCGGGCCACGCGCCTTTTTCGGCAAACATGGGATCGATTAAAAAAGTCTTGCCGGCATAACTCAATAGTTGGGTAGCGTTACGAATAAGGGTAAGTTTCATATTTTTTATCCTGTTAGCCCTGCATACAGCAGTGATAAAGCAGGAGTATAAAGAGACGCGGGTTAAGCCGTGAGTTGTCCCGAAGACAAAGATCGATGGAACTGGGCCAAAGTGCACCCGAAGAGTAGCGCCGCAGCCGGTATCGCCGCTGCGGCATAGCCTGGTTTTACTGCCCCAGATCCCGCAGCTTTTTGCCCGCCATCAGGTTCTTTTCGATATGCTCCAGGGTAATGTTTTTGGTTTCTGGCACCAGCCAGACGGTAATCACAATAAATAGCAGATTAAAGCCGGTATAGAGCCAGA
The DNA here is from genome assembly GCF_042610525.1 of Pantoea sp. sgz302252. GTDB lineage: Bacteria > Pseudomonadota > Gammaproteobacteria > Enterobacterales > Enterobacteriaceae > Erwinia. The sequence goes on from NZ_JBHDVM010000006.1 coordinate 70,855, forward strand.
AAGTGCCAGCCGCGCCGATACCGCCCAGCAGCGTCAGGAAGGTGGCGCCGATAATCATATTCGCTACCCAGTTGGTGGTGGTGGAACAGGTAATGCCGAAATCACGGCATTTTAGCGGCTGGATCTCCGAGCAGAGGATCCAGACAACCGGCGCCGCGCTCATCGCATAACCTGCAATACAGAGCATGGTCATGCCGACTGCCACCCAGGAAAGGTTCATATTGGCTTCACCCTCGCCAACTTTCATCAGGCAGTAACCGAGGATTAGCGTGGCAAAAGCCATCACGGAAAAACCGATTTTCAGAATAGGTTTGCGTCCGGCTTTATCCACGGTAAATACTGCGATAAAAGTTGCCAGCATAAAGGTGACGCCTACCACCACCGTCGCCATCATCTGCTGCTGGGTGCTTTGAAAGCCCGCCATTTTAAATATTTGCGGCGCGTAATACATGATGATATTCATGCCGGTGAACTGCTGCATGCCCTGGAGCAGCATGCCAAGAAACACGGCGCGGCGCACGTTGCCGTTGCTGCGAAACAGCGCCAGACCGCCCTGCTTCATTTTCAGGCTTTCGCGGATTTCGTTCAGCTCCTGCCGCGCCTTGTCGGAAGTATCGCGCAGCATGCGTAGCACCTCTTCCGCTTCCACATGCAGCCCTTTAGCTGCCAGCCAGCGCGGGCTATTAGGCAGAAAAATCACCATGACTAACAGCACAACGGCAGGCAGCGCCAGGATCCCCAGCATGGCGCGCCAGTTGCCGCTGTAGCTGAATGCGGTATCCGATAAGAAGGCCAGCAGAATGCCGAAGGTGATCATTAGTTGATAGGTGCTGATCATCTTGCCGCGAATGTTTTCCGTCGCCATTTCGGAAAGATAAAGCGGCGCGGTGTAGGAAGCGATGCCGACGGCGACGCCCAGCAGCACGCGAAAAAGCAGTAAAAGCTCCAGGTTAACCGCCAGCGCGGAACCGAGTGACCCCAGGATAAACAGCAGAGCGCCCGCCATCAGGCTGTATTTACGGCCCAGCCGGTGCGACACCCAGCCATTGCAAATCGCGCCTATCGCTGCGCCCAGCATCATACTGCTTACCACCCATTCCTGCTGATGGCTGTTCAGCGTAAAGTGTTGCGTGATAAAAGGCAGCGCGCCTGATATCACGCCAATATCCAGCCCAAACAGCAGTCCGGCCAGCCCGGCCGAAAACGAAATAAAAATATTCATCCGCCGGACTCTGTTTTTTTGCGCCTGCGGCAGCGCCAAACTGTTCTCTACTGAAGACATGCTATAACTCCGGTTTTTATTCGTCTGCCGGTAACATACAGACCGGAGACGCCCGAAAGTTATGTTAAAAAGTCCACAGGCATGGAGAATTCTGCTGTGGCGCAGCAAGATGTGATGCCGATCGCATTCCTTCCGGTCGCGCTCAGGCCAGTTCTTCGCTTTCCGACCAGTTGTAGCTCACCAGACGCAGCCTGATTTTTCCGCAAATTTCGCCATAGCGCTGTTCGCTGCGCGCCTGAAAAAAACGCTGCAGATAGTCGGGCAGGATGCTGGCGTGATAGCGCAGCAGCGTGCTGTGCCAGAAAGGCGGCGGCTGGCGGCTGCCGTTATATCTTTGCCGCAGTAGCTCCGCCCATTCCGAACGCTGCAAAGCATTCCAAAAAGCCGCTCTGCACGCGATATCCGCAGTATCCGGAATGCCGGCAAGCAGTAATTGATTGGGTAAAGCCACCAGCCGCAGCTCGCGGATTGTCAGTTCCTGTTCCAGGCAATACGCCGCAGCGAGGCGCTTCAGCCCAGCACAGTTTTCCGGCTGGCGTTGCCGATCGTAAAGCGCGGGCGTAATCGCCAGAAAGGTTAGATGAAAATGGTCGGGCTGCATCGTATCGGCAAGCGGATCGTGCCGCGTTTGTTGGCCCAGCTCCGCCAGTAAGTGGCGCACAGATGGGGAAAGCTCAGGCTGAATGCCAGTGGCAATAGCTTTTAAACTTTCTGGATAGAAGCCCGTATGCGTTGCCGCTGTTGCCGGTTCACGCCAGACGCCTAGCGTTTGCTGTGAACGTTGATGATAAATTCTCGCAAGGTCATCATCTGCCAGCATTTTTCTCTCCCACTGTAAATTCAGCGTTTTAGTGTAAGGGAGAAACTGCGGACAGCAAACGACAGTAAAGTAGCCCCGACGTGGGCAGCCAAAAAAAGTGAGCCGCCTCTGCATGGTGCCAGAGACGGCTCACGGCTCAGACCTGACAATCAGATACCCTCCTCCGAATCGTCCTCTTCATCATCTAACTCTTCATCGTCTTCATCAGACGCCAGATCGTCATCTTCCAGAGGCGCAGCGGTTTCTTCGTCATCCTCCAGCGGATCGACGATCTCATCACTGCCAGCGGGAATATCTTTATGATCTTCATCAGCTGGATATTCAGCGTCATCAGGAATCGGTTCCTGGTAATCCGGACGTTCAGACATAGCCACCTCCATCAACCCATATGGGTCAGTTAACTATAGAGGCTGGCACTAAACCGATCCCGCGCGGCATCACAGATCTGACAGAACCCGCGAAGAATTATTCCGGCAGCTTGTCGCCAGACTCGGGCGCGTCATCCGGGTTGTCTTTGCGGTCTTTGGGATCCTTTTCGATCTGGTTCAGGAAAACTGGCGCGTGCGGATCTTTACGAAAAATAGCGTGCATAGATAACCTCCAGGCTTGCGTATGAAAGCTAAGTATAAACGTAATTTTAAGACCTGAATCCCGAAAGGCGCTTAATGGCACTGGCGGCAGGATGACTTTTCGGCGGGGCTGCTCTAAGGTGATAAAAGGTTGCAACGTTGTTAATTTTTCAGGTCAATGCCTTAAAGGGGAAAACAATGGAAAAGATGACGGTGAAATATGGCAATTTAACGTTTCCGGCAGAATACAGTGAAACCCAGACCGATAGCCAGGGTATGGATAAAACGCTAATTATCGCCAAAACCGAGCAAAGTACGGCGCTGTTCAGCGGCGCGCTCCAGGAAACCTTTAATTTCGCCTCCGAGCGGCTGGGTGAAGAAGACTATATTCTCAGCGACGAAGTGCCGCAGCATTTTGTTTTTACCAATAAATAAGCAGCGCGCTGCCAGCGTTTTTTTACGTGCCACCAAATTTTGCGCATAAAAAAACCCGGCCGAAGCCGGGTTTCCTGCAGAGAACTTACTGCAGCAGAGACAGCACGCCCTGTGGAACCTGGTTGGCTTTTGACAGCACGGAGGTACCAGCCTGCTGAAGGATCTGCGCCTTCGACATGTTAGAAACTTCAGTTGCGTAGTCAGCATCCTGGATACGGGACTGTGACGCGGTCAGGTTGGTCACAGAGGTGTTCAGGTTGTTGATGGTGGATTCGAAACGGTTCTGAATCGCACCCAGGCCGCTACGTGCGGTGTCGACGTTCTTGATACGCGCGTCCAGGTCAGACAGGTCGCCGCCGGTGACGCTGAAAGTTGCGCCCAGGCCAGAAGTCTGGAAGCCGTCACCAGACAGGTCGATGCTGATGACGTTAGCGTCGGTAGAGTCGTTAGCGCCAACCTGGATGTTTACGCTGCCGGTGGTGTTGAAAATCGCCGTGCCGTTAAAGGTGCTTGCTGCGCCGATACGGTTGATTTCAGACAGACGTGCGTCAACTTCTTTCTGGATAGAGTCGATATCGTCGGCGCTGTTGGTGCCGTTTTTCGCCTGAACAGTCAGTTCACGGATACGCTGTAAGTTGGTGTTCACCTCGTCCAGAGAGCCTTCAGCCGTCTGGGTCAGAGAGATACCGTCGTTGGCGTTACGCGCAGCCTGAGTCAGACCTTTGATCTGAGAGTTCATGCGGTTAGCAATAGCTTCACCCGCGGCGTCGTCTTTCGCGCTGTTGATACGCAGACCAGAAGAAAGACGCTCGATAGCGGTGCTCAGAGAAGCCTGTGATTTATTCAGGTTGTTCTGAGTAGTCAGGGACATGATGTTAGTGTTGATAACGGACATAGTCGTTTCCTTCAAAAATTTACCAGGGTTCGGATACGGCGCCAGGATGCCCGTCACCGTCTGTATTCTTTATCGTCACGTCCCGCAGAAACTTTAAAGCGACTTGCGAAAAAATCTGCAAAAAGCGCCGTTTAGGATAAGTCTTAACTCAGGCGGACAGCGAAAAGCACAGCCCTGATATAGTCGGCCGTTTGCGCAGAAACTTTATCCTTCTTCATTAATTAATCTCCCTCATTACCGCATGCGGAATTCAGGAACAATCAAATTCCCCACAACGTCTATGCTTAATGCTCAAAAAAACAAAAAGCGGTTTTACCCCTTTGTCGTCCCTTTCTTTATGCATACCGGAGGCCTGGCATGAGCAACCAAGGCAATAATAGTGAGCACCGCCCTGAGCAAACTTCTTTTCATCTGACACGCCGAACGCTGCTAAAAGTCAGCGCGGCCACAGCGGCTACAGCAGCCGTTTCACCCGGCGCGGCCATAGGCCAGGAAGGCCCTGCTGCTCGTCCGCCAGAAATGTTGCCTTTAACACTGAAGGTCAACGGCGTGCGCAAACAGCTGGAAGTCGATACCCGCACCACATTGCTGGATGCACTACGCGAACATCTGCATCTGACCGGCACCAAAAAAGGCTGCGATCACGGCCAGTGCGGTGCCTGCACCGTTATGGTCAACGGCCGCAGGCTGAATTCATGCCTGACGCTTGCCGTTATGCATCAGGATGCCGAAATCACCACCATCGAAGGATTGGGCACGCCTGATAACCTGCATCCCATGCAGGCGGCATTCGTCAAACATGACGGCTATCAGTGCGGCTACTGTACGCCAGGCCAAATTTGTTCCTCCGTGGCCGTGCTGAAAGAGATCGAAGCGGGTATTCCCAGCCACGTTACGCTTGATCTGGTTTCGCCGCCTGAAGCAACGGCGGATGAGCTGCGGGAACGCATGAGCGGCAATATCTGCCGCTGCGGCGCCTATTCCAATATTCTTGCCGCGATCGAAGATGTCGCCGGGAGCCGCAAATCATGAAGGCTTTTACCTATGAGCGCGTAAACACGCCTGCCGAAGCGGCCGCCAGCGCACAGCGCACGCCTGGCGCTAAATTTATTGCGGGCGGCACTAATCTGCTTGATTTAATGAAGCTGGAGATAGAAACGCCTTCCCATCTGATCGATGTTAATCCTCTTTCCCTGGATAAAATTGAACCCACAGCCGATGGCGGTTTGCGTATCGGCGCGCTGGTCCGTAACACCGATTTAGCTGCCGATACCCGCGTTCGCCGTGACTATGCAGTGCTCTCAAGAGCGCTGCTGGCTGGCGCATCCGGACAATTACGTAATCAGGCTACTACGGCAGGCAACCTGCTTCAGCGCACGCGCTGCCCCTACTTCTATGATACCAACCAGCCATGCAATAAGCGTATGCCCGGCAGCGGCTGTGCCGCACTGGAAGGCTTCAGCCGCCAGCATGCGGTTATCGGCGCCAGTAAAGCTTGTATCGCCACTCATCCCAGCGATATGGCCGTCGCCATGCGGTTACTGGATGCGGTCGTGGAGACGGTCAGCGCGGACGGCAGCGAACGCAAAATTCCCGTTAACGACTTTTATCTTGCGCCGGGCGATACGCCACATCGCGAAACCGTGCTGAAGCCCGGCGAGCTGATTATCGCCGTCACTTTACCGCCGCCGGTTGGCGGAACGCATATCTACCGCAAAATTCGCGACCGCGCTTCCTATGCTTTCGCTCTGGTTTCAGTTGCCGCCGTAGTGCAGTCGGACGGAACGGGTCGGGTCGCCTTAGGCGGCGTGGCGCATAAACCCTGGCGGCTGGAAGAAGCTGATGCGCAGCTCGCAAAAGGCGCGCAGGCAGTTTACGAGCGCCTGTTCGCCGGAGCGCAGCCTACGCATGAGAACGAATACAAGCTGCTACTGGCGAAGCGCACGCTCGCCTCTGTACTGACGGAAGCGAGGGCATAAAAGATGAAATTTGATAAACCTGCTGGCGAAAATCCGATCGATCAGTTGAAGGTTGTAGGCCGCCCTCACGATCGCATCGATGGCCCGATGAAAACCACAGGAACCGCGCCTTACGCCTATGAATGGCACGATAAGGCGGCCAATGTGGCCTATGGCTATATTGTCGGATCGGCTATCGCCAAAGGCCGTATTACCGCTATCAATTCGCAAGCTGCCGAGGCTGCGCCAGGCGTACTGGCCGTAGTAACGGCAAAAAACGCCGGAAAGCTGGGCAAAGGCGAAAAAAATACCGCTACGCTGCTGGGCGGCCCGGAAATCGAGCATTATCATCAGGCCGTGGCGCTGGTAGTAGCAGAGACGTTTGAGCAGGCGCGAGCGGCCGCACAGCTGGTCGATGTCCAGTACAGCCGCGAGCGTGGCGCTTATAATCTCGCCGCCGAAAAACCTTCGGTGACCAGCGCGCCGGAAAGCACGCCAGATAAAACTACCGGCGATTTTGACAGCGCCTTCGCGACAGCGGCAGTAAAACTTGACGCCACCTATACCACGCCGGATCAAAGCCATATGGCGATGGAGCCGCATGCTTCTATGGCAGTCTGGCAAGATGATAAGCTCACCGTCTGGACTTCCAACCAGATGATCAACTGGTGCCGCAGCGATCTGGCGAAAACGCTCAGGCTGCCGGAAGAGAATGTGCGCGTGATCTCGCCCTATATCGGCGGCGGATTTGGCGGCAAGCTCTTTCTGCGCAGCGATGCGCTGCTGGCCGCGCTGGGCGCACGCGCTGCAAAACGACCGGTAAAAGTGATGCTGCCAAGGCCGGTGATTCCTAATAACACAACTCATCGCCCGGCAACCATCCAGCATATTCGCATCGGTACCGATCAAAACGGCCATATTACCGCTATCGCCCATGAAAGCTGGTCTGGAAACCTGCCTGGCGGTACGCCGGAAACGGCGGTACAGCAAACCGAGCTGCTTTACGCAGGCGCAAATCGCTATACCGGCTTACGTCTGGCAAAGCTTGACTTACCCGAAGGCAACGCCATGCGCGCGCCTGGCGAAGCGCCAGGTTTAATGGCGCTGGAGATCGCTATTGACGAGATGGCGGAAAAAGCAGGCGTAGATCCGGTGGCTTTTCGCATCCTGAATGATACTCAGGTCGATCCTGCTAATCCCGAGCGCCCTTTCTCGCGGCGTCAGTTAGTTGAATGCCTGCGTACCGGCGCGGAGCGCTTCGGCTGGGATCGTCGCAGCACTACGCCCGCACAGGTAAAAGAGGGCCGTTGGCTGGTCGGCATGGGCGTAGCGGCGGGCTTTCGCAACAATCTGGTGACGAAGTCTGGCGCACGCGTACATCTTGATAAAACAGGTGTAGTGACGGTGGAAACGGATATGACCGATATCGGCACTGGCAGCTACACCATCATTGCCCAGACTGCGGCGGAGATGCTGGGCGTGCCGCTGGAGAGAGTCACGGTGCGGCTGGGCGATTCCAGTTTTCCTGTTTCCGCCGGTTCCGGCGGCCAATGGGGCGCGAACAGTTCTACCGCTGGCGTTTATGCTGCCTGCGTGAAGTTGCGCGAGGCAGTAGCCGCTAAGCTTGGTTTGCCTGCTGCTGAAGCTGTCTTCGCTGATGGACAGGTGCGCAGCGGCGATCGCAGCGTTCCCCTTACCGATGCAGCGGCGGATGGCACGCTAACCGTAGAAGACAGCATCGAGTTCGGCAATTTGGATGAGAAGTACCAACAGTCCACTTTTGCCGGACATTTTGTCGAGGTAGGTGTGGATATGGCGACCGGCGAAATCCGGGTGCGCCGCATGCTGGCAGTTTGCGCCGCTGGCCGTATCCTCAACCCAAAAACCGCGCGTAGTCAGGTAATCGGCGCGATGACCATGGGACTGGGCGGTGCGCTAATGGAAGAGCTGGCGGTTGATAAGCGATTAGGCTACTTCGTTAATCACGATTTGGCGGCCTACGAAGTGCCGGTGCACGCTGACGTACCGGAACAGGAGGTAATCTTTCTGGAGGATACCGATCCTTATTCGTCACCGATGAAGGCGAAAGGCGTGGGCGAGCTGGGCCTGTGCGGCGTTAGCGCCGCTATCGTTAACGCGGTCTATAACGCTACTGGCGTGCGGGTGCGAGAATATCCCGTTACGCTTGATAAGCTGCTCGGTTCGCTGCCGGATGTAGTTTGAGGAGGCATTATGCTGCAATCATCCTTGCTACAAACCGCGCCGGTGGTGCCAGTTCGGGCGCTTGTCACCGACGATAACGCAACGGTTTTACGCTTCGCGGTGGAAGCGTTAAAAGCGGGCATGGCTACGGCTCTGGTCACTCTGACAGAAATCCGTGGCGGCGCGGCGCGCGCCCTGGGCGCGCAAATGGCGGTTCGTGAAGATGGTCTTTACTGCGGCTTTGTCTCCGGCGGCTGTGTGGAGGCCGCTGCGGCCAGTGAAGCGATGTCTGTTATCGCCTCTGGCCAGGATCGCGAGGTGAAGTACGGCGAAGGATCGCCCTGGTTCGATATTGTGCTGCCTTGCGGCGGCGGCATCACGCTCAGCCTTCACAAGCTGCATGACGCCAGGCCGCTGCTGGCGACACTGAATCTGCTGGAGCAGCGCAAATCTGTGGGCCTGCGTTATTTTCCGCACTCGCAGCGGCTGCAAAGCAGCGCCTCGCCAGCTGATACGGGTTGGCATAAAGGATTTTTTAGCATCCTTTACCGGCCCCGTACGCGAGCTATCGTTTTTGGGCGCTCGCCGGAAGCCCAATCCACGTTTGCCATGGCTCAGGCGGCGGGCTATGACGTGCATCTTTGTGACAGCTACGATGCGCGCCTGCCGATCGATAACTATACGGCGGTGCTGCTGCTCTGGCACGATCTGCACCGCGAATTGCCGGTTCTGCAGGCAGCGCTGGCGGCCAAACCTTTTTATATCGGCGCGCTGGGCAGCCAGCGCACTCATGAAAAGCGCAGGCAATGGCTTAGCGAACTGGGCTGGAGCCAGGAAGATATTGCCCGTATCAAAGCGCCGATCGGCATCTTTCCTAAAGCGCGTGATGCCAGCTCGCTGGCGCTTTCCGTGCTGGCAGATGTTGCAGCAGCCCGTCTTAACCTCACCCCGGAAAAAGCGTAATTCCCCTGCCGTACCGCCACCAGCGGGCGGCAGTTTCAATCTCCGCTTAGTGCCCGTTCTTTTTTATTATCCATCAAAAAATCCCGACCCAAATGAATAGTGCTTTTTTATACAAAATCAATATTTGTTTGATACAGGTTAAGCCAGGTTCATTTTTTATGAAAAACCTATGGAAACGCACAAGAGGATTCTGTTAATTAACCGTGTTATACGGTTAAAACAATTGTCGATATAGACAAGGAGAGTAACAATAGCATGGACTTATGATGTGATGGAAAAATCGTTTTATCGAAATGGAAAATTTCAGTTCAAATCAATGTACGCAGGCGCCCCGGGTTATAAAGACGATGTAGCCTTTGAATGTGTTAAAAGCGGAGACAAGGAGCTATTCGTAAAATGAAAAAATCCATCACCTTTATTCTTATTATATTTCTTTGCTCTTGCTCAGTGCATACAAAAGAAAAACCGGAAGATAAACTTTATGGGAAGGTTTTATCCGCTATTAACAACATGGCGACCAATAACCTTTCATATGCTGATTTTGATAATGTTTTAGAATATATATCAACTGGAGAGAAGCGCTGGTTAGAGCTTTATCCTAAACTAAAAAAAGAGCCTTTTTCAGGCATAACTTACTTTCAGGAAGGATTAGATATATCAATGTCATATGCTTTAGCGAATAACGCACCTGAAACATTAAAATATGTTAATGCAGAAAACCTCGATAAAATTTGTGGCATCCCTTTTATTGAACCCACAGATGAAGCAGTGAAAGCGCACTACTTAAAAGCGCGAAAATCACTGGAACCTTATAGCCATGAAAATGGCCGGGGAGTATCTTGCTTATCAAAGCTTGAACAAGTTTTCTCGCAGTAGCGCTGAAAAAATCACCCTTCAAAATTTTATATTACGGCCCCACGCAGGGGCTGTTCTCGGCCGGAACTGCGCATCAACCTGGCTTTCCTTCACTTAGCACTTGTACCAGGCACCCTCAGCAAAAGCTTCGCTAATCCATTGCCGTCATAGATTGCCCCAGAAACTCGCGTGGCGTTGCGCCCAAAATGGCATGAAAAGCCGCGGTAAAAGCGGCCGGGCAGGAAAAGCCGAGCTGCCACGCGACCTGCTTGATGGCAACGCCGTTGGCCAGCAGATCCAGCGAAGCACAGATCCGGGCGCGTTGCTTCCAGCTGCGAAAGCTAAAGCCAGTATCCTGCACAAACAGGCGGGAAAAGCTTCGTTCCGAGACGGCGGCAATATCCGCCAGTTCGCTTAGCGAAGCTTGCCAGCGCTGATTGACCAATAGCTCTCTGGCTGCACGCGCCAGGCGCTCATCCTGCGGCATCGGCAGTTCAGTCGCCAGCGGCGCCGTCTCGCTGAGGATTTCCATCAGGAGTAGCGCCATCGTGCGGTGGCTTGCCCTTTGGTACACCTCGCTGAACAATCCGGCTATCAGCTCTTTTACCAAAGCCGTAGCCGCTATCGTATGCACATAGCCGCTTTTCGTGAAGTCAGGACAGGCGGCGATCAGGCTATTGCTAAAATAGAGCGTACGCAGTTCCGTATTGGAGAGCAGGCTGTAGCTGTGTACCTGAAGCGGAGGAAGCCAGAGCGCGCGTTGAGGCGGGATCACCCAACGTTTCTCTCCGGTTTCCACCAGCATGACTCCTTTGGTGGCGAACAGGAGCTGTCCCTCGATATGGTAGTGAGGTGGATCGCTTTCTCCTTTGCGATAGCTTTTAGCGAGCTTTGACCAGCCGATCGCCTCATCGTGCCTTGGCGCTTTATCTATATTGTTTGGCATTCCGGATTCAGACTTTGCATTTATGATGATCCCGCTGACCGCTTCCGCTGTGAAAAGCGGTCAAAACAACAAACCTAAATTAAACGCCATTCATCTGCAAAGAGAAACATCTATGACCAGGCTTTCCTCAGATCCCGGCAGCGCGGCAACGCTTTCCCCCGCCGACAAATCAGGCCAGGCGCAGGGATTTTTAGCCAGTATCGTGGGCGCGACGGCGCTCGCGCACGGCTGCAACGATATGATCCAGGCGGTGCTGCCCTCTATTTACCCCATGCTAAAAGCCAGCTTCAGCCTCTCTTATACACAGATCGGTTTGATATCCCTGGTTTATCAGCTGACCGCCTCGCTGCTACAGCCCTGGGTTGGGCTTTATACCGATAAACATCCTAAGCCCTTTCTGCTACCGGCGGGAATGGGCGTCACGCTGTTGGGAATTGGACTGCTGGCGATTGCCGGGAATTTCCTGACTATTCTGGCGGCGGCCGCGCTGGTTGGCGTGGGGTCTTCCACCTTCCATCCGGAGGCTTCGCGCGTGGCTCGTATGGCTTCAGGCGGCCGTTTCGGTACTGCTCAATCCGCCTTTCAAGTGGGCGGCAATGCCGGTTCAGCGTTCGGCCCGGTGCTGGCCGCGCTGTTAATTATCCCTCACGGGCAGCTCTCTGTAGCCTGGCTTATGCTCTGTGCGCTAACCGCTATTGTTATTCTGACTAGAGTCAGCCGTTGGTCAGCCCGGCACGGTCATCAGCACATGATCCGCCACGGCAGCGCGCCGCTGCAAAAGATGTCGAAAGGGAAAATGGTGCAGGCGCTGGTGGTGGTTAGTGTTCTGATGTTCGCTAAATTTACCTATATAGCGTCGCTGAGCAACTACTTTACCTTTTATCTGGTTCAGCGTTTCAGCCTGCCGCTGGAGCGTGCGCAGATGTGCCTGTTCGCCTTCCTGGCCGCCGTGGCTATCGGCACCTTTGCTGGCGGGCCAATTGGCGATCGCATTGGCCGTAAAGCCGTGGTCTGGCTCTCGTTCCTTGGCGTTATTCCTTTTGCCCTGATCCTGCCGCATGTTGATCTATTATGGACGGTGGTGCTGACTATTATTATCGGTCTTGTGCTGTCTTCAGCCTTTGCCGCGCTGGTTGTTTATGCCCAGGAAGTGGTGCCTGGCCGTCCTGGTATGGTGGCCGGAATTATGTTTGGTACGATGTTTGGCGTCGGCGGCCTTGCCGCAGCGGGGCTTGGCAAGCTGGCCGATATGTATGGCATTGACTGGGTTTATGGCTTATGCGCTTTCCTGCCGCTACTGGGATTCGCCACGCTGTTTATGCCGGAAACGCGCAGTAAACAAAAATAAGTCCTGTTTCTCCGGCGAGCGACTAAGCGGCCAACATGACAAAGCGCCCGAATGCGGGCGCTGAGTTTGATGACAAACCCCAGGTCGCGTTTAAATCAGTGGCAGAGCAACAGAGGCAGATCGGAACACGGACACGCCGTGAACACGGTCCCTGTGGGCTCGGTTGGCGCGTCCATGCGCCAAACGGTCCGCTTATCCGCTCAGCCTCTGCCGCTATCAAGCTGCAGCGTTGCTGTAAAAAAAAGAGGCAGTCCTGATGAAGGGTTCAGGTTTGTCAGCAGTCTGAGCGCCCGGATACGGGCGCTCTTTTATACAGACCTGCCTGATAAGTCGGACTCAGACTTTTAACAGTTTTACCGTGGCATCTATGTCTATTTCATCTTCAGTGAAGATTAAGGTTGAGCCCTGAAAAGTAGTGATTGCCAGCTTCTTTAGCGAACGCATTTCGTCCGGCTTTACGTCAGATTTCGGCCTGATGCTGCTCATCAGCACGCCCACCGACAGCACCACGTTTTCTTTATCGATACGGGTTTCTGCGGGCACTTCTTCGCTGTAAACCAGCCAGGATTTGATCGCCGTAAGCTTCAGGCGCTCGCCCGCGATATAGATATATTTACTGTCAGGAATGACTTTTACCGCGTAAGCCGAAGGCCCTTTGCTGTTGGTGGTGGGTTCGAAAGTTACCGCCGCATTTTTTTTGACCAGCTCAGGATTGGCGACCTTAATCACATGAAAATAACGGTTATCGCCGTTTTCATCTTTGATAAATCCAAAACCTTTATCCTGAAACCAGGTAGTGATCGTACCGTTCATCGCCATACCGTTTGCCTGTTGGGTTATCTACTTAATTTTTGCAGCGCGCAGTGTAAAGCACAATGCCTGTGCAGACTACGTCTTTAAGCCTGGCCGATAAATTGCCGGCTTGCGAACAGGCGACCTCAATCTGCACGACCATCCATTTACTCCTGGCCCGGCGCTGCGGCAAACTTGCTAAACCATGTAAGGGCTACTTGTTAAGCAGCACCAGCCGTTGCTTACCACATCAGATCGTCAGGCACTTTGAAATCAGCGTAAGGATCTTCTTCGTCCTGCTCTTCCTGGCTAAGCGCGCTGTTTAAAACGATGCTGTTCGCATCCCGCTGTGCGATTTTATCGGCTACGCTGGCAGGGATAATCGCGTATGTGCTCTCTGTACTGTTATCGGCCAGCAGCCGGGCAATAGCGAGGCGGCCGCTAACCAACTGAGCCTGCGTGGTTTTATCTACCGTTATTTTCTTGATCAGGTTGTTATCGGTGAAATTAAAGTCGATAGTGCCCTTTGACACAATAATCCGATTCATTTCAATAAGCTGCCTGACCTGAGCTTTATATTCTTTAGCTAAAGCCGCCTGCTTTTGCTGTTCGCTAAGCTGCTTGTCGCGCTCAAGCTGCGCTTTTTTGTTTTCTTCCACCGCCGCTCTGGCCTCACGAGCCTGAACGCGTGATTTTTTGGCGGTTTTCTGCACCTTCGCCATTTTTTTGCTGGAGACCAGGCCAGCTTTCAGCATCTGCTCTTGCAGGGTAAGTTTTGTCATTTTCGTTTCTGAACCGGTTGGAAAATTTGTCCGATTATACCTGCAACAATGAACAGGATGCCAGGTTATCGCCTCTTAGCGGCAGGCTGATCTGCTGCTCATTGCTGGCTGCCAGCCTGTCGGCAACAGACTCAGTGTTGAACGCTCCCGCTACGTAGCGGCCGACAGTACTTGCATTAATCAGGTTAATACGGAATTAACTTCTAAAATTAAAAATTAAATTAATGATTCCAAATTAAGCTTAAAATAAAACAATAGAGATTCCTTAAACACATGCCACGCAAAAAAATTAAAATTTCCTGTTTTCGTAACGAATTTTACGCTGTAGTTTATTTTCAAGCGGTAGCAACCGCGAATTTAAAGATAACACACTAACCTTTGCGACAGAGTTTTCAACCGCAATCAATAAATTATTTACTAAGGAGTCGATACCATGAGTGGTTTTAACCTTACCTTATCTACCGATAAGAAAAAGTATTCACCCAGCGATGATATTATATATACAGCAAAGCTCACTAATAATGGCATGCCTGTGCAAAACGAAGAAATTAGTATAGTGGATGCAGAAAGTGCAGTAAAAAATAGTGTACTAACCGATAGCAACGGCGAGGCAAAATTCATCTCACACTCATCAAAGAAATGGTCAAAGGCAACTTATACCAGAACAGTGATGTTTGGTATTAAAGCTCAGGTGACATTTGAGGTAGTTTAAAGCGACAGACCGCAGGCACTTAATTATCGCCTGCGGCAATGCCGTTACAGGATCGGGGTCGCAGGCGGTGCCGGATTCTGATAACTGGACAGAAAACAGCCATTTACTTATCTCAGGGTTTTTTACTTCTACGGATAAGAGACTGGTGCCGATAATAGGAGTCGAACCTACGACCTTCGCATTACGAATGCGCTGCTCTACCAACTGAGCTATATCGGCTTAGAGAGGGATACTGCGGGGATATAAAGTAGGAAAAAGCGCGAGCGGAGTCAAGAGGTTTGACTGCCAGGTGACGGTTTTCTATACGCTTTTAGAGCTGCCTTATGACGCAGGCAAAAAAAAAGCGAGGCCGCAGCCTCGCTAAATCATACCGGTATCAATCGTAATAAGGGATCTTGTGATCCGTACCATTGATATTGACCAGTACAAATCCTGTCGGCGTTGTTTTATTAGTCGGTGTCCCGGCCGCCGTTGCCAGGGTTAACACACCTTTTTCATTAGCACCGATCCCCGCCAGGCCATTATGCAGACCGAAGCGCGCCTGGGGTTTCAGCGTACCCAGATTGCTGGTATCCGTAACCACCGAGAAATCGGGCTGGAACAGCGAGCAGGAACCCGACTCAAAGCGGGTCGGCCCTGTAGTTTGCAGGTTAAACATGGTGTCGCCACTGTTGGCGGCCAATTTAACAAAAATAACCACATAGGTCGTACCAACACGAACGTAACGCATATCCAGTACTGCAGGCGTGCCCATATGGTAAGCATCTACCCATACGGTATCGCCACGTTCCATATTAACGACAGTCTTGCCGCTGGCCGGAGAAGTAATTGGGCTGCCCGCCGTACCGGATGGCGCGGTGGTGCCTGCTTTACTAATCATCTCCATAACCCACTGCTGGTTGGCTTTAGGGAAGAAGAATTGTCCAACACGGTACCAGTTATCGGTTGCTGTGGTGTTGGTGATTTTATGACCGGTGTAGTAACCCGCTTTCAGAGAGCCCGTCAGGTTTGAACCAAAGTGCTCATCACGACGGAAACCATACTCGAACGAAGAGAGCCAGCGACCCAAAGGCGGGTTGCTGGTGGAAATACTGGCACCCGCTTGCAAATTCAGCTGACGCATAATCATGCGGCAGTTATCCAGATTCAGCGCATTGCCGCATCCCTCAAGGTTCAGCGTATCGATAGTCCAGCCGCCATCGGCGAGGGTACCAGGGTAACGGGTATGTTCAATCCAGACGTTACGGATAATCCCTTGCGTCATACGCGGCATATAGAGGGTGGCATCACCGTAGCCATACTGGAAGTTAGCGTTACACAGCTCAATTGCGGTGGAGTGGTCCCATGCGCCTGCGGCGGTGTCAGACCAGCCCACATCAAAAACGCGGCCGTAGGTCGTCAGGGTATAAATTTGTTCAAATTTGCTGTCCAGCGTATCCTGCAATTTAAATACCGTACCGCCGGTGTATTGCGCGCGGAAACAGTAAATATTAACGGTTTGACCAGCAACAATGATGTTTTCAAAAAATGGCTGAGAGTTACTGACTACATCTGCAGTAATTGCCGCTGTATTCTTCGCTGTGTCGGCATTGGCCTGGCCATCCCATTGAATACCTTTAAACAGCGTTCGGCGTGCTTTAACTTTAAATACGGTGCTGGTACTTTTGTCGGAAATAATAATTGACCGGGGAATAGATCCCAAATCAACGTCATCGCCTACCACCCCAAAGAAGCCATACTCGGTAGCACTGATATCAATGGGTTTAATCAGGAATCTACCGCCAGGCAGACGCACAGGCAGATCGCGGATGGATGTATTGTATTTTTGTGTCCATGTCAGCATATTTTTAAAAGCTGTGGTGTCATCGGCGTAACCATCGCCCACGGCGCCAAAATGGAAAAGATTAATATCTTCCGGATTATTAATAACGCGTTTCCAGTAAAAATTAGTGCCTACGGCAATAGTGCCGCCATCGTCTGCCAGGGTAGTGGTAGCGAGATAACCAATAAATTCACCGCCGCCACGGAAGTTTGAGTCGTTAGCTTTCCAGCGTTTCAGGTAGGCCGTATCACCGGTTTTAGTCGGGGCGGTAGTGCGCAGGTCAGCAAAGCTGTTTACTTCGATCATAGATTCCTCCTCAGGAATACGCAGGTATAAAAAAGCCCTGCACGGCAGGGCTTTTTGACGGTAATAAATCAAAGCGAAGGCGTTTTATGACAAAGCAAATCCCAGCTTGTATTGTGGGTTTCGATAGCCCGCAAAGTACGGGCATCGAGCCGCTTTATCTTATTGCCATGTGTAGTAATAGGGGCCAGAAGGATGCAGGCAGAATCAGTAATGGCCGGCTTCCGACTGGCTGCCCTGTAGCTGCCGCAGCTGACGGCAAGCGACAGCATGAGAATCGCTGTAAGTTCGCCTCTCATAAGTTGTCTCCTGCCGCTGTCGGCGGATGCGCTGCATTCCGTTACGCATTTTTATCAATAACGTTTTTCTGCTGTGCCAGGGTTTTTTGACGGACAAATTGCGCCATAACGCCCATTGCCACCATAAAAGCCCCGAGCATGCCGAGAAAGTTGTGAGGTAAAAATCCTTTAATGTCTTCCGGTAAGCTATTCCAGGCATCTACTGCAGATTGCGGGAAAGATTGCGCCCAGGCGGCGAGAGCCGAGCCTACGGAAGCCAGCCAGACCGACCAGGTTTTAAACAGCAGTTTGGCGTGGGAAACAAATTCGAGTGTAGTAAACCGTTGCAAGATAAATAAAATAATGACCGCTAACATTACGGCGGATAAAAATAGCATCCATTTCATATTAAGCCCCTGTAGATATCGTAAGTTCCGGTACGCATAACTTCAGCGTGGCGCCGCGCCCGACCAGAAGCGTTTTGCGCCCACTGACTGTTCAGCAGGTTGTTAGCCGCGCCGCTGAAGTTCTCTTCGGCAATCAATTGCAACATCGTCTTAAGCTGCGCCAGTCCCTCGACGCCGATCTGGCACGAGAGGCTGTAAATCACATCGCTGCGCGCGCTGTTGCATTTTTTCAGCGCCCGGCTGATGGCGGTATTTCGCCTCATCTCCTGCGCTTTGCCTTCCACGATGCACTGCTTCCAGGTGTCGCCCACCAGACGCGGCACCAGAAAGAGATAGTTGCTTAACGACGCGCCCTTTGGCCCGATACGAATCCCTCCGGCCACCGCTGGGAAGCCCTGAGTATCCAAATAAGGAGACTCCACATAGCCTTCCTCAAAATTCAAAATGGCGATGATTTGGCTCATACAATTCCTCATTTAAATCAACAGACACACGAAAAACCACCGGACTGAATGGCGTAATAAAGGCAAAAAAACATAAATTTCATTGATCAGTCCCGGCGATAAGGACAGCGCCAAAGCCGTGACTATGAAGGCAGACTGAAGAATGAAAAAAGGTGAGGTGTTCCACTGAAAAATGGAAGTAACAAGGAAAATTTTCACGCCTGAGAGCGCTTTTAAGACCAGTTTTTAACGGACGGCATAAAGATGAACCAGCGGTAAACAGCAGTTATCGAAACTGGCCTGATCGGCAATTCGTTTACCGGGCGAAGTAACGGCCCGGTCAACGCGGGAGATGACCTGCCGCTGGCAGATCCTTTCGGCGTTGCGTAGCGTGAGGTTCTCCTGTTCGGTTGCAAAAGCGTTATCGATACTGCATTTGAGATGATTGTGAGACTGACGTCGCCGGTGGCGACGAGTTCGCGCATTACCTACAAACACTGACTTACCGTAGTGAATGATCGCCATAACTCCTCCTGTGAATGAGTCTTTGGCGATGAGGTGGATGCGCATGCTTTCGGTTTTCCGAAGAGTCGTCAACAAGCCTGCCGCAATCACACCTGCCCCGCCCGGCTGGATAACAGTCAGGAGAGGTAAGACGATTGAGGGGAGCAGGCATATCAAGACACTGCAATTTGCGCATCCACCCCATCCCAAAGCCTTATCTGCTTTCGGATGGTTTGTGTCGCGCTTGTGCAGCGCCTCAATTGTTTAAGAGCGGTTCATCCGTGTGGGTCGTTGTGTTTCATCCATGATCAAATTATTAACAGGTTCTTATGCTTTATCAAACACTGTTGGTTAATTTTTTATTTACTGCTGGTTAAATTTTTGAATTACTGCCATTTATTTTTTTACTGGGCTACCTGTAAAAAGCAGCAACAAGCGGTTAACCCAGTAACTGATAGTCGCGAGACTGGCTCATGATCACTTTGGCATGCACCTGTAGATCTGCCGCCTCCTCATGTGAAAGATACCAGGTTTCATAACGTTTATTGTCTGAAATAACCGCAATTTTTTTGTGCTGGAGCTGAAGACGCTTTAGATAAAGCTGGTTGTCCAGGGTAAAGAGATAGATACCGTCGCCATCGAACATATGGATACTTATGTCGACGAACAGCTGATCGCGGGGCGCAAAAGTGCCCGCCATAGAATCGCTGTTGATA
Organism: Pantoea sp. sgz302252; assembly: GCF_042610525.1. Taxonomy (GTDB): domain Bacteria; phylum Pseudomonadota; class Gammaproteobacteria; order Enterobacterales; family Enterobacteriaceae; genus Erwinia. The sequence continues at coordinate 89,887 of NZ_JBHDVM010000006.1, forward strand.
GCGATTAGACGAATATTTTCTGCCGGTCGGCCGTTGAACAGGACTCGCGCCTCGTCGAGGTCGTACTCAATAGCCTGGATAGTCTCAATAAATTCATCGCGGGTATGTAGCCCACTGGCGGTTTTTTGCCCAATATCCAGACTCTCGATGCGAAACACGCCCTGATGCGGCGGCAGCGGCGGCAGCACCGAAGAAACAGGCGACTTTTCCATGCCGTACTGCAGCCACTCAACGCGAACCCCCAACAGTTCGCTTAGTGCCAGCAGGTTGGCATTATCGGGTATTGACTGTGCGTTAAACCATTTCCACACCCCCGGCGCGGAGATCTTACATCCCCGCTGCTGCAGCGCTTTCGTAATCTGTTTGTTTCGTCCGTGTCCGACAAATCCCGCGCTATCGCAAGCGGCTATCAGTCTGGCAGTAAAAGCTTGTCTGGTACTCTCTTTTTTAACCATCAGTTAATAATCTGCCATAGGAAAAACACTTAATGTTATTTTCATTTTTGCTACCAGTTCATTTTATATTACCGTTTGTTTACTACCCAACAGCTTTTGTAAAGCATTACTGATAATCATAATCCCCCTTTCGCCGCTTTGTACCAGGCCAGAACTTGCATGCAGTACGTTTTCCAGGCAGGCTGCGGCCTGAAACGCTTTCCTGCCTCTCTGCAAGGCTCTCCGGCACAGAGAAAAATGGCAGAGGAGAAAAATCTGCGGAAATTGCTGGTCCGAAAAAAAACGCGGATAAAAAAAGGGCGCCGTTTCAGGCGCCCTTTTGTTAAGCGGAAGGAAACTATGCGCGTGGCGTATCATCGCCCCAGGCGACCCATTTATAAGTTGTCAGCGCTTCCAGGCCCATTGGACCGCGTGCGTGCAGCTTCTGGGTACTGACCGCCACTTCTGCGCCCAGACCAAACTGACCGCCATCGGTAAAGCGCGTGCTGGCGTTGACGTAGACCGCAGAAGAATCGACCTCGTTCACAAAACGGTTTGAATTTATGATACTGCGCGTCAGGATGGCATCGGAATGCTGCGTGCCGTATTCGCGGATATGCGCGATAGCCTCATCCAGACCCTCCACCAGCCGGACGTTGAGATCCAGCGACAGCCACTCGTCGCGGTATTGGGCATCCGTCACCGCGCTGACTTCCGCCGGGCCAGCCTGTAGCGGCGCCAGCGAGCGGGGATCGGCATGCAATTTAATGCCTTCTTGCTGCATGCGGGCGCTTAGCGCAGGTAAAAATTGTTCGGCAATCGCCGTATGCACCAGCAGCGTTTCCACCGAGTTGCAGGCGCTCGGGCGCTGTTTTTTGGCGTTAACGATGACTTTCAGCGCGGCTGCGACATCCATGCCTTCATCAACAAAAATATGGCAAACGCCGATACCGCCGGTGATAACCGGAATAGTCGACTGCTCGCGGCAGAGCTTGTGTAGACCAGCGCCGCCGCGCGGGATCAGCATATCCACATAGCGATCCAGTTTCAGCAGCTGATTAACCAGTTCGCGATCCGGGCTTTCGATAGCCTGAATCGCGCCAGCCGGTAAGCCGTGCTCCTTCAAAGCCTCCTGAATTACGCGAACGGTCGCGCCATTGGTGCGATAAGTCTCTTTGCCGCCGCGCAGGATAACCGCATTGCCCGTTTTCAGGCATAGCGAGGCGACATCCACAGTAACATTCGGACGCGCTTCATAGATTACGCCTACCACGCCCAGCGGCACGCGGCGGCGTTCAATACGCAGGCCGCTGTTCAGAACACCGCCATCCATCACTACGCCGACCGGATCGGCCAGATTGCAGACCTGGCGCACATCGTCCGCAATGCCTTTGAGCCTGGCAGGATTGAGCATCAGACGATCTAACAGCGCCTCGCTCAGCCCATTCTGGCGCGCATCCGCCAGATCCTGTTCGTTAGCCGCAAGGATAGCGGCGCTCTCTGTTTCCAGGCGATCCGCAATAGTCATCAGCACCTGGTTCTTTTGTGCGGTAGAAAGTACCGCCAGCTGGTATGAAGCGGCTTTCGCGGCTTTCCCCATTTCTTCAAGCATCTGCTGCTCCTTAACTGACGATCATATCGTCACGGTGAACCGCGACCGGGCCATATTCGTAGCCCAGAATCTCGCTAATTTGCTGCGAGTGGTGTCCGGCTATCATGCGCATCGCATCGCTGTTATAGCGGCAAACGCCATGCGCTACATCGCGCCCTTGCAGGCTGCGAATGCGGATAACTTCGCCGCGCGAGAAGTTGCCGCTGATCTCCCTGATGCCTTTTGGCAGCAGCGAGCTGCCACGCTCCAGCATAGCGGCAAGCGCGCCATCGTCTACGGTGATTTCGCCCGCCGGCGGCGCGCCAAAGATCCAGCGCTTGCGGTTTTCCAGCGGCGTTTGCAGCGCATGAAAACGCGTGCCAACCGGCTTGCCGTCAATCACATCACCAATCACGCCAGCGCGACTGCCAGCGGCGATGATAGTGTCGATACCGGCGCGGCAGGCTACATCGGCAGCCTGTAGCTTGGTCGCCATGCCGCCTGTTCCCAGCCCGGAAACGCTGTCGCCCGCCAGTTCGCGCAGCGCATCGTCAATGCCGTGTACGTCCCGGATCAGTTCTGCCTGCGGATTATTACGCGGATCGGCAGTGAATAAACCGGCCTGATCGGTTAGCAGTAGCAGCTTGTCGGCGCCAGCCAGCATCGCGGCAAGCGCGGAAAGATTGTCGTTATCGCCTACTTTGATTTCTGCCGTGGCAACCGCGTCGTTTTCGTTAATTACCGGCACGATATGGTTATCCAGCAGCGCTCTGAGCGTGTCGCGCGCGTTCAGGAAACGCTCTCTGTCTTCCATATCGGCGCGCGTCAGCAGCATCTGGCCAATATGAATGCCGTAAATAGAGAACAGCTGCTCCCATAGCTGAATTAACCGGCTCTGCCCCACCGCAGCCAGTAGCTGCTTTGAGGCGATGGTCGGCGGCAGTTCCGGATAGCCCAGATGTTCGCGCCCGGCGGCCATCGCGCCTGAGGTGACGATCACAATCCGATGGCCTGCCGCATGCTGCTGCGCGCACTGGCGCACCAGTTCGACAATATGCGCCCGGTTCAGCCGACGCGATCCGCCGGTTAATACGCTGGTCCCCAGTTTCACGACCAGGGTCTGGCTGCTGCTCATTATTTCCCGCCATAGCTTTAAAAGGTAGAAGCAGACGTTTTATCAGGTGTGATGCCGGAAGCCAACAGCCGCCGTCAGAAAAGGCGTAAAAACAGGGCTCGCGGCGCTAGCTTATAAAAATGGATTTAACAAGAAGTGAGGGTAAATGTAATAAAACCTTCATCTGTTCAGGGTAAAACGTTCGTGCCCTACACGAAGATATCGGGCCATTTAAAATTTTACTCGTTTGGGAATGAGAACAAAATGAAGAAAAGCGCACTGGCAATCCTGACCGCCGCTCTGGCTACGACCTCAGCAGCTCAGGCCGCGGAAATCTATAATAAAGACGGCAATAAACTCGATTTCTACGGCAAAGTAAAAGCGATGCACTACCTGAGCGACACCGACAGCAACGATGGCGACAAGTCTTATGTGCGTATCGGTTTTAAAGGCCAAACCCAGATTAACGATCTGATGACCGGCTACGGGCAGTGGGAATACCATGTGCCGCTGAATAACGCAGAGAGCGACGGCACCACCGGCACTAAAACCCGTTTAGGCTTTGCCGGCCTGAAATTCGGCGATTACGGCTCCATCGACTATGGTCGCAACTATGGTCTGATTTACGATGTCGAAGCCTATACCGATATGATGCCGGAGTTCGGTGCCACGGCCTACACTAAAGCCGATAACTTTATGCTGACCCGCACCAACGGCGTGGCGACTTATCGCAACACCAATTTTTTCGGCCTGGTCGATGGCCTGAAATTCGCTCTGCAATATCAGGGCAAGAACGAAAACAGCAGCCGTTCTAACGCCACCTCTAACGGCGACGGTATGGCGGCTTCGGTAGCCTATACGCTGATGCAGGGCCTGACCATCAACGGTGCAATCTCTTCTTCTGACCGCACCAACGGCCAGCAGGCCAGCGCTTATGGGCGCGGTGAAAAAGCAGATGCCTGGGCGACCGGCCTGAAATATGACAATAACGGCGTTTACCTTGCCGCAACCTATGCGGAAACCCGCAATATGTCACCCATCAGCGGCACCGCGCAGGTGAATAATACCAGCGTCGCCGTAAGCGGTTACGCTAACTACCTGCAAAATATTGAGCTGGTGGCGCAGTATCAGTTCGATAATGGTTTCCGCCCTTCTCTCGCCTATGTGCAGACCAAAGCGAAAGATATCGAGAACGGTGTGGGCGATGCGGATATTTACAAGTTTGCGGATGTAGGTGCGACTTACTACTTCAATAAAAATATGTCGGCATTCGTGGATTACAAAATCAACCTGCTGGATGACGACAACAAGCTTGCGCAGAACAGCGATGATATCGTTGCGGTAGGCGTAACTTACCAGTTCTGAAATGTGAGCCGCACGGATGCGGTAGTGGTGCCCCTCGTTATGTGTCTGTAAGTGAGCAAGGCTGGCAATCGCCAGCCTTTTTTACGCTCTGCCTCAGGCGGACAGCTTCACCGGCTCGTCGGCAAAATTTGCCGCAGGCTTCAGGCCCAGCTCGAGCTCTTCCAGCAGCGCTTTCAGGCGCACGTGGAAATTACGCAGCGTCTCTTCCAGCCTTTCGTTGTTTTCCTTTCCTTTAATTGCCGAAGGCTTCCAGTTGCCCTCTTTATCAAACAGGCCGAAATGATACTCGTAGGTAAAGTGATCTTCCTGCGCTTCCAGCTCCATCCACCAGCCCCAGAACTCACGCAGTTCCGGCGCGGGTTTCACATTGACGCAAACGGCCAGACAGTCGAAGAAGAAACGATCGTCCACGCATTTGGCCTCGCGGATATAAGGCCCTAACGTGCCAAAACGCTTCATTAAGCGGCTCTTGGGATGCCCACTCGGTAACGCCATTGTTAAAACTCCTTTGTTAAGCCAGTTAGTTTTAGCAGAGAGTTAAGATTTAGCAACTCAGCGTGTTAATCGTTTAGCTAACCAGTCAACAATATCACGTAATGCGCGATCGAAGTTGCTTAATGCAGGCGAAAGTGCGACGGGCATCAGCTTGCCGTCAGTGGAGGAGTTAGCGATAAGTTTCGACTCTTCTGCCGGACTAAAAGGATCGTTCGGCCAGTACGCGGACAGCATTGGCGTAGGGCAGCGGCGTCCCAGCAGTCCCTGCGTTTTTAGCGAATAGCGGTTCAGTTCGACCCGCAGCGCGGAATCGGCGGCGGTCGCCATGCCCAGGCGGCTGGCCAGCACGTCCATATACATTTCCGGAATGCTTTCCTGCAAGGCCGTATCGGTCAGTAAACTGTGCACGACCGGCCCCAAACAGGCGATTGCACGCAGACGAGGCGCTTCCAGCCAGGCAAGCCGTACGGCGATGTTAGCGCCAAAGCGATAGCCGAAAGCGGCTACGCGGGTATGATCGACCCAGGCGACGTTTTCGAGCTGCTTCAAAACCTGCTGGTGAAGAAAACTGGAATCCTGGGTCAGCTTCCATTTAGCGGAAAAACCCACCGAAGGCATATCAATAGTCAGCATAGCGATACCGCGTGGTGCCAGATAGTCGTGGAACAGGCGGTAGTGGTCGGTCTGCAATGAATCCAGGCTGCTGCACAACAGCACGGTAGGATAAGGCGCGCGGGCTTTCTCGGGCATATGTAAAAAGCCAAAAATCGGGCTGCCGCCGGGAATAGCGAACTCCAGCTCTTTCAGCTCGCCCGGCAGACGTGCCGCGGCCTCTTCATAAGCGCGGTTCGCCAACTGCTGCGCCTGCTCGGCCAGCTCGTCGCCTTTCAGATGCGGATAGCCTGCGATGCCATAAAGATTGGCAGCATGCAGCCAGCATTGGCCCGCTTCGCTATCGCTGCTGCTCTGGCTGGCTTTTTCCTGCCAGCCCGCGGCCTGTTTTGACCACTCATAATTCCAGTTGCCGCTGCGGTAGCCGATAACGGTATCCAGCAAATTGTCGTCTGTATGCTCGACGCGACTGTTGGCTACCCTCGCCAGCACTTCGCCTATTTCCAGCTGCGGCAGGCCGCGCCACGTCCACAGCAGGCGATTAATCATCCTGTACCAGCCCGCGTGACTTTCGCCTTCCAGCGCGGAATGCAGCGGCAGCGGCTTGTGATGATGTAACCGGCGAATCAAAGATGAGGTTTCAGGATGCTTAAAGCGGGGTTTGAACAGCTCTTCACTAAGATTTTTAGGCGCCATGGTGTCACGCTCCTTCGGCACGCGGAGAATCGTCTTAGTCTATAGCAGCCCGGCAGGCAGCGCGAACCCTAAAAAGCAAAACGCCCGGCAGAACCGGGCGCTTTATTGAGCTTAATCAACCTTTTACGATTGGCGGAATATAAACCACGCCCATATCCCAGGGTTGCTCAATCCAGGTGTCCTGTGGAATATCTACCACATAGTCATCCACCAGCGGGCGACCGGCCGGCTTGGCGAAAATAGTCACGAAGCGCGCTTTTGGATACATATCGCGGATCGCCTGGGCGGTGCCGCCGGTATCCACCAGGTCGTCGATCACGATAAAGCCTTCGCCGTCGCCTTCCGCACGCTTCAGCACGTGCATTTCGCGCTGGTTATCGTGGTCGTAGCTGGAGATGCACACGGTATCGACATAGCGAATGCACAGCTCACGAGCCAGCAGCGAAGCAGGTACCAGGCCGCCGCGGCTTACCGCGATAATGCCTTTCCACTGTTCGACAGGAAGCAGGCGCTGGGCCAGTTTGCGGGCATGGATCTGCAGCATGTCCCAGGTGACGACGTATTTTTCACTCATAAAAGGAGTCCCGGCCGGTAATAACGGCTTAAAAATGTACAATGGGATGGGTTGCGCGGAATTATAGAGATCTGAGCCGCTAAAAACCAGCGCCGCATAGCCCGGAAAGCGCTTTTTTGCCAATGCCCGCTAAGCATGCCTCTGGAAACAATGGTATTCTTTAGGTTTGCTGCGTCAGAACCTGACCGCCCCTATCACAAATGCTCACTATCCCGCGTGCCGCTGGCCGGGGATGCCGACACAGGAGATTTGACGTGTCTGAACTTTCTCAACTGTCACCACAGCCGCTGTGGGATATTTTTGCCAAAATCTGCTCAATCCCGCATCCCTCTTACCATGAGGAAGAGCTGGCTAATTACGTGCTGAGCTGGGCTGGCGAGCAGGGTTTTGTCACCTTCCGCGATGAGGTGGGCAACATTCTGATTCGTAAGCCTGCAACGCCAGGTCTGGAGCATCTGAAGCCGGTTGCGCTACAGGCGCATCTGGATATGGTGCCGCAGAAAAACAACGATACCGCACACGACTTCACTAAAGATCCTATTCAGCCCTGGGTAGATGGCGAATGGGTTAAAGCGCGTGGCACTACGCTGGGCGCGGATAACGGCATTGGCATGGCTTCCGCGCTGGCGGTACTGGCGGATAAAACCGTTGAGCACGGCCCGCTGGAAGTGCTGTTAACCATGACCGAAGAAACCGGCATGGTCGGCGCTTTCGGTTTGCAGCCGGGCTGGCTGGAAGCAGATATCCTGATCAATACCGACTCGGAAGAGGAAGGCGAAATCTATATGGGCTGCGCGGGCGGCATTGATTTCACCACCACGCTGCCGCTGAGCCGCGAGGCAGTGCCGGCAGGTTACGAGCATATTCAGCTGATCCTGAAAGGCCTGAAAGGCGGTCACTCCGGCGCGGATATTCATCTGGGTCTGGGCAACGCCAACAAGTTGCTGGCTCGTTTCCTGTTTGCTCATGCTAAAGATCTGGATCTGCGCCTGGTAGATTTCACCGGCGGCACGCTGCGCAACGCTATCCCGCGCGAAGCGATGGCGACGCTGGCCGTTCCGGCAGATAAAGTTGACCGGCTCAAAGGCCAGGCCCTGCACTATCTGGAAACGTTGCAGAACGAGCTGAGCCTGAAAGAGAAGAACATTAATATCGTGGTGGAAAACATCGCCGCCAGCGAGCAGGCGCTGACCACTGAAAGCCGGGATGCCTTTATTGCCCTGCTGAACAGCACGCCGAACGGCGTTATCCGTAATTCCGATGTGATGAAAGGCGTGGTGGAAACCTCGCTGAACGTCGGCGTGGTCTCGATTAAAGATGACGAGGCGCGGATCAACTGCCTGGTGCGCTCGCTGATCGACAGCGGCAAAGAGTATCTGGTGGAAACGCTGACCGCGCTGGGCGACCTGGCCGGAGCAAAAACCGTGGCCAAAGGCAGCTACCCTGGCTGGCAGCCGGATCCTTCTTCGCCAGTAATGGCGCTGGTGGAAGAGACCTATAAAAAGCTGTTTAACAAAACGCCAAATATCCAGGTGATCCACGCGGGTCTGGAATGCGGCCTGTTTAAAAAGCCTTATCCGGAAATGGATATGGTGTCTATCGGGCCGACCATCACTGGCCCGCACTCGCCGGACGAGCAGGTGCATATCGGCAGCGTCGGCCTTTACTGGCAGCTGCTTACCGCGCTGCTAAAGGCGATTCCGGCTAAGTAAGGCTTAAAGGCCAGCATACCTGCTGGCCTTTGAGGTTGATGACAAACCCCAGGTCGCGTTTAAATCAGTAGTAGAGCAGCAGAGGCAGATCGGAACACGGACACGCCGTGAACACGGTCCCTGTGGGCTCGGTTGGCGCGTCCATGCGCCAAACGGTCCGCTTATCCGCTCTGCCTCTACCGCTAGCAAGCTGCCGTGTTGCGGTAGAAAAAAGCCAAAGTCCAGAAACGGTTTAGGTTTGTCAGCAGTCTAAAAGGCCAGCGTATCTGCTGGCCTTTTTACTTTCCCAACCTCAAGATTTCTTTTTAAAAACCGCTCTGACGTATCCCAGCAGTAACAGATTTAGCGCCAACCCGGCCAGCATAAAAAGCATGCTCATTGCCTGATCAAGCAGGTCGTTTTTTGTCAGCAAAAACAGCATTATCAGCACGCCAGCGCAGGCACTTAGCGTACCTGGGAAATACTCTTTCACCCAGAGAGTTAATGCGCAATGAAGTAAGGCATGCAGCATAAATGCGTCAGCAAAAACGCTAAATACCAATGCTTTCTCGAAGAATAACGACAGAAAAACTGTTGTCGTAACCACCATACAGGTTAGCGATACGAGGGTTAATACAAACTGTCTTTTACTGCTGTTGCCCAGCAGTCGAACAACAGACGGTTCGTTGATTTTGCTAAGGCACTTTCGCCTGGCCCAGCCGTGCAGAAAAACCAGCTCTTCCAGTTCGTGCACAATAAAGATAAACACTCCTGTAACTAAAGCCTCATCCATGGCCGACTCCTTTTGCCTGCTACAATCCCAATAACAGCTGCCTTTCCAGCTGCGGATTCAGCAGCGTTACATGCAATCCCACTAGCCGCACGCCGCGCCCTGCTCGCCGCTCTTGCCAGGTTTTTTTCGCTACGTTAATAAAATCTTCTTTGTTCAGCACCGGCCAGACGTGCTCCTGCGTGGTCTGCTGAAAATCATTGAACTTCAGCTTTACGCCTTGTCTGGCGATATGCAGGTCAGGTTTTACTACCTTTAGCCGCCGTTCAAGTTCCTCATAGAGATAGTCGATGATTTTCAAACACTCTTCCCATTCGTGAATATCTGCCGACAGCGTGCGCTCCACGCCCAGCGATTTGCGCAGGCGATCTGTTACTACCTCGCGCTCGTCGATGCCGTTGCAGCGCTCCCACAATACGCGGCCAAATTTGCCGAAGCGTTTAAGCAGCGCAGCCAGATCCGTTTTCTGCACGTCGGCGCAGGTAAGCAGGCCCAGCTCCTCCAGTTTTTTCGCCGTAACCTTGCCGACGCCGGGAATTTTCGCCAGCGGCAGCGTCAGGAGAAACTGCGGCAGTTCCTGCGGCGTAATCACGAACTGCCCGTTAGGCTTATTCATATCCGAGGCGATTTTGGCAACGAACTTAATTGGCGCAACGCCTGCCGAGGCGGTGAGATCCAGCTCGCGTTCGATGGTTTGACGGATTTCACGCGCCATCAGCGTGGCGGAGCCGTGACAGTGCGGGCTTTCAGAAACGTCCAGATAGGCTTCATCCAGCGACAGCGGTTCGATCAGTGAGGTGTAGCGCGAAAAGATTTCCCGAATATGGGCGCTGGCCTCTTTATAAGCATCGAAACGGCCAGGGATGACTTTCAGGTGCGGGCAGAGCCTGAGCGCGGTCGCGGTTGCCATTGCGCTGTGGACGCCATATTTTCTGGCCGGATAGTTAGCGGTGCTGATTACGCCGCGTTTCTGATGGCTGCCGCCGATAGCAATAGGGATATCGCGCAGGCTGGGGTTGTCCCGCATCTCTACCGCTGCGTAAAAGCAGTCCATATCCACGTGTATAATCTTGCGCATTCGCTCCTCCGCCAGCACTGGATAAGTATACAGCCCGCGAGCGCATTTTCAACAGCTTAACAGGTGACGGAAGCGCAGCGGCAGCGGTCTGGCGCAACTTTTCTCCGTTTTTTCTGCACGGCTCTCTTGATAAAAAAGTAGACAATGATAATGTGACGCAGCTTTTAAGGACAATTCTGAAAAAGCCAGCTAACAGCGTCTTCGGACGTCGTCTCCACCCCTACTATCAAGGGAACAAGAATGGGCAAAATCGCACTGCTGTTTGCGATGTTTTTTCTGCCAGCCGTTGTTTTCGCCAGCGCGCCTGTCGCCCCGATCGCGCCTCTGGCTCCGGTAAGCAAAGAGTTAAAAAAGCAGTTACTCGGCACGCCTGTCTATATTCAGATCTTCAAAGAAGAACGCACGCTGGAGCTCTATGGCAAAATCGGCACCGAGTACCGCTTGCTCGACAGCTACCGCATTTGTAATTTCTCCGGCGGTTTAGGCCCGAAACGTCGCCAGGGCGATTTTAAAAGTCCGGAAGGCTTTTACAGCGTGGGTCTTTCCCAGCTCAAGCCGGACAGCCGCTTTTACCGGGCGATCAATACGGGCTTCCCGAACGAATACGATCGTCAGCAGGGTTATGAAGGCAAATATCTGATGATCCACGGCAGCTGCGTCTCAATAGGCTGCTATGCGATGACGGATGCCAATATTGACGATATTTATCATTACGTGGAAGCAGCGCTGCGCAACGGCCAGCCGCGCGTGGAAGTGAGTATCTATCCTTTCCGCATGACCGACAGCAATCTGCAACGCCATCGCTATTCGGTTTACTACAGCTTCTGGCAGCAGCTTCAGCCGGGCTACGCTGAGTTTGTGAAGAATCGCATGCCGCCTTCCGTGGGCGTCAGCGGCGGCAAGTACGTGCTGAACAGTACGCTACTGAACAGCACGCCAGCTAATCAGTCAGCGCTCGCGCTCTCCGAGACAAAATAGCGCCCAGTCGCCTGGCGCAATTTTATGCCAGGTCTCATTGCCCGTTAAGGGCTGAGTAGCGATCACCGTGACCACGTCATTCGGCGTGGTCTGCTTCTGAAAGTCTATCTCCACATCCTGATCCAGCAGCGTCGCCTTACCGAAGGGCGCACGACGCGTAATCCAGAACAGATTGGTCGAGCAGAACGCCATCAGATAGCGCCCATCTGACAGCAGCATATTGAAGACGCCTTTCTCACGCAGCTCCGCCGCCAGTTCTGCAATATAGCGAAAGACCGCTGGCCAGTTTCCCGGCGTGCGCGGATAACGCATGGTCAATTTGTGCAGCAGCCAGCAGAACGCCTGTTCGCTGTCCGTTTCGCCAACGGGCCGAAAATTGCCGGTATCCAGCCCGCGATAGCCTTTCAGCTGACCGTTGTGCGCGTAGGTCCAGTTCCGTCCCCAAAGTTCGCGGGTAAATGGATGAGTATTCTCCAGCGAGACTTCGCCGCGATTCGCCTGGCGGATATGCGCCACCACCGAACAGGACTTAATTGGATAATCCTGCACCAGCCGCGCTATGGGTGAATTAAAGCTGGGCTGCGGATCTTTAAAGGTGCGACAGCCTTTGCCTTCGTAAAAGGTGATTCCCCAGCCATCCTTGTGCGGGCCGGTTTTTCCGCCGCGCTGCACAAGCCCGGTAAAGCTGAAACAGATGTCCGTAGGGACATTCGCGCTCATCCCGAGCAGTTCGCACATAGCAATTCCTCGCGTAAGGCTATTTAGCCATCTCTTTTTCAATCAGCAGGATCAGGATATGAATGACCTTGATATGGATCTCCTGAATACGATCGGCATAGCCGAAGTGCGGCACGCGAATTTCAACATCGGCGCTGCCCGCCATTTTACCGCCGTCTTTACCGGTCAAAGCAATCACTTTCATGCCCTGCGCGCGCGCCGCTTCTACCGCTTTAATAACGTTAGCAGAGTTACCGGAAGTCGAGATGCCCAACAGCACGTCGCCCGCACGGCCTACCGCTTCTACATAGCGGGAAAAGATATGGTCATAGCCAAAGTCGTTGCCGACGCAGGAGATATGACTGACGTCAGAGATAGCGATCGCCGGATAGCCCGGACGGTTGTCGCGATAGCGGCCGGTGAGCTCTTCGGCAAAGTGCATGGCGTCGCAGTGAGAGCCGCCGTTGCCGCAGGAAAGCACCTTGCCGCCGGCTTTAAAAGAATCCGCCAGCAGTACCGCAGCGCGCTGGATAGCATGAATGTTCGTTTCGTCGCTAAGGAAGTTATTAAGCGTGTCCTGCGCTTCACTCAGCTCGGCGCGAATGATGTCCTGATACATAGGGAGAATCCTTTTAAGTGAGGTCTGCGGCAGTTTAGCAAGTTGCCGCGCGGGCGAAAAGCGCCCGCTTCGTCAGGCACCTGACCGGGATTCAGAAAACCGCAGCTTATTTGCAAGCACGCTCGTAATATTATTAATACTGGTCGCGGGATCTAATGCTGAAAACAACAAAGGCTCGCCAGATGGCGAGCCTCTTTTTCAATTGTCCCCAGGGGGAAGCATTGCTGCTAACAAATCCCGTGGTTAGTGACGTCAGTACAAGGAACATTGTTGATGCCATCAAACCAGATTAAGCACTGCCTTTCTGCCGAGCGGATTGAAAATAATGCATTTATAACAATCAGATACGGCTGCCGCTTCTCACGCTTCAGCCTGAGAAAAATAAAATCGTTAATTAAGGCCGCCCGTCCGCCAGGCTGAAGCCCGCCCCGCTTTGTGAGCCATGTTGTGATTATCTTGTAAATGGATTGATAAAGAAAATCATCTCTGTTACACCATAACCAACAGGTCAGACCTCTTACAACTTGGGAGCTAGCGTTATGATGGTTTTCAGCTGTGTAGCGACAATAGTGCTGATTGGCGCGCTGTTTTATCACCGCATCAATCTGCGGCTGGCAAGCTTGCTTGTCGTAGTCTGGACAGCGGCCTGGGCTATGGCGCATGTCTGGACGCCGTGGCTGCTGGTGCCGTTACTCATTATTCTCCTGCCCTTTAATTTATTGCCGCTACGTCAGGCACTTTTTTCCCGGCCAATGCTGAATACCTTTCAGAAAGTCATGCCGCCCATGTCGCGCACGGAAAAAGAAGCCATCGATGCCGGTACAACCTGGTGGGAAGGCGATCTGTTTCGCGGCAGGCCCGACTGGAAAAAACTGCATAATTATCCGCAGCCGCGGCTGACACCGGAGGAACAGGCCTTTCTGGATGGCCCGGTAGAAGAAGCCTGTCGGCTGGCAAACGACTTTCAGATCACCCATGAAATGGCCGATCTACCGCCAGAGCTGTGGGCTTATCTGAAAGAACAGCGCTTTTTCGCCATGATCATCAAGAAGGAGTACGGTGGCCTGGAATTTTCCGCTTACGCTCAGGCTCGCGTGCTGCAAAAGCTGGCGGGCGTTTCCGGCATCCTGGCTATTACCGTTGGCGTACCGAACTCGCTTGGCCCTGGTGAACTGTTGCAGCATTACGGCACCGATAAACAGAAAGATTATTATCTGCCGCGTTTGACACGTGGCGAAGAGATCCCCTGCTTTGCGCTAACCAGCCCGGAAGCGGGTTCTGACGCAGGCGCGATCCCGGATGTCGGCGTGGTTTGCCGTGGAGAATGGCAGGGCCAGCAGGTACTTGGTATGCGCCTGACCTGGAACAAACGCTATATTACGCTGGCGCCGATAGCCACCGTGCTGGGGCTGGCCTTTAAGCTTTCCGACCCTGAGCATCTGCTGGGCGATAAAGAAGAGTTGGGTATCACCTGCGCGCTGATCCCAACACAGACGCCGGGCGTAGAAATCGGCAAACGCCATTTCCCGCTTAACGTGCCTTTCCAGAACGGCCCGACGCGCGGCAAAGATATATTTGTTCCCATCGATTATATTATCGGCGGCCCGGCAATGGCCGGTCAGGGCTGGCGCATGCTGGTCGAGTGCCTTTCCGTCGGTCGTGGTATTACGCTGCCCTCCAACTCAACCGGCAGCCTGAAAAGCATCGCGCTGGCTATCGGTGCCTATGCTCATATCCGTCGCCAGTTTCGTCTGCCAATCGGCAAAATGGAAGGCATCGAAGAGCCGCTGGCGCGTATTGCCGGTAACGCCTATGTGATGGATGCAGCGGCTTCGCTGATTACCAGCGGCATTATGCTGGGTGAGAAACCGGCAGTGCTCTCCGCTATCGTAAAATATCACTGCACCCATCGCGGCCAGCGCGCCATTATGGATGCGATGGATATCGCGGGCGGCAAAGGCATTATGCTGGGCAAGAGTAACTTCCTGGCTCGCGCTTATCAGGGCGCGCCTATCGCTATCACGGTTGAAGGCGCCAATATCCTGACCCGCAGCATGATTATCTTTGGCCAGGGCGCTATTCGTTGTCATCCCTATATCCTCGCGGAAATGGCGGCGGCGCAAAATCACGATTTGCACGCATTTGATAAAGCGCTGTTCAGCCATGTCGGCCATGTTGCCAGCAATACGCTGCGCAGCCTGTGGCTGGGCCTCACCGCTGGACGCACCAGTAGCACACCGACCCGCGATGCCACTCGCCGCTATTATCAGCATCTGAACCGTTTGAGCGCCAACCTCGCCCTGCTCTCTGATATTTCGATGTCGGTGCTTGGCGGCAGCCTGAAACGCCGCGAGCGTATTTCTGCCCGGCTTGGCGATGTGCTGAGTCAGCTTTATCTTGCCTCAGCTACGCTGAAACGTTACGAAGACGAAGGCCGCAACGAAGCCGATCTGCCACTGCTGCACTGGGGCGTGCAGGATGCGCTGAACCAGGCGGAAACGGCGATTGAAGAGCTGCTGCGTAACTTCCCGAATCATCTGGTGGCTGGCCTGATGCAGGTAGTGATTTTCCCGCTGGGTCGCCACTGTCGCATGCCTTCCGATCGGTTGGATCATCAGCTGGCGCGTATTCTGCAAATCCCTTCTGCAACGCGTACACGTTTGGGGCGCGGCCAGTATCTGACGCCCGGCGAGAATAATCCGGCAGGCCAGCTTGAGGAAGCTTTGCAGGATGTAATGGCGGCAGAAATCATTCATGACCGCCTGAGCAAACAGGCGAAAAAACCGCTCTCCTTTACTCGCCTGGATAAGCTGGCACAAAAAGGCCTGCAGGAGAAATGGCTGACGGAAGAAGAAGCTGCGGTGCTGACGCGCGCCGAAGCCAGCCGACTGCGCTCCATCAACGTTGACGAGTTTGAGGCGGATGAACTGGCGACAATGCCGGTAAAGGCGCAAGAGCCTGACGGACACGAGGAAGAATTAGCGCATCAACAAACGGCGGATAAAACGGAAGCCGCCTGAAGTCGCTATTAAAGTAAGGCCGCCTGATATTAACTCTGTCGGGCGGCTTTTCTGCCTCAGCCGCAAATAAGTATGTTGTAATTAATTATGCCGCCCGGCACAGCTAAAGGCTGCCGCTTCAAAAAGAATTTTTTAGCAGGGCCGATGCCTCTGAAGGCAAAGCTTTCTGCAAAATATTTAAAAACTGCGGGCACTGCATATGATTAGGCGCGGTGCAGCCAGCCACATGTTTTAGCCCTTCGCTGGTTTTCTTAAGCTGTTCGATCTTGCTTTCTGTCTCTTTGGCTTTCGCCAACAGCCGCTGCGGCTCAAGCGTCAGCCTGCCCCGTTCATCAAACATTTCTGCGATTTCACTAAGCTTAAAGCCCGCCGTCTGGCCCAGCGCTATCAGCGCCAGTTTATTCACTACATCAGCGCTGTATTGTCTGCGCAAACCGTGACGCCCAACGGAGCGAATTAAACCTTTTTCCTCATAAAACCGCAGCGCGGAAGGTGTGATGCCAGCGAGCCTGGCGACTTCTGCAATATCCAGTTCCTGCATGGTTGACCTGAAGTGAGCTTTAAGTTGCACAATGCCTGCCAGCTTAACATTTAAAAATCAGGAGCAAATAGATGAGTACGGAAATTGTTTTACGCACGCTCTTTATCGGTGCTGGCGCCACGCTTTGTATGGATATCTGGGCATTGCTACTGAAGCGGCTATGGAGAATTATCTCGCTTGATTATGCTTTGCCGGGACGATGGCTGCTGTGGATGCTAAAGGGCAGATTTATTCACCGAACTATTGTTAATACTCCCTCGTTAGCCGGAGAAAAAGTTATTGGCTGGTTTTTTCATTATGCTACTGGCTTTCTTTTCGCTTTTATCCCGGTTTTATTATCAGGCTCACAGTGGCTCCTCGCGCCTGACTTGAGCACAGCCATAACCACAGCTTTGGTAAGTCTTGCCGCGCCCTTTTTAATTATGCAGCCCGCACTGGGCTTCGGCATGGCGGCATCTGCAACCGCGAATCCACGTCAGGCGAGACTGATGAGCCTGCTGGCGCATCTCATTTTTGGCTTTGGGCTTTATCTTTCGGCAACTATTTTCAACACGTTTCTATTTTAATCTTTGGCAGCGGTTGATTTTGCTCTCTTCAACCGCTGGCCCACCAGTGCCAAAAATAAATTAGCCAAATCAGATTAACAGGCTATGCTGGGAATCCCGATATTCACTTTTATGCTGGCGATAAAGATGATAACGCGTGGATTTAAAAAACATTTTCAACTGGTTATTTATGCCAGTTCTCTGCTGTTAAAATCTTCTCCTAAATTATCCATACTCTTTCTGATGTTGATTAGTTTTCAGGGCTTGATGCCAACGCTAAGCGTAATAGTCAGTATTCGCCTCGGCAATAGTTTGAGCGATGCCGGACACGCTGGCTTATTGCCTGTCGCTTTGCTTTGGGCTTTAACGTTGGTCGTTCCCGGCGCGCTTTCACCTGTTATTTCCACGCTGCAAAGCGTTCTTAATTCTCAGGCAACCTTTCTGACGCAGCGCAAAGTCATGGAGGCTGCCTGTAGAATTGAGGATTTAAAGCTAATTGAATCGCCGGAGATCCACGATGATCTGGAGGTTTTATCCAGAGATGCGCCTTATCGGGCGTTAAATTTACTGGTTACGCTGGTAGAGATATTCCGCAGTTCACTAACCTTAATTTCTTTATCTGTAGTTTTAGCCACGCTGGCCTGGTGGCTGCCTCTGGCTTTTCTGCTTCCGCTGATCCCGGTCACCGTTGCCGTTACGCGCTCACAAATGGAGATTTATAAATCGCTGGTAGGGAAAGGCATGTCGGCGCGGCTAATTAAATATTTTCTTTCCGTGCTACTGGACGTAAAACTGGCAAAGGAGATCCGCACTTTTAATCTGTCGGGCTTTTTTATGGATAAGCACCGGCAGGCTTTTAGCGAAATGGAAAGCGAGCTGAATCAGACCAGGAAAAAGCAGCTGTGGCGGCCACAGCCCTGGAATTTGCTCTATTTAATGTCGGCTCTGGGTGTGATGTACTGGTTTGTCGGCTATCTTTCTTCGGGGAAAATTTCTTTTGGCGCGCTGTTAGGGATCATTCAGTCGGTTTCTTTCTTTGCCATGGCCTGTCAGGGAATGGTTTATTCTTTCGCTAATGTTAGTCTCTGCCTGAGCTTCTTTGCCCGTTTGAAAAAGCTGGAAAGCATAGCGGTGAAAAATCAGCCAGCGCTTACCCATAATAACCTTTTCCCGCTGCAAGAAATTGTTTTTGAAAATGTCTGCTTTAGCTGGCCGAACGGCACTCGCGCGCTGAACAATATCAGTTTTACGCTGCGGGCAGGCGAGCATCTGGCTATTATTGGTGAAAACGGCGCGGGTAAAACCACGCTGATAAAATTGCTGTGCCGTTTATACCAGCCTGACTCCGGAAAAATAACCTGTAACGGCATTGATATTGCCCGGATAGACAGCGCAAGCTGGAGCCGCCAGCTGAGCGCCGTTTTTCAGGATTTTGGTCATTACAATCTTAGTACGCTGGAAAATGTCACCTTCAGCAGCCAACCGGATCGCGCGGCGTTCTTAGCGGCCTGCCGGAAAGCGCAGTTCACCAGCGGCGCAGAACTGGCGGACAGCCTGCTGGGAAAAGAGTACGGCGGCGCCGATCTCTCTGGTGGCCAGTGGCAGCGACTGGCGCTGGCCCGCGCACTTTATGCCTCCGGCGAGCTGATCATTCTGGATGAGCCTACCAGCGCTATGGATCCACGCGTAGAGATCGAGATACTCAATCAGTTTGCGGATATGGTGCAAGGGAAAACAGCCGTTATCGTTACCCACCGCCTTGGCGCGGTAAAAAATGCCTCAAAACTACTGGTTTTGAAAAAAGGCGAGATAGCAGAAACGGGCACGCCCGCCGAACTGGAACAGGCTCGTGGCGAATACTATGAACTGCTAAACCTTCAGCGCGCGCAATATGCGAAAGAAAAGGCGGCTCAGGATTAAAAAGCGGCCACCGCTTTTTTGATTAGCTGTTGCAGTAGCTGGCGCGCCGCATCTGTCGGCCCACTGGTTTGCCGCAGTTCAATCCCCAGATAACCTGGCGAAGGCAGCTTTCCGCATACTCTTTGCAGATTTGCTGGCATACCTACACGCGTTCTTACAGTAATACCAAGTCCGGCCTGAACGGCGGCCCAGATCCCGCTCAGGCTATAGCTGATAAAGACTATTCGCCACGGAATACCGGCACGATCGAGCGCGGCGGTAGCTCGCTCCCGCATGATGCAGGGCGTTTCAAACATTACCAGAGGCAGCGGCTCGCCCCTTTCCAGAAAGGGGCGGATAGCAAATTCCTGATGGGATATCCATTCCAGCTCGCACTCTCCCAGCAGATTGGGATGGCAGGCTTCCGGTTGCCAAAGTAGCGCCATATCGAGTCCACGGGCATGCAGCGCATCGGTTAGCGCCCGATTTCTGTCGATGCGCGCCGTCATTTTTAGTCCCGGATGCTGGCGACTTAGCTGGCTCAGGATACCCGGCATCAGGGACTCGCCAAAGTCTTCCTGCATACCCAGCCGAACTTCCCCTTGTAGCAGCTCGCCTTTTACCGCATAGAACGCCTCATCATTCAACGCCAGTATGCGCCGGGCATAGCTGAGAAGAAGCTCCCCGCTGGCGGTAGGCCGCAGATGCCGGCCCTGCCTGGTTACCAGCGGCGTAGCGCACTGAGCCTCCAGCTTTTTCAACTGCGCACTAATGGCTGAAGTCGAACGGCAAAGCAGCTGCGCGGCCAGCGCGAAGCTGCCGGATTCTATGCCCGTGGCGAAGCTGCGTAAGGCATCCAGATCCAGACACAAAGGTACTTTATCCATAACCATCCTTAAAAACGGGATTATTGCTGCGGATTAATTTGATTTTCAGGATTGTATCACCGAGCCACTATAACGCCATCTTGAAGAAGGAGATAAAATGGCTCAATCATTGGATAGAAAAACACTTGCTCAGATCGCCCCTAAGCTGGCGGAACTAACTGAAAAAGTTTTATTCGCAGATATCTGGACGCGCCCTGCGCTTTCCACACGCGACAGAAGTTTAGTTACGCTGGCGGCTTTAACCGCGCTGGGACGCGACCAGCAGCTCGGCTGGCATATTACCTTCGCCCGCCAAAATGGCCTGACAAGTGAAGAAATAACAGAGATTTTCACCCATCTGGCTTTTTACGCAGGATGGCCAGCTGCCGTAACGGCTTTATCCTGTCTGGATAAGGAGTAAAACTAATGCCCTTTACCCGTATTTCACTACGTCAGCACCATATGGAAAATCATCTTTGTCAGCTGTCGGCCATCCTGCAGCAGACTTTGTTCGAAGAGTTTGCCGTGCCTGAACATGATTGTTTTCAGATTTTTGAAATATTACCCGATAGCCAGTTTATTTTTAATCGTCGTTATTTAAGTAGAATGCGTAGTGAAAAATTCATCCTTTTCCACATGGTGGCAGGAAAGCCGCGCAGCCGTGAGCAGAAAAAGAACTTCTATCGGGTATTAAGTGAAAGGCTTTTTACTCAGTGCGGGATTCCTTCTGATGATCTCATGGTCATTATGCAGTTTAACAGTGCGGATGAATGGAGCTTCAGCGGCGGTAAAATGTATTGTCCGGAGGAATTATGTTAGCAATGCAGTACAGGTTTACGCTTCCCGCCGACTACGATATGGCGATTATTAAAAAACGCATCGAGCTGGCTGGCCCTAAACTGGATAATTTTCCTGGCCTGTTGTTTAAGACCTTTCTTTATTGCTGTAAGAAAGAAGGCAGCCCGGAGAATCGTTATGCGCCTTTTTACCTCTGGCGGGATACGCTATCAATGCAGCGGTTTTTGCAGTCGCCTGGTTTTGCCGCGCTTACTCGTGATTTCGGCTGGCCGCGGGTTGATGTCTGGACAGTGCTGCATGCTCCTGATGCTGCAACCCTTGACCAGGCCAGTTATGCCGTCATCGGACAGAAAAAGATTTTACCTTTTAGCGATCTTAATACTGTTGCCAGCGAGGCAATGTTGTGTGGCTGGGATACCAGCCGATGGCGCTTGCTGACAGCTGATTTTACTAAAGATCGCCCTTCTGTTGATCCAGATAAAACCGCTTATCGCATTGGTTATATAGCAAGAGGCCGCGGCTATGAGTAGTCTTGAGACTGGCTGAAATCGCTGACTCAGGACAATAACGATGTTTAAAAGCTACAGGTGGCAGGAACAGCAATATTCGATTATCACCGATCCGCAAAAAATGGATATCGACGCTATTCACAGCTATCTGACCCGTTCCAGCTGGGCGGCAGGAATTGACCGGGAAACCGTACATATCGCCGTTAATAACAGTCTCAGCTTTGGACTGTTTGCAGAAAAAAAGCAAATCGGCTTTGCCCGAGTGATTACCGACGGTGCCACATTTGGCTATCTTTGTGATGTTTATATTCTGGAAGAGTGGCAGCGGCAGAAACTCTCGCGCTTGCTGATGGCCTGTGTTCTGGAGCATCCTGGGTTACAGCGTCTGCGGCGCATTATGCTGGTGACTTCCACTGCGCCGTGGCTGTATGAAAAAATGGGGTTCAGCCCGGTAAACAACGAAAATTTTGTCTGGCAAATCGTCCGGCCGGATGTTTACCAAAAGCCGTAATCGGAACAAACAGGCTAACGTTGTGAAGCCGGGTACGCCGCCGCTTATAACAAGCGGCGGGCGATGCTCAGCCGTTCTGCCTTACGCGCGCGATCAGCGCTTCGATATCTTCGGTATGATCGGCAGCCAGAATCAGCGTTCTGCCTAATGTTATCGCCTGGCGAAAGCACTCGGTTTTCATTGCTTCGTCCCGAATGGATTTAAAATCGGCAATCTGCGACATGCCGACGGTACGGCGGATCAGTTCTGTCCCGCAGTAGCCCAGCGTATCGCACCAGATCTTATGCAAAAACGCTGCGGCATAGCCAGGATAAGCCAGCGCACGATCCCGCGATTTCTCTGCTGCCAGCGCCAGAAAGCCTTCGGCAAAGCTCTGCCAGGTTGTGCGCACGTCGTTAAGACGCTTTTCGCGGGCGTCTGCCGCTTCACGCGGCGCCAGCAGGCCGGGCAGCGCGCAGTAGTTAAGCAGCAAATTGCCTAAAGCGCTGCCGACATCAAAACCGATCGGGCCATAAAAGCCGAACTCCGCGTCGATCACTTTCAGGCTACCTTCCGCTACAAAGATGGAGCCGCTGTGCACGTCGCCATGTAGCAGCGCTTCAGCATTAGAAAGAAAGCGGTGTTTTAGTCCTGCAACCTTGTAGCGCAGCTCGTCGTCGCTGCGCAGCTGTGACACCAGCGACTCCAGCGCGCGCGGATAGCCGTTGCGCTCGTGCACTTCATACGGCTCGTTAAAGAACAGTTCTTCGGTGATGTCGCACAGTTCCGGGTTGGTGAAACGAATCACGTCAGCTTTCTTCTCATACGGATGCTGATAAAAATCGGAAGTATGAAACAGCGTCTGTGCCAGATATTCGCCCAGCTGAGCGGCCGCCTGTGGATAATCGACGCCTTTCACCTGCTCGCCGCGCCAGATAGCATGGCTGGAAAGGTCTTCCATCACCATTACCGCCAGCACCGGATCGTAATGCAGAATTTTTACCGTATGTGCCGGGCAGAATCCGCCGTGAATTTGCAGCACTTCCGCTTCAATGCGCGCGCGATCCAACGTCAGCGGCCAGGACTCGCCAACGCAGCGCACATAGGGTAAAGCCTGTTTGACGATAATCCGGCTGATGCCGTCGCGATCGAAAATTTTAAAGACAAGGTTAAGGTTGCCGTCGCCAATTTCCTGCGCGTCGATCAGGTTTTCAGCATCGGCAATGCCGCCAAATTCACGGGCATATTCCACGGCGTCCGCTGCGGTGAACGTACGGTATTGCGACATTAACTCTACCCTCATCACTGTTTTTCATTTCGTCTGCCGCCTTCTTTACCTCAAGCCGTTCAGACGTCTATACATCCGCTAAGCATGTTGGCACAATATGCTGTAATTACGCAACCAGGATTTAACTTTCATGCAGACACTGAGCACAACCAGCTTACAAGTTCGTGATAACCAGCTCTGGATCCTCGATCAGCAGGCGCTGCCACAAAAGAAAATCTGGTGTCCTACGCCGGACGTGGCGGCGCTGGTAGACCATATTAAAACGCTGCGGGTACGCGGTGCGCCGCTGATCGGTCTGTCGGCCAGCCTGTTACTGGCGCTGCTGGCGGAAAACGGCATGACGAAATCGGCGCTGAGTGAGTCGCTGGAAGTACTGCGAGCTTCCCGTCCTACCGCCGTTAACCTGATGAACAATCTTGACCGCATGAAACTGGCGCTGGCGCAGGAGAATTACAAAACCGCGCTGACTTTTGAGGCGCTTCGCCTGGTTGAAGAAGACAAAGCGCTATGCGATAGCATCGCTGCTGCAGGCGCAGAGTTAATCAAACCCGGCAGCCGTCTGCTGACCCATTGTAATACGGGCGGACTGGCTACTGCTGGCGTGGGAACGGCGCTGGGCGTAATCTCGCGCGGCTGGCAGCAAGGCCATGTGGAAAATGTCTGGGTGGATGAAACCCGTCCGCTGCTGCAGGGCGGCCGCCTGACCGCCTGGGAGCTGGGCGAGCTGGGCATTCCTTACCGGCTAATCTGCGACAGCATGGCAGCGAGCCTGATGGCGGCAAAACAGGTGGATGCCGTTTGGGTTGGCGCCGATCGCATTGCGGCTAACGGCGACGTAGCCAATAAAATCGGTACTTACAGCCTGGCGGTGCTGGCGCATTATCACAATATCCCGTTCTATGTCGCGGCTCCGCATACCACGTTGGATCCGAACTGCCCAAATGGCGAAGCTATTCCTATTGAGCAGCGGGCTGCCAGCGAAGTTACCGGCGTGGCGGGAAGCTTTGGTGCAGTGCAGTGGTCACCGGAAAATGCGCAGGTTTATAACCCGGCTTTTGATGTCACGCCAGCGGCGCTGATTAGCGGTTGGGTGCTGGATACGGGCGTGGTCACGCCAGTGCAGGTCAAAGCGGGCGCTTTCCAGCCGGGTGATTTTAATTGAAATTCCTTGCTTAGTATAAAGCGTGGAGCAGACGAGGAAATAACAAAGATCGGTTAAGACGCTAATCGTAAAAGTTAAGAAGTGAAAAAAGGCAGGATGGTTAGTCCCGCCTTTGTTCAAGTTCCATCAACCCTTATGGGCGTCTGGTCAGTTGCCTGTATGCAACGATAATCTGCAGGGCAACGTGAATGATCTTCAACGTTACAAGTACCGCTGTCAGCATTATCACTTCTGCCTCTCCTTATGCAGAAGAGCGCCACACGCCGCCAGTGCCTATGGGCTTCCCCTGACGGCGCGTACCGGTAGTTAGCAGGTACAGGCAGCTCTTTAGGGGTGGAAGCAAACCGGACAGCACCACCTGTTTCCGGTCGGGATGAAAATTTGCATTAACAGCCCACCCACCTTTGAGAAGCTACAACAGCGTCCCGCAACCTACCGTGACGAGTATAAAACTCGAGCATTACCATAGCAATTATTCTTGCATTGACGAGCTTATCAATCGGCGATAAAGTTTTCATAGTTAGCAGGTACAGGCAGTACCGTTCCACAAGCGGTCACCAGCCGTTTCGGAACAGAGAATCAACCCGGCCCACCAGGCCGGGTTTTTTTATGGTTATTGGCCGATGCCGCTATCCTGACAATTTTTATCGCATAGCTAATACGGATTTATTCACAGCGCAATAAAAAAGCGGGCTCCAAACGCCGCTCGGCCTTAACTCAGACCCAACTTTGTTCAGAACCCGCTCTTTGCGCGGCAGTTAAGCTATCAGGCGTAGCCGTAGCTCATCAGGCGCTGGTAGCGACGATCCAGCAGTTCTTCTTTGGTCAGCTCGTCCAGCTCCGCCAGATCGGCCAGCAGCTGCGCCTTCATTGATTCGCCGATTGCCAGCTGGTTGCGATGCGCGCCGCCCAGCGGCTCCGGGATCACCGTATCGATCAGCTTCAGCTCTTTCAGACGCGGCGCGATAATGCCCATTGCTTCCGCAGCCAGCGGCGCTTTATCCGCGCTTTTCCACAGAATCGACGCACAGCCTTCCGGCGAAATCACCGAGTAGGTGCTGTACTGCAGCATGTTTACTTTATCGCCAACGCCGATCGCCAGCGCGCCGCCGGAGCCGCCTTCGCCGATTACGGTGCAGATTACTGGCACGGTCAGGCCAGACATCTCACGCAGGTTGCGTGCGATAGCCTCGCTTTGTCCGCGCTCTTCCGCGCCCACGCCCGGGTAAGCGCCTGGCGTGTCGATAAAGGTAATGATCGGCATATTGAAACGCTCGGCCATCTCCATCAGACGCAGCGCTTTACGGTAACCTTCTGGCGCTGGCATGCCGAAGTTACGACGGATTTTCTCTTTGGTTTCACGCCCTTTCTGATGACCGATAATCATCACCGGACGCCCTTCCAGACGAGCAATACCGCCAACGATAGCTTTGTCGTCCGCGTAGGCGCGATCGCCTGCCAGCTCGTCAAAATCGGTAAACACGTTGCGGACATAGTCCAGCGTATAAGGACGCAGCGGATGACGCGCCAGCTGCGCGATCTGCCATGCACCCAAATCGGAGAAGATCTTACGAGTCAGCTCGACGCTTTTTTCGCGCAGACGCTGAATCTCTTCATCCAGGTTAATATCCAGTTTTTCATCCTGACGGCCAACCGACTTCAGCGAATCTATCTTCGCCTCAAGTTCTGCGATTGGCTGTTCGAAATCCAGGTAATTAAGACTCATAATATTCCTGTTTTAGTCAAACTCCAGTTCCACCTGCTCCGACCCTATTAGCGATCGTAAATCGTTTAGCAAACGATCGCTGGGCGATACGCGCCATGCCGCGCCAAAGCGTAGCTTCGCTCGCGCATCCTCTCTCTGATAATAGAGATGTACCGGAATAGTCCCGGAACGATAAGGCTCCAGGGATTGGCGGAGACGGTTTAAAAGCTGGTCATCAATTTGCCTGTCCGTCAGCGAGATAGCAAGCCCGCGCGCATATTTTTCACGGGCTTCGTCAATGTCCATCACATCGCGAGCGGTCATTTTAAGGCCGCCGCTGAAGTCATCGAAACTCACCTGTCCGCTGACGATCAGGATACGGTCTTTTTCCAGCAAATGCTGGAACTTATCAAGTGCATCGGTGAACAGCATAACTTCCAGACGACCGGAGCGATCGTCCAGCGTACAGATACCGATGCGGTTACCGCGCTTTGTTACCATTACGCGGGCCGCCACCACCAGACCCACGGCCATGGTCATTTTGCCGCGTTCGGTCGGGTGCATGTCCTTCAGGCGCATTCCTCCCACGTAGCGCTCGATTTCTTTCAGATACTGATTAATCGGGTGCCCGGTTAAGTAAAGCCCTAAGGTTTCTCTTTCGCCATCCAGCCTGACCTGCTCCGGCCACGGCGTCACGTCGGCGTAAGATTTTTCAATCTGTTCCGGCTCTTCCGCCAGCACGCCGAACATATCCGCCTGGCCGATGGCCTCGGCTTTGGCATGCTGATCCGCCGCTTTCAGCGCATCGTTCAACGCGCTCATCAGGGCCGCGCGATGCGGGCCAAGACGATCGAACGCGCCGGACATAATCAGCTTTTCCAGCACTCGCCGGTTAAGCTTTTTAGTATCTGTACGCGCGCAAAGATCGAACAGTTCACGGAAGTAGCCATCTTTATTACGCGCTTCCAGAATCGCTTCGATCGGGCCTTCGCCCACGCCTTTGATTGCGCCTATGCCGTAAACGATCTCGCCGTCGTCGTTAACGTGGAACGGATAAAGCCCGGAGTTGATATCCGGCGGCAGGACTTTCAGTCCCATACGCCAGCACTCGTCCACCAGACCAACCACCTTTTCGGTGTTATCCATATCCGCCGTCATCACCGCGGCCATAAATTCTGCCGGATAGTGCGCCTTCAACCACAGCGTTTGGTAGGAAACCAGCGCATAGGCGGCGGAGTGCGATTTGTTAAAGCCATAACCGGCAAATTTCTCTACCAGGTCAAAGATTTTTATCGCCAGCTCGCCGTCGACGCCGCGCGCTTTCGCCCCGTCTTCAAAACCGCCACGCTGCTTGGCCATCTCAACCGGGTTCTTTTTACCCATTGCGCGACGCAGCATATCCGCGCCGCCCAGGCTGTAGCCCGCCAGCACCTGCGCTATCTGCATTACCTGTTCCTGGTACAGAATAATGCCATAGGTTGGCTCCAGCACCGGCTTCAGCGACTCATGCTGCCACTGGATATCCGGATAGGAGATCTCTTCGCGGCCGTGCTTACGGTCGATAAAGTTATCTACCATGCCCGACTGTAGCGGGCCGGGACGGAACAGCGCCACCAGCGCGATCATATCTTCGAAGCAGTCAGGTTTCAGACGTTTGATCAGATCCTTCATGCCGCGCGATTCAAGCTGGAATACCGCCGTGGTTTCCGAGCGCTGTAGCATATCGAAACTTTTTTTGTCATCAAGCGGAATCGCTGCGATATCGATCGGCGGCTCGCCCTGCTTTTTGCGGCGGGCATTGATCATCGCCAGCGCCCAGTCGATGATGGTCAGCGTGCGCAGACCCAGGAAGTCGAACTTCACCAGCCCGGCGTACTCTACGTCGTTTTTATCGAACTGGGTGACCGGATGGTTGCCGTTTTCGTCACAATAGAGCGGCGCAAAGTCGGTGATCTGCGTTGGCGCTATTACCACGCCGCCCGCATGTTTACCGGCGTTACGCGTAACGCCTTCCAGCTTGCGCGCCATATCGATCAGCGCTTTGACTTCCTCGTCCGCCTCATAGATTTCCGGCAGCTGCGGCTCGGCGGCAAAGGCTTTCTCCAGCGTCATGCCCGGATCGGGCGGCACCAGCTTGGAGATGCGGTCGACAAAGCCGTAAGGATGCCCCAGCACGCGGCCCACGTCGCGAATTACCGCTTTCGCCGCCATTGTACCGAAGGTAATAATCTGCGATACAGCTTTGCGGCCGTACATCTCGGCCACGTGCTCGATTACCAGGTCGCGTTTTTCCATACAAAAGTCGACATCGAAGTCGGGCATGGAAACACGTTCCGGGTTAAGGAAACGTTCGAACAGCAGGTCAAACTCCAGCGGATCGAGATCGGTGATTTTCAGCGCATAGGCTACCAGCGAACCGGCACCGGAACCACGCCCCGGCCCTACCGGCACGTTGTTGTCCTTTGACCACTGGATAAATTCCATTACGATCAGAAAGTAGCCGGGGAAACCCATCTGGTTGATTACGTTGAGCTCAACCTCAAGGCGCTCGTCATATTCCGGCCTTTTCTGCGCCCGTACTTCGGGATCCGGAAACAGGAATTCCAGACGCTCTTCCAGACCCTCTTTCGATTTCATCACCAGGAAATCTTCGGTGGTCATATCGCCGGTCGGGAACTGCGGCAGGAAGTACTCGCCCAGGCGAATAGTGACGTTACAACGCTTAGCAATTTCCACGCTGTTCGCCAGCGCTTCCGGGATGTCCGAAAACAGCTCGCACATCTCCTCTTCGCTGCGCAGATATTGCTGAGGACTGTAATTACGCGGGCGTTTTGGATCGTCCAGCGTAAAGCCGTCATGGATCGCGACCCGAATTTCGTGCGCGTCGAAGTCGCTCTCTTCCAGAAAACAGACTTCATTGGTAGCGACAACCGGAATGCCTTTAGCCGTGGCCAGCTCGACGGCGGCATGCAGCCAGCTCTCTTCATCCGGCCGGCCGGTGCGGCTCAGCTCCAGATAGTAGCGGTCAGGGAAATATTGCTGCCAAAACGCCAGGCATTCCGCCACCTGCGCCTGGTTGCCGCGCAGCTGCATTTTGCCGACATCGCCGCGCCGACCACCGGAAAGCAGGATCAGCCCTTCATTTAGCTCAATTAGCCAGTCGCGGTCTATGGTTGGGCCAGCCGCGCCGTAGCCACGTTGATAGGCGCGGGAGATCAGCAGGGTCAGATTCTGATAGCCAGTGTTGGTTGCGGCCAACACGGTCAGCTGCGACAGCTCATCGCCCATCGCCTCGCTGGCGACGTTGAAATCCGCGCCGATAATCGGCTTCATTCCCTGTCCGTGCGCCGTACCGTAAAACTTTACCAGTCCGCACAGGTTAGTGAAGTCGGTGATGGCTATGGCCGGCATGCCCATCGCGGCCGCTTTTTTCACCAGCGGGGCAGTCTTGGCTAATCCATCCACCATGGAGTAGTCGCTGTGTACGCGTAAATGAATAAAACGAGGTTCGGCCATCTTTAATCCTGCTGAAAACTAACTGTTATCGCGCCGCAGCGAGCACTTCGGCATCCAGCAACGCGTTGCGTACCGGCGCGAAGCTGCGGCGATGGTGTAGTGTAGCGCCGTGTAGCGCAAGCCTTTCCATATGCAACGCCGTCGGGTAGCCCTTGTGCTGGGCGAAGCCGTATTGCGGGAACAGCAGATCCAGTTCCGCCATTTCTCTGTCGCGCGTAACTTTGGCGATAATCGAGGCGGCGCTGATTTCCGCTACCAGGCTGTCGCCTTTCACCACGGCCTGCGCGGGCATCGGCAGCGCCGGGCAGCGATTGCCATCGATCAGGACGAAGTCTGGCACGACCGACAGCCCCGCTACAGCGCGTTGCATTGCCAACATAGTGGCATGCAGAATGTTCAGCTGGTCGATCTCTTCCGGCTCCGCGCGCCCCAGGCTCCAGCTTAACGCCTTCTCTTTGATCTCGTCGAACAGCGACAAACGGCGTTTTTCCGACAGTTTTTTTGAGTCGGCCAGGCCGATAATCGGTTTGGCGGGATCCAGGATCACTGCGGCGGTCACCACAGCGCCCACTAACGGACCGCGGCCCACTTCATCCACGCCAGCAATCAGGCTGGCCTGGGGATAGATAAAACTCATTTACAAAGCTCCAGTACGGCAGCGGCGGCCTGCTCGTCGGCGTTCCAGCGAATTTGCTGGTGCAAATCGGCAAAGGTCGCCAGCAGACGGTTACGAGGTTCGCCCTTTGCCAACAGCGGTTCCAGCGCGGCCGCCAGCCGCTGCGGCTGGCATTCATCCTGCAGCAGCTCTTTTACCAGCTCTCGCCCTGCCAGCAGGTTTGGCAGCGACACGTAGTCGGTTTTCACCAGCCTTTTCGCCAGCCAGAAGGTAAAAGGCTTCATGCGGTAACCGACCACCATCGGGCATTTCGCCAGCATGCACTCCAGCGCCGCCGTGCCGGAAGCAAGCAGCGCCGCATCGCTGGCGACCATAGCCTGCCGGCCTTTACCATCCAGTAAATGCATCGGTAAATCTGGCGCCACTTCCGCCTTAATTTTTTCGAACTGCTCGCGGCGGCGCGGGTTAACCAGCGGCACCACGATTTCCAGCGCGGGCCATTTTTCCCGTAGTAGCATTGCCGTTTTCAGGAAATCCGCGCTGAGCATTTCTACTTCCGCGTTGCGGCTGCCGGGCAGTAACGCCAGGCAGAGCGCCTCTTCTGCGATGCCCAATTCCAGCCTTGCGGCACGCTTGTCCGGTTCGATCGGCATTGCATCAGCCATGGTATGGCCAATAAAACGGCAGGGAACGTTATAGCGATCGTAGAAGGCTTTTTCAAACGGCAAAAACGCCAGCACCAGGTCAGTGGCGCGGCCAATCTTGAAGACGCGTTTCTGACGCCATGCCCAAACCGAAGGGCTAACGTAATGAATAGTGCGGATACCGCGCTGTTTCAGGCGGCCTTCCAGCGTGATATTGAAGTCCGGTGCATCGATGCCGACAAAAACATCCGGCTTCAGCTCGCTGAATCTTTGGGTCAGATCGCGGCGGATTTTCAGCAGGCGCGGCAGGCGCTCCAGCACTTCCACCACGCCCATCACCGCCAGCTCTTCCATCTCATACCAGGCTTCACAGCCCTCGGCCTGCATCAGCGGCCCGGCCACGCCAACAAAGCGCGTATTCGGGTGCTTTTCTTTCAGGGCGCGGATCAGGCCAGCGCCAAGAATATCGCCGGAGGTTTCTCCGGCGACCAGGGCTATCGTTAGTGGCTGAGGCATAGCTTAACGGATCAGGCCCCGGGTAGAACGGGCGAAGAAATCAAAGAACGGCTGTACTTCCGGATGTTCGCGAGCAATGTCGGCTATCTCCGGTTTCGCTTCATCCAGCGTTTTACCGCTGCGGTAAAGCACCTTGTAAGCATTGCGGATAGCGTGCAGCGCTTCTTTGCTGAAGCCGCGGCGCTGCAAACCTACCAGGTTAATGCCAAACGGCGTAGCGTGGTTGCCCTGGGCGATAACGAACGGCGGCACATCCTGAGCAACGCCCGAACAGCCGCCGACCATCACGTGCGCGCCGATGGTGCAGAATTGATGAACGGCTGTCATCCCGCCGATAATAGCGAAATCGTCCACGGTTACGTGGCCGCCCAGCGTGGCGTTGTTGGCAAGGATGCAGCGATCGCCAATCACGCAATCGTGCGCAATATGAACGTTGACCATCAGCAGGTTATCGCTACCGACTTTGGTCAGGCCGTCTGCCTGCGCTGTACCGCGATGGATAGTTACGCTTTCACGGATGCTGTTGCGATCGCCAACTTCAACACGGGTAGGCTCGCCAGCGTATTTCAGATCCTGGTTGACCTCGCCGATAGTCGCAAACTGGTAAATCGTGTTGTCTTTACCGATTTTAGTGTGGCCATTAATAACCACATGCGACTTCAGCACGGTGCCTTCGCCGATTTCAACATCGGCACCGATAAAGCAAAACGGGCCGATCTGCACGCGAGCGCCAATAACGGCACCCTCTTCAATCACGGAGCTGGGGTGGATAACAGCAGTTTCATCAATCACGAATTACGCCTCCCGGCTGCGGGCACACATCATGGTTGCTTCGCAGACAATTTTACCGTCAACGGTTGCCACGCCTTTAAAGCGCGTCAAACCACGGCGGGTTTTCTCGAAGGTCACTTCCATAATCATCTGATCGCCAGGGACAACCGGACGCTTGAAGCGGGCTTCGTCGATGCCAGCGAAGTAATAAAGCTCGCCCGGCTCAAGTTTGCCTACGCTTTTAAACGCCAGAATACCGGTCGCCTGCGCCATGGCTTCTAAAATCAGCACGCCTGGAAAAATCGGTTTACCAGGGAAATGGCCCTGGAAAAACGGTTCGTTGACCGATACGTTTTTTACCGCACGCAGAAATTTGTGCTCTTCAAATTCAAGTACGCGATCGACCAGCAGAAACGGATAGCGGTGCGGCAGCAGTTCAATAATCTCTTCAATTTTCAGAGTATGAGTTTCAGTAGTCAAAATACTCTTCCTGTCCTAAAAATTCTGATGGCATCAATAACACGGCCTGCAACGAAGAGTCGTCCGCAGGCCGCAAATCAGTTTCCGTGCCCCAGCCTTCCATGCTTAGCATTCTTTTTATATTTCGCGAGCTGCGGCGAAATAGTGAAGGCTGGTCGACAACCGGACGCTTAGTCCGTGCTGACTTTACGCTCAATAGCTTTTAAGCGTTTGCTCATCTCATCGATGTTCATCACCAGCGCGGCGGTTTTACGCCAGTTTTTGTTCGGTTGCAGCGGGATCCCGGAGGAGTATACCCCAGGTTGCGTGATTGGTCGCATGACCATTCCCATTCCCGTTACCGTTACCTTGTCGCAAATTTCCATGTGGCCGTTAATCACGCTGGCGCCGCCGATCATGCAGTAGCGGCCTATTTTCAGGCTGCCCGCCATAATCACGCCGCCCGCCACCGCGGTATTGTCGCCAATCACCACGTTGTGTGCAATCTGGCACTGGTTGTCAATGATAACACCATTCCCGATCTGAGTGTTATCCAACGCGCCGCGATCTATAGTGGTACAGGCACCGATTTCTACGCGATCGCCGATAATCACCGTACCAAGCTGCGGAATTTTTACCCAGTTACCGCGATCGTTAGCGTAGCCGAAGCCGTCCGCGCCAATCACCGTGCCGGACTGGATCAGGCAGTTTTCGCCGATCTGCACTTCGTGATAGACAGAGACATTCGCCCACAGGCGTGTGCCTGCGCCAATACGGGTGTTTTTACCGATAAAGCAGCCAGCGCCAATCACTGCGTTATCGCCCAGCTCAACGCCGGATTCAATAACGGCGTTTGCGCCGACGGAAACATTTTTACCCAGCTTCGCCGCCGCGTCGATCACCGCGCTCGGCGCGATGTTTGTGGCAGGCTGAGGCGTGGTATCCAAAATCTGCGCCATACGCGCATAGGTCAGGTAAGGGTCTTTCACTACCAGCGCTGCGCCCTGGAAAAATTCCAAATCCGCCGCCTGCAGTACCACGGCGGACGCCTTGCAGGCGGCCAGCTGTTCGCGATAACGACTGTTAGAAAGAAATGTGATTTGACCGGATTGAGCGGATTGCATAGAAGCGATGCCGGAGATGGCGATATCGCCATCTCCGTGCAAATCTGCATCCAACTGCTGGGCTAAATCAGCCAGTCGAATTGATGACATTGATTATTTAACCTGTTTCAGAACATCAGCGGTGATGTCTTTGGATGAGCTGGCGTAAGCCACGGCATTAGCATCGACAACCACATCGTAGCCTTCATCGGCCGCCACTTTCTTCACGGCGTCCTGAATACGGCTCAGGATTTTGTTACGCTCTTCCGCCTGACGACGACGGTTATCCTGCTCGAAAGCCTGCGCTTTGCTGGAGAAGGTTTCACGCTGCGTCATCACGTCTTTTTCCAGACGGCTGCGCTCGCTTGCTTTCATGGTGGAACCATCACGCTGCAGACGCTGCATCTTGGTTTGCAGGTCGCGCTCCATACCCTGAAGTTCAGTCGCACGGCCTTTAAACTCGTTTTCAAGCTGTTTCGCAACTGTCGCACGCGCCGGTAACTGTTGGAAAATGCTGGAAACGTTTACCACTGCAATTTTGTCAGCGGCCTGAGCGCCAGCGGAAACCGCTAGAGCGAGAGAAAGGCCTGCGGCACACAACAACTTTTTCACTATAAACTCCTTACCATCAACGTTTGTGTCCAGGACACATGTGTTGCGCGTTAAGGCAGCTCAGGGCTGCCAGTGAACGGCGCGATACTCGCGGTACAACACCGCGAGCGTTGAGAAAAGCCAGACTGCGCTTTTCTCAAAGTTTGCAAAGCGTAGCAGCTTACCAGGTTTTACCAATATTAAACTGGAACTGCTCGGCTTTATCTCCATCATATTTCTTGAACGGCTGGGCATAAGAGAACACCAGCGGCCCCAGCGGCGACATCCACTGCAGCGCCAGGCCTGCCGACATGCGGATATTGCCCGGATCGCTGTAGTCCGGAATACCTGCCGCACGCGTCTCTGCCGTATTTTCCCAGGCGGTATCCCAAACGGTACCGGCATCGACGAACAGTGAGGTACGCACGGAGTTGGCATATTTCTCGCTGAGGAAAGGCGTAGGCGTAATCAGCTCGGCGCTGGCTGTCGCCATCGCGTTGCCGCC
Organism: Pantoea sp. sgz302252; assembly: GCF_042610525.1. Classification (GTDB taxonomy): domain Bacteria; phylum Pseudomonadota; class Gammaproteobacteria; order Enterobacterales; family Enterobacteriaceae; genus Erwinia. Next base: position 124,185 of record NZ_JBHDVM010000006.1, read on the forward strand.
AACCGCATCGCTGGAGTCACACAGCGTACCGGTTGAACAGGTGCTTGAACCGTTATTGTAGTAAGCCGCTTTCGGACCGATGGTGTTGGAACGGAAACCACGCACGGTGCTTGAGCCGCCGGCGTAGAAGTTCTCGTAGAACGGCATCTCTTTACCGTTCAGGCCATCGCCATAGCCTACGCGACCGCGTCCCAACAGCACCCAGGTGCGATCCTGGTTCAGCGGCACGTACTGCTGGGTATCCAGCGTCGCTTTATAGAAGGCGTTATCCGATCCCGGAATGGTGACTTTACCGTTCAGGTTGGTACGGTTACCTGAAGTCGGGAAGAAACCGCGGTCCAGCGTGTTATACGTCCAGCCGTAGTTAAAGGTGAAATCATCAGCTGAATAGTCTGCATCGCTGGTCAGGCTTGGATCCTGGCCCACTGAACGCAGATAGCGGAACATTGCAATCTGCGGCTGCATGTTAGACAGGTCGTTATGCACATAACCCAGGCCAACGCGCAGCGTGTTGTTTTCATTAACCGGGAAGCCCAGCGTGCCGTCCAGACCATAGCTTCGGTTGGTATAGTCGGAAAGATCCGCATCGTCCGCTTTAAAGTCGTTATAGAAGACACGACCGCCCAGGCTAACGCCATCAACCGTAAAGTAGGGATCGGTCAATGAGAATTCAGCATAGGTCTGATAATCGTTTTTGGTGCCGCTGATGCCGACAGTGTTACCCGTGCCCAGCCAGTTATCCTGGGTGACGCCGACCTGGAAGCTGACGCCGCTTTCGGTGCCGTAGCCCACGCCGAAGTTAAAGGTACCGGTGTTGCGTTCTTTAACTTTGTACACCACATCAACCTGGTCAGGCGAGCCTGGCACGCGCTGCGTATCGGTTTCAACAGTTTCGAAGTAGCCGGTGCGGTTCAGGCGCTCTTTGCCCTGCTCGACCAGATCGCTGCCCAGCCATGCGCCTTCCATCTGGCGCATTTCGCGACGCAGGACGGAATCTTTTGAAGTGTCGTTGCCTTCAAAACGCACTTTACGCACGTAGTAGCGGTTGCCCGCATCCACATTAACGTGCAGCTTAACGGTTTTATCCGCATCGTTGATTTCAGGCTGCGTCATAACGCGTGGATAGGCATAGCCATAGCGACCGAACATCTTTTTGATGTCGTCTTCCATTTTGGTGACTTTGGCACCGTTATAGAGTTCGCCCGGCTGGATTTTAGTCAGGGATTCGACTTCCGCCGAATGCCCGGCCATGCTGCCGTTTACCACCACGCCGGAAAGCTTATACTGATCGCCTTCGGTGATGTTGATGGTGATATAGATGCCTTTTTTATCCGGCGTCAGGCTGACCTGCGTGGAGTCGATGTTAAAGCGCGCATAGCCGCGATCCAGATAAAAGCTACGCAGCGTTTCTAAATCGCCCGCCAGTTTCTGTTTCTGGTATTTGCGATCGCCCACAAGGTTCCACCACGGCACCTCGTCGCGCAGCTGGAAGCGGGAGATCAGCTCGTCTGAACTGAAGGCTTTATTGCCGACTACGTTGATCTGCTGAATTTTAGCGGAGACGCCCTCGGTAAAGACCAGCTTAAGATCGACGCGGTTGCGCGGCAGCGGCGTAACTACCGCCTTTACGCTGGCGCTATATTTACCGACGCTGTAGTAGAAATCCTCAAGCCCTTTCTCAATGGATGAGATGGTAGTGCGGTCCAGGGCTTCGCCCACGCGCACGCCGGAAGCTTCCAGGTTCTGCTTCAGCATATCGTCCTTCACCGCTTTGTTGCCGGAGAAAGTGATGCTGGCAATGGTTGGGCGCTCTTTTACCTGAACGATCAGCGTGTTGCCGTCGCGCAGCACCTGAACGTCTTCAAAGTTCCCGGTCGCGAAAAGAGCGCGGATGGTATTACTGATATCATCATCGGAGACGGTATCTCCCACGCGGACAGGCATACTGAGCAATGCCGCCCCGACGGCGACACGCTGCAGACCTTCGAAATGGATATCCCTCACCACGAAGCCGTCAGCCGCGTATACGGTGGCGCTGCTAAACAGCAGCGACGCTATGAGCAACTTTTTCATCGCCATCGTTGTTATGCATTCTTCCTAACTGGTTCTCGCAACAAGCGGACTGGCCGCTACAGGCGCGAGAAATCATTGAATAGTGCAAGCCCCATTAACAGCACCAGCAAAACCGAGCCAATGCGATAACTGAAGTCCTGAACTCGCTCAGACACCGGCCCACCTTTGATCTTTTCGATCGCCAGAAACAGCAAATGTCCACCATCTAATACCGGCAAGGGGAACAGATTGATAATCCCGAGATTCACGCTAATCAGCGCAATGAACATCAGGTAGTAAATCAAGCCATATTCCGCCGACATCCCAGCACCCTGGGCGATTGAAATCGGCCCGCTGAGATTGTTCAACTTCACTTCGCCGACAATCAGCTTGCCCAGCATGGTCACCGTCAGCTTCATCAGCTGCCAGGTTTTCGCGCTGGCCTCGCCAACGGCCGCAAGCGGCCCATACTGGCGTACCGTTTTATATTCATCCGGCAGCGGAACAATGCGCGGAATAACGCCCGCGAACCCTTCCGCTTTGCTGCCCGGTTTCACATCCGGCGTCAGCTGCAGGGCCACCGAAGCGCCCTTTCGCTCGACCTCCACCGTCAGCGGCTTGCCCGGATTGTCGCGAACTGCAGCGACAAACTGCTGCCACTGGTTCAGCGGCTGACCCCCGACTTTAACGATCCTGTCGCCTGCTTGCAAACCTGCTCTGGCCGCAGCCGAGCCGGTTTGTATTTCCGCCAGTACGGTTTCTACCTGCGGGCCGCGTGGCAGCATGCCCAGCGAAGCAACCGGATCTTCTCTGTCCGGGGCGAAATGCCAGTCGCGCAAATCAAGCCGAACATCCTTCACCTGGCTGGTGCCAAAAGGCGCCACGCTTAGCGTAGTTTGCTGGTCGCCAATTTTCGCTACCAGCGCCATACGCACAGCTTCCCAGTCAGGCGTTTCGATACCGTCAACGGCCTTAAGTTCCATTCCTGGCGCAATTTGCGCTGCGGCGGCCTGCGAACCGCTTACTATTTCGCCAACCACCGGCCGAACGCCAGGGACGCCGATCATAAATACCAGCCAGTAAGCAAAGACGGCAAACAGGAAATTAGCCAGCGGCCCGGCGCTGATAATAGCGGCACGCTGCGCCACGGTTTTATTATTGAAAGAGAGATGGCGGAGTTCAGGCGGCACGCTTTCGACGCGTTCGTCGAGCATTTTAACGTAGCCGCCAAGCGGAATTAACGCGATAACATACTCGGTGCCCTGGCTGTCGCGGCGTCGCCATAGCGCTTTGCCGAAGCCGACAGAAAAGCGTTCGACTTTAACGCCGCAGCGGCGCGCCACCCAAAAATGGCCGAACTCGTGCACGGTAATCAAAATGCCCAGCGCAACGATAAAGGCCCCGAGGCTCCAGAGTATATTTAGCATAACTTCCCTTATAGCGTGCCGAAAGCCAGCAGCAGCAGGCAGGCGAACACCGGCACCGCCGCCGTCAGGCTATCAATACGATCCAAAATACCGCCGTGGCCGGGGATCAGCTGTCCGCTGTCTTTAATGCCGGCTTCACGCTTAAACATGCTCTCGGTCAGATCGCCCAGCACGGAGGCCAGCGCGGCAACGAGAGAACAGCCCAGTAAAACGCCAGTGGGTACGCTTAGCGGCGCCCACAGGCCGAACAGCCAGGCGATAACGGCCGAGGTAACCAGGCCGCCGAAAAAGCCTTCCCAGGTTTTGCCTGGTGAAACTTTTGGTGCCAGCTTGTGTTTGCCAAACAGACGGCCAAACATATAGGCACCAGAGTCCGCGCCCCAAACCAGAAACATAACGTAAAGCAGCCACCAGGCGCCGGCAAAATGGTCGCTGTCATAATGATATTGCCGCAGCGCCATCATGCCCCAGAAAAAAGGCACTATGGTCAGAACGCCAAACAGCAGGCGCAGCGGGCGCGAGGAGCGCCACAGCGCCGCCGAAGCCGGATAAGTCAGCACCAGCATTAGCGCGACTATCCACCAGCCCAGCGCCGCCCACAGCGAACCGGCAATCTGCGGTAGATGAACGGAATGATGATAGGCGGGAAGCGTGAAGGCCATGACGGCAAGCAGCAGTCCGCAAAGGACGGCCAGCCAGACGCGCTGGGAGCGTGAGGCCAGGCCAGCGAACTGTCCCCATTCCCAGGCCGCCAGCATGCAAACGGCCAGCGTGACTATGGCGAATCCGGGAGGCGGCAGCAGAAACAGCGCTGCAATCACAATCGGGATAAGTATCAATGCGGTAATCAGGCGTGACTTCAGCAAGGATTACCCCCAGAGCGCTCAGGCGCCGCCGGGTGCTGCGCCGCCAAAACGGCGCTCTCGTTGTGCAAACGCATTCAGTGCACCTTCAAAAACTTGTTCATCAAAATCAGGCCAGAGCACATCGGTAAAAAAGAACTCCGCATAGGCAACCTGCCACAGCAAAAAGTTACTGATTCGATGTTCTCCCCCTGTCCTTATTACCAGATCCACCGGTGCCAGATCGTTGAGGCACAGATACGGCGCGAGGGTTTCTTCCTCGATTTGGTCCGGACGTATCAGACCTTCCTGTACCTGTTCTGCAATTTTCCTGACGCCATGAATAATATCCCAACGTCCGCCATAATTCGCGGCAATGTTCAGGGTAAGTCCATTATTTTGCTGAGTCAGTTCCTCGGCGCGTCGGATACGCTCCTGCAAACGAGCGTTAAAACGGCCCGTATCGCCAATAATACGCAGGCGAACATTATGTTTATGGAGGCTTTTCACCTCGCTGTCCAGTGCCCAGACAAACAGCTCCATCAGCGCCATCACCTCTTGCGGAGGGCGATTCCAGTTTTCGCTGCTGAAGGCGTACAGGGTCAGCGCATCCAGATTATTACTGACGGCGAAGCTTACCGCGCGACGAACGGATTTAACGCCCGCTTTATGCCCGGTAATGCGCATTTTGCCCTGGTTTTTGGCCCAGCGGCCATTGCCATCCATAATGATGGCCACGTGACGAGGATTGAGTCCCTGCTGGTCATCGGTTTTTATTTGCTTTTCGGACGACATAACGCGTAATTATTTCCTTTACTCAGAAATATGTTGGTTTCTGAAATATTTTCCCGCTCGACGTAAAAGCGTGCCGTGCATGGCGACTACCGCAGTCTCGCTGCGTCATTATCAGGACGGGCGCAGATTGTAGCACCTCCATCCCTGCCCCACAAACCACCACGTATCAGCCTGCCGACGGAAAACGCGCCAGTACGGCTTTCGCCGCGTTTCGCGCTTGCCTGTCGATCTCCAGCACCGCCTCTACGCTTTCCGGTTCACGGCAGGAAAGCGTCTCCAGAACGCTCATATTCACGCGCGCAATATCGGTGAAACGAATTTGCGCATCCAGAAAAGCGGCGACGGCTATTTCATTAGCAGCATTCAGCGCCGTAGTGGCGGCCTGCCCGGTTTTACAGGCGTCGATCGCCAGCTTCAGGCAGGGATAGCGGGCATAATCCGGCTCGGCAAAGGTCATGGCGCTCATACGGGCAAAATCCAGCGGTTTCGCACCGGACTGCACGCGCTGCGGCCATGCCATTACGTGGGCAATCGGCGTGCGCATATCAGGCGATCCCATTTGCGCCAGCACGCTGCCGTCACGGTAGCGCACCATCGAATGGATCACCGACTGCGGATGCAGGATCACTTCCATTTGCTCATCGGTAGCGTTAAACAGCCAGCGGGCTTCGATATATTCCAAACCTTTATTCATCATGGTGGCCGAATCAACGGAGATTTTACGCCCCATCGTCCAGTTCGGGTGCGCGCAGGCCTGATCCGGCGTCATCTGCGCCAGATCCGCCAGCGGCGTCTCACGAAAAGGGCCACCCGATCCCGTAAGGATAATGCTGTCAATGCCGTTATCCCGCAGGGAAGCGTATCCTAACTGGCGCTGGAGGGAAGCGGGCAAACTCTGAAAAATGGCATTATGCTCACTGTCGACCGGCAGAAGCTGCGCTTTAAATTTGCTGACCGCCTCCATAAACAGCTGGCCGCAAGTTACCAGCGACTCTTTATTCGCCAGCAGCACAGCTTTGCCGGCGCGGATAGCCGCCAGCGTCGGCAGCAGTCCCGCTGCGCCGACAATCGCCGCCATCACCTGATCCACCTCGTCCAGTGCGGCCAGATCGCAGGCAGCCTGCTCGCCGCTCAACACTTCCGTCGCGACATTCAGTTCCTTTAGCCTCAGCCGCAGCGCGCTGGCAGAAATCTCATCCGCCATTGCCGCGTAAGCGGGCCGGAAAGCAAGACACTGTTCGGCCATCAGCCCGACGTTATGCCCGGCCACCAGCGCCTTAACGGCGAAAAGATCGGGATTCGCTTTAATGACGGCCAGCGTGCTGGTACCGATGGATCCGGTGGAACCGAGGAGGGTCAGTTGCTTCATGAAGGTGCTCTGTATGGTGACCTGCGAGCGGCTCGTCAGGTAGGAATAAAACGCAAAACGCCGTAAGACGGCCATGTAAAAATGGCAATCTGTACGGCGTTAAGTCACGGCGCGGATCGACTCAGAAGTCCATCAGCTCCGCTTCTTTCTCGGCCAGCGAGGCATCGACTTTCTTGATGAAAAGGTCGGTCATTTTCTGGATATCATCCTGAGAACGACGCTCTTCGTCTTCGCTGATTTCTTTATCTTTCAGCAGCGCTTTGACCTTATCGTTGGCGTCGCGGCGCACGTTACGCACGGAAACGCGTCCCTGTTCTGCTTCGCCACGAACGATTTTGATCAGGTCTTTACGGCGCTCTTCCGTCAATGCCGGCAGCGGCACGCGAATATCGCTGCCTGCAGAGCTTGGGTTCAGGCCCAGATCGGAAGCCATAATCGCTTTCTCAACGGCCGCGCTGATAGAGCGGTCAAATACGTTGATTTTCAGCGTACGGGAGTCTTCCACCGTCACGCTTGCCAGCTGACGCAGCGGCGTGGCAGCGCCATAGTAATCGACCATGATGCCGTCAAGAATGCTTGGCGAGGCGCGGCCAGTGCGAATTTTGCTGATGTGGTTTTTAAATGCTTCCAGGCACTTTTCCATGCGCGTTTCAGCATCTTTTCTGATTTCGTTAATCACGTTGTAACCCTTGAATTCTGGTTAACCTGACAGGCTGAGCCTGTTAGCTATCTGTTAGCGTGCGTAACGCACTACAAAGGCAGAATATACCTTATTTTATGCGCTAACGGATATTATTGCGTAATCAGGGTGCCTTCTTTTTCACCCATCACTACGCGGCGCAGCGCGCCCGGCTTGTTCATATTGAAAACGCGAATGGGCAGTTTATGGTCGCGCGCCAGCGTAAAGGCGGCCAGATCCATCACTTTTAATTCGCGATCCAGTACTTCGGTATAGCTCAGCTGATCGTAAAGCGTGGCGTCCGGGTTTTTGACCGGATCTTCTGAATAGACGCCATCTACCTTGGTAGCCTTTAGTACTACATCTGCTTCGATTTCGATACCGCGCAGGCAGGCCGCCGAGTCCGTGGTAAAGAAAGGGTTGCCGGTACCGGCAGAGAAAATCACTACGCGATTATTACGCAGCAGGCTAATCGCTTCTGCCCAGCTGTAGTTATCGCAAACGCCGTTCAGCGGAATAGCAGACATCAGACGGGCATTAACGTAGGCGCGGTGCAGGGCGTCGCGCATTGCCAGGCCGTTCATTACCGTTGCCAGCATACCCATATGGTCGCCGACAACGCGATTCATTCCGGCCTGCGCCAGGCCCGCGCCGCGGAACAGATTGCCGCCGCCGATAACCACGCCTACCTGAATGCCCAGTTCGACCAGTTCCTTCACTTCCTGAGCCATACGATCCAGCACGCTGGCGTCGATGCCGAAGCCTTCCGCGCCTTGCAGAGCTTCGCCGCTCAGTTTCAGCAGGATACGTTGATAAACAGGTTTTGCATTGGTCGCCATGGTTTCTTTTCCTGGAAGCTGTTTTGAGGAGTTAAATCTGCGCTATCATCCCGCGAGCGCTGGGAAATTACTATTGGGATGAGACTGAAAATCGCCGGATACGGCTGATAAAAAAGAACCGCCGGATGGCGGTTCTTAGCAATCGATTAAGACTGTTTGGACATCGCCGCAACTTCTGCAGCGAAATCGGTTTCAGCTTTCTCGATACCTTCGCCCACTTCGAAGCGGATGAAGTTAACTACGTCAGCGCCCTGCTCTTTCAGCAGCTGGCCAACGGTTTTAGATGGGTCGATCACGAAAGGCTGACCGGTCAGAGAAACTTCGCCGGTGAATTTCTTCATGCGGCCTTCAACCATTTTCTCTGCGATTTCTTTCGGCTTACCGGACTGCATCGCGATGTCCAGCTGAACCTGGTACTCTTTCTCGACCACTTCAGCAGAAACGTCTTCTGGCTTAACGAATTCTGGCTTGCTTGCCGCAACGTGCATTGCCAGCTGCTTAACCAGCTCTTCGTTAGCACCGGTTGCAGAGATCAGAACGCCGATACGCGCGCCGTGCAGGTAGCTGCCCAGCACTTCGCCTTCCAGAGAAGCAACGCGACGAATGTTGATGTTTTCGCCGATTTTAGCGACCAGCGCTACGCGCTCTTCTTCGAACTGGGCTTTCAGCACTTCAACGTCGGTGATTTTACCGGCAACAGCCGCATCCAGTACTTTGTCAGCGAACGCCTGGAAACCGCCGTCTTTAGCAACGAAGTCGGTCTGGCAGTTAACTTCCAGGATCACGCCGTAGTTGCCGTCGATTTTGGTTTTGATCACGCCGTCAGCAGCCACGTTGCCTGCTTTTTTCGCCGCTTTGATCGCGCCGGATTTACGCATGTTCTCGATCGCCAGCTCGATGTCGCCGCTCGCTTCGGTCAGCGCTTTTTTACAATCCATCATGCCAGCGCCAGTGCGCTCGCGCAGTTCTTTTACCAGAGCAGCAGTAATTTCAGCCATTCTCGAATCCTCGGTTAGCTCAGCACCTGTCCGATTTGGCGACAGATGCCTGTTCGCGGGAGAAATATTGCCCTGCCGCCGGGTTGCAGCGGCAAAGCGAATTCAAAATAAAGGGGCCAATCAAGGCCCCTTACAGATTAACATCTGATTTTACCCAAACGGGTATAAGGGCTCTCTGTGGAGCAAACCTTATTACTCAGCTTCAGCGAAGCTTTCTTCAGCCTGCTGAGCCAGGTCCTGAGAGCGACCTTCACGCACGGTGGTAGCCACAGCGGTCAGGTACAGGCTTACAGCACGGATTGCATCATCGTTACCTGGGATGATGTAATCAACGCCGTCTGGATCAGAGTTGGTATCAACGATAGCGAAAACCGGGATGCCCAGGTTGTTTGCTTCTTTGATAGCGATGTGTTCGTGATCGGCGTCAACAACGAACAGCGCATCTGGCAGGCCGCCCATGTCTTTGATACCGCCCAGGCTGTTTTCCAGCTTGGCCAGCTCGCGATCGCGCATCAGCGCTTCTTTTTTGGTCAGCTTGTCAAAGGTGCCGTCCTGAGACTGAGTTTCCAGATCTTTCAGACGCTTGATGGACTGACGAACGGTTTTCCAGTTAGTCAGCATACCACCCAACCAGCGGTGGTTTACGAAGAACTGATCGCAGCTCAGAGCGTGCTCTTTTACCGCTTCGCTTGCAGCGCGCTTGGTACCAACGAACAGGATCTTGCCCTTACGGGAAGCGATTTTGCTCAGCTCAGCCAGAGCGTCGTTGAACATTGGTACGGTTTTTTCAAGGTTGATGATGTGAACCTTGTTACGAGCGCCAAAAATGAATGGCTTCATTTTTGGGTTCCAGTAACGGGTCTGGTGACCGAAGTGTACACCAGCCTTGAGCATGTCGCGCATGGAAACAGTTGCCATGATTACCTCTGTAAATTAATTGGGGTTAAGCCTCCATGTATCCCATACGACCGACCTTTCGGGCCGCTTGCGCAGCGCTTAAGGCACCCCGGCGTACGTGTCGATACATGTGTGTTATTTACACATAGTGAGAGTTATGCGTTTCTCTGCAATCTTGCCCACAGAGAATCGTCGGCGCGCTTTATACCATAAAGACGCCCGCGAAGCCAACGATTGTTAGCTTTGCCGTGCCCTGCCGTAAACGGGAATTGGCAGCGGCCAGGCGGGCTGCTACCATTGCAGCACTTCCTTTATTATTGTCGAAAATAGCGACAGCTGCGGACTAAATTAATGGCAATTACAATCAAGACCCCCGAAGAAATAGCGAAAATGCGCGTGGCTGGCCGCCTGGCGGCTGAAGTGCTGGAAATGATCGAAGAGCACGTTAAACCTGGCGTCAGCACCGGCGAACTTGACCGCCTGTGTCATGATTATATCGTTAATACCCAGCAGGCCGTCTCAGCCAGCCTGGGTTATCATGGCTTCCCTAAATCCGTCTGCATTTCGGTCAACGAAGTGGTTTGCCACGGCATCCCCAGCGACGAGAAAATCCTCAAGGATGGCGATATCGTCAATATTGACGTTACCGTTATTAAAGATGAGTACCACGGCGACACCTCCAAAATGTTTATCGCCGGTAAACCAACCATTCAGGGCGAACGCCTGTGCCGCGTCACTCAGGAGAGCCTGTATCTTGCGCTGCGCATGGTGAAGCCAGGCATTCGCTTGCGCACTATTGGCCGTGAAATCCAAAAATTTGTCGAAGCGCAGGACTTCTCTGTGGTTCGTGAATACTGCGGACACGGCATCGGCAAAGGTTTCCATGAAGAGCCTCAGGTACTGCATTACGATGCGGACGATGGCGGCGTGGTGCTGCAGGCCGGCATGGCGTTCACTATTGAACCTATGGTCAATGCGGGCGACTATCGCATTCGCAGCATGAAAGATGGCTGGACGGTAAAAACCAAAGACCGCAGCCTCTCCGCACAGTATGAGCACACTATCGTGGTAACGGAAACCGGCTGCGAAATCATGACGCTGCGTAAAGACGATACTATTCCGGCCATTCTGACCGCCGGCGCTTAATTTGTAGCAAGGCCCGGCAGTTTACTTGCTGCCGGGCTTATAAACCGACCTGACGTGAAGATTTCCCCCCTCTGTTCCACTCACTGGATCAATTTATTTCTTATAAAACGCGTCTTTCAACCCGCAAAGCCCGTGAAATGCGTCCTTTCTCACATTTTATTGGAAATTACAGGAAGTTTTTCTGGACATTAATGATTATGTGGTTATTAATTGCGCTCACCACTCTGGTTGTGTGGGTATTCAGGGCTGCTGTTCGTGCCGGAAGCACTTTAGCGACATAAGGAGATTGTGATCGTGGCGATATTATCTGCATCCGTAAGAATCTACATAAGACGTCTGTTTAAGCTTTTTCAGCGTATGGGGGTTGCCAAAGGAAAGGGAGGCGACCATGAGCCATGCGGCCTTAATTGACTTTAACAATGAACGAAGATTACCCGGTTTGCCCGCTTTTGGCGGTGGTGATGGAGGAGGAAACATGACAGACGACCTTGCACAGCGCGTAGGAAAACTTGAGCAGGACGTTGCCGTTATCCGGCAGGATGTTAACACGCTGACTATTCGTTCCGAAAATTTCGCGACCAAAGTGGACATTGCGAATATCTGTACGGAAATGGCGACCATGCGCGGCGAGTTCAGAGAAGAAATGACGGCCATGCGCGGCGAGTTTAAAAAAGATATGGCGGCCATGCGCGGCGAACTCAAAGAAGATATGGCAAATATGCGCGGTGAGTTTAAAGGTGAAATGGCGGATATGCGCGGCAGTTTCCAGGCAGAATTACGCCAGGCCATAAACAGGCAAACGGCGCTGCTGCTGACTATCATTCCTGCAACGCTGGCCGCTATTGCCGCCGTTGGAGCCTGGTTCAGATAGTCGCCTCGTTCTGGTTTCTTATGAGCAGATTTAAGCTATTCGCTCCTGGATGCTGTCTCTGTTTAGCCTTCGCCCAATCGCAGCCGTACAAGAAAATTTAAATGCGTGCCGCCGGATTGTTTTGATCTCAGAGGTCAGCTAAGGCTATTGTCACTGCTTATCTTTAAGCGGTAGAGAATGCGGGAGCGCTGGCGTGAGCACAACATTGAAAAATTACGGGCAGGTCGCCGACTGGGAAGACGCGGAGCTAACGCGCGAAACGCTAAAACAGCACCTTGACAATTTTCAGCAGTTGCTGGCGGAGGCATTCGATGCAGGTGAAGCTGTTGAGCAGCTTATCGCTGCCCGTACACTGTTTATCGATCGACTATTGCGCCGCCTTTGGCGTTTTTATGGTTTTCCCGAGCAGCAGGATATCGCTTTAGTTGCCGTGGGCGGCTATGGACGCGCTGAGCTGCATCCGCTGTCCGATATCGACATATTAATTTTAAGCCGTGCTCCCCTCTCAGCGCAGGATGCTCAGCGCACCAGCGAGCTGTTAACACTGATGTGGGATCTCAAGCTGGAAGTAGGCCATAGCGTAAGAACGCTGGAAGAGTGCCTGCTGGAAGGCCTGTCGGATCTGACCGTTGCCACTAACCTGATAGAATCGCGACTGTTAACCGGCGATGTTGCCCTGTTTCTGGAACTGCAGAAAAACGTTTTTAGCGAAGGTTTTTGGCCTTCAGATCGCTTCTTCGCCGCCAAAATAGCCGAGCAGCAGGAACGCCACCAGCGCTATCACGGCACCAGCTACAACCTTGAGCCGGACATCAAAAGCAGTCCGGGCGGGCTACGCGACATCCATACGCTGCTTTGGGTGGCGCGCCGTCATTTTGGCGCCACTTCGCTGGATGAAATGGTCGGCTTTGGTTTTTTAACCCAGGCCGAGCGCAACGAACTTAACGAGTGTCAGACTCTGCTCTGGCGTATTCGTTTTGCGCTGCACCTGACGCTTAGCCGCTACGATAACCGGCTGCTGTTCGACCGACAGCTGAACGTAGCGCAGCGCCTGAATTATCAGGGCGAAGGCAACGAGCCGGTTGAACGGATGATGAAAGATTTTTATCGCGTTACCGGCCGCATCGGCGAACTGAACCAGATGCTGTTACAGCTGTTTGATGAGGCGATTCTGGCGCTGGGCGAAGATGAAAAACCGCGTGCTATTGACGATGAATTCCAGCTGCGCGGCTCCTTAATCGATTTAATCGACGAAAAGCTATTTGCTCGCGATCCAATTGCCATCATGCGCATGTTCTATACCATGGTGCGGACGCCGAATATTACCGGTATCTATTCCACAACCCTACGCCAGTTGCGCTTCGCGCGTCGCCATCTGCAACAACCGCTTTGCTCTCTTCCCGAAGCCCGGCAACTCTTTATGTCGATTTTACGCCATCCGGGTGCGGTCAGCCGCGCACTGGTGCCGATGCACCGTCACAGCGTACTGTGGGCCTATATGCCGCAATGGGGCAATATCGTTGGCCAGATGCAGTTCGATCTGTTTCACGCTTATACCGTAGATGAACATACGATCCGCGTACTGCAAAAGCTGGAAAGTTTTGCTAATGAGGCCACTCGTCCACGTCACCCGCTTTGCGTCGAGATCTGGCCGCGTCTGCCACAGCCAGAACTTCTGTTAATGGCTGCGCTGTTCCATGATATCGCCAAAGGCCGCGGCGGCGATCATTCGATACTGGGCGCTCAGGATGTATTGGCATTCGCTGAACTGCACGGGCTGAACTCACGGGAAACGCAGCTGGTTGCATGGCTGGTGCGGCATCATCTGCTGATGTCGGTAACGGCACAACGCCGTGATATTCAGGATCCCACAGAAATACAGCAGTTCGCGGAGGTGATGCAAAATGAAAATCGCCTGCGCTATTTAGTTTGTCTGACGGTCGCAGATATCTGCGCCACCAACGAGACGCTGTGGAACAGCTGGAAACAAAGCCTGCTGCGCGAGCTGTTCTTTGCTACGGAAAAGCAGCTACGCAGAGGTATGGAGCACAGCCCCGATCTGCGCGAACGCGTGCGGCATCATCGTTTGCAGGCACTGGCGCTGTTGCGTATGGATAATCTGGACGAGCAGGCGCTGCGCGATATCTGGGCGCGCTGCCGGGCAGACTATTTTCTACGCCATACGCCGAACCAGCTGGCCTGGCACGCTCGCCACTTGATGGAGCACGATCTGTCGAAGCCGCTGGTATTATTAAGTCCGCAGGCAACGCGCGGCGGCACGGAAATTTTTATCTGGAGTCCCGACCGGCCTTATCTGTTCGCTACCGTAGCAGGCGAATTAGATCGTCGTAATCTCAGCGTGCACGATGCGCAAATCTTTACCAGCCGCGACGGCATGGCAATGGATACTTTTATCGTGCTGGAGCCGGACGGCAGCCCGCTGGCGCCGGATCGTCATGGCGCTATCCGCCAGGCGCTGGAACAGGCTATCGGACAAGGTAGCTTCCAGCCAGCAAGAGTGCGTCGCCAGTCGGCCAGGCTAAAACACTTTAGCGTCGATACCGAAGTAAAATTCCTGCCGAGCCATACCGACAGACGAACTTATCTGGAGCTGATCGCGCTGGATCAGCCCGGCTTGCTGGCGCGAGTGGGCGAGATCTTCGCCGATCTGAATATTTCGCTACACGGCGCGCGCATCAGCACTATCGGCGAACGAGTTGAGGATCTTTTTATCCTGGGCAACAGCGATCGTCGGGCGCTCGGCCGCGAATTACGCCATGAATTGCAACAACGGTTGACAGAGGCCCTTAATCCAAACGATAAAGTGTGACCAGGATTTACTTTTACCCCGTTTTCGGCATCGCCTGGCCAGCCCTGACGCAGTCAGGCCGGCAGGCTAAGTCCGAAACATGATTTGATACAGGAAAGCTGAATTAATGCAACAATTACAGAGTGTTATCGAGAGCGCCTTTGAGCGCCGCGCTGAAATCACCCCGGCAAACGCCGATACGGTCACGCGGGAAGCGGTCAATCAGGTTATTGCCCTGCTGGACAGCGGCGCGCTGCGCGTGGCAGAGAAAATCGACGGCCAGTGGGTAACGCATCAGTGGCTGAAAAAAGCCGTGCTGCTCTCTTTCCGCATCAATGACAATCAGGTAATTGACGGCGCCGAAAGCCGCTATTACGACAAAGTGCCAATGAAGTTCGCCGACTACGACGACGCGCGTTTCAAAAAAGAAGGTTTCCGCGTGGTACCGCCTGCTGCGGTTCGCCAGGGCGCGTTTATCGCTCGCAATACCGTGCTGATGCCTTCTTACGTTAACATCGGCGCCTACGTGGATGAAGGCTCAATGGTGGATACCTGGGCAACCGTTGGCTCCTGCGCGCAAATTGGTAAAAATGTTCACCTGTCCGGCGGCGTAGGCATCGGTGGGGTACTTGAGCCACTGCAGGCAAACCCAACAATCATTGAAGACAACTGCTTTATCGGCGCGCGTTCAGAAATTGTCGAAGGCGTGATCGTAGAAGAAGGTGCGGTGATCTCAATGGGCGTTTATATCGGCCAGAGCACCAAAATCTATGACCGTGAAACGGGCGAAGTTCATTACGGCCGCGTGCCTGCCGGTTCTGTGGTGGTTTCTGGTAACCTGCCGTCCAAAGACGGCAGCTATAGCCTGTACTGCGCGGTTATCGTGAAGAAAGTAGATGCGAAAACCCGTGGCAAAGTCGGCATTAACGAACTGCTGCGTACCATCGACTGATTTACTTTCGGGCCGCTTCAGGCGGCCCGTCATCTTTACTTTACATTCCCGCCGCAAAAAAGATGTTTTCTGTCGCAAAATAAGTAGTGCTATCGGGCAATAAACAGGCGATAATCCGCGTCAGTTAGCGCTCAGGCTTCCCCCTCCTTTGCCAATTTTCACATATACTCAGCTGAGCACGGGACGAGCAGACCTGGCAAAAATAGCATGGGCAACGCGCCGCCGTATCCGGCACAAAGAGCACCTTGCACCACGGCGTATTTATCAAGCGCAGCCGAATTATCCTTCTCCCGCACAGGAAAACAGCTTATGTATGACAATCTGAAAGGTTTAGGTATCGCCAATCCTGACGACATCGATCGCTACAGTCTGCGTCAGGAAGCCAGCAACGACATTCTGAAAATCTATTTCCGTAAAGATAAAGGCGAGTTTTTTGCGAAAAGCGTGAAGTTTAAATATCCACGCCAGCGTAAAACCGTTGTGGCCGATAATGTCAGCCAGGGGTTTAAAGAAATTCAGGAGATCAGCCCTAACCTGCGCTACGTTATCGACGAGCTGGATCAGATTTGCCAGCGTGACCAGGTCGAAGTGGATCTAAAACGTAAAATCCTCGATGATTTGCGTCACCTGGAAGGCGTAGTAACCAATAAGATTGCCGAAATAGAGGCCGACCTGGAAAAGCTTACGCGCAGCGGTCGTTAAATTGATTTTCTGGCTCCTTAATGCAGAGTTTTTAGCAATGATGGAGCCAGCTTTACAGCTTAAAGGATACTTTTTAAAATACGCCGGTAATTCCGGATATAAAAAACCTCCGATCACGCTATTTAACTTTAATTGCTAGTCTGCTTAGCTCTTATTATTTAGTCGTTCTGTAAGAAAACTTAGCGATCTGAATAAAAGAAAACGGGCAAGCCCTTCGTCAGGCTTCATCGTCAAGCTGCAACGCGACATAAAGCAGCAGTCTGTCATCGAAATTACTCAGATTTAACCCTGTCAGCTCTGAAATACGGTTAAGCCGGTACTCCAGTGTATTACGATGGATATAGAGCGCTTTCGCCGTCGCCGAGGGCTGTACATTATGGCTGAACCAGGCAATCAGCGTTCTTCTCAGCAGGCCGTTATTGTCCATTGCCTTGAGCTTTGCCAGCGGTCGCGACAGCTCGCCCGCCTGCCAGCCGCCGCGCAGGCTATCCAGCAGCACTGGCAACACCAGGTCCTGATAAAAGTAGCTGCGCTGTTCCGGCATACGCTGTTTACCCACCAGCATAGTAGTGCGAGCAGTACGATAGGAGCGCGCAATGCTGCCTGGCCCGGTAAAAAAGTTACCCAGCGCAATACGCATCCGCAGATGGCCATTCTCTTTCATTCTGGACTGCAACAGCGCAACCCGCTTACGATGATCTTCGGCATCAAAGCGGCCATGTGCATTAAATGCAGGCTTCAACACTACCATTTCGGTCAGCGAGACAATGGCGATCAGATTGTCCCTTTCCGGCGTGGTTAACAATGTTTGCAGCTGCTGTAGCTCTGACATAGCGCTGTCCACGCCAAGCTGCCCGCTATCGACTTCCACCACCGCTACCACGCGCGGCTGATTAAGATCGATACGCAACCGCTGCGCCCATTCCGCCAGCGCGGGTGAAATAGTATCGCTACGAATTAAATTCAACACTAACTCTTCACGCAGGCGGCTGTCCTGTGCCAGCATATGCAGCAGCCGCGCCTGTTCCAGCATCATTTCCGCCGTCATACAGACCAGCTCGCCATAGTGCCGCAGCGATTCTGGCTCGCCTGTAAGGCCGATTACACCCACGATCTCGCCGTCGATACGCATCGGTAAATTGATGCCGGGTCGAACGCCGTGTAAGTGTTTGGCTACGGCATCGTCAATATCAACGATTCTTGCCTGAGAGAGCGCCAGCAGCGCGCCTTCGTGCATTTCTCCAATACGTTCGCGATCGCCGCTACCGATAATGCGGCCGCGCGCATCCATCACGTTGACATTGCTGTCGATTATCTTCATGGTGCGGGCTACGATTTCCTGCGCCAGGCGGGCATCGAGATGATAGGTGGCCATCCGTCACTCCTGAAAAGGCTTAAGGAATCAGCATAACCTCAGGCCAGCGCCGCGACATCAGGCAAATGCACAAGGCGTGATCCACGCCGGGAAAATCGGAGAATACTGGCAGAAGCAGCGACAAAAAATGCCGGTGGGCAACCGGCATTGAAGATGCGCAGAAAATTAAGGGCCGGAGAAGCTCCGGCACCAAAAATTACTGCATCAGCAGATAGATTGAGCTGTCGCCGCGTTGAATATTCAGCGCCAGCACGGAAGGCTTGCTGTCGAGGATCTTGCGCAGTTCGCCCAGGTTGGCGACCGCCTGCTGGTTTACCCCCAAAATCACATCGTCTTTTTTCAGGCCGATACGCGCCGCGGCGGAGCCCGCTTTCACGCTATCAACTTTCACGCCCTTGACGCCTTTCGCATCGTAATTGCTGAGATCGGCGCCCTCGATGCCGACATAGATATTGCCGGAATCAATTTTCGCCTGCGAGCTCTGCTGCAGCTCGACGTTTACCGTCATCGGCTTGCCGTCGCGGATCAGTCCCAGCGCCATTTTAGTGCCAACCGGCAGCGAGCCTACCTGCGCACGCAGCGCAGCGAAGCTGGAAATAGGCTTACCGTTAATGGAGACCACCACGTCGCCCGCCTTCACGCCCGCTTTAGCAGCAGAAGATTTTGGCAGCACCTGGCTGACAAAGGCACCGCGCTGCGCATCTACCTTCATTGCTTTCGCCAGCTCGGAGTTCAGCTCGGTGCCCATGATGCCCAGCTCGCCGCGTTTTACCTGGCCATATTCGACCATCTGCGCCGTCAGGTTTTTCACCATATTGCTCGGAATAGCGAAGCCGATGCCGATATTGCCGCCGTCCGGCGCCAGGATGGCGGTATTAATGCCGATCAGCTCGCCGTTCAGATTTACCAGCGCACCGCCGGAATTACCCCGGTTTATAGCCGCATCCGTCTGGATAAAGTTCTCGTAGTTTTCCACATTCAGGCCGCTTCGCCCCAGCGCGGAGACAATGCCGGAGGTCACCGTTTCGCCTAAGCCATACGGGTTACCGATAGCGACGGTATAGTCGCCAACGCGCAGATCGTCGGAATCCGCCATTTTAATCGCCGTCAGGTTTTTGGCGTCATTAAGCTGGATCAGGGCGATGTCGGAACGCGGATCTTTACCAATGACTTTGGCGTCATATTTGCGACCGTCGCTCAGCTGCACCTGAATTTTTGTCGCATTGTCCACCACGTGGTTATTGGTAACCACATAGCCTTTTTCTGCGTTAATGACTACGCCGGAACCCAGCGCGCGGAATTTTTCCTGCTGGCTATCGGCCCCGCCCTGCTGGCCGCCGCCCTGACACATCGGCGAGCTCTGGAACGGTGAGCCATCCTGACAGAATGGCGAGTTGCCGCCAAAGAACTGCTGAAACTGCTGAGGTAAACGCGGCGTGCGTACCGTTGTGCTTCCTTCAACGTTGATACTCACTACTGAAGGCATCACTTTTTCTAACATCGGCGCCAGGCTTGGCAGCTGTTGGCTGGAAGAGGATGCCGTTTCTGCGGCCGTAGCGGTCAGCGGGCCCATCGCCATTCCCAGGCTCAGGGCCAGCGCGCTGGCTAAAAGTGTTTTTTTCATGCGTTTTATTCTCTTCTGATTTGACAGGAAAAACTTGCAGCGGACGTGCTGATAAGAGTCATTTTTTATCGCTAAGTTCATGTCGAAGTTTCAGCGAAAAGTAAAAAATTATTCTCTTTCTTTACAAAGCCGCCGGTAAAAGCGTTTATTCCACCGCCATCAGACGACGATATTCGTCCCAGGCATAAAGATCGGTCATGCCGCTAACATAATCCTGTAGCAGCCTGGCCCGATAATAACGTTCCCAAAGCAGACGTTCAAACCGTTGTTCAATTTTCAGGTTCTTCATATGCACCGAATAAGCTTTCCGATGCTTACCGGATAATTTGTGAAACAGCCTTGTTTCAATGGGATAATCTTTATGAAAATCCTCGTTTATCAGCATGTTAAAGTCCTGATAAGAAAGCTGCAATAAAGGCTTATAAATATTCAGCAGCCCCTTAATAACCTGATATCCCTGCAGCTCAAGCTGTTCGACCTCTGGATGATTAAATACGTGTTTTCTTGCCACCCTTTTAAACAGATTCAGTAGCTGATTTTCATCACCATCGTCTTCCAGCAGGGAATGATTAAAGCTTCCCTGCCAGACCGGTTCAATATTATCCACGAAACGCTTAACGGCATGTTCAACCAGCGCAGACTGAACTTTCACCCGTAGCTTCATAAAAAAAGTATCGCTTCGGCTACGATAACGCTCTTTGCTTTGCGCTTCTGTGTAAGCTGAACCAACAATCTTTACAAAAAGATCATCAGAAGCAACCTTTTTATTTTTCAGTAGCAGCGTCCATTCATCCCGTAAAAATTGATAGAGCTGGTCGACGCTAAAGATCGCCTTCTCTACGGCATCGTCCAGATCGGCAATACAGTAAGAGATATCATCGGCTGCTTCCATAATATAGGTCAAAGGGAAACGGTGATATTGTTGTGTATTGGTAGCCTTAAGCAAATCGGCAACGTATTTTTCTTCTGAGAGATAATAGCCCGGTTTTTTCATTAGCGTACTAAACTGCTCTGGCTTCTCGCCCTGAAACCAGGCCGGGGCCGTATATTTTAAAATACAGGCGACCTGGACATAGGAAAGATTAAGCTGAAGCAGCGTGTGCACCAGACGTATAGCCTGCGCGTTGCCCTCAAAATGGCAGAGATCCTGGCGAAGCCGTGCGTTCATCGCGAGAAATTTCTCACTTTGTTCGCTATTTTCCACGCCTGCCTCTTGCGGCTCGGTCAGCATGCCAGGCAAATTGACGCGGAACCAGTCGTTGATAGCCGCTTCGCCAAAATGGCCGAATGGCGGATTGCCGACATCGTGCAGCAGACAGGCCATTTCTACCAGGCTTTCAAACGCGCCGGTCAGGTCGGTCAGGCCATAGGCTTCCAGACCGCCCGGCTGCTTCCTCAGCGCCTGAATAATCTCTTTAGCGATATAGCGACCCGTCTGCTGTACCTCCAGCGAATGCGTTAGCCGCGAGCGTACGGCGGCATTGCGTTCCAGCGGAAAGACCTGCGTTTTTTGCTGCAGTCGGCGAATAGCTGCCGAATTGATAATCCTGCCGCGATCGCTTTCAAAATGGCGGGTTATATAATATTCGCCCTCTGGCTTTTCGCGGTTATTAAAGGGCCGCTCAAAACTGAATTTCGTCCTGAAATCTGTCGCTGTCATACTGACCTGCCCTGATGAGTTAAACATGGTAATCATGTTAAACTATGCACCACATTGAACAAATTCCACAACAATAGCGAGTATCCCTATGAAAGCAGGCATTATTGGTGCGATGGAGCAGGAAGTAACCCTGCTGCGCGACAAAATTGAAAACCGCCAGACTATCGCGCTGGCCGGCTGCGAAATTTATACCGGCACGCTGAACGGCGTTGAGGTCGCCCTGCTTAAATCAGGTATCGGCAAAGTTTCCGCAGCCATGGGCACTACGCTGCTGCTGGAGCTGTGCAAGCCGGATTTCGTTATCAATACCGGTTCCGCTGGTGGCCTGGCGCCAACCCTGAAAGTTGGCGATATCGTGGTTTCTGATGAAGTGCGCTATCACGACGCCGACGTTACCGCTTTCGGCTATGAGCCAGGCCAGATGGCTGGCTGCCCGGCTGCTTTCGCCGCTGATAAAAAGCTGATTGCCGCGGCGGAAAGCTGCATTGCTCAGCTTGGTCTGAATGCCGTACGCGGCCTGGTGGTCAGCGGCGATGCCTTTATCAACGGCGCCGAGCCGCTGGCGCGTATTCGCGCCACCTTCCCGCAGGCCGTAGGCGTGGAAATGGAAGCGACCGCTATTGCTCATGTTTGCCACCAGTTCGCCACGCCGTTTGTGGTAGTACGCGCCATTTCCGACGTAGCCGATCAGGAATCCCATCTTAGCTTCGACGAGTTCCTGGTTGTTGCCGCTAAGCAATCTTCGCTGCTGGTGGAAAAACTGCTGTCGCATCTCCATGGCTAAGCTTTTCGCTTTTCTGCTGCTGCTCTGTTGTGGGGCAGCAGCCGCTACGCCCCGCGTCATTACTCTGGCGCCAAACCTAACCGAACTCGCTTTCGCCGCAGGCATTACGCCAGTAGGCGTCAGTGCTTATTCCGACTATCCACCCGCTGCGGCGCGCATTGAGCAAGTTGCCAACTGGCAAGGCATTAACGTTGAACGTATTCTCAGCCTGAAGCCGGACGTGGTACTGGCATGGCGCGGAGGCAATCCACAGCGTCAGGTAGATCAGCTGGCTGCTTTCGGCATTAAGGTTATCTGGCTGGCGCCCGCCACGGTCAATGAGATGATCGCCAGCGTAGGCGAGCTTAAAACTTTTAGCCCGCATCCTGAACAAGCGGAACAGGAAGCGGCCAGCCTGCAACGTCAGTGGAATGCTTTAAAACAGCGTTATCAAAAGGTTTCTAAACTGCCGGTGTTCCTGCAGTTTGGCGAGCGACCGCTTTTCACCGCCTCGCGCAATACGTTGCAAAACGAAATTGTAGAGCTGTGCGGTGGGGAAAATATTTTTGCTGACAGCCGCGTTGCCTGGCCCCAGGTCAGCCGTGAACAGGTATTGATGCGCCATCCGGCGGCAATCATTACCGGTGGCGATGCCGCAGCCGTCAGCGCTTTCTGGCAACCGCAGCTAAACGTGCAGGTAATTGTAATAAATGATGACTGGCTCAGCCGGCCTGGGCCCCGTATTATTCAGGCCGCACGGCAGTTGTGCGCCAAATTACAGCCTTAAGCGCACCTGCCCCTGTACTAAAGTCGGTTAAAGTTTCAACGCGCATGGTCGTTAACCTAATTACGAGGCGGCAAAGCGGTTATAAGCGTCGCCCGTATATTCAGGGCTTTTGCCCTTTTACACCAGGAAACTACAGCAATGAAAGCCGTTTATATGGCCTTAGGCCTGATGATGGCAGGTCAGGCTTCTGCTGCTTCCACTACCGGCAGCATTGGCGTCAGGCTGACCATTTACTCGCAGTGTCACATTGACGGGCAGAGTACTATCACAGCAGCAAAGCCTACAGTGGACTGCGGCCAGCAGGTCGCCGCCCAGCCAAAAATCACGCAGACGGTGATTTCGTCTAATCGCGAAACTCGCCAGACGTCGAAACTGGTTACTGTAGAATGGTAAAGCAAAACCCCGGCTCGCCGGGGTTTTTTATTCAGATACTGAAAGAGGAACCGCAGCCGCAGGTAGTCTTGGCATTAGGGTTAGTAACGATAAAACGCGAACCTTCCAGCCCTTCGGTATAGTCTACGGAACCGCCCACCAGATACTGCAGGCTCATTGGATCCACCACCAGCGCCACGCCCGATTTTTCAATCGTCATATCGCCATCGTTAACCTTATCGTCAAAGGTAAAACCGTACTGGAAGCCGCTACAGCCGCCGCCGGTAATATAGACGCGCAGTTTCAGATCGGGATTCTCTTCGTCTGAGATCAGGTTTTTAACTTTACTGGCCGCTGCTTCAGTAAATTGCAGGGGCAGAGCTACATCTTCACTCATTTCTTACTCCATCAGGCACTCGGCCGGTCAGAATTCGACCATTAATCGCACCATTATCTTACACACCAGTATAGCAATCAAGTATGCGCCTGTTTAGCCGCCGACGTGTTAGCAGCCGCTGCTGCCGCGTCATCCGCCTGCTGCTGCTTTTCCAGCGTGCGGGCCAGCAGCGCGGAATAGAGCGGCTTACCGCCAAGAAACTGCGCCAGTAATGTTGCCCCAAGACAGGTAATGATCATCGGCAAAATAAGCTGATAATTATCGGTCATTTCCAGTACCAGCACGATGCCGGTCAGCGGTGCCCTTACGGAGGCGGCGAACAGCGCGCCCATTCCTGCAATGGCAAAAGTGCCCGCCTCCAGGTGATAAGCGGGAAACAGTGAGGCGCTGGCCATGCCAAAAGCGGTGCCTAACAGCGTGCCCAGCGCCAGCATAGGTGCGAAAATCCCGCCCGGCGCGCCGGAGCCAAAGCAAAGCAGCGTGGTAACCACGCGAGCGATAAAAATAAACAGCAGCATACCGACGGTGTAATGCCCTGCCGCCGCTATTGGGATAAGTTCAAAACCGCCGCCCGCTGCCTCTGGCTCAATCACGCCCAGCACGCCGCAGATGCCGCCCAGTATCGCGCCGATAAGCAAAATTTTTCGCAAATTGCCGCCGTGAAAGCGCTGAAACATATCCTGCGTTTTAAAAATCAGCGCGTTAAAGGCCACCCCGACAACGCCGAAAATCATCCCCAGCAGCAGATAAAGCCACAGGGTATTGACCGGTGAAACAGAAAGTTTGCCGACCGCAATCACCGCATGCTCGCCGTTAAAGACGCGAAATACGATGCTCGACATAATCACGCCGATAAAAACGGCCTTAATAGAGATAACGCTGTAGCGAAACTGCAAACGCATCTCTTCGATAATAAACAGAATGCCCGCCAGCGGCGCATTAAAGGCCGCAGAAAGCCCGGCCGCCGCGCCGGTCGCCAGCAGCGAGTGCCGTGCCTCCGCGCTTTTCAGGCGAAAAATATCCAGCACCATACGGCCAATATTGCCGCCGAGCTGCACTGTCGGCCCTTCGCGTCCCAGCACCATGCCCGCGCCAAGCGTTCCCATGCCGCCGATAAATTTAACGGGAACAACGCGCCACCAACGTACCGGCCGCAGCTCTTCCAGCGCGCCTTCGATTTCCGGGATGCCTGAACCTGAGGCTTCCGGCGCAAAGCGGCGCACCAGGTAATAACCAATAACGGCCAGCAGCGCGGAAAGAATAAAAGCCAGCGGAAAAAGCAGGATCCAGTGTTTCTCTACGCCAGCCAGCATTGTCAGCCGCCAAAGGCTTACCGCATGCACCGCTTTTTCAAAAGCGACGCCGACCAGACCGGCCAGCAGGCCGACAATTCCGGCCATAATAAATACGATGACAGGCGTTTTATCACGTCTTAACAACAGGCGGAGGAAATCGCCGCGTCGCGCCGGCACAACGTTTAACTGGTCGGACGAAGAGGTTGTCTGATGCATAGTCCATTCGTTAGCAGTTCAGTCGAAGCCGATATTTTACTCATCCCGCCAGAGATGTCGCGGATAAATGCTTGTCCTTTCGTGTCAAAAACGCGTCCGGCCTTTTAACCCGGCCGCATGTTGCCTAGAATAACGGGGTTTTTCTTAATGCATCCTCAGGAGCGGAACCATGAGTAAGTCTGAAAATCTCTATGCTCAGGCACAGCAAGTTATTCCCGGCGGCGTTAACTCGCCGGTGCGCGCCTTTACCGGCGTTGGCGGCGTACCGCTCTTTATTGAACGTGCCGACGGCGCGTATCTTTATGACGCCGACGGTAAAGCCTATGTCGATTACGTCGGTTCCTGGGGACCGATGGTGCTGGGCCATAACCATCCTGCCATTCGCAATGCCGTTATCGAGGCCGCAGAGCGCGGCCTGAGCTTTGGCGCGCCGACCGAGATGGAAGTCAAAATGGCCGAGCTGGTAACCGAACTGGTGCCGACCATGGATATGGTACGTATGGTAAATTCCGGCACCGAAGCGACCATGAGCGCTATTCGCCTGGCTCGCGGCTTTACTCATCGCGACAAAATCATCAAGTTCGAAGGCTGTTATCACGGCCACGCCGACCACCTGCTGGTAAAAGCGGGTTCCGGCGCGCTGACGCTGGGCCAGCCTAACTCGCCAGGCGTACCGGCTGACTTTGCCAAACATACCCTGACCTGCACCTATAACGACCTTGATTCCGTGCGCGCCGCTTTTGAGCAGTATCCTCACGAAATCGCCTGCATTATCGTTGAGCCGGTCGCAGGCAATATGAACTGTATCCCGCCGCGGCCGGAGTTCCTGCCTGGCCTGCGCGCATTGTGCGATGAGTTCGGCGCGCTGCTGATCATCGACGAAGTGATGACCGGCTTCCGCGTAGCGCTGGCCGGCGCGCAGGCGCACTATGGCGTAACGCCGGATTTAACCTGCCTGGGCAAAATCATCGGTGGCGGCATGCCGGTGGGCGCTTTCGGCGGCCGTCGCGAGGTGATGGAAGCGCTGGCGCCGACCGGCCCGGTCTACCAGGCGGGTACGCTTTCTGGCAACCCTATTGCAATGGCGGCCGGTTTCGCCTGCCTGAGCGAGATTGCCAAACCAGGCACGCACGCCACGCTTTCCGATCTCACTACGCAGCTGGCAGAGGGCCTGCGCAAAGCGGCGGAAGAGACCAATATTCCGCTGGTCGTCAACCATGTCGGCGGCATGTTCGGCCTGTTCTTTACTGATGCTGAGCAGGTAACCAGCTATCAGGACGTTACCCAATGCGACGTGGCGCGCTTTAAGCAGTTCTTCCACCTGATGCTGGAGGAAGGTATCTATCTGGCACCTTCTGCCTTTGAGGCGGGCTTTATGTCGCTGGCGCACAGTCCGGAAGATATCCAGCGCACCGTAGACGCAGCTCGTCGCAGCTTCGCTAAGCTGGCCTGATAGCCAAACGGCTCAGGACGTCGGGCGGCGCTCAGAAGCAGAGCGCTGCCCGACAATTTCCAGGCCAGCGGTAAGTTAAAACCAGGGGCTGGCTGCTGCATCCGACTCCTGGTTTATCTGCCCGGAAAGGATGTCAGCAAAAACCCATATTTTCAGCTATCAAGCGGGCTGACTAAAGTAATATGATAAAGATAACCCTTTGTTATAAATAAATACGCCACCTTTCTATCAGACAATCCATAACCATTCCATGCCTGAAGTATTTCACCAATTTTTATTGTAATAAATAGCATTGATTTATTATTACGAGTTGCCTCGCAAATTAATTTTAGTCGTTTCATTTTATCATATCTTTTTACGAGCCATATTCCATAACTGAAACACCGAAAGCGTTAATTGATAAATACGGGCTTACCGGGCATTGACGCGAAGAAAAAAAAGAATAAAGTGAAAAAACGCCGCAACAAAAGGCGTTAATCAATAGCGAACCCGTCAGTACAGCAGCATCGACGGAACGCTCAACTCAAATTTAAATGGAGTCACCCCCTGGCATTAATACAGGGTTTTTAAATGCGCCCTGTCTTTAAAATACTTCTGACTAATCGCAGAAGCTAATTTTATTAACCTGGCGGAATACTATCAATATCTGTACCCGCCACAATCAAAATGGATAATGATATGGAACATCTTTCACTTTATAAAGAATTAGTCGCCAGTCTCGAAAAACTGGAAGCCGCCTGTACCGATCATGCGCGCGGTGGCCCCCCCCCACGAATAATAGCGACAAATATTCCGGCTTTCCGGAAAGTCGATTTTCTTACGGAAGCGGATGTCATCACAAAATATTGTCATGCGCTGATGCAGGTATTAATCAACGGCACTGCCGATACAGAAGCCAGGCTGGTGCTTAACGATCTGCTGTTCGATTTGGTAAATTATCAGGCAGACGAACTTAAAACGCCGCGTTATAAAGAGCCAGAAACTGAATAATGATTAGGCAATAAGTGGATGATTAAAGGGCTGCCCTCAAGCAGCCCTTTGGCTACAGGCGATACAGATAACTATCTATTTTTCGCCAGCCGCCTTTCCACAACGGTTCCTCTGCATGCCAGCACAAAACCGCGCCCTTTATATTTTCCGCAGCAGATAAACAAAATAAGGCGCGCCGATAAAGGTTGCCAGCAGCCCGGCAGGAACCTGCGAGGGGAAAACCACCATACGTCCGCACCAGTCCGCTATCATCATCAGCCCGCCGCCCAGTAGCACTGCGCTACACAACTGTGGCAGCGCTCGCCGGAAACCCAGCATCCTTGCCATATGCGGCGCCATCAGCCCGACAAAACTTAATGGCCCGATGGTTAGCGTAGCCGCCGCCGTCAGCGCTGCTGCCAGCAGCAGCAACGCCATGCGCGAGGTTTTCAAAGCCATGCCCAATGAACGCGCCGTATCTGTACCCAGCGGCAACAGCGTCAGCCAGCGACGGCACAACGGCGTCAGCACCAGCAACACGGCCGCTACTATCGCCGTACGTATCGCCTGTGCGCCATTGACGTTATAGGTAGAACCAGAAATCCACGTCATCAGCGTTGCCATTCTTGGATCGCCGCTGGCTAATAACAGCATCAGCAGCGTTGCGAACGCCGTGCTCAGCGCCATTCCTGCCAGCAGCATCCGCTCGGGAGAAAAACCGCCGCGACCGCCGACCAGGGTAACAATCAGCAACGTGCCCGCTGCGCCCAGGCTTCCGGCAGGCAGCAGCCAGCCAAACGCATCGCCCGGCACCAGAAACAGCATAATCACTACGCCGAATGCCGCGCCGGAGCTGATACCCAATACCTCCGGGCTTGCCATCGGGTTACCGGTCAGGCGCTGTACCAGACAGCCCGCCGCGCCAAGCATCATTCCTGTCGCGAGTGCCGCCACCACTCGCGGCATTCGCCACGGCAGCAGTTGCTGCCACAGCTCGCCTGTCGCCCATTGCCAGCCCTGCGCGCTACGGCCAAAGCTAAGCGCAATTGCGCCTGCCACCAGCAGCACTATCATGCCGCCCAGGCTCCATAACAGTAAATGACCACGCTCGGTCGGTACTCTATCACCCTGGTTCAGCGCTGGCGGCGCTGAAGAGGCTCGCAAGCGAGGCAGTAACCATAGTAATAATGGCGCGCCGATAATCGCGGTAGCCGTGCCGGTAGAAACCTCCAGCCAGCGGTCGGTCAGCCAGATGACGCTTTGATCGGCCAGCCACAGCAGCAGCATGCCGATCAGCGGCGCCAGCAGCATACGGCTGAGCAGTCGCCTTGCGCCCAGCATCTTTGCCAGCAGTGGCGCAAACAGGCCGATAAAGCCGATTACGCCTGCCGCATTAACTAACTGCGCGCTAAGCGTTACCGCCAGCGCCAGCACGGCAAACCGTGCCAGCGAAAGCGCCAGCCCCAGGTTTTTCGCCACGCCATCGTCCAGCCCCATCAGCGTCATTGGCCTTCTCAGCAGCAGCGCCAGCAGAAAGGCCAGCAGCAGTTTCGGCCACAGGAAAGCGACGTTGCTCCAGTCCATCTGGTTCAGCGAACCGGTTCCCCACAGGAAAATATTTTGCAGCCGATCGTGATTAAACAGCCCAATAAGCTGATTGACCGCGCCGCAGTAAAGCGACATCACCAGTCCGGCGAGGATCAGCGTAACCGGTGAAAGTCTCTTGCCCCAGGCAATGCCGAAAACAATCGCGCCAACCACAAGTGCGCCAGCCATCGCGGCTATCTGCTGACCAAACAGCGGCAGGCTCCAGAGTGCGGCCACCGTTAAACCCAACTGCGCGCCAGTTGCAACGCCCAGCGTAGTCGGTTCCGCCAGCGGGTTGCGCAAGACTTGCTGAAACAACAGGCCCGCAAGCCCCAGGCCCGCGCCCACCAGCAGCGAAAGCGCCAGCCGCGGCAGCAGGCTGTAATGAAAAATCATCTGGCTGAGGTTCGCTGGATTAACCGGGCTAAACCATTGCGCAGGCGCAAGCTGTTGGCTGAAGTTAAACCAGGTCAGGCCCAGCGCCAGCACAAAAAGAAGCGTTAACAGCGCGACAGGAAAACGGATAGATGCGTTCATAATGTCCCCAGCGCTTTATCGAGCAAACGGCAAAAGCGCATGGCGGAAGGCGTCCCGCCGTAGAACCACACCTGCGGCACTCGACGGAGCCGTTTATTACGTACAAAATCAAATGACTGCCAGAGCGGCATCTCACTGACCTGCTGCATCAAATTATCGTCGCCGTGCGCAAAGCAGATCGCATCCACATCTTTTATCGCCGCCAGTCTTTCCAGCCCGATCACTGCGCTACCCCAAAAGTTGGTTTCGCCCTGCCAGGCGTTTTCCAGTCCCAGCTCATCCATTACCTGCAAAAAAAGGCTGCCTTTACCAAATACCAGCGCATGACGCGGATCCAGTAGCGACATCAGCAGTACGGGCCTCCGGGTTTTGCTGGCAAGGCGCGTTTTGGCCGCAGCGATAAAGGCATCAAACTCTGTCAGATGCTGCTGCGCCTGCGGCACACGGCCAATACGTTCAGCCAGCTGCATTAGCGACTGCCGCGCTACGGTCAGCGGCTCGCCGCTGGCATCGCTGAAGGCAAACCCCATTGCAGGCGCGATTTTGGCAAACTTTTCTTTTGCCGGGCCGTAGCCAGCAGAATAGAGAATTAACGAAGGCCGCATCTGCACCATCAGTTCCAGATTGGGTTCGGTACGCAGGCCGACATCGACTGTTGTATCAGGCAATTTCGGTTCGCCGACCCACAGCTGATAGTTATACATTTCCGCTGCGCCCATCGGCGCGACGCCCAACGCCATCAGCAGCTCGGTCGGTAGCCACTCCAGCGAGATAATGCGCGTAGGGTCAATATCTGAGGCGGCCCGGCCTGAAAAAACAGGCAGCAAAGGCGCAAGCGCCATCGCCATTAATAAACGGCGGCGATCAAAATCCGGCATAGTCGTCCCTTTAGTAAACAAAGCTTACCGGCGTGCCGCCGTCCGGATGCGGCAAAATCCCCATTGGAATTCCGTAAATTTCCTGCAGCACCTGCGGTTGCATAATCGCGGCGGCATCACCCTGCGCTATCATGCCGCCGCTGCGCAGCGCAACAAGGTGGTCGCAATAGCGTGCAGCCATATTGATATCGTGCAGTACGGCGATTACCGTCAGCCCTCGTTCGCGGCTAAGCTGCTGGATCAGCGCCAGTACTTCAACCTGATGAGCAATATCCAGCGCAGAAGTCGGCTCGTCCAGCAGCAGGCAGCGGCTGTTCTGCGCTACCAGCATTGCAATCCAGGCACGCTGCCGTTCGCCGCCGGACAGGCTGTCAACCAGCCTGGAGGCGAAAGGTTTCAGGCCTACCAGCGCAATCGCCTCCTCGACACATTCGCGATCTTCATTACCAAAACGCCCCAGCGCACCGTGCCAGGGATAGCGCCCCATCGATACCAGTTCCCGCACCGTCATGCCTTCAGCCGCTGGCAGCTGCTGCGGCAGATAGGCGACCTCACGGGCAAATAGCTTCGCAGGCCACTGCGCCACCGCTTTATCATTAAGCCGCACTTCGCCGCTGGTTGCCTCATGATGACGGCCCAGCAGCTTAAGCAGCGTGGATTTGCCGGAGCCGTTATGACCAATCAGACCGCAAACTTTGCCAGCGGGAAAAGTCAGCGACAGTGGTTGCAACAGAATACGACCGGGCACGGCGAAAGAGGTTTGATGCAGAGAGAAAGTGCTATCTGTAGCGTGCGGAGAGTGCATAACGATCTTCTGATTGGTGGGCGCGGCTGGCCGCGCCCGATTTAAAGATTAGAAACGGAAGGTGGCGGTGCCGACAATCTGGCGACCTGCGCCCCAGAAACAGCCATAGGTTTCGAAGCAGCTGGCGACATAGTCACGATCCAGCAGGTTATTAACGTTAAGCGCAACGCTGGAACCATAGAGACCAAAACGCCCCAGATCATATTTTACTACCGCATCCATTACCGCAGCGCTACCGACTTTAAAAGTGTTGGCCGGATCGCCATAGCTGGAGCCGATAAAGCGTCCGCCCGCGCCGACGGTGAAGCCGCTTAGCGCACCGCTATTAAAGGTGTAGTCGCCCCACAGGGAAGCCATATGCTTAGGAACCTGTACTGGCGTATTGCCTTTCAGGGTTGTGTCTTTAGTATATTGTGCCTCTGTATAGGTATAAGACGCGGTTACATTGATACTTTGTGTCAACGCGGCTTTGCTTTCTAATTCAAGGCCGCGGGCGCGGATCTCGCCAGCCGGAACCTGATTAAGCGCGTTATTGGGATCGGTCGTCAATGTATCGCTTTTAGTCAGTTGATACAGCGCGCCCGTTACCACAACCGGCATATCTTTCGGCACATACTTCACGCCCGCTTCATACTGCTCGCCTTTGGAAGGCGTGTAGGCGACGCGCGGCGTGCTATAAAGGCTGAACGCATTCGGCTCGAAAGACTGGCTATAGCTGAAGTATGGCGTAATGCCGTTATCAAACAAATAGTTCACGCCGCCGCGCCAGGTGAACTGACGATCGTTGCGCTCAATATAGCCATTGTCGGCGCGAACGGTTGTTGCCTGAGTCGACCAGTCGTAACGACCGCCCAGGGTAAACACCCATTTGTCCCATTCAGCCTGATCCTGCACGTACAGCCCGGTCTGCTTAGACTCATTCATTTGATAAGGTACGGCGTTGCCAAAATCGACATCGCTCATTGACGGCAAATTATTCAGATCCAGCGAAGGAGCATTACCGTATAGCGCACTGATATCGTTGCGCATCCGTGAAAAATCCAGGCCGGTCAATAGCGTATGCTTCATTGAGCCAGTGGCAAAATCGCTCTGTAACTGCGTATCTACGCTAAAGTTCTGCAAGCGCTCCTGATCAACAATAGTGCCGCGTCCCAGATAATGGGCCTGCTGTTCTGCAGTTAGCGCCTGACAGTAAGCGTTGAACCCGTTCATGCTGTTATTACACAGCCCAGTGCCGTACGCGCTCTGCTGTGAAGTTTTCATCTGCGAGAAGCGCAGATTTTGCCGCACGGTAAAAGTATCGTTAAAACCGTGTTCAAAGCTGTAGCCGACCATTTTCTGGTTACGGGAATAGCTATTATTGCTGGCCGCCTCGCTAAAGCTGGATGAGAGACGGCCGCCGTTCGGCAGCGGCTGAACCGTGCCCTCTTTCGGCAGCCAGCCGTAATAGCCCGTCTGCGGCTCGTTCTGGAAATAAGAGAGGAAGGTGAAATTAGTTCTATCGTCCGGACGCCAGGTAAATGATGGCGCAATGGCATAACGCTGCTGTTTTGCGCTCTCCTGCTGTTCATTGTTTGAACGAGCCACACCGGTCAGGCGATAAGAAAACTCGCCGCTGTCATCCAGCGCATCGCTGAAGTCAAAACCGGTTTGCATCAGGTTATCCGTGCCCATTTTAAACTGAACTTCACGTAGCTGTTCGGTCGTTGGACGTTTACTGACCATTGAGACAATTCCGCCAGGACTGCTTTTGCCATACAGGACCGACGTTGGGCCGCGCATGAGTTCCACACGCTCAAGCATGTAAGGATCAATGACCGCATCATTATAGAAATCGCCCTGCAGCTTCAGGCCGTCAAGGTAATTGTTTTGATTTAGTCCAACAGCGGAGAAACCGCGAATAATGACTAAATCATAGGTGTTGGAAGCGCCACGGCTGCTTACCGTAACGCCTGGCGTATAGCCCAGTGCTTCCTTGACCGACTGAAACTGATGCGTATCCAGCTCCTGGCGCGTCACCACGGAAACGGACTGCGGATTTTTTTCAATCGGCGTATCGGTTTTAGTGCCGGTAGCGCTGTGTTTGGCGGCGATGGTCGGCGCCGGGCCCCAGGCATTTTCGGCGGACGCTGCGGCATCTGCGCTAACGGTAATGGTCTGTTCGCCAGCGGCAAAAGCCGAAGGGGAAAGCGCGGCAGCAACAAGGCAGGCCAGAAGGCATAAAGGAGTATTCACTGGCGAAGCCGATGATTTCAAAGATGAAATAGCCATTTAGCGATTCTCTGAATGAAAAATTGGAATGTAA
Organism: Pantoea sp. sgz302252; assembly: GCF_042610525.1. Classification (GTDB taxonomy): domain Bacteria; phylum Pseudomonadota; class Gammaproteobacteria; order Enterobacterales; family Enterobacteriaceae; genus Erwinia. The sequence goes on from NZ_JBHDVM010000006.1 coordinate 157,586, forward strand.
ACGAGAATTATTATTATAACGACAGGATAATAGGCGAATTGCCGGAACTTTCGCAAGAAAAAATCGGGGCCTTTCTCTCCTGAAGAACCCGGATTTGTACCAGCCTGAGGCAGGAAAATAAGTCATCGATAAGCAAGCCTGAACGAAAAGCGGCTTTTTTTCTGTTTACTGCAAGGCTGACGCCGAGGTTGAAAGCAAAAAAAGCCGGTTCGTCAGAAACCGGCTTTTCGTAACACTTCAGTTATTTACCAAACATGTCCTTGATCCAGCCAGCTACGCCGTCAGCATCCTTCTGCTCATTTTGCGGCTGCGACGGGTTGAGCATCTGCTGCTGATCCTGTTGCTGCTGCATTTGTTGCTGCTGGATCTGCATCTGCTGCTGGCAGAGCGCATTGGCATCCGTGGTCCAGACCGGTAGCGTACGCCAGCTGCTGCTGCCCGTGCCGCAAACAAAGTTGCCGGCGGAATCGACGTTCATCGGCGCGATATCTTCCGGCGGCGTCGAGATCAGCGGCATTGGCGCCTGGTTATCCAGATAGCGGCGATAAATCTGCATCGCACCGCTGGCACCGTAAAGCTTAGTGCTCTGGTTGTTATCGCGGCCAATCCAGGTAATCGCCACTTCTTTGCCGTCCACACCAGCGAACCAGCTGTCGATCTGGTTGTTGGTGGTACCTGTTTTAGCGGCCAGATGCGCTTTTGGATAGCGTGAGCCTAAAGCGCGCGCCGTTCCTTCTTCCGCTACCTGCTGCATCGCATAAAGCGTCAGATAAGCCGCCTGAGACGGAACAGTTCGCTCCGCCTGCGGGAAGCTTTGGTAAAGCACGGTGCCATCTTCCGCAATCACCGAACGCAGCGCGGAAAGCTGGGCGCGGTTACCGCCGCTGGCGATGGTCTGGAAAGCCTGCGCCACTTCTACTGGCGTCAGGTTCAGCGCGCCAAGCAGCATGGCCGGCACGGCCTGAAGCTGATCTTTCGGCACGCCCAGTTTGCCCCAGGTATCCACGACCTGCGGCAGCCCCAGCGTCATGCCCAGATTGACCGTCGGCACGTTCATAGAGTGCGCCAGCGCATCCACCAGCATTACCTGGCCGCTAAAACGATGGTCGTCGTTCTGCGGTTTCCAGAGCTGCCCGTTTGGCTGTTTCAGCGCAATCGGGTTATCGGCGATCCAGGTGTTCAGGCGATAGGTATCCGGCTGGCTCAGCGCGGTCAGATAGGTCGCTGGCTTCGCCAGTGAGCCGATCGAGCGGCGCGCCTGTAGCGCACGGTTATAGCCTGCAAACTGCGGATCGGCACCGCCGACCATCGCGCGTACTTCACCACTGAAGCGATCGACGATGACCATCGCTGTTTCCAGATCGTTCAGCTTGCGCTGTTTACGCAGCGCCGGAATCCCATCCTCCACCGCTTTTTCTGCCGCGTCCTGCGAGACCGGATCCAGCGTAGTGAAAATTTTCACGCCGGAAAGATCTTTTACTTTATCGCCCAGCTTCGCCTGCAGCTCATTGCGCACCATCTGCATAAATGCAGGCTGTGGCGTAATCACGCCGCCTTTCGGCTGCACGCCTAGCGGACGCGCGCTGAGCATGTCGTACAGCTCCTGGTCGATCACCTTTTGCTGCTGTAGCAGACGCAGCACCAGGTTACGGCGTTCCAGCGCCAGTTTTGGATTGCGCCACGGGTTATAAAGCGATGCGCCTTTCACCATGCCCACCAGCAGCGCCTGCTGATCCAGACTCAGTTCGTCCACCGGACGGCCAAAATAATAGAGGCTCGCCAGCGGGAAACCGCGGATCTGATCGTTGCCTGCCTGACCCAGGTAAACCTCGTTCAGGTACAGTTCAAGAATGCGATCCTTGCTGTAGCGCGCATCCATAATCAAAGCCATGTAGGCTTCGTTGGCTTTACGCCACAGCGAGCGCTTATTGGTCAGAAAGAGGTTTTTCACCAGCTGCTGCGTCAGCGTACTGCCGCCCTGCACCGCTTTGCCTGCCGTGATATTTGCCAGGAAGGCGCGGCCAATGGAGTAAAGGCTGATGCCGTCGTGCTGATAGAAATGCCGATCCTCGGTAGCTACTAACGTATCTACCAGCAGGTCCGGGAAGCCCGAACGCGGCACAAACAACCGCTGCTCGCCATTCGGCGATTGCAGCATGGTGATCAGGCGCGGGTCGAGGCGGAAGAAGCCGAAATCGCGGCCGCTATCGAGGTTTTTGATTTCGGTAAGCGAATCGTTATTAAAGCTTAGCCGCGCGCGGATTTGGCCTTCCTTGCTGTCCGGGAAATCGAAAGGACGGCGGATCAGCTCAATGCTGTTAGCCTGCACGGTGAATTCGCCAGGACGCGTCATGCGCGTAACCTCGCGGTACTGCGTGCCCTCTAATAGCGCGATCATCTCTTTCTTGTTGTAAGCCATGCCTGGCTCAAGGTTGACCATACGGCCATAGACCGCGGCCGGCAGCTGCCAGACTTTGCCGTCGATGCGGCTGCGGATCTGTGAATCGAGATAAACGCCATAAACCGCCATAATGACGATAAACACCAGCAGCAGCTTGATGATTAAGCTCAGCCAGCCTCTTTTTTTACGCGGCGGGCGCCCTTTTCCTTTACGTGGCACGGGTACTGTCTCCTCGTTATCATAATCGTCTTCCTGAAAAGCAACATCCCTGCGGCGACCTCGTCCCGGCGCTTTGCCCGGGGGTTTGGGCTGTTTACCTTTACGCCCGATAGGTTCGCGATCGTCTGACATTTGTTTCTTTTCTCCGGGGCCGTAGTCGGCAAGGCCGACTACTTTGTTCTTACATCTGTTGCTGTGGAACGGGAACCTTCCGAAACGCGGCTCAGGAAGGCGAAGAATACTTTTTGGTGCGCCGCGTCGGCAGCGCCGTGGCCGGATCGTCGGGCCAGAGATGTTTGGGATAGCGTCCCTTCATCTCTTTCTGCACTTCGCGATATGCGCCCTGCCAGAACGCCGCCAGATCGCGCGTAATCTGCAATGGCCGCTGCGCGGGCGAAAGCAGCTCCAGCACCAGCGGAACACGCCCTTCGGCCACGCTGGGATTTTGCGCCTCGCCGAACATTTCCTGAAGCCGCACGGCCAGCGCTGGCGGTTTCTCTTCATCGTAGCGGATCGGCAACCGGCTTCCGGTGGGCACAGTGTAATGAGTTGGCAGCACAGTATCCAGCTGCTGGCGTTGCGACCATGTGAGCAATTGTAATAGCGCGTTGACGCAGTCGATCTGCTTTAGCCCTTTTGCATCGCGCACGCCGTTCATCATCGGCAGCAGCCACTCTTCAAGACTAGCCAACAAGTCTGCCTCGCTGGCCGCTGGCCAGGCCTGCTCCGGCAGCCACTGCGCGGCGCAGACCAGCCGCACGCGCAGCTGCTCTGCCGCTGTTGTCCAGTTCAGCACCGATAACCCTTTGTTGCGGATCCAGCGCAGCATTGCCGGATGCAGTATTTCTTCATCTGGTTTGCTTAACGGCTGCGATTTTAGCACCAGTTCGCCAATTTGCTCGCGACGCCAGGCGGAAAGTGAGCCGCGCTCGTCGTTCCACTCTACCTCTACGCGCTGCCCAACCAGCTGCGGCCGCTGTTTGATCAGCGTATCGATCTCCAGCGGCAAAGCCTGCAATATTCTGGCGTCCGGCTGCGCGCCGCTTTGAAGCAAATTTGGCGCCAGCAGCCATTCGTAACGCGTGAACGCATCTTCGCGATCCAGCATTGCGCCCATGCCGTTAGCCAACTGATAACGTCCTTCCATACCGCGACGCCGGGCGATACGATCGGGAAAAGCGCCCGCCAGCAGGGAAGCCGCCAGCCCCGTATCAACCGCGCCGCCACTTAGCCGCAGCCGCTGTTGCAGCTGTCTGGCCCGCTGCTGCCAGTTAGGCTGGCGACGGTGCAGCGCATCGCGCAGATCGCTACTGCCGCGCGGCGGCTCCTCCAGTATCGCAACCAGCATAGCTGCCGTGGCGACGCTGTCCGCATCATCGCCCGCATCGATCAGCATAGCGGCGAAGCGCGGCTCACTGCCGAGCGCAGCCATTTTTCTGCCCTTGGCCGTCAGTTGGCCTGCCTCAGTAGCTGCGCCGAGCTGGACAAGCAGCCGCTGCGCCTGCGCCAGGTTCGCTGCGGGCGGCGTATCCAGCCAGGTAAGCTGCGCGACGTTATGGCAGCCCCACTGCAGCAAATCCAGCCACAGCGAGCTTAAATCGCTCTGTAATATCTCCGCGTCGCTATGGGCCGCCGCGCGCTCCGCCTGCTCTTTTGCCAGCAGATGCAGGCAAATGCCCGGCTCCAGACGTCCCGCACGTCCGGCGCGCTGGGTCATAGAAGCCTGGCTGACGCGCTGCGTTTGCAGGCGAGTTAAGCCGGTACGCGTATCGAACAGCGCCGTGCGTTCCAGCGCGCTGTCCACTACCAGCCGAATGCCTTCAATCGTCAGGCTGGTTTCCGCGATATTGGTCGCCAGCACCACTTTACGGCGGCCAGCAGGCGCAGGAAGAATAGCCTTGCGCTGATCCGCCAGCGGCAGCGCGCCATATAAAGGAGAGAGATCGACATCGCTGCCGACCAGCGAAGCCAGTTGCGTCTGCACCCGCTGAATTTCTCCTACGCCAGGCAAAAAGAGCAGCAGCGAGCCATGCTCTTCCCGCAGCAGTTCGCTGACCTGGCGGGCGACCGCCTCTTCAAACCGATAGCTGGCAGAGAGGGAAGCATAACGTCGCTCGACGGGGAAAGAACGCCCTTCAGAACAGATTGACGGCGCGTCCGGCAGCAGTTTTTGCAGGCGCTGGTTGTCCAGCGTGGCCGACATCAGCAGGATTTTCAGATCCTCGCGCAGCCCTTGCTGCACGTCCAGCAATAGCGCCAGCGCCAGATCGGCCTGCAGGCTGCGTTCGTGAAACTCATCCAGAATCACCAGCGACACGCCTTCCAGCATTGGATCCTGCTGTAGCATGCGGGTAAGGATGCCTTCCGTGACCACTTCCAGCCGCGTGGACGGCCCGCTACGGCTTTCTGAGCGCATACGATAGCCCACAGTCTGGCCCGGTTCTTCGCCAAGCTGTTCCGCCAGCCGCTGCGCCACGTTGCGCGCCGCCAGCCTGCGCGGCTCCAGCAGCAGAATACGCCCGCTAACCTGCGGCAGAAGCTGCAACGGCAGCCATGTTGATTTTCCCGCGCCGGTCGGTGCCGCCAGCAGCACCTGCGGAGCATCCCGCAGGGCCGCCAGCAGCTCGGGCAATACAGCGCTGACTGGTAATGAACTCACTTCTCTGCTCCTGGCCTTAAGTTGCCGGGCATTGTAGCATTCCTGCTTCTGGAATACCGGAGAGCGCCATGAGCGAGCAAAAAAGAGTGTTTTTCGGCATCGCGCTGCCGGAAGAGAGCAGCCAGAGCGTGATTGAATGGCGAGCCGCGACCTTTGCAGAAGAGACGGGACGCCCGATAGCGGCCGCCAATCTGCATCTGACGCTGGCTTTTCTTGGTGAAATCAGCGCAGAGAAGCGCCGTGCGCTAATACAAATGGCCGGAAAAATTAAACAGCCGCCGTTTACCCTGAAGCTGGACGATGCTGGTCACTGGCCGCGTTCGGGCGTGGTTTGGCTTGGGCCGAAGCAGGCGCCGCGCGGGCTATTGCAGTTGGCTGGTCTTCTGCGCTCACAGGCCGCGCGCAGCGGCTGTTATCAAAGTCCGCTGCCCTTTCATCCGCATGTAACATTGTTCCGTAATGCTCATCAGCCGGTCGCGCTGCCGCCGCGTAATTTCAGCTGGCAGTTTCGCGTAGAGCGCTTTGCGCTTTTCGAGTCGCTGTTCAGTAAAGGCCGCACGCGCTACCGGGAACTGGCGAGCTGGGAGCTGCAACAGGAAATTTTATGAATTTTGATCCGCCGCTGCGCCAGGCCACGCTGGTTAAACGCTATAAACGCTTTCTGGCCGATGTCATTACGCCAGACGGCACAGAGCTGACGCTGCACTGCGCCAATACCGGTGCGATGACCGGCTGCGCTACGCCAGGCGATACCGTGTGGTACTCCACGTCAGAGAGTAAAACCAGGAAATATCCGCATAGCTGGGAACTGACGCAGACCCAGCAGAATCACTGGATCTGCGTTAATACGCTGCGCGCCAATATGCTGGTAAAGGAAGCGTTGCTGGCCGGGCAAATCCCGGCCTTAAGCGGCTACACGGATCTACGCAGCGAAGTGAAGTACGGCACCGAAAAGAGCCGAATTGATTTCCTGTTAAAGGCAGAGGATCGCGTCAACTGCTATATTGAAGTCAAATCCGTGACGCTCTTACAACAGGGTAAGGGCTACTTCCCGGATGCGGTCACCGAGCGGGGCCAGAAGCATCTGCGCGAACTGGCGAAGATTGCGGAAAACGGCGAACGCGCGGTGCTTTTATTTGCCGTTCTGCACTCGGGGATTGAGGACGTCGCCCCGGCGCGTCATATAGATGCACGATACGCAGAACTCATGGCTCAGGCGCGCGCAAGCGGGGTCGAGCTGCTTGCCTGTAAAGCGAGCTTCTCGCCTGAAGGTTTGGTATTAAAGAAGGAACTGATGGTGAATTGTTAAGTCTGACGCAATTAACTGTTATATGAAGGGTCTTAAGTCGCATCAGATACGCTTTTCCTCACAGCCTTGTCAAGGGATGTTCAGGAATAATTGCCAACCTTGATCGCTTCTGCTATTTATAGCGACCTGTTTTTATCCCCGCTGGGGATCGATAGTGCGTGTTATCCAGGAGAAACAACATGCAAGAAGGGCAAAACCGTAAAACCTCGTCCCTGAGTATTCTCGCCATCGCTGGTGTGGAACCTTATCAGGAGAAGCCGGGCGAAGAGTACATGAATGAAGCCCAGCTGGCGCATTTCAAGAAAATCCTTGAAGCCTGGCGTAACCAGCTTCGGGATGAAGTTGATCGCACGGTCACGCATATGCAAGATGAAGCCGCTAACTTCCCCGATCCGGTTGACCGGGCAGCACAGGAAGAAGAGTTCAGTCTTGAACTGCGTAACCGTGACCGCGAGCGCAAACTGATCAAAAAGATCGAGAAGACGCTGAAGAAAGTAGAAGATGACGATTTCGGCTACTGCGATTCCTGCGGCGTTGAAATCGGTATTCGTCGCCTTGAAGCACGTCCTACCGCCGATCTTTGCATCGACTGTAAAACGCTGGCGGAAATCCGCGAAAAACAAATGGCCGGTTAATGGCTAATGGATTGTGCAGTGAGGCTCCGGCTTCACTGCCTGTCTCTGTTTCCGTGTCAACCTGCATCGGGCGCTTCGCCCCTTCCCCTTCCGGTGAACTTCACTTCGGCTCGCTGATCGCCGCGCTTGGCAGTTACCTGCAGGCTCGCTCGCAGCAGGGCAAATGGCTGGTGCGCATCGAAGATATCGATCCGCCTCGTGAAGTGCCGGGTGCCGCGCAGCGCATTCTTCAGCAGCTGGAGCAGTATGGCCTGCACTGGGATGGCGAGGTGCTCTGGCAGTCGCAGCGTCACCAGGCCTATCGGGAAGCGCTGGCCTGGCTTAATGAGCAGGGTCACAGCTATTACTGCACCTGCACGCGCAGCCGTATCCGCCAAATCGGCGGTCTGTATGACGGCTATTGCCGGACGCGCGGCCACGGCCCGGCCGATGCGGCACTGCGTTTACGAGTCGACCAACCCGTTAAGCATTTTTCTGATATTTTGCGTGGCGAAGTGGTTGCCGATGCAGCACTGGCGCAGGAAGACTTTATTATTCATCGCCGCGACGGTTTGTTTGCCTATAACCTGGCCGTGGTGGTGGACGATCATTTCCAGGGCGTGACGGAAATTGTCAGAGGCGCCGATTTGATCGAGCCTACGGTGCGGCAAATCAACCTTTACCAGCGTTTCGGCTGGCCGGTTCCGGGCTATCTGCATCTGCCGCTGGCGGTCAGCGCCGACGGCAACAAGCTTTCCAAGCAGAATCACGCGCCGCCGCTGCCGGAAGGCGATCCACGTCCCGTGCTGGTGCAGGCGCTACGCTTTTTAGGCCAGCCGGTTAGCGAAGGATGGCGGGACGAAACGCTTCCCACGCTGCTGGAAAAAGCTGTCGCCGCCTGGGATTTAACCCGCGTGCCGCGCCGGAATATCCTGTTGCAGGATGGTTAGCGAAAGGTGAACAGGCGCATCCGCTCTGGCCTGAAAAAGGGCAGGATCGGAGATGAGCATTCTCAAACGCGTCGCACTGAGCTATGATTAGCCGCTGTTTTTTATCGCCCAGCTTTAACGTCACTATCGAGGTGTCCCATTTTTACCCGAGTTGCTAATTTTTGCCGAAAAGTTTTGAGCCGCGAAGGCGAAGCGCCCGTTGAGGAGGCAAAAGCGCCTGAGATGACCGTGATCCCGCGCGACGGACATGCTATCTCGCGTAAAGACATCAGTGAAAATGCCCTCAAGGTATTGTACCGACTGAATAAAGCCGGTTATGAGGCCTACCTTGTTGGTGGTGGCGTCCGCGATTTACTGCTGGGCAAAAAACCCAAAGATTTCGATGTGACCACCAACGCCACGCCGGAGCAGATGCGCAAGCTGTTCCGCAACTGCCGTCTGGTTGGCCGCCGCTTTCGCCTGGCCCACGTGATGTTCGGCCCGGAAATCATCGAGGTCGCCACCTTCCGCGGCCATCATGAAGCGGAACAGCAGGAATCCGATCGCAACAGCTCGCAGCGCGGCCAGAACGGCATGCTGCTGCGCGACAATATCTTCGGCACCATTGAAGATGATGCCCAGCGCCGCGATCTGACCATCAACAGCCTCTATTACAGCGTGGCGGATTTCAGCGTGCGCGACTATGTCGGCGGCCTGAAAGATCTCCAGCAGGGCATTATCCGCCTGATTGGCGATCCGGAAACGCGCTACCGCGAAGATCCGGTGCGCATGCTGCGCGTGATCCGCTTTGCCGCCAAACTGGATATGAGCATCGCTGCTGAAACGGCAGAGCCAATCCCACGCCTGGCAACGCTGCTGCACGATATCCCGCCAGCGCGCCTGTTTGAAGAGACGCTGAAGCTGCTGCAGGCCGGTTACGGCTACACCACCTATTTGCAGCTGCGTGAATATCAGCTGTTCCAGCCGCTGTTCCCGCTGATTACCCGTTACTTTACGGATAAGGGCGACAGCAATATGGAACGGATGATCGTTCAGGTGCTGAAAAACACCGATAACCGCATTCATAACGATATGCGCGTGAATCCGGCCTTCCTGTTCTCTGCTATTTTCTGGTATCCGCAACTGGAAGCGGCGCAGAAGATCGCACAGGAGAGCGGCCTGGCCTACTACGATGCTTTTGCGCTGGCGATGAACGACGTGCTGGACGAAGCCTGCCGCTCGCTGGCTATTCCAAAACGCATTACTACGCTGGTGCGCGATATCTGGCAGCTGCAGCTACGCCTTTCTCGCCGTCACGGCAAGCGCGCCTGGAAGCTGATGGAGCATCCTAAATTCCGCGCAGCTTACGATCTGCTGGCGCTACGCGCCGAAGTGGAAAACAACCAGGAGCTGCTGCGCCTCTCAGCCTGGTGGAACGAATTCCAGGTAGCCGCGCCGCCACAGCAGAAAACTATGCTGAATACACTGGGCGACGATCCGGTGCCGCGCCGCCGTACCCGACGCCCGCGCAAGCGCGTGCCTGGCCCACGCCGCGATGGCAGCAACAGCAACGCATGAGGGCGTATCTCGCCTTAGGCAGCAATCTTGCCGATCCTTTGCATCAGGTGCAGTCTGCGCTTGATGCACTGGCCGCATTGCCGCAAACCAGCCTGCGCGCCGTCTCTTCGCTTTACCGCACGCCGCCTTACGGGCCGCCAGATCAGCCAGACTATCTTAATGCCGCCGTGCTGCTGGAAACCGATCTGGCGCCGGAAGCGCTGCTTGACCAGACCCAGCGTATTGAGCTGGAGCATGGCCGCGTCCGCAAGGATGAACGCTGGGGGCCGCGCACGCTGGATCTGGATATTATGCTGTTCGGCGATCTGACGCTAAACACGCCGCGTCTGATCGTGCCGCACTACGATATGCACAATCGCGCCTTTATGCTGGCGCCGCTGCTGGAGATTGCGCCAGAGCTGGTTTTCCCGGACGGTACTCCGCTTAAGACCCTTCTTGCCACCCTGGACAGCAGCGCCATTCGCCCCTGGTAGCCAGGCTACAGCAGTTCCATTAAGATACGCCCACCTAAATTTTTACTCAGAGGTTGTGATGAAACCGACAACGGTCTCCACCCTTCGCCAGTGGAAAAAGAGCGGGCGCAAGTTCGCCTCCATTACCGCTTATGACTTCAGCTTTGCCCGTCTGTTTGCCGATGAAGGCATTCAGGTAATGCTGGTCGGCGATTCGCTTGGCATGGTCGTTCAGGGCCACGACTCCACGCTACCGGTCACGCTGGAAGACATTGTTTATCATACCCGTCTTGTTCGTCGCGGCGCGCCTGCCGCGCTGCTGATGGCCGATCTGCCATTTATGACCTTCGCCACGCCAGAGCAGGCCTGCGCCAGTTCGGCCGAGCTGATGCGCGCGGGCGCCAATATGGTCAAAATCGAAGGCGGCGCCTGGCTGAGCGAAACCGTCCGCCAGCTTACCGATCGCGCCGTACCGGTTTGCGGTCACCTGGGTTTAACGCCGCAGTCGGTGAATATCTTTGGCGGCTATAAGGTGCAGGGCCGCGAAAGCGAGGCGGCAGACAAGCTGCTGGCCGACGCGCTGGCGCTGGAAGCGGCTGGCGCGCAGATGGTAGTGCTGGAATGTGTACCTGTGGAGCTGGCGCAGCGCGTCACCGAGGCGCTGGCTATTCCGGTTATCGGCATCGGCGCGGGCAATGTCACCGATGGCCAAATCCTGGTGATGCATGACGCCTTTGGCATTACCGGCGGGCATATTCCTAAATTCGCCAAAAATTTCCTGCTGGAAGCTGGGGAAATGCGAGCGGCCATTCGGCAATATGTGGCGGAAGTCGAAGCGGGAACGTATCCTGCTGCAGAACACAGTTTTTACTGAGACGGGAGCTGCAAGTGCTGATTATTGAAACTTTACCCATGCTGCGGCGCGAAATCCGTCGCTGGCGCCAGGAAGGCAAGCGCATCGCGCTGGTGCCTACCATGGGCAATCTGCATGACGGTCATATGACGCTGGTGGACGAAGCCCGCGAGCGCGCCGATATCGTTGTCACCACCATTTTCGTTAACCCGATGCAGTTCGAGCGTCCTGACGATCTGGCTCGCTATCCGCGCACGTTACAGGAAGACTGTGAAAAGCTGAACCGCCGCAAGGTCGATTTGGTTTTCGCGCCCGCGCCTGCGGACATCTACCCGCAAGGGCTGGGCGAGCAGACTTTTGTCGAGGTGCCGGGCCTTTCGTCGCTGCTGGAAGGCGCCAGCCGTCCGGGCCATTTTCGCGGCGTCTCCACCATCGTCAGCAAGCTGTTTAACCTGGTCCAGCCCGATCTGGCCTGCTTCGGCGAGAAAGATTTTCAGCAGCTGGCGCTAATCCGCAAAATGGTCGCGGATATGGGCTACGATATTGAAATTGTCGGCGTGCCGACCGTGCGCGCCAAAGATGGCCTGGCGCTCAGCTCACGCAACGGCTACCTGAGCGCGGATGAGCGCAAAATTGCGCCCGCGCTCAGCCGCGTAATGAACAGCATGGCGGAAAGATTGTCCAATGGAGAGCGCCATGTGGATGAGATTATCGCCGATGCGGAAGCCGCCCTGGCGATTCACGGTCTGCGTGCCGATGGCCTGGCGATTGTCGATGCCGAAACGTTACTGCCGCTGACCACCGAGAGCAAAAGCGCGGTGATCCTGATGGCGGCCTGGCTGGGCAAAGCGCGCCTGATAGATAATCAGCAGGTTGATTTAACGGCCTAGCGCCTTTTTATTTTCACCAGAGGTAAAAGATGAACCGTACCATGCTGCAGGGCAAACTACACCGGGTTAAAGTGACCCAGGCAGATCTCAACTATGAAGGCTCCTGCGCCATCGATCAGGATTTTCTGGAGGCTTCCGGCATCCTGCAGTATGAAGCGATCGATATTTATAACGTGACCAACGGCCAGCGTTTTTCCACTTACGCCATCGCCGCCGAACGCGGATCGAAAATCATTTCCGTCAACGGTGCCGCCGCACGCTGCGCCTGCGAGGGCGATATTCTGATTATCTGCTCTTACGTGACCATGCCGGATGCCGAAGCCCGCGAATGGCAGCCGAAGGTCGCCTATTTCGAAGGCGATAACGTGATGAAGCGCCTGGCGAAAGCGGTGCCGGTTCAGGTCGCCTGATCCCCTTTCCGCTCTGTTTTAACGGCGCGCCGTGGCTAAGCCAGGCGCGCCGCCATTTCTGAAAAAAATGAACCTCGCCACACAATTACGCTTCCAGGCTGTTACCGCACGACGGATTACTCTATTTTGTTAATCTTTGGTTAACAAGGCAGCCCTATGATGAACAAGAGCGATCAAGCCGCGCCCGCAAAGCGGATTGCGGTTATCAGCGCTGATTTTGCCCAGCCGCAGCATGGAAAAATGCTGAATGAAATTACCCGCCAGCTCGCCCTGCGTGGCGGCGTGCCGCTGTTGTTTAACGACAGCGGTTCGCTGGCGGAACAGATGCCCGTTGACGGCGCGATTCTGCTGGGCGATATGCCTGCCGAAGCGGCTCCGGTCGGCGTTCCGGCCGTGCACCTGTGCAGCACCCATGCGGAATCTATCGGCGTGGATGACTACAGTGCTGGCGTAGAGATTGGCCGCCTGCTGCTGAGCCAGCACTATCAGCGCTTCGGCTACATGAGCGTCAGCGATCTTCATTCGCCGCGTTTGGCAGGCTATGCCGCCTCGCTGGCAACTGAAGGGATCAGGCTGGATGTGGTGTTAACCGCAGGCGGCAGCGATCGCGAATTGGGCTGGCAGGCGATGACTACCTATCTGAAACAGGCTCGCGCCTCCGAGCGTATTAACGCGCTGTTCTGTGAAAATGATTTGCTGGCCTTTGGCGCTATGCAGGCTATCCGCGATTTCGGGCAAGGCGCGCATATCGGCGTGGTCGGCTTTGGCGATTTGGACGAGGCGCGCGCGACAACCTGGCATCTTACCAGTTGGTCACAGCCCTGCGATTTACAGGTTGCCGAAGCATTGAATCGTTTGCTGGAAGAGCGTACCGATATCGGCGGCGCCTGGCGCGAGGGCCAGCTGCAATGCAGGCACTCCCACCTGGGCAAGGCGAAACCAGGAGAAATGTCGCAATGCGGCTGCGCCATCCGTCATTAGCCGCGCTGACTCCAGGCCTGTAAAAAACAAAACCCGGCGCAAAGCCGGGTTTAGCAAAACAGACAAAATCAGGTACGCAGCCCTCTTCCGCGCTGGATCAGCGTCCAGACCAGCAGATAGAACACCACGATAAAGGCCACGAGCACGCCGAGAGTAAACACCAGCGGCACGTCGTTAATGCCTAAAAAGCCGAAGCGGAAGCCGCTAATCATATAGACGATCGGGTTCAGCTTTGACACCGTCTGCCAGAAAGGCGGCAGCAGCGTTAGCGAGTAGAACACGCCGCCCAGATAGGTCAACGGCGTCAGCACGAAGGTTGGGATCAGGCTGATATCGTCGAAGGTTTTGGCGAAAACCGCGTTCAGCAAGCCCGCCAGCGAGAACAGGATCGCCGTCAGCAGCAGCGTCACTGCCACCATCAGCCAGGAGTGCACATGGAAAGGCACAAAGAACAGCGAAACGGCTGTAACCAGAATACCTACGCAAACGCCGCGCGCTACGCCGCCACCCACGTAGCCCGCAATAATCACATGCGTCGGCACCGGTGCTACCAGCAGCTCCTCAATATTGCGCTGGAACTTGGAGCTGAAGAAAGAAGATGCCACGTTAGCGTAGGCGTTGGTGATCACTGCCATCATAATCAGCCCCGGCACGATAAACTGCATATAGCTGAAGCCGTGCATATCGCCGATACGCGAACCAATCAGGTTGCCGAAGATAATAAAGTAGAGCGTCATAGTGATTACCGGCGGCACCAGCGTCTGGATCCAGATGCGGGCGAAGCGGTTAATCTCTTTTCCCCAGATGCTTTTCAGGGCTACCCAATACAGATGTGTCATGCTTTTTCTCCTTTGCGCCCGTTAACCAGGTCGACAAACAGCTCCTCAAGACGGTTGGCCTTGTTGCGCATACTCAATACCTTTACGCCCTGATGGCTAAGCTGGCTAAATACGCTGTTCAGCCCCTGCTCGCGCATAACTTCTACCTCCAGCGTCGAGGTATCCACCAGCCGGTACTGAAACCCTTCCAGCTGCGGCAGCGGGCTTTTCGCCGCCAGGTCGAAAATAAAGGTTTCCGATTTCAGCTTGGAAAGCAGCCCTTTCATGGTGGTGTTCTCCACCAGCTGGCCGTGCTGAATGATGCCGATATTGCGGCAAAGCATTTCCGCCTCTTCCAGATAGTGGGTGGTGAGGATAATGGTGGTGCCTCTGGCGTTCAGATCCTGCAAAAAGCTCCACATTGAGCGACGCAGTTCGATATCCACGCCGGCTGTCGGCTCATCCAGAATCAGCAACTTTGGCTCGTGCATCAGCGCGCGGGCGATCATCAGGCGGCGCTTCATGCCGCCGGAAAGCATACGCGCGCGCTCGTTGCGCTTATCCCAGAGATCCAGCTGCTTTAAATATTTTTCCGCCCGGCTCAGCGCATCTTTCTTCTCGACGCCGTAAAGGCCCGCCTGGCTGACCACGATTTGCTGCACGGTTTCAAACTGGTTGAAGTTGAATTCCTGCGGCACCAGGCCCAGCTGGCGCTTGGCGTTGACCACATCCTGCTGCAGGTCATAGCCAAACACCCGCACCTTGCCGGAGGTTTTGTTCACCAGCGAGCTGATAATGCCGATAGTGGTAGATTTGCCCGCGCCGTTGGGGCCGAGCAGCGCATAGAAATCGCCCGCTTCGACGTTAAGGTCGATTCCTTTCAAAGCCTGAACGCCGCCTGCATAGGTTTTGGTCAGTTTTTCGAGTTCCAGTGCATAAGTCATAGGTAAAAGTGTGCCCTGTTTTGTATGGTTTTCTTGTTTAGCGTTTTAAATCACAGTTTGATGGCCTATATTACTGCCACGCATATCAAGTTATGGCGCTATAAAAATGAAAGATATTGATACTCTCATCAGTAACAATCGCGAGTGGTCTCGCCTGCTGAAAGAAGAAAACCCGGCTTTTTTTGAACGCCTGTCGCTGGCGCAAAAGCCGCGTTTCCTCTGGATTGGCTGTTCCGACAGCCGTGTACCAGCCGAACGTTTAACCGGCCTGGAGCCGGGCGAACTGTTCGTTCATCGCAACGTGGCTAACCTGGTTATCCATACGGATCTGAACTGCCTTTCCGTTGTTCAGTACGCTGTGGAAGTTCTGCAGGTGGAGCACATCATTATCTGCGGTCACTATGGCTGCGGCGGCGTGCAGGCAGCGGTTGAAAACCCGGAGCTGGGCCTGATCAACAACTGGCTGCTGCATATCCGCGACCTGTGGTACAAGCATAGTTCGGCATTGAAACAGCTGCCGACGCCGGAGCAACGTTTTAACAAACTTTGTGAAATCAACGTGATCGAGCAGGTTTATAACCTCGGCCACTCCACTATCATGCAGTCCGCCTGGAAGCGCGGCCAGAATGTTAAAATTCACGGCTGGGTTTACGGTATTCAGGACGGCCATCTGCATGACCTGGAGGTCGGTGCCTCCAGCATGGACGTGCTGGAACAACGTCACCATGCCGGTATCGCTAACGCGCTGAAAGGCTTGCAAAACCCGAGCTGATTTCGAGTCGGCATCATATATCAGGCCGGAAAATCCGGCCTTAGTTGATCGTGCGGTAAGCTTACTCTTCCAGCATCACTACGTGGCCTACATAAGGCAGATGGCGATAGCGCTGGGCGTAATCGATGCCGTAACCCACGACAAATTTATCCGGGATAGTAAAGCCTACGTACTCCACCGGCACTTCCACTTCCCGCCGCTCAGGCTTATCCAGCAGCGTACAGATCGCCAGCGACTTCGGCTCGCGCAGGCGCAGAATTTCCCGCACTTTGCTCAACGTGTTGCCAGAATCAATAATGTCTTCCACGATCAAAACATCTTTGCCACGGATATCTTCATCCAGATCCTTGAGGATTTTCACATCGCGCGTGGTGGACATGCCGCTGCCGTAGCTGGAAGCCGTCATAAAATCGACTTCGTGCGAGACTTCAATCTTGCGGCAAAGATCCGCCATAAACATAAAGGAGCCGCGCAGCAGGCCGACCAGTACCATTTCGCTGCCGCTGTCGCGATAGTCTTCGGTGATTTGTTGGCCCAGTTCCGCGATACGTTTTGCGATCTCTTGCTCGGAGATCATGACTTCTACAGTGTGTTTCATAGGTTACGTCGATTTCGTCAATGGCTCAGGAGAAGCAGCGAAGTTTATCACATTTTTAGCTGGCTTTTGCGAGACTGCCGTATCCCGTATGGAGAGTAGACGTTCAGACATATAGACTTCCAAATGTGTGTTTTGCCGAATTTAATGATGCATTAAGTTTTAACCTTAGTGTTTTAACTTATTTAAATGCTCAGACCTCACCGTGCTAGCTTATGCTCAGAATAAACCGTTGCCCTCGCGGCAGGAGATCTTATGGCTACGCAACATGCAAAAAAAACGCATCTCGGCGATCGTGAGCTGCAACCCGACACGCAGATGCTAAATTACGGCTTCGATCCGGCGCTGTCAGAAGGCGCGGTTAAGCCGCCTGTGTTTCTGACTTCTACCTTTATCTTTAACAGTGCAGAAGAAGGCCGCGACTTTTTCGATTACGTCTCTGGCCGTCGGGAACCGCCGGAAGGCGAAGGCAACGGTCTGGTCTATTCCCGCTTTAATCATCCCAACAGCGAAATCGTCGAGGATCGCCTGGCGATTTATGAACGCAGCGAAAGCGCGGCGCTGTTCTCTTCCGGCATGTCGGCCATCTCTACCGCGCTGCTGGCCTTCGTCGAGCCTGGCGACGTTATTCTGCATTCACAGCCTTTATATGGCGGCACCGAAACCCTGCTGACTAAAACCTTTCATCGCCTGGGCGTAGCTTCTGTAGGATTCGCCGATGGCGTGAGCGAAGCCTCCGTACAGGCAGCCGCCGCCGAAGCGATAAGCAAAGGGCGCGTCTCGATTATTTTAATTGAGTCACCTGCAAACCCAACCAACAGCCTGGTGGATATCGCGCTGATTAAGCGCGTGGCGGACGAGATCGAACGGCAGCAGCAGCATCGGCCGATCATCGCCTGCGACAATACTTTGCTGGGGCCTGTGTTTCAGCGCCCGATTGAGCATGGCGCGGATCTATCGCTCTATTCGCTGACTAAATATGTTGGCGGGCATTCAGATTTGATCGCTGGCGCGGTAATGGGCAGCAAAGCGCTGGTTAAACAGATTAAAGCACTGCGCAGCGCCATTGGCACCCAGCTCGATCCACACTCCTGCTGGATGATCGGCCGCTCGCTGGAGACGTTATCGCTGCGCATGGAACGTGCCAATGATAACGCTGCCGCCGTCGCGGAGTTTCTGCGCTCGCACGATAAAATCGAAAAGCTGCATTATCTGCCGTTTCTGGAAGTGGGTTCACCTGCCGCGCAGGTTTTTCAGAAACAGTGTAGCGGCGCGGGTTCCACTTTCTCATTCGATGTCGTCGGCGGCCAGGCTGCGGCCTTTAAGCTGCTAAACGCTTTGCAGCTGTTCAAGCTGGCGGTCAGCCTTGGCGGCACCGAATCGCTTGCCAGCCATCCTGCCAGCACTACGCACTCCGGCGTGCCTGCGGACGTTCGCACGCGCATCGGCATTAATGAAGCTACCGTTCGGGTTTCTATCGGCATCGAAAATAAAGACGATCTGATTGAGGATTTGCGGCTGGCGCTGGCGCAGGTTTGATGGCCTGACCAGCGTGCCAGCGCCCGACATAAGTCGGGCGCTGGTTTAATATGCGGAATTTAGCATTTATGCGCCGCTTTCAGCAGCGCGTTGCAGGAAGCTGAACCCGCAGCCGTCGGCAGAGAAGAGCCGTCTGTTGGCGAACAGATCGCATCGCTACTGATGCCAGCCGTAGAATAGTAGCACTGGAAAACTTTACCCTGCGTGGTAGCGTGGAATCTTACAGAATCAATATCGCTGGTACGATTAGTGATAGTGACCCGATCCGCCGTGGTGCCCAGCGCGAACGCGGCTTTTTCTTTAATGCTTTCATCGGTACGTACCGCGTTATCCACCATGCCGCAGCCGCTGAGCAACAAACTCCCTGCCAATACCGCGCCCAGTAATGCTTTCGTTTTCATCTGTTTATCCTGTCTTTTTAGAGAGCGGGGATTGTAACAGGAAATGTTATCGCGTCCAGACTGGAAGCTTTTTCACAAAAACTCTTAATGTTTATTTACTCGCTCTCTGGCCAGCTCGCTACGCTGAAACTTGTTAACCGCCGCTCTGCTACCCATACTTGTAGATTACCGTCTGGCCTTAAACGCACCATTAACCGGAGGCGAATCAGTGAAAGTTATTCATCTTAATTGTGGCTGTATGTGCCCCGTTGGCGGCGCGCTTTATGATGGTTTTAGCAAAGGCATCCGCGCGCATTTAGCCTGTCACTGTTTGCTGATCGAAACAGAAAGCAGCGGGCTGGTGCTGATTGATACCGGCTTCGGCACTGAGGATATGCGAGCACCGGACGGGCGTATAGCTACCTTTTTCCGCGTAATGAATAATATCCAGCGTAAGCCTTCTCTGACCGCGCTCTCGCAAATTTTAGCGCTGGGCTATAAGGCCTCTGACGTGCGCCATATTGTGCTGACTCATCTGGATTTTGACCATGCCGGAGGATTAACCGATTTTCCACAGGCGCAAATTCATCTTATGCAGCGGGAAATCGACACATCCCGCCAGCGCGACAGCTGGCTGGCCCGTTCCCGTTATCGTCCGGGCCAGTGGAGCGGCGTTTCTGGCTGGTCGGGCTATGACGTTTCCGGCGAGAAGTGGTTTGGCTTTGACGCCGTGACCGGCCTGAAGGGATTGCCGCCGGAGATACTGCTGATTCCCCTGCCCGGCCATACGCATGGCCATGCGGGCATCGCTGTTAAGACCGATTCCGGCTGGCTGCTGCACGGCGGCGACGCGTGGTTTTATCAGCGCGAGCTTGAGCACCAGCGCCACTGCACGCCAGGGCTGCGATTCTATCAATGGTTTATGGCTGCCGATAACAATGTAAGGCTGCTCAATCAGCAGCGCCTACGCGAGTTGGCCGCTGCCCACTCCTCAGAAATTACGCTGTTTTGCAGTCACGACTTCCGCGAGCTGGAGCGGCTGTCAAATACATCGCACAAACTCTGAGTGATAAGCCTGATTATGTTTGCTGGCGCGTGGGAAATACTCGACCGCGCCAACGAACAACAAGATACCGCGCGGTTTATCCCCGCTGGCGCGGGGAACACATTGAAAAGCTGGAATGTGCGTCGCTCGCCTTCGGTTTATCCCCGCGAGCGCGGGGAACACATGGCGTACAGTATGACAACTGGCTACATCCTCGGTTTATCCCCACTCGCGTGGGGAACACTCTAAAACTATATAGATGAAATATAAGGGATTTTACTTTCCATAAAATCCCACCAAAAAAACAGCCAACCGCATAAAAATCAACCAATTGATATTTAATAAAAAATAAAAACCGATTTGCAGCATTCTGCCTTTCACCAGCACAGCACGCTTACTTATCTGCCAATCAGGCTAGTCGGAAAAACGCTTAGCCAGACAGAAGCGCATTTACTCATGCCTGACTTTCATCTGTCTTTATCACAGTTCACAGAAAAACTTATTTTCAGGCAAACCTTTTTACCAGACCCGATAAACTTTGCCGGTATCTATACCTTCCAGACTGCGCCGATAGGCCAGCGCTACGCGGCTGGCTGGCGCGCTTTCAAAACCAGGGAAGAATGGGCCGTACTTATCCAGTGCTTCAGTAAGCACGGTAGGACTTACAGCGTTAATGCGAAATCCCAGCTCGTTGGCTGCTGCCAGAACAAAGCCTTCCAGAGCGGCATTTACCGCTGTCGCATTCACACCGGTTCGAATGGGGTGTTGCGTAAGAATGCCGGTAGTCAGCGTAAAAGAACCGCCTGCATTCAAATAATTTTTGCCAGTCAGTACCAGCCGAACCTGCCCCATCAACTTATCCTGGAGGCCAGAGTTAAACTGTTCGCTGCTCATTTCCGCCAGCGGCCCGAAATGCACGCTGCCGGTTGCTGCGATAATGGCATCAACCTTGCCACTTTGCGTAAATAGCTGTTTTACGCTGGCTTCATCCGTTAAATCGACCTGCAAATCCCCCTGGGTTTTACCTACCCGAATGATTTCATGATCTTTTTGCAGGTTCTCTACAATGCCACGACCAATTGTACCGCTTGCGCCAATCACCATTACTTTCATTTTTTGCCCTCCAGTTCATCCAGATTCCATCCTGCGATATTGCAATTCGGAGAAAAATAGCCGAAAAATTTAAAGATAATAAACTCTGGGTTAGGAATGATGAATAAACTGCGCTGGATGGAAGTCTTTGTCGCCGTGGTCGAAAACGGCAGCTTTAGCGAGGCGGCAAAGCAGCTGGATATTTCCGCCGTGATGGTCGGCAAGCTGGTGGCGCAGATGGAGAAGGCGCTTCAGGCCAGCCTGCTGCAGCGCAATACTCGCCGCCAGGCGCTGACAGAAGCGGGCCGCGCCTGGTACGAAGAGAGTTTGCAGGTGCTGGCCGCGCTGCGTAGCGCGGAAAATCGGATCGAGAGTTTACGCCGCTTTCCGGCCGGTAGCCTGCGCGTTACGGCTTCTTCTACTCTGGGAAGCTGCGCTATAGCCACGCTGTGCAGCGAGTTTCAACTGCATTATCCAGACGTGCATATTGAGCTGGAGCTGAGCGACCGATTTGTCGATATCGTGGCAGAAGGATTTGATTTTGCTTTCCGTTCCGGCGATCTGCCGCCTGATACGCCGTTTATCGCCCGGCTTGTTGGCAGCTATCAGATGGTCATTGCTGGTGCACCAGATTATTTAGCCCTGCACGGTGTACCGAAAACCCTGGACGATCTCGCCAGCCATCGCTGCCTGCGTTATAGCTTCTGGAACAAACGTAACGCATGGCGCAGCGGCGATGCGCTTATCTGGCCGGAAAGCGCGACCTTTAGTTGCAATGATGGTCAGGCGCTGCGCCGCGCCGCCCTTTCCGGCGCCGGGCTTATTTTGCAGCCAGCCGTTCTGCTGGCAGAAGATATCGCAGCAGGCAGGCTGGTTTCTTTGCTGGAGAGCGAGCTGCCGGAGCCGCGGCCGGTACATCTGCTATGGCGTCAGGATTTGCACGCCAGCGCCAGACACCGCAGCTTTATTGACTGGATGCTAACGCGGGTGCCGGAAAGGCTGCAAATTGATACGGCATCGCTACAGAAAAAATAGAGATCGGATAATCCCACGGCAGCGCTTAGTTTATTTCCTTCCAGCCCGGCAAATTATGCTTTTTTCTTTGCCGGTATTGCATCAGTGCCATACACAGACCGTACAGCACGCCAGCCAACACAGCGCTAAAAACCGCGATTCGCGGATCCGTACCCTGAGCGCGCCAGCTTATCAACCACATTAAAATGCCCCAGAACAGACCAAATAGCGTGCCAGACAGCAGCGTGTTCAGCCATAAAGGCGCAAAAAGCGGCGGCGGGATTTTTATTCCTTTTCGCCAGAACCACCGGTGCAACGGCGACGTGCAGCGCTTTTCCGCAATGCCCTTTTCGCTGGCAAGCTGTATTGCCAGCTGCTTCCTCTTTTCGAAAACCATTGAACTTCCTCCTTGTTTTTAAAGCCGGGAAGCTAAACCTCCGTCCTTTATATCACCATATAACTATCGGGTCAGCTCATAGCAGGAAACTATTTTTCTATCTGCACAGCGAAAACGGGAAAATACTTCGCACTGCCCGCCGCTTTTACAGCTTTAATAAGATGGTAGCTATGCACGTTGTTTCCTTTCGTCGCCAGTGAAAAAATCTTCACCTCTGTCATCTTTAATGTTTTCCGCAGACAGGCAATATGCTCGCAGAACTGCGTAAAGTTGAGCTTCTTTCCATTTACTCTCTGCTCATAGCCAGCGGAGAAAAAATGATGTGGCTCACCGCTATTTTCTAAAACTCTCTGCAAAGCCTGCCGCACTAATTTTGAATAATCCATATAAGGCCTCCTTGCCCATCAAGAGATTTATTTCTGCTCAGCCATTATGGCTATAGCTTCAGAAATAAAGCTAAACATAGACGGATTTCCCCAGCTTGCCCTTCCCAGCGCCGGTTCGTTCTGCATGGCCTGACGAAATTTATTTTGCGTATCGGGATGTTCGCCTGCGTAGGCACTGAAAAGTTTTATCCAGCGTAAAGCCAGCTCTTTTGCCTGTGGTGAATCCGGCGCACAACCAGCTTCGACGGCATCGCGAACATCGGCCATTAATTCCGGCCAGGCCGCAGCGCTGTTAACGTAGTTGGCTCGCATCAAAGCCGCTTCGTTTGGTAGCAAATATTTTTCGTAAATCACCATTTGGGATTCAGCAAAAGCGTGCAACACATAGTCGCGAACTTGCGTTGAGATACCGCTGTGTTGCTGTGCTACAGGCTCCTTATTTAGAATCAGATTCAGCTTTTTTAGCAGACGCGCATCGCCCTTTGTATCTTGTATCAGCAATGTCATCCAGCGTTTGGCCGCTTCCTGCGCGCTAATGGCCTCCGGCGGCGTATCGCTTGCTATCAGCTGATTGATTTCATCTATTCTGGCGCGCCACTGTGGATCGGGCTTAAAGCCGTTCCAGTTTTTCGGCAGTTGCGTAAGCTCATGCTGAGAAAAATAGTTATCGTACAGGGTCATCATCTCCATGGCGGCAAACCAGTCGTTAACGTCAGGTTGCTGGCCTTCCTGCAGCAGGTTTTGCAAACCAATAAGACGATCGCAAAGCCGCGATGCCTGTTCCATTTGCTGCTTCAGCACGGCAATTTGTCGGGCAATGATATCAGCCGGTGAAAAATCAGGTTGCGCAAAATAGGCCGAGATCTCGCTTAGCGAAAGGCCAAAACGGCGTAAAGCCTGAATTTGATGCAGCCGCGATATATGTTCTTTGCCATAGATGCGATAACCGTTATTGCTTCTTTTTAACGGCGTCAGTAAATCAATCTCATCATAATGGTGCAATGTACGGACGGTGACGCCGCTGCGCTTTGCCAGCTCTCCCACTTTCATCTTTTTCTCCGGTTGCAAACAGGACAGTAAGGGTAAAGGCTGACGTAGCGTAAGGGTCAAGTAGATTATTCTGACCAGCGGAAATGAGTGGATTAGGCTCTCGGCTCAGATCTCCTTTTGGCTTGAAAATTTTTCCGTCAGGTACTATCGCCAGATAGCCTAAAAAGGAGAATAAAGTTGGTAATTTATATTTTATCGGCCTCAGGCCAATAAAAAGCGGGTGCTGTGAGATTACGCTAAAACAACAAAGAAGCGGCGGGGAATATTCCCCGCCGGTTGCCCTTACCTGGGTTCGTAATCCATGTAAACAGCAATCTCCGTGTGGCCGGTTCGGATTCGAACCTCACAGAGGTCTTTTCGCGTTATCAGGATGACAGCTGCCGCTGCCACTATGACGATTGCGGCGATTAATATCGCTGTTCGCTGTTTCATGGTTGCTCTCCTTGCCTTTCAGCGCGTAAGAAGCTACCTTTATGTTGTCGAAGCATAAAGATGGGCCTCAGAGTGATTTATAGTCATCTGGGGCTTTTCTCTTTCTGCCGTCGGCTAATGCTTAAGGCAGAAAGCCTCAAGCACCCATAGCCATACTACTCAGACTGCCCACCTGTTCAATGTCTCAGCCTGTTTTTTGCGCGCTGGCTCCAATATTTCGGATGTTTTTTGACTACCTGTGCTTTCTAAGCTGCCTGTACGGCAGTGAACGTTGCGAAAGCATCTAACCCGTTGCCTGCGATAAGAATTCGAACAAAACCAACAGAAAACCCTTTTTCCACGCTTGTTATAAAATAACAATAAATCAATGGGTTATACAACAGCACAAAAAAAGAGGTTTTCGCGCGAGCGCTATGCGCTAACCGTAAAGCCCAGCATCATCCCCGTGTCTTCGTGCTCCAACAGATGGCAATGCGCCATATAGGCTCGCTCTTTATCCGCCAGATGATTAAAACGCACCAGTACTTCGCTACGCCAGCCTTCTACGCGCACCGTATCCTTCCAGCCGCTGCGGTGCGGGGCTGGCGGCTTACCGTTTTCAGAGATAATGCGGAACTGAGTGCCGTGAATATGAAAGGGATGCAGCATTTCGTCGCCTTCGCCAGAAATCGTCCATTTTTCCGTAACGCCCTGCTTTACATCGAAAGAAGGTTTGGTCATATCGAAGGCAACGCCGTTGATCTTGTTGCCATTACGGAAATCATACGGCGCATCCCCTTTGCTGGCACTGCCTGGGTTATGCTCCATCGTATGCCCTTCCATCCCTGGCATTGACTGAGCCGTGCCATTTTCCATAGTGTTCATTTGATGGCCGCTATGCGAGCCTCCACCCATTGATTCGTTATCATGCGCGTCGCCGCTCATTCCCGCCATGGCTGCGTGGCCGTAGCGCTCCATTAGCGCCAGCATGCCGCGCCGATCCAGTTCAGGATCCATCGACAACTGCAGCCAACGACTTTTCAGATTGTCCTGCGCGGACAGCGGCGGTATTTCCACCAGCTTATCCGGCAGCGATCCGCTCGCCATCACCTGTAACGGCTTGATACTTAGCAGCGGCAGCGGCCGATCGAAAGGCGCCAGCGGCATACCCATCTGCCGCACCGGCAGCGTCTGCAAATCAAATGGTTTGCCGTCCAGCGTATTCACCAGCACCTCGAAACGCTCGCCAGGCATCATTGACAGCTCGGTAACTTTTACCGGTTCGCTTAGTAAGCCGCCGTCGCCGCCGATCACATAAAGCGGCCGATGGTCGCTGGCCGTAATATTCAGCGAGCGAGCATTACAGCCGTTAAGCAGACGCAGACGCAGCCAACCGCGTGGCACAGCATGCTGCGGATAGATTGCGCCATTGGTCAGCATGGTATTGCCAAACCAGCCTACGGCAGCGCTCATAATATCCAGCTCATAGTCAATCTTGCTGCCGTCTGCCGACAGCCTTTTGTCCTGCATGATCACCGGAATATCGTCGATGCCCCAGATTTTTGGCAGCAGTAGTTTTTCTGTTGCCTCGTCTTTCAAAATGACCAGCCCAGCCAGACCCTGAGCTACCTGATAGCCGGAACGGCCATGCTGGTGCGGATGGAACCAGCAGGTCGCGCCAGGCTGATCGGGCGTAAAATTAACGGTACGCGTGGCCCCAGGCGCAATCTGCGCCTGCGGGCCGCCATCCACTTCGCCAGGCAGTTCCAGCCCGTGCCAGTGAACCGTGGTGGCTTCCGGTAACTGATTGCGTAAGTTCAGCGTTACCGGCTTTCCACGTTCCAGCTGAATCGCCGGGCCCAGCAGATTGCCGTTATAGCCCCATGTCGATACTGATTGTCCCAACCAGTTGGTGGTGCCCTGCTGCGCCGTTATGGTCATCGCTCCTCGCGCATCTGGCGTCAGCAGTTTAGGGATTGGCAGCTCGGGTCGCGGCTGTGCGGCCATCAGCGAACGGCTCCATAACGGTAAAGCGCTGGCCGCCCCCAACGCGGCGCTCAGCTTGATAAAATCTCGACGTTGCATCAGTCCTTCCTCAACCCGGCTATTACTTATCTGCCCGCAGCATAAACCTTTCCCCCGAGGGAAGGTCAAGTTTCGCCTCGCCTGCCCTGAAAATTACCCTTTCCGGACATTTCCCCGCTGAAATTAACTGCTGCCCCGCGGTAACTGTGCTAACGTCAGAGTATCGTCATTGATTGAGTAGAGTTATGAAGAAAAGCATCAAGGCTCTGTTGTTACTGAGTCTGTTTGGCTTCTCATCGACAAGTTTTGCGCTGAGCGAGTCGGAAGCGGAAGATCTGGCGGATCTGACCGCCGTTTTTGTTTATCTGAAAAATGATTGCGGCTATCAGGATCTGCCGGATGCGCAAATCCGGCGGGCGCTGGTGTTTTTCGCCCGGCAAAACCGTTGGGATTTAAGCAACTACGGCAGTTTCAATATGAAATCGCTGGGCGCGGACAGCTATCAGGATTTAAGCGGCATCGCCGTGCCCAACGATACCAAATGCAAATCGCTGGCCCGCGATTCGCTCAGCCTGCTTGCCTACGTGAAATAATCCCCGCCTGTCCGCCCGTTTCTGCTGATAGTTTGACCGTGCAACCACGGTCAGAGTTAGCTATCATATTGCGCCCATTTTTCGTGGCTGTTATCACCAGGAGAGCCTTATCATGGCCGATAAAGAGATGTGGTATGAGACGCTTCATACCGGTTTTGGACAGTATTTCGCCGTAGATAAAATCCTCTACCGCGAGCAAACCGGGCATCAGGATTTAGTGATTTTTGAAAACGCCGAGCTGGGTCGCGTAATGGCGCTGGACGGCGTAGTGCAAACCACCGAGCGCGATGAGTTTATCTATCACGAAATGATGACTCACGTCCCGCTGCTGGCGCACGGCGCAGCGAAGCGCGTGCTGATTATCGGCGGCGGCGATGGCGCGATGCTGCGTGAGGTCAGCCGCCACAAAAATATCGAACAGATTACGATGGTAGAGATCGACGCCGGCGTCGTGACCTTCTGCAAGCAGTACTTACCGAACCATAATGCAGGCGCTTATGAAGATCCGCGTTTCAATCTGGTTATCGATGACGGCGTAAATTTTGTGCGCAACTGCACCGAAAAATTCGACGTTATTATTTCTGACTGTACCGACCCTATCGGCCCGGGCGAAAGTCTGTTTACTTCAGAATTTTATGAAGGATGCCGGCGCTGCCTCAATGAAAACGGCATTTTTGTGGCGCAGAATGGCGTCTGCTTTCTCCAGCAGGACGAAGCCGTTAACAGCCACCGTAAGCTGAGCCATTATTTCAAAGACGTCAGCTTCTATCAGGCGGCGGTGCCGACTTACTATGGCGGCATCATGACCTTCGCCTGGGCGAGCGATAACCCGGCGCTGCGCCAGCTGGATACGGTCACGCTTGCGGCACGCTATCAGCAATCCGGCCTGACCTGCCGCTACTACAATCCGGCGATCCACACCGGCAGCTTTGCCCTGCCGCAATATTTGTTGAATGCGCTGGCTGACTAACCGGGCATGTTAAGGGGGTGAACGAAATTGCAAAAGCTTAAACTACATGGCTTCAATAACCTGACGAAAAGCCTGAGTTTTTGTATCTACGATATCTGTTACGCAAATACCGATGCGGAGCGTGACGGCTACATTGCGTACATTGATGAGCAGTACAATGCTAACCGTCTGACGGAGATCCTCAGCGAAACCTGTTCGATTATCGGCGCCAACGTGCTGAATATCGCGCGTCAGGATTACGAGCCGCAGGGCGCCAGCGTCACCATTCTGGTGAGCGAGGAGCCGATAGATCCAAAAGATATCGACAATTCGGAGCATCCCGGCCCGCTGCCCGGTTCGGTGGTCGCGCATCTGGACAAGAGCCATATCTGCGTGCACACCTACCCGGAAAGCCATCCTGAAGGCGGCCTCTGCACCTTCCGCGCAGATATCGAGGTTTCAACCTGCGGCGTGATTTCACCGCTGAAGGCGCTGAACTACCTGATTCACCAGCTTGAGTCAGATATCGTCACTATCGACTATCGCGTGCGCGGTTTTACCCGCGATGTGAACGGCGTGAAGCACTTTATCGATCACGAGATCAACTCAATCCAGAATTTTATGTCGGAAGATATGAAGTCGATGTATGACATGATGGATGTCAACGTCTATCAGGAGAACATCTTTCATACCAAGATGCTGCTGAAAGAGTTTGATTTAAAACATTATTTGTTCCATACCAAGCCGGAAGATCTTACGCCGCAGGAGCACAAGCGTATTACCGATCTGCTGTGGAAGGAAATGCGGGAAATCTACTACGGCCGCAATATTCCATCCGTAGGTTTTAAAACGCTGTAAAACGGCTCCGGCACGAAAAAAGGCGGGGTGGAAAATCCCCGCCTTTGTTCAGGTCCCTTCCGCTTTTAACGGCGTCCGGTTAGTTGCTTGATAACAACGATAATGCCTAAGCTAACATGCACTATTTGCAATATTAGCAGGATAAATCCCAGCGTTATCACCTGGCTACTCCCTTTCAGGAGCTGCCGCACACCGCTTATGCTCTTGAACTTCCCTCACGGCGCGTATCAATGGCGAGTCGATACATGCAGCACCTCTGAGTGGGAGCAAACCAGACGGCTCCACCCGTTTCCGGTCGGGAGAATGCGTTGCTTTTCACCCGCTGGCGCTACATCTACTGCCGACACGCCTGGTGATTATAAAGTCAATTTTTAGCTGGTGCTATATTGACCATGCCTTTAAGCGTGCTAAAATTATGCTGCGAGTCGATACATGCAGCACCTTGCTTCCTGGCGCGGCTTCCAACCGTAGCAGGAACGAAAAAAACCGGTCTTCCAAACCGGTTTTTTTCGTTTTAACAGCCTCATTGCATGGGCTTAAACGCCTGAAAACCTCGCCAGCCAGTTAACGCGCCAGCGTCAGCGTAAACGGCTGGCCGCTTAGCTCCTGCATCTCTTTCTCACCCAGCTGTTCATCCGTAATAATATCGGTCAGGTTTTGCAGCGGCGTGGCGCAAAACAGCGACCAGGAGCCATACTTACTGCTGTCCGCCAGCAGTACTCTGCGCCGGGCGTTAAGCAGCAGATCTTCTTTCAGCCCCGCTTTTTCTTCGGTCGGTGTGGTAATGCCTTTTTCCAGGCTCCAGGAGTTGCAGCTGACGAAAGCCACGTCGGGGTAGATGTTGCGCAGCAGCCTGCGACCATGCTCGCCAATGCAGGATTGGCTGGAGTCATCGATTCGCCCGCCGATAATGGTGACTTCAATCTGTTTAAACTCCGACAGAAACAGCGCAATATGCAAATCGGCAGTAATGACCCGCAGCGGCAGATGCGTTAGCTGGCGCGCCAGCTCCAGCATGGTGGTGCCTGCATCCAACACTACGGCGTCGTTAGCTTTTACCAGGTTAGTGGCAGCCATAGCGATAGCCTGTTTCTCGCTAAGATGACGCTGCATCTTTTCGACCGTGGTAGGCTGAGCGGGAATAAAGCGGTTAAGAGTAACGCCGCCGTGCGTACGGCTGATTACCCCTTCCCGATCCAATTTAATGAGATCCCGCCGGATCGTGGCCGGTGACGCGGAAATAGCCGCCACCAGCTGATCGACGGTTACCAGATTATGGCTTTTCAGATAGTCCATGATCTGGTCAAGGCGACTTTGTCCCTTCATACGTCCTTATGCAAGCTGCATTGCCAGCTGAATGGAAATCGCCATGCTCTCAGACTTCGCTTTACCTGTCCAGGCAATATCAAACGCCGTGCCATGGTCGGCCGAGGTGCGGATAAACGGCAGGCCAGCGGTAATATTAACGCCGTCGTAGAAGCCCAGCAGCTTAAGCGGGATATGTCCCTGATCGTGATACATCGCTACCACAATGTCGTATTGCCCTTCGTAACACTGCAAAAAGACCGTATCTGGCGGGCACGGCCCGAAGGCGTTAATGCCTTTTGCCTTCATCGCTTCCACCGATGGCCCGACAATTTTGATCTCCTCGTCGCCGAACAGGCCGTTTTCGCCCGCGTGCGGATTGACGCCCGCTACCGCAATACGCGGATTTTCATAGCCGACGCGCTTCAGGAAAGTTTCCGCCATGCCAATCACCGTTTCCACACGATCGCGGTTCAGCGTATCCAGGAACTTACGCAGCGCGATATGCGTGGTGACGTGAATGACCTTCAGCTTGTCGGTATAGAGCACCATGGCGTAGTTTTTGCTGTCGGTCAGCTTCGCCAGCAATTCAGTGTGGCCCGGATAAAGATGCCCGGCCGAATGCAATGCCTCTTTATTCAGCGGCGCGGTAGCGATAGCCTGCACTTCGCCCGCCAGCGCCAGCTCGGTAGCGCGTTTAACGCAGCGGTAAGCCAAATCACCTGCCGCTTTCTGTACCACGCCCGGTTTCAAAGCTTCAGGATCGGCCAAAGGCTCATCAATAATGTTAATTATGCCCGGCGCAAAGTGCGCGTCGGCCACTTTATCCAGTACGCGCAGTTCAGCCTGTGGCGTAATGCCCATCGACATGATCCGCCGCAGTGTGCTGGCGCAGCCCACTACGACGGCTGGCGCGCCTGAGAGTTCTCCCTCGGCCAGGGATTTGATGATAATTTCCGGGCCAATGCCTGCCGGATCGCCCATGGTAACCGCAATAATTTTACTCACTCGCCTTCTCCTCAATAAAACGAAAAACTTCTACCAGGGTGTTTTCATCACCAAAACCGCCAGCCTTGGTAAGCACCAGCAGGTTATCTTTGCCCTGCAACAGGTAGCCGTAAGGCACGCAGCCCGCTACCTGCCCTTTAATCTGAAAGCCTTGTGCGCCTAACCCACGCGCTACTGCTATCGCCACATCGCCGCCGGAAAGATAAAGCGCTGAAGGAGTAACATCACGCAGCACATCGGCGGTCAGCTCTGCCAGGTAAGTGCAAATCTGTTCGCCAAGCTGCTGGCGGCTAAGGCCGTAGCGCTCGCACAGCGCGGCAATTTCCTGACGCTGTTCAAGCTGTTGGCAGGTGCGAATGACGCAGTGTCGGCCTTGCTGGAGCGCTTCCGTCGCAGCCTGTCGCCATGCCAGGCTGCTGGCGTTAAAAAGCTGGCCGATATCCACATCAATCAGTTGGATCGGCTGCTGCTGTGCCAGCCGGGCGATCTGCCGCTGCGCTGCCTCGCTCATCGATCCTATAACTGCCAGCACAGGCTTTGCCGAACCGGCTTTAGCTTGCTGCAATATTGAGGAGAATCGGCTGACGGAGGCAGGCGTTACCGAATTCGGTGTCGTGCTCCCGTATTCCTGTTGCGCCCTGCCAGCCAGCTGTCTGCCCAGCGCGTCGCTCAGCCCGGCTGCGCCAGCCAGTAAAGGCCGCTCTGCCAGCTCGTCCGCCGCCTGCATAATACGTTGCAGATCTTCATTTGTTTGCGCATCCAGCACTATCAGCCGCTTGCCTTCAGCAATAGCCGCTTCAATTTGCCCCGGCAGATTCTCCTGTTTTGCAAGCGGGATCAGGCCGATCGACAAAGTGCTTTGCTCGCTCAGCCGCGCTATTACGCTGGCGCTGGTTACCGGCGTTTTGGGGTCGCTGGCGTATTCCGTTTCCGTCAGCAGGCGGCCATCGATATAACAGCAGCCTTCCAGAGTAGTGCGGCCAAGCGCAGGCACCGCTGGTGTAATCAGCGCAATTTTTTTGCCGCTTGCCAGCAGTGCAGCCTCGATTTCTGCGCCGGGATTGCCACGTAG
Organism: Pantoea sp. sgz302252; assembly: GCF_042610525.1. Taxonomy (GTDB): domain Bacteria; phylum Pseudomonadota; class Gammaproteobacteria; order Enterobacterales; family Enterobacteriaceae; genus Erwinia. The sequence continues at coordinate 189,134 of NZ_JBHDVM010000006.1, forward strand.
CGTTGAGTCAATTTTTTTAAACAGCCAGCCGTCGCGCGTCATTTCCTGCTGCGCGCTTACAGCAGCAGCAGTGCGGCTTGCCGCCAGTTCTGCGCTTACCGCCCGGCTGTCCGTATTCACTACCCGCACATCGCTTTGTTCTGCTGGCATTGCTGCATCGAACAGCACATGAACACGCGCGCCGACGCTGGCCAGCCCAACGCCTGCATCGTTCGCACCGGTAAAGTCATCGGCAATCACCAGAACAGGCGTCTTCCACCTTAAGCGCGTCATCTTCTCTCCTGACAGATACGAAAGCGATGTGCTCTCGCTGGATATGATTATATTCAATCATGATTGATTATATGTGAGCATGATCAAATTAATCAAAATCAATTTGTCCTATAAAATTAGCCATCGCCCCGCTGGGGAAATTACTAAATGAGCAAATACAATCACGCCGCGCAATCATAGCGGCAAAAACAGGGTGAAAGGCATGCATATCAACAGCACCGTGATCGCGGGTTACCAGACGCTTAACGATATTGGCTATCTGCTGCAGCAGCATCAGCAGGTGCTGATAGTGACGGACAAAAATATCGTCACTCTTCCGGCTGTCCAAAGGCTGATTGAGCAGGTTGGCGGCCAGACAACGCTCAGCATCGTTGATTCGGTGCCGCCGGAGCCAAGCCAGCATGACGTTTCCGCCGTGCTTGCTTCGCTGAGGGCGCAAAAGCCGGATCTGGTAATCGGTATCGGCGGCGGCAGCGTGCTGGATGTCGCCAAGCTGCTCTCCGTGCTCTGTAGCGATAACGCGCCTTCGCTGGAAGCGCTGCTGGCTGGTGAAAAGCCGCAGCGTCGTACCGCCTCGCTATTAATCCCTACTACCGCAGGCACAGGCTCGGAAGCCACGCCGAACGCGATCCTCGCTATTCCGGAGAAAGAGACCAAAGTCGGTATTATTTCGCCGGTAATGCTGCCGGATTACGTGGTGCTGGCGCCAGAGCTGACCACCAGCATGCCTGCGCATATCGCCTCTTCCACCGGTATTGATGCGCTTTGCCATTTATTCGAGTGCTTTACCGCTAACGTCGCCAATCCGGTCAGTGATAACTACGCGCTGATCGGCATGAAAAAGCTTTTCGCCAGCCTGGAAAAAACGGTGGCGGAGCCGGCTAACCTGGCGGCGCGCCTGGATATGCTCTGGGCTTCTTACTACGGCGGCGCGGCTATTGCTCATGCCGGGACGCATCTGGTGCACGCCATGTCCTATCCGCTAGGCGGCAAATACCATCTGCCGCACGGCGTGGCGAACGCCATTTTGCTGGCACCGTGCATGCGTTTCGTGCGTCCTGCCGCGACTGGCAAATTCGCCCAGGTTTACGATCTGCTGCCGGATGCCGACGCTTCGCTGAGCGAAGAAGAGAAATCCGTGGCGCTGGTCGACTATTTCGCCGCGCTGGTGCAGCGCCTGAAGCTGCCTGCCAGCCTGGATGAGCTGGGCATCAACGCCGATCACCTTCCCTATCTGGTCGAGGCCGCGCTGGATGTGCAGCGCCTGATGAAAAACGTGCCCGGCACGGTTAGCGCCAGCGATGTCCGCGAGGTCTATCTGACGCTGTTTCCGACTCTGAATCACTAAGCAAATTACGAGGCCATGATGAAAGAAATTACCGGCGTACTGACCGCCATTGTTACCCCTTTTACCGCTGACGGCGACTACAACGAAAGCGCGATGCGCCAGCAGATCCAGCGCCAGCTTTCCGCAGGTAACGGCATTTTCTGCGGCGGCACCAACGGCGAATTTTTCGTGCTGAACGAGCAGGAAAAGCTGGCCGTGACCGCAACCTGCGTGGAAGAAGTGGCGGGCAAAGCCTCACTGGTGGCGCATGTGGGTGAAATTTCCACACGCGAAACCATTCGGCTGGGCAAGCAGGTTGCAAGAATGGGCGTGGATGCCGTTTCGGTGATTACGCCTTACTTTGTGCCGCTGAAGCAGGAAGAACTAATCGCTCATTACGAGGCGGTCGCCGACGCGCTGGAAGTGCCGGTGTTTCTCTACAACATCCCGGCGCGCACCGGCAATACGCTACAGCCAGAGACGGTACGCAAGTTGGCAGCGCATCCCAATATCATCGGCATCAAGGACAGCGCGGGCAGCTACGAAAGCCTGAGCGGCTTTTTGCAGGCAGCGGAAGGCGCGGAAAACTTCAGCGTGCTGAACGGCCCGGATTCGCTGATCCATCAGGGATTCGTTGACGGCTGCTCAGCCTGTATTTCCGGGCTGGCCAACGTTGCGCCGAAAGAGATTAACGCCATCTGGGCGCGCTTCAATGCTGGCGATATCGAAGGTTCCCGCAAGGCACAAGAGAACGTCACCGGTCTGCGCACCGACCTTTACAGCGTCGCCTTCTCGCCTGCGGCAGTGAAAAAAGCCGTGGCGCTGATGGGCTATGAGGTAGGCGAAAGCCGCTATGCCGTGCGCTTCAGCGCTGAAGAAGAGCAGCGCATCCGCCAGATCGTCAATCAGTACACCCATTAATCCGATAACAGCAGCGCGGCAACGCGCTGTGGTTTCTGCGGCGCGTCCGCTTTTAATACCAGGACAAGTAAGATGAAAGTGATTTGTACTTCACCCTCGTTCGCAAAATATGATGCGCAGCCCGTCGCCACGCTGAAAGCGCAGGGCTTTGAGCTGGTCATGCTACCCGCCGATGCGACGCTGGACGCTCTGATGCCGCATCTGGCCGATACCGTAGCGATGATCGTCGCCTTTACCGAGGTAAACGAGGCGCTGCTGGCGCTGGCACCGCAGTTAAAAATTGTCTGTAAGCATGGCGTCGGCGTGGACAACATCGACCTTGCCGCAGCTAAAGCTCGCGGTGTGACGGTCACTAACGTGCCGGACGCCAATAAACATGCTGTAGCGGATTTCGCCTTTGCGCTAATCCTTAACGCCGCTCGTCAGGTAACGCAGGCAGTTACGGAAACGCGCGCCGGTAACTGGCCGCGCATCTTCGCCACCGATGTTTATGGCAAAACGCTGGGCATTATTGGCCTGGGCAATATTGGCAAGCAGGTCGCGCTGCGCGCCAGCGGCTTTAATATGCGTGTACTGGCTTTCGATTTTTATCCCGACGAGAAGTTTGCCGCCGAACACAATATTCAGTTCGTTTCTCTGGATGAACTGACCGCACAAAGCGATTTCATCACCTTGCATACGCCGCTGACTAATGAGACGCGCAACCTGTTTGATAGTGCGCGCATCGGCAGAATGAAGAAATCCGCCTTTCTGATTAACGTTTCGCGCGGCGGCGTGGTGAATGAAAACGACCTTTACCAGGCGCTGGCCGACAACGTCATTGCCGGTGCCGCCGCGGACGTATTCGACCACGAGCCGCTGGAGAGCCATCCGCTGTTTTCCCTGACCAATTTTATGCCGACCTCGCATATCGCGGGCTATACCGACGGTGCCATCAGCGCCATCGGCGAGCGCTGCGTGCAGCAGATTATTCAGTGCGTAAAGGAACAACAGCGGCCCGTGAACGCCCTGTAGTCGAACCCGGGGCCGTTCCGCCCTGAAGAAGCCGGACGCCGATTCGGCCAATAACAACCTCTGTAGCGGGCTAAGACGATGAAAACTGCAAACACTACCCGAATCCGCTGGTGGATAGCTGGCCTGATGTGGCTGGCGATCGCTATCAACTATATCGACCGTACCGTGCTTTCGGCGGCCGCGCCACACCTGATCGACGAGCTGAGCCTGAGCCCGGAACTGATGGGCTTTATTATGGCGGCTTTCTTCTGGTCTTACTCGCTGCTGCAAATCCCGGCGGGCTGGTTCGCCGATCGCTTCGGGCAGAAAAAAGGCCTGGGGCTGGCGGTGGCCTGGTGGTCAATCGCCACTTCCATGATGGGGCTGGCAACCGGTTTTAAATCACTGCTGGCGCTGCGCCTGGCGCTGGGCGTCGGCGAAGCGGCGGCCTATCCCAGCAACGCGGGCATTACCGCGCGCTGGTTCCCGGATAAAGAGCGCGCTACCGTTTCCGGCCTGTTTGACAGCGCCTCGAAGTTCGGCGGCGCGGTAGCGATGCCGCTGATCGTCTGGATGATCTATATGTTCGACTGGCGGCTGACCTTCCTGATTATTGGTGCGGTCGGTCTGTTCTGGGTTATTGCCTGGTATTTTATTTATGCGGAGAACCCGGAAGATCACAAAGCGATTAGCAAACAGGAAGTCAGCCTAATCCGCGATGGCCAGGCACGCAAACATGGCGACAAAAGCGTACGCCCGATGAAATGGTACAAACTGCTGCGTTACCGCAATATCTGGGCGATGTGCATCGGCTTTTTCACCATCAATTACACCTCCTATTTCTTTATTACCTGGCTGCCGACTTACCTGGTGAAAGAGAAAGGCATGGATTTTATCAAGATGGGAATGATCGCCGCGCTGCCGCTGCTGTGCGGGATGATTATCGAGGTAGTCGCGGGCTGGGCTTCCGACCGAATGGTGCACAAGAAAGTGCTGTCACTGACCGCCACCCGCAAGCTTTTCCTGACTATCGGCCTGCTGATGGCGCTCTGCATCGGCTTTGCGCCCTTTACCGATTCGGTATTTATGACCGTATTCCTGCTGTGCGTGGCGAAATCCGGCACCACGGTCGCCGCTTCGCAGGTTTGGGCGCTGCCTGGCGATGTCGCGCCGAAAAATAGCGTCTCCATCGTGGCCGGCTTGCAGAACACGGTTTCCAATATGGGCGGCGCCGTTGGGCCGATCGTTACTGGCGCTATTGTCGCCGCGACCGGATCCTTTACCTGGGCGCTGGTGTTTTCCGCCGCACTGGTAGTGATCGGCATCCTTAATTATCTGTTCCTGATGGGCAAGGTCGAGCCGATTTCCGACGAAGAGCAGGCACCAACACATCAGGCGGTGCCAGGCCGGGCATAGTTTTTTCGCCCGTGCGGCAGTATGCAGGCCGTACGGGAATATTTTACTCCAGCGCCGCCTCAGGCGCTTAACCCTACAGGGACGTGAAAAGAGCCGCAAGGCCGCCGCGCCCAATCATAGTGAGGCATCACAATGAAAGAGTTTTCTGCTGAAGGCACGTTAATTATTATTGGCATGGTGGTCGCCTATATTTTATTTACTACCTGGCTGACCTACAGATTAAGAAGTAAAAGCTCCGGCGACTTTATGGAAGGCTCGCGCGCCATGCCGGCTTTTATTGTCGGTATTATGCTGATGTCGGAATATATTGGCGCCAAATCCACTATCGGCACGGCGCAGGCCGCATTTGAAAATGGCTTCGCCGCTTCCTGGTCGGTAATAGGCGCAGCGATCGGCTTTCCCATTTTTGGGCTGCTGCTGGTTAAAAGAATTTATAATACCGGCAAAATTACCATTTCCGGCGCGGTAGCGGAGAAATATGGCAGCACCACCAAAAATATTATCTCCATTATTATGATTTACGCCTTGCTACTGGTAAACGTAGGTAATTATGTCAGCGGCGCGGCGGCTATTTCCACCGTATTAAAAGTTAATCTTCCCGTGGCGGCTTTTATTACCGCTGTCGTCAGTACTTTCTATTTTGCTTTTGGCGGCATGAAAGGCATGGCGTGGGTCACTATGCTGCACAGCGCGCTGAAATATGTCGGCATCCTGATTATTCTGGGCGTAGCGCTGAAGATGACCGGCGGCATTACGCCAATGGTAGAGAAAATGCCTTCCTTCTACTGGACGTGGGACGGCCACGTGGGTGCCAGCACTATCGTCGCCTGGTTAATCGGCACTATCGGCTCGATCTTCTGCACCCAGTTTGTGATCCAGGCTATCTCTTCCACTAAAAGTCCCGCTGCGGCGCGGCGCGCGACCTGGGTTGCCTTCTTTTTCTGCTTGCCGATCGGTATCGCCATCGCGCTGATTGGCGTAGCGGCAAAATATCTGCATCCGGATATTCATAGCCTCTATGCGCTGCCGGTATTTTTACAGGATATGAGCCCGTGGCTGGCAGGCGTCGTCACCACTTCGCTGGTCGCTTCGATTTTTGTCAGCGTCGGCACCGTGGCGCTGGCTATCGCTTCCTTGATCGTGAAAGATTTCTACGTGCCGTACCGCAACCCTACGCCGGAACGCGAGTTTAAAATGACCCGCTGGCTGTCGCTGGCGATCGGCTTCGCGCCGCTGGTTTTCGTGCTGTTCGTGCCGGAAGTGCTGAAACTCTCTTTCTTTACCCGCGCGATCCGCCTGTCGATCTCCGTGGTGGCGATTATCGCTTTCTATCTGCCGATGTTTAAAAGCGCTCGCGGCGCGAACTGGGGACTGATTGGCGCCTGCGTAATGACTTCCGTCTGGTTTGTGCTGGGCGACCCCTTCGGCATTAACAACATGTATATCGCGCTGATTACGCCAGCAGTGATTATGGCTATCGACTATATGATCCCGAGCCGTCAGAGCCTGAAGAAAACCGACAACAGCATGCAAAAAAGTGGAGCCTGATATGAGTGAATCCCTGACAGTGGAACGTAACGGCCTGGTGCATCCGGCCAACGAGGATCCACGCCAGCTGGTAGCGATGCTGCCTTCGACTTGCCCGCAGAACCACGCGGCCAACCTGCTGCCGCTGCCGAACGGCGACCTGCTTTGCGTCTGGTTCGGCGGCACTCAGGAAGGCATTGCCGATATCTCCGTCTGGTGCTCGCGGCTGGCAAAAAACAGCGAGCGCTGGAGCGAGCCGCAGAAGCTCTCTGATGACAGCAGCCGTTCCGAGCAGAATCCGGTGCTGTTTCTTGCACCCGACAACGTGCTGTGGCTACTGTGGACAGCGCAGAAGTCGGGCAATCAGGATACGGCCATCGTGCGCTTTCGCCAGTCGCACGATTTCGGCAAAAGTTGGGGGCCGATTGCCACGCTGCTGGATAAGCCCGGCACCTTTATCCGCCAGCCAATTGTGGTGTTGCCCAATGGCAACTGGCTGCTGCCGGTGTTCTACTGCACCACGCATCCCGGCGAAAAATGGGTCGGTAACTATGATACCAGCGCGGTAAAAATCTCCGCCGACCAGGGCAAAACCTGGCGCGACGTAGCGGTGCCGGAAAGCACCGGCTGCGTGCATATGAATATTACGCTGCTGAAAGACGGCTCGCTACTGGCGCTGTTCCGCAGCCGCTGGGCGGATAATATCTATGCCAGCCGCTCAGACGATAACGGCGAAAGCTGGTCAGCGCCGCAGCCGACTGAGCTACCAAATAATAACTCATCGATTCAGGCTACCACGCTGGCGAATGGCGATCTGGCGCTGGTGTTTAATGCTATGAGCGCTGAAGGGGCCAGCGAGCGTCGGCTTTCGCTTTACGACGAAATCGAGGATGAAGACGACGACGTGGCCGTTGCCGCAGAGCCTGTAGTTCACAGGGGCAAAACCGCTTTTTGGGGCGCGCCGCGAGCGCCGATGACGCTGGCGATTTCAAAAGATGGCGGTAAAAGCTGGCCGTGGCAGCGTAATCTCGACGAGGGAGACGGCTACTGCATGACCAATAACTCGCAGCAGAAGCTGAACCGCGAGTTCTCCTATCCCAGCATTAAACAGGGCGTAAACGGCGAACTGCATATTGCCTACACTTATTTCCGCCAGGCGATTAAATATGTTCGAGTGGACGAAGCCTGGGCTGAGGAGGCGCAATGATTACCGGTAATCTGGCGACGCTGACCATGGCAACGCTGCCTTCTTCGCTATATGCGCTACTTTCCAGACCTGAATATAGTCTTTCCGCGCTGCTGGCCCATGATGACGGAAAGATTCAGCCGCAGGGCGAAAACTGGTTTTGTAACATCGGTATGGCGCAAACCGCGCCGCGTGAAACGCGCCATACCGAGTTCCATCGTCAGTATCTTGATATTCAGGTATTGCTGGAGGGCGAAGAGATCATTTACTTTTCCTGCGCCGATGCCCGCCAGCAGCAGGCAGAAGAGCGCAAGCCGGATCTGTTTATCGTTGGGCAGCCGCAACTCCCGCATTCGGTGCATTTACAGCCGGGTGACTTCGCTATTTTTTATCCTGGCGAAGCGCATCAGGCGCTCTGCGCCGTTGGCGAACCGGCATCGATCCGCAAAGCGGTCTTTAAGATCCCTCTGGAGGCAGTATGAGCCGTCACGCGCTGATTACCGGCGTTAGCTCAGGTATTGGGGCCGCCATCGCTGAGCTTTTGTTGCAGGAAGGCTGGCGCGTAACCGGGCTGAGCCGCACGCTGGTTAAGCGCGATAACCCAGCTTTTAACTCGCTCTCTGTGGATTTGTTTGATACCGCAGCGCTGAAGCAGGCGCTTACCACGCTGCCACAAGTAGACGCGGTGATCCACGCAGCAGGCATGATGAAAGCCGCGCCGCTGGGCGATTTGGATGAGGAAATAAGCGAGAAGCTCTGGCAACTGCATATTCGCGTAGCGGAAGTGCTGGCGAACCAGCTGGCAACACAGCTACCGGAAGGCGGACGTATCGTGCTGCTTGGCAGCCGTACCTCTACCGGCGCGGCGGGTCGTAGCCAGTACGTGACCACCAAATCGGCAATGAAAGGCATGGTAAGAAGCTGGGCGGCGGAGCTGGCGCCGCGCGACATTACCGTTAATATCGTCGCGCCTGGCGCTACACAAACGCCAATGCTGAGCCAGCCGGGCCGCGAAAGCTCGCCGCCGAAACTGCCGCCTATCGGGCGCTATATCCAGCCGCAGGAGGTGGCCGCGCTGGTGAGCTATCTGCTCTCGCCCGCCGCCAGCGCCATCACCGGTCAGGAGCTGGTTATCTGCGGCGGCGCTTCTCTTTAGCGCTGGCATTGGATTACAGATAAAGTCCTGGCAAAACCAGGACTTTATCTGTTTATGGCTGGCGAATTTACTCTGAAATGCGCGATAGACCTTTTGCCTCGTTTTTTTTATAAGGCTCAATGTAAATCGCATTTTGTCGCCGATGCCCGAACTGTTTTTTCAGCTCTGCATGGCTGTTGCCAACGCCGTTTAAGTTGCTACCGACTTTACTGCTGCTTTTCTGGCATGCTTCCTGGGTGGAGGATACCTGATTAGTTGGGGATGTATTTCCCGCTCTGTTAACGAACATAGCTACCTCTTAAAAGGGGCTAAGCCTAACTGGCTCATTGGCGAAATACTTGCAAAAAAAGCCTGTAATCTCCCGTGCATATTGTTATTTGCCGGCATCAACCAACTGCTCCAGAAATTCAATGACTTCGCTTAGCGCCTTTTCCCCGCCAAAACCGCCTGCTTTAGTCACTACCGGCAAATCGTCGATATCGCTGTGGGTAAAATAGCCCCAGGGAATACAGGGCGCGAGCTCGCCTGCAATACGATAGCCCTGAGCGTGAACGCCTGCGGCAACCGCCGTAGCGATATCGCCGCCGGTCAGAAACAGGGCGCCAATTTGCGCCCGGCGGAGAATAGCCAGCGTTAACTCAGCCAGGCGTTGGCTGAGGGTTTCGCCAAGCTGCTGACGGGTCAGCTTCCACTGCTCACACAGGCTGTCGATTAAGGCTCTTTCTTGCTCACTGCGGCTGGTGCGCAAAATGCAGTGTTGCTGGCGTAGTAAAATAGCCGCCGCTTCATCAGCCAACCGGTTAATGCAAAAAACTGCCTCATCGTCCAATAAAGCTTCCGGAAAAATATCGACTATCCCTGTTTGATTACGTTCGCTGGCATAGCGAATCTGTGTGCGAGTCGCTTCGCTCATCGATCCGGCAACTATCAGCAACGGCAGGCGGCTACGCGGCTGCAGGTATAAGGCTGTAGGCAAGGCGTTAGCCAGCCCGGCTGCGCCCGCATAGACGACGGGACAAGCCAACCGCGCTGAGGCATGGGCGATAGCATTCAGGTCTTCTTCCGTTTCTGCATCCATAACCACCAGCGTCTGCCGCTGTTCCGCCAGCGCGGTTAACTGTTCGTTGAGGGAAGCCGAGCGTATCGCGGTCAGTGAAAGCTCCTGCACAGGCAAAGCAGTCTGGCTGGCAAGAATGGTCGCAATGCGCGAACTGCGGATAGGCGTTTTCGGATCGCTGGCGAATTCGGTGGTGTGCAGAGGCTGCTGATTGACCAGGCAGTAGCCATCCTGCGTCGTCCTGCCTGCCGCAGGGATCGCCGCCGCGACAATAGCCAGACGCGCGCCGGTCGCCTCCAGCGCTGCGGCGATCTCCGCACCAGGATTGCCGCGAAAAGTGGAATCAATCTTTTTATAAATAATTGGATGCTGCGAGGCGTATTGCAGCACTGCTTTGGTAACGCGTTGCGCAGCCGTCTGCGGATTGACGGCGCGGCTTTCCGTATTAATCACCAACACATCTGCCCGACTATTCACCGCCGCTCCGCTTTGCAGCTGTACCTCTGTACGTGCGCCTTTTTTCGCCAGCTGCACGCCCGTATCATTCGCGCCGGTAAAATCATCGGCAATCACCAGCATTTTCATAATTTAGCCTCCTGCAGAACGTTACGTCTAGCTATCCATGAAGTGAAGAGCGGCGTGAGGATCGCCGTGGTTATGACAGAAGCAGCGATCAGCGGCGTTGCGGCTGAAGCTACCTGCAACAGAGAAGGATCGGCCTGGGCTATTGCCAGCGGCGTGGCAACCGCGTTTCCAGCCGTACTGGAGGCCGCCGCGCCCGCTACGCCCGTTCCGCCCACCAGCCGATCGACGCGTACGTTAAAATAGCCGCCGAAGAAGGTGGTCAGCAGACCGAGCGCCACGCCAGCGATACCGCCTTCCAGCAACATCGCCAGATTGATATTGGTGCCGAGCGCGAAGGCGAAAAAAGGGATTAGTACCGGGCCGCCAGCGGTAAGAAACTGCCGCATCTCCGCATCAAGGTTGCCCAGCAGCATACCGATCAACAGCGGCACTATGACGGCGACCAGCGCCATTAATGGGATACTTGCCATGCCCGCCGCGCCCAACGCGATAAGCGTGAAAAAGGGGCCGTCGCTCATACTCATCAGCGGCGTTGCGCCTACATCAATTTCACTGCCAAACTCGCCAGTCAGCGCCGCATATAAACCGCCGTTGGCATTGCTCATCGCGGCGATGATGGCCACGCTGCTGAGGCCAAAAAAACCTTCTGCGCCTGCCAGTTTATCTACGCTAAACCCAAGCGCCACCGCGACAAGCAGTTTGGTCAGCGTAATGCTGCCGCCTTGCAGAATGGCTTTTGGCGCCGCGCCGAAGCTAATCCCGGCGCCCATACAGACCAGGAAAGCGCCAATAAGCGGCGCGGCACCCTGTTTGAAGAGTGCTGTGGTAAAGCCGCCGATTTCCAGCAGCTGCGGTGCGAAGGTATTGATGGCGGTTCCGGTGACCAGCGGCAGCACCATCATGCCGCCGGGAATTTTTTCGATGGTTTTTTTCAGTTTCATTAGCATCCTGCCTCATTTGTTATCCCGAGTTGATTTTAATAAATCAATCGTGAATAAAAATGATCAAGATCGCAGATGAAAACATTAAAAATGAGCAAATAGTTACAGGCTGGTTTAGCGTCCCTGCAGGAAGCTGCGGTAAGCGGCAATCACCGCCAGAAAATCTTCCACGCCACAGAAGCAGAGGCTTTCTTCATCGTAGTAGCTCATGCCCTCTTCCATCTCGTCGCCCTCAATGCTGAGCAGGTTAGCACGCACGATCACCTCCTCTTCATCCAGCCAGATGGTGTATTCGCGGCCCACTCGTTGCCACTGGCGCTCGCTGCCTTTAACTTCCGCTACGGCGGCTTCCACCTCATCCAGCAGCACTAAATTGTCTGCCGCTTCTTCGTTAAACCAGTGGCCGATAGCCTCGTGGCCCATCGACATGCGTACTTTTACCTGACCGGTAACGTCGCGTAAAAATTCGTATTCCATGCTGTTTTCCTCTGAACGGCTTTGCCGAGGGCGCGCATAATCGCCGATAGTTATAATTATCGCAACAATCTGCCGGAAAAACAGCGACCACCTCCACAGCCAGTGGTGTTTATTGGCGCATAAAAAAATCCGGCGCTGAAAACAGCCCCGGATTTTTATTTAGTAGCTTAAGCGTTAAACCGCCGTCTGGAAAATCACGCCGTCGGCTTTCTCAGTGTACTGGTTAAGCTGATCGAAGTTCAGATAGCGATAGGTATCCACCGCTGTCTTATCCACCTGCGCCATAAACTGCTGGTACTCGTCCGGCGTCGGCAGTTTGCCCAGCAGCGAGGCGACCGCAGCCAGCTCGGCAGAAGCCAGGTAAACGTTCGCGCCGGTACCCAGACGGTTCGGGAAGTTACGGGTCGAAGTGGAAACCACCGTCGCCCCGTCAGCTACGCGCGCCTGGTTGCCCATACACAGCGAGCAGCCTGGGATTTCGATGCGCGCTCCGCTTTTACCGAAGACGCTGTAATACCCTTCTTCTGTTAGCTGCGCCGCATCCATCTTGGTTGGCGGCGCCACCCACAGACGCGTCGGCAACTGGCCTTTGTGGCTATCCAGCAGTTTGCCAGCCGCACGGAAGTGGCCGATGTTGGTCATACAGGAACCGATAAAGACCTCGTCGATCTGCTCGCCCTGCACATCCGACAGCAGACGAGCATCGTCCGGATCGTTTGGCGCGCACAGGATTGGCTCTTTGATATCGGCCAGATCGATTTCGATCACCGCTGCGTATTCCGCATCCGCGTCGCCTTCCAGCAGCTGCGGATCCGCCAGCCATTTTTCCATGCCCTGAATACGACGTTCCAGCGTGCGGCGATCGCCATAGCCTTCCGCGATCATCCACTTCAGCAGAACGATGTTGGAGTTGAGGTATTCAATGATCGGATCTTTGCCCAGCTTAATGGTACAGCCAGCCGCAGAACGTTCGGCAGAGGCATCGGACAGCTCAAACGCCTGCTCGACTTTCAGATCCGGCAGGCCTTCGATTTCCAGGATACGGCCAGAGAAAATGTTTTTCTTGCCCTTCTTCTCTACGGTCAGCAAACCTTGCTTGATGGCATACAGCGGAATGGCGTGAACCAGATCGCGCAGCGTAATGCCCGGCTCCATTTTACCCTTAAAGCGCACCAGCACGGACTCTGGCATATCCAGAGGCATCACGCCGGTTGCTGCCGCAAAGGCCACCAGACCAGAACCCGCCGGGAAAGAGATGCCGATCGGGAAACGGGTATGGGAGTCGCCGCCTGTACCAACGGTATCCGGCAGCAGCATACGGTTCAGCCAGCTGTGGATGATGCCGTCGCCCGGACGCAGCGATACGCCGCCACGGTTCATAATAAAGTCCGGCAGCGTATGGTGCGTGGAGACGTCAACAGGCTTCGGATAGGCCGCCGTATGACAGAATGACTGCATCACCAGATCGGCGGAGAAGCCCAGACAGGCCAGATCTTTCAGCTCGTCGCGGGTCATTGGGCCGGTGGTATCCTGCGAACCTACGGAAGTCATTTTCGGTTCGCAGTAGGCGCCCGGACGCACGCCTTCGGTGCCACAAGCGCGGCCAACCATTTTCTGCGCCAGCGAGTAGCCGCGCGTGCTTGGCGCCACATCTTTCGCCTGACGGAATACGTCGCTGTGCGGCAGGCCTAAAGCTTCGCGAGCTTTAGTAGTCAGGCCGCGACCGATAATCAGCGGAATACGGCCACCCGCGCGCACTTCATCCAGCAGCACGTCGGTTTTCAGCTCGAAATTCGCCAGCAGCTCGCCGGTTTCGTGGTTCAGCACTTCGCCTTTATAAGGGAAGATGTCGATCACATCGCCCATATTCAGCTTGTCGACATCCACTTCGATCGGCAGCGCGCCCGCATCTTCCATAGTGTTAAAGAAGATTGGCGCGATTTTACCGCCCAGCACCACGCCGCCGCCTTTTTTGTTCGGCACGTTCGGGATGTCGTCGCCCATAAACCACAGCACCGAGTTGGTAGCGGATTTACGAGAAGAGCCGGTACCTACTACGTCGCCAACATAGGCCAGTGGGAAACCTTTTGCCTGTAGCGCTTCAATCTGTTTGATTGGGCCGATCGTGCCAGGCTGATCCGGTTCGATGCCATCACGGGCGTTCTTCAGCATCGCCAGCGCGTGCAGTGGAATATCCGGGCGTGACCAGGCATCTGGCGCAGGAGAAAGATCGTCGGTATTGGTTTCGCCGGTAACTTTAAAGACGGTAACAGTAATTTTTTCCGCCAGCTCTGGGCGCGACAGATACCATTCGGCATCGGCCCAGGACTGCATGATTTGTTTGGCGTGCGGATTACCGGCTTTGGCTTTTTCTTCCACATCGTAGAAGTTGTCAAACATCAGCAGCGTATGGGACAGCGCTTTGGCGGCAATCGGTGCCAGCTTTTCGTCGTCCAGCGCTTCAATCAGCGGATGAATGTTGTAGCCGCCCTGCATGGTGCCCAGCAGCTCAACGGCTTTTTCAGGAGTAACCAGAGGAGAGGTCGCTTCGCCTTTGGCGACAGCAGCCAGGAATCCGGCTTTTACATAGGCCGCTTCGTCAACGCCCGGCGGAACTCGATTAATTAACAGATCGGACAGGAATTCTTCTTCACCCGCTGGCGGGTTTTTAAGCAGTTCAACCAGCGCGGCCATTTGGGAAGCATCTAATGGTTTAGGAACGATCCCTTCGGCAGCACGCTCGGCAACGTGCTTGCGGTATTCTTCTAGCACGACGTTCTCCTCGCTCACAGTGTAATAACCGGGCGCCTTCAGGCTAACCGCAAAAGGTTTTGCGTTCTTTTCTGTAGGGTGAGGTGCCCGGTTTCGCGGAGGCCAGCATAGCAGGATTTTGGTGCGATGTTAATCTGTTTACAAAAAAGCAACATCGTTAACATGGTAAATTATCCACATAGTGTGCAAGCCTTATCTTTATTGCCTTGGGTGTTAATTTAGCCAGTTAACCAGTCAGAGCTTGTTGTTAAGGCGGCATAGCGGTAAACGAGCCCGCTTCCGGCCAGGCTCTTTTTGCTGCCTGTACGGCAGTGAACGCTAAGGCGCAACGGCTCCGGAGGCTTTAATGTTTCTAAGCTGCCTGTACGGCAGTGAACGACAGCACCAGCAGCACTGATAGCGGCGGCTGGTTTCTAAGCTGCCTGTACGGCAGTGAACTTTCGGGCCGCCGGTGACTTCGGCAAGTACCGTTTCTAAGCTGCCTGTGCGGCAGTGAACGATATGCATGAGGCCACAACGGATCCGGCGACTTTCTAAGCTGCCTGTGCGGCAGTGAACTGGCAAAATTATCGCGTCGATCTAATGCAGCTTTTCTAAGCTGCCTGTGCGGCAGTGAACCGCTGCAGCTGATCAATAGTGGCCTGGGCATTTTTCTAAGCTGCCTGTGCGGCAGTGAACCAGAGATGTGCCAGTCTTTCGCCGTTGATAATTTTCTAAGCTGCCTGTGCGGCAGTGAACGTGGTTATTCGGGCATTACAGAGCGTCGGCATTTTCTAAGCTGCCTGTGCGGCAGTGAACTGTTAGCTTTAGCACGTAAATATCTGTACAACTAATAGTTCTTTCATTTTTGGTTAAAAAACCCTTTTTTCCGACTGTAAATATCGTCCTTTATATTCAATCAGTTACGTAAGGCTATAAAAAAAGGGTCTTCACTGTCAGAACCAGGGGATCGTTGCTTCGGCGCTCAGGCCATAGCTGCTGAACATGCCTGCAGACGGCTTTTCTTTTAGCGGCCCGTGTTCAAAAAAAAGCAGCCATGTATGGCCGTTTGAATGGCTTTTCATCGGCAGAAAAGGCAGCCTGCCGCGCTTTTCGTTTAGCACAGTGATTTTCTCTTGTGCTTGTGCTGGCGTCAGCCAGCCTTTTCTTATTGAACGGCGGCGTAACCGTTCGGCGCTGCTTTTATACTGCACCCTTCTTACTGTACGATAACGACAGCCTTCTGGCACTGGCCGAATCGATTTGCAAAAAATGTATTCCTTAAGGTTATCGAACCACTGAGTAGCAGCAAGCGCTTTTAAGTCTTCCTGATTGCCATGCAGCCGCAAGCGGTTGCCAGGCGTTAATCCTACGGCAGGAAAACTGACGCCAATTCGTCCTTCCCCAGCCTGATTTAATTTCAGATGAAGTTGAGCGAAAAGCGCAGCCATCAAGACCTCATCCGTAATTTCCGGATCGGGTAAGATAATGACATCCTGATAATATTTCATGCCGCCGTCCTATTCGCTTTTCTCGCCAAAGACGCCGCCACGGATCAATGTGGCGATAACATAATGCTGTTGCTCAACTGGTGGCGTCTCTCCTTTGGTCACCCAGTTATCTAACAGCGTATAAAAGTCCATTTTTTGTTTTGGCTGGCGATAAGCCAGACCACGGCTGGTCACCGAGCCATAGGGCTCTACTGCAATCGGCCCCATATCGGGTTCGTCAGCTTTAGGATACCAGGTATCGATAGTGCGCAACGCGTTGCCAATTTTTTGCGAGTGCATGGCTGCCGTTCCTTCAACCTGATACAGCACCTTGCTTTTTTTACTGTTGCTGTCCAGTACCAGCTCCTGAGAAGGAAAGATTTCCTGCCCATTGCCCAGCCGTACAAAAGCCTCCACGTTTAGCAGGACAAAAGCTTTTCCGGCCAATCCTTCGGCAATAGCCTCCGCCAGCTGTGCCAAATCACCCTGCGGTTGAGAAAAAGCACGCATATTGTAATCGTGAGCATTAAATTCCCAGCTTTTCTCGCCACGGCTTACGTTAACTTTGATCGTTTCCGCGCCAATTCTGTTGCGCCACAAAAAACGCCCGTTAGCGATATTTTCGGCATAGCGTGCGGCCAGTTCGCCAAAACCGTGCTCAGCTATATACCCCTTAATAACTTGCGTCAGTTCAGCCTGGTAAGGCTGATCGTTACAAACTGAAGGCGTGGCAAGATTCCCCAAAACGCGCAGTGTGAAAACAACTTTTAACGTGTCGTTATCTGCCGACAGCGCCGCCACATCCACACGCTGAAGATTAGCTTTTTGGATTTCAGCATCCAGCTTCGCCGGATCGCTCGCTAATGCATTTTTAAGACGATTAGAGATGGTGCCGCGCACTGCTTTTTCCTTTATCGCTATTGGCTGCCACGGCTCTTCCTGCTGCCATTTCCCGGCAAACATTATGCCGTCGGAATTAGCTAACTTTTTCTCGAAAGCAAGTACGGAAGCGGTTTTGATAGTTGCTTTAGCCATTGTTAATTTCCTTATTAATTAATCGTCATTAAATTCGTCTTCGAATTCTTCGTAAATCATTGAGCTTACCGCCTGGCCGCTGCGGCAAAGGTAATGTTCGTTTTCATACAGATGATGCCATAGCAGCTCTTCGAGCTGATTTATACGATGCAAACTGCGCCATTCTCCAACACCATATACCGCTTCGACAAAGCAGAATTGTGTCTCGTTATCCCGTGAGTTAGCGACCTGGCCTGGTTCAAATACTGGGGAGATAGCGCGATAACCTGTCATTAACGGCACCAGAAAACCGCTCGCCGGTTTCGGCTGATATTCCCAGCGCGCCTTATCGCCCGGCTGCGGATCTTCGACTTCCGTTACGGCCCGCATTTTCAGACTGGCGAAATCAAGCCAGGCATCCAGCATTTCCGCCTGCGGATGCTGCTGCTGAAGTTGTTTAAAATGTTCAGCCAACAATGGCGAGCGATCCAGCAGCGCAAAGCCAGGCAACAGACGACGCAGGATCTTTCGCGTCGCTTGCTCTTCTTCTGGCCAGCTGATTACATCAACTCGTTCAAGGTTGTAGATTATGCCGCCGGCCAGCCGCTGCATCTGGCAAAGCTTATAAAGGTGCTGCGCCAGCGCCGCCGCGCCCTGTTCGCCACCTTCAATACTGCCTTCGCACTGCAACAGCAGCGAGACAGTAAGATGCATCCGCCCTTCTTCATTAAATGGGGCTGTTTTTGCCTCTTTGGTTAATGGATTCCGCGTCAGGGAAAAGAGATGATCGTAACCGGATGAGTGCGCATGGATCTGCTGCTGATGGCAAATAACGCCGCAGCCGTTCAGGCTTAACCTGTGGCTTTTTTCCAGCTTGCGCGACAGTGCATGTGTAAAGCCGAGAAAATTAGTAATAGCGGGAAAACCCCATGTAAATCCTGCAATGGCATTGGCGTTTTCCACGCGCAGGCGGCGCAAAATAATCAGATGGCTCATAACAGCTCCTCTTTCAAATCCTGTTCCATTTCACGCAGGCGATTTTTAAATAATGCTGCCGTTGAGAAATAACGCCGTTCCACCTCCCCCATATTCAGCGGAGTAACGCTAAGCTGGCGGCTTAGCCAGTAGCCAAAATCCCGTGCGACTTCAATTTTCCAGTCGCCCGCCTCCCGCTCAAATCGAAAATTTTCGTCAGTATTACTCCGAAACGGGTCCAGCCAAAACTGCTGCGCTTTTTTTAGCTCGCAGTTTTCATTTTCACTCCAGCGGGCGAATTCTGGCTGCTGAATACCGGTTACGTAGTTAAATAAGATATCGATAATTTCATCGACGTAACTTGCGCGCTGCTGGCGGATTTGTTCATTGTTAGCTTTGTTATAAACACCGATCAAATGCCGTTTCAGACTTTCCACGCTCGAGCGCGCCAGCCGTGAAAACTCACTGCGGAAATGGAAAATTGACTTGTATTTTAAAGGCGGCTTATTGATAGATTGCCAGACCGGGGCAGCGCAGGACAATAGCCGGACTCTGCCGCCGCGAGTGCTGTTAAGGTAAGAGATATTTTGCGGTTTAGTGCCGCCAAAGTTTTGGATAGCAGTATTTAGGTAAAGGGTTCTGAGCTGACTGTGCCAGGTTCCGGCTTTAACTGCGGCGGCAATCTCTTTAGCCTCATCGCTAAAACGCGATACCGTCAGGCGTTCATGTAGCGCATGAGCCAATGACGTCGGGAAAAGCGGGCTGAGAAGATGATACCGGCCATCGCCAATTGGAAAATAAATCTGTTTTGCCAGCTTGTGTGAGGCTGGATTAAAAGCAGATAACACCTGTTTGAACCCTGCAACCCATTCCGCCAGCTGCTGCTCATTTTCCGCCAGTGCCGCCAGCGCGGAACTATCGTTTCGGAGCAGGCTGGCAATCAGCGAGTCGCCCCGATATTCAGTTTGCAATAATTTGGCAACATCAAGCGCGGCAGCGTTGCCGACTGCGTCAAGTTCAGGAATATTTAAAAAAGCGGAAGAAAGACAATCTGTTTTTTTAGCGCCAGAGGATTGATAAAAGCTGCTGCCTTTGGCATCGCTATGCGTATATTTCAGGGCGTGAGTCACCAGGCTAATCTGGCTCGCTCGCCTGGCCGCATCGCTTAGCCAATTTCGCGTTTCGTACTTCCGATCCAACTCTGCGTACTGGCTTGCATAGTCGTTTTTGACTGCGGCCTGTTCCACTCCTAACTGCGCACCTGCCAGCACTTTTGCCTCTTTTTTTTCCAAATCCTCATGCTTCAGCGATTTCCGCTCTGCTATATACGAGACGATAAATGATGAAAGTCCTTCTTTTGGCATCCTTTGCCTCCACATTATTAAAACTTATTTATCTACAAAAACTGAGATTAATGAAAAATATATCGATTTTACCGAACCTTGGCTATCCATTATGTTTACATTTTTGATGCCTTGCTTTGATATGGCTATACAAAGCACTATCAATATGATAACCCCTAGCCCAATTAAAGAACTTTTCTTCAAACTCTTAAATCTCATAATTCCACCTAAGTATTTGTATGCAAATCACCACTGCGGCCTTATATGTCACGCCCTTATACACCGCTCAAGCTGATAATTAAACAAAAAGTAAATAAATTATTATGAATTTAAGACTGAAACGCTTCTTTAAAATACTTATTGGGGATTTTAATTAAGCTTATGGAATTAATTGACTTTTATTTAAAATATACTTGCATAGCAGCATTGAAACGTTATCATTTAACCACTACCGAGCAGGTAGCTTAGAAATAAGTTTCTGTCACCTAAGGTGATAAACTTCCTTCCTGCCGTACAGGCAGCGGCGCACTCAGTCGAGTGCGCCAAACACGCCCAACAGCGGATGAAAACGCCACTCCTCATCACGTTCAGGCAGCCGTATCTCCCCGAACCTTTTGCTGACTTCCACCAGCTCCATACGCAGTTCATCGGCCAGTCCCGTATAAAGCTGCTGATAGTCCGGCTTTATCCACATGGTTACGTCTTCCGCCAGCTCAGGATCGGCAATATTATCAATAGCACTTGTTTTCTGCCCGGCGAATCCCTCATCCGGTTGGTAAAAAGTCGGCTTTTCCCCCTCGTCCTCAATCAGCAAATAATGCAGCCGATCGGGCGATGACTGCCGAAAAGGCCGCCGCTTTTGCATCTCGCCACACCAGCTCACCGGCTTACGCCACCACAGCGCCGCGCAATATTTTTCTGGCTCCCGCTTTTTTCCCAGCAACTCTGTACGCAATCTGACGTGTTCCAGATCGACAAAATGCTCAAAAGGCCCGCTCGTTTGCATGCCTTTGCGTTCCTGCACGCGCGGCCTGGCATCAATTACAAAATTTTCTGTTTCGGGCAACAAATCGTGAAGATCATGACTGGCAAACCGAAACCTGTCGCTTTCAAAGCCGGGATGGCTATAGGCGACCTCACTCGGAGAGCGCAATGCCCGATAATTTTTTCGCAGCAGATAAATATTGGCCTCTGAAGGCGCAAGCTGCCTGTGGCGCTGCACGCGTCCGGCCAGCTGGATTAATGCGCGCATTGAGCTAGGTTCGGCAATAGCCCAGTCGAAATCGAAATCCCTGCCAACCTCACATACGGGGCTGGCCAGCACCACAAACAGGTGGTGCTGTGCCTGGCTGTTTTTCAACGCCTGTTCTATTTCCGGGACTTTCCAGATCACCTGTTCATCGTGGCGCGTCAGGACTGCTTCCAGCCGGTTTTCTATATATGAACGCATCGCCAAAGGGTGCCTGCTGTGATAGATACAGTAATGGATCTGCGTATTTTCCGGCGCGGCCTTTGCCAGCAAACGCTTTGCCACCGCAACCAGCGGATTGATATTCGCCATGCGGATCACGCCCAGCGATATGCACTTTCCGCTTCTCTCATGTTTTTGATGATGCGCCTGATGAAGCGCAAGCATAGATTGATAAAACGTTGCCGCCAGCGCATCCAGCACATCGCTTTCTTTGACGCTCCTGGGAGTAACTTCCACCAGCTTGCCTCTTCTGAGCGCCTTAGCATGTTGTAACTTAATTACTCTTTTCACTACAAATGCATCGTGCTGCTGCCGGAATTCGCTGCCCGTCGTAATATCCTGATATAGCGCTTCATGCTCATCGAACCAGGCACAGCAGACCGGCGGCGCAGCTTCCGTCAGCCCGGCGTTTTTATGCCATTCGGCGCGGCCATAACGATAGGCGTTGTAAAGCGCAAGCACTAATGCGGGAGGTAAAGTCGCCGAAGAAAGCAGGACGCGCGATCCCAGCATCCCCGCCCAATTTACCAGTCGGCATAGCGCGGGAAGATCGTTGATATCGAAGTCGTCTGGCTCATCCAGCACCAGATCGCTCGTTAATAACCTGAGCATCGGCGCTATCTGCTTGCCACCGCGCAGCCCTTCTGTGGCAGGAATAAGGTAGTCAATGGTGCTTATTAGCACTGGCGCGCTCAGCAACTGATGCAGTTTTCCTTTTTTTTGCAGCCAGCGGCTGAGCCTGCCATCGTCCAGGCTACCGTCGTAGCGTACGTATTGATGCTCATAAAAAAGCGCTTCGGTAGACTGGCTGCCTGTATCCTTTTCTTCTTCATCACTGAAGTTGTAATGCTGATGCAGATCTTTTACCGCCTGAGAGCCAATCATCATTGCCAGATCGTCTTCTTCAAGCCGTAGTCTTTCGCGCAGGGCTTCTCCTGTTTGCAGCGTCAGGGTACGCAACCCCAAAGCAACGCTAAAACGACAGCCCAGCTTTTCATCGCTCAGGGCATACATAATACGGGCATTAGCAAAAGTCTTCCCGCAGCCTGTGGAAGCCATATTTACGCCGAAAAACCCCTGGCTTTCGGTTTTATCGCGTACCGAAGCAGCCAGATCGAATGCGCGATCCTGCCATTGGTAATTTTTATTTGTCGCACGGGCGCGGAAGGTTTTGTGCCGCGAAATCGACGGTAGCGTTTTGCGCAGGTGCGGCAGGCTGTTGCCCAATAATAAAGCGTTCTGCGCTACGGCAAGATTATGTTCATCCAGCTTCTGCTTACCCAAACGCTGTGCTTCAGTATTGGCGAATGCTGCATAGTCGGCATCCTGCCAGCCAGGCGTGGCGGGTAAAGAGGAGTAGTAATGGTCGGCAAGCATCAGCGTCAACCTTGCCATATGGCAGGTGAACAGCTGACTGATCTGAGCAAAACGCAACAAAGAAGGTTGAGCAAGCGCGCGGCGAGCAATTTTTTGCGCTTTGGCGCGCCAGATGCGGCTTCCGATCGGCGTTCCCTGCGCAAAAGACCACTGCTTTTTTAGCTCCTTGCTCTGCCAGTCATGTTTTAAATGATTCAGCGCATTCCAGACCGGTTCCAGCTGATGAGTCAGCCAGCTCTCCGTTTCGTTCAGCTGCGGCGGATTGCTCCGGCCTGTAGGATACACCGGCAAGCGATGGTGCGACACGATAAGCCAGGCAACCGTCGCAGCTACGGGCGGCAGAGTAGTAAAAGGATTTGTTGTAGTGGGTTCATGTATTAACCTGTTAAGCATTTCCGCTTCATCTTCGGTGTGAACATTGGCCAGGGCCTGTAACCATTGCGCATCAGTTCTTTCGCCAACCCAGGCACAGAAAAGCCGTAGCGATACCCATTCATGACGATAAGGCTGATAAGTTTTTCCTTCGCCAAACAGGTTTTGTTGAAAAAGCTGGTTTGCTTTGCCGAAGTCATGGAACAGGCCCGCTATAGCCGCTAGCAGGCCAATCGCGTGCGCGCTTTGCCACTGGTTTTCATCCTGGCTTTTCAGCACGTCGCGTTCTGTAGTATTTGTCGGTACGCTGCCGTCACGATTAAAACGCCGTAAATTTCCGACAATCCAGAGCAGTTCAGTCTGGCCGGAGCTTTTAATCCAGTGGCAGGCAACGGCGGTATTGCGCCTGGCGGTTTTACGCAGTAATTTTCGCAGTGTATTCGCGCCTTCCAGCGTGATAGCTGTCTGCCAGGTTCTTTCGCCTTTACGCTCTGCAAACTGATCGATAATACGCCGCGTTTCATCCAGCGCTCGCTTGTTGCACTGGGATATCAGTAAAATATTCATTTATTCGCCCGGCCAAAGTAGTCTGCCGTGGTTTGCAGCGTTTCGATCATCAGATCCAGCGCATCTGCCTTTTGCAGTCTGGCGATGCAGCGCTGACGAAATTCCTGCTCGTCTTCTCCCGCCATCGCGGAAATAAACGCCTGTGGTAAAATCAACGCGTCTTTAATTATATCTGCCACATCAAAAACCAGGCCGCCGCGCCTGGTTTTACCATGCAATACCGCCAGGCCGTGCGGCAAACCTGTAACCCAACAGGCGGTAGCAGCCAGCCCGTAGGCCAAATAATTGCCATGATCCAGATAACGGTTAGCGACATCCGAACCGCCGCCACGCTTTGCCCGGGTAAAGTCACCATATTTTGTGGCTTCCGCCGCCAGCTTATAAAGTGCTTTTGTCAGCACTGCTTCCTGCGTTAACAGATATTGCACGCTGGTGCAGGTAATCAGGCTTTTTTCGAAACGTTCAAGCAGGAACTGAAGCGCGGATGGCTGAATAATAAATTTCTCTTGCCTCGCTACACGCTCGTTTAACCAATGCTTTTTTATTTGTTCGATGCGAACCCGCTGGAAAGCGATTGCCACCGAAACTCTTTTCTCTTCGTCGAACCAGAAGCTTACCCAATTTTGCAGGTACTCGGTGGGACGATATTCACTTTGCGAGGTTAGCCAGGATACGGCTGTTTCTACTTCATTAGCGGCATAGAGCGGCGTGCCGTTACCGCCGCAAAAACCCACCAGCACGCCAGCTCTGGCAAATTCGCGCATGGCGGCCTGAGTAACGGAAGTGCCCGTGCCCAACATAATGACCGTGGTATTGGCGATGGGGATATTCCAGTAAAGCGAACGCTTTCCCTCATCCGTGACATATTCTACGCGCCCGCCGTTAACCAACACGCGGCAATATTGCAGGTAATAGATATTACTGCGCTTTGAATGAAGGATAGTTTTTAGATCGGAAGGTTTAAGCTGTTCCATACGCATTCCTTGCGTTTGGCCAACAGAATATCGGCCCGGTTTTACTTTTAGAGACCGAACAGTGTATTAAAACATCAAAAAAATTAAAGAGAGAATGGTAGCAATTTTATCTGTTACTGACGCAAAGACTTCGGCACGATGCATGACCAGCCTGCCTGTACGGCAGTGAACTCCTATTCGCGGGAATCAGTACAAAAGCGTCGTATCTAAGCTGCCTGTACGGCAGTGAACTCATCCATCGTTATCTCCTCATGAGTTTATGATTTCTAAGCTGCCTGTGCGGCAGTGAACGGCACAACAGGCGAGAGCATTTAGCGGGTGTATTTCTAAGCTGCCTGTACGGCAGTGAACATCGTTTCGATTTCGCGTTCTCCGCAATACCATTTCTAAGCTGCCTGTGCGGCAGTGAACAACAGGGGCCGCTAAAACTATTAATCCGGTTTTTTCTAAGCTGCCTGTACGGCAGTGAACTTCCGCATCCGACTCGCGCGGCTGGATAATCATTTCTAAGCTGCCTGTACGGCAGTGAACTGGCAGTTTTGGCCAAACCTGTGGCGACATCGTTTCTAAGCTGCCTGTACGGCAGTGAACACTAATGGCAACTAGCTGTCCGGTCGCTAGATTTTCTAAGCTGCCTGTACGGCAGTGAACGTTCAGCGTCATGGCTTCATCAAGCGGTAGGTTTTCTAAGCTGCCTGTACGGCAGTGAACTTCGCGGGTGAACTTAGGCGCGCCAAATTCATTTTCTAAGCTGCCTGTACGGCAGTGAACAATTGGGGGATAGTTTGCGGCAGGTCTGTAATTTTCTAAGCTGCCTGTACGGCAGTGAACACAACGTGGAAGGCGCGCGGCTGGCTGGTTATTTTCTAAGCTGCCTGTACGGCAGTGAACTTTTTCATCTTAAACCGACCTGATATCACTGATTTCTAAGCTGCCTGTACGGCAGTGAACTCATAAATCTTATGAGCGTTATACTGATATCTTTTCTAAGCTGCCTGTACGGCAGTGAACGCCTTGAGCCGTTTTTTAACGAACTTTCGCAATTTCTAAGCTGCCTGTACGGCAGTGAACACCCCGAAACCAATTGCTGTATCGGTTCCTCCTTTCTAAGCTGCCTGTACGGCAGTGAACTTGGAAAACCCGCTGACGGCTGCCAGCACGGGTTTCTAAGCTGCCTGTACGGCAGTGAACAGTAACCCGGCCTTCTGCTCATATTCCAGCTGGTTTCTAAGCTGCCTGTACGGCAGTGAACCTATGAACCGTATCAGGATGTTGGCGGCGTATTTTCTAAGCTGCCTGTACGGCAGTGAACAATTTTGGACGTGCGAATCCCTGCCCGGTTAATTTCTAAGCTGCCTGTACGGCAGTGAACTGTTGCCGATGCAGCATACCGCTTTCATTAATAAAGGTATTTGACCAAAACCCGGTAAAAACCCTCTTTTTTCCCCTCACTAAAAATGATTACATATCAACTACTTAAAAACAGCTTCAAAAAAAAGGGTTCGCCAGTCCAGGCTGGTTTTTCATTCGCCTTTCCGCATTCGTTGTATAAAAAAAGCCCGTAGCGACAGAGCTGATAAACAGCATGTCGCCACAGGCTCTAACCATCAACAAAACAGGTCGGTTACCGCTCTACCAGCGCAAACTCTTTATCGCTGTAGCGTTCGCCCGCAATATTTTCCGGACTGAAAAGACGATCCAGCAAAGCCACGTCGTCCGCTGCCAGAGCAATATCCGCCGCACGGCAGTTATCTTCCAGATGCACAATCTTACGCGCGCCCGGGATCGGCACTATATTCGGCCCTTTCGCCAGCACCCAGGCCAGGGCAAGCTGCGCCGCCGTACTGTTATAGCCCAGGGCCATTTCGTTCAGCTGAGCCACCAGCTTTTCATTATGCGCCAGCGCTTCCGCCTGAAAGCGCGGTAGCGTCCGGCGATAATCCTGCTCATCCAGCGTTGAAGGCGCCGCCATTTTCCCGGTAAGAAAGCCACGGCCCAGCGGGCTATAAGGCACAAAACCAATGTTTAGTTCGCTACAGGCAGCCAACACGCTATTTTCTACACCCCGGCTCCACAACGAATACTCGCTTTGCAAAGCGGTAACGGGATAGACGGCATGAGCGCGGCGCAGCGTTTCAGCGGAAACCTCTGACAGACCAATGTGTAAAATTTTGCCTTCACGGACTAAATCGGCCAGCGTTCCCATCACTTCTTCGACCGGTACAGCTGGATCCGGGCGATGCTGATAAAACAGGTCTATCGCTTCAACATTCAGTCTTTTTAATGAGGCTTCGGCCACCTTGCGAATATTCGCTGGCTGGCTGTTTACACCTTTGATTCGCTCCCAGCCTTCCCCCTGCTCGGTAATATTAAAGCCGAATTTGGTAGCAACCTTAATTTTTCCGCTATAGCCTTTTAGCGCTTTCGCTATCAGTTTTTCATTTTCAAAAGGGCCATAGACTTCCGCCGTATCCAGAAAATCCACGCCCAGTTCAAAGGCCCGGTGCAGTGTAGCGATCGCTTGCTGCTCGTCGCTTTCGCCATAGGCAAATGACATTCCCATGCAGCCAAGACCCAGTGCGGAAACTTCTAATTTTCCTAACGTTCTGCGTTTCATTATTTTTCTCCATTGATAAGCGATGGAGCAGTTATACTTTGCGCCATTAAAATCAACAATTGGCACTTTTACAGCGGATTGATGAAGGAATATCACTAATATGAAAACGCGCGCTTCGTTACAGGAACTGGAAATTTTTATCGCTATCGCCCGCCATCTGAATTTTCGCAAAGCGGCAGAAGAACGAAACGTGACGCCTTCTACGCTTAGCCATACGCTCAGTAATCTGGAACAGCGCATCGGCGTACGCTTGCTTAGCCGGACGACAAGAAGCGTTTCTCTCACTGAGGCAGGCCGTGCCTTTTTACTGCGTATTGAGCCTGCGATGGTGGATCTGGCGCTGGCCGTAGATGAATTGAACGACTGGCGCAGCGAGCCGCGAGGCACTTTAAGGCTGAATCTGCCGCGCAGCGCGGAGGCGCTTTACCTGCGTACGCTACTGCTACCTTTCCGGTATCGCTATCCCGATATCGCGCTGGAAGTCACTACCAGCGACAGTTTTGTGAATATCGTCGAGAGCGGCTTTGATGCGGGCGTGCGTTTTGGCGAAGCGATCCCGCAGGATATGGTCGCTATCCCTTTTGGCCCCAAAATATGTGGTGCTGTGATTGCCAGCCCTGATTTTATTGCGCGTTACGGTGCGCCGCAGCATCCCCGCGATCTGGTGAATTTTTCCTGTATCCAGCATCGTTTTCCCAGCGGTGTGAACTACAAATGGGAGTTCAACGATAACGCCCAGCCGCTGGAAGTGGCCGTAAAAGGCGATTTATCGCTGGATAACGACGCGATGATGATTGAAGCGGCCAGTGACGGCGCCGGGCTGGCGTTTGTGATAAAAGGCATGGCGCAGAAGCGGCTGGATAGCGGCGAGCTGGTTGAAGTGCTGGCCGATTTTGCGGCTCCTTCGGCAGGTTTCTGGCTCTATTACCCCGGCCGAAAATATTACTCCACCGCGCTGCGCTGTTTTATTGAATACTTGCGCAATTTTAATCAAAATTTCGACAACCAGGCCGCCACCTGAATTATTTCCAAAAAAAAGCTCCCATATCGGGAGCTTTTCCATTAATCAATTTACTTACTTCTTCTTCGCTTTGGCATTAGGCAAATCGGTGATGCTGCCTTCGAAGATTTCCGCCGCCAGGCCTACCGACTCGTGCAGGGTTGGGTGCGCATGAATAGTCAGCGCGATATCTTCTGCGTCGCAGCCCATTTCGATCGCCAGGCCGATTTCGCCCAGCAGCTCGCCGCCGTTGGTGCCGACAACCGCGCCGCCGATAACGCGATGCGTTTCTTTATCGAAGATCAGCTTGGTCATGCCGTCTGCGCAGTCGGAAGCGATAGCGCGGCCTGATGCCGCCCATGGGAAGGTCGCTGTCTCATAGCTGATGCCCTTCTCTTTCGCTTCTTTCTCGGTCAGACCAACCCAGGCAACTTCCGGCTCGGTATAGGCGATGGATGGAATCACTTTCGGATCGAAGTAGTGCTTCTTACCGGAGATAACTTCCGCCGCTACGTGGCCTTCATGCACGCCTTTATGCGCCAGCATTGGCTGGCCGACGATGTCGCCGATAGCGAAAATGTGCGGCACGTTGGTGCGCATCTGCTTGTCGACGCGGATAAAGCCGCGATCGTCTACTTCCACGCCTGCTTTACCGGCATCCAGGCCTTTACCGTTAGGTACGCGGCCGATTGCTACCAGCACCGCGTCGTAACGCTGCGGCTCGGTTGGCGCTTTTTTGCCTTCCATCGTGACGTAGATACCGTCTTCTTTGGCTTCTACCGCGGTCACTTTGGTTTCCAGCATCAGGTTGAACTGCTTGCTGATGCGCTTGGTAAAGACTTTCACCACGTCTTTATCTGCCGCAGGAATGACCTGATCGAACATTTCGACCACATCAATCTGCGAACCCAGTGCATGGTAAACGGTGCCCATTTCCAGGCCGATAATACCGCCGCCCATCACCAGCATACGCTCCGGTACTTCTTTCAGTTCCAGCGCAGAGGTGGAATCCCATACGCGTGGATCTTCGTGCGGGATAAAAGGCAGCTGAATAGGACGAGAACCGGCAGCGATAATCGCATTGTCGAAGTTGATAGTGGTGCCGCCGTTTTCCCCGTCAACAAACATGGTGTTCGCGCCGGTGAATTTAGCTTCGCCCGTGACAACCTTCACTTTACGGCCTTTCGCCATGCCGGCCAGACCGCCGGTCAGCTGATTGATGACTTTCTCTTTCCAGGTACGGATTTTATTGATGTCGGTCTGCGGCTTGCCGAACACCACGCCGTGCTCTTCCAGCGCTTTCGCTTCTTCAATCACTTTCGCCACGTGCAGCAGCGCTTTGGAAGGGATACAGCCCACGTTCAGACAAACCCCGCCCAGGGTGCTGTAACGCTCAACGATAACGGTCTCCAGACCTAAATCGGCAGCGCGAAAAGCCGCAGAATAACCTGCCGGACCTGCCCCAAGTACCACGACCTGAGTTTTAATTTCTGTACTCATCATGACCTCTTAGTTAACTGGCGGAGATCCCTCCACCGGTTCGTATTCAGGGCAAGAGTTTACAGAATTGTTAACAGAGTGCAAACAACCTGCCCCAAACCACAACAACTCTTTCGCCAACCTGCGGCGGCTATAAGAAGGCCGGCATAAGCCGGCCTACCTTTACATCACCAGTCGGCGAATATCGGACAGCATATTGCCAATGATGGTAATAAAGCGGGCGCCGTCGGCTCCGTCGATCACGCGGTGGTCAAAGGAGAGCGAGATTGGCATCATCAGACGCGGCACGAACTCTTTGCCGTTCCAGACCGGCTCCATTGCCGATTTGGATACGCCCAGGATAGCCACTTCCGGCGCGTTGACGATAGGCGCAAAGTGCGTGGTGCCAAGACCGCCCAGGCTGGAGATGGTAAAGCAGCCGCCCTGCATATCGCTGGCGGTCAGCTTGCCGTCGCGCGCCTTTTTCGAGGTCGCCATCAGCTCGCGGGAAAGCTCGGTGATGCCTTTCTTGTTAACGTCTTTAAAGACCGGAACCACCAGGCCGTTCGGCGTATCTACCGCCACGCCGATATTGATGTATTTCTTCAGCGTCAGCTTCTGCGCATCCTCAGACAGCGAGCTGTTAAAGCGCGGCATCTGTTCCAGCGCGGCGGCTACCGCTTTCATGATAAACACCACCGGCGTGTATTTCACATCCAGCTTGCGCTTCTCGGCTTCGGCATTCTGCTGTTTGCGGAACGCTTCCAGATCGGTGATATCGGTTTTGTCGAAATGGGTAACGTGCGGAATAACTACCCAGTTACGGCTCAGGTTCGCGCCAGAAATTTTCTGGATGCGGCCCAGCTCCACTTCTTCGATCTCACCGAACTTGCTGAAGTCCACTTTTGGCCACGGCAGCAGGCCTGGCAGGCTACCGCCGCTGGCTGCGGCGGCCGGAGCCGCTTCGGCGCGTTTCACCGCGTCTTTCACGTAAGCCTGCACGTCCTCTTTCAGGATACGGCCCTTACGTCCCGTTCCTTTAACCTTCGACAGGTTAACGCCAAACTCGCGCGCCAGGCGACGGATAACCGGCGTAGCGTGCACGTAGGCATCGTTCTCGGAGAACTCGCCCTTGCTTTCAGCTTTCGCCGCAGCCGGTGCGGAAGCCGGAGCAGCCTTCTCTTCTTTCTTAGCCGGAGCCGGAGCCGCTTCCTGCTTCGCCGCAGGAGCCGGCGCCGCGCCTTCCACTTCGAAGATCATAATCAGCGAGCCGGTGCTGACCTTGTCGCCGGTGGCGATTTTGATCTCTTTAACTGTACCCGCAAATGGTGCTGGCACTTCCATAGAAGCTTTGTCGCCTTCCACTGTGATCAGCGACTGCTCGGCTGCTACTTTGTCGCCGACTTTAACCATCACTTCGGTGACTTCGACTTCATCGCCGCCGATATCCGGCACCTGCACTTCTTTCGCGCCGCCCGCAGCCGGAGCCGCCGCCGCTTCTTCTTTCATTGCAGGTTTCGGCGCTTCGGCAGGCGCAGAGCCTTCCGCTTCGAAGATCATAATCAGCGAGCCGGTGTTGACCTTGTCGCCGGTAGCGATTTTGATCTCTTTAACCGTCCCCGCGAATGGCGCAGGCACTTCCATGGAAGCTTTATCGCCTTCCACGGTGATCAGCGACTGTTCAGCTTCGACTTTGTCGCCAACTTTCACCAGGATCTCGGTGACTTCGACTTCGTCGCCGCCGATATCCGGCACGTTCACTTCTTTGCTTTCCGCTTTGGCAGCAGGAGCAGAAGCCGGAGCAGATTCTTTTTTCTCTTCCGCTTTAGCTGGCGCTTCAGCAGCCGCGTCGGCAGATTCAAAGATCATGATCAGCGAGCCGGTTTCTACTTTATCGCCGGTCGCGATTTTGATCTCTTTTACCACGCCCGCTTCCGGCGAAGGCACTTCCATAGAGGCTTTATCGCCTTCTACGGTGATCAGCGACTGCTCGGCTTCCACCTTGTCGCCAACCTTGACCAGGATCTCGGTTACTTCTACTTCGTCGGAACCGATGTCCGGCACTTTAATTTCGATAGCCATTACTCTTTACCTCTTATGCCAGACGCGGGTTGACTTTATCGGCATCGATATTGAATTTGGTGATAGCTTCCGCCACCACTTTCTTATCGATCTCGCCGCGTTTAGCCAGTTCGCCCAGCGCTGCAACCACTACGTAAGACGCGTCCACTTCAAAGTGGTGACGCAGGTTTTCGCGGCTGTCGGAGCGACCGAAACCGTCTGTACCCAGCACGCGGTAGTCGCTGGCTGGAATATAGGTACGGATCTGCTCGGCGAACAGTTTCATATAGTCGGTTGAAGCCACGGCTGGCGCATCGTGCATGATCTGCGCAACGTACGGCACGCGTGGTTCTTCAGTTGGGTGCAGCATGTTCCAGCGCTCGCAGTCCTGGCCGTCGCGAGCCAGCTCGGTAAAGGAGGTTACGCTGTAAACATCAGAGCCTACGCCGTAATCTTTCGCCAGGATCTGCGCCGCTTCGCGCACGTGACGCAGGATAGAACCTGAGCCCAGTAGCTGAACTTTGCCTTTGCTGCCTTCTACCGTTTCCAGCTTGTAGATACCCTTACGGATACCCTCTTCCGCACCCTGCGGCATCGCAGGCATGTGGTAGTTTTCGTTCAGCGTGGTGATGTAGTAGTAGATGTTTTCCTGCGCTTCGCCGTACATACGCACCAGGCCATCATGCATGATGACAGCAACTTCGTAAGCGTAAGCCGGATCGTAGGAGATACAGTTAGGGATAGTCAGCGACTGAATATGGCTGTGGCCATCTTCATGCTGCAGACCTTCGCCGTTCAGCGTGGTACGGCCAGAGGTGCCGCCGACCAGGAAGCCGCGCGCCTGCTGATCGCCCGCCGCCCAGCAAAGATCGCCGATACGCTGGAAGCCGAACATCGAGTAATAGATGTAGAACGGGATCATCGGCAGGTTATTGGTGCTGTAAGACGTTGCCGCCGCCAGCCAGGATGCGCCCGCGCCCAGTTCGTTGATGCCTTCCTGCAGGATCTGACCTTTCTCGTCTTCTTTGTAGTAGGCAACCTGCTCACGGTCCTGCGGCGTATACTGCTGGCCGTTCGGGCTGTAGATACCGATCTGGCGGAACAGGCCTTCCATACCAAAGGTACGCGCTTCGTCGGCGATGATCGGCACCAGACGATCTTTGATCGACTTGTTCTTCAGCATCACGTTCAGGGCGCGCACAAAAGCGATAGTGGTAGAGATCTCTTTGTTCTGCTCATCCAGCAGCTGGCGGAAATCTTCCAGCGCAGGCATCTCCAGCTTCTCGCTGAAGTTCGGCTGGCGGGTTGGCAGATAGCCGCCCAGTTTTTCGCGCTGGCCGTGCAGGTATTTATACTCTTCGGACTCTTTGTCGAAGGTAACGTACGGCAGGCTTTCGATTTTATCGTCTTCCACCGGCACGTTGAAACGATCGCGGATGTAGCGGACGCCATCCATGTTCATTTTCTTCACCTGGTGGGCGATGTTTTTGCCTTCCGCCGTGTCGCCCATACCATAGCCTTTAATGGTATGCGCCAGGATTACCACAGGTTTGCCTTTGGTATCCTGCGCTTTTTTCAGCGCCGCGTAGACT
This sequence comes from Pantoea sp. sgz302252, assembly GCF_042610525.1. Taxonomy (GTDB): domain Bacteria; phylum Pseudomonadota; class Gammaproteobacteria; order Enterobacterales; family Enterobacteriaceae; genus Erwinia. The sequence goes on from NZ_JBHDVM010000006.1 coordinate 222,076, forward strand.
TTCTTCGGATCGTGGCCGCCACGGTTCAGCGCCCAAATCTCGTCGTCGCTCATATCCTTGACCAGCTCGGCGGTCTCTGGATATTTACCGAAGAAGTGCTCGCGCACGTAAGCGCCATCGCGGGATTTAAAGGTCTGGTAATCACCGTCAACGGTTTCGTTCATCAGCTGAATCAGCTTGCCGCTGGTATCTTTACGCAGCAGTTCGTCCCAGCGTCCGCCCCAGATGACTTTGATCACTTCCCAGCCGGCGCCGCCAAAAATGCCGTCCAGCTCGTTGATAATCTTGCCGTTGCCGGTTACCGGGCCGTCCAGGCGCTGCAGGTTACAGTTGATGATGAAGACCAGGTTATCCAGCTTTTCGCGTGTCGCGATAGTGATCGCGCCTTTGGATTCCGGCTCGTCCATCTCGCCGTCGCCCAGGAAGGCGTACACGGTCTGCTGAGAAGTATCTTTCAGGCCACGGTGCTCAAGGTACTTAAGGAATTTTGCCTGGTAGATCGCACCGATTGGACCAAGGCCCATAGAAACGGTCGGGAACTGCCAGAAGTCCGGCATCAGTTTCGGATGCGGATAGGAAGAAAGACCTTTGCCGTGCACTTCCTGACGGAAGTTATTCATCTGCTCTTCGGTCAGACGGCCTTCCAGGAAGGCACGCGCGTAAACGCCCGGCGAGATATGGCCCTGGAAGTAAACCAGGTCGCCGCCGTCTTTTTCGCTGCGTGCGCGGAAGAAGTGGTTAAAGCACACTTCATAGATGGTTGCGGAAGACTGGAAAGAGGACATATGGCCGCCCAGCTCCAGATCTTTTTTCGACGCACGCAGAACGGTCATGATGGCGTTCCAGCGGATAGCGGAACGAATACGGCGCTCCAGCGAGGTATTGCCCGGATAGTCAGGTTCGTCCTCAACGGCGATAGAGTTAATATAGTTGCTGGCCCCAGCGCCTGCCGCTACCTTTACGCCGCCTTTGCGCGCTTCGCTTAATACCTGATCGATCAGGAACTGCGCGCGCTCCACACCTTCTTCACGGATGACCGATTCGATCGCCTGTAGCCAGTCGCGAGTTTCGATCGGATCCACGTCATTGTGTAAACGTTCTGACATGGGGGTATTCCTTATCTGTGTCTAATACGTTGAATTGTCTGGAGCCTGTCTCTCTGTGCTCTGGTTCGGTTCAAAGCACAGAGAGACAGGCCCTTCGTGGTTGTCGCGTTATGATTACGCGTTAATCCTTACGTTGCTGTAAGCGTCGAAGGGAGCGCTCGCGGCGACTCTGCTCACGACTTCTGTCCAGCAATATTTCCTCGATAAACGCCAGATGGCGGTGTGAGGCCTCGCGTGCCTGTTCGGGTTCGCGTGCCACAATCGCCTCGAAAATACTGGCGCGGTGACCGCTCACTTTTGCCAGCATTTCGCGGCGCGAGTAGAGCAATTCAAAATTCTGTCGGACGTTCTGTTGCAGCATCGGGCCCATAGAGCGTAGCAAATGCAGCAGCACCACATTATGCGCCGCCTCTGTGACAGCTATCTGATACTGCATGACCGCGTTGGCTTCAGCGTCAAGATCGCCGCTTTCCTGCGCGGTCTGAATCTGCAAATGGCAATGACGGATGCGCTCTATATCCTCCTCCGTGCCCCGCAACGCCGCATAATACGCAGCTATTCCTTCCAGCGCGTGACGCGTTTCCAGCAGATCAAACTGGGATTCGGGATGCCCAGCCAGCAGCTCCACCAGCGGATCGCTCAGGCTTTGCCACAGGCTGCTCTGCACAAAAGTGCCGCCGCCCTGACGGCGCAGCAGCAGGCCTTTTGCTTCCAGACGCTGGATAGCTTCACGCAAAGAGGGACGGGAGACGTCGAACTGTTTAGCCAGCTCGCGTTCAGGGAGTAGCTTTTCACCGGGACGCAGCGTCCCTTCCATGATCAGGGATTCAAGCTGCTGCTCGATAGCATCGGATAGCTTTGGTTGGCGGATTTTGCTGTAGGCCATCATCCCTTCCAGGTGCCATTTGCCTGAGTCAATTGGTCATACCAATTACCAAAAAGAGCCCGTAAAGTAACAAAGTATTCACCTGATGTCTATATGGCAACGCCGCGAAACCAGACGCATGTCTCGTTTATCAGCTACAGCCGGCACCTTTTGACAAGGATAAAATGGCCAGATTAAATGTTAAAAAAATTAACTTTCTTAGCGATGGCAGGCGGTTAAAGCAGGTAATTCAGCCAGGCATAAGTAAAACCAATTCGTCTTAATGAAAAATTTATGACAAAAACAGGAACTGCCCAAAATCGTTTTTTTTACGGCTTTCCTTTTCTTCATCAGAAAGCGAGTGCATTGCCTGGCGCTTATCATTATTCTTGTCGCGAAAGTAGTAGCAGCCACAGTTTTGTGGGTTTAATTATGTAAATTTTTAATTACAGCTACTGTAAGATAAAAATGACAAAGGCTCGCCCTTAGTACAATAACGAGACCAAGAGGAAGACTATGGAACAACAGCAGGGCGATACGCTGAAGCGCGGCTTAAAAAACCGGCATATTCAGCTGATTGCATTAGGCGGCGCCGTCGGCACCGGCCTTTTTCTGGGAATAGCGCAAACCATCAGAATGGCTGGCCCGTCCGTTTTACTGGGCTACGCCATCGCCGGTTTTATTGCTTTTATGATTATGCGCCAGCTGGGCGAAATGATGGTCGAGGAGCCGGTTGCCGGCTCTTTTAGCCATTTTGCTTTTAAATACTGGAGCGACTTTGCCGGTTTCGCTTCCGGCTGGAACTACTGGGTGCTGTACGTATTGGTAGCGATGGCGGAGCTGACCGCCGTGGGCCAGTACGTTCAGGTCTGGTGGCCGGATTTCCCCAGCTGGGCGACCGCCGCTATTTTCTTCGTACTGATTAACGCTATCAACCTGAGCAGCGTAAAAGTGTTCGGCGAAATGGAGTTCTGGCTGGCTATTGTTAAAGTCATTGCCGTCATAGCGATGATCGTCTTCGGCTGCTGGCTGCTGTTTAGCGGTCACGGCGGCCCGGAGGCGGCAGTCAGCAATATCTGGGCTATCGGCGGCTTCTTCCCGCACGGCGTAAACGGCCTGGTGATGGCGATGGCGATTATCGTCTTCTCCTTCGGTGGCCTGGAGCTGGTCGGCATTGCCGCAGCAGAAGCAGACAACCCGCACAAAACCATTCCTCAGGCCACTAACCAGGTAATCTGGCGTATCCTGATTTTTTATGTCGGCTCTATTATCGTGTTGCTCTCGCTCTATCCGTGGACGAAAGTCACCGCCAATAGCAGCCCCTTTGTCATGATTTTCCACGATCTGGGCGAAAACCTGGCGGCCAACGTGCTGAACCTGGTGTTCCTGACCGCCGCGCTGTCGGTTTATAACAGCAGCGTCTACTCCAATAGCCGCATGCTTTACGGCCTGGCTCGTCAGGGCAACGGCCCGAAATCTTTGCTGAAAGTCGACCGTCGCGGCGTGCCTTATATGGCGCTCGCGCTCTCCTCTGCCACAACGGCAATCTGCGTGCTGGTAAACTACCTGATGCCGGGCGAGGCGCTTGGCCTGTTTATGGCGCTGGTGGTTTCTGCGCTGGTGATCAACTGGGCGATGATCAGCTATACCCATCTGAAGTTTCGTCAGGGTAAGGCCCGCGAGGGCGTGCAAACGCGTTTCAAAGCGCTGCTCTATCCTGTCGGCAACTGGATTTGCCTGCTGTTTATTGTTGGTATCCTGGTAGTGATGGCACTAACGCCGGGCATGGCGATCTCCGTCTGGCTGATCCCGCCGTGGGTCGCCGTGTTAGCCATTGGCTACGCGATTAAAAACAGGCTGAAAAAAACCTGACCAACAGGGCGCTACGGCGCCCTTTTTTACTCCAGCCAACCTTACCTTTCCTGTTCTGCTACTATGCCGCCGCGCTGAATTGCAGCCTTACTCACAGTTTTTTACTCGCAGCCGTTTTGTCCATTTCTGCGACCTTTTCCGCCCGCGCGAAACCCGGCTAAGCCAGTGATACTGTTTACTTCATCCGGTGCGGGAGAATTATCCATGAAGGGCGCGGCGCTGTCGGTAAAAGAGAAGATTGGCTACGGTATGGGGGACGCGGGCTGCAATATGATCGGCGGCGCCATCATGCTTTTCCTTAACTATTTCTACACGGATGTCTTTGGCCTGGCGCCTGCGCTGGTCGGCGTGCTGCTGCTCTCGGTGCGCGTGGTGGATGCGATTACCGATCCTATTATGGGCGCGATTGCCGACCGAACGCAGAGCCGCTGGGGACGCTTTCGCCCGTGGCTGCTGTGGATTTCCCTGCCCTACGTGCTGTTTAGCGTGCTGATGTTCACCACGCCGGACTGGAGCTATGACAACAAGGTAATTTATGCCTTTGCTACCTACTTTCTGATGTCGCTGACCTATACCGCTATCAACATCCCTTACTGCTCGCTTGGCGGCGTAATCACTAACGATCCCGGCGAGCGTGTCTCCTGTCAGTCTTACCGCTTTGTTATGGTCGGCATCGCTACGCTGATCCTGTCGCTTTCACTACTGCCGCTGGCAGAATGGTTCGGCGGTGAGAATAAAGCGCGCGGCTACCAGATGGCGATGAGCGTGCTGGCTTTTATCGGACTCTGCATGTTCCTGTTCTGCTTCGCCACCGTACGTGAACGTATTCGCCCGGCGGTTCCCAGCAACAGCGATCTGAAGTCGGATTTACGCGACGTATGGAAAAACGATCAGTGGGTGCGCATCCTGCTGCTGACCTTCTGCAACGTCTGTCCCGGCTTTATCCGCATGGCGGCCACTATGTATTACGTTACCTGGGTAATGGGCCAGACCACACATTTTGCCACGTTGTTTATCAGCCTGGGCGTGGTCGGCATGATGCTGGGCAGCACGCTGGCAAAAGTGTTGACCGACCGCTGGTGCAAACTGAAAGTCTTTTTCTGGACCAATATCGTGCTGGCGGTTTTCTCCTGCGGCTTCTATTTCCTGAATCCGCAGGCCACGGCGCTGGTCGTCGTCATGTACTTTTTATTGAATATCCTGCATCAAATCCCTTCGCCGCTGCACTGGTCACTGATGGCTGACGTGGACGACTACGGTGAATGGAAAACCGGCAAACGCATCACTGGCATCAGCTTCTCCGGCAATCTGTTTTTCCTGAAGGTCGGCCTGGCGGTTGCGGGCGCCATGGTAGGCTTCCTGCTCTCTTACTATGGCTACGACGCGGGCGCCAAAGCGCAGTCGCCGACGGCGGTTAACGGTATTGTTCTGCTCTTTACGGTAATTCCCGGCGTCGGCTATCTGATTACGGCTGGTGTGGTCAGGCTGTTAAAAGTAGATCGCCCTACTATGCAGAAAATTCAGCTCGATCTGGAACAGCGTCGCCATAACTTCCGCGAGCTTAACGACTATCATCACGGCAAAGCGCCGGTTAAACCAGAAGGAACAGGAGCATGAGCAACCACTGGCCGATTCCGTTAATTGAACAACGTGCCGATCCTTTTATTCTGCGCTATCAACAGTACTACTATTTTATCGCTTCCGTGCCGGAGTACGACCGGCTTGAGCTGCGTCGCGCTACCACGCTGGCCGGGCTGGCGCAGGCGGAAGCCGTGGTGGTCTGGAAAAAGCATGACGGCGGCGCGATGAGCGAGCTGATATGGGCACCGGAACTGCATCGCATTGATGGCGTTTGGGTTATCTATTTTGCCGCCGCGCCGACGCGGGAGATCAAAGACGGCCTGTTTCAACATCGTATGTTTGCTATTACCTGTCAGGAGGAAGATCCCATTACCGGCAATTGGCGCGAATGCGGCCAGATTGTTACACCGATTGACAGCTTTGCGCTGGATGCCACCCATTTCGTGCATCAGCAAAAAAACTGGTATTTGTGGGCACAAAAAGATCCGGCTATTCCGGGCAACTCAAATCTTTATCTTGCTGAACTGGAAACGCCCTGGTCGCTGAAGGGCAAGCCGGTCATGCTGAGTAAACCGGAGCTTGCCTGGGAATGCGTGGGTTTTAGCGTAAACGAAGGGCCAGCGGTTATCCGCCACGGTAATCGTCTGTTCGTCAGTTATTCGGCCAGTGCCACGGATGAAAACTACTGCATGGGGCTGCTGTGGATCGATATTAACGCCGATCCTGTGCAAGTGGAAAACTGGCAAAAATCGTCTGAACCAGTATTTAAAACCAGCCGGGAAAACCGCCAGTTCGGTCCCGGACACAATAGTTTTACCACGGCGGAAAACGGTGAGGATGTACTGGTTTATCACGCCAGGGATTATACGGAGATTGAGGGCGATCCGCTTTACGACCCGAATCGTCATACCTGTATTAAAACCTTCGGCTGGGATAGCGACGGCATGCCGGAGTTTGGCGAGCCGCCAGGAAATGTTGGTTAATTTGATAATAATCAATTAATTATTAATATGAAGTAGCGCAGGTAAATCCTGGTTTGTAACCCTGTTGAATTTGATTTATAACTCTGCGGCCTCATTACAATTTAATAAGGAGATTAAAGATGAGAGAACTTACAAACCAGGAAATTAATATTGTTAGCGGCGCAGGCTTTTTTAGCGATACCACGGCCTGGCTGGGCGGTGAGCTCGGCGACTTTATCGGCGGCGCTGTCGGCAGCCTGGTCACCGTTCCCGTGTTATCGACCGTGGTTTCTAAAGTCACCAGCTTCGTTGGCAAAAAAATTGGCGGCTGGCTCGGTAGCGCCTTCGGATCCTTGATTGAAGGCATTTTCAATAAGGGTTCCGGCAACAGCACTACCGCCTGAAATCGCTGCGGCAGTGCCGTCTCGATCCGGCTGTGCAGCCGGATCTTTTCTTCTACACCAGCGCCCCGTAAATCGTTAACAGCGCTACCACTACCACGATCACCAGCGAAACTTTCTTTGCCAGCGCCACGGCGATACGCGGTGTTTCGACCTTATCCGTATGCGGATCGCGTGCCAGCGAGAATTGCGCCAGACGGGTCAGCACCTGGTACTGCGAAGTATGCCGGTCGCCCAGCGAGGCAAACCACGCAGGCAGCGCACGCTCGCCATGCCCCAGCAGCGCATAGGCTACACCCGCAAGCCGCACCGGGATCCAGTCTACGCAATGCAGAATTACATCCACGCCGGATTGTGAACGTTGAAGAGGCGAATGATGTCGCGCCAGCCAGCTTTGCCAGGCTCGTAAAAAGGCATAGCCCACCAGCAGCACCGGCCCCCAGGCGCCACCCACAATAAACCAGAACAGCGGTGCCAGATAAAATCGGTAGTTGATCCACAGCAGCGCATTTTGCAGTTCACACAGATATTCCCGTTCGCTGCACTCAATCGGCAGCCCGTGGATCAGCGTCAGCTCTTCGGCCATCGCTTTATGCGCATCCGTATCATTATGGCTTGCCGCCTTCAGATAGGCGTGATAATGCAGCCGCGCCGAACCTGCGCCAATACATAACAGGCCGATAGCTATCCAGAACAGCAGCTGTAAAAAACCAAAAAACAGCCCTTTCAGCGCCAGCAGGCAGAAAGCGATGGCCGCCATTGCCACCAGCGTCATAGCCAGCGTACGCCACAGGGAAAAGCGGTGCTGGCGGAGGAACAGCCCGGAAAGGTGGTGATCCAACTGCCAGCGCTCGCCCATTTTAAACAGGCGTTCCCAACCTAAAACCAATAACAAACTAAAAAGCGTCATCTGCCACTCCTGCTGTGGGGCTGCTCCAGCCCTTCCCGAAATCTTTTCCAGTCAAACGCCGGCCCGGGATCGGTTTTTCTTTCCGGCGCGATATCACTATGCCCGGTAATATTTTCCGCTATTTGCGGAAAATGCTCTGTCAATAAACGGGTCACTGCCTGTAGCGCCCGATACTGCTTATCCGTATAGGGAAGAACATCGGTGCCTTCAAGCTCAATACCGATAGAAAAATCATTGCAGCCTTCGCGGCCCTGATAGCAGGAAACGCCCGCATGCCAGGCCCGTAAATGAAAGGGAACGTACTGGACGATTTCGCCGTCGCGGCGGATCAGGCAGTGGGCGGAAACCCGCAAATGAGCAATATCCGCAAAATAAGGATGGGCACCGGCCTCCAGCTTGCCGGTAAATAAGTCATCGATCCACGGGCCGCCGAATTCGCCCGGCGGCAGGCTGATATTGTGAATAACCAGCAGCGTCGGGATTTCGTTTTCCGGACGCTGATTAAAATGGGGCGACGCCACCCGTTTCACGCCGCTCAGCCATCCTGCCTGCAACTGCATGCCCTGCTCTCCTTTTTTTTAGCGATCCTCAGAGTAACATGAATCCCTTTCCCAAAAAGCCCTGGTTTTTCATCGGAAAAGGCGCAAAAAATATTTTCTCGCTTTTTTGCATCCGTTTCTTCACCTCATCCGTATATCGCTATGTGAGGCAAAGACGCCGCACACAGCACCCAGGGAACATTGCCAACACCAGTTATGCAGTACACAGAAGCGAAGGCGAGATAAAGTACCATCCGACCTTATGCCAAACATAAAAAAACGCGTTATACCAGGTGCAGCAGGAATTTATTTCATCCTCTGCACCTTTTCTACAGGACGCGGCATGACAGAAAACACTACCGACAGCCATACCCTTTTACTCCAGGCGACGGGACAGGGCGACAGGCGAGCTTTCGAACAGCTCTATCACCAGCTTTCTCCTTATCTTTTCGCCGTTGCGCTACGCATACTTCGTCAGCGAAGCTGGGCCGAAGAGGTCCTGCATGACGCCATGCTGACCATCTGGCAGCGAGCGGCCAGCTACGACCAGCAACAAAGCTCACCCAAAACATGGATGAGCACTATTGTTCGCCACCGTGCTATTGACTATGCCCGGCTGCGGGCAAACCAGACAGCATCCCTTGAAGCGATGGATTTCGACGCACCGGATAGCGAAGCACTTCAGACTCTTTCCAGTACTTTTGCTGAGGGTTTATCGTCAACATCAGAAGCCCGACGGCTATCAGAGTGTCTGAACAGCCTGCCGGGCGATCAGAAACAAAGCCTGGCGCTGGCTTATTATCAGGGGCTCTCGCACAGTGAGGTTGCCGGGCATCTGCAACAGCCAGTCGGCACGGTAAAGAGCTGGATCCGCCGCGCGCTGGCCCAGCTAAAGGAGTGTGTTGGGATATGAAAAAAAGAGAAGAATATGACGAGGCGCTGGCGGCAGAATATGCGCTGGGTACGCTGAGAGGCCCGGCCAGACAGCGTTTCCAGCGCCGCTTAACGCAGCATCCGGATCTGACTAAGCGGGTCGCACGCTGGCAAAACGTACTGGGTCATCTGGATAATGCTTTGCCGCCCATCACGCCGCCGCCGGAAATCTGGCAAAAGATTGAGAGAGATTTGCCACCGCAGCCCCTGGCCCGTAAACCCTTTCGCTGGCACTATCTCGGCTGGGCGCTGGCAGCCTCATTCGCAGGCGCGCTGCTTTTTAACATTTCGCAATCTCCGCCTGAACAGCAGGCCGTAGCCGTCCTGAACGCCAGCAATGCGCAACAAGGCTCCTGGGTAGCCGCCCTTGACCGGAATAAAGGTGAGCTGAGCCTGACGGCAGTAAATACCATCAGCCTGCCAGCCGATCGCAGCCTTCAACTCTGGCTAATTCCGCAGGGTGAAAAGCCGCAGTCGCTCGGTCTGGTGCAGGCTGGCAGCGTAACTCGCGTCAAACTGGCGGTCGACCGGCTTTCCGCTGCGCCACTCCTGGCGATTAGCCTGGAGCCTAAAGGCGGTTCGTCAACCGGGCAACCGACAGGACCAGTGGTGTTCAGCGGGCAGGTGGCGGAAATTTAGCGCTGGCTGCAGAGTAACCGGCTCGCCAGCCGCAGGCAAAAAAGCTAGCATGGTCAAACTTTCAATCCGCTTCTTCGGAGTTTGACCATGACAACCCGCCGCTACGATCCGGACAGCCGCCGCGCCGCGCTGCTGGAACGTATTAAGGATGATATTCCACCCGCCGTGGCCCAGGCGCTACGAGAAGATTTGGGTGGCGAAATCGATGCTAACAACGATATTACCGCCAGCCTGCTGCCAGCGGATGCCAATTCCCATGCCGTGGTCATAACACGCGAGCCGGGTATTTTTTGCGGCAAACGCTGGGTGGAAGAAGTATTTATTCAGCTTGGCAACAAAACGCAGCTTGTTTGGCACGTTGAAGACGGAGACGCTATTCAGGCCAGTCAGTCACTATTTGAGGTCACCGGTCCTTCTGCGCTGATCCTAACCGCCGAACGCACAGCGCTGAATTTCGTACAGACGCTTTCCGGCGTGGCAACCGAGGTCAGCCGCTACGTAGCTATTCTTGAAGGCACTAACACCCAGCTACTGGACACAAGAAAAACGCTGCCGGGACTGCGCACCGCGCTGAAATATGCGGTGTTGTGCGGCGGCGGCGCCAACCATCGCCTTGGCCTTTCCGATGCTTTCCTGATCAAGGAAAATCACATTATCGCCACCGGTTCTATTCGCCAGGCAGTAGAGAAAGCGTTCTGGCTTCATCCTGACGTGCCGGTCGAGGTCGAAGTTGAATCGCTGGCGGAGCTTAACCAGGCCATTGAGGCAGGCGCCGATATTATCATGCTGGATAACTTCAGCGTTGAGCAAATGCGGGAAGCGGTACGGCAAACTGACGGTCGGGCGCTGCTGGAGGTATCCGGCAACGTCACGGATGCCACGCTGCGGCTCTTCGCTGAAACCGGCGTGGATTATATCTCGGTCGGCGCGCTGACCAAGCACGTGCGGGCGCTGGATCTCTCAATGCGTTTTTGCTAACGCAGCCTGCTTATAGCGCCATCCCGGGATGGCGTTCTTTCCTCCTTCGGCTAATTTTGCGAGCCGCCTTCACGCTTTGTCGTCTATTGCTGCAACAGCAAAACATTCTCTACGGCCCTTCTCGAAGAACCTTTTTTTGCTGCTGGAAGGCGTTTTTTTACAGCGTTACCTTGCTGACTTCTTAAATACACGGAGGTCAGTACCATGAAAAACCAACAGGGCTTTACCCTTGTCGAGCTGATGATAGTTATCGCTATTATCGCTATTCTCAGCGCTATCGGATTACCGGCTTACCAGAACTATCTGCAAAAAGCCGCGCTGACCGATATGCTGCAAACGGCGATGCCGTTCAAAACGGCGGTTGAACTCTGCGCTATTGAACATGGCGGCGCGGAAAACTGTAGCGAAGGCAGCAACGGCGTACCTTCTGGCAAAGGCTCACGCTATGTTTCCGCCGTAACGGTTCAGAGCGGAACGCTAACGCTAACGGGCCAGGAGAGTCTGAACGGGTTAACAGTAACAATGAAGCCAACCTGGGACGGTGCAGAGGGCCAGATAGCCTGGCAGCGTAGCTGTGCCACAGAACAGGCGGGCATGAAAGAAGCCTGTGAAAATATCTTCCGCTTTGACGACAGTGAAGAGGTGGCCGAATGACTTCCTCTTCTTCTCTGAGGGCTATTGAGGCCCTCTGTCAAAAATATCAGGCGGTCGTGCTCTCTTTTACTCCGCAGCGGCTGCACATTGCAGTGGCTACGCCGCCCACAGCCGAAATGATGGCCGCACTGCGTTTTACCGCGCAGGGCGCTATTGAGGTAGAGTACTGGCCGCCAGCGCGGCTGGAGCAGTATCGCCAGGAGCGGCCTGCCGCAGCCGTAACCGATGCGGAAAACAGCGAAACCACGATCCAACGTATCGATAATCTGCTGGCGCTGGCCGTACAGCAGCGCGCTTCCGATATCCATATCGAACCTCAGCCAGAAGCCTTGCGCATACGCTTTCGGGTAGACGGCGTGCTGCAGAATGTTCCGGCGCAGCCTGGCGATAACGGCGCGGCGCTGCTGGCCAGGCTAAAAATACTCGCCAGCCTGGATATCGCCGAACGGCGCATCCCGCAGGACGGCCAGTTTACGCTGCCGCTACAGGGAAAACCGGCCTCCTTTCGCCTCTCGACGCTGTCCACACGCTGCGGCGAAAAAGCGGTTATCCGCCTGCTGCAAAACGACACTCAGTCCGTGGCGCTGGAAAACCTTGGCATGTCGCCAACATCGCTGCGCCATTACCGCGAGGCGCTGGCGCGGCCGCAGGGCCTGATCCTGGTCACCGGCCCTACCGGCAGCGGCAAAACTTTTACGTTGTACAGCGGCCTGAGCTCGCTTAACACGCCGGGCCGCAATCTGTGCAGCGTGGAAGATCCGGTCGAAATTCCGTTGCCGGGAGTTAATCAAACCCAGGTACATCCTAAAGCCGGGCTGGATTTCAATCTGGTACTGCGCGCCCTGCTGCGCCAGGATCCCGATGTCATTATGATCGGTGAAATCCGCGATGCCGAAACGGCGGAAATCGCTATTAAAGCGGCGCAAACCGGTCATCTGGTGCTTTCTACGCTGCACACGAATTCCACGGCGGAGACTTTAACCCGACTCAGGCAAATAGGCATTCCGGGCTATCTGCTGGCCTCTGCGCTAAAGCTGGTGATTGCTCAACGCCTGGTGCGCCGCCTCTGTCCGCACTGTCGCCAGCCGGCAGAAGCTCAGGCGCACTTTCCGCCAGATCTTTGGTCAGGCACGCTGCAGGACTGGCGAGCAGTAGGCTGCGAACGCTGTTATTCGGGTTTCTACGGCAGGCTGGCCCTGTTTGAAATGCTTCCCGTCAATGCCCGATTACAAAATGCTATCGCCGCAGAAAGCTCGCAGGAAACATTGCTGGAAATAGCCCGCCAGCAGAATCACAACTCACTGTTTGTGGAAGGTCTGCGCTGCGTCAACAGGGGCGAGACCACGCTGGCCGAACTTAACCGGATCGTGGCGAATGACGATGGCTGATCCGCTGCTGATTAACTGGCAGGCTACGGACAAAGAAGGCGCTTTTCATCAGGGCTTTTTGCTTTGCAGCGGTCAGCAAGAGGCGGCGGAGCGGCTGATGGCGCTTGATCTGCTGCCGTTAAAGTTAACTAAAAAACGGCGCTATCGCGCCAGCGACTGGAAATGGCAGCATAAAATCGCTTTTTTCCGTGAGCTGGCCACGCTGCTACAGGCCGGAATGACCTTATCGGCCAGCCTGCGGCTTGCAGGCGAGGGCCATGCCGATCCCGCCTGGCAGGCGCTGCTGATGCAAACAGAGCAAAGCGTGTCGGAAGGCGTGCCGTTTTCACAAGCGCTGGCTGAGTGGCCCGTGGTTTTTCCCCCGCTCTACCCTGCGCTGATTGCGGTCGGCGAGCTAACCGGCAGAATGGACGAGTGCTGTCTGCGGCTGGCCAGCCAGCAGGAAAGAGAACAGCTGCTGCAAAAGAAAGTGATCAAGGCGCTGCGCTATCCGCTGTTCGTGATTGCCGTGGCGCTGCTGGTCAGTATCGGCATGCTGGTTTTCGTTTTGCCGGAATTCGTCAGCATCTATCAGTCGTTTAATGCGCCGCTGCCCGCCTTTACCGCCGCCGTTATTGCGCTGTCCGGGGCACTGCAGCGCTACGGGATGGTTATTCTGCCGCTGGCATGTGCCAGCTTCGCCTGCTGGCGCTGGCAGAGTCGACGGCAGCCCGGATGGCAACGTAGTGAACAGCGGTGGCTTCTGCGGCTGCCGCTTATCGGCAGGCTTTACCGCGGCGGCCAGCTCAGCCGTATTTTTCTTACGCTGGCCCTGACCCAGCAAGCTGGCCTGACGCTGCTGGAAGGGTTGCAGGCGGTGGAAAAAACGCTCGCCCACCGACTGTGGCGTGAAGCGATAATAGCGCTACAGCAGCATATCGCCAGCGGCAACCCGCTGCATCAGGCTCTGGCGCAGCATGCGCTTTTTACCCCTCTTTGCTATCAGCTGATCAAGGTTGGCGAAGAGGCAGGGGCTTTAGACAGCCTGCTGCTGCGGCTCGGCGAATGGCACGAGGCCAATACGCACGAACTCGCAGATAATCTGGCCGCCGCGCTGGAGCCGCTGATGATGCTTGTCACCGGCGTACTGGTCGGTACGCTGGTTGTCGCAATGTATCTGCCGATCTTCAATTTGGGCGATGCGCTGGGATAAGAACAGGACGGTGCAGGCTCCGGCACGCGCATGCGCCGGAAAGCGGATAGATAAAGGTGAAATAAAACAGTCATTTAAAAGACGCCCGTGCGCCAGAGGGCGCTATATGCAACACAAGAGGTCAGGCAGAAAAAGCCCGCTGCACGCAGCGGGCCAACGATATTAGCGGTTAAATACCCGATTCTCTTGCTCCGCCACGCGGATAAAAGTAGTGCGTTTGGTCAGCTCTTTTAACCGCTCTGCGCCTACATAGGTACAGGCTGAGCGCAAACCACCAAGGATATCCCGCGCCGTATTGTCTACCGGGCCGCGAACAGGAAGCTTAACCGTCTTGCCTTCTGCGGCGCGATAATCCGCAACGCCGCCAACGTGACGATTCATCGCCGACTCGGAGCTCATGCCGTAAAACAGCATAAACTGTTCGCCGTTTTCTTCTACTACCGTCCCTTCGCACTCATCGTGCGCGGCCAGCATGCCGCCAAGCATCACGAAATCTGCGCCGCCGCCGAAGGCTTTCGCGACATCGCCCGGCACCGAACAGCCGCCGTCGCTGACGATTTGGCCGCCAAGGCCATGAGCCGCATCTGCGCACTCTATTACGGCGGAAAGCTGCGGATAGCCGACGCCGGTTTTAACGCGAGTAGTGCAAACTGAGCCGGGCCCGATGCCGACCTTAACGATATCGGCACCGGAAAGAATAAGCTCTTCCACCATTTCGCCCGTGACCACGTTACCGGCGCAGATAGTTTTATCCGGGCAGGCTTCACGCGCACGCTGTAGAAAGTCGACAAAATGTTGCGAGTAGCCGTTGGCTACATCAATGCAGATAAAATTGAGCGCGGGCGACAGCGCCAGGATCTGCTGCATTTTCACAAAATCGGCATCGGAGGTACCGGTGGAGACCATCACATGCTTTAGTACGTTCTCTGGTACGCGAGCGATAAACTCCTGCCATTGCGCCACGCTGTAGTGCTTGTGGACGGCGGTGAGCAGTTCGAACGAGGCGAGCGCTTCCGCCATGCTGAAGGTGCCGACGGTATCCATGTTGGCTGCGATAACGGGCACGCCTGACCAGGCGGCGCCGGAGTGTTTAAAGGTGAACTGCCGGCTCAGCTCGACCTGCGAACGGCTTTTCAGGGTCGAGCGCTTGGGACGGATCAGCACATCTTTAAAACCTAACTTAATATCTTCTTCAATACGCATAAATCACTTCCTGGTTGATGGCGCAATCATAACGATTGGGTGCTGCGACCAGCTCCAGTAGCCTTATCATACGCGCTAAAAACCCACGGGCAAGACTGCGAAAACAGGTTTATTTAGGCTACAATCCGATAAATTTATCTGTGATTCTCTCATGTGATCTGCGCCGCAATTTTTGCGCCGGTTAATGTTAGCTAAGTTAACAGCTACTTCGAGAGGCATTCACATCAAAGCCGCGAGGGTCGGAGCTTATGAGCTATACTGTTGCGCTGACCGGCGGGATCGGCAGCGGAAAATCCACTATTGCTAACGCTTTTGCGGCAAAAGGCGTGGATATCGTTGATGCCGACGTTATCGCCCGTCAGGTCGTTAAGCCAGGCGAGCCCGCGCTGGCGGCTATTAGCGAGCGGTTCGGCAAGGAGATCATCCAACCTGATGGAACCCTGGATCGCGCCGCGCTGCGCCAGCGGGTTTTCAGTTCTCCACAAGAAAAAACCTGGCTGAACGCCCTTCTGCATCCGTTGATCCATAGCGAAACCCGTCGCCAGCTGGCGCTAGCCCGCTCGGTCTGGTGCTTGTGGGTCGTTCCTCTGCTGGTCGAAAACAATTTGCAGCACCTGGCGGATCGGGTGCTGGTGGTGGACGTCGATCGCGAAACGCAGCTAACGCGCACTATGGCAAGAGACAATATAAGCCGTGAACAGGCTGAACATATTCTGGCTGCGCAGGCCACGCGCGAAGCGCGGCTTGCGGTAGCCGACGACATTATTGATAACGGCGGCGCACCTGATGAGGTGGCCGCCAGAGTTGCCCTGCTGGACCAGCGTTATCGCCAGCTCGCCGGGGCAACAGATCGGGATTAAAGCATGAGCACAACGGTTTTATTTGAGTACCCTTTAAATGAAAAAATGCGTACCTGGCTGCGCATTGAATTTTTAATCAACCAGCTGGAGCGTAGCCGGGCTATTGTTGACTCGCTAAGCGCCCTGACCTTCTTTCGCAATGCGGCAGAGCTGCTGGATGTGTTTGAACGCGGCGAGCTGCGCACCGAGATCGTTAAAGAGCTGGATAAGCAGCAGCAGAAGCTGCGCTCCTGGGCGGAAGTACCAGGCGTTGATATGGACGTGGTGCATAAGCTGAACGACAGCCTGAAATCACGCTCGGCTGTACTGATGGCTGCACCGCGTATGGGCCAGCTAATGCGGGAAGATCGTCTGATCGGCCTGGTGCGTCAGCGTCTGAGCATTCCCGGCGGCTGTTGCAGTTTCGATTTGCCGACGCTGCATATCTGGCTGCACATAGAGCAGGAGAAACGCGACAGCCAGGTGGCGCAGTGGATGGATTCGCTGTCGCCTATCCGCGAAGCGCTGACGCTGATCCTGGATCTGATTCGCCAGTCGGGTGCTTTTCGCCATCAAACCAGCCTGAACGGTTTTTATCAGGATAATGCAGAAGATGCTGAGCTGCTGCGTCTGGAGCTGGCGCTGGACTCCTCGCTCTACCCACAGGTTTCCGGGCATAAAAGCCGCTACGCGATTCGTTTTCTTCCACTCGACAGCGAACGTGGCGAAGTGCCGGCGCGCCTCGATTTTCAACTCGCCTGCTGCTGAGGAGACGGCTAATGAATGAAGTAATGACTGTTAACTGCCCGACCTGCAACAAAGAGGTTATCTGGGACGAACTTAGCCCTTTCCGGCCTTTTTGCAGCAAGCGCTGCCAGCTCATTGATTTGGGCGAATGGGCCAACGAAGAGAAACGTATTCCCAGCGAGGGCGACCTCTCCGACAGCGATGAGTGGAGCGAAGAACCGAAAGATCGCTACTGACAAATGTTGCTGGCCGAAAAAGCGAGCGGCCCTGCCGCCCGCTTTTTTTGCTTTAAGGCAGGGCCTGTCAGATAAGCCCCGCTTTTAACTGACCAATTAGCTCGGTGTTGGCGGGAGGAAACTCTTCCGCCAGCAGTTCCTGCTGCGCGACCCAGCGCTGCGGCTGCCCTTCTCGTCCCCAGGGTTCGCCCTGCCATGCTTCTACCAGAAAGAAATGCAGCGTTATCTGGAGATCGCTTTCTTTATGGCTGGCGGTGCCGCAGGCGGATGCATCCAGTACTGTTATTCCCGTCTCTTCCTGGAGTTCGCGCTTCAGCGCCTGCTCAGGCGTTTCGCCCACCTCAATTTTTCCGCCGGGAAACTCCCAACGGTTAGCCATATGGGATTTAGCGGAACGCTGGGTTAAAAATATTTTCTGCTGCGCATCGCGAATGATGCCTACTGCTACCTGCAAATGTTTCATAGCCGCTCTCTGAATAGCTCAAATCTCCCCGTCACTATTCCAGTGTTGCCACACGATAACAAGCCTGGCTGAAATTTGCGGCGTGTTTCCAGAATCCGTTATGTAACGGCATGAAATCGTTCAAGTGCCGTTCCCAGAATAAAAACTAAGCGTAAAATTCCGCTCAGTACATTCGCCCAGGCGAAACAGGAACGGTGAAAGTCACCGACTTATGGACAAGACAAGAGGTGAAAAATGCGTCTATTACTCAGCCGTCGGGAAAAGTTTGTCATAGCGCCGGTGCTGCTGGCGGTCACGCTGGTGTTGATGTGGCGAGTTCCTGTCAGCCTGTGGCTACCAGGTCTGCTGCTGAGCTGGATATTGCTAATGCTGGCGCTGGTGGATCTCAAATCCCTGCTGCTGCCAGACACCCTGACGCTACCCTTACTGTGGCTTGGGTTGCTCGCCAGCGCGGCCGGAGCGCTGCCGGGCATGACGGCCGAACAGGCCATTTACGGCGCGGCGGGTGGTTACGGCGCTCTCTGGCTACTTTCGCGCGGTTACAGGCTGCTAAGAAACAAAGAAGGATTGGGACTGGGCGACGCTAAACTGCTGGCGGCGCTGGGCGCATGGACAGGCATAGAGCGGTTGCCCTGGATAGTGTTGCTGGCAACGCTAATCGCCGCTTTAGCGCTTTTTATTGTATGGCTGGCAACAGGGCATTCGCTGCACGCGCCTTTCCCCTTCGGCCCGCCGCTGGCTTTTGCCGGCTGGGCGGTATTTCTCTGGCTATATGGATAGCGGCTCAGGCTATACCTGCTGATTTTAGCTTTGCGCTCCGGGTTCCAGATTTGGGATTTGGCTGCGGCACTTATTGCCCGCCTGACCTCTGGCTAACGCCAGCCATAAAAAAACCGGGGAGTCCCCGGTTTCGCTAAATGTTATCAATGGCTGCCGTTATGCCAGACGGCCATGGCACTGCTTGTACTTTTTACCAGACCCACAAGGGCAAGGATCGTTACGTCCGACCTTACGCTCGCCGGTCTGTTCGGCCAGCGCCATCGCCGCTTCGGTTTCGGTATCCACATGGCTCAGCTGCTGCTGCTGCGCCAGGCGTTCGGCCTCTTCGCGGCGCTGCTCTTCCATCGCTTCCACTTCTTCCGGCATACGAACCTGGACTTTGCTCAGCGTGCTGATCACTTCATATTTCAGCGATTCCAGCATCGCGGCGAACATAGCAAAAGATTCGCGCTTGTACTCCTGCTTAGGATCCTTCTGTGCATAGCCGCGCAGATGAATGCCCTGGCGCAAATAGTCCATTGCGGCCAGGTGCTCCTTCCACAGAGAATCCAGCGTTTGCAGCATTACGCCTTTTTCGAAGTTGCGCATCATTTCTGCGCCAACCACTTCTTCTTTGCGCTGATACTGCTCGCTGGCCTGCGTCATAATGCGCTCGCGCAGCGTCTCTTCATGCAGATCCGGCTCTTTATCCAGCCATTCTGCAATCGGCAGGTCCAGATCGAAATCGTTTTTCAGGCGTTCCTGCAGGCCAGGCACGTCCCACATCTCTTCCAGCGACTGCGGCGGAATATAGGTATCGATAGTGGTTTTAAACACATCCTCGCGGATGCTGGCGATGGTTTCAGAGACGTCGGAAACATCCAGCAGCTCATTACGCTGGGTATAGATAGCGCGACGCTGATCGTTAGCCACATCGTCATATTCCAGCAGCTGCTTACGAATATCGAAGTTGCGGCTTTCCACTTTACGCTGGGCGTTGGCGATTGCCTTGGTAACCCACGGGTGCTCGATCGCTTCGCCCGGCTTCATGCCCAGCTTGCGCATCATATTAGAAACGCGATCCGAGGCGAAAATACGCATCAGCGCATCTTCCATCGACAGGTAGAAACGGGAAGAACCGTTATCGCCCTGACGACCGGAACGGCCGCGCAGCTGGTTATCGATACGGCGTGATTCGTGACGCTCGGTGCCGATAATATGCAGACCGCCGGAGGCCAGAACCGCATCGTGACGCTCTTTCCACGCGCTCTTGATGGCTTCGATCTGCTCTGGCGTCGGGTCCACCAGCTCAGCGATTTCCGCCTGCCAGCTACCGCCCAGCACGATATCCGTACCACGGCCCGCCATGTTGGTCGCGATAGTTACCGCGCCTGGCTGACCGGCCTGGGCCACGATATCCGCTTCGCGGGCGTGGAATTTGGCGTTCAGTACCGCATGTTTGATACCGGCACGGGTCAGCTCGGCTGACACTACTTCCGATTTTTCGATAGAGATGGTACCCACCAGCACCGGCTGGCCTTTGGCGGTACGCTCGCGGATATCTTCGATAATTGCGTCGATCTTCTCTTTCTCGGTCATGTAGACCAGATCCGGCAGATCTTTACGCACCATTGGGCGGTTGGTCGGCACCACAATGGTTTCCAGCTTGTAGATAGAGCTGAATTCAAAAGCTTCGGTGTCCGCCGTACCCGTCATCCCGGCCAGCTTGTCGTACAGGCGGAAGTAGTTCTGGAAGGTGATGGAAGCCAGCGTCTGGTTTTCATTCTGGATCTCAACGCCTTCTTTCGCTTCTACCGCCTGATGCAGGCCATCTGACCAGCGGCGACCCTGCATGGTACGGCCAGTATGCTCATCGACGATAATGACTTCGCCGTCTTTCACGATATAGTCCACATCGCGGGTAAAGAGCGCGTGAGCGCGCAGCGCCGCCGTTACGTGATGCATCATCATGATATTGGAAGGCGAATAAAGAGACTCGCCCTCTTCCATGATACCTTCGCTGACCAGCAGCTCTTCTACCTTCATCAGGCCGCGCTCGGTCAGGTGCACCTGACGAGCTTTCTCATCCACCGAGAAATCGCCTTCGCCCTGGAAGGTGTCGGAGTCTTCTTTCTCCTGGCGGATCAGATGAGGAATAATTTTGTTAACTTTGATATAAAGCTCGGAGCTGTCTTCCGCCGGGCCGGAAATAATCAGCGGCGTACGCGCTTCATCGATCAGGATGGAGTCAACTTCATCCACCAGCGCATAGTTCAGCTTACGCTGTACGCGGTCTTCCGGGCTGAACGCCATATTG
Source organism: Pantoea sp. sgz302252 (assembly GCF_042610525.1). Classification (GTDB taxonomy): domain Bacteria; phylum Pseudomonadota; class Gammaproteobacteria; order Enterobacterales; family Enterobacteriaceae; genus Erwinia. The sequence continues at coordinate 242,660 of NZ_JBHDVM010000006.1, forward strand.
TCACGCAGGTAGTCAAAGCCATACTCGTTGTTGGTGCCGTAAGTAATGTCGGCAGCATAGGCTTCGCGCTTGGCTGGCGCAGGCATGCCCGGCAGGTTAATGCCGATGCTCAGTCCCAGGAACTCGAACAGCGCGCGGTTGTTTTCCGCATCGCGTTGCGCAAGGTAGTCGTTCACCGTGACTACGTGCACGCCTTTGCCGCTCAGTGCGTTCAGATAGGCTGGCAGCGTAGCGGTCAGGGTTTTACCTTCACCAGTACGCATTTCCGCGATGCAGCGATCGTTCAGCACCATGCCGCCCAGTAGCTGTACGTCAAAGTGACGCATGCCGAAGACGCGTTTGCTGGCCTCGCGTACGGTGGCAAAAGCTTCCGGGATCAGGGTTTCCAGCACTTCGCCTTTTGCCAGACGCGCGCGGAATTCGGCGGTTTTCGCCTTCAGCTCGTCGTCAGACAGTTTTTCGAAGTCTGGCTCCATCTTATTGATCTGCTCGACCACTTTACGCATACGACGCAGCGTACGATCGTTGCTGCTACCAAAAACCTTGGTTAATAATTTGATTAACATAAAAAATATTCTCTCGGCCGCTATGGCGGCATATCGCTAAACTTTTAATGGGGGAACTATAGTCGATTTAGACGAGAGAACCAGGCCCGGCGCGAATACCCTGCACGCTGGCGAGCCACAGACCTGCCTGATAGCGTGGCGCATGGCCGGTTTGTTGTAGTGCAGTGTGGCGCACAATCGCTGGCGGCCTGGCTTCATGAGTCAGCAGCGCGTTCAGCGTATCCAGCAGCGCCAGCCGGTGTACCTCAAGCGGCGTCGCCTGTTCGACCACGACGCTGGCTGGCGTAAGCGAGAAGGAGAGGTGGCGGATAACGGTGCGGATGGCATGCTGATGCCAGTAGTCCACGTTAAGGCTGGGACGGCGGGCATGCAGCAGCGCCAGGCTTTCAAAGCGTACGCCGCTGTTGATATTCAGGCTTCTGGGAGCGCTTTCTGGTAAGGTATCACCCGAGGCGTGAGGCAGACCAAAGCTTGCCGCGACCATCCCCAACAGGAGATGCGGCCAAAAGTACCGTCTGCCAAATTGTCGCCAACAATTAAGAATACCCACTGTTTTCCGCCGGAGCCTGCTATGCGCGATAGTCGCCCGCAATCTATTGAAAGTTTTTTCGAAGCCGCCGAAGGCCAGAGCATGCTGCAATCCATTCAGCAACGCGCGATCGCGCTGAATAAGCTGAACCGCGCGGTTCAGGGCGTTATTCCCGCGCAGCTGCATCCCTGGTGCCGCGTGGCTAATTTTCGCCAGGGCATTCTGGTGCTTGAAACCGCTAACGCCAGCTGGATGATGCGTTTACGCTATGAACAGTCCAGCCTGCTGTCAGCTTTACGAGCGCAGATATTACCATCATTGACGTCAATCGACATCAGGATAAATCCAACGCTTGCAGCAAAAGCGCAGGAAAACGCGCAGGAAAGCAGCAATCGGCAGCAAAAAGAGCAGGGGCCGGGGCGGCAGCTCAGCGAGCAGAGCGCGGAAATTTTACGGGGAGTCGCGAGCCGTAGCCCGGAGAAACTGAAAAAAACGCTTGAACGACTGGCCTTGCTGGCCGGAGAGAGTACCCGCTCAGCCAGTCGTGATAAGTAGTGCTTACGCCAACACCAGGTTTGGCGCCCTGAAGGTCACCGGCAGTTCGGCTTCGTCTTCGAACGTCGCCCATTCCCAGGCTTCCTGCTTAGCCAGCACGGCCTGCAGCAGCTTGTTATTCAGCGCGTGGCCGCCTTTGAACGCGGTAAACGCGCCAATGATATTGTGCCCGCACATAAACAGGTCGCCGATTGCATCCAGCATCTTATGGCGCACGAACTCGTCCTCGAAACGCAGGCCGTCTTCGTTCAGCACGCGATAATCATCTACCACGATGGCGCAGTCGAAGCTGCCGCCCAGGCAAAGACCGCGAGACTGCAGCGCCTCGATGTCGCGCATAAAGCCGAAGGTGCGTGCGCGGCTGATCTGACGAGCAAAGGCTTCTGCAGAGAAGTCCATGCTGTAGCGCTGCGAGCTGGCGTCGATGGCCGGGTGTTTAAAGTCGATGGTAAAATCGAGTTTAAACCCGTTATGCGGCACCAGTTCGGCCCATTTGTCGCCATCTTCAACCCGCACGGGCTGTTTGATGCGCACAAATTTTTTCGCGCTGTTCAGTTCCTGGATACCCGCGTCCATCAGCAGATAAATAAAGGGGGCGGCGCTGCCATCCATAATTGGAATTTCAGGCGCGTTCACTTCCACCACAATATTATCGATGCCAAGGCCAGCCAGCGCGGCATTCAGATGCTCAACCGTGGAAATACGCACGTCATGCTCATTAACCAGGCAAGTACAGAGCATGGTATCACGCACGGATTTGGCATCAGCCGGGAAATCAACCGGTGGATTCAAGTCAGTGCGACGATAGATGACCCCGGTGTTAGCCGGCGCAGGGCGTAACGTCAGGGTGACTTTTTTGCCGGTATGCAAACCGACGCCAGTCGCCTGAACAATACGTTTTAATGTCCGTTGTTTGATCATCGCATTATCTCGCAAAATTACTCATCCGACCGCCAGTATAAATCACTGACGGGCGAACACTTTAACACAAAGAGCGGAGAACCCCAACCTTCGGGAAATTCTTAGTCCGCCTGCTTGCGCAGGAAGGCCGGAATATCCAGATAGTCAGGCTCTTTGTTGGTTTGCGTGCCGGGCTCGTTGACCACTTTCGCCGCAGGCTTTTGTTCCTGAGGCAGCGGGGCCATACCGTGCTGCTGATAGCGATGATCCATCACAGGCTGAGTCTGCGACTGCTTGTTGGTGACCAGCGTAATTTCAGGACGTTTATCCATGCCGATACCGGTAGCGACCACGGTAACACGCAGCTCATCGTTCATTTCCGGATCCAGCGAGGTACCGATAACTACGGTCGCATTGTCGGAAGCGAAGGCGCGGATAGTGTTACCTACGGTTTCGAACTCGTCCAGACGCAGGTCGAAGCCCGCCGTGATGTTGACCAGCACGCCGCGCGCGCCAGAAAGGTCGATATCTTCCAGCAGCGGGCTGGAGATAGCCATTTCCGCCGCCTCTTCCGCGCGGTCTTCGCCGCACGCTACGCCGGAGCCCATCATCGCGTAGCCCATTTCGGACATCACGGTGCGCACGTCAGCGAAGTCGACGTTCATCAGGCCCGGACGGGTGATCAGCTCGGCAATACCCTGCACTGCGCCTTTCAGCACGTCGTTAGCCGCGCCGAACGCGTCCAGCAGAGAGATACCGCGACCCAGCACTTTCAGCAGCTTGTCGTTCGGAATAGTAATAAGAGAATCGACATGCCTGGAGAGCTCGGCGATACCCTGCTCAGCGAAAGCCATACGTTTTTTGCCTTCAAAATTAAAAGGCTTGGTCACGACGGCAACGGTCAGGATACCTAAATCTTTCGCTACTTCGGCCACTACCGGCGCAGCGCCGGTACCGGTGCCGCCGCCCATACCGGCAGCGATAAATACCATATCCGCGCCTTCCAGCGCCTGGCGCAGGGCTTCGCGATCTTCTTCCGCTGAATTGCGTCCTACTTCCGGGTTCGCCCCGGCACCCAGACCCTTGGTAATCCCGTTACCGATTTGAATGGTCTGGCCTACCGCCGTTTTACGCAACGCCTGCGCGTCGGTGTTAACGGCAAAGAATTCTACGCCTTCGATGCGCTCACGCACCATATGCTCTACGGCGTTACCGCCGCCGCCGCCGACGCCGATGACTTTAATCACCGCGTCATTGGTTAATTCCATAGGTTCAAACATAATTTCTCTCCGTTATGTGCCTGTCGCCTGGAGATCATAAAATAAGCCTAGCATGATCTCCTTTTCTCTAAATTAAAACTCTTTTTTCAGCCAGCTGTTGATTCGCTTGAACCAGTTGCCCACTGAAGCTCTTTTTTCTACATCCGCCTCACCGCTGAGGTGAGACTCTTTTCCGTAGTGCAGCAGCCCGACCGCCGTCGAGTAGTAAGGCTCCTGCGCATAATCTGTTAAGCCGGTGATATTCAGCGGCTGCCCAATGCGTACCTGCGTATGGAATACGCGCTGGGCGCAGGCCGCCAGGCCTTCAATTTGCGCCGCGCCGCCGGTCAGGACGATGCCTGCCGCCAGATGGTGCTTAACGCCCTGCTGACGCAGCTGCTCCTGCAGCTGTAAAATTTCATCGTTGACCAGGTTCAGCAGTTCCGTGTAACGCGGTTCGATTACCTCTGCCAGCGTCTGACGTTGCAGGCTGCGCGGTGGACGACCGCCAACGCTCGGCACCTCGACGTTTTCGTCTTTGCCGACAATTGAGCCCAGTGCGCAACCGTGACGCACTTTAATGGCTTCCGCATCCGTCGGTGGCGTGCCAAACGCATAGGCGATGTCGCTGGTCACGACGTTGCCCGCATACGGGATCACCTTAGTATGCCGCAAAGCCCCGCCAGTATAGACGGCAATATCCATTGTGCCGCCGCCGACGTCTACAACGCAAACGCCCAGTTCGCGCTCATCTTCCGTCAGCACGGCAAAACTGGAAGCGAGACCGGCGAAAATCAGTTGGTCAACTTTCAGCCCACATCGTTCAACGGCTTTAACGATGTTTTTCGCCATATCGTTATGACAGGTGATCAAATGCACCTTCGCCTGCATGCGTACGCCTGATAACCCTACCGGATTTTTGATGCCTTCCTGATAGTCGATTGCATATTCTTGCGGAATAACGTGCAAAATCCGGTGTTCGTCACGAACACGCACGGATTTCGCGGTGTGCACCACGTTTTCCACATCTTCCTGGGTCACTTCTTCTTCGGAAATAGGAACCATCCCTATTTCGTTCTGGCAGCTGATATGTTTTCCGGATAGCGCCAGATAAACTGATGAAATCTGGCAGTCCGCCATCAGTTCCGCCTGATCGATGGCGCGCTGCACACACTTCACCACCGACTCCAGATCGTTAACGCCGCCTTTATCCATGCCGCGAGAAGGACAGCTACCTACGCCGATGATATTAACCATACCGTCGGGCAAAATTTCCCCTACCAAAGCGGCGACCTTCGCGGTGCCGATTTCCAGTCCAACTACCAGTTTTCTGTCCGTCGCCTTGATCATTGTTGTTTAACCTGTGCCTGATTCTGTTGCTCATTACCGTCAGTGGTCTGAATAAGTGGCGGTGCCCAGCCTACTGCCGCGCCAGAGTCGTATCGCAGGTCCACGTAGCCGATTCGCTTATTTTCCGTCTGCGCCTGCTGCTGCAGCGTCGGCCAGAGCTGTATGAAGCGTTTCAGCCGCTTCATGTCGTCGTTGCGCCCCAGCTCCAGACGCGTATCGTCGTCCAGCACCAGCTGCCACGAGCGCCGCGCCGTCATTGACGCCGCCTTTAGCTTAAATTTTCCGGCGGCCAGCATCGCCTCCATCTGGTGCCAGCCTGCCAGCACCTCTGATTCGCTGCCTTCCGGCCCATAAAGCATCACCATCTTCTCTTTGCCGAGATGATTAGCCGGTACGCTGAACGATTTACCATTCGCGTCAACCAGATGCAGGTCATTCCAGCGGGCAACCGGCACATATTCAACCAGATGAATCTTTAATTCGTCCGGCCACTGCTTGCGAACGCTGACCTGCTGGATCCACGGCAGCCTTTCAATCTGCTGCTGGATAACGTCTACGTCCTGCGACATAAAGGTACCAGGTGCGCCTAAAGACAGGATCGCCTGGCGAATATCGTCGTTGGTGGTGTAGTGCATTTGCCCCGTCACCACCAGCTTCGACAGCGGCAGCCGCGAAGCGTCGTTCATCCAGCGCGCCACCACGTAGCCGCCTGCCGCCATTACGCCAAGCACCATCAGCAGGAACAGAATGCCGGCCAGCCGCGACCCGTTGCTGCGGCCGGTGCGCACTTTTTCCTGCGCCTCGCGATTGCGAACATTCAAAGCAGCCTGGGACATATCAGTCCGCCAGTTCCAGGATACGGGCTACCAGCTGCGAGAAGCTCATGCCGGCCTGTTTGGCCGCCATCGGCACCAGGCTATGGCTGGTCATGCCTGGCGAGGTGTTAACCTCCAGCAGATAGAATTGGCCGTCGCCGCCCATCATCAGATCGACGCGTCCCCAGCCGCTGCAGCCCAGCGCTCGCCATGCTTTGATCACGATTTCGCTCAGCTCCGCTTCCTGTTCTGCCGATAAACCGCTTGGGCAGAAGTACTGAGTATCGTCAGAAAAGTATTTAGCTTCATAGTCATAGAACTCGGAAGCCACCTGAATGCGGATTGAGGGCAGAATAGCATCACCGATTACCGCCACGGTATATTCAGGGCCGCTCAGAAAAGCTTCTACCAGTACTTCGTCGTCATGACGGAACGCCTCGGTCAGCGCGGCCTGGAGCGAACCAGCTTCGTTAACGCGGCTGATGCCGACGCTGGAGCCTTCGCAGCTTGGCTTAACAAATACCGGCAGCCCAAGTGCCACGATACGGGCACGGATATCGTCATTCAGACCGGCATCCATCTCTTTACGGGTAATAGCTACGTAAGGCGATACCGGCAAACCGCAGCCCTGCCACAGGCATTTGGTGCGCAGCTTGTCCATAGTGATAGCGGACGCCATCACGCCGCTACCGGTGTAAGGCATGCCTAAAAACTCCAGCATGCCCTGTAGGGTGCCGTCTTCGCCGCCGCGACCGTGCAGCGCAATAAAGGCTTTATCAAAGCCCTCTTCTTTCAGACGCGTGACCGGAAAATCACGAGTATCGACGCCGTGCGCATCGATGCCCGCTTCGATCAGTCCGGCCAGCACCGCTTTGCCGGACATTAAAGAAACTTCACGTTCCGCAGAGGTGCCACCCAGCAATACCGCTACTTTCTCAGCCATGATGTTTACCTTCTTTCGTCTGCGGTTGTAACTTTTGCTCAGCAAGGCTGCGCGCGATACGGCCAACGTTGCCCGCGCCCTGCACCAGAATTAAATCGTTGCCGTTCAGCTTCGGCGCCAGCATCTCCGCCACCGCGTCATGATCCGAAACCAGAATAGGATCGACTTTGCCGCGACCACGGATGGTGCGGCACAGCGAGCGGCTATCCGCGCCAGGAATTGGCGTCTCGCCAGCTGAATAGACATCCAGCATTAGCAGCACATCCACCTGCGACAGGACGTTGGCGAAATCATCATAGAGATCGCGAGTACGCGTGTAGCGATGCGGCTGGAAAATCATCACCAGCTGTTTGTCCGGCCAGCCTGCGCGAGCGGCCTTGATGGTCGCATCCACTTCCGTTGGATGGTGGCCATAGTCGTCCACCAGCATCGCGGTACCCTCTGCGCCGTTAACTTCCTGCAGCGGATATTCCCCCAGGAAATCGAAGCGGCGACCAGTGCCCTGAAAACTCTCCAGCGCGCTGAGGATCTCTTCGTCTTCAATACCTTCTTCTGTAGCGACCGCAACCGCCGCCGCCGCATTCAGAGCGTTATGGCGGCCCGGTGCATTCAGCGTTACGCGCATCAGCGGCTTGTCGTGGCGCGCCAGCGTAAAGTGCCCCTGTGCGCCATGCTGCTCATAGCTTGCAATACGCACATCAGCATCTTCGCTAAAGCCATAGGTAGTAATCTGTCGCCCAACACGCGGGAGCAAATCGCGGATTACCGCATCGTCCACACACAGCACCGCACGCCCATAAAACGGCAGATTGTGCAGGAAATTGATAAACGTCTGCTTCAGGTTTTCGAAGTCGCCCTGGTAGGTATCCATATGATCGGCTTCGATATTAGTAACAATAGCCACCATCGGCTGAAGATGCAGAAAAGATGCATCGCTTTCGTCCGCTTCCGCGATCAGATAGCGGCTGCTACCCAGCCGCGCATGCGTGCCGGCTGCTTTTACCAGGCCGCCGTTGACGAAAGTAGGATCCAAACCGCCTTCTGCATAGATGCTGGAAACCATCGCTGTTGTGGTGGTTTTGCCATGCGTACCGGCGACAGCGATGCCGTGACGGAAACGCATCAGCTCCGCCAACATTTCTGCCCGACGGATTACCGGAATACGCGCTTCGCGCGCCGCGATGATCTCAGGGTTATCCTGCGAAACCGCAGTTGAAACCACCACTACGCTGGCGTCGCTGACGTTTTCAGGGCGATGGTTAAAATAGATGGTCGCGCCAAGCGCGCTCAGATGCTGCGTGACGGCGTTCGGCGCCAGATCGGAACCGCTGATTTCATAGCCTTCGTTGGCCAACACTTCGGCAATACCGCCCATGCCGGCACCGCCGATGCCGACAAAGTGAATGTGCCGGACGCGACGCATCTCGGGCACGATAGAACGCAGTTTTGCCAGTTGTTGTGTATTCATCTCTTTCTGCCTGTCGGTGCTTTATCGCACCTTGTTCCGGGACGAGTCCTCGTCCTGTGCTATAAAGCCGCTTTGCTGACTTCGGCCGCCACTCGTTCGGTCGCGTCCGGTATCGCTACGGCACGGGCTTTCGCTGCCATCGCCATCAGCGTTGGGCGATCCCATGCGGCCAGCGTCTGCGCCACGGTGTCAGCCGTAAACTGCGGCTGCTCGTAAATTTTCGCCGCGCCCGCTTTTTCCAGCGGCAGCGCGTTCCAGTACTGCTGGCGATCTTTATGCTGAAACGGCACGAAAATGGCCGGTAAACCTGCGGCAGCCACTTCGCTGACCGTCAGCGCGCCGGAGCGGCAGACAATAACGTCCGCCCAGGCGTAGGCTGCTGCCATATCATCAATAAATTCGGTGACCTTGTGCTGTGTCTGCCCGACCTCGCGGTAGGCTTCGTTGACCTCTGCCAGCGCGCCCTTGCCGGTCTGGTGCCATAGCGTAATGCTGTCAACTAGCTTCGCGGCCACCTGTGGCAGCGTCTGGTTCAGTACGCGAGCGCCCTGACTGCCGCCAATCACCAGTACGCGAATCGGCCCGCTGCGGTTGGCAAGGCGCTCAGCAGGCAGTGGCAGAGCAAGCACATCTGTACGTACCGGGTTGCCGACCACATCCGCATGCGGAAACGCGCCGGGAAAAGCCTGCATCACTTTTTTGGCAATTTTCGCCAGCCATTTATTGGTCAGCCCGGCGATGCCGTTTTGCTCGTGCAGCACTACAGGTATGCCGCAGCTCCACGCTGCCAGACCGCCAGGCCCGGAAACGTAGCCGCCCATGCCCAGCACCACGTCAGGCTGATACGCTTTCATAATGGCCCGAGCCTGACGCACGGCGTTAAAAATCCGCAGTGGCGCAGCCAGCTGGGCCTTTAGCCCTTTGCCGCGCAGGCCGCTGATGCGAATAAAATCGATATCTATGCCGTGTTTCGGCACCAGATCGGCTTCCATACGGTCAGCCGTGCCGAGCCAGCGCACCTGCCAGCCCTGCGCCATCAGATGGTGCGCGACCGCCAGACCGGGGAAAACGTGTCCTCCGGTGCCACCGGCCATAACCATCAGTCGCTTCCCTTTCATCGACTACCTCGCGTAAACGCCTGGGCTTTAGCCAAACGCGTTTCATAATCTATACGTAACAAAAATACGATGGCGGTGGACATAATGATCAGGCTCGAGCCGCCGTAACTGATCAGCGGCAGCGTCAGGCCTTTGGTCGGCAGCATCCCCGCTGCGGCGCCAACGTTAACCAGCGCCTGGAAGCTGAACCAGACGCCGATAGAGCAGCCCAGAAAACCGGCGAAGCGCTGATCCAGCTCCAGCGCTTTCCGCCCGATAGACATCGCGCGAAAAGCGACGAAGAATACCATTAACAGCGCCAGAACCACACCGATATAACCCAGTTCTTCCCCAATAATCGAGAAGATAAAGTCGGTGTGCGCCTCTGGTAAATATTCCAGTTTCTGTACCGAGTTACCGAGCCCCTGGCCCCAGAATTCGCCGCGGCCAAAAGCCATCAGCGACTGGGTGAGCTGGTAGCCACTGCCGAAGGGATCTTCCCACGGGTTCCAGAAAGAGGTTACGCGGCGCATACGATAAGGTTCAGCGATAATCAGCAGGCAAACGGCAAAGATACCGGAGCCGATAATTGCCAAAAATTGCCATAATTTCGCGCCCGCCAGGAACAACATCGCCAGCGTAGTCACAAACAACACTACCACGGTGCCAAGATCCGGCTGCGCCAGCAGCAGCACTGCCAGCACCACCATCACGCCCATCGGCTTGCAGAAGCCCCAGAAGTTGTTGCGCACTTCATCCACTTTGCGCACCAGATAGCTGGCGAGATAGCAGAACAGCGAAAGCTTAGAGAGTTCGGCAGGCTGGATGCGCAGCGGGCCAAGCGCTATCCAGCGCGAGGCACCGTTCACCGAGCTGCCGACCACCAGTACTACCAGCAGCATCAACACCGTGATCAGCAGCATAATATTGCTATAGCGCTGCCAGAAAGCCATCGGCACCCGCAGCGTTACCAGCCCGATGCCGAACGCCAGCGCGATATAGAAGGCGTCGCGCTTGGCGAAGTAAAAAGGATCGTCCGACAGACGCTGCCCTACCGGCATGGAAGCCGAAGTCACCATCACAAAGCCGACGATCGCCAGCCCTATCGTCAGCCAGAGCAGCGTGCGGTCGTAAAGCACCATGGTGCTGGCATCGCTTTCGCGTGAGCCCATCACCCACTCTTTCAGCCGTTCTGACAGCCAGGTCGCCAGGCTTAATCCGGGTACGCGCATCAGCCAAGCTCCTTCGCCAGTTGAGTAAATACGCTGCCGCGCTGCTCAAAGTTTTTAAACTGATCGAGGCTGGCGCAGGCAGGTGACAGCAGCACCATATCGCCGGGCTGCGCTTTGGCTGCTATTTGCCGCATCGCTTCCTGTAGCGTTTCCGTTTGCACCGCGATTTCCGCACGCAGCGCTGCCAGCGCAGCGGCATCTCTGCCAAAGCAGTAAATTCTGACGTTATCACCTTGCAGGTAGCGAGCCAGCGGGCTGAAGTCGGCTGATTTGCCGTCGCCGCCCAGCAGCAGCCAGAGCGTGCCTTTTACTTCCAGGCCGCTCAGCGCCGCTTCGGTGCTGCCGACGTTGGTGGCTTTGGAATCGTTAATCCAGCGAATACCGTTACGCTCGTGCGCCAACTGGAAGCGGTGCGCCAGGCCGGTGAAAGTGGTTAAGGCTTTCAGGCTGGAGGCGCGCGGCAGGCCAACAGCATCCGCCAGCGCCAGCGCCGCCAGGGCATTGGTGTAGTTATGCTGGCCAACCAGCGCCATCTCGTTGGTATTCAGTACTTTTTCGCCTTTGACGCGCAGCCAGGTACTACCCTGCTGGCGCGTCAGATGGTAATCGCCGACATCCACGCCAAAGCTGACGCAGCGTTTATCCGCGCCGCGCACTGGCATAGTCATGGCGTCGTCCGCATTGACGATGCAAACTTCTGCCTGTTCGTAAACACGCAGCTTGGCTGCACGATACTGCTGCATACCGAACGGATAGCGGTCCATATGATCTTCCGTAACGTTCAGGATGGTTGCCGCCGCCGCTTTCAGGCTATGGGTTGTCTCGAGCTGGAAGCTGGAAAGCTCCAGTACGTAAAGCTGAGCGGGTTTTTCCAGCAGCATCAGCGCGGGCAGGCCAATATTGCCGCCTACGCCAACCTGCCAACCCGCAGCTTTCGCCATTTCGCCTACCAGGGTAGTCACCGTGCTTTTGCCGTTGGAACCGGTGATCGCCACAATCGGCGCCTGCGCCTCACGGCAGAAAAGCTCAATATCGCCAATAATTTCCACGCCCGCTTTCGCCGCCGCCGTCAGCGAAGGATGCGACAGCGCGAGACCGGGACTGGCGATAATCAGATCGGCCGCCTGCAGCCAGTCGTCATTTAGCGAGCCGAGCCAGCGCTCAATATTCTTCGGCAGCTTTTCCAGACCCGGTGGGACGATGCGGGTATCCATCACGCGCGGCGTTACGCCACGCGCTAAAAAGAAGTCAACGCACGACTGCCCGGTGAGCCCCAGGCCGATAATGACGACTTTTTTTCCCTGGTAATCTGCCATGGTTACCGCACCTTCAGCGTCGCCAGGCCAATCAGCACCAGCATCAGTGAAATAATCCAGAAGCGCACGATCACGCGCGGCTCTGGCCAGCCTTTGAGTTCATAGTGGTGATGGATTGGCGCCATGCGGAAAATACGCTGACCGCGCAGCTTAAACGAACCGACCTGCAGGATCACTGACAGGGTCTCCACCACGAAAACGCCGCCCATAATCACCAGCAGGAACTCCTGGCGCAGCAGCACGGCGATAGTGCCCAGCGCGCCGCCCAGCGCCAGCGAGCCGACATCGCCCATAAATACCTGTGCCGGATAGGTATTGAACCATAAAAAGCCCAGACCGGCGCCGACAATAGCCGTACAGACAATCACCAGCTCACCAGCGTGGCGTAGATACGGAATATGCAAGTAGTTGGCAAAGTTCATATTACCGGTCGCCCAGGCAACGAGGGCGAAACCAGCAGCCACAAAAACGGTAGGCATGATCGCCAGGCCATCCAGGCCATCGGTCAGGTTAACCGCATTGCCGGTACCGACAATAACGAAGTAAGCGAGCAGCACGTAGAAAAGCCCAAGCTGCGGCATAATATCTTTGAAGAACGGTACCACCAGCTGCGTCGCTGGCGTTCCCTTGCCGGTGGCATACAGCGTAAAGGCTACGCCCAGCGAAATTACCGACATCCAGAAATATTTCCAGCGCGCAATCAGGCCTTTCGTGTCTTTGCGCACCACTTTCCGGTAATCGTCCACAAAGCCGATAATGCCAAAGCCTATCAGTACCACCAGTACGCACCAGACGTAAGGATTGGATGGATAGGCCCACATCAGCACCGACACAGTAATGGAAAACAGGATCATGATGCCGCCCATTGTCGGCGTGCCGCGCTTGCTGAAGTGCGACTCCGGGCCGTCGTTACGAACGACCTGGCCAAATGACATCTCCTGCAGACGGGCAATCATGCGCGGGCCCATCCACAATGAAATAAACAGGGCGGTCAGCAGGCTGACAATGGCGCGAAACGTCAGATAGGAAAAGACGTTAAAGCCAGAATAAAAAGTGACCAGATGTTCGGCCAGCCAGACTAGCATGTTCCTTTCTCCTGTAAGCTCTGTACTACCTGCTCCATGGCGGCACTACGTGAACCTTTAACTAAAACGGTAATAACGGCATGGTCGGCCAGCAGCTCTTGCAGACGCGCGGTGGCCGCAACCTTATCGGTAAAATGCTCGCCTGCGCCGCTTGCTTCGCTGATAACGCGGCTTAAAGTGCCTACGCTCAGCACCTTATCGACACCGGCACGACGCGCTGCTTCGCCCACTTCACGATGGCAGGCTTCAGCTTCTTCGCCTAATTCCGCCATATCGCCAACGACCATAACGCGGTAGCCCGGCATTTCCGCCAGCACCTGTGCCGCAGCGGTCATAGAGCCAACGTTGGCGTTGTAGCTGTCATCCAGCAGCAGCTTGTTTTCCGCCAGTCGTACCGGAAACAAACGGCCCGGTACGGCTTTAAGCTGGCTAAGCCCTTGCTGTACTGTTTCAAGGGAAGCACCAACAGAGAGAGCCAGTGCGGCTGCGGCCAGCGCATTAGCAATATTGTGCCGTCCCGGCAGCGGCAGCAGCACGGCAATTTCGCCCGCTGGCGTCTTCATCAGAAACTGCGTGCCTTCGCTGGTGATGCGCACTTCGCTGGCGGAAAACTCGCTTTCCGCCTGAGGCTGCGGAGAGAAGCGCCAGACTCTTTTGCCGGCCAGCATCGGCTGCCAGTTTGGCAAATCGTTGCTGTCGGCGTTCAGGATGGCTGTGCCGCTATCCGGCAGTCCCTGAAAGATTTCGCCTTTGGCTTTGGCTACGCCCGCCAGTGAACCGAAGCCTTCCAGATGCGCTGCCGCCAGGTTATTAACCAACGCCGTTTCCGGCCGCGCCAGCGCAGTGGTATAGGCTATTTCGCCCTGATGGTTGGCGCCCAGTTCGATGACCGCGTACTGATGCTCTGCAGTTAAACGCAGCAGCGTCAGCGGCACGCCGATATCGTTATTCAGATTGCCAGCGGTATAGAGCGTTTCGCCACACTGGCGCAAAATAGCTGCGGTCATCTCTTTAACCGAGGTTTTGCCGGAAGAACCGGTCAGCGCCACGACACGAGCCGTTGACTGCTGGCGTACCCAGCCAGCCAGCTGGCCCAGCGCAAGCCGCGTCTCTTTCACCACCACCTGAGGCACCGCCACAGGTAAGTGCTTACTGACCAACAGAGCCGCCGAACCGGCGGCTATTGCGTCGCCGACCATATCGTGCGCGTCGAAACGCTCGCCCTTTAAGGCGATAAACAGGCAGCCAGCGCTGACTTTGCGTGTGTCGGTAGTGACTTCATTAAAAGTAAGGTTGCTACCAATCAGCTCGCCGCCGGTAATTTCCGCCAGTTTCTGCAGGGAAAGCGCGATCATGCCATCACCCCCAGCAGCCGCGCGACAGTGTCGCGGTCGGAGTAATCCAGCCGACGATTGCCGACGATTTGATAATCTTCATGACCTTTACCGGCAACCAGCACGATATCCTCTTCTTTGGCCTGCATAATGACGTTAGTGACCGCTTGCGCACGTCCGGCGACTACGCGAGCGCGGCCCGGATCGAGCAAACCGGTCAGCACATCTGCCACTATGGCGGCAGGATCTTCGCTACGCGGGTTGTCGTCGGTGATCACCACTACATCGGAAAACTGTTCGGCAATAGCGCCCATCAGTGGACGTTTGCCCTTGTCGCGATCGCCGCCGCAGCCAAAGACGCACCATAGCTTGCCTTTGCAATGCAGACGCGCCGCTTCCAGCGCCTTTTCCAGCGCGTCGGGCGTATGGGCATAATCCACTACCACCGTTGGTTTTGCTGGCGCGCTAAACACTTCCATTCGTCCCGTAACCGGCTGCAGTTGGCTGCCCGTCGCGACCAGCTCGCTTAGCGGATAGCCAAGCGCCAGTAAGGTCGCCAGCGCCACCAGCAGATTGCTGACGTTAAATGCCCCCATCAGGCGGCTTTGCAGTTCGCCGCCGCCCCAGCTGGAGTCGAAGCGGATCGCCGCGCCGTTATCCTGATAGCGAACTTCTGTCGCTTTTAGCCAGCGCCCATGACAGCCTGGCTGCAAATTATTTTCCATGGTGACGGCGACGGCATCGGGCAATTTTTCCAGCCAGCGGCGGCCCGTTTCATCATCGGCATTGATAATTGCCTGGCCAACCCTGTGCTCGGAAAAGAGCAGCCATTTGGCGGATTCGTAGCGCGCCATATCGCCGTGATAGTCCAGATGATCGCGGCTGAGATTGGTAAAAGCGGCAGCGGCGAAAGGCAGCGCCGCTACGCGATGCTGCACCAGGCCATGCGAGGAAACCTCCATCGCGGCCAGCGTTGCGCCCTGCTCTGCCAGCGAGGCCAATGTCTGCTGCACTTCAACGGCCGAGCCTGTGGTATTTTCAACTGGCGTAAGACGTCCATAAAGGCCGTTGCCCGTAGTGCCCATAACCGCGCCAGTTTCACCCAATAACTGCGCCCACTGGGCAAGCAGCTGTGTGGTGGTGGTTTTACCGTTAGTGCCGGTTACACCAATCAGCCGCAGCTTTTCACCCGGCTGCTGGTAAAAACGTCCGGCCAGCGCAGAAAGGCGCTGGCTCAGCTGCGCCAGGTAAATTATCGGCACGCCGTGCTGCGTAACGATGTCGCCATCTTCCGCTTCGCCTTCCGCTTCGGCAATCACCGCCGCCACGCCCTGGGCGATGGCCTGGGGAATAAAACGGCGGCCGTCTGCTGCATGGCCCTTCACGGCCACAAAGAGATCGCCGGCAGCCGCCTGGCGACTGTCCAGAATCATTTCACGAAGCGGCAGCGAAGGCGCGCCGGGCACCCAGGGCGCCACCAGGTCGTACAGATTACGATCTGTCACTTGATCCCTCACTTCTGTTGTCCGCCACCTCGTTTTTCTCAACGACAGGCAGCGCATCAGGTTCAATATTCATGGTGCGCAATACACCGCCCATAATGGCGCCGAATACCGGTGCGGAAACCGCGCCGCCATAATACTTACCGGCCTGGGGATCGTTGATCACCACTACCAGCGCAAAACGGGGACGGCTTGCCGGCGCCACGCCAGCGGTGTAAGCAATATATTTGTTAACGTAGCGTCCATCCGGCCCGACTTTTTTCGCCGTGCCGGTTTTAATCGCGATGCGATAGCCTTTGATGGCCGCCTTTACGCCGCCGCCGCCGGGCAGCGCTACGCTTTCCATCATGTGCATAACGGTACGTACCAGCTCTGCAGGAAATACGCGCTGTCCGCCAACGGGCGGATCGACTTTAGTAATCGACAGTGGGCGATAGAGGCCATAGCTGCCGATTGTGGCGTAGACTCGCGCTAACTGTAACGGCGTTACCATTAGCCCGTAGCCGAAAGAGAAGGTGGCCCTCTCTATGTCAGACCACCGTTGTTTTTGGGGATATAAGCCACTGCTTTCTCCGACCAGTCCCAGATTGGTCGCCTTGCCCAGCCCAAAGCGCGCGTAGGTTTCTACCAGCGCTGAGGAGGGCATCGCTAACGCCAGCCTGGAAACGCCGACGTTACTCGATTTCTGCAATACTCCGGTAAGAGTCAATTCGTTATAGCGCGCCACGTCTTTGATTTCATGGCCGTTGATCCGGTAAGGCACCGTATTCAGCACGCTGTTCTCGCGCACCACGCCGCGCTGGAGCGCGGTCATCACTACCATCGGCTTGACGGTCGAGCCAGGCTCGAAGATATCGGTGATGGCGCGGTTGCGCATAACGTCTTTGGTTGTGCCGGTGAGATTATTGGGGTTATAGGCCGGGCTGTTGGCCATCGCCAGCACTTCGCCGGTATTCACATCTACCAGTACAGCAGTGCCCGACTCCGCTTTGTTAAAGGCAACGGCGTTATTCAGCTCGCGGTAAACCAGTGCCTGCAAACGTTCGTCGATACTTAACGCCAGGTTATGCGCGGCGCGGCTGTCCACGGAAGAGACATCCTCAATAACTCGGCCATGGCGATCTTTACGCACGGTACGTTCGCCCGGCTCGCCGGTCAGCCACTTATCAAAGCTTTTTTCCACGCCCTCAATGCCCTGACCGTCGATATTGGTAAAACCGATCAGATGTGAGGTAACCTGGCCCGCTGGATAATAGCGGCGCGACTCTTCGCGTAAAAAGATACCGGGAAGCTTGAGCTTTTTGACGTAGTCGCCGATGGCGGGATTGACCTGGCGCGCCAGATAAACAAAGCGGCCTTTGGGATTGGCGTTAACGCGTGCCGCCAGTTGATCCAGCGGTATGGAGAGCGCATCGGAAAGCGCCTGCCAGCGGCTATCTAAGGTGATGCCACCTTTGGCATGCAGCTCTTTGGGATCGGCCCAGATGGCGTTGACCGGCACGCTGACCGCCAGCGGACGCCCGGCGCGATCGGTGATCATGCCGCGCGAGGTCGGCACGGCCTGCACGCGCAGTGAGCGCATATCGCCTTCCCGTACCAGCTTATCCGGATTTATCACCTGGAGATAAGCCATCCGCGCCAGCAGCCCGCCCAGCGCGAGTAAAATACAGCCGCACAACAACGCAAAACGCCAGCTGACAAAGCTGGCCTGATCTTCCTGACGTTTTGTCTTAAGCGTCTTAACTGCGGCTTTCATTTATGCCCTTATGGCTGTACCACAATATTTTCCTGCGATGGATCCACATGCTGCATCTGCAGTTTTTCCATGGCTGTTCTTTCCACGCGGCTGTGATCGCCCAGCGCGTTTTCTTCCAGAATCAGGTTACGCCATTCGATATCCAGCGCATCGCGTTCCAGAACCAGCTGTTCACGCTGAGCGGTAAGCAGGCGGGTTTTATGCGCTGTGGTGACTACCAGCACCGCGGAGACCAGCACGGCGACAGCCAGAATCAGCGGGATTTTTCCGTGGCGTAAAAGATCGCCCGCAATAACGCCCGGTAAACTGTGTCGCTCGTTGCCAATCATGCGCTCGTCCTCTCAGCGATACGTAATACCGAGCTGCGGGCACGCGGGTTCTCCGCGACTTCCGCTTCGCCCGGCATCATTTTGCCCAGCGCTTTCAGCTGGCGGCCGCCAAGCTTACTCAATTGCTCTTCCGTCATCGGAAGACCGGCAGGCACCTGCGGGCCGCGGCTCTGCTCGCGCATAAAGCGCTTCACGATACGATCTTCCAGCGAGTGGAAGCTGATCACCGACAGGCGGCCTTCGGGCGCCAGCGCGGTCAATGCACCTTTCAGCGCCTGTTCGATCTCTTCCAGCTCGCTGTTTACCCAGATGCGAATAGCCTGGAAGCTACGCGTCGCCGGATGCTTATACTTGTCTTTAACCGGCGTAGCGGCGTAGATAACGTCCGCCAGCTCTTTAGTGCGGGTCATCGGTTGTTCTCGGTTGCGCTCAACGATGGCTCGCGCAATGCGTTTCGCAAACCGCTCTTCGCCAAAGGTTTTAAGCACAAAGGCGATATCGCTCTCTTCTGCCTGCAATAGCCACTCGGCTGCGGACACCCCTTTGGTTGGATCCATACGCATATCCAGCGGGCCGTCGCGCATAAACGAAAAACCGCGTTCGGCATCGTCCAGCTGCGGCGACGAAACGCCAAGATCGAGCAAGATACCGTCAATGCGACCGGTTAGCCCGCGCGCTTCGGCATACTCCGCCAGCGCGGAAAAAGGTCCGTGAATAATGGTGAAGCGCGGATCGGTAATAGCAGCAGCCGCAGCGATGGCCTGCGGATCGCGGTCAATAGCGTAAAGATGCCCCTGTTCGCCCAGCGCGGAAAGGATCAGCCGGGAATGCCCGCCTCGTCCAAAAGTGCCATCGATATAGATGCCGTCGGGTTTGATATTGAGCCCGTTAACGGCCTCGTCCAACAGCACCGTGGTATGTTTGAAATTTTCCTGCATAGTTATAATGACAAATCCTGCAAGCGCTCAGATAGCGGTTCCTGAGACGACTGCTCCGCGTCAATATCCTCCCTGACTTGTTGATACCAGGTCTGTTCATCCCACAGCTCAAACTTGTTAAACTGTCCAACCAGCATCACTTCTTTGGTCAGATTCGCGTGCTGACGGAGCGTGCTCGCAATCAGCAGACGGCCTGCATTATCCATCTGGCATTCGCTGGCATGCCCCAGCAGCAGGCGCTGAATTCGGCGCTCTACGGGGTTCATGCTCGATAAGCGAGCCAGCTTAAGTTCAATAATTTCCCATTCAGGCAGGGTGTAAAGCAGCAGGCACGGCTGATGGAGGTCAATAGTGCAAACCATTTGCCCCTGAGATTCCCCGATCAGCTTTTCGCGATAGCGCACAGGTACAGCGAGTCGCCCTTTGCCGTCGAGATTGACTAACGTTGCTCCACGGAACATGCCAGCCTTCCCCTTCAGTTATCCTTAAGCCCCACTTTACACCACAAATTCCCACCCGGAGGAGTTTACGGAGCGGAGGAAATCCTTGTCAAGCGACAGCGCAGGACCTGATGGATTATTTCTTTTCCTGAAAAAACGGCAAAGAGTTAAAAAAGACGAGGCTTTAGCCCGTAATTAGAAATTAAGCTGATGAATAATGGCAGGAATTTTTTTGGAATTTTCAAATTGTTCAAAAATATACCAGCTAACGGTTATAAAAAATCCGCTGCAGGCTTTGCGAGCCAGTCGACATTTTAAGGAATTTCCTAATAAATGGCGCTGACAGCCCCGTTCTGCCTGACATCCCGGGCGCGGTGGCAGGCTAACTTTTTAATAAGTGGCGAGTTTAATAACGCTAAAATAGTTTGAAACTTTATCTTTACTTTTATTTACGCAAATGCTTAATCGTGAAACACGGGTAATTAGGCGATAGAAAGCCGACCAGGCGGAGGCAAACCGTAAAAAGAAAGGTGACAATAAAAGTCACCCTTTTCTTCAATCATTAATTCTCTTTACGACTTAATCGGCCACGCCGGTAAAGATTACGCCGAATGCGGGTCAGGCCCGCCTTGGGTTTACGCGGCTCATCCAGGCTGGCCAACACCAGCTCCAGCACGCGTTCCGCTACGTCGCGATGACGCTGCCCCACCGCCAGCACCGGGCAGTCCAGAAAATCCAGCAGCTCGTGATCGCCGAAGGTTGCGATCGACAGATCTGTTGGCATACGGCCTTCACGCTTTAGCGCCACGTCCATTACGCCCTGCAACAGGCCAAAAGAGGTGGTAAACAGCGCATCCGGCATGGCGTGCGTTTCCAGCCACTCTTCAAACAGCGCCGCCGCCGCAGTACGCTCGAAGCTGTTGGCATAGATAAAATCGATTTGACGCTCATCGCCCTGCCAGGCCTGACGGAAACCCATCTCGCGCAGAAAGCTCACGGAGAGCTCCGGTAGCGCGCCAAGATAAAGAATGGATTCAGCAGGCTGCTTGCGCAGTTCCGCGGCCAGCATCTCTGCATCATCCTGATCTGCGCCAACCACGCTGGTAAAGTGTTCGCGGTCCAGCGCGCGATCCAGTGCGACTATCGGCAGCGGATCGTTGATCCAGCGCTGATAGAAAGGGTGTTCCGGCGGTAAAGAGGTGGAAACGATGATGGCATCTACTTTGCGCTGCAGCAGATGCTCCACGCAGCGCATTTCGTTGTCTGGCTGATCTTCTGAGCAGGCAATCAGCAGCTGATAGCCGCGCTGACGCGCCTGGCGCTCAAGGTAGTTAGCGATACGCGTATAGCTGGTATTCTCCAAATCGGGAATAACCAGGCCTATTGAGCGGGTACGGCCAGCACGCAGCCCGGCGGCGACCGCGTTTGGATGGTAATTATGTTCGCGCACCACCGCCATGACTTTTTCTACCGTCTTGTCGCTGACACGATACTGCCGGGCTTTACCGTTTATAACGTAGCTGGCCGTCGTGCGCGATACACCAGCAAGACGCGCAATTTCATCCAGTTTCACAATAGCTCCACGCTTCAGGCACCGTGACGACGCAGAAAAAATAGCCACGTCGCGGCTAAGGATAAGATTATCTTTACATCTAACAGCAGAATAGCGGCGCCAGCAACCTCTTTTAGCGCCAGGCGGGAGCTTTCCGGCAAAAATAAAAAAACCCGGCATTACGCCGGGTTAGAGGGTTTTTGTAATAATCACGGCAGGAAATTAGCGCATAATTCGCTCGCCACGGGCGACGCCGACAACACCTGAACGCGCGACCTCAACGATTTCCGCCACTTCACGAACGGTATTTAAAAAGGCATCCAGCTTGTCGCTGGTGCCAGCGAGCTGAACCGTATAAAGCGAAGGCGTGACGTCGACGATCTGGCCACGGAAAATTTCCGCGCTGCGTTTTACCTCTTCGCGGCCGTAGCCGGTCGCCTGAATTTTCACCAGCATGATCTCGCGCTCGACGAAAGCGCCCTGACCCAGCTCCGTCACCCGCAGTACATCCACCAGTTTATGCAGCTGCTTTTCAATCTGCTCCAGCGCCTTTTCATCGCCGACGGTCTGGATCGTCATTCGCGACAGCGTGGGATCGTCCGTAGGCGCCACGGTCAGGCTTTCGATGTTGTAGCCGCGCTGGGAAAAAAGCCCCACCACGCGCGATAATGCGCCGGATTCGTTTTCCAGCAGTACCGATAAAACACGACGCATAATTATGTCCTCTCCGTTTTGCTCAGCCACATTTCATCCATTCCGCCGCCGCGGATCTGCATCGGGTAGACGTGCTCGCTGCCGTCAACGTTGACATCGACAAACACCAGGCGGCCTTTTTGCAACTCCGCCAGCGCCTGGCTCAGTTTAGCCTCCAGCTCGTGCGGATGGTCGATGCTGATGCCGACATGACCGTAAGCTTCCGCCAGCTTAATAAAATCAGGCAGCGACTCCATATAGGATTGCGAATGGCGGCCCGAGTAGATCATATCCTGCCACTGCTTAACCATACCCAGATAACGGTTATTAAGGCTTAACACCAGCACCGGCAGATCGTATTGCAGCGCGGTCGACAGCTCCTGAATATTCATCTGGATACTGCCGTCGCCGGTGACGCACACTACCGTTTCGTCCGGCAGCGCCAGCTTCACGCCCAGGGCGGCAGGCAGCCCAAAACCCATGGTGCCCAGACCGCCCGAGTTGATCCAGCGGCGTGGCTTGTCGAAAGGATAATAAAGCGCGGCGAACATCTGATGTTGGCCTACATCCGAAGTCACATAGGCATCGCCATTGGTCAAACGCCAGATAGTTTCAATGACCGACTGCGGCTTAATCTTTTCGCTGCTGCGGTCGAAGTCCAGACACTTGCGGGCGCGCCACTGTTCAATGCTCTGCCACCAGTCGCGCAGGCTGTCATAATCCTGCTCGCTGCTCTGTTTCGTCATCTCCAGCATCTGTTGCAGTACGTCACGCGCATCTCCGACGATTGGCACATCTGCCGACACTGTCTTGGAGATAGAAGCAGGATCGATATCAATGTGCAGCACGGTCGCGTTCGGGCAATACTTCATCAGGTTATTGGTAGTACGATCGTCGAAGCGTACGCCAACAGCGAAAATGACGTCGGCATTGTGCATGGTCATGTTGGCTTCATAGGTGCCGTGCATGCCTAACATCCCCAAACACTGGCGGTGCGTGCCGGGAAAAGCGCCCAGGCCCATCAGCGAGCAGGTCACCGGCAGATTAAGCTGTTCAGCGATCTCGCGCAGTTCTTTAGCGCAGTCGGCGTTAATTACGCCGCCACCCGCGTAAAGCACTGGTTTTTTGGCGGCCAGCAGGCTTTGCAGCGCACGCTTGATCTGGCCGCGATGGCCCTGCGTCGTTGGATTATATGAGCGCATGCTGACCGATTCCGGCCACTGGTAAGGCAGCTTGTTTGCCGGGTTCATCATATCTTTCGGCAGATCGATAACCACTGGCCCAGGACGCCCGCTGGCCGCCAGCCAGAAAGCTTTTTTCACCACGGTGGGAATATCTTCGACCTGCTTCACCATAAAACTGTGTTTCACGATCGGCCGTGAAATGCCGACCATATCGCACTCCTGAAAGGCATCATAGCCGATCAGCGAAGAGGGAACCTGCCCGGAGAGCACCACCATAGGAATAGAATCCATATAGGCGGTAGCGATGCCGGTAATAGCGTTAGTGGCGCCAGGCCCGGAAGTGACCAGCACCACGCCCGTTTCGCCGGTCGCGCGCGCATAGCCATCCGCCATATGCACAGCGCCCTGTTCATGCCGCACCAGCACGTGGTCGATGCCACCCACGGTTTGCAATGCGTCATAAATATCCAGTACAGCCCCGCCGGGGTAACCGAACACATGTTTTACGCCCTGATCGATCAACGATCGGACTACCATTTCGGCTCCTGACAACATCTCCATTTTTGCCTCCAGGCTTTAAGGTGCTGATTTACCAGCGTGCTTTATTCAGGGCCCACGCGCCGATAAGTTCAAAACCTGTGTTAATTCAGACGCTGAAAATATTTTCAGCCGCCAGGTACAGGGCGATGCCCGTTTTATTTTTACTTTAAAATGAGGATTTACCATAACCGCAGAAAACCTGGCAGGCAAACCTCCGGCACGTGAATAAACAATAAAGAGAAGCGCTAAGGCACTGCCTGTTCCGCTCAGGTAGCGACGTTTGCGCTAATGATGCGCCAGGAAAAAAGCGAATTATGCTGACAGGAACTTCTTTTTCAGCGCGATCGTTTTGTTATTTACAGGTGAAATTATTTGAATAGAGCTGACCCGTTCAAACAACGCCGCTGATTTAGTTTTTTCTGCTATCCGAATTTATTTTTATAATACAATGAACTGACAAACCCGCGTTTAATAGCGAGCGAGGGTGATAAGAAAAGCTTATGCAACCACATGAATATAAATAATTTTTTAACGAATATGAGCGTTTAAAATCCGTTTTATTTACGCCCCACTTGTGCTGTTGCACGGCAAGGTTGCCCGTTTCTTCTGTATGAGCTCGCTGAGCCAGAATAATTTCCCTGCCGCGGTTTTTTCACCGTGGTTTATAACCTTGCAACTCGTCTTGACATCGCCCCCTGCTTTCAAGTATCAATAAAGGAACAGTAAATTTACGAGGCCTGACTCAATGATTCGTACCCTCCTCCTACTCGGTCTACTACTAAACGCAGATTTATGCGCGGTAGACTTGTGGGCGGAATGAATCACTGATTCAGGCTTGCAAACCTAAGAAACCCGCGCTACTGCGCGGGTTTTTTTATGCTCGTAGCATTAGCGATGCAAACATGAAAGGAATGATCTGATGAGCCAACAAGTTATTATTTTCGATACCACGCTGCGTGACGGCGAACAGGCATTACAGGCCAGCCTGAGCGTGAAAGAGAAATTACAAATAGCGCTGGCGCTGGAGCGTATGGGCGTTGACGTGATGGAGGTCGGTTTTCCCGTTTCTTCGCCGGGCGATTTTGAATCCGTACAGACCATCGCCCGCCAGATCAAGAACAGCCGTGTTTGCGCGCTGGCCCGCTGTGTGGAAAAGGATATCGACGCGGCTTATGAAGCACTGCGTGTAGCTGAGGCTTATCGTATTCATACCTTTCTGGCGACCTCGCCAATGCATATCGCTACCAAGCTGCGCAGTACGCTGCCGGAAGTGATCGAACGCGCCGCGCGCATGGTGAAACATGCCCGTAACTATACGGACGATGTTGAATTCTCCTGCGAAGACGGTGGCCGTACGCCGATTGACGATTTGTGCCGCGTGGTGGAGGCTGCTATTAACGCAGGTGCAACTACCATCAACATCCCGGACACTGTAGGTTATACTCTGCCTGACGAGTACAGCAACATTTTCACCCAACTGCGCAACCGCGTGCCGAACATAGATAAAGCTATTTTGTCCGTACATACCCACGACGATCTGGGCATGGCGGTCGGCAACTCTATCGCCGCCGTACAGGCTGGCGCGCGCCAGATCGAGGGCACCATCAACGGTCTGGGCGAACGTGCAGGCAACTGCGCGCTGGAAGAAGTCATCATGGCGATCAAAACCCGCAGCCAGATGATGAACGTGCATACCAATATCCATCATCAGGAAATCTATCGTACCAGCCAGCTGGTCAGCCAGATCTGCAATATGCCGATCCCGGCGAACAAGGCAGTGGTCGGCAGCGGCGCTTTCGCCCACTCATCCGGCATTCACCAGGACGGCGTGCTGAAAAACCGCGAAAACTACGAAATCATGACGCCGGAATCGATCGGCCTGCATCAAATCCAGCTGAACCTGA
Organism: Pantoea sp. sgz302252; assembly: GCF_042610525.1. Lineage (GTDB taxonomy): Bacteria > Pseudomonadota > Gammaproteobacteria > Enterobacterales > Enterobacteriaceae > Erwinia. Next base: position 267,947 of record NZ_JBHDVM010000006.1, read on the forward strand.
CTTCGCGCTCCGGCCGCGCCGCCGTGAAGCACCGTATGGACGAGATGGGCTACAAAGAGAACGATTACAATCTGGACAGCCTGTATGACGCCTTCCTGAAGCTGGCCGATAAAAAGGGCCAGGTGTTCGATTATGATCTGGAAGCGCTGGCCTTTATCAACAAACAAAACGAAGAGCCGGAGCATTTTCGCCTGGATTACTTCAGCGTACAGTCCGGTTCCAGCGTAATGGCGACCGCCTCGGTCAAGCTGGCCTGCGGCGACGAATCTATCGCCGAAGCGGCAACGGGTAACGGCCCGGTCGATGCCGTATATCAGGCGATCAACCGCATTACCGAATTCGATGCGGAGCTGGTGAAATATCAGCTGACCGCGAAAGGCCACGGCAAAGACGCGCTGGGCCAGGTCGATATCGTGGTGAACTACAACGGCCGTAAATTCCATGGCGTAGGCCTGGCGACGGATATCGTGGAATCCTCCGCTAAAGCTATGGTCAACGCCCTGAATAATATCTGGCGTTCGCGTCAGGTCGAGCAGGAACTGCAGCGTAAAGCCAACGAGAAGGAAGCCGTATAATGACAAGGACCTATCATATCGCCGTTTTACCAGGAGACGGTATCGGGCCGGAAGTAATGGCTCAGGCAGGTAAAGTGCTGGAAGCGGTACGCCAGCGTTTTGGGCTGCGTATCACTACCAGCGAATATGATGTTGGCGGCATCGCTATCGATCGTCATGGTGAACCGTTGCCACCAGCCACCATCGCAGGCTGTGAACAGGCGGATGCGATTCTGTTCGGTTCTGTTGGCGGCCCAAAATGGGAACATCTGCCGCCAGCCGAACAGCCGGAACGCGGCGCGCTGCTGCCGCTGCGCAAGCACTTTAAACTTTTCAGCAATCTGCGTCCGGCCAGCCTGCATCAGGGTCTGGAAGCCTTCTGCCCGCTGCGCGCCGATATCGCGGCGAAGGGCTTTGATATTTTGGTCGTGCGCGAACTGACCGGCGGCATTTACTTCGGCCAGCCAAAAGGCCGTGAAGGCAGCGGTCAATATGAGCGCGCCTTTGACACCGAGGTCTATCACCGCTTTGAGATCGAACGCATTGCGCGTATCGCATTCGAGTCCGCTCGCAAGCGCCGCAAAAAAGTGACGTCGATCGATAAAGCCAATGTGCTGCAATCCTCTATTTTATGGCGGCAAATCGTCACGGAAGTGGCGCAGGATTATCCGGACGTCGAACTGCATCATATGTATATCGACAATGCCACTATGCAGCTGATTAAAGAGCCGTCGCAGTTTGACGTGATGCTCTGCTCTAACTTGTTTGGCGATATTCTTTCTGACGAGTGTGCGATGATCACTGGCTCCATGGGCATGCTGCCTTCCGCCAGTTTGAACGAACAAGGTTTTGGTCTGTTTGAGCCCGCTGGCGGCTCCGCGCCGGATATTGCCGGAAAGAACATTGCTAACCCTATAGCCCAAATCCTGTCGCTGGCGCTGCTGTTGCGCTATAGCCTGGACGCCGCCGAAGCGGCCGATGCCGTTGAGCAGGCCATCAGCCGCGCGCTGGCGGAAAACTACCGTACCGGCGATTTGGCCGGCGGCGGCGAGGCCGTCAGCACAGAGGAAATGGGTGCCGTTATCGCCCGATTTATCCGCGAAGCCTGATTATGAAAACATTATACGAGAAGCTGTTTGACGCCCATGTGGTGTATGAAGCGCCTGATGAAACGCCGCTGCTCTATATCGACAGGCATCTGGTGCATGAGGTGACTTCGGCACAGGCATTTGATGGCCTGCGCACGCACGGCCGTCCGGTGCGTCAGCCGACAAAAACTTTCGCCACTATGGATCACAACGTTTCTACCCAAACGCGCGATATCAACGCCAGCGGCGAGATGGCGCGGATCCAGATGTCCATGCTAATTAAAAACTGCGAAGAGTTCGGCGTACGCCTGTATGACCTGAAGCATCCTTTTCAGGGCATAGTGCATGTTATCGGCCCTGAACAAGGGATGTCGCTGCCCGGTATGACTATTGTCTGCGGCGACTCGCACACTTCTACCCATGGCGCGTTTGGCGCGCTGGCGTTCGGCATCGGCACTTCAGAGGTTGAACACGTGCTGGCAACGCAGACGCTGAAGCAGGCGCGCGCTAAAACCATGAAGATTGAAGTAGTGGGAGAAACCGCGCCGGGCATTACCGCCAAAGATATCGCGCTGGCGATTATTGGCAAAACCGGCAGCGGCGGCGGCAATGGTCATGTGGTGGAGTTTTGCGGCCCGGCAGTAGAGCAGCTCAGTATGGAAGGCCGCATGACGCTGTGCAATATGGCGATTGAGCTGGGCGCGAAAGCAGGTTTGGTAGCGCCGGACGACACTACTTTTAACTATGTTAAGGGCCGCCAGTTCGCGCCAAAAGAGCAGGACTGGCAAGAAGCCGTTGCTTACTGGCGCACGCTGAAGTCAGACAGCGGCGCGCGGTTTGATAAAGTCGTTACGCTTAACGCCGCCGATATTGCGCCGCAGGTTACCTGGGGCACCAATCCGGGCCAGGTTATCGCCGTGAACGAGGCCATTCCCGATCCGGCCAGCTTTAGCGACCCTATTGAGCGCGCCTCAGCGGAAAAAGCGCTGGCCTATATGGATCTCAAACCGGGCGTCAAACTCACTGAAGTCCGCATCGATAAGGTCTTTATCGGTTCCTGCACCAATTCGCGCATTGAAGATTTACGCGCGGCGGCTTCCGTAGTTAAAGGCCATAAAATTGCTGCGGGCGTGCAGGCCTACGTGGTTCCCGGCTCCGGTCCGGTTAAGGCGCAGGCCGAAGCAGAAGGCCTGGATAAAATTTTTCTGGCGGCCGGTTTTGAATGGCGTCTACCGGGCTGCTCCATGTGCCTGGCGATGAACAACGATCGTTTAAGCCCCGGCGAGCGTTGCGCCTCTACCAGCAACCGTAACTTTGAAGGACGCCAGGGACGCGGCGGCCGTACGCATCTGCTCAGCCCGGCGATGGCCGCAGCGGCAGCAGTTGCAGGCCATTTTGCCGATATCCGCGAGCTGACTCAGGAGTAACTATGGCGAAGAAATTTACGCAGCACACCGGCGTTGTGGTGCCGATGGATGCCGCCAACGTCGATACCGACGCGATTATCCCCAAGCAGTTTTTGCAGATGGTGACGCGCACCGGCTTTGGCCGCAATCTGTTTTACGACTGGCGCTACACGGATGCCGAAGGCCAAATCCCCAACCCGGATTTTGTTTTGAATAAACCGGAATTCCGCGGTGCCAGCATTATGCTGACGCGGGAAAATTTCGGCTGTGGCTCCTCAAGAGAGCATGCCCCCTGGGCGCTGACCGATTACGGTATTCAGGCGATTGTCGGCAGTGATTTTGCCGATATTTTTGCCAACAACGCCTTTAATAATCAGCTGCTGCTGGTGAAGCTGGGCGAAGCGGAAATGGATGAGCTGTTCCGGCTGGTCGCCACCGAACCGGGCATCCGCTTTACGGTGGATTTGGAAAAGCAGGAAGTTATTGCTGGCGAACAGCGCTATGCGTTTGCTATCGACGCCTTCCGCCGCCACTGTCTGCTGAATGGCCTGGATAATATTGGCCTGACGCTCCAGCATGAAGCCAGCATCAGCGATTACGAGCAGCGCCAGCCGGCATTTTTGCGTTAAAGGCCATTGGGGCTGCGGCCCCGATAGCCTGGCGGCAAATACCTGCCCTGTTTACACTTTCAGGATGGCGACCTTAACGAACCAGAGAACAATGGCCGTCAGCGCGGGCAGCAGCAGCGTCCAGGTAATTTTGTTATTGATAGCGTCAAACTTATCGTTCATGCGGCTTTCAGAAGCGTAAATCTCTTTTTGAAGATCGCTTCGCACCAGCCCTACTTCCTTATGTAGCAGCCCTATTTCCTTATAAAGATCGCTTCGTAGCAGACTGACATCGGTTTTGGTCGCAAAGCTCTCCGAGCGTTCGACCAGCGTATCCAGCGCCGCCTGACTGGCAAACCCTTTCGCCTTTTCCGCCAGCGCATCCAGCGCCGCCTGGCTGGCAAACCCTTTCGCCTGTTCCGCCAGCGTATCCAGCGAGGACTGATTGGCGGCATGCTTTGAACGTTCAACCAGCACCGCTACATCCTTTTGAATCTGGCTGGTTTGGCTTTCCAGCAGGGCGATTCTTTCCTTTACGTTATCCATAACTGCTCCTTCCTGATTCTCCATAGCCAGAGGGTAGCCATACCAAGCCTTTTCTGTCCTGGAAGGCTTGGGGATTTCCTTGATTGCCAACATGTTGACTCCATCCATCATGATTAAAAGGCAGCGCGTTCAATGCTGCCCCTGCGCCCGCCAGAACAAATTATAACCAGACGAATTGTGCAGCGCCCCGCTCGCTTTTACAAGAAAAAACGGTACTGTTTTTGAAAATTTTTAGCACTCTATAGCTCAAACATCCTTTACCTTTGCCGACATCGCCAGCGCCGCTACGGAGAGGATCAGTGCCCCCCAATAAACAGAATAATGCCCAAACGTCTCGGCCAGCGCCCCCTGTAAAACGCCCGCCAGAATAACGCCGGTTGAGATACTGTTGGTGAAAAGCGTGGTAGCCGCGCCAGGCCTGCCCGGCATTAAATCCTGAAAATAAAGCATGCCGATCCCAGCAATAATGCCGATAAAAACGGCGTTGAAAATCTGTAGCGCCATTAGCGCAGCACGTGAATGAAACAGCACCAGCCCCAGATAGAAAAGCGCGCCAGCGGCTACGGCAAACAACATCATTTTGCGTTTGCCAAAACGTTTAACATAATGGCCCGCCAGCAGCATTGCCGGGATTTCCAGCCCTGCCGCTACACCCATCAGCAGACCGGCGAGCCTGTCCGGCAATCCCAGTACGCTACTGATGTAAATCGGCATATCAATGATATACATGGTATTGCAGGTCCACATCAGCAGCGAGGCAATAAACAGCAGTCGCACATCCCGGTTTTTCCAGGCGCTGATTTGGGTAATCACGACTTCCGTCGGCTGTTCAACGCGCGGCACGGAAGGCAATGCAAACCAGATTAGTGCGATACAAATGACAAACAGCCCGGCGGCGACGGTAAACATAGTGGTAAAGCCATAGTTCAGCGCCAGGGCAAAAGAGAGTGGCGGCCCGATCACCCATGCCAGCGAAAGCTGGGCCCGCATCACTGAACTGAACATCACCACTTCACGTGCGGAACTGTCCGCATATTCTCGTGCCAGGGCAAAAATTTGCGGCATGGCTACGCTGGCCAGCGCCGACAGCAGCACGCCAAAAGTTATCAGCGTCAGATAATGGCGGTTAAAAGCGAAAAGGAGTGCGTTGCCCACCGCCATCAGACAGCAAAAAAGGATCAGCATACGGCGATCGCCACTGTTATCCGATCTTTTCGCCAGCAGCAGGCTAACCACGATCCCGGCGATCGCATTTACGGTATAAAACAGCCCGACCCAGAAAGGCCGCACCGCCACCTCACGCGTCAAAAACAGGCTCAGCGTCGGCGCCTGCAATGCGCCCGCTACGCCCACCATAAAAGAGACAGCCATAAAAGCGAGGTAAATCGGGTTAATTCGACGACGCATAAGCAGCGATTTCATACCGAGTCCTTTAAAAGCAAAAATGTCCGCCGACAGGCAGACACGAACAGCAAGCATAGAAGAAAAGCGGGAATGAAAAAAGCCAGCGGGCAAAAGGCCGCTGGCCGGTGAAAACGCACCATACTCAGATATAAAGTCTTTGAAAACGCGCCATTCAAAAGAATGCCTCCCGCGCTTTCAACACTGCCCAGTATGGTCGTAATATAGGGCAGAAAAAACAGGCGAGATTTGGCTGAGAGTTCCTCTTTTATGACATCAAAGCGTTTACAGCAGCAGTTTATCCGGCTATGGCAGAGTTGCGAAGGCCAGCCGCAGGAAACTACGCTCGACCAATTGGCCGTGCAGCTCAGCTGTTCGCGCCGCCATATGCGCAACCTGCTTGGCGCCATGCAGCAGGCAGGCTGGCTGGAGTGGCAGGCCGAGGCCGGGCGCGGTAAACGCTCAACCCTTACCTTCCACTATACAGGCCTGGCGCTGCAGCAGCAGCGGGCTGAGGATCTGCTGGAACAGGATCGCATCGATCAGCTGGTGCAGTTAGTCGGCGACAAAAATGCCGTGCGGCAAATGCTGATCTCGCATCTGGGCCGTAGTTTTCGTCAGGGAAAGCATATTCTCCGGGTGCTCTACTACCGCTCTCTGCCAAATCTTAATCCAGCCACGCCACTACGCCGCTCGGAAACACACCTTGCCAGACAGATCTTTAGTAGCCTCATGCGCATAAATGAGGAAAACGGGGAAATCGAGCCGGATGTCGCTCATCACTGGCAGCCCGTAACGCCGCTGCACTGGCGTTTTTATTTGCGGCCCGCCGTTCATTTCCATCATGGACGTGAGCTGGAAATGGCGGATGTGATAGCAACGCTGGAGCGGGCCAATGCGCAGCCGCTTTTCGCCAATATTCAGTACATCCGCTCTTCTGCACCCTGGACGCTGGATATCCACCTGCATCAGCCCGATCGCTGGCTGCCGTGGCTGCTGGCTGGTGTCAGCGCGCTGATCCTGCCAAAAGAGTGGCCGTTTATGGCGGATTTCAGCCGCCAGCCTGTTGGCACTGGCCCCTATGCAGTGGTGCGTAATCAGCAAAGCCAGCTGCGGATCGAAGCTTTCGACGACTATTTCGGTTACCGCGCCTTGATTGATGAGGTCAATATCTGGGTATTGCCGGAAATCAGCGAGGAGCTGGTTTACTCGGGCGTAAGGCTGGAAGGCGGCAGCCTGGAAGAAAAATCGGAAGAGAGCCGCCTGGAAGAAGGCTGCTATTTTCTACTGTTCGATCAGCGTTCGCCGCAGGGCCGTGATGAGCAGGTGCGACGCTGGGTCAGCGCCATCGCTAATCCAATCACGCTGTTAAGCCAGGCCGGGACGGGCTATCAGCGCTACTGGTTTCCGGCTTATGGACTGCTGCCGCGCTGGCACCATCGCCGCGATTTCGACGCGCCGGAAAAACCCGCAGGCCTGACTTCGCTCAGGATCGCCTGGTATGGCGATCATATTGAGCATCAGGCTATCGCCAATCTGCTGCGGCCGTTGCTGGCCGCGCAGGGCGTGGAATTACTGACCCGGCAGGTGGATTACGCCAACTGGCATCGCGGCGAGGCGGAAAGCGATATCTGGCTGGGCAGTGCTAATTTTACCTTGCCGCTTGAGTTTTCGCTGTTCGCACTGCTGTATGAAACCCCTTTATTGCAGCACTGCGTGCCCATTGACTGGCAGCAGGCCGCTCAGCAGTGGCGCGAACAGCGGCTACCGCTGGCCGACTGGGGCAGAGAGCTGGTAGCCAACTGCTATTTTCATCCTCTTTTCCATCATTGGCTGCTGCTGGAAGGCGAGCGCAGCATGCGCGGGATCCGCATGAATACGCTGGGCTGGTTCGATTTCAAGTCCGCCTGGTTTGCGCCGCCGGAATCATGATGCTTTCGCTACTCTTTGGAAATCATTAGAATAGTGCGCGCTCAATGGCGCGCGGCTCAGGCGCGCTGGGGTTTGGGTCACACGGCTCAGCTCGCGCCTCCTCCCGACCATCAAGGAACGCAAAGTGCTAAAAAAAGTCCTGCCTCTGCTGCTGCTCTGCTCGCTTCCCGCTGTTGCCGCTAAACCCGCGCTGACGGTCTATACCTACGACTCATTTTCTTCCGACTGGGGCCCTGGCCCGGCAATTAAAAAAGCCTTCGAGGCCGAATGCAACTGCGAACTGAAGTATGTCGCGCTGGCTGACGGCGTCGCGCTACTGAATCGCCTGCGTATGGAAGGAAAAAACAGCAAGGCGGATATCGTGCTGGGGCTGGATAATAATCTGCTGAACGCAGCGGAAAGAACCGGTCTGTTTGCCGAAAGCCATGTCGATACCAGCAGCGTTAAGGTGCCGGGCGGCTGGACAAACAGCACTTTCGTTCCCTATGACTACGGCTGGTTTGCCTTTGTTTATGACAAAACCAGGCTGACCAATCCGCCAAAGAGCCTGAAAGAGCTGGTTGAAAGCAATCAGCCGCTGAAAATAATCTATGAAGATCCGCGTACCAGCACGCCGGGTCTGGGTCTGCTGCTGTGGATGCAAAAAGTCTATGGCGATGACGCGCCCGCCGCCTGGCAAAAGCTGGCGCAGAAAACCGTTACCGTCACCAAAGGCTGGAGCGAAGCCTACGGCCTGTTTCTGAAGGGCGAAGCTGATATGGTATTGAGCTATACCACTTCTCCGGCTTACCACCTGATCGAAGAGAAAAAGACGCAGTACGCAGCGGCGGATTTTAGCGAAGGACACTATTTGCAGGTTGAAGTAGCCGGTCAGCTTAAGGCCAGCAAGCAACCGCAGCTGGCGCAAAAATTTATGCAGTTTATGCTCGATAAACCTTTCCAGCAGACCATTCCGCAGGGCAACTGGATGTATCCGGTAGTGCCGACGAAATTACCCGCGGGTTTCGACACGCTGACGATGCCGAAAACCACGCTACAGTATTCGTCGCAGGAAGTTGCCAGTCATCGTAGCGAATGGATCAGTGCATGGCAACGCGCCGTCAGCCGCTAGCCAGCCTCAGCCTCGCTCCCGGCATCACTGCCGCTACGCTGCTGGTCGCCGTTGCGCTTTGTGCCTTTATGGCGCTGTGGCGCAATGCGCCAGTCAGCGCAGGCGCGCTCTGGCAGGATAGCTATCTCTGGCACGTGCTGCGCTTCTCCTTCCTGCAGGCTTTTCTCTCTACTTTGCTGGCGCTGGTGCCCGCCGTGCCGCTGGCGAGATCGCTCTATCGCCGCCGCTTTCCCGGCAGAGATATTTTGCTGCGACTTTGTGCTATGACGCTGGTGCTGCCGGTGCTGGTGGCCGTCTTCGGCATTCTGAGCGTCTATGGCCGTACAGGCTGGCTTGCCGCGCTTTGCGGCTGGCTGGGTCTGGACTATCACTTCACGCCCTACGGACTTCAGGGCATTTTGCTGGCGCACGTTTTTTTCAACCTGCCGCTGGCCGCCAGGCTGCTGCTGCAAACGCTGGAGCAGATCCCGTCCGAACAGCGCCAGCTTGCAGCGCAGCTCGGCATCACGGGCTGGCACCATTTTCGCCTGGTGGAATGGCCATGGCTGCGGCGCCAGCTACTGCCGACAGGCTCGCTGATTTTTATGCTCTGCTTCGCCAGCTTTGCTACCGTGCTGGCGCTGGGCGGCGGCCCAAAAGCTACTACTATTGAGCTGGCGATTTTTCAGGCATTGAATTTTGACTACGATCCCGGGCGCGCGGCGTTGCTGGCGCTGTTACAAATGATCTGCTGTCTGGGCCTGGTGCTGCTGAGCCAGCGGCTAAGCAAAGCGCTGCCCTCCGGTAGCGCAAGCCTGCAAGGCTGGCGGGATCCGCAGGACAGCTTTGGCGCAAAAATCATTGATGCCATTATGCTGACGCTGGCCTTGCTGTTAATAGCGCCGCCGCTGCTGGCGGTAATCGCAGACGGCCTTAACCGTAATCTGTTTACCGTATTACAACAGCCCGCGCTCTGGCAGGCCGTTTTCACGTCGGTACGGATAGCGCTGGCTGCGGGCGTGCTGTGCGTAATTCTGACCCTGATGCTGCTGTGGAGCAGCCGGGAACTGCGCCTGCGCCAGCAGCCCTTTGCGGGCCAGATGCTGGAACTGAGTGGCATGCTGATCCTGGCGATGCCCGGCATTGTGCTGGCTACCGGCTTTTTCCTGCTGCTGAACGATACCGTCGGTTTGCCGCAGTCGGCTGACGATATCGTTATCTTTACCAATGCGCTGATGGCCGTGCCCTACGCCATGAAAGTCCTTGAGAATCCGCTACGCGATATCGCCGAACGCTATAATCGCCTGTGCCTGGCGCTGGATATTCGCGGCCTGAATCGTTTGCGGCTAATAGAGCTGCGCGCGTTAAAACGGCCGCTGGCCCAGGCAATGGCTTTCGCCAGCGTGCTCTCGGTCGGTGATTTTGGCGTGGTAGCGCTGTTCGGCAACGAAGATTTCCGCACCCTGCCCTTCTATCTTTATCAGCAGATGGGCTCCTATCGCAGCGAGGATGGCGCGGTAACCGCTCTGCTGCTGCTATTACTCTGCTTTTTGTTATTTACCCTGATTGAAAAACTGCCGGGACGCCATGCTGACGCTGACTAATTTAACCTGGATTTATCAGCATCTGCCGATGCGTTTCTCACTGTCGATGCAGGCCGGAGAACGCCTGGCGATCCTTGGCCCCAGCGGCGCAGGCAAAAGCACTTTGCTGAGCCTGATCGCCGGTTTTCTGGCCGCCGATAGCGGCGAACTCCAACTCAATGGTGCAGACCACCGTTCTACGCCACCGGCCAAACGGCCCGTCTCCATGCTGTTTCAGGAAAATAACCTGTTTCCCCACCTGACCGTGGCGCAAAATATCGGGCTGGGCCTGCATCCGGGATTACGGCTGGATGCCGGACAGCAGCAGCGTTTACAAAAGATAGCGGAGAGAGTCGGCCTGGAAAGCTATCTGTCGCGTCTGCCGGGCGAACTTTCCGGCGGCCAGCGGCAGCGCGCCGCGCTGGCCCGTTGCCTGGTACGCCAGCAGCCAATCCTGTTACTGGACGAGCCTTTTTCCGCTCTGGACCCGGCGCTGCGCAAAGAAATGCTGGCACTGGTGGATGAGGTTTGCCTTGAGCGAAATATCACGCTGCTGATGGTTTCACACAGTATTGAAGATGCAGCGCGCATCACGCCGCGTAGCGTACTGGTGGTGGATGGCCGAATTTACTGGGACGGCAGCACGGCTTCCCTGCTTAACGGCGAGGTCAAAGAAGCTGCCGTCTTAGGAATTGGCTCTCGCTAACGATAAGTCGCTTTCAGTCACTTTCAGGCTGGCTGGAAACCAGCCCAAATCACTGGCCGCCGATCTTGCCAGGGAAAAGCCTGTTCCAGCTGGCCTGACCCTTCAGAGGATAGGCCATCAAGTCAATCTTCAGTCTGCTGGCCGGGCCAGTTTATTATCCGGCACAATTAACTCCATTATAAAACGGCCCTGTTTTTATCCTTCTGCAAGACAAAGCCTCCATTTATATTAAAAAATAGTTAATAACGGAAATAAATATTATTTATGCCCTATAGCTACATTAAACTCAAAAAGTAACTCCGCCTTGCCTTTTTTCAAAAGAAACATGACATTGACATAATTAAAATGAATGACGGATGTCATGTAATATTCATAATAATGTGTTACTAATGCGATAACAAATTAAGTGAGCCCGGTAATTTCATTAAAGGAAACAGGCAATGATTGATGCGCAAAAGAAAACGATATTAATCACCGGCGGTTCCAAAGGTCTTGGTCTTTCTTACGCCAGAGCCCTGGCGAAAAGTCATCGGGTCATTATTACCGGCAGAGACACGCAAAGGCTGGCCGAGCTGGAAAAAGAGTTTCAGGGCGAGATCCACTGTCTGCAATGCGATGTGACCGACCGGGCCGCAGTCGCCGCCTGTTTTGCCAATATCGCCGCTAAATTCGGTCATATCGATGTGGTTATCAATAATGCGGGCGTCTGGGGCCCGGTAGATAAGTTTGCCGATATCGCGCTGGATGACTGGTTCGAAGCGATTAACATTAATCTGCTGGGTCTCTCTTACTGCACGCATGAAGCGCTCAAGCCTATGCGCCAGAAAAAGCGCGGCATTATAATTAATATTGTCAGCAATGCCGGAGTTTACCGTTGGCCTTATTGCACCGCCTATTCCGTAACCAAAGCCGCGGTAATTAAGTTAACCGAAAACCTGGCTGTAGAAATGAAACGGGAAAATATTTCTCTCTATGCTTATCATCCCGGACTGGTTCACTCAACGGGCATGGTGACGGATTTGATTGAAACTATCACGGACAGCAACAGCGCGCGCGGTAAAGCTCTGCAATGGGTTTATGATGAAAAAGATGCGGGCAATACGGTTGACGAAAAGCAGAGCCTGATAAATATTGAAAAACTCTGTAGCGGCAAATATAAATCTCTGAGCGGGCTTTATCTTACCGTCAGAGACGATTTGGGTTTACTGATGGATAAAAAGAGAGAAATTCGGGACGGCGACCTCTTTATGTTAAGGGTTAACGGCCTGACCGTTTAGCCCGTTCGCCGCAGACTCTCCCACTCGCTTTTTTCAGGCTGGCTGTCAGCGCCTTAAAAACCCCTGCGGTGCTGTACCGCAGGGAGCCACAATTACTGCGCGAATTGCTCAAGCAGCAGCGCTGCGGAAAAACCCGGATTCTGACCGATGATCGGCAGCCCGTCTTTGCCACATACAATTCCTGATCTGCACCTTTATGAATTACGTCACAAATAAGCAATATCGTATTAACATTGCTTCTCGCCTGTACAGAAACAGCTGAAAAGGAAATCCCAATAAATCCAAAGGTTTTTGCTTTACGCGCGCGGATTAATGCAGCCAGCGCATGAATCAATGTATTAATTGCACTTATTTAGCTGGTTTTACTCAGCCAGTCTTCAGGGCAGGCGCGGCAAAAGCGCCATAAAAAAACTGGAGATCGCTATGCAACTTACTTCTGGCTTACCTGGCACCCGCGCCCGTATTGGCGCTATCTTCCGCGTTACCTCAGGCAACTTTCTGGAGCAGTTCGATTTTTTCCTGTTCGGCTTTTACGCCACCTATATCGCGCAGGCTTTTTTCCCGGCCAGCAGCGAATTCGCTTCGCTGATGATGACTTTCGCCGTTTTCGGCGCGGGCTTTCTGATGCGGCCCATCGGCGCAGTCGTGCTGGGTGCTTATATCGATAAAGTGGGCAGACGCAAAGGCTTGATAGTCACGCTTTCGATTATGGCGGCAGGCACCTTTCTGATCGTGCTGATCCCGTCCTATCAGGCTATCGGACTCTGGGCGCCTCTGCTGGTGCTGACAGGACGTCTGTTACAGGGTTTCTCCGCTGGCGCAGAGCTGGGCGGCGTTTCGGTCTACCTGGCTGAAATCGCTACGCCGGGCCGTAAAGGCTTCTATACCAGCTGGCAGTCAGGTAGCCAGCAGGTCGCCATAATGGTGGCGGCGGCGATGGGCTTTGCCCTTAACGCCTTGCTTGAGGAAACCGCTATTCGTGAATGGGGCTGGCGCATTCCGTTTCTGTTCGGCTGTCTAATCGTACCTTTTATTTTTTTCCTGCGTCGCAGGCTGGAAGAAACTCAGGAATTCAGCGCGCGCCGCACTCATCTGGCGATGAGCCAGGTATTTAAAACGCTGCTGGCTAACTGGCAGGTGGTTATCGCGGGCATGCTGATGGTGGCGATGACCACTACAACTTTCTATTTGATTACCGTTTATGCCCCTACCTTCGGCAAAAGAGTGCTGATGCTCAGCGCTTCCGACAGCCTGCTGGTCACGCTGCTGGTCGCTATATCCAATTTCTTCTGGCTGCCGATAGGCGGCGCGCTGTCCGACCGTTTTGGCCGCAGACCGGTACTGATAGCTATGACGTTGCTGGCGCTGGCCACTTCCTGGCCTGCCCTGAGCCTGCTGGCGGACGCGCCGGGCTTTTACATGATGCTGGGCGTGCTGCTGTGGCTGTCCTTTATCTACGGTCTTTACAACGGTGCGATGATCCCGGCGCTGACGGAAATCATGCCAGCGGAAGTCCGGGTTGCCGGTTTCTCGCTGGCCTACAGCCTGGCGACCGCAATTTTTGGCGGATTTACGCCTGTAGTTTCCACCGCGTTGATCGAACTGACGGGCGATAAGGCTTCACCCGCTTACTGGATGAGTTTTGCCGCCGTTTGCGCGCTGCTGGCGACGCTTTATCTCTATCGCCGCAGTTCCGCGCATTTGCAACCAGCGGTCAAACCATTTAGCTAAGGGAAAATCATGATTAAAAAAGGTTATTTAGCTGCGCTGCTTTTTCTCAGCATGGGCGTACAGGCAAAAGAATTAACGGTCATGATCTCCGGCGGTTTCAAAGCCGCGTGGGAGCAGCTGGCCCCGCGTTTCGCCGCGCAGGAAGGCTATAAAGTGATTACGGTTGCCGGGCCTTCAATGGGCCAGTCGCCGCAGGCCATTCCCGCCAGACTGGCCCGTGGTGAACGGGCGGATGTGGTGATCATGGTCGGCGATGCGGTGGACAAGCTGGATAAAACAGGCTGGATCCTCAAAGGCTCTCGCATCGAACTGGCTGATTCGCCTGTGGGCGCGGTGGTCAAAAAAGGCGCGACACCTGTCAGCATCAAAACAGAAAAAGAGCTGCGCGCTGTATTGCTGCAAGCCCAGTCGGTTGCCTATTCAGACAGCGCCAGCGGCAGATATGTCAGCGGCCAGCTGTTTGAGAAGCTGGGTATCGCGGATCGGGTAAAAAGTAAGGCGCGGATAATAGAAAGGATCCCTGTCGCCTCGGTAGTGGCAGAGGGAAAATATGCGCTGGGTTTTCAGCAGGTCAGCGAGCTGCTGCCCGTTCCCGGCGTAACTTTTATCGGCGAGCTGCCAGCCAGCGTGCAGTACACGACCCGTTTCGCTGGTGCCGTTACGAAAACCTCCGCCAACAGGCAAGAGGCGCAAAAGCTGCTGCGTTATCTCGCTTCGCCAGCGGTTCAGCAAACCGTCCGCGCCACCGGTCTGAAAACTGCTGCGGCGCAGACGGTCAGGCAGCCGGATACCGTTCAGTAATCAACTTCTCAAGTTCAGCGGCGACGTGCGACAGCACGCGCCCGCTACGCCTGAGCAGACCAACCGTACGCTGCACCACAGGTTCGGTAAGCGGCAGGCTGGTCAGCACGGAATGTCCCGAAGACGGCATCGACATAGCGGGCACCGCAGCGATGCCGAGCCCCGCTTCAACCATGCCCAGCATGGTAGTAACGTGCCTTGTTTCACAGATGCTGGGCCGCGACGGAACGATTTGCGCCAGCGCCTGATCAAGCAGGTTACGATTGCCGGAGGTTTTATCCAGGCCGATCCAGTCATGCTGGTAGAACGCTTCCCAGGTAACGCTTTTACGCTTAGCCAGGGGATGCTCATGCCGACAGGCGGCGACATAGCTATCTTCCAGCAGCGGTAAAAATTCGATATCCGCCTGCGTTCGGCCAGAAAAACTGATGCCAAAATCTGCCTGGCCGCTGACCACCGAGTCATACACATTGCTGGCGCTGCTGTCGATAAGTTTGACGCGCACGCGCGGATAGCGGCTTTGAAATCGGCGGATAACATCGGGCATAAAGTAATAAGCTGCTGAGGGAACGCAGGCAACGGTGACCAGGCCGGTACGGTTCTGGTTAACCTCGCTGAGATCCGCCATCACCTCTTCAAAATCGTTCAGCAACCGCCCCGAGCGTTCGGCAAAGCTCTGCCCGACCAGCGTCAGGCTGACGCGCCGGGTAGTGCGCTCAAACAGTTTCAGGCCCAGCGAGCTCTCCAGCTTATCAATTCTGCGGCTTAGCGCCGACTGGGAAAGGCAGACCGATTCCGCCGCCAGGCGGAAGTTGCCATATTCCACCAGCGCCCGGAAGGCATAAAGATCGTTCAGGTCAAAATTTACCGGCATCGCTGTTTGTTCCTTCAAGTGTGGCGGCCAGAACAAAACTAGCCGATAAATACCTGCCGCAGCAAATGTCGGAACACCGGCATCATCGGATGGAACTGAATAGCCACAAAGCTGGCCAGGCCAGCCGTCATCATCAGCGGTGCCAGCCAGCGCAGGCGGCCAGCGGGCAGATAAGCCGTCGCCCAGTCGTTTTGCTTTTTGGCGCGCAGCCAGCGCCAGCCCAGCCAGCCGCCGAGCCATACCAGCAGCGCCACCGCCAGCAGCAGCCATTTAAACAGGCCGCTTTGTGCATCCTTCGGCACATCTATCGCTACGCCAGCCAAAATGCCCGGCAACAGATAAAGAGGCGGCCACAGCAGGCAGCCAATCAGGTTAGGCGGAATAAACTTTTTTACCGGCAGCTCCAGCATCCCGGCCACCAGCGGAATTAACGGACGGGTTGGGCCGACGAAACGGCCTACAATAATAGTGAACATGCTGTGCTGGTGCAGCGCGTGTTCGGTTTTATCCAGCATGGCCTGATGTTTCTTAATAAACGACCAGCGATGCAGCGGCCCTTTGAACTGCCAGCCGATATAATAGGAAAGCCAGTCGCCCAGCAGACAGCCGATGATACCCACGCCCCAGGCAGGATAAAGACTGATTTGCCCGCTGCCGATCAGCGCGCCCAGCGACGCCATCATCACCGTGCCGGGCAGCAGCAGCCCTACCAGCGCAAGGGATTCAAAAAAGGCGACCAGACCGACCGCCAGCAGGGACCAGGCCACGGATTGAGTAATAAGATGTTGTAGCCAGGCTTCCATATATTTCACATTTTTTTTAATAAGAGGTCGGATTGTCCTGACCCTGCCGGGATCCGTCAAGCGCTGTTTTGTATGGGAATGCGGATATGTTGCCAGACCGGAACGGCCTTGCTGTTGCACAACAAAGCCGCAAAATTGAACAAAGAACTGTATAAATAAACATGTTATGATGGCGGCGCTAACAGGCCCGGCTAAAAGGCAACTCAGGAGATTCAGGTGAACGACGCACGCGCAGGCTTTCTGCTGACCAGACACTGGCGGGATACGCCCAACGGCACGGAAATCGTGCTGTGGCTGGCTACGGACGCAGGCCCGCAGCGGATAATGCTGCCGCCGCAGGAATCGGTCGCCTTTATCCCGCAGCAGCAGATGGCGCAGGCGGAGACACTGCTGCGTGCCGAGCGGGATTACCGGCTGACGCCGCTTGAGCTAAAAGATTTCCGCCAGCGTCCGGTAGCCGGGCTTTACTGCAAACAGTATCGCCAGCTACAAAAACTGGAAAAACTGCTGCGCGAAAACGGCGTCATGGTTTACGAAGCGGATATCCGTCCGCCGGATCGTTTTCTGATGGAGCGCTTTATCACCGCGCCGGTCTGGTTCAGCGGCCGGGCGGCCAGCGGCGGCCTGACAGAAGCCCGTCTGAAGCCTAATCCTGACTATCGTCCGCCGCTAAAGTGGGTCTCGCTGGATATTGAAACCACGCGCCATGGCGAGCTTTCCTGTATCGGTCTTGAAGGCTGTGGCCAGCGCGTGGTCTACATGCTGGGGCCGGAAAACGGCGATGCCAGCGGCCTGGATTTTCAGCTGGAATACGTAGCCGGGCGTCCCGCGCTGATAGAAAAGCTGAACGCCTGGTTTGCCGAGCACGATCCGGATGTGCTGATTGGCTGGAACGTAGTGCAGTTCGATCTGCGGGTACTGCAAAAACATGCCGATCGCTATAATATTCCGCTGCGGCTGGGCCGCGATGGCGAGGCGCTGGAGTGGCGCGAGCACGGCTTCAAGCCGGGGTTTTATTTTGCCCAGGCTGCCGGTCGGCTGCTTATCGACGGCATCGATGCGCTGAAATCCGCCTTCTGGGATTTCCCCTCTTTCAGCCTGGAATCGGTCTCGCGCGAGCTGCTGGGCGAAGGCAAGGCCATTAATAATCCCTGGGACAGAATGCAGGAGATCGAGCAGCGTTTTGCGGAGGATAAACCGGCGCTGGCGCACTACAACCTGAAAGACTGCGAGCTGGTTACCCGTATCTTCCAGCGCACCGAAATCATGCCTTTTCTGCTGGAGCGCGCCACCGTCAACGGTTTGCCCGTAGATCGTCATGGCGGCTCGGTGGCCTCATTCAGCCATCTTTATCTGCCGCGTATGCACCGCGCCGGTTTTGTTGCGCCAGGCATTGGCGAAGTGGCGCCGGAAGCGAGTCCTGGCGGCTACGTGATGGATTCGCGTCCAGGCCTGTACGATTCCGTGCTGGTGCTGGATTACAAAAGCCTCTATCCCTCAATTATCCGCACCTTTCTCATCGATCCGGTCGGGCTGGTGGAAGGTCTGGCGCATCCCGACGATCAAGATTCAGTCAGCGGCTTTCGCGGCGCGCGCTTCTCCCGCGTCACGCACTGCCTGCCAGAAATAGTCGGGCAAATCTGGCAGGGCCGCGAGGCGGCTAAAAAACAGGGTAACAAGCCGCTGTCGCAGGCGCTGAAAATCATTATGAACGCGCTGTACGGCGTGCTGGGCACCAGTTCCTGCCGTTTTTTCGACCCGCGCCTCGCCTCTTCCATTACGCTGCGCGGTCACGAAATCATGCGCCAGACCAAAGAGCTGGTAGAGGCAGAGGGCTATGACGTGATTTACGGCGATACGGACTCCACTTTCGTCTGGCTGAAGACTCCGCATGACGAAGGTCAGGCAGCCGCGATCGGCCAGCAGCTGGTGGAAAAAATTAACGCCTGGTGGCAGCGCCATCTCAAAGAAAATTTCGGGCTGGAGAGCGCGCTGGAGCTGGAGTATGAAACCCACTTCAGCCGTTTTCTGATGCCGACCATTCGCAACGCCGAACAGGGCAGCAAAAAGCGCTACGCCGGTTTAATCCGCGAAGGCGATAAAGAGCGCATGGTATTTAAAGGGCTGGAGACGGTACGCACCGACTGGACGCCGCTGGCGAAAAATTTTCAGCAGGCGCTTTATCTGCGGATTTTCAAAAAGCAGCCTTACCAGGATTATATTCGTGAAACCGTTAGCCAGCTGCTGGACGGCAAACTGGACGAGCAGCTGACCTACAGCAAAAAACTGCGGCGCCCGCTGGATGATTATCAGCGCAACGTTCCGCCGCATGTGCGCGCCGCGCGCCTTGCCGATGAGCAAAACCGCAAGCTCGGGCGGCCGTTGCAGTATCAAAAAGGCGGCCGGATCCGCTACGTTATGGCGACTTCCGGCCCCGAACCGCTGGAGGCGCGCCAGACGCCGCTGGACTACGAACACTACCTTTCCCGCCAGCTACAGCCGGTGGCGGAAGGCATTCTGCCTTTCGTGCAGGATGACTTTGCTACACTGGTTACAGGTCAGTTGGGGCTTTTTTGACAGGTGACGAACGCGCCACCTTCCAGTACCATAGCGCCCTTCCTGCAAAACGAGATAACACTGCCGGGCTTTTTTCGCCGGGCAGCAGCGCTATTGCCTGAAATAACCTCTACGAGAATCGAGCCGAATATCTATGCCTTTTACACTTGGTCAACGCTGGATCAGCGATACGGAAAGCGAACTGGGATTAGGAACTGTGGTCGCGGTAGACACGCGCATGGTAACGCTGCTTTTCCCCGCCACCGGCGAAAACCGTCTTTACGCTAAAAATGATTCGCCCATTACTCGTGTGATCTTTAATCCGGGCGACACCGTGACCAGCCACGAAGGCTGGCAGCTGGAAGTTGCCGAAGTGGTTGAAGAAAACGGCCTGGTCGCCTACCTCGGCACTCGTCTGGACACCGAGGAAGCCGGCGTGCTGCTGCGCGAGGTGATGCTCGACAGCAAGCTGGTGTTCAGCAAGCCGCAGGATCGTCTGTTCGCAGGCCAGTTGGATCGCATGGATCGTTTCGCCCTTCGCTTTCGCGCGCGCAAATACCAGAGCGAACAGTATCGCCTGGCGGTTAGCGGCCTGCGCGGTATGCGCACCAGCCTGATCCCGCATCAGCTACATATTGCGCACGATGTTGGCCGTCGCCATGCGCCGCGCGTACTGCTGGCAGACGAAGTAGGTCTCGGTAAGACTATTGAAGCGGGTATGATTATTCATCAGCAGCTGCTGGCTGGTCGCGCCGAGCGCGTACTGATCGTAGTGCCGGAGACCTTACAGCACCAGTGGCTGGTCGAGATGCTGCGCCGCTTTAACCTGCGTTTCGCACTCTTTGATGATGACCGCTACGCGCAGGCACGTCTGGATAGCGACAATGCTTTCGACACCGAACAGCTGGTGATCTGCTCGCTGGATTTCGTGCGCCGCAACAAGCAGCGTCTGGAGATGCTGGCAGAAGCGGAGTGGGATCTGCTGATCGTAGACGAAGCGCACCACCTGGCCTGGGAAGAAGGTCAGCCAAGCCGCGAATACCAGGTAATAGAACAGCTGGCCGAGCAGATCCCTGGCGTGCTGCTGCTGACCGCTACGCCGGAACAGCTGGGGATGGAAAGCCACTTCGCCCGTCTGCGCCTGCTGGATCCGGATCGCTTCCACGATTTCGATGCTTTTGTTGAAGAGCAGCAGCACTTCCGCCCGATTGCGGATGCCGTAGCCGGTCTGCTGGCCGATAAGCCGATCGACAACGACGCAATGAACATGCTTAACGATCTGATGGGCGAGCAGGATATCGAGCCGCTGCTACAGGTCGCCAACAGCGATCGCGAAGGCAAGCTGGAGGCGCGTCAGGAGCTGATCAGCATGCTGATGGATCGTCACGGCACCAGCCGCGTGCTCTTCCGTAATACCCGCAATGGCGTAAAAGGCTTCCCGAAACGCGAACTGCACCAGATCCGCCTGCCGCTGCCGACGCAGTATCAGACTGCGATCAAAGTTTCCGGCATCATGGGCGCGCGTAAAGCGGCCGACGAGCGCGCTCGCGATATGCTTTATCCGGAGCAGATTTATCAGGAGTTTGAAGGCGACAGCGGCACCTGGTGGAACTTCGATCCGCGCGTTGAGTGGCTGATGGGCTTTCTGACCAGCAACCGCGACAGCAAGGTGCTGGTGATCTGCGCTAAAGCCGCTACCGCCTTACAGCTTGAGCAGGTGCTGCGCGAGCGCGAAGGCATCCGCGCCGCCGTGTTCCATGAAGGCCTTTCGATTATTGAACGCGACCGCGCGGCGGCCTGGTTCGCTTCCGAAGAGGATGGCGCACAGGTACTGCTTTGCTCGGAAATCGGTTCCGAAGGCCGCAACTTCCAGTTCGCCAGCCAGATGGTGATGTTCGATCTGCCGGCTAACCCGGATCTGCTGGAGCAGCGTATTGGCCGTCTCGACCGCATCGGCCAGGCGCACGATATCCAGATCCACGTGCCTTACCTGGAAAAAACCGCGCAGTCGGTGCTGGTGCGCTGGTATCACGAAGGTCTGGATGCCTTTGAACATACCTGCCCGACCGGCCGCACGGTGTACGATAAAGTCAGCGGCCAGCTGGTCGACTACCTCGCCTCGCCGGAGAATACCGAAGGCCTGGACGACTTTATCGGCGAGTGCCGCGAACTGCATAACGCGCTGAAAAGCCAGCTGGAACAAGGGCGCGATCGCCTGCTGGAGCTCAACTCCAACGGCGGCGAGAAAGCGCAGGCGCTGGCAGAGACCATTAGCGAGCAGGATAATAATATCGAACTGGTCAACTTCGCGCTGAACCTGTTCGATATCGTTGGCATCAACCAGGAAGATCGCAGCGATAACCTGATTGTGCTGACACCGGGCGATCATATGCTGGTGCCGGATTTCCCTGGCCTGCCGGAAGATGGCTGCACCATCACCTTCGATCGCGGCCAGGCGCTGTCGCGTGAAGATGCGCAGTACGTTACCTGGGAGCATCCGATTATTCGCAACGGTCTGGATTTGATCCTCTCCGGCGATACCGGTAGCTGCGCCCTGTCGCTGCTGAAAAACAAAGCGCTGCCGGTCGGTACGCTGCTGCTGGAGCTCATCTACGTGGTTGAGGCGCAGGCGCCGAAGCAGCTACAGCTGACCCGCTTCCTGCCGCCAACGCCGGTACGCATGCTGGTTGACCGTAAAGGCACTAACCTGGCGGGCAAAGTAGAGTTCGAAAGCTTTAACCGCCAGCTAAATGCGGTCAATCGCCATACCGGCAGCAAGCTGGTCAATGCGGTGCAGCAGGATGTACACGCCATCCTGAAGCTGGCGGAAGATCAGGCGGCGGAAGAAGCGCGTAAGCTGATTGAGACGGCACGCGCGGAAGCCAACGAGAACCTGAGCGCGGAGCTGTCGCGCTTGCAGGCGTTGAGCGCCGTCAATCCTAACATCCGTCAGGATGAGATTGACGCGCTGGAAAGCAACCGCGAGCAGGTGCTGGCGGCGCTTGATGAAGCGGGCTGGCGTCTGGACGCGCTGCGTCTGATCGTGGTAACGCATCAGTAATTGGCACGGGGCGGCTTCGGTCGCCCCACACAGGCAGAAAGATGGAACCCTATAACCCTTCGCAAGATCCCTTAGCCGTTCTCTACCAGGACGAGCACATTATCGTGGTCAATAAACCCAGCGGCCTGCTGTCGGTGCCCGGTCGTCTGCCCGAGCATAAAGACAGCGTGATGACGCGTATCCAGCGCGATTTTCCGCTGGCGGAGTCCGTTCACCGTCTGGATATGGCAACCAGCGGCATTATCGCGGTGGCGCTGACCAAAGCGGCCGAGCGCGAATTAAAGCGACAGTTCCGCGAGCGTGAACCGCAAAAAACCTATCTGGCGCGCGTCTGGGGCCATCCTGAGCAGGAAAAGGGGTTAATCGATCTGCCGCTGATCTGCGACTGGCCGCAACGGCCAAAGCAGAAAGTCTGCTTTGAAACCGGCAAACCGGCGCAGACGGAGTACCAGGTGCTGGAGTACGCGGCGGATAACAGCGCGCGCGTGCAGCTAAAACCTATTACAGGCCGTTCCCACCAGCTGCGGGTGCATATGCTGGCGCTGGGCCATCCAATCCTGGGCGATAATTTCTACGCGCACGAAGAGGCCAGAGCAATGGCGCCGCGCCTGCTGCTGCATGCAGAGGTGCTGACTATCACCCATC
Organism: Pantoea sp. sgz302252; assembly: GCF_042610525.1. Classification (GTDB taxonomy): domain Bacteria; phylum Pseudomonadota; class Gammaproteobacteria; order Enterobacterales; family Enterobacteriaceae; genus Erwinia. The sequence continues at coordinate 290,609 of NZ_JBHDVM010000006.1, forward strand.
CCAAATACCAGACGCCGATGACTTTCCGCCAGCCTGCGGATTTCTGATCGGCGCTATCCTATACAGTGAGAAAGCGTGGCGGTCGCCAACCCATAGCGGCCAGCCAGCTCTTCCAACACCGCCACCTGCGGCTTGCCGTGCCCCGCGTGCATCTCATCATACAGATAGTGCCTGTCTGACAGCGTGTATTTACGCAGGCCAAAGTTGTGATAAGGCAAGAGGTCGATACCCTGAAAGCAGCGGCTGTTCCGCGTTATGTCAGCGATAAGCCCTATTATCTTTTCCCCTTGTTCGCCGCTGTCGTTAACTTCGGGTATGACCGGAATGCGGATCCGCAGCGGGATATTTTGCTCCAGCAGCCGCGCCAGATTCTGTAAAATGCTGCGGTTGCTGACGCCGGTATAGCGCTGATGCAGCGCATCGTCGGCCAGCTTAAGATCGTACAAAATTAGCTGGCTAGCCTCGCAAGCCTGCCAGAGCGCGGGCCAGGCGGCGAAACCGGATGTTTCCACGGCGGTATGAATTCCCTCTTGCCTGGCGCTGTGCAGCAAAGCACGGGAAAACTCAGGCTGCATGGCGATCTCGCCGCCGCTAAGCGTCATGCCGCCGCCAGAAGTACGGTAATAAATTTCATCCGCCGCCACCGCGCGCATAACTTCCGCCACGCTGAGCGTTTTGCCCACTTTGCGCAATGCTGCCGCCGGGCAGTCGCCGTCATCCGGCCAGCTTGCATAGCTTATGGCATCCGTCTTCATCGCAGACTTGCCCGGACAAGAGTGCCAGCATGCCATTTTGGCGCAGCGCTGGCGATCGAACAGCACTTCCGGCTGGGGTGCCAGGCTTTCAGGATTAGCGCACCAGACACAGCGCATCTGGCAGCCTTTCAGAAACACCACGGTGCGCACGCCAGGCCCGTCATGCAAAGAGAAACGCTGGATATTAAAAACCCTGCCGCTCACCTCAGCTAAATGCGCGCAGCTCGCTACGGCTGATAATTTCATTTTGAACCTCACGGCTTAGCTCGACAAAAAAAGCGCTGTAGCCCGCCACCCGAATCATCAGATTGCGGTACTGCTCAGGGTTTTCCTGCGCTTTTTTCAGCGTTTCGTTATCCACGTAACTGAACTGCATCTGGGCATTGCCCAGCATGCTGGCGCTGCGCAACAGCGTAATAAGGCCCTGCTCACCCTCTTGCGTATCCAGAATACCGTGCAGCAGCTTGAAGTTATGCACCATGCCGATCTCCATCTCTTCGACATTGATACGGCCTACGGAATTGATAATGGCCGTTGGGCCCGCGTAGTCGGTTTGCTGCGAAGGACTGATGCCATCCGCCAGCGGCATGCCAGCCAGCCTGCCGCTGGGCAGCGCGCCGGTCGCCAGGCCAAAAGGCGTGTTATTGGAGATAGAAAGCGTGCCGTGCGTAAACGGGCCGTAAAGCATGCGGTACTGCCGATGTTCGTTTTCAATAAAGCGGATCAGGTCGCGGGCAATCAGATCGACCTCTTCGATATCGTTGCCGAATTTAGCAACGTTCAGACAGGCCGTACGCAGCGCTTCGTGGCCGCTAAAATTATCGCGCAGCGCCTGCGCCATCGTTTCCGGCGTCGCTATCTGCCGCTGATAGACCAGCTCGCGCATCGCCATCATCGCGTTGGCGTAATCCGCCATGCCTGTCCAGATCAAACCCGGCCCGTTGTTAATCAGCGCGCCGCCCTGCATCACATCCTTGCCCTGCGCCAGGCAGCCTTCCACCAGACAGGAGATAAAAGGCTTGGGCGCCAGCTCCCTGTGCAGCTTTTGTAGCATCAGCGTGGCTTCGGCAGCCTGCTTAACGATATGGCGCAGCTGCGCTTTAACCGCTTCTTCAAACGCCTCCCAGCTTTTCAGATCCGCCGCCGTGCCGGTTTGCGGCCCCATCTGGCGGCCGCTGGCGCTTTTGCCGTCGTTAAGCGCCAGCTCTATGGCACAGGTAAAGGTGGTATAGCCTACCGAGGTCCACTGGTAGATGCGCCCGGCGCGCTGCGGTTCTACGCAGCCCATCAGGCAATAGTCGCGAGCATCTTCGTAATCAAAACCTTTACGCAGCATCATTTTGATATGGGCATCGTCAAAATGGCACGCCGGGAAGCCGATACCCGCGCGGATTACCTCAACGATTTTGCGCATAAAGGGCTGCGGCGACTGGTTATGAATACGCACCGCCAGGCTTGGCTGATAAATTTTCAGCCTGCGCGAACAGTCCATAATCAGCAGAGAAAGCGGATTGGTGGCATCGCCGCCCTCGCGCTTCTGACCGCCGACCACCAGATTGACGAAAGGTTGATAGCCAGCGAAATACATAGCGGAGTCGGCGCTGCAGATCCACATGCACTCCGACATTTTGATCATCCAGCAGCAGAGCAGCTCTTCCGCCTGTTCCAGCGTCAGCCTTCCCGCAGCCAGATCCGCCTCCAGCAGCGGCCAGAGATACTGATCGACGCGTCCCAGCGAAATGCCGGTCTGGTTCTCTTCAAGGATAAACAGCGACTGGGCGAACCAGATCGCCTGCAGCGCCTCGTAAAAATTAGCTGGCGGCTGTTCCGGTACGCGACGGCAGATAGCAGCCAGCTGTTCCAGTTCGGCCCTGCGCTGCGCATCTGCCGTTTCCTGCGCCAGCGCCTGCGCATAGTCGGCATAGCGGTTTGCGTAATCCACCACGCCCCGGCAGGTTTCAACTATCGCCTGGTAAAAGTAGCGCCTCTCCTGATCTTCCGGACAGGTCGATGACAGGGCGTTTAGCGCCGCTTCTGCTTCAGCACACACGCCGCCCATGCCTTTCTGCAGCAGAATGATATCGTAGCCAGGACAGGTGTCGCCGCCGCCGTTCTGCGTTTTAATGCTTAAATCGCAGATACCTTCCACCGTGCTCCATTCCCAGAGGCCGGCATGGCGCAGTTGCGTTTCCGCCATTTCATCCAGCGAGCGTCCCTGCCAGAAAGGAAAGATCTCTTCGCGCAGCTCGCGCTTGACCTCTTCGCTAATTTCATAAGGATCCTGGGCGCGCGTTGACATCGTTTCCAGCTCATCCGCTACCCAGCGCCAGGCTATCTCCGGCGAGATCTCGCCACCGCGAGCCGCCCCAGCCGGATGGCTGATAATCAGCTCATCATCTGCAATCACTAAGGGTGCCTGTTGACAGGCGTGCCGAAAGGCCATCGCGCGCAGAAGAATGGCGGGCATGCCGGGATAGCGGCGATAAATTTCGGTGACTGCTCTGGCGCGGGCTGCGGAAATAAAAGGTTTCGCCTGTAGATAGCGCTCGCGCAAACGATCGATCCTGGGTAAAAGCACTGGGCTGACGTCGGTCATTAAAAAATCCCCAAAGTGATACAGCCGATAACGATAAGCCCGATGCCGATAACGGAATATTTATCGAGCTTATGGCGAAAAAAAATTGCGCCGACCAGGCTGATAATAACAATGCCAAGTCCAGCCCAGAGGGCGTAAGCAAGCCCGACGGAAAGCAGAACAATGGCTTTCGATAAAGCGTAGAAACAGACAACATAAATAATCATTACGCCCAGAGCTAATCGCCAGCGTGTAAAGTTATTGGTTTTGGGCAGCAGGCTGGTCGCCAGCACCTCCAGCAAAATAGCAACAAAAAGCCACAGCATTCCGATAAGCGTACTGTGCATTATTTACTACCTTCGATCGCAGAAGTTCTTTCGCTTTTTGCTAATAAATTAATAACCATCACGCCTGCTATTATCATGGTAATACCGATAAAGCCGCCAGTGCTCAACGTAACATGGAAGCGAAGGTAATTAATTAAAGCGCTCATTACGATGCCCGTGCCAGCCCATAGCGCATAGGCCAGGCCCAGCGGGAATCTTTTCAGCGACAGCGTCAGAAAATAATAGGCGAGAACGTAGCAAGCCAGCGCCATTATCGTTGGCGGCAGCGATGACATCCCTCTGGAGTAGGCCAGCAGCATAGTGGCGGTAATTTCTGCGGCTATTGCTATGCAAAGAAAAAGAGAATATTTATATTTTTCCATATATTATTAATTTAGATTAATTTTTTCCGGGTTTAGTTTTATCATAGCGGCGCGCTTTTAAACCCAGCATAAACATTCTCTTTTTGCCCAGCCTGCTTTGTCTCCATTTATCATTTGTTATATTATGCGGCAAACGCCAGCCAGAGCCCGACTCAACCTTATAAAAAAATTATTAATTGAAGTCTAAAACTTAATCAGCGAATTATTAATAATTACTCAGGGTTTATGCTAAATAAATTAGCCAGGCGGTTAAAAGGACAAGGCCGGAAGAAACGATCCCTCCGGCCAGGGAATAACTATTTAAAGCCTTTCTCACGCTTGATCAGATCGTAAGCGGCCTGAATTTCCTGCGCTTTTTGCTTGGCCATCTCCATCATTTGCGGCGGCAGGCCCTTTGCCACCAGCTTGTCCGGATGATGTTCGCTCATTAGCTTACGGTAGGCGCGTTTGATAGTGGCCACATCGTCGCTGCTTTTTACCCCCAGTACGCTACAGGCATCTTCCAGCGTCGGCCCGCGCTGTTGCGCATAGCCCTGTGAACCGCCGCCCTGCTGGTACTGATAGTGGCCGTGGCTGCCGCCGCCGAACTGCTGTCCGCCCTGCATCATGCGTAAAAACTGATCGAACTGCGCATGGGAGATGCCCAGCTCTTCCGCAATCACGTACAGAACCTGCCGCTCGTTGGGATGCAGCGAGCCGTCGGCGAACGCTGCCTGAATCTGGATTTCCAGAAACATCCTAATCAGATCGAAGCGGCCAAAGCAGGCGCTGCGTAGCTCCCGCAGCTTATCGCGCAGCGGATAGCCGCTTTCCTTGCCCTGGCGAAAAGCCTGCTGGGCCGCCGTTCTGGCTTCGCCGTGCAGCTGCATGCGTTCCATCAACAGCGATGCCATCTGGATATCCGCATCGGTGACGCGGCCCTTGGACTTGGTCAGATGGCCCATAACCTGAAAGGTCGTGCTGAAAAAAAGCGCCTGACGGGTCTGCTGATTGGCAAAATAGCCCTGACCTTGTACCGCTCGCGCCTTATCGATCAGATGACCAAACAGCAGGCCAATCGCTATGCCCCAAAAGCCGGTGCCGCTTAACAATCCCAGCACAAGCCCGATTACTTTTCCCCAATAGCGCATATACTCCTCAATTCGCCATGCTGAAGGCTAAAAATTGCATTATCATACCCGTCATTTATCTCTGAGCCTAACGGCAACGCGGTCAAACAGCCTGGATAACACTAGCGCAACGCAGTTGAGTGCGTTAGTCTCTGACCGTTTGTCGGCATGATGCCAGCTATCACGGAATTTTCGATACCGCGTATGAAAAAACGACTACCTACTTTGCTGGCCACGCTTATCGGCTCAGCGCTCTACAGCCAGCAGGGTCTGGCAGATGACCTTGCCTCGCAGTGTATGCTGGGCGTGCCGAGCTATAATCGGCCGCTGGTGCAGGGTAAAAACACCAACGAGCTGCCGGTTACTATCAACGCGGATCAAGCGAAAGGCAACTACCCTGACGACGCGGTATTTACCGGCAATGTCGATATTCGTCAGGGCAACAGCCAGCTGCTTTCCGATGAGGTGCAGCTGCACCAGCGCCAGCAGCCAGGCCAGACCACGCCGGTGCGAACCGTTGACGCGTTGGGTAATGTGCATTACGACGACAATCAGGTCATCCTGAAAGGTCCGAAAGCCTGGTCAAATCTGAACACCAAAGACACTAACGTCTGGAACGGTACTTACCAGATGGTGGGCCGCCAGGGGCGCGGCAGCGGCGATCAGATGAAGCTGCGCGGCGAGAATCGCTATACCATTCTGGAAAACGGCACTTTTACCTCCTGTCTGCCCGGCGACAATAGCTGGAGCGTGGCGGGCACGCAGGTCATTGAAGACCGCGAAGAGCAGGTGGCGGAAATCTGGAATGCCCGCTTTAAGATCGGTGCAGTGCCGGTGCTCTATAGCCCCTACCTGCAGCTGCCGATTGGCGATCGCCGCCGTTCGGGCTTCCTGATCCCCAATGCCAAATACGGCAGCTCAAACGGCTTCGAGTTTATTCTGCCTTATTACTGGAACATCGCGCCGCAGGCGGATGCTACCATTACGCCGCACTATATGAGCAAGCGCGGGCTGCAATGGCAGAACGAATTCCGCTACCTGACCAAAGCGGGCGCGGGCCTGATCGAGTTCGACTATCTGCCAACTGACGATCAGTACAACAAGGATGCGGCAACGCGAGGCCTTTCGGACGAGAAAGACTCTAACCGCTGGCTCTTCTTCTGGCGCCATTCCGGCGTCTATGACCAGAACTGGCGCTTTAACGTCGACTATACCAAGGTTAGCGATCCCTATTACTTTACCGATCTGGATTCCACCTACGGCGACTCGACCGACGGCTACGTTACACAGAAATTTAGCGTAGGCTACGCAGAAAAAAACTGGGACGCGACGCTGTCGACCAAACAGTTCCAGATCTTCTCTACCCAAACCAATAACGACGTCTATCGCGCCGAGCCGCAGTTCGATTTTAACTACTATCAGAACAATGTTGGCCCGTTCGATACGCATCTCTATGCGCAGGCAGTGAAGTTCACCAACGTTAACGAATCCTACCCAGATGCGACCCGACTGCACCTGGAGCCGACGATTAACCTGCCGCTTTCCAACGGCTGGGGCAGCATCAACACCGAAGCGAAGCTGCTGGCAACGCACTATCAGCAGGACGACGTCGAGTACTACAACAACAATGTCGATACCAGCAAGGTCAACCAGTTAAAAAGCAGTGTGAACCGCGTGATGCCGCAGTTCAAGGTTGACGGCAAGATGGTCTTTGACCGCGATATGGACTGGTCAGAAGGCTACACGCAGACGCTGGAGCCGCGCCTGCAGTACCTTTACATCCCTTACCGCGACCAGAGCACCATCCGCGCCTACGACTCTACGCTGCTGCAAAGCGACTATACCGGCCTGTTCCGCGATCGTACCTACAGCGGCCTGGACCGTATCGCTTCGGCCAATCAGCTCACCAGCGGCGTGACTACGCGAATATTTGATAACGATCTGGTTGAACGTTTTAACGCTTCCATTGGTCAAATCTACTCGTTTACCCCGTCCCGTACCGGACTGGAAAGCGCAGACAGCGACGATCGCGGCAGCCTGGTCTGGGCTGGCGATACTTACTGGAAGATTAGCGATCGCTGGGGCGCGCGCGGCGGCGTGCAGTACGATACCCGCCTCGATAACGTCTCCCAGGGCAATGCCGTGCTGGAATATCGCCGGGATGCCGACCGCATGGTGCAGCTGAACTATCGCTACACCAGCCCGGAATATATCCAGCAGACGCTGAGCCAGATCACCAACCCTGGCTATCAGCAGGGGATTTCGCAGGTAGGTGCGACGGCAAGCTGGCCAATCGCCGACGCCTGGTCGGTAGTGGGCGCCTGGTATTACGATACCAAGGCCAAACAGCCTGCCGATCAGCTGCTGGGCGTGCAGTACAGCTCCTGCTGCTACGCTATCCGTCTGGGTTACGAGCGCAAGATCACCAGCTGGGAAAACGACAGCAGTACGTATGACAACAAAATCTCGTTCAACATTGAGCTGCGCGGCCTGAGCCCATCCTACAGTCTGGGCACCGGGCAAATGCTGCGCCAGGGCATCCTGCCTTATCAGCGCTCTTTCTGATGTTGTGATAATTAGTATGCCAACCCGCAGTGCGGATAGGAAAATGGAAAAAGTATGAAGAACTGGAGAATGCTGATCCTGGGAGCCGCGCTAACCGCCAGCTCCGCGTTTGCAGCACCGCAAGTTGTTGATAAAGTAGCCGCCGTAGTTAATAACGGCGTGGTTTTAGAAAGCGACGTCGACGGCATGATGCGCTCGGTAAAAAGCCAGGCCCAGCAGGCTGGCCAGCAGCTGCCGGACGATAAAACGCTTCGCCATCAGATCGTTGAACGTCTGGTAATGGATAATATTCTGTTGCAGATGGCAAAACAGGCCGGGATCCAGATCCAGGACGATCAGCTCGATCAGGCTATTGCCAACATCGCCGCCCAGAACAAAATGAGCGTCGATCAGCTGCGCAGCCGTCTGGCCTACGATGGTATGAACTATGCCACCTACCGTGAGCAGATCCGTAAAGAGATGACGATTGCCGAAGTGCGCAACAACGAAGTACGCCGTCGCGTCACTATCCTGCCGCAGGAAGTGGATTCGCTGGCGACCCAGGTCTCTTCGCAGAATAACGCTTCTACCGAGCTGAACCTCAGCCACATTCTGCTGCCGCTGCCGGAAAACCCGACACAGCAGCAGGTAGACGAGCAGGAAGATCTGGCGAAGCAGCTGGTCAGCCAGGCGAAAGGTGGCGCGGACTTCGGCAAGCTGGCTATCACCTATTCCGCCGATCCCCAGGCGCTGAAAGGCGGCAACATGGGTTGGGGACGTATTCAGGAACTGCCTTCACTGTTCGCCCAGTCGCTGGTCGTGGCTAAAAAAGGCGATATCATCGGCCCAATCCGTTCCGGCGTCGGCTTTCATATTTTGAAAGTAAACGATATCCGCGGCGACAAGCAGAGCATTTCGGTAACGGAAGTGCATGCGCGTCATATTCTGTTGAAGCCATCGCCGATCATGACCGACGACCAGGCGCGCCAGAAGCTGACTCAGGTTGCAGCCGACATCAACAGCGGTAAAACCTCTTTTGCCCAGGCGGCTAAACAGCTTTCTCAGGATCCGGGCTCTGCCAACCAGGGCGGCGATCTGGGCTGGAGCTCGCCGGAAGTTTACGATCCGGCATTCCGCGATGCGCTGCTGAAGCTGAAAAAAGGCCAGATGAGCGCGCCGGTGCACTCTTCTTTCGGCTGGCATCTGATCCAGCTGATCGATACCCGCCAGGTGGATAAAACCGATGCGGCGCAGAAAGAGCGTGCCTACCGCCTGCTGTTTAACCGTAAGTTCGCAGAAGAAGCGCAAACCTGGATGCAGGAGCAGCGCGCCTCTGCCTACGTGAAAATTCTGGATGCCAATGCTCAGTAATATGCGCGTGGCGATCACTCCCGGCGAACCCGCCGGGATTGGTCCCGATGTCACTCTGCAACTGGCCCAGCGCGACTGGCCAGTTGAACTGGTCGTCGTCGCCGATCCAGCTTTGCTGCGCGCTCGCGCAGCAAAGCTGGGCCTTCCTCTGACGCTGCATGAATATCAGCCGGGCGTCGCCGCCAGGCCGCAGGCTGCCGGAACGCTGACGGTTCTGCCCGTCGCGGCGCCACAGCCGGTCAAAGCGGGCGAGCTGAGCGTCGCTAATGGCCGCTACGTGCTGGAAACCCTGGCACGCGCCTGCGACGGCTGTCTTAACGGCGAGTTCGCGGCGCTGGTTACCGGCCCGGTACATAAAGGCGTCATTAACGATGCCGGCGTGCCGTTCAGCGGCCATACGGAGTTCTTTGCCGAACGCGCCAGCTGTTCTCGCGTGGTGATGATGCTGGCAACGGAAGAGCTGCGGGTGGCGCTGGCTACCACACACCTGCCGCTGAAAGATGTTTCTGCTGCCATCACCCGCGACAGCCTGCATGAAGTTATTAGTATTCTGCATGCCGATTTACAGAGTAAATTCGGCCTGGCGCAGCCGCATATCTTTGTCTGCGGCCTCAACCCGCACGCGGGCGAAGGCGGCCACATGGGACGTGAAGAGATCGACGTCATCATTCCCGCGCTTGACGAGCTGCGCCGTAGCGGCATGCAGCTAACCGGCCCGCTGCCGGCCGACACGCTTTTTCAGCCCAAATATCTACAGCATGCCGATGCGGTTCTGGCGATGTACCATGACCAGGGCCTGCCGGTATTGAAATACCAGGGCTTCGGACGGGCGGTGAATATCACGCTCGGCCTGCCCTTTATCCGCACCTCCGTTGATCACGGCACCGCTTTAGAGCTGGCAGGCCAGGGCAACGCGGATGCGGGCAGCTTTATTACGGCGCTTAACCTCGCCATCACCATGATCAAGAGCAGTAATGAATAATCGCGTCCATCAGGGCCATTTCGCCCGCAAACGTTTCGGCCAGAACTTCCTTAACGATCAGTACATTATCGACAGCATCGTCTCTGCAATCCACCCACAGGCGGGCGAGGCGGTCGTTGAGATCGGCCCCGGTCTGGGCGCGTTAACCGAACCGGTTGGCGACAGGCTGGAAGCGATGACGGTAATTGAACTCGACCGCGATCTGGCGGCTCGTTTACAGACCCATCCTTTCCTGGGCCCTAAGTTAACTATTTTCCAGCAGGATGCCATGACCTTTGATTTCGCGGCCTACGCCCGTGAAAAAGGCCAGTCTCTGCGCGTCTTCGGCAACCTGCCCTACAATATCTCTACGCCGTTGATGTTCCACCTTTTCAGCTATACTGATGCGATCCGCGACATGCACTTTATGTTGCAGAAAGAGGTGGTCAACCGTCTGGTAGCCGGGCCGGGCAGCAAAGCTTACGGCCGCCTGACGGTGATGGCGCAATATTATTGTCAGGTGATCCCGGTACTGGAAGTGCCGCCGGAATCCTTTACGCCAGCGCCAAAGGTGGATTCCGCCGTAGTGCGTCTGGTGCCGCATGCCACGCTTCCTCATCCGGTGCAGGATATCAAAGTCCTGAGCAGGATCACTACCGAAGCGTTCGGCAAGCGCCGTAAAACCCTGCGCAACAGCCTCGGCCATCTGTTCACGCTGGAAGCGCTGCAGGAGATGAATATCGATCCGACGCTGCGCGCGGAAAACATCTCTGTGGCACAGTACTGCCAGCTGGCTAACTGGCTGTCCGCGCATCCTCAGCAGCCGCCGCAGGAGAGTTAAACCATGAGCGATACGCCCCGAGTTTGTGTGCATGTTCAGAGCGCTTATATTGCGTCGCAGTCCGCGCCGGAAGAGAACCGCTACGTTTTTGCCTACACCATTACTATCCGTAACCTGGGGCGTCACGCCGTGCAACTGCTGGGCCGCTACTGGCTGATCACCAACGGCAACGGCCGCGAAACGGAAGTTCAGGGCGAAGGTGTGATCGGCGAACAGCCTTTTATCGCGTCCGGCAGCGAATTCCAGTATACCAGCGGCGCAGTACTGGAAACCCCTATGGGCACCATGCAGGGACATTACGAGATGATCGACAGCGAGGGCGAAGCCTTCCGCGTGGCGATCCCGGTGTTCCGTCTGGCCATTCCCAGCCATATTCACTAATTCTGATTGCGATCCGGGCGCTGCCCGGCGCAGAGGTTCGGATTTTTTATGAGCACTTACCTGATTGGCGACATTCACGGCTGCTATGACGAATTCCGGTCGCTGCTGCGGCAGGTGGCCTTCGATCCCGCGCGTGACAGCCTCTGGCTAACGGGCGATCTGGTGGCGCGTGGCCCTGATTCGCTGGAAGTCCTGCGCTATGTCCGTTCGCTGGGCGACGCCGTCAAAATAGTGCTGGGCAATCACGATCTGCATCTGCTGGCCGTGTTTGCCGGCATCAGCCGCAACAAGCCAAAAGATCGTCTGACGCCGCTGCTGGAGGCGGAAGATGCAGACGAGCTGATCAACTGGCTGCGTCGCCAGCCGCTGCTGCAGGTCGATGAAGAGAAAAAGCTGGTGATGGCGCATGCGGGGATTACGCCGCAGTGGGATCTTGCCACGGCGCAAACCTGCGCCCGCGAGGTCGAGGCCGTACTCGCCAGCGATACCTATCCGCTGTTTCTGGATGCCATGTACGGCGATATGCCTAACAACTGGACGCCGGAGTTAAGCGGCCTGGCCCGGCTGCGCTTCAGCACCAATGCGCTGACCCGCATGCGTTTTTGCTTTCCTAACGGCCAGCTGGATATGATCTGTAAGGATACGCCTGCTTCGGCACCCGCGCCGCTGAAGCCGTGGTTCGCCATTCCCGGCCCGGTGTCGCGCGACTATACCATTGTATTTGGCCACTGGGCTTCGCTGGAAGGTAAAGGCACGCCGGAAGGCATTTTAGGGCTGGATACCGGCTGCTGCTGGGGCGGTAACCTGACCATGCTGCGCTGGGAGGATAAAACCTGGTTTACCCAGGCCTCAAACCGCGAGCGCGCAACAGAAGAGTAAATAAAAAGGGCGGAGATTATCCGCCCTTGTTTTTAACGTCGGTCGAGAATTTCGAAACAGTAGCTGTGAGTATTTTTCTCGTCAGCATCGTGAAATTCGCTGAAGGTTGACTGCCACTGATCCGGCTCATAGTCCGGGAAAGTGGTGTCGCCTTCGACTTCTGCATCAATATGCGTCAGGTAAAGACGATCGGCGCGCGGCAGCAGCTGTTCATAAACGCGCCCGCCGCCAATAACCATAATCTCTTCGGCTTCGCCCGCCGCCTTCAGCGCCTCTTCAATTGAGGAGACCCAGGTAACACCTTCTGCCTCGCCCTGCTGACTGCTGATAACGATATTCAATCTGTTCGGCAGCGGACGGCCGATGGATTCAAAAGTGCGGCGCCCCATAATAACCGGCTTGTTCAGGGTGTTTTGCTTAAACCAGGCCAGGTCGGCTGGCAGATGCCACGGCATCGCATTTTCCATCCCAATAACGCGGTCGGCCGCCATGGCCGCAATCAGGCTTATCATCTGAACATACTCACAAGGTGTAAAATTGGCGCCATCATACGTAAAGGCGAAACTTTCGTCGATAGCAAAGGTTAGCGAATTACGTAAAGGTTTCCTGGCCAGCCTTTGCGTGTCTTTTAGCAGAACTTCGGGCTAAAATAGCCGCAGCAACCGACTAATTATCCCTTTTTCCTGAAAAAGCGCCAGAACATCATGTTAGAGACCAGCTTCCTTATCGCTACTATTGCAGCCCTGGGCATGCTTTCGCCCGGCCCCGACTTTTTTCTGATCATCAAAAATGCGGCGCGCTATCCTCGCCGAGCGGCCTTAATGACAGCGCTGGGCGTCAACTGCGCCGTAGCGACACATATGACCTACTGCGTCGCCGGTCTGGCCGTGGTGATCACCACCACGCCGTGGCTATTTATGCTGCTGAAGTATGCTGGCGCGGCTTACCTTATCTATGTGGGCATTCAGGCCCTGCTGTCACGCGGCGGCGGCAAAATGGATCTTAGCGGCGTAGCGCCGGAAAAAACTTCCCTGAAGAAAGCCTTTATGCAGGGCTATCTCTGCAATCTGTTGAACCCGAAAGCGACCCTGTTTTTTCTGTCGATGTTCACTCAGGTGCTGAACGTAAACTCAGGCCTGGGCGAAAAAATTTGGTATGCGGGCATTATATTAACGCTCTCTTCCCTCTGGTGGCCGACGCTGGTCATCCTGATCCAGAGCGCGCCGGTGCGTCGCGGTCTGGCTAAAGCGCAAAAGGTTATCGATAAGCTACTGGGAACCGTACTGATAGCCTTCGGCATTAAAGTCGCTCTCTCCTGATCGAGGTGCCGCAGGCCTGCGGCGCCTTTGCTTTTCCTCTCTTTTCCCCGGGCGCAAAAAACCTGCGAGACATTACGCAATCCCGGCATCTTTTCCGGGTGCCTTGCGCTGCCGCAGGCATAATAAGCGGCGAAACATTGATCAAACACATTGAACTAACCTTTATATGGGGATAGTTTAACCGGGAAAAGGAGTGATGGCAGTGGATGCTTTATTTATTGAATTGCCCCCTTTCGCACGCCACCGCGCAGATTACCTGTCTGACGAAGCTTTTCGCAGCCTGCAAAATTTGCTGCTGCTTTCGCCCTGGTGCGGCGATGTTATGCAGCATACAGGCGGCCTGCGCAAGCTCAGGCTGGGCGATGCGAACCGTCAACAGGGAAAACGCGGCGGCCTGCGGATCGTCTACTACTGGTGGCAGGAGAAAAAGCAGTTTCTTCTTTTTACGCTCTATAACAAGGGCGAGATGAGCGATCTGACGCCTGCGCAGAAAACGCTGCTGCGTCAGCTGCTGGATAAACATATAGCGGAAACGGAACCATGAAAAAACGTGATTTATTTACCGAACTGGTCGAGGGAATGGATGCCTGGGGCGAGCTGAATGCGGGCAAAAAAACCCTTAAAACCCATCGGCTGAGTATTACGCGCGATATCAGGCTGACGGCAGAAGAGCTGCGGAAAATACGCGAGTCGCTGCAGCTCTCCCAGGCCCTGTTCGCGCAGTATTTGCATACCGGCCTCACCACTTACCAGAACTGGGAACAGGGTCGTGCCAAACCCAATAACCAGGCGATCCTGCTGATCAAAATGGTCGAGAAAGATCCTGAGCTGCTGCAAACGCTGGCGGCGCTGTCTGCGTAAAGCCCGGCTGGCGGCCCCGTTTGCCGTTTTGAGCACAGGGCCGCGCGGCTTTGCAGATTGCCGCTAAAGCGGATAAAACCGCTGAACGCGGCGACCATTTTCGTCCCTCACCAAAGTTAGTGCCGCGTCTGCCCGCTGTAGCAGGTCGGGCGGCTTTGTGCCTGTCACGATTGGCTTCTGTACTGACCTTAAAAACGGAAAGAACAATTGCTTCCCGGCCAGCATACAGATGGCCGGGATCAGCAAAACACATTAAAACAGTCATAAATAGTTTCTCCTTGCGCTTTGATTTAAAAGCAAATTTTATTGTTGGCACAAAATATGCTCCTGATGATAAAGAGAGTTATTCAATTAAAACATCAGAAGGAATGAGTGCGGAAATGGAGCAAACAGAAGAAATTATCATGCAAATTATCGTCAACAGCGGAGAAGCCCGGAGCCTGTGTCTGAATGCGCTTAAACTGGCTCGGCAGCGCCAATTTGAAGAAGCAGAAGAGCTGCTTTTCCAGGCAAAAGAGCGTCTTTCAGCTGCTCACTCAGTACAAACAACGCTTATTCAGGATGAGATTAGAGGAGAAACTGTGCCCATTAGCTTGATTATGATCCACGCGCAGGATCATTTGATGAATGCGCAGACGGTTCGGGATCTGGTTACTGAAATGATCATGATTACCAAATTAAATTAAGGATAGCGAAATGAAATACAAAATCATGCTGGCCTGCATGGGCGGCTTTTCCACCGGCATGCTGGTAAAAAAAATGCGGGCTGCGGCTCAGGAGAAAAATATGGATGTTGATATTGAGGCCGTCGCCGAGACAGAACTCATGAAGCTGGAATTTCCCGACATTCTTCTGCTTGGGCCGCAGGTAAGCCATATGCTGGCAGATCTACAGACACAATTCCCTTTTCCTGTGAGGGTCATCGAGCCTGTGGATTACGGCATGATGAATGGCGAAAAAGTTCTGGATACGGCACTCAGGGAACTGCAACGGCATCGTTAACGGCTAAGGTCGATATGGAAAGCTGACCTGCGGGTTCTGGCAGGCTGGCAAGCAAGGAGAAGCTATGAGTCACACTTTTAATCTCACTTCGTTCAGAAACGCGCTGCAAAAAATCATGGGCGCCATCCAGAGCAGCAAATATGTTCAGGCCGTTTCCGGCGGCATGATGCTACTGCTGCCCGTTATGATGGTTGGCGCATTTTCCAGTATTCTTGGCAGCATAAATATTGCCTCTTATCAGCATTTCATTGCTGCTTACAGTTTAAAGAGCGCTTTTAACCTGGGATCTTTAGCCACCATTAACGTTATCTCTCTCTATGTTGTTGCGGCCATTTCTTACAAAATGGCGGAAGCATACAAAAAAGACGGCATTCTGGCGTTGCTGGTTGCCCTGATGGTGTTTTTTTTACTGACGCCGGTATCCTCTTTTGAAAAGACAAAGTTTATCGAGATAGTCTTTTTCGGGGCTCGCGGGATGATCGTGGCGATGATAACGGCATTGCTGGCGACCCGCTTATATATTTATCTGCTTGATTTAAATATCTCGCTTAAAATGCCGGACTCCGTTCCCGATTTTGTTTCTAAATCTTTTTCCAGTCTGTTACCCGCCTTTATTATCGCTGCCATCTTTGCTCTTTTCAGCACCGCCGTAGCCGCTACCCGCTACGGCAACGTACACGATTTTATCTATCAGATTATCCAGATGCCGCTACAGGGACTGGGCGCCAGCCTGACGGCCGCTTTGCTAATCGTATTTTTAGCTGAATTTTTATGGTTCTTCGGCATACATGGCACTATGGCAACATCAGCAATTTTATTTACGCTGTTTTATCCCTTTGATGTGGCAAACTTGCAGGCTTTTCAGGCCGGAACGGCGCTACCTTTTATCGTTACCATGACGTTCATTAATGCGCAGAAAGGCCCTCGCTACCTGGCGATGTCGATATTACTGCTCAGATGTAAAAGCGCCCAGATGAAAAGTTTGGGCAAAATAGGCGTTATACCCGGCTGCTTCGGTATCAGCGAACCCTATAAATTCGGTCTGCCGATGGTACTGAACCCGGTTCTGTTCATTCCGCTAATTATGGCAGGCACTATTAATGTCGCCCTTTCCTGGTTTGCTACCGACGCCAATATTATTCCCCGGGTTAACGGGATGCCTCTGCCAGCGGCAGGCACGCCGGAAATCATTAAAGGATTTATGATCGGCGGCTGGCAGATGGCCCTCTGGCATCTGGTCTTATTGCTGGTTGCAATGCTGGTCTATTATCCCTTCCTGCGCTGTATGGACAGGCAAAAACTCGCTATGGAAATGCACCTCAAAACGGACAGCGTTAAGGAGCCATCATGAAATCTCTTGCAAACACCAGGCTACTGCGCTGTTCCAAAAACGTCCTGCGTCTTGAATGGCCGGCATGCAGCCAGCAGAATATCAGCGTCTTTGAATTGTCATTAGACGATCCAGCTTTTTGTCGCCGCATCGGCGAAGGGAAAACCGGGTTAACTATTCACTGTAGCGACTACTATAAACCCTATTTTCTGCTCAAAGCGCCGGATGAAGAAGCGATCCTTTCTGAACGGGTATTGCCGCTGGAGGGCGCCTATAATTTTCGCGATCTTGGCGGTTATGAAACGGATGACGGGCGCTACGTCAAATGGGGAAATCTATACCGTTCCGACCATCTGGCGCGCCTGACCCAGGACGACCTTCACTATCTTGGCTCGCTGCGGCTAAAATCCAATATCGATTACCGCACGCTGGCAGAAGCGGCTAAGCAACCAAACTGCATGCCGGAAGGCGTCACTACTTACCGGTTTATCCCCGATGCAGCCTCTGCCGAACTGGCAGCTAAAGCGGCCAGCGATGCGGATAAAGTCGCTCATCTGCTGACGCTGGCAAAAATCAACAGCGGCGTGATGGATGGCTCTGGTTTGCTGATGCTGGAGCAGTACCGTAGCTTCGTAACCAGCGAGGCGTCGCTGGCAGCTTACCGCAATATGCTTAATTTAATTGCCGACCCTGAAAATCTGCCGGTTAATCAGCACTGTCGTGGCGGCAAGGATCGTACAGGTTTTGGCGCTGCCCTGATCCTGACCCTGCTGGGGGTACGTAAAGAGAGCGTATTTAAAGATTTTATGATGACGGGCGAGCTGAGGAAATACAGGAACCGCCAACGCATGGCGGCCTATCGTCAGGAAACCAGCAACCCTCAGGTTCTGGCTTTTCTCTCTTCGATTATGGAAACACGGGAAGCCTGGCTTGCCGCAGCCTTTGACGAGATCGACCTCAGATATGGTTCATTTAATCGCTATCTGACACAGGGGTTAGGCATTACTCCGACGACGATTGAGCAAATAAAATCGCTGCTGCTGGCGAAAAAGTAGGATCGCCGCTGCTGGCCTGTTGATGCCGTTTTCAGGCCAGCAGAAAAAAGCGGTGGAGGGAGCAGAGTTCGTCATCGGCCAGCCTGACGGCGAACGCCTGCTCTAATGGCTCAAGATGCTGGCGGATCAGCGCTATCGCTGCTGAATGCTCCCGCATATAGTCTTCTTTCTCAGGGAAATCATGCCCGACGGCTCCCTCTCTGTAGCGTTCAAACAGTGAGGCTAAATGCAGGGTCAGACCAATCAACCTGTTGCCGGAAAAGTGAAACGTCAATGCCTCGCCGATATTAGCAGTGAATACCCTGACGTAAGCTAAAAAATCCGCAGGCTGAAGATATCGCAACATCTGCCGCACTGTGCCTTCGAGCATCACCCAGGTCGCTTCCGTATCGATAATTTCCTGAAGTTTATTCAGCCCCTGCCGGTGCAGAACATCCGCCAGATCAAACTGGAGAATCGGCGTTTGTAAAGGAAACGGGCTAATTATGGCCACCACGGTTTGCGTCAGCTGCCGGATTTGCCGATAGATATCCTGCTCGTCGGTAAGACTCAGCGAAATAATATCGATAATATTTTTGCGATGCGCCAGCACGGTTGTGAGTAAATTTTCTACTACTTTTGCCGTGCCTTCACCCGTGGTACATACCGTAATAAGCGCCAGCTTGTTCACTGGTATCGTCGGCTCGGCGACCGCTGGCTGCAAAGCGTGATGACAAATAGCCTGTTCAAACTCCAGGTTAACGTTCAGAACCGAACGATAAATGTCATCAAGAGAGCAACCGTTCATGGCGTGCTGGACGGCTTCTATCACATGCAGAGTGCTGACTAACTGTAAAGCCCGGACATTAACCTCGCAGCGCGCTTCGATAGCGGCTCCGAAAGCTGTCAGAGACCCCATATCAACCAATAAAAGAATGTCAGCCTGTTCCGGCAGGCCATTAATATAGCTGACGATATCTTCCAGCACGGTCTGCGCTTTTACCTCCAGCGGCACGTTAAAAGCCAAGGCATAATCTGTGCCAAGCAGTTCGTTTGCCGTCTCAACGATAGCGCTGGCCGTCCGGCTACCGTGCGCAACTACCAGCACGGTGACGCCCGCCGACCGAGGCTGGCCGAACTCGCTTTCGCTATAGAGAAAGAACATGGCCAAAAAACCTGCTTCATCAACAGGCAAAGTAATTTCCATTACTCTTTCAATCATGCGTAAACAGTCCAGCGCGATGTTGAAAACTGCCTTGTGCGCGGTACGAATGCGATTAAGCTGGGGATTAACAATATGTTTGTTCTGGCGAAGTCGCGCAACAGCCTTTTCTATATGAGTCGCCAGCCCGTAATAAATTTTATTGTCGAACGATTTTTGCAGCATATGACCGGCATAGCTGATGATCTCTTCGGTCAGGTTAAGAACCCTGGCCGACACCAGATTCGCCAGCTTACGGCTGTCAAAACGCCGTGCTGTCTCAGCAAGATAAGTCTGCAAATAACCGGCAATTTCGCTCTCGATTTCTTCTTCGACCACGGCATTATCCATGCCCATGCTTTTTAATTCCGAGACCCGCAGAGCGATCAGATCGTAAATATCCTCCGTCCGATTCTCGTTAAACAGGATCGGCTCATCGCGTCCGGTAAAAGTTATGCTCTGCTTGTTGATGCCGGCTATAACAGGCCATAGCTGACGATGCCCGATGGCGTCGAACAGCGCGGAACGGCTATGAGCTGGCAACATCCGGCTGCATAAATAGACTCTTTTGGCCTTGCCGGAAATATATTCGGCATAGGCGCCCGCGCAGGCAAAATGAATATCCGACTTCAGTTGACCAATATTGCCGGGATAGTCATAGCTGAGCAGTGCCCGCAGCGCGTTAATCGAAACGGTAATGTTCTGTTTCAGGTGGGCCGCTTCATGGTTGAACAAACGGCGGATCAGATCAAAACGCGCCTGGCACGAGCGCTCCCGTAATGCGGGAAGCCGAAGCACCATGGGAAAGCGGCGGGTAAAGGTTCGCAGCAGGCTTTCTTCTGGTTCCTCCGTGGTGGAAGCGAAAATCCGCACCTTAACCCGTCGCTCGCTATCCGTTTCCCCAACTCGGCGGAAGAAGCCTTTATCAATAAAAGTAAAGAACATCTCCTGACCTTCCGGCGGCAGGCGGTGTACCTCATCAAGAAAAAGTACGCCACCATCCGCCTGTTCCAGCAGGCCAATACGATTTTCGGTCGACCCGGTATAGGCACCTTTCTTGCTGCCAAAAAGCTGCCCTGACAGCAACTGCGGATTGCTGGCATAGTCGGCGCAGTTAAAAATAATAAAAGGCGCGGCGGCTGGCAGCTGGTGCACAGCCCTGGCGTAATCATACATCAGCTCGGCAAACAAAGATTTGCCTACGCCCGTCTCGCCTGAGATCAAAACATTCATGCCCGCAGGCGGATAAAGCACGGCCGCCTTCGCCTGGGCGATGGCCGCATGTAAGCTGGGATCGGCAAAGCGGCTAAAGGCATCTGTCTCGGCATCAATCGGCCCGCGCGGCTCCAGAGGAAAATAGAGCACCGGTTTTCCCCGGCTTTTTCTGACCCGGCCTGCTGCGACAAGCTTATTTAAATCGCTACTGACGTTCGCCCGCCCCACGCCCGTCAGCTGTGCGATTCGCAGTGTGGAAATTCCCTGCTCGCCTGCCTCTTTTTTCAGGCAGTTATAAATTTTCTCTATACGCATAGCCGACCTTATTTACCGGCAACAGCTTCCGGCCTCACGAGGCGAGACGAGCGAACTCTTCTTTCGCTTTTTGCAGCTGGCGGGCAAAGTTTTCATCAGCATGCAGGCGGGCCACAATCGCACTGCCTACCACCCGCGCGGCCGTTACGTCGCTTTGCCAGTGATAGCCGCAGATAACCCGGCTTTGCCCCAGCTCGTAACCCCGTTTAAGAATGACATCCTGCCTGGCCGGATTGATTTCAGAGAGTACCAGCGCGGTTGCCCAACCGATTGAGGTATGGCCGGAAGGATAAGAGCCGTCTCTGGAGAGATGTTCCTGATCTTCAGGTCGGCAGGTCGGTTCGTTATAAAAAGCAAAGGGTCTGATGCGCATATAGCGTTTTTTGGCGGTGCGGGTAGCGAGCGTGCCTGCATCTTCGATCATTTTCGTCATCAGGCGATGAATTTCCGGCGTTTTTTCTTTGCTGATTTCATGGCCGAAGGCCGCGGAAAAGACCTCTGGCAGGCCGTTGCCACCAACGTGCGCATCCTGCCACGCCTGCTTCCCGCGCGGCGTATTTCTCAGCAATTTAGCCGCATCGTACTGCGCTTTATCGTTGAGAAATTCGATGCTGTCTCCCGCTGGCGGCGGCGGCAGCAAAGCCAGACTGTCAAAAGACTGGGACTCTTTCAGGAAAAACAGATCGGGGTCGGTAGTGACGTCAAAAACGGCAAAAGAGGGAAAGGCGATGGCCAGGGTAATAGCGGCAAAAAGTGTTTTCTTCATTAAAATCCCTTATATATTAGCTAAGTAGTAATGCTCCATGGTGGGGGGTGACTATAAGAAATTGTCGCTGGCCGCGCCGCTGGCGAGATCACAAATTCAGCAGGAGAGCGTCCGGGTTGCTGAACGCTATATAAAAAAATCCCCGCCGAAGCGGGGATTCTGTTAGTTCAGGTAGCTAGCTTAGCCGTTAATCTGCGCATGCATTTCCTGCACTGAAATCACCTGCTCGGTGGGATCCGCATTCAGCGACATCGCCGTGGCAAAACCACCATTCAGCGTGGTGTCGTAGTGCACTTTATACTGCAGCGCGCTGCGGCGGATCAGCTTGGAATCCTCAATTGCCTGGCGTCCTGCCGTGGTATTGACGATATAGGCATACTCACCGTTCTTCAGACGATCCTGAATATGCGGACGGCCTTCGTGCACCTTGTTAACCAGACGCGGATTGATGCCTGCTTCACCCAGCACCACCGCAGTACCGTGCGTGGCATCCAGCTCGAAACCAAACTTTTGCAGCTTGGCGGCCAAATCGACGATGCGTTTTTTGTCGCCGTCGCGCACGGAAAGCAGCGCGCGGCCGCTCTTTTTCATATTGCTCTGCGCGCCCAGCATTGCTTTGGCGAAAGCTTCCGCGAAAGTCCGGCCAACGCCCATCACTTCACCGGTAGAGCGCATTTCCGGGCCGAGGATAGGATCGACGCCCTGGAATTTGTTAAACGGCAGTACCACTTCTTTTACGGAGTAGTAAGGCGGAATCACTTCTTCCGTTACGCCCTGCTCCGCCAGCGTTTTGCCTGCCATCACGCGCGCAGCGACTTTCGCCAGCGGCACGCCGGTCGCCTTGGAGACAAAAGGCACGGTACGGGCGGCGCGCGGGTTGACCTCAATCAGATAAACCTCGTTATCCTTGACGGCAAACTGCACGTTCATCAGGCCGCGTACGCGCAGTTCAAAGGCCAGCTTTTCTACTTGCTGACGCATCACATCCTGAATAGCTTTGCTCAGCGTATAGGCTGGCAGCGAACAGGCCGAGTCGCCGGAATGCACGCCAGCCTGCTCGATATGTTCCATAATGCCGCCAATCAGCACGCGTTCGCCGTCGCAAATCGCGTCAACGTCTACTTCTACCGCATCATCCAGGAAGCGATCCAGCAGTACTGGCGCATCGTTAGAGACGGATACCGCCGTCTGGAAGTAGCGCTTCAGGTCGATTTCGTCATAGACGATTTCCATCGCGCGGCCGCCCAGCACGTAAGAAGGACGCACTACCAGCGGATAGCCGATAGCGGCCGCTTTCTCGACCGCCTGCTCCAGCGCCGTTACCGTGGCGTTGGCTGGCTGCTTCAGGCCCAGGCGATCTACTGCCTGCTGGAAACGCTCGCGGTCTTCCGCGCGGTCAATAGCATCCGGGCTGGTGCCGATAACCGGCACGCCAGCAGCTTCTAATTCGCGAGCCAGCTTAAGCGGAGTCTGGCCGCCGTACTGTACGATCACGCCTTTTGGCTTCTCAATACGTACGATTTCCAGCACGTCTTCCAGCGTAACCGGCTCAAAGTACAGACGGTCGGAAGTATCGTAGTCGGTAGAAACGGTCTCAGGGTTACAGTTAACCATGATGGTTTCGAAACCGTCTTCGCGCAGCGCCAGCGCGGCATGAACGCAGCAGTAGTCGAATTCGATACCCTGACCGATACGGTTTGGCCCGCCGCCCAGCACCATGATTTTATCGCGATCCTGATTTGGATTCGCTTCGCACTCTTCTTCATAAGTTGAGTACATATAAGCGGTGTCGGTAGAGAATTCCGCCGCACAGGTGTCCACGCGCTTGTAAACCGGATACAGGTTATAGCTTTCGCGCAGCTTACGCACTTCGGATTCCGCTACGCCAGCCAGCGCGGCCAGGCGAGCGTCAGCAAAGCCTTTGCGTTTTAGCGTGCGCAGAAAATCTGCCGTCAGGCCGTTGATGCCCTGACGCGCTACCTGCTCTTCCAGACGCACCAGCTCTTCAATCTGCACCAGAAACCAGCGGTCAATATTGGTCAGGTTGAAGACGCCGTCTACGGACATTCCGGCGCGGAAAGCGTCGGCAATGTACCAAATACGATCGGAACCGGCATCTTTCAGCTCGCGGCGAATAGTGGTCAGCGCTTCCGCATCGTTCAGATCCACTTTCGGGTCGAAACCGTGCGCGCCGACTTCCAGGCCGCGCAGGGCTTTCTGCATAGATTCCTGCAGCGTGCGGCCAATCGCCATCACTTCACCCACGGATTTCATCTGCGTGGTCAAACGGTCGTTAGCGCCCGCAAATTTTTCGAAGTTGAAGCGAGGGATTTTAGTCACGACATAGTCGATTGAAGGCTCGAACGACGCTGGCGTGCGTCCGCCGGTGATGTCGTTCATCAGCTCATCCAGCGTGTAGCCTACGGCCAGCTTGGCGGCGATTTTCGCAATCGGGAAGCCGGTGGCTTTAGAAGCCAGCGCGGAAGAACGGGAAACGCGCGGGTTCATTTCGATAATGATCAGACGGCCATTCTCCGGGTTGACCGAGAACTGCACGTTTGAACCGCCGGTTTCCACGCCGATTTCACGCAGCACCGCCATCGAGGCGTTACGCATGATTTGATATTCTTTATCGGTCAACGTTTGCGCAGGCGCTACGGTAATAGAGTCGCCGGTGTGAATGCCCATGGCGTCAAAGTTTTCAATGGAGCAGACAATGATGCAGTTATCATTTTTGTCGCGCACTACTTCCATTTCATACTCTTTCCAGCCAATCAGCGACTCATCGATCAGCAGCTCGTTGGTCGGCGAGAGGTCAAGACCGCGCTCGCAAATCTCTTCGAACTCTTCACGATTGTAAGCAATACCGCCGCCGGTGCCGCCCATGGTAAAGGAAGGACGGATAATGCACGGGAAGCCTACGTCTTCCGCCACCTTCAGCGCTTCTTCCATATTGTGCGCGATGCCGGAACGTGCGGTTTCCAGACCGATTTTCTTCATCGCCACGTCAAAACGGCGACGATCTTCTGCTTTGTCGATGGCGTCCGCCGTCGCGCCAATCATGGCGACGCCGAACTCTTCCAGCACGCCCTGACGCTCCAGCTCCAGCGCACAGTTCAGCGCGGTCTGGCCGCCCATAGTTGGCAGCACCGCATCCGGACGCTCTTTCTCGATGATTTTGCGCACGACTTCCCAGTGAATAGGCTCGATATAGGTCGCATCGGCCATTTCCGGGTCGGTCATGATAGTCGCCGGGTTAGAGTTTACCAGGATAACGCGGTAACCCTCTTCACGCAGCGCTTTACAGGCCTGTGCGCCTGAATAGTCGAATTCGCAGGCCTGGCCGATAACGATTGGGCCAGCGCCAAGGATCAGGATACTTTTTATGTCGGTACGTTTTGGCATGTTCTCGCTCCTGATTATTTATTTGAACGGTAGGCTTCGATCAGTTCGATAAAGTGATCGAACAGCGGTGCGGCATCGTGCGGGCCGGGGCTGGCTTCAGGGTGGCCCTGGAAGCTGAACGCCGGTTTATCCGTGCGGTGAATACCCTGCACCGTATGGTCAAACAGCGAGGTATGGGTGATGCGCAGGTTCGCTGGCAGATTATTGTTGTCTACGGCGAAACCGTGGTTTTGCGCGGTAATCATCACGGTGTTGTTATCATGATCTTTAACCGGATGGTTGCCGCCGTGGTGGCCCAGCTTCATTTTCACGGTTTTTACATCACTCGCCAGCGCCAGCAGCTGGTGGCCCAGGCAGATGCCGAATACCGGAATTTCCGTTTCCAGGAAGGCTTTAATCGCGTCGATAGCGTAATCGCAAGGCTCCGGATCGCCCGGGCCGTTGGAAAGAAAAATCCCGTCCGGGTTCATTTTCAGCACTTCTGCCGCTGGCGTTTGCGCCGGCACTACCGTCAGGCGGCAGCCGCGATCCACCAGCATACGCAGGATATTACGCTTAACGCCATAATCGTAAGCAACCACGTGGTAAGGCAGCTCTTCTTCTTTCTTCGGCGTCGGCAGACCGCCCAGCGTCCAGCTGCCCTGCAGCCACTTATAGCTTTCTTTGGTAGTGACTTCTTTCGCCAGATCCATGCCCTTCAGGCCCGGGAAAGCTTTTGCTTTCTGTAGCGCCAGTTCGGCATCAGGCGCGTCGCCTGCGATGATGCAGCCGTTCTGCGCGCCTTTTTCACGCAGCAGGCGGGTCAGCTTACGCGTATCAATATCGGCAATAGCCACGATATTCAGGCGCTGAAGATAGGCAGACAGCCCTTCTTCATTACGGAAGTTGCTGGCAATCAGCGGCAGATCGCGGATAACCAGACCTTCGGCGTGAACCTGAGCGGACTCTTCGTCTGCGATATTAGTGCCGACGTTGCCGATATGAGGATAGGTAAGAGTAACAATCTGGCGGGAATAGGAAGGATCAGTGAGGATTTCTTGATAACCGGTCATCGAAGTGTTGAAAACAACTTCTCCCACGGCCGTTCCGGTTGCCCCAATGGCCCGACCGTGGAATTGGGTTCCGTCTTCCAGAACCAATAGCGCTGACTTAATCAAAACATCCTCCAGAGAATAAACAGTCACATTATTTGCATATTAATTCAGAGAGACCCCTTAAATCAATGCAAAAACCGCCTGACTGCTCGATTTTTGGCAAATTGCGCGCATTCTAATGATCGCTCTGGCTAATGTCCACCCTTAAGCATGGTTTTTTACGCAACTGGTGAGCAAGATAGTCAATAACCGCCAAAAACAGCAGCTATCATAGTGATAAAAACGGTTGCCTGTGGAAATCAATAGCAAAAAGCAGAAAGTCAGCATAAATAGCAGACCAAATGGTCAAAATTAATGTGAACTCCGCTACAAAAACGGCACAAATAGTCATAAAATCCGATTTATGGATAAATAATTAGTTTAACCCTTAAAAAAACAAAAAGGGCACACTAAGCACCCTTAACTATTTGTTTATAAAGAATATATAATTAACGAATAGATCAGATATTTTCGAGATTAAGCACGTCACGCATATCAAACAAGCCTGTTTTCCTAGACTTTACCCACTCAGCCGCGCGAACCGCGCCTTTGGCAAAAGTCATTCGGCTCGAAGCCTTATGCGTAATCTCAATGCGTTCGCCGATATCGGCAAACATCGCCGTATGCTCGCCAACGATATCGCCAGCGCGTACCGTAGCAAAACCAATAGTTTGCGGCTTGCGCTCGCCAGTATGGCCTTCACGACTGTAGACCGCATGCTCGTTGAGATCCCATGCCATAGCATCGGCAATAGCCTCTCCCATCGCCAGCGCGGTGCCGGATGGTGCATCGACCTTATGCCGATGATGCGCTTCTGTGATTTCGATATCAGCATAGTCGCCCATCACTTTGGCCGTTTTTTCCAGTAGCTTCAGCACCAGATTCACACCAACGCTGAAGTTAGCGGCGAACACGATGGCAATCTCCTGCGCAGCCGCTTTAATCGCTGCTTTACCCGCTTCGTCAAAACCCGTGGTGCCGATAATCATCGCTTTCTGATGCTGGCGGCAAAAAGCCATATACTCCAGCGTGCCTTCCGGACGCGTAAAATCGATCAATACGTCAAACTCATCTGCGACCAGCCGATCGCTGACTTTGATCCCCAGCGCGCCGATCCCGGCCAGTTCGCCCGCATCGCTGCCGATAAGCGAAGAGCCTTCTCGCGCCAGCGCGGCGCCTAACGACACGCCTTGCGCTTCGTGAGCAGCCTGAACCAGCTGGCGCCCCATGCGACCAGTAACGCCGACGATAGCCAGGCGAATATGTGCATCTTTCATAGTGGATCCTTTGAGGTTATGCCTGCAAAACGCCAACAGGTTAACCGGGCAAGGAAGGCTGTGCCATAACAAAATCTCAGGATAAGAATTTCAGGCCGGGCGGATAAAGTTATCAGTAAAACCAATCCGCAGCCTGTTTGCAGGGCCGCTGGCCGCCGTTGACAAAAAAGTAGCTACTCTGCCAATGCGCGGGAAGAAATTGACGAAAAGAAAAAAAGCCGTTCTGTTTATCGGCTTTAAGGTAATAATTAATTTATACAGCCGTTTTACGTTTTTAAAATAGTTGTCTGATTGGAACCAACTATCAGGCCGCCGCGGACGGCCTGATAAATAACACCGTACTAATTAAGATGTTGTGCCGGTACCAGAGCTTGAGCCGGAACCGGAACTTGAGCCAGAGCTTGAACTGGACAAGCCAAAAATGCTTAATAAGGCGCTAAAAATACTATTAAAAACAGTGCCCAAACTGCTGAAGCAGCCGCCGCTGACTTCATTAACTTCCTGTGGGTTTAACTCTCTCATTGTATGTTTCCTTTCATTAATAAGTGAGTCCCTGCAGCTGAAAACCATTAGCGTTTATCCAGGTTTTTTAGCTGACAGAGAGTAGCAATTTTTACAAGGTGCTATACGTAACCGGCATAGCCATTAGCGACAGCAAGTTAAATATAGCCAGCGCATGGTAACAAGAGAAATTAGTTACTTCAATTATTTTTACCTTTCCCCTAAAAATAACTAAAGGATAATTATATTTCAGATTAACCTGAGATAAGGGATATTTGGAAAAATTAAAATAGATAATTCAGGAATTATTGTTTATAGTGCATAAAACACCTTATAAATATCCAGAACCCTGTATAGGGTAAAAAGTAAATTACGGCAGTTATTACACACCAATGCGTGCTTATTATTTTTTTGAAAAGCAATAACCCCTGTTAATCGTTAAGGGCCATTCTTAATCAACGAGCTTTATTTGACGATGGTTTGGGTAGTAAATGCGCAGCTATGTGCTGAATTTACTGGTCGCATCCGTTCAGGCTTCGCATACCTGCCACCCACTATCGGCTTTTACGTAGTTTGCCATAAAAAGAGGGGGAAGCCAGACAAAACTGAGCAACAAGAAACTGGCGTCTGATACGCCTTAAATAAAGGTGTATCAGACTGCCAGAGGTTTTATCAGGTCACATCAGGCTCTGGAAAGGGAGTCGGGGCTGGTGATGGATAAGGAGTCGGCCCTGGCGATGCAAACGGAGGAGTATTATTCCCCTGGTGAATGCCATTTAACAAGACTATGCCGCCCAGGATAATAAAACCGGCTGTAAATAGCCCGGCAGCAAAGGAGAGCCCGGCCAGATTAATATTGCTGACAAACGAGCCGCCGCTGACGTAGCCTGTTTCCTGCGTGGTTATCTCTCTCATTTCAGTCTTCCTTCTACGATTTATTACGCCTTTAATTAGCGCGATAACTCTTATTAATTTCCATAAAACTTTCTCGCCACAGTTTGCGGCCCGTAAAAATATGCAATAAAGCACCACCAGAATAAATAAAGGCGACTCGCAAAAAAATATTTTCCGGATAAATGCCCGGGCTAATCAAACTGTGGCGTATAGCCAAAAAAACGCCCCGATTAATGGCTAAATAACAGTAGCCCTTAACGCAAAAAGCCCGGTGGTCGTTTCAGCCCGGGCTTTTTGCTGCTATGCAGAGCAGCAGCTTCTCGCTACGCTCTTTGAAAAGCTTACTACCCTGCCTGGTTGCTTACAGCCCAGTTAAGGCAGGCGTGGATAAGCATCCGCAATGTTATCGCCGGTAAAATTCGCTATCCAGCCTTCCTGATTATCAAAGATGCGGATTGCGGTAAAGTGTGGCGAAGATCCCATATCGAACCAGTGCGGCGTCCCCGCCGGCACGGAGATCAGGTCGTTTTTCTCACACAGAATCTGGTAAATATGCCCATCCAGATGCAGACAGAACAGCCCGGCGCCTTCGACAAAAAAACGTACTTCATCTTCGCCATGCGTGTGCTCGGAAAGAAATTTTTCGCGCAGCGTCTCTTTTTGCGGATTATCCGAGCGCATGCTGATGACATCCCAGCTTTGATAGCCCTTCTCTGCCACCAGCCGATCGATGGCGTGCTGGTAGGCTTTAATTACCGTTTCCGGCTGGGGATCCACGCCCAAATCGCGGTTCGCTTCCCAGCGCTCGAAGCGCACGTTTTTGCTGTTGAGCTTGTGGCGAATCTCTTCGGCATCGCTGCTTTGCCAGACTGGCGTGCTGGCTTCGCTGTCGGTAAAAATAGTCAGTGCGCTCATGCAAACCGCTCCGTGTTAATTTCACTAAATTGATTGACCTGACAATGGCTGCTGCCGCTGTCCGCTTCATCGCGAATAAGCTGAACTGTGTACCAGCCAGCTTGCTGCGCGGCATCCAGCTCCTGATGAATATCCGATAAAAACAGCAATTCATTCGGCGGCAGTCCAATATCGGCAGCAATATTCTGATAAGAGGCGGTCTCACGCTTGGCACCGACGCGCGTATCAAAATAGCCGCTGAACAATGAGGTAATATCACCCTCGTCGCTGTAGCCAAATAACAATTTCTGCGCAGCTACTGATCCAGATGAATAAACATACAGTTTTATTCCCTGTGTCTGCCAGGCTTTAAACGCGGGCAGCACATCGGGATAAAGGTGCCCGGTAAAGCTACCGTTCAGATAACCGTCGCGCCAGATCATGCCCTGCAACGCTTTTAGCGAGGTGGATTTGCGATCTTCATCCATAAAGCCGAAAAGCACGGTGATTAAATCTTCAATCGTGGCCTGCGGCTGCGCGATTTCGTCCCGCAGATCGCTTAACGCCTGCGCCACATCTTCACGATGCTGGAATGCGGCGACAAAAGCGGCCAGATTTTCTCGCGCGTAAGGGAAAAGCACGTTATGCACAAAGCGGATATCGCTGGTAGTGCCTTCAATATCGGTGACAATAGCGCGGATCATTTCGCCTCCAGAAGTCTTAGCTGTAATTCACACTGGAACAGAAATTCCAGCCCCTCAAGATGGCGGCGAGCCTCGTTAACGTCGCGCCCCCAGCAGGTAAGGCCGTGTCCGCGCAGCAGAAAGCCGTAGCGCAGCGGATTAACGGCAGCAAAGCTTTCAATCCGGCCCGCCAGCGCGGCAATATCCTGATCGTTATCGAAAAGCGCGATGCTCACGCTATCGAGATGCGAGCTTTGCCCGGCCAGCGTTTTCTGCATTTCATAACCTTGCAGCTTAAGCGCGGCGCCCTTCTCGACCCTGGAAAGCACGGTCGAGTTCACCGTGTGGGTATGCAGTACGGCACCTGCCTCAGGGAACAGTCGGTAAATCAGCGTATGCAGTCCTGTTTCCGCAGAAGGTTTGCGGCCAGAAGCCACGCTGTTATCAGCAATACTGACCCGAATGAAATCCCCACTGGTTAGCGTTCCCTTGTCCTTGCCGGATTCGCTGAGCAGGCAAAATTCGCCGTTTTCACGCACCGACATATTGCCGCCGGTTGCGGGTGCCCAGCCTTTAGCCCCAATCCAGTGGCAGGCCGCCACCAGCTGGTCAAGTTGCGATGTTGTCATAGCCTTCCTTTTTTCTAAGCATGGCATAACGTTATATGTTTAGACGTCTAAGCGTCTTGATTGCCAAATACTATCATCGACGTTATAGTGCGGCAATGAGCTAACACATCATGAACGCCCTTTACTCCTCGCGCTACAGCAAGCCAGCCCTCCAACGAGCAACAGGCAGTTGTCGAAAGCAGGATTAAAGCAGGCCAAAACGTTCCGCAAGGGTACTGATAATGAGCCAGACGTCGATTACGCCTGAGAGTAAGCTTCCCGCACTGGGCACCACTATTTTTTCGCAAATGAGCGCGCTGGCGCAGCAGCATAACGCTATCAATCTTTCTCAGGGCTTTCCCGACTTCGACGGCCCGGACTATCTGAAAGCGCGGCTGGCACATCATGTGAGCGCAGGCGCCAACCAGTATGCGCCAATGACCGGCGTGCAGCCGCTGCGAGAAGCGATTGCGGCGAAAACGGCAGAGCTGTATGGCTACAGGCCTGACGTTGACAGCGAGATTACGGTTACGGCAGGCGCTACCGAAGCTCTCTACGCGGCCATTACCGCGCTGGTACGCCCGGGCGATGAGGTTATTTGCTTTGATCCAAGCTACGACAGCTATGCACCAGCGGTAACGCTGGCTGGCGGCGTAATGAAACGTATCGCGTTACAGCCACCAGCCTTCAACGTTGACTGGCAGACGTTTACCGATCTACTTTCCCCGCGCACTCGCCTGGTGATCCTGAATACGCCGCATAATCCTTCCGCTACCGTCTGGCAAAAAAGCGATTTTGAGTCGCTGTGGCAGGCGGTCAAAGCGCAGGAAATTTATGTCCTGAGCGATGAAGTATACGAACATATTTGCTTTGCAAAGGAAGGTCACGCCAGTGTACTGGCGCATCCTCAGCTACGCGAACGCGCGATTGCCGTTTCCTCTTTTGGCAAAACTTTTCATATGACCGGCTGGAAGGTCGGCTATTGCGTAGCGCCAGCGGCTTTAACGGCGGAGGTACGCAAGGTGCATCAGTATCTGACCTTCGCGGTCAATACGCCCGCGCAGCTGGCGCTGGCCGATATGCTTAACGCCGAGCCTGAGCACTACCGCGAGCTGCCCGCTTTTTATCAGGCGCGCCGCGACCGCTTTGTGCAGGCGCTGGCAACAAGCCGTCTGAAAATCCTGCCGTGCGAGGGCACTTATTTTCTGCTGGCCGACTATAGCGCCATTTCCGATCTGGACGATGTCGCCTTCTGCCAGTGGCTGACCAAAGAAGCGGGCGTCGCGGCAATTCCGCTGTCGGTGTTCTGCGCCGCACCTTTCCCTCATAAACTCATCCGCCTGTGCTTCGCCAAGCAGGAAGCCACGCTGGATGCCGCTGCGGAGCGCCTGTGTCAACTTTGAAGCTCAGCGTTTTACAACAGCCGCTGGTCTGGATGGACGGCGAAGCCAACCTGCGTTTTTTTGACGGCCTGCTTAGCGGCCTGAAAGACCGCGATTTGATCGTGCTGCCGGAGATGTTTACTACCGGCTTTGCCATGGAAGCAGCGCAAAGCTCGCTGCCGGAAGCGCGCGTGGTGGAGTGGCTACAGGAAAAAGCCAGCGCGGCCAACGCCATGGTTGGTGGTAGCGTCGCTATTCAGACCCTGCAAGGCGCAGTAAATCGTTTCCTGCTGGTCGAGCCGGACGGCACAACGCATCGCTATGACAAGCGTCATCTGTTTCGCATGGCTGGCGAGCACAACCACTACCGGGCAGGCGCAAGCCGTGAAATCATTGCTTTTCGCGGCTGGCGCATTCTGCCGCAGATTTGCTACGACCTGCGCTTTCCGGTTTTTTCCCGCAACCGTAATGATTACGATTTGGCGCTCTATGTTGCCAACTGGCCAGCGGCGCGGTCAGCGCATTGGCAGGCGTTGCTGCTGGCGCGGGCAATTGAAAACCAGGCGTATGTAGTTGGTTGCAACAGGGTCGGTACGGACGCTAACGGCCATAGCTACAGCGGCGATAGCCGGATTATCAGTCCGCTGGGCGATATAATAGCCGCTGGCGAACCGCACCAGCCTGCCGTACTGAATGCAGAGCTGGCGCTGGAGACGTTACGTGAATATCGCGAGCGCTTTCCGGCGTGGCGCGATGCGGATAATTTTAGCCTGTAATGCAGAGTTAGGGCCCGGCGCTGGCTGCGTCGGGCTTTTCCTTAATGAACCAGCAGACGCTGATAGAGCGCGACAAATTCCTCGCTCAATATTTTGAAATTTTCTGCGCTCATCATCTGATCTTCAGCATGAATAAGAATCAGCGGCAGCCGCTCCTGCAAACCGTTCATCTCTGCTTCCACCAGCCGGGCATGCACCGCATGTCCCTGGCTGTAGCTCTCTTTGCCGCTTTCTATTAGCGTCTGCGCCCGGGCAAAATGCCCTTTTTTCGCCTCCTGGATCGCCTCGATAAAGGACGAGCGGGCTTCACCCACGTGGCAAATCAGTTCAAAACAGATGTTTTCCATATCCATATTATTTTGCTTCCAGCCTGGCCAGCGCCTCGCGCAGGATCTTTTCGCCGTTCATGGTGCCGTAGTCCATGGTATCGATAACGCACACGGGCACGGGCTGCGCCGCCTCCTGCACCTTTTCTTTTAAGAAACGAATTTGCGGCCCAAGCAGAATAATATCCGTTCCCGCCAGATGTTCGTTTAAGGCTTGTTCCGGAATAGCTTTAATAGCGACGTTAACCGCCATATTTTCCGCTGCTTCCTGCATTTTTTTCACCATGATGCTGGTCGACATCCCGGCGGAACACATCAGTAAAATCTTTTTCATCGAAAACTCTCCTGTTCAGTT
This sequence comes from Pantoea sp. sgz302252, assembly GCF_042610525.1. Taxonomy (GTDB): domain Bacteria; phylum Pseudomonadota; class Gammaproteobacteria; order Enterobacterales; family Enterobacteriaceae; genus Erwinia. The sequence continues at coordinate 324,011 of NZ_JBHDVM010000006.1, forward strand.
GTGAAAAGCGCGCTTCCCTGACTTTCGATCACGTTCTGGTACCAGTAAAAACTGGCCTTTTTAAAGCGCTTCAGCGTTTTTAAATCCTTATCTTCTCTGTCCACGTAAACAAAACCATAGCGTTTGCCATAGCCGTTGCTGGTGCTCATCACATCCATGAAAGACCAGGCGTAATAGCCCAGTACGGGAACGCCCTCAGCCATTGCCAGCCGCATTTGCACAAGGTGTTTTTGCAGATAGTCGATCCGGTATAAATCAGCGATTTCGCCGTCCGCCAGCGTGTCGCGAGCGCCCAGCCCGTTTTCCGTGATCATCAGCGGCAGCTGATAGCGATCGTAAAGCCTGCGGCAGGCGATACGCAGCCCTACGGGATCTATCTCCCAGTCCCAGTCGTTGCGGGGCAGATAAGGGTTGCTGTCGCCCGCGTAAAGGCCTGGAAAGGCCGGGTAAGTAAAACCGCCCTGTTGGCCGTCGGGATTAAAATCGGGCTGCTGCTGCCGGCTTTCTTCCGGGCAGTGCTTAGCTACGTCGCTCTGATAGTAGTTAAAGGCGATAAAGTCAGGTTTTACGCTGCCGATCTCCGCCAGTTCGTCAGGTGGCAAACGGATATCCAGCCCCCGGCGAGCAAAAAAGCTGACCACGGCCGGGTTCTGTCGCCCCAGGCACAGCAGATCGAGCGGATAAAAAGTCCGAAATTCATCTTCGTTCAGCGCGGCCAGCACATCTTCCGGCGCACAGGTAGCCGGATAGGCGACGGCATAACCAATACAGGGCCCGATGCTGGCCTGGGGCAGCAGCTGGCGGCAAAGCTTTATTACTCGGGCATTCGCCAGCGCCATCACGCGGCTGACCTGAAAGCGCCAGGTTTCTACCTCTACACCTTGCGGCACACCGCCGATTAAATCGGGATAGAGAACAACATTATTGGACTCGCATATCGTCATAAAGTGGCGGACACGATCGCCAAACGATCGAAAACAGGTTTCAGCGAAACGCAGAAAATCATCAATCATCCGGTCGCTGTACCAGCCGCTATAGCGCTCCTGCAGCGCCTGCGGATGGTCGAAGTGATAAAGCGTAATCAGTGGCGTAATGTCGTTTTCCAGTAATACATCGATCAGTTGATGGTAAAAAGCGATGCCGGGCTGGTTCAGGGTTACGCCATCCGGATAAATACGCGTCCAGGCAATGGAAAAACGGTAGGACTTCAGCCCCAGCTCTTTCATCAATGCCACATCCTCGCGGAAGCGGTGATAATGATCGGATGTTACCGAGGTGTCGTGAAAGGCGTTGCAGTGATTTTTGGCATCCTGCACGGAAACGCCTTTGCCGTCGCGATCGAATGCACCTTCGACCTGATAGGCGGCAGTCGCCGCGCCCCATAAAAAATCTGCCGGAAAAGCGGCCTGTACAGGATGGCTCATGCGGTAGTTTCCTTTTCAATGTTTGCCGCTTCTTCACGCTCTTTCAGATAAAGCTGCCGGTCAGCGATACGGAAGAAGGGATAGTAGATAAGCAGCGAAATCACTACGATCAGCAAAGACCATAGCGTGGTGGAGAGGCTGCCGCCGGTCATCAGAAATCCCACGATAAAGCCCGGCGTGGTCCAGGGCAGATTGGCGACATGCGGCAGATCGATCACGCCATGCTGCATAAGCAGATAGGTTGTGCCAGCGAGCAGGCCCGGCGTAAAGATAAAAGGCAGCAGAAAAAGCGGATTGAAACAGACTGGCGTGCCGAAAATGACCGGTTCGTTAATGTTGAAAATACCCGGCCCCAGCGACATGCGCCCCAGCTTTCTGAAATACTGGCTTTTTGCCGTTAGCGACATCAGTAACACCAGCCCCAGCGTCGCGCCCGTCCCGCCGGACCAAATCATCGCATCCGTAGCATTGGTTGCGGCATAGAGCACTTCTTCGCCAGCGCGAAAGGCTTGCTCATTCAACGCGCCGTTCTGCATCAGAAAAGGCATCGCCACGCCAATAACGACCTGGGAATTGATGCCGCAAAAAAACACCAGCGCGCAGAGCATATGGTAAACGGCATAGCCCGGCGCCGAATTCAGTACGAAGGTAACCGGAGTCATAACGCGGCTGATAATGGCATTAATATTAAAATGAAATACCACCACCAGTAGGCTAAAAGCCGCCAGCAGAAAAAGAGCGGGCAAAAGCGAAGTAAAAGACTCGCTAACAGCATCCGGCACGCCTTTCGGTAGCCGTATTGCAATATTTTTACGTTTAAACAAGTCCAGGATTTTTAAGGTAATAAAACCGATTAAAATAGCGCTAATCAGGCCGGGCGTCCCCAGCCCCTCCACGTTTAGCGCCAGTTCGCCGCCGGAATAATGATGCTGGCTAAGAATAAACAGGCTGACCGAAGTGGCGATACTGACAAAAATATCCTGCTTATATTCCAGCGCGCCGTAATAAGCGATGCTGGCCGCCGTCAACAGTCCCATCATGCCGGTAGTGGCATTAAAAATCGCGTTAAAAAACGGCTCGGCCGGCGCCATAAAACGCGCGGCAGGCGCCCAGGGAATATTGGAAAAAAGAATTGAAGTGCTGCCGATAATCAACAGCGCCATACAGGCGCACATTGCGTTACGGATAATGGTCAGAGCTTTGTTGCTGCCTACTTTAGCCACCACGGGCATCAGGTATTTTTCCAGCAAAGCGGTTGAGGCATGTTCCATTTTTGTTTTCCTTCTCCATCGGCGCGAAGGTTTCGCGCCTCGCTGCTTTTACAACCGCTATTCTGGCTTTTCTCACCCCATATTCGTATACAGAAAAATGCCGCAGAGGAAGCGGCATTTTTTACAGACGGATTTCCCCCGCCTGCGGCTTCTTATCCTCAGAGCGTAGAAGACTGAGAAAAGCTGAAAAAGTGGCATCAGTGAGCTGTGCCAGCCTGTCCGGGCTTTCCAGCAACGAAATCAGGCAGTCGTACAGAGGGTCAAGAGGCGCCTTTTCACCTTCGCAAATATTCAGTAAAAACAGATAGCGCACTTTTTTTGTGTGCCAGAGGATTGCTGCAGGCAGGATAGCAACGGCGACAAAAGTCTGCTCGCCGCCGGGTTGCAAAGGATGAGGGATAGCTACGCCGTTGCCGAACTCGGTTGAGGAAAGGTGCTCGCGCGCCAGCACTCTTTGCGTGAAGTTCTCGCCGACGGCAACATGGCGAGCGATTCGCTGGCAGAACTCGCTAATCAACGCGTCCCGTTCGCGGCTTTGCAAATCGGTAAAAAAAAGCTCGCGCCGGAAATAAGCTTCAGGAATACCGTAAGCCGCTGGCCGCGCCGCTTGCAGCCACTGCTCTACCCGCGTCAGTTCCTGAAGCTCAGGGAAAGCATTAATGCGCAGCAGCGGCACTTCTGTTGCAAAAGGCACTTCAACGGTCGACAGGATGGCATCGTAACCGCGTAGATCGAACTGTTTCAGCTCATAAAGCTGCACCACGCTGATCCGGCTGAGGCTTTGAGCAAACCGCTGTTTGATGCGGTACAGCAGTAGCTGCGAGCTACCTGTACCGCTGGCACAGACCACCACCACGCTACTTTTGTGCTGCCGCTCCTGCCGCTCCAGCGCCAGCGCAAAGTGCACGGCCAGATAGCCGGTTTCCGCTTCATCCATGCTTAGCCCGGTTTCCTGCCGAATTGTATCCGCGGCCAGTACCGCCATATCAAAAGCCTGGAGATTCTCTTCTTTTATCTGTTGCAGCAGCGGATTTTGTATTTTTAGCTGCCAGCGCAGGCGTTCAAGCATCGGCATTAAATGCAGTGAGAGCAGCTTATACAGCTCAAAATCATCGGCAAAATTAACGTTATAAACGCTGACGAGGCGGCGAATAATCTTGTCAATTAATTGGGAAATATCTGACCTGGCTTCGTCCAGGCACTGTGGGCTGAGGCTGCGCTTGCCGCTCAGATGAATAGCGATAATACAGCGCTCGGTCTCAGGAAAGCGGACGCCAAAAGCCGCTTCAAGACGTGCCGCCAGTTGTCGCGCCGCCAGGTATTCATTGCTGTCCTGTAAGCCTGCGTAGTCTGTCGGCAGCGAAGGTTTTCCGGAAGAGACGGTCAGACGCAGCAAGGCGATTTCCAGATGAACCACCATACTTTGCAATCCGGTATCGGTCAGCTTCAGCTGATTTTCTTCCAGCGTCTCCGCCAGCATTGCCCTGATTTCGCGGCGTCGGGCCAGCTGCAGCGCGTCGGCATCTGCCGGAAGATTATCATCGTAGAAAAAGTAGCGGGCGATAGCCTGACGCAGGCCAAGTTCGCTGCCGCTGAGTTTAACGCCGCAGGCGGATTTTCCGCTCAGCTGCAGCCCGAAACGGGCCAGCGACTCGCGTACTTCTTTCATGCAGCTATTCAGCGTAGAGCGGCTGACGCACATTTCGTCGGCGAGATCGTCCAGGCGGAGATAATCGCTGGCGGCGAGCAAAGCCCGGATAAGATAATTTACTCTTTCGGTCAGCGTGCGCGGGAGTACGGCATGCCGATCGCTGCCCGGCTGGCGAAAGGCATCAAGCAGTGCGGCATATTTATCGCCATCGCTAACGATCAGCTCATAGCCTACGCCCTGACGGGAAAGCAGCTGCACGCCATCCTGCGCCAGATCCTCCCGATAGCGGGCTATATCGCTGCGCAGCGTTCTGACTTTAATCGCCAGCTTTTTAGCAATTTCCCGTCCGGTCAGCGGGCTGCCCGCCTGATGCAGCAGCGCGATCAGCTTCCGTATCCTTGGATGATAGCTCATAGTCCCTTTTCCTGATTTTAAGCAGCGGCATAAAAACAGACGGACTATAAAAGAGAAGATTCAGGCTTACCGCGCAACGGCTCACAAAATGGCGACAGCTTACCCCGAGCGGCCTTCTGCTATTGCTGCCGGTGCAGTAATCCGGTTAAACAGAATATTTAGCGCTACCGCTACCACGCAGGCCGCGCTGATACCGGAATGAAAAATAGTGCGAACCCAGCCGGGAAACTGGTCGTAAAAAGTCGGCATAACTATGGGGATCATACCGAAGGCGATCGCCGTCGCCACCACTACCAGATTCATATTTTCTTTGTAGTCTACTTTCGCCAGGGTACGAATGCCGGAAGCCGCCACCGTGCCGAAGAGCACCACGCCAGCACCGCCCAGCACCGGCGCTGGAACGGCGGCAACAATCCGTCCCAGCACGGGCAGGCAGCCCAGCAAAACCAGAATCACGCCGCCAGCCGCGACAACATAGCGGCTCTTGATACCGGTGATGGCGACCAGGCCAATATTCTGCGCAAAAGCGCTTTGCGGAAAAGAGTTGAACAGAGGCGAAAGCGCGCTGGTTAGCATATCGGCGCGCAGGCCGCTGGCGATGCGTTTGCTGTCTACTTCCGTACCAACAATTTCGCCGATGGCGATCAGCCCGGCAGTGGTTTCGGTCAGCAGCACCAGCACAATCAGCGTCATCGACAGAATGGCCGCCATATCGAAAACAGGCAGTCCGAAGCTGAAAACGCCCGGCAGCGCCGCTATTTTACCGCTAAGCACGCTGGAGAAGTTGGCTTTTCCGGCCGCAAAAGCACACAGCGTACCGATAACCATTGCGGCCAGAACGGCTACTCTTTTAAATGCTGCGTTGCCTACACGGTTAAATAACAGCACCAGACCCAGCGTCAGCGCAGCCAGCCCGATATTGCCCGGCGAACCCCAACCTGATGCATGGGGATTACCGCCCATTGCCCAGCGCGCGGCTACCGGCATCAGCGACAGGCCGATTACGGTGATTACCGTGCCGGTCACTACCGGTGGAAAAAAGCGGATAATATGAGCGAACAGCGGCGCCATCAGCAGGCCGATCAGGGAAGAAGCGATAACCGCACCAAAGACTACCGGCAGCCCGCCATCGCCTGTTACCAATGTGACCATGGTCGCAACGCCCGCGAAGGAAACGCCCTGTACCAGCGGCAAGCGTGCGCCGAAGCCCGGCACGCCCAGCGCCTGTAACAACGTGGCGCAGCCGCTGACAAATAGCGCCGCCGTTACCAACATGCCGCACTGGGCTGCGGAGAGTCCTGCCGCCGAGCCGATGATCAGCGGCGGCGCGATAATTCCGCCGTACATCGTCAATACATGCTGTAATCCCCAGGCAAAGGATTTGCCTGCCGGATAACGAGTATCTTCTGGCCTGACGCTTCTGATAGTCATAGTAGTGCCCTCTGACGGGGAGCGGCCCCGCTGTTATCTGCCTTGCAGGCCGCGTGACCTGCGGTTAAAGGTTCAGCTCCCGCGATAGGTTGACCACGACCACGGTGAGATTAAGAAAGGAAGATGGTAATGACTGCCCGTTTCCGGCAGCACAAAGTCGATCTGGGCGCTGACGTAAAGCGCGTCGCGTCCTTCGGCAGCAAAGTAGTCGCCGATTTCAGCAATCAAACGGTAGTGGCCGGGCGCCAGCGGTTCCGGGGTTAAATCTTTAATACGCCCGTCCGCGTCGGTCTCTCCCTGAGCTACCGGCAGCCAGCCCTGGCTACTGTTCTGCTCCAGCGATACCGCTACACCAATGGCTGGTTTGCCCAACGCGGTATCCAGGATATGGGTGGTGATGGTGCTCATTAAGCGCTCCTGTTACTGAAAAGTGTCCCGCAAACGCAGCAGCGTGATTTCTCGTAGCTGATCCAGCGCTTCCCGCTGCTCACTTTGCGGATCGTTGCCCAGCCGCCGATGCAGCTCGGCCAGCATCTCTTCACCACTTCGCCCTTTGGCGCGAATCAAAAACACCCGACCAAAGCGCTGTTCATAAGTGGCGTTGCCTGAGCGTAGCGCCTGTTTCAGTTCGCTGTCGGCTTGCTGCACGCTGCCCTGTTCATTTCTGGAAAGCGAAGCCTCTTTGTCGTCGCCTCTGGCCTTCTCGCCGATACGTGGATGAGCTGACAGCGCTTTATCCAGCGCCAGGCCATCCCAACCGCGCGCCAGCCTGTCGCCGGTTTGCAGCAGCGACTCCAGCGAAGCGAACGGGCGCGCGGCGACCAGCGCCTCGATCCAGCTTTCCAGCGCTACGCAGTGCGCCAGCCGTTTTTTCGCTTCGGGGACTGAAAGCTGATTAAACTCTTCAGGCGACATGCTCTTCTCCTGCGGTATGCCACAACAACGCCACGTCACTTACCGCTTTTGTCCACGCACGCACCGCTTTTGCCACATCTTCTGTCTTTACTGACTCCGCCGGATGATGGCTGATGCCACGATCGCAGCGCACAAAGAGCATGCCGACCGGCCAGCGTTCCGCTATGGCGATGGCGTCATGGCCCGCGCCGCTGGGCAGCGACAGCGAGCGTCCCTGAACCTGAGTTACGGCTTCGCTCAGCACCTTCTGAAGTTTTTCATCGCAGCGCGTGGCCGGGATCTGGTAATACTCTTCGGCGCTAAAGCTCAGACCGCGCCGCAGCGCTATTGCCTCCGCCTGGGTCAGCAGCTCTGAGAGCAGTTCAGCCAGCGCCCGATCTTCCGGCCCGCGTATATCCAGACTTAGCATGACTTCGCCGGGAATAACATTAACCGCACCTGGCTGGCACTGTAGCGTGCCGACAGTAGCTACCAGCTGCGGGCCATGCTTTGGCGCGGCCTGTTCAATAAAGACCATCCATTCCGCCGCTGCGGCCAGCGCGTCTTTGCGATGCGTCATCGGCACCGTGCCCGCGTGGCCCGCTTCGCCGATAAAACGGCAATTCAGGCGGCGCGCGCCGTTAATCGCCGTTACCACGCCCAGCGCCAAATCCTCCTGTTCCAGGCATGGCCCCTGTTCAATATGTAACTCCAGATAGGCGACGATATCGCTTACCTCGCGCGCCGCCTGGCCAATTTCCTGTGCGTCCAGTCCGGCATCGGCCATTGCCTGCGCCACGGTGATGCTGTTGCCGTCTGGATGGCTGACCCAGCTTTCCGGCCAGCTGCCTGTCAGGCCACGGCTGCCGAGCAGCGTGATACCAAAACGGGTGCCTTCTTCATCACCAAAGCCGACGATTTCGATAGCCAACGGCAGCCGCTGGTTACGCTGGTGCAGCGCCTGTACGGCTTCAATGGCGGTCAGCACGCCGAGCATGCCATCATAGCGCCCTGCATTGCGCACGGTATCCAGATGCGAGCCAAGCAGCAGCGCGGGCGCACCTGGCTGCTGCCCTTCATAGCGCCCGCAGATATTGCCGACGCTGTCCTGCCAGACGCGCATACCGGCAGCCGTCATCCATTCGCCGACCAGCCTGTTGGCCTGAAGGTGTTCAGGCGACAGGTAAACACGGGTCAGTGCATCCGGCGTTTCGCTGATTTCCGCCAGGCTATCGCAGCGTGCCATGATCCTTGTCGCCGCGCGTTCCGCCTCTGCGAGGCTGACCGGCTGCATCAGCGGCTCCCGGCGGCGTAATGATCCCAGGCCGCCTGCATCGCTGCTCCCTGCGGCGTTTTGTAGCCCAGATAGGTCAGTACTGACTCCAGCGCGCTTAGCGTCTGCATCACACAATCTTTACGGGCGTTGTAGCCCATAGTACCGATGCGCCAGACCTTGCCGTGCAGCGGGCCGAAAGAGGTGCCGATTTCAATACCGAAATCTTCCAGCATTAGCTTGCGGACCTGGTCGCCGTTAACAGCCTGCGGAATGATTACGCCCAGCACGTTGTTCATCTTGTGTTTCAGATCGCCGAAGGTTTCCAGCCCCATTCCCTGGATACCCTTCAGCAATGCATCGCCATGCAGCTTATGGCGGGCGATGCCGCTATCCAGCCCTTCCTGCATAATCAGCCGCGCGCATTCCCGAGCGCCGAACAGCGCGGTGGTTGCTTCGGTATGATGGTTCAGTCGCTCCGGCCCCCAATAATCCATGATCATGCCCAGATCAAAATAGTTGGAATAGATCATCTCCTCATCGCCATCCTGATGCGCAGCGGTGCGGATCCCTTCCTCAACGCATTTGCGCTTGCGGATCGCGGCCTCCATTTCCGGGCTAAGCGTGATCGGCGAAGTGCCGGACGGGCCACCAAGACATTTCTGCATCCCGGCGGAAACCGCATCCAGTCCCCAGGCATCAGTTTCCAGCGCGTTGCCTGCCAGCGAGGCCGTGGCATCGGTATAGAACAATACACCGTACTTTTTGCAGATGCCGCCAAGCTCCGCCAGCGGTTGTAGCATGGTGGTGGAAGTATCGCCCTGAACGGTCAGCAGCAGACGCGGACGCACGCTTTTGATTGCATCTTCAATCTGGTCCGGCGTAAACACTTCTCCCCAGGGCGCTTCAATGGTGTGAACCTCGGCGCGGCAGCGGCGGGCGATTTCACACAACAGATGGCCGAAACGGCCAAATACCGGCACCAGCACTTTATCGCCGGGACGGATCGCTGACAGCAGGATCGCTTCGATCCCGGCGCGGGAAGTGCCGTCGATCAGCAGCGTCCAGCGGTTCTGCGTGCGAAATACGCCGCGATAAAGCGCCATCACTTCGTTCATGTAATGCGTCATTGCCGGATCGTATTGACCGAGCAGTTGGCTGGACATAGCACGCAGCACGCGAGGATCGGCGTTGATCGGACCTGGCCCCATCAGCAGGCGCTGCGGCGGATTAAGTTGTGGATAGCGGGTTACGTCCATTTTCTTTCCTTCTCTTGTCGATCCGGCGCTCAGCTCAGGCCGCGCACCGATGAGATAAACTGTTTCAGCTCCGGCGTTTGCGGATTGGCGAACAGGCTTTTGCTGTCGCCCTCTTCCCGCACGCGGCCCTGATGCATAAACACCACGCGGTCGCCGACCTCGCGGGCAAAATTCATTTCGTGCGTGACCAGAATTAGCGTCATGCCTTCGCTCGCCAGCTGCTCCAGTACTTTTAAAACTTCGCCTACCAGCTCCGGATCCAGCGCCGAGGTGATTTCATCGCACAGCAGGACTTTCGGCTTCATCGCCAGCGCCCGCGCGATCGCCACGCGCTGCTGCTGGCCGCCGGAAAGGTTCGACGGGTAGTAGTCCATGCGTTCGCCCAGCCCCACTTTCTCCAGCATTTGCTCCGCCAGCGCCCGGCACTCGGCTTCGCTTTTTTTCAGCACGCGCCTGGGCGCCAGCATCACGTTCTCCAGCGCCGTCATATGCGGAAACAGATTGAAGTTCTGGAAGACCATGCCGACGGAACGGCTGATTTCACGCGCCTGCGAATCGCGATCGGTAATGGTCATGCCGCCCAGCTTGATGCTACCCTCCTGATAGCCTTCCAGCCCGTTAATGCAGCGCAGCAGCGTACTTTTACCTGAGCCGCTGCGGCCAATAATTGAGATGACCTCGCCCATTTCGACGTCCAGATCCACGCCTTTCAACACGTGGTTGTCGCCGTAATATTTCTGTACCTGATTAATGGTGATGAGCGGCATTGAATTTTTTCTCCAGGTACTGGCTGTAGCGCGACAGCGGATAGCAGATCAGGAAGTAGCCCAGCGCCACCAGCGCAAACACTTTAAAGGGTTGATAAGTAACGTTGTTCAGGATGGTGCCCGCTTTAGTCAGCTCGACGAAGCCGATAATGGAAGCCAGCGCGGTGCCTTTCACCACCTGTACAGCAAAGCCTACGGTCGGCGCGATACCAATGCGCAGCGCCTGTGGCAGCACCACGCGATATAAGGTTTGCCCGAAGCTCAGCCCCAGGCAGCGCGAAGCCTCCCACTGCCCTTTCGGCAGCGCCTGAATGCTGCCGAACCAGATGTCGATCAGAAAGGCGCTGCTGTAGAGCGTCAGCGCCAGCGAAGCCGCTGTCCAGGGCGAAACGTCTACGCCAAACAGCGCCACGCCGAAGAAAGCCAGAAACAGCTGCATCAGCAGCGGCGTGCCCTGAAACAGTTCGATATAGGCGCTGATTAACCGGTTGGGCCAGCGACGACGGGTCAGGCGCACCATTACCATTGGCGTCGCCACCAGCGTGCCGCCGACGAAAGCGGTCAGCGACAGCAGCAGCGTCCAGCGCGCCGCCAGCAGCAGATTGCGTAAAATATCCCAGTCGGTAAAAGTGTTCATTGGGCTCCTAACCATTTGCGTCCGGCCATCAGTAATAGCTGGCGCATCGTAATCGACAGCGCCAGATAGACCAGCGTGGTGGCCAGATAAACTTCAAAGCTTAAAAAAGTACGCGACTGAATAAGGTTGGCGGCGAAGGTCAGCTCTTCATAAGAGACCTGCGAAACCACCGACGAGCCCAGCATCACGATAATGCACTGGCTGACCAGTGCGGGATAAATACGCTTCAGCGCAGGCGGCAGCACTACGCGCAAAAAGGTTTGCGAGCGGGTCAGGCCAAGCACGCGGCCCGCTTCCCACTGCCCTTTTGGCGTGACCTGGATCCCGGCGCGGATGATTTCTGTGCTGTAGGCACCAAGGTTGATCAGCATCGCCAGCAGCGCCGCTTCGCCTGCGGTTAGCTTCAGGCCCAGGTTAGGCAGGCCAAAAACAATAAAGAAAAGCTGCACCACAAAGGGCGTGTTGCGGATCAGCTCCACATAACAGCCCCACAGGCGGCTGAGCACCGAAGGCCGCCCGCTACGCAAGGCTGCGCCAAAAATACCCAGCGCCACGCCGCCAATAGTCGCCATCACGGTTAGCTGGATAGTGACCCACAGCCCGGCCAGCAGCTGCGGCCAGTAAGGCAGCAGCGCGGAAAAGTCGAGTTGCTCCGTCATAATGCCGCCTTACGCGCTGAAATCGGCCGGCAACGGCGCTTTCAGCCACTGCTGCGACAGCCCGTCCAGCGTCTTATCTTTCACTGCCTGGTCGATCAGCGCGTCCACCTTCGCTTTTAGCGTCGGCTCATTTTTCCGCATGCCGATAAAGCACGGTGAATCCTTCAGCATAAATTTCGCTACCGGCGCTTTATCGGCGTTCTGGCGGGCGATCGCCGCTACCACCAGGTTGCCGGTTGCCACATATTGCACCTGCCCCGAGAGATAAGCGGAAAGCGTGGTGTTGTTGTCCTCATAGCGTTTCAGCTGCGCATCTTTTGGCGCAGCATCGCTCAGCACCATGTCTTCTACTGCGCCGCGGGTGACGCCGATTGATTTGCCGCTCAGCGCCGCCGCATCTTTTAGCGCCGCGTCTTTCGGCCCAAATACGCCCAGGAAAAAAGGCGCATAGGCGCGGCTGAAAGCGATAACTTTTTCGCGTTCAGGATTTTTGCCGAGGCTGGAGATCACCAAATCTACCTTGTCGGTTTGCAGATAAGGCACGCGATTGGCGCTGGTCACCGGCACCAGCTGCAACTTAAGTTTCAGCTGTTTCGCCAGGTATTTGGCCATATCAATATCGTAACCCTGCGGTTGCAGATCGGTGCCTACAGAACCAAAGGGCGGAAAATCCTGGGGTACGGCCACGCGCAGTACGCCGCGCTTTTCAATATCCTGTAGCTGATCCGCTTTTACGGCATGCGTAAAAATCAGGGCTGCGCTGGCTAACATCAGTAATGCTTTTTTCATTTTTTTCTTCCCCGGTCAACACAAGATGAAACGAAAGATTCCTGAAAAAAGCATTTGCAACTAATGTGCCAGCCGCAAAAAAAACCGTATCCCTGGCAAAATAAGAAAAAAAAACCCTTAAAACCAGACAATAAGAAGAGATAGAAAAGATGGGGTAGCGGGCCGGAAAGCGTTTTTAATCTGGCTTCGCCGCTGCCCTGAAATAAAGCAAAGCACCAAAATGGTGCCCTGTCAGCGTTGTTCCAGCTCGTCCAGCTGGCTATAGAGATCGGCAATATGATGGATGCGCTGGCGTCCTTTGCTCAGCAGCTCATGCAGCAGCGCGTTGGTCAGTAAATTAATCAGGCTGTTGGCGCAGGCGTAGCTATCGAAAGCGGACACGCTGTCCAGTGGTGCGCAAAGCCGCCAGCGTGCCAGCGCCAGAATCGCCTGCGCCTGGGGCTCGCAGATCACCAGCGTGGGAATGCCGCTTTGCTGAAGCTGTTGTAACAACGGCTTGATAATGCGCGGCCGGCGGCGAAAGGCGATAGTGACTACGATGTCGTCCGGCGTCATATCCGGCAGCTCTTCCGCCAGCGTTTGTCCCGGCTGCGGCACGATCATTACCTCGCCGCGTGCCTGGAGCAACTGCTGGCGAAAGTGCAGCGCTACCGGCCAGGAGTTGCGCATGCCGACGATATAAACACGCCTGCTGGTCGCCAACTTCTGCACCACCTCGCTGAACTGGGCCGCATCCAGCTGATTAACCCACTGCGTCAGGTTCGCCATCTCCTGCTTGTAATGGCGCGCCAGTAAAGTATTGCCCTGTACCGCATCGCGGTTATCCGCCAGCGGCATGCCGCTCTGACGCAGAACACGCAGTTCATCGCGCATATCGCGGTATTTTTCGTAGCCCAGTCGCTTAAACAGGCGGCTGACGGTAGCTTTGGATACGCCGCTGAGGCGCGCCAGCTCAGCGCTGTTATAGCTAATCAAATCGTCGAAATGATCGAAGATAAAATCCGCCGCCCGCTGTTCCTGCGGCGACAGCTGCGGATAGTGGCTTTTCAGACGTTCATCAAGCTGCTTCATAACCTGAGCTCTGGTAACTTTAGTTTCAGGGACTATACAAATAGCGTGCCTGCCAAACAAATTTTTCCTGCTGTGTCCTGCACGCTTTTAACGCTTAACCGGCTGAGCCTGCCAAAGTGGAACGGCTCTTGCTTGACTCAACTATTCATGACCCACAGTGAGATCCTGATGATTCAGAGCAATATCGCACCGCTCGGCATGGCCGTGACACCTCACCATCTTGCCAGCGAAAGCGCGCTGGCCGTCCTGCGGGAAGGTGGCAACGCTATCGAGGCTATGGTTGCGGCGGCCGCTACTATCGCCGTGGTTTATCCGCATATGAACGGCCTTGGCGGCGATGGCTTCTGGCTAATCGTGCCGCCACAGGGCGAGCCGGTAGCTATTGACGCCAGCGGCGCTGCGGGTTCGCTGGCCGACTTTGCTTTTTACGAGGGCGCGGCTGCTATCCCTCACCGCGGGCCGAAAGCGGCACTGACCGTGGCGGGAACGGTTAGCGGCTGGGCAGAAGCGCTGGCCGTGGCGAAAGAGTCCGACAGCGCCGTTATGCCGCTTTCGCGACTGCTGGCCGACGCTATCCGCTATGCAGCGGACGGCATTCCCGTAACGCAGTCGCAGGCAGCCGCTACCGCCAGTAAATATCATGAGCTGGCAATGCAGCCCGGTTTTGCCGCTACCTTTCTGCCGGACGGCGAAGTGCCGCGCGCAGGTAGCCGCTTTACCCAGCCGGAACTCGCCGCCACGCTGGGTATGCTGACGGAAGAAGGCCTGGAAAGCTTCTATCGCGGCTCGCTGGCGAACAAGCTGGCCAGCGAAATGTCCGCGCTGGGTATGCCGATTACGCTGGAAGATCTTAATAATCAGCGGGCAAAACGCCGCAAACCTTTAAGCCTCCGCCATGAATATGGCGAAGTTTTCAACATGACGCCGCCGACCCAGGGCCTGGTGTCGCTGGCGATCCTCGGCATTACCGACCGTTTGCAGATGGCGCAAGCGGACGAGGCGCAGACCATCCATCGTATCGTGGAAGCGACCAAGCTGGCTTTCGGGCTGCGCGATCGCTATATCACCGATCCGCTGCATATGCGCGACGAGATGCAGGCGCTGCTCGATTCCGATCGGCTGGCAACACTGGCAAGCGAAATCAGTGACCACCACGCTGCGCCCTGGGGCACCGGCAAAGGGCCTGGCGATACGGTATGGATGGGCGTAATGGACAGCAGCGGCCTGGCCGTCTCTTTTATTCAAAGCATCTATCACGAATTTGGCAGCGGCGTGGTGATCCCCGGCACCGGCATCACCTGGCAGAATCGCGGCGCGGCCTTTAGCCTGGATCCGGCGCATCTGCTGGCTTTAGCGCCGGGCAAGCAGCCTTTTCATACGCTCAATCCCGCCGCCGCGCGGCTGAACGATGGCCGCACTATGGTCTACGGCTCTATGGGCGGTGATGGACAGCCGCAAACCCAGGCGGCCATTTTTACCCGTCATGTGGTGCAAAACATGCCGCTGCAGCAGTGCGTCAGCGCGCCGCGCTGGCTACTCGGACGAACCTGGGGCCAGACCTCCGATTCTCTGAAGCTGGAAGGCCGCTTTTCGCCCGAAACCTTTACCCGCTTGCGCGAGCTGGGGCATGAGGTTGAGGCTCTGCCTGATTTCAGCGAGGCGGTCGGCCACGCGGGCGCTATCGTCCGCCACACCAACGGTATGCTGGAAGGCGCCTGCGATCCCCGCAGCAACGGCAGCGCTGCCGGTTTTTAACAGGAGAAAAAAATGAAAGAAACCGCAATCGACTGGGCGGCTTATCTCGCACTTATGGAGCAGGCGCTGGGCCTGACGCTGGATGATCAGCGCCGCGGCGAGCTGCTGACGCAGTTTTCCCGCATCGCCGATATGGCCGAACCGCTGATGGCTTTTCCTCTGGACGACCGGCAGGAAGTCGCGGGGGTATATAAATTATGACGCTCAGCGCCTTGTCTATTGCTGAACTCCAGGCCGCCCTGCTTAAAGGCGAGCTGAGCGCCCGTGAGATTGCGCAGCAGACCCTCAATAAGATCGAGCAAACCAACCCGCAGATCAATGCCTGGACCAGCGTTACCCGGGATCGCATGCTGAGCGAGGCCGATCGTCTGGATCGGCTGCGCCGGGAAGATCGGCCTCTGCCTGCGCTGGCGGCGGTGCCTTATGCCGTGAAAAATCTTTTTGATGTTGCCGGGCATACTACGCTGGCAGGCGCCAGCCTGTTCAGCGATCGGCAGGCAGCCAGGGAAGACAGTTGGGCGGTGCGCAAACTAAGCGAAGCGGGCGCGCTGCTTTCCGGCATGCTGAATATGGATGCCTATGCCTATGGTTTTACCACCGAAAACAGCCATTACGGCGCTACCCGTAACCCTCATGATTTGCAGCGCATCGCTGGCGGATCTTCTGGCGGATCGGCGGCGGCGGTTGCTTCCGGGCTGGTGCATTTCTCGCTGGGGACGGACACCAACGGTTCCATCCGCGTGCCCGCCTCGCTGTGCGGCATTTTTGGTCTGAAGCCAACCTTTGGCCGTCTGTCGCGCAGCGGCAGCCAGCCCTTTGTCGCCAGTCTGGATCACATTGGCCCGTTTGCCCGAACCACCGAAGATCTGGCGTTGGTATACGATGCGCTACAGGGCCGCGATCCGCAGGATGGTTTTCAGGCGGAAAAAGCCGTGCAGCCTGCGCATTGCCTGTTGCAACAGGGAGCCAAAGGCCTGCGCTGTGGCGTGCTGGGCGGTTATTTTCAAACCTGGTGCGATGATAAAGCGCGCGCGGCGGTAGCTGTGGCAGCAAAAGCGCTGAACGCGCAGGAAGAGGTTCTGATGCCGGAGGCCGCGCTGGCCCGTACCGCCGCGTTTATCCTTACCGCAGCTGAAGGCGGCAACGCTTATCTGCCCGCCCTGCGTACGCAGCCGGAACGTTTTGAACCGCTGTCACGCGAGCGCCTGCTGGCTGGCGCGATGACGCCTTCGGCCTGGTACGTGCAGGCACAGCGCTTTCGCCACTATTTTCGCGAGCAGGTGCTGCCGCTGTTCACACACTTTGACGTGCTGATTGCGCCTGCCACGCCTGCCAGCGCCACGCCCATTGGGCAGGAAACGATGCGCATTAACGACAGCGATCTCCCTATTCGCGCCAGTATGGGCATGCTGACGCAGCCTGTCTCTTTCCTTGGCCTGCCGGTAACAACCGTGCCGCTACAAACGCCGGACGGCATGCCGATCGGCCTGCAGCTTATTGCCGCCCCCTTCAGAGAAGAAGCCTGCTTGCGCGCAGCCTGGACGCTGGAAAAAATGGGCATCGCCAAAGCCCCGGTCGCAGGAGCTTTTGCCGTATGAAAAACCAAATCAATACGCCAGCGGTACTGGCGGAAGTGACCGCCGCCTTTTACCGCTATGAGCAGGCGCTGACCGGCAACGATACCGCCGTGCTCGACGAGCTTTTCTGGCACGATGAGCGCACCGTGCGGCTGGGCGCCGGAGAAAATCTTTACGGTATTGAGGCCATTCGCGCTTTTCGTGCCGCACGACCTGCAAAAGGACTGGATCGCCAGCTGCGCAATACGGTTATCACCACGTTTGGCGATGACTGCGCGGTATGCAGTACCGAATTTACGCGTGAAGGCACGGATAAAATCGGCCGCCAGCAGCAGACCTGGATAAAGCTGCCCGAAGGCTGGCGAATTGTCGCCGCTCAGGTCAGCCTGATGAGCTAAGGAAAAGGGCTGCTGGTGCGCGTCCGCTCTGCTTATCAAAGCGGACGCCGCGCCCCGCCGGGTTTATAGTTGAGCCTGTGCCCCTATAAAAGAGCTCTTGCTGAACGACAGATAAAAACAGCGCCCCGGTCAATAAGCGCCCACGTTTTACCCGCCACGCTTACATTTTTTTTCTGCTTGTTACTGCATTCAATAACAGGATGAGCTTAGCTAGTGGCTTTAAAAATAAACCAGCATCAATATTAACGCGCCTGAAAAACCCTAAAAATGCTTTCTGTATCAGACCTTATTTTTGACTTGCTATTTTCAGCAGACCATTAAAACCAGTGAAAACCTTTAGCTATAATACCGGCCAGCCCAAGCGCCACAAATATAATCGCGCTAAAAAGCAGGCGAAAATCCGTTTTGGCTTCTTTTCTCAGGGTCGTGGTTTCTTTTACAAAACCTTGCCTCAGGCTGGTAGTCTCACACGTAAGATCTTTACGTATCTCACGCAGATCAACCTTGATTTTATGGATATCTTTTTTCACGTTATCGACATCTGATTCCAGTCTTGCCACTCTGAACCCAAACATAGCGCCTCCGTCAATGCTACTGTTCCTGATAACCCCATCGGAACAGGGATAGCTTTTACTGCTCTTTTTTTGCTTTGCTTTTAGCCTCCTGCCCATTTCCCAGCCCTCCTTATGCCTCTGCTGTTTTGCTAAAATTTGAAGCTCCGACGGTAAATTTACGCCACAGCCCCGTTTATCCTTACCCTTTATCTTTAAACAACAACGCCGCTTCTTTTTACCACATTATTTTTTTCATCGTGGTAGCCAGCTTCCGCCCACTATAATGCTCTACTTTACTACGTCAATACCGCTCATCTCTGACATTGGCCCTTTATTACAAACCGGAATCCGGCTCATAAAAATAATGAAACGGCATGTAACACAGCCGCTTTTAGCCGCACCAGCGTAAAAAAAACTTCCATAGAGGCATTATAAATTTGTTGGCAAAGTTTATTTAATTACGGATACTTTGTTATTACAAAAGTTAAAAGATGGCCGGATTTCGCGGGCCATCTTAAAAAACAGGCGCTAAACCGGCTTTTACTCTTGCGGTGCCGGGTGTGTGTTGATCCAGTGTTCGGCAATCTGCTGCCGCGTGCAGATCCAGACTCTGTCGTGCTGCTGGATATAGTCCAGGAAACGTTGCAGCGCCCGGAAACGGCCCGGCCGCCCCAGCAGACGGCAGTGCATGCCGATGGAAAGCATCTTCGGCGAGGTTTCACCTTCTTCATACAGCACATCGAAGCTGTCTTTCAGATAGGTATAAAATTGCTCCGCCGTATTAAAGCCCTGTGGCGTGGCAAAACGCATATCGTTGGTCTCTAGTGTATAGGGAATAATCAGATGCGGCTTCACCGTGCCGTCCTGACAGGTCACTTTAGTCCAGAACGGCAAATCGTCACCGTAATAGTCGCTGTCATAGGTAAATCCCCCCTGTTCCACTACCAGCCTGCGCGTATTTGGGCTGTCGCGTCCTGTATACCAGCCGGTCGGCGCCTTGCCGAAAAGTTCGGTCAGTGTCTCTACTGCCTGCTGCATATGCTGACGTTCGTTTTTTGCGTCCATTGCCTGATAGTGGATCCAACGCCAGCCATGACTGACCACATCATAGTCGGCGTTTTTAATCGCCTCGACGATTTCCGGATGACGCGCCAGCGCCATTGCCACGCCAAAGACGCTCAGCGGCAGGCCGCGTTTTTGAAATTCATGATGAATACGCCAGAAACCGGCGCGTGAGCCATATTCGTACAGTGACTCCATCGACATATGCCGTTCAGGATAGCTGGCCGCGCCGATAATATCCGATAAGAACTGTTCGGAACCGGCATCACCATGTAGCACGCTGTTTTCCGCGCCTTCTTCATAGTTCAGAACAAACTGCACGGCGATACGCGCATTATCTGGCCAGGCCGCATGCGGCGGTTTGCCAGCATAGCCGATCAGATCGCGGGGATAATTTTTATTGAAGCTATACTCTTTTTTTTCATCAGCATCGGTCATGATCGCAGTCCTGTTCCAGAGCAAGTTAACTTAGTTTAGGCGCTTAAAGTGACCCGACAGGGTTTTTCGCACCGGATAGTCCAGATCGCCCTGCTTGCTGGTCGAGAGCCCCAGCGCCACCAGCGATTCGACCATCTTTACCGCTGCGCCTACGCCGTCAATCACCGGCATCCCCAGCTCCTGCGTCAGTTCGCGCGCCAGCATAGCCATGCCGCCGCAGCCCAGGACAATGGCGCCGCTGCCGTCCTCTTTTTTCGCCCTGATGCAGCGCTCGCGCACTTTTTCCTGCGCCAGCCCAGTGCCGTCTTCCAGCGCCAGCACCGGCAGATCGATAGCATGCAGCGCGGCGCAATGATGTTCAAAACCGTACTGCTGCAACAGATGACGCGCGATAATCACCGTTCTTGGCAAAGTTGTCACCACAGAAAAGCGAGTCGCGACCATGGTGGCCATATGCATTGCCGCTTCGGCGATACCAATCACCGGGCCAGTGGCCAGTTCGCGTGCGGCCAGCAGCCCCGGATCGCCAAAGCAGGCGATAACATGCCCGCATACGCCCTGTTCGCGTCCGGCCTTGACCTGTTCAAGTACGCCAATAGCGGCAACCGCTTCGTCAAAGTGGCCTTCGATTGACGGCACGCCTTCCGCCGGGCAAACCGCCAAAATTTCTATGCCTGGCGAAGCCACAGCACGCGCCGCCTCGCCAATAGTTTCCGTCATCGCCAGGCTGGTATTGGGGTTGATTACCTGAATAAGCTGGCTAACCGACATTTCTTTCTCCAAAACCGGCAAACAGGCTGGCAAAGTCCGGCAGCGTCTCGCCGCCGCTCTCAAAGTGCAGGCTCGCCGCTATATGCGCAAAATGTTGCCGCATAGCTTCAGTAAGCGAAACCAGATTCTTTTGGCTTAACAGCTCGACCAAATGCCCATGATCGTCGCAGCGGCAGCCCTGCTGCCAGGGCCTGCCCCAGGCAGCAATAACCAGCGAAGAGCGTTGAGTCAGCCGGGTGACCAGTTCAGTCAGCACCTGATTGCCGGAGATGGCCTGTAGCTGGATATGAAAAGCGGCGGAAAGCCGGATCGCCGCCGGGCCGTCGCGCTCTTCATGCGCCTGCTGCTCCTGGCCAATCAGCTTTTTCAGCGCAGCCAGGTGCGTAGACTGACAGCGCGACAGCACTGCGGGCAGATTGGCGCATTCAAGCAATTCGCGAGTGCGAAAGATATCCTGCGACTCCTCCACGGAAGGCTTCGCCACCTGTGCACCACGTTTGGGCGTTAAAACAACCATCTGCACCGCCGCAAGGCGCGTCAACACTTTACGAATGCCGGTACGGCTGACGCCGAAGACTTCCGAGAGCGCTTCTTCCGGCAGTTTACTACCCGGCGGCAGCTGGCGTTCTACCATCGCTTTCATCAGCGCCTGATAGATAAGTTCATCTTTATCATTCAGGCCGCAAGCCGTTTTCAGGCCGGTTTCACTTTTCATTTCCTGGTCCATTCAGGTTTATCTTGCTGCAAATCGTACACATTATTTCTTCGCATTGTATACATGAATTCAGTTTCTGGCCTGGATCCTGCAATACCTCCGGTAACTCGTTTGATCGTCAGTTAATTGTTGAGGAGCAGGTTTCATGCCAAAGAGTCTAAATATTTCTCCGGCGTCAGCAGAACAGGCTCGCGCCAGCTATAGTCCGCGGTTATGCAATGAAGATCTGGCTCCGACACGCGAGCAGAACTGGAGCTGGTACAACATTTTCTCTTTCTGGATGTCGGACGTGCACAGTATGGGCGGTTATGTCGTGGCGGCCAGCTTCTTTACGCTTGGGCTGGCCAGCTGGCAGGTGCTGATTTGCCTGCTGGCGGGAATTTGCATTGTGCAGCTTTTCGCTAATCTGGTGGCTAAGCCCAGCCAGATGACAGGCGTCCCTTACGCCGTTGTCTGCCGTCAGGCTTTTGGCGTGTTCGGCGCCAATATCCCGGCCGTGATCCGTGGCCTGATCGCTTTCGCCTGGTATGGCATCCAGACTTATCTGGCCGCGAACGCGCTGATGCTGGTGTCCTTAAAGTTCTGGCCTGCGCTGGCGCCCATGACGCAGGTTTCCTGGCTCGGCCTGTCGCAGCTTGGCTGGATCTGCTTTGGTTTTATGTGGCTGGCTCAGGCGCTGGTGTTCTGGCACGGCATGAACGCTATCAAGCGTTTTATCGATGTAGCTGGCCCGGCGGTCTATGTAGTGATGGTTGCGCTGGCGGGATGGATTGTATACAAGACCGGCTTCGATGGTATTTCCTTTACGCTTTCCACTAAGCAGCTAAGCGGCAGCCAGCAGCTCTGGCAGATGATTACCGCCACGGCGCTGGTCGTGTCCTATTTTTCCGGCCCGCTGCTTAATTTTGGCGATTTCGCCCGCTACGGCAAAAGCATGCAGGCTATTCGCCGCGGCAATCGCTGGGGTTTACCGTTTAACTTTCTGCTTTTTTCTGTGGTAACTGTGGTGATCGTCTCCGGCACGCAGTCGCTGTTTGGCCATATGATTACCGACCCTATTGAAACGGTCAGCCGCGTAGGCAGCGATTTAGCGGTAGCGGTAGGTTTGCTGACCATGATCACCGCCACTATCGGTATTAATATAGTTGCCAACTTCGTTTCGCCCGCTTTTGATTTTTCTAACTGTTCGCCGCAGAAAATCAGCTTTCGGGCTGGCGGGATGATTGCCGCAGTGGGCTCAGTGCTGCTGACGCCGTGGAATCTGTTTCAGTCGCCGGAGCTGATCCACTATACGCTGGATGTGCTGGGCGCCTTTATCGGCCCCTTGTTCGGCATTCTGCTGTGCGATTTCTATCTGATTAAGCGCGGACAAATTTCCACGGACGATCTCTTTAACGCCACGCCGCAGGGGAAATACTGGTATCGCGGCGGCTTTAACCCTAAAGCGATCGCCGCGCTGCTGCCTTCGGTACTCATCGGGCTGATAATAAGTTTTACGCCTTCGCTGCGCGAGGTAGCTAACTTCAGCTGGTTTATTGGCGTCGCGCTGGCGGCAGGCTGCTACCGCTGGATGGCGCGTGAGGAGTACGTAAGCGCAGCGCCGGGCTATGCGGGCCGCGTGGCGATACAGAAAAGGTAAAAATCCTGTTTCCACAGTGAGTGTACCAATACAAAAGGCCGGCTCCGCCTGACGGAACCGGCCTTTCGGGACGTTACAGCATATGTTCAGTACGGGCGATAATATCGTCCTGCGCATCCGGCGAAAGCGCGGTAAAGAACGCGGAATAACCGGCGACACGCACCACTAAATCACGCCAGGCCTCCGGTTTTGCTTTAGCGGCAAGCAGCGTTTCACGCGAGACAATATTGTACTGAATATGCCAGCCTTTATGCTCTTCAAAAAAGGTTCGCAGCAGCATCATCAGCTTTTGCCGATCGCCCGGATTATCCAGCGTGGCGGGATTGAGCTTTTGATTCAGCAGCACGCCGCCCAGAATCGCTTCGGTGGGCAGCTTGCTGACTGAGCTGATAACCGCCGTCGGCCCCAGGCGATCGGTTCCCGAAGCCGGGCTGGCGCCTTCCGCCAGCGGCGTACCGGCTCTGCGTCCGTCCGGCATCGCCATAGTCTGCGCGCCAAAAGGCACGTTAGCTGAAATAGAAGAGGTACCCGCATAGTAACGGCCGCCGATGGGCCCACGGCCAAAGCGTGGATTCACGTAATTTTGCAGCTCGTTAATATAGGTCTGGTAAGCGCGCGTCAGTAGCTCATCCACATAGTCGTCATCGTTGCCATATTTTGGCGTGCCGTTCACCAGCCTCTGGCGTAACTGCTCGCCGTTCAGGCCGTCAAAATTGGTCGCCAGCGCCTCTGCCAGCGCCTGCTGCGCGACAGCGCCCTGTTCAAAAACCAATTTTTTTACCGCTGCCAGACTGTTGCCCAGATTGGCGATACCGACCTGTAAGCCAGAGACCCAGTCATACTTAGCGCCGCCCTGCTTGATGCTCTTCGCCCGCTCAATGCAGCTATCCACCAGCGCCGAGCAGAGAATATCGTGCGCGTTTTCTTCCAGCACCGTATCCACTACATATTCGATTTCTATCGATTTGCGCGTGTAGTAACGGATCTGCCTGTCCCAGGCTGATATGACTTCGTCAAAACTGGCGAAATTACCTGTCGAAAGTGCTTTTTCCTGCGGCAAAAATGTTTGGCCACTGGTGGCGTCCCGCCCGCCTTCCAACGACGCCAGCATCACGCGCGCGAAATTGATAAAGCTCATACCGGTGCAGCGATAGCCCCATTTACCGCCAACGGCGGTTTCAATACAGCCAATGGCGGCGTACTGGTAAGCATCTTCCGGCTCAATACCCAGCTTACTAAATGCCGGAATAACGATCTCATCGTTATTAAACGCCGGCATGCCGAAACCGCAGCGGATTACCTGCACACACGCATCCAGAAAGTCGTCGCTGATGCCAGCATGATAGCGCACGCTAAGGTTAGGCTGAGTCGAGCGCAGACGGCCGCAGGATTCAAGAATGACGTAAGAGAGCGGGTTAACGGCATCCTGTGCTTTGCCCGCAATCAGGTTCTGGCCGCCGATGGTGACGTTCTGGTAAAGCGGACTGCCCGCAGAGGCTTTAGAGTGCGAGCCGGAACGAATTTTATTGATCTCCAGCAGCTTGAGCCAGCAGCTTTGCAGCAGCTCAATCGCCTGTTCGCGGCTAATGTGCTGCTGCAACTCCACATCGCGGCGATACCACGGATAAAGATATTGATCCATACGGCCAAATGAAACCGAATGCCCGTTGGATTCAATTTGCAGAATCAGCTGAATAAAGTAGCAAAGCTGCAGCGCCTGCCAGAAGGTTTCCGGCGGCCGATGGGCGATGACTTCGCAGTTTTCCGCGATAGCCAGCAGCTCCTTCCGGCGTTCGGCTCTGTTTTCGCTTTCCGCCATTGCGCGGGCCAGGCTGGCGTAACGGCTGATATGCTCGCTGACGGCCTGTAAAACAATAGCAATAGCTTTCAAAAATTGTTCGCCGTGCAGGTCTTCCAGCCGGGTCAAATCGATTTCAGCCCGGCGCATCGCTACCTTTTCCAGCAGGCCATCCAGGCCTTTTTCCAGCAGCAGCGGGAAATTTACCGCCAGATGCGCATCACCGGAAGTCATATTGCCTTCTGCTTTAATAATGCCGGTTGCCAGCAACGCTTTTTGCTCATCGGTAAACATGCCGTAGCAGCGATCCTGCACGGTTTGGCCGCGCCACCACGGGCAAATCTCATGTAAAACGAGTTTATCTTCTTCCGTTACCGTGAAACCCGCGCCCGGACGATCCGCAAGATCGTCGATCTCTTTTTCGATCCACGAAACGGTATATTCAGGAAAGATCGGCGCGGCTCGTACTTTGCTCGCCTGATTGCCCACGATCAGCTCATCGTGCCGGATCCAGATAGTACGTTCCGCAAGATGATGGGCCAGCGCCAGCGCGCGGCGCACCGGCACTGGTTTATCCTGCTGTTCCTGGTAAATTTTGCTGTAGTGTCGCGCCCGTTCAGTACAAATGGGCGGCTTAGCAATATGAATCAAAGCTTCTTTGTGTTTGCGGATACGATCGTTCAGGGTATCAAGATTAAGTACGGTCATCGCTTTATCCTCTTAACAGGGTCTTAAGGCCTCGCCGCTCTGCGTAGGTTCGCGCAAAATCGATAACTTTTTCACAGGTCAGCGGCTTATCCGGCGCAAGATAAGGTTGGTCAAGTAAGGCATATTTGCTTCTGCCCAGCGTGTGATAGGGAAGTATGTGGATCTCGCTGACCTGCAGCTCACCAGCCGCGAAATCAACAATCTGTTGCAGGGATTGCCGATCCGCATTGAAGCCTAGGATCAGCGGTACGCGAATAATCATCGGCTTGTTGGCTGCCGCGACTTTACGCAAATTAGTCAGCACGCGTTTTGCCGAGCCTTTGGTCCAGGCCTGAAATTTCACTTCATCGGTATGCTTCAGATCGGCCAGAAAGAGATCGCTATAAGGCAGGCTGGGCGCAATAGCGTGCCATGGCACATGCAGGCAGGTTTCTACCGCCGTATGGATGCCCTCCTGATGACTGGCGCGCAGCAGCGCTTCCGCCAGTCGGGGCTGCATAAAAGGTTCGCCGCCCGATAAGGTCATGCCGCCCGCGCTACGCTCGTAAAAGGGTTTATCGCGCCTGACCACCGCCATGATTTCCGCTGCGCTTTTCTCTTCTCCGCAGATTGTCAGCGCCTGCGTCGGGCAACAGTTTTCCAGCGCCGCTAAATCCTGCGGCTGTAGCTTTTCACGGAAAATGTCCATCTGTTCATGCTGTCGGGTAATAGCCTGCGGAGCGGCCTGCTGACAAAGTTCGCAGTCCTGTAAACAGAGCCGCGCGTCAAACAGCACTTCCTGACGCCGCGAATAGCTCTCCGGGTTCTGACACCAGCGGCACCGTAGCGAGCAGCCTTTTAAAAAGACGACGGTACGGATGCCTGGCCCGTCATGCGTAGAGTAACGCTGGATATTAAAAATCATCGCCTGCCCCTCAATGCTTACGTACGAAAATTAAATAACTTTCGAAAGAAAGTAATATTGACCCTGAGCAATAAAAAAAACCGCAGGCGGGATAATCTTTGTAAATCTGGTTTCAGCTCACAAAAGAGTTAAGGAGTTGGTATGGAACTTTATCTTGATACCTCCGACGTAGAGGCAGTAAAGCGCCTGGCTCGCGTCCTGCCGCTGGCAGGCGTAACGACCAATCCGGCTATTGTCGCCGGCGGAAAAAAGCCGCTGGCGACACTGTTGCCTGAACTGCAGGAAGCGCTGAACGGCGAGGGAAAACTCTTTGCGCAGGTTATTGCTTCACGGGCAGAGGAGATGGTGAAAGAAGCGCTGCAGCTGCGCGCAATCATTCCCGATTTGGTGGTGAAGATCCCGGTTACGGCAGAAGGTTTGGCGGCGCTTAAACTGCTTAAAAAAGAAGGCGTGCCGACGCTGGGTACGGCCGTGTATGGCGCGGCGCAGGGCTTGTTTTCGGCGCTGGCTGGCGCAGAGTATATTGCGCCTTACGTTAACCGTATTGATGCTCAGGGCGGCAGCGGGATCCAGACGGTAAAAGATCTTCAGCAGTTGCTGAGGCTGCACGCGCCCTCATCCGTGGTGCTGGCCGCCAGCTTTAAAACGCCGCGCCAGGCGCTGGATTGTATGCTGGCTGGCTGCGGTGCTATTACCTTGCCGCTGGATGTCGCCGGGCAGATTTTTTCTGCGCCTGCGGTAGCCGCCGCCGTAGAGCAGTTTGAGCAGCAGTGGATCGGCGCTTTTGGCCGCGCAACCTTAATGGAGTAAGATTTTCCTTACGCCGATAGCCGGGAACCACGCTTTTGACCGCTCCCGGCAGCGGTAAATTGTGAGCCTGGACGCATTACTGGCATTCCCTTTCGCCGTCTCCCTTTCTCCTTGATAGCGATCATATTCCCTGCTCCGTTGCTCGGTATGATGCGGCCTATGTAAGCCTGACATTTTGCCGGAGGCCAGCGTCAATGGTGGTTTGTCCCGGCCAGCGACGCTTTTGCACGGACGAGACTTTAATGCGCTACTCCCTTAACGCCAGCCTTATTTACAACGCGACGGACGGCACGTTAACGCTACCGGGCAGCAACGAGCCGGACAGCCAGCTCTCGATCACCGCCAGCGCGCTGCTCTATTTTTTCCTTTGCAACCGGGGCGTGGTTTGTCGCGAAGAGATCCTGAAAAAAGTCTGGGATGACAACGGGCTGACCTCCTCCAACAGCAATCTCAATCAATATCTGAGCATGCTGCGCAAAACCTTCCGCCATTACCAGATCGACAACATCATCCTTACCATTTCGCGCGGCCACCTACAGCTAAACCCGGCTATTGCTATTGAAGCGCTGGATGATCCGCCCGGAACAGAACCGCCGCCGAGGCAGGAAATCAGCGCTCCGCCAGCGGCAGAGCATCAGCCACAGTCGCTTCGCCCCTGTCCCGTCTGCTGGTATATGGCCAGCGCCTTTCTGTTTCTGCTGGCGCTGCTACTGCTATTTTTCAGCTTTGCGGGCAGCGGCGATGCCCCTTCCGTTGCCCTGACCCGCACAGAGTATGGCCAGTGCGTGCTGCTGGAAAGCGAAGATATGCTGCGTTCCGGCCCTGTCGCCGCCAGAGGTAAAAACTTTACCAACGTGCGCCAGCGGCTGAAGCTTGACTGCAAACCTGGCGAGCGTTTTGTCTTTTTTTATGGCGAAAAGCTGCAGCCCGACAATCTTGGACGCGTTTTTCTTGCCCACTGCGCCGCGAATAAAGACGATCCCTTCAGCTATTGCGCCAGCTATTTTTACTATGCCTGGAAGGCAACATGAGACTCGCGCCGCGTAAAGTCTTTGCCCTTTCCGGGCTGGTATTGCTTGGCGCCGTCGGACTCTGCGTCTGGCGACTGCTTCCCCAGCAGCATACCGGCGTGATGCGCTGCAGCGCTAAAGCGATTATGCGCTTCGAAAATATGGAAAACGAAAATATCAACGGCAGTGTCCATTTTAACTTTGCCGCAGACGGCAAGGGGTCACTGGTGGTGGAAGGCTATACGGATTCCGCTGCTGGCTGGCTCTATCTGCAGCGCTACGTTAACTTTACCTGGAAGAGCAAGCGTATTTCAGCCAGCGAGCGTCATTACTCTATCGATAAATGGCAGGCCAGCGCCTCTTCTATCGACGAATCGCCGGATATTCTCTTCGACTACTTTATGCGGGAAATGTCCGACAGCCATGACGGCCTGTTTCTCAATGCCCGCAAGCTGAACGACCGCGCCCTGCTGCTCAGCTCCATCAACTCTCCGCTCTATATCTGCTCGCTGCAGTTCGGCAGCGAATTCAATTAGGCTTCCTCAGCTTTGCCCTTGTCTAAAACCGCACTTTTTGCCCTTAGCCTTCCACGGAAAAGTCGACCGGCGCCACAGTTAACGGTGGGCTTTGCCTCCCTCTTTTAGCAATTAATAAACACAAAAATAACATCATCCCGCTATCGTCCGGAAAGGCTAAATCACGCTTTATGCTTGTCTTATCACTCGCTAATAAAAAGCACAAATAACTTATTACAGCGCTAATAAAAGCTAAATAGCAGAACAAAAATCTAAAAATAAGGTGAATTTAATTTTAAATTCCTCACAAGCATTCTTCCCCTATAGTGGCCCGGAACGCTGCTGTCCGCATATTGACGCCGTTGTGCGGGCAGCCTTTCTACTCGAAAAACTGTTCCGGGAGGAAAATACATGGGTGACGCATTAGGACTAATCGAAACCAAAGGCCTGGTGGCCTGCATTGAAGCGGCGGACGCGATGTGTAAAGCCGCCAATGTCGAGCTGATCGGCTATGAAAACGTCGGCTCCGGTCTGGTGACCGCCATGGTGAAAGGCGATGTCGGCGCGGTGAAAGCAGCGGTGGATTCCGGCGTGGAATCGGCGCAGCGCATTGGCGAAGTAGTGACCTCGCTGGTGATTGCCCGTCCGCATAACGACATCAACAAAATCGTCATAAAACACAAGGCCTGAGGCCAGGAGAACGCAAATGGGTGACGCATTAGGTTTGATTGAAACCAAAGGCCTGGTGGCCTGTATTGGCGCAGCGGATGCAATGTGCAAAGCCGCCAACGTCGAGCTGATCGGCTATGAAAATGTCGGCTCCGGTCTGGTGACTGCCATGGTGAAAGGTGATGTTGGCGCGGTGAAGGCAGCGGTAGATTCCGGCGTGGAAGCCGCCCAGCGCATTGGCGAAGTAGTGACTTCACTGGTTATCGCCCGCCCGCATGGCGACATCAACAAAATTGTCGCGCAGTACAAAGTGGCGGAGTAAGGGGAAAGCACGATGAAAGAAGCGCTTGGTTTAATTGAAACCAAAGGCCTGGCGGCCTGTATTGAGGCGGCGGACGCGATGTGTAAAGCCGCCAACGTCGAGCTGATCGGCTATGAAAACGTCGGCTCCGGTCTGGTGACCGCCATGGTGAAAGGCGATGTCGGCGCGGTAAAAGCGGCGGTGGATTCCGGCGTTGAGGCGGCGAAACGCGTTGGCGAAGTAGTCACCAGCCGCGTTATCGCGCGGCCGCACAACGATATCGAAAAAATCGCTGCAAAGCATCGGGCATAACCTGACAGGACGCGGCTTCCGCCCCTTTTTAAGCCTGATTAAGGATTGATTCATGACAGAACTGGATAACGACCTCCGCTCACGCCAGCATGCGCGAGAACTGGCGCGTAATGCTAAAAAGGCCCAGGCCACGCTGGCCACTTTTTCACAGCAGCAAATCGACGCCATCGTTAAGAATGTGGCTCACGAAGCAGCTCACCACGCGGAAGCGCTGGCAAAAATGGCCGCCGAAGAGACGGGATTCGGCAACTGGCAGGACAAAGTGTTAAAGAATCGCTTTGCCTCGCTGCGCGTCTACGGCACCATTAAAGAAGTGAAAACCGTCGGTATCATCCATGAAGATACGGCGCAAAAGGTCATGGACGTGGCCGTGCCTCTGGGCGTGATTTGCGCGCTGGTGCCCTCGACGAACCCAACCTCAACCATCTTTTACAAAACGCTGATCGCGCTGAAGGCCGGTAACGCCATTATCTTTTCGCCGCATCCGGGCGCCCGCGAGTGCAGCTGGAAAGCGATTGATATCGTGCGGCGCGCCGCAGAGGCCGCAGGCGCTCCGGCGGGCTGCGTCAGCGGCGTCACCGAGCTGACGCTGGAAGCCACCTCTGAGCTGATGCACTGCAAAGAGGTTTCGCTGATTCTGGCGACCGGTGGCGAAGGCATGGTGCGCGCAGCCTACGCTTCCGGCACGCCGACCATCAGCGGCGGACCTGGCAATGGCCCGGCATTTATCGAACGCAGCGCCGATATCCGGCAGGCGGTAAGCGATATTATCACCAGCAAAACCTTCGATAACGGGGTGATTTGCGCTTCCGAACAGTCAATTATCGTCGAACGAGCTATTTACGATGAGACGCTCCGCGAGCTGAAAGCACAGGGTGCCTGGCTGATGAGCGCAGGCGAAGCGGACAGCATAGCGGCCCTGCTGCTGCGGCCTGGCGGCACTATCAATCCCAAAACGGTGGGCAAGACCGCCGCCGATCTGAGCCGGATGGCCGGTTTCAGCGTGCCGGCAGGCACCAAAGTGTTGATTGCCGAACAGACCGAGGTTTCCCGTCATAACCCCTACTCTCGCGAAAAGCTGTGTCCGGTGCTCGGCCTCTACGTGGAGCAGGACTGGCAAAGCGCCTGCCGTCGCGTAGTAGAGCTACTGACCAATGAAGGCCTGGGGCATACGCTGGTTATTCATACCCGCAACCAGGAAGTTATCCGGCAGTTCAGCCTGGAAAAACCTGTTAATCGTATTCTGATCAATACCCCGGCCGCGCTGGGCGGCATTGGCGCGACAACCAATCTTGCGCCCGCGCTGACGCTTGGCTGCGGCGCTGTCGGCGGCGGTTCCAGCTCTGACAATGTCGGGCCGATGAACCTGCTTAATATCCGCAAAGTAGGCTACGGCGTGCGCTCTATTGAAGAGTTGCGCTCGCCTTCCGCCAGCCATGCGGAACCGCAGCCAGCCCCTATGGTTCCGGCGAACGATTCGCGCCAAAGCATCCTTGAGGATACGCGTTTTCGCTCTCTTGCCGCCAACAATGGCCCAACGGCAGACGATCGGTTTAGCGCCGCAGCCCCGGAAGAGATTGGCGAGCAAAACGTAGAGCGTCTGATTCGCCAGGCGCTGGCGCGCCTGAACGATTAACGCACGGCTATGAGGCGATAAAACCATGATTCTCGCAAAGGTAACCGGTTATGTGGTCGCCACGCAAAAATGCGATGAGCTGCGCGGCAGCAATCTGCTGCTGATCGCCCGGCTGGATGATAACCAACAGCCGATGAAGGACAAGAGCTGGGTCGCCGTTGACCATGTTGGCGCGGGCTTACATGACATTGTGCTGGCGGAAGAGTATTTCGCATTAAACAGCGAACGTTATCGGGCTATGTCGGTGGTGGCCATTGTCGAGAACGTTTTTCGGGATCGCTGAGGAGAAAATAATCCAATGAGTGAATTTTTGCTGAAACCCCGGATTCGCTTTGGTGAGGATGCGCTCGGCATCCTGGAACAGCAGTCGGCACGCAGCGCGCTGCTGGTAACGGATAAGGCGATGATCGAATTCGGCCTGGCCGACCGCGTAACCCGAATCTGGCGCCAGCGCGGCATCGCCTTTCAGATCTGGGACGACGTAGTAGCCGATCCTGATATCGCCACCGTCGTGCGCGGCATGAAGTTAATGGATGCCAGCTACCCGGATCTGGTGGTCGCGCTGGGCGGCGGCTCGGTGATCGATGCAGCCAAAGCGGTGATCTTCGCCCTCGCGCAGATGCGTTCGGCTACACCGCGCGGGCGTCCCTGTTTTATCGCCATCCCGACCACCAGCGGTACCGGTTCGGAAGTTACTGCCTTTTCGGTGGTGAAAGCAGGCGTCGAAAAATTAGTGCTGGTGGATCCTTCGCTGCTGCCGGATATCGCCGTTCTCGATCCTTCGCTGACGCTATCCGTGCCGCCAGCCATCACTGCCGATACCGGAATGGATGTGCTGTGCCACGCGCTGGAAGCCTACGTTTCCCGTACGGCCAGCGATTTTACCGACGCGCTGGCGGAGAAAGCGGTGCAGCTGGTGTTTCGCTATCTGCCCGCCTGCTGGCGCAGCGGCAATAACCAGCAGGCACGGGAAAAAATGCATAACGCCTCTTGTATGGCGGGCATTGCGTTTACCAATGCCTCGCTGGGGATCACACACAGTCTGGCGCACGCGCTTGGCGGTATTTTTCGTATTCCTCATGGCCGCGCTAATGCCTTGCTGATGGCGGAGGTCGTTGGCTGGAACGCTGGCGAGGCGCGGGATACCGAAGCGGCACGTAAATATGCCCGGCTGGCACAGCTGCTGGGGCTGCCTGCCGACAGCACGCACCAGGGCGTCGCCAGTCTGCTGACCGCGATCCGCACCCTAAAAGACGAGATGGCTATGCCGGGCGGCATCCGCGACGTCGGCATTAACGACGCTGATTTTGAACAGCGGCTGCCGGAGCTGGTCAACCAGGCGCTGCGCGACGGCTGTACGCCTGGCAATCCACGTACGCCGGACGCCGAAACCTTAACCCACCTTTACCGGCAGGCGTGGACAGGCAGCCAGGACGGCCCGGCCGCTCAGGGCTATTGATATAAGCATCAGGAGAACCTTATGGCACATTACAACCTGACACCACGCGTCGGCGTGCTGGCGGAACGGCAACTTGCCCAAAAAACCATGTTGTGCAGCGAACATGCGCGCATTCTGAGCACCCTTGACGGCGATATCGCTGGCGTGCCCGCCGCGATCAAACCCGCGCGCCGCTTTTATGAGCTGATGCGCCAGCTACCGCTCAGCGTCAGCGTCGATGAGCTGATTGTCGGCAACCAGACCGCTAAGCCGCACGGCGTTATTTTCCATGATGAAACTGCGTTACAGCGCCCTTCCGTGTTCCGCTTCCTTAGCCTGAAAGACGAACCGGACTCGCCAGACTATAAGCTTGTTGTTGAAAAAGGCGTGCTGGCGATTAAGCAGCAAATAGAAGAAAAAATGCGCGCACTCGGCAGCGCCGTCAGCCGTAGCGGCATGGAAGAAGCTAACGCCTGCCGCGCGGCGATTTACGCCTGCGATGCCCTGCTTGTGCTGGCGCAAAATCTGGCCCGCGAGGCTGAAAAGCTTGCCGCTGCTGAAGATAACCCATACCGCCAGGCGGAGCTTCGCGAGGCCGCCGCAATGCTGCATCACGTACCGGGCTTGCCTGCGCGAAACTTTAAGGAAGCCTGCCAGGCATTTTATCTGTTGCAGCTGGCGTTGCAGCTCGATAACGGCAGCTACGCCGTTAACCCCGAAGGCGTGGATAAAGCACTCCTGCCATGGTATCAACGCGATATCGACAGCGGCAGGCTAACGCCTCAGCAAGCATATGAAATCGTTGAATGTCTGTGGTTTAAGCTGGCGCAGCTGAGTGAAGTCCGCGCCGCCTACGCTATCGACGGCTATCCGATGTTCGATGCTTTGCCGCAGGGCGCCAGCCTGGATGACGGCAGCGTGGTTATCAACGACCTTTCCGCACTGTTCCTTGCCGCTCATTACAATCTGGGCGCGAAAAATATTTCGGTACGTCTGTATCAGGGCGAACGGAAAAAGGCTTCAGTGCCGCCTGCGTCACGGACAATGGCCGGACTAACGCCCCGTATACAGCATCTGCGCGACCAATATCTTCAGGTCAGGCCAAGTGTGTCAATCTGGCGCGCGCTGGCCTTTACGGAAGTCACGAAAGCTAACCCGGGCATGCCAACGATTTTACTGCGCGCCAAAGCTTTCCGTCACGCCTGCGAAACCGCGCCAATCCTGATACAG
This sequence comes from Pantoea sp. sgz302252, assembly GCF_042610525.1. Lineage (GTDB taxonomy): Bacteria > Pseudomonadota > Gammaproteobacteria > Enterobacterales > Enterobacteriaceae > Erwinia. The sequence continues at coordinate 357,791 of NZ_JBHDVM010000006.1, forward strand.
GATCAAGAGCTGATCGTCGGCCATCCCTGCGGCAAACCGCGCGCTGGCGCTTTCTCGCCGGATATCGCCTGGCGCTGGGTACGCGACGAGCTGGATACCATGAGCACACGTCCGCAGGATCCGTTTGAAATCAGCGAAGAAGATAAAAAAACCATTCGTGAAGAGATTGTGCCTTTCTGGGAAGGCCGCTCGCTGGATGAGATCTGCGAAGCGCAATATCGCGAAGCGGGCGTCTGGTCATTCAGCGGCGAAACCTTTGTCAGCGACCTCTCCTATCATCAGATAAACGGCGGCGGCGATACCTGTCCAGGCTATGACGTCCTGCTGTTTACCAAAGGAATGAACGGCATCAAGGCCGACGCGCTGGCGCAATTGGCCACGCTGAGCATGGAGAACCCGGAAGATATCGATCGGATTTACTTCTATAAAGCCGCGATAGAAACCTGCGAAGGCGTGGTCAATTATGCGCACCGTATCGCCGCCCGCGCCCGCGAGCTGGCGGCCAACGAACAGAACGCCCAGCGACGCGCCGAACTGTTGACGATTGCCGACGTTAACGAAAATGTCCCGGCTAATCCGCCGAAAACGCTGCAGGAAGCATTGCAAAGCATCTGGACGGTCGAATCCCTGTTCGAGATTGAAGAGAACCAGACCGGGCTGTCGCTGGGGCGTCTCGATCAGTACTGCTACCCGCTGTATGAAGCGGATATCCGCGAAGGCCGCCTGAGCCGGGATCGGGCGCTGGAGCTGATGCAGGCGTTTATTATCAAGTGCGCCGAACTGATGTGGATGTCCAGCGAAGCGGGCGCGAAATATTTCGCAGGCTACCAGCCGTTTATTAACCTGACCGTCGGCGGCCAAAAACGATCCGGCGGCGATGCCTGTAACGAGCTGACGTACCTGATTATGGATGCGGTGCGCTTCGTTAAGGTTTACCAGCCCTCACTGGCCTGCCGCATCCATAACCAGTCGCCGCAGGAATATATGGAGAAGATCGTTGATGTGGTGAAAGCGGGCATGGGCTTCCCGGCCTGCCATTTTGACGATTCCCATATCAAGATGATGCTGCGTAAAGGCTTCGACTTTGAGGATGCCCGCGACTACTGCCTGATGGGCTGCGTAGAGCCGCAGAAATCGGGCCGTATCTATCAGTGGACTTCAACCGGCTATACCCAGTGGCCGATCGCGATAGAGTTTGTGCTTAACCGTGGACGGATGGTGCTGTTCGACAGCTATCAGGGATTGGATACCGGCGATCTGGGCGAGCTGCGCACTTTCGAGGACTTTGATGCGGCGGTGAAAAAGCAGATCGCCCATATTGTACGCCTCTCGGCGATCGGCACGGTGATCAGCCAGCGCGTCCACCGCGACGTAGCGCCTAAACCGCTGATGTCGTTGCTGGTGGAGGGTTGCATGGAGAGCGGCAAAGACGTGGCCGCTGGCGGCGCCGTTATTAACCACGGGCCGGGCCTGATTTTTTCCGGGCTGGCTACCTATGTCGACTCGCTCGTCGCCATCCGCAAGCTGGTGTATGAGGATAAAAAATACACCCTGGAGCAGATCCGCGATGCGCTGCTGGCGAACTTTGTCGGCTATGACGCGCTGCGCCGCGACTGCCTGAACGCGCCGAAATATGGCAACGATAACGACGATGTCGATCGCTATGCGCTGGATATTACCGAATGGACTGAGAAAGAGTGCCGCAAATACAAAATGCTTTACTCCACGCTCAGCCACGGCACGCTTTCCATTTCCAATAACACGCCGATAGGCGAACTGACCAACGCCACGCCAAATGGCCGCCTGGCCTGGCAGCCGCTCTCCGACGGCATCAGCCCGACCCAGGGCGCGGACAAGCAGGGCCCGACTGCGATTATCAAATCGGTCAGCAAGATGAACGTCGAATCCATGAATATCGGCATGGTGCACAACTTCAAGTTCCTTAAGGGATTACTGGATACGCCGGAAGGCCGCCAGGGACTGATCACGCTGCTGCGCACCGCTTCGATTTTGGGTAACGGGCAGATGCAGTTCAGCTACGTCGATAACGAAGTGCTGAAAAAAGCGCAGCAGGAGCCGGAAAAATATCGTGACCTGATCGTTCGCGTCGCTGGCTACAGCGCCTATTTCGTGGAGCTGTGTAAAGAAGTGCAGGATGAAATTATCAGCCGCACCCTGATCGAGCATTTTTAGTCGACAGCGAAAAGCAACGGACAAGGATGTCCGGTTTTATACAGGAGGCAGATTTGGGTGAAAAAAAAGAATTAACCGGGCGCATCTTCAATATTCAAAAATATTCAATCTATGACGGAGAAGGTATTCGCACGCTGATTTTCTTCAAAGGCTGCAATATACGCTGTCCCTGGTGCGCTAACCCTGAAGGAATAAGCAGCCGGTTTCAGGTTATGTATTCAGCCGATAAGTGCATTAATTGCGGCGACTGCGCCGAGGTTTGTCCGGCTGGCGTGCATTACCGGAAAGAAGAAAACGGCCTGATGACGCATTTTATCGATCGGAATAAAGAATGCATCGGCTGCCGTAAATGTGAAGAGATTTGTACTCAGAGCGCGCTGGATATTATTGGCAGAGACGTTACGGTCAGCGAGCTGATGGAAATTATTATGCAGGATTACGCTTTCTATCTCTCTTCCGGCGGCGGCGTGACGCTTAGCGGCGGCGAATTAAGCCTGCAAACCGATTTTGCCGTTGCGCTGTTTAGTGAATGTAAAAAGATGATGATTAACACAGCCGTGGAAACCCAGGGCACAACCTCACTGGCTAATTATCAGAAGCTGAAGCCGGTGACCGACACTTTTTTATTTGATATTAAGCAGATTAATAGCGAGGCGCACAAATCGCTGTTTGGCATCGGCAATGAGAATATTCGCCGTAATCTTGAATGGCTGGTGGATTCGGGTGCCGAGGTGATTATTCGTATGCCGCTGGTACGCGGTTATAACGATTCCTGGGACGCCATTAATGGCGCAGTTGAATATGTGCAGAAGCTGGCGAAACGCGGAAATATCCGTCGTATTGATATGCTGCCTTACCACCAGCTGGGACGGCAAAAATATCAACGCCTGGCGATGCCCTATCCCATTTCTGACGATCCTTCATACAGCAGCGAGGAATTAAACCAGCTGGAGAAGTTTTTCGCTCATTTTGATTTTGCTATTCGCTTAGTTCGCCATTAACAGGAGCCGACAATGAAAAGTATAGGCGTAATTGAGACCCGCGGCCTGATCGCCGCGATTCAGGCCACAGACGCCGCCTGTAAAGCCGCAGGCGTAAGCTGTATCGGCTACCGCAAACCCGGATCGGGACGGGTCAGCGTCTGTTTTGAAGGAGAAATCAGCGCCATTCACACCGCTATTGAACGCGCCGCCAGCGTGATAAACGCAGAGCAGCTGGTCAGCTCGTTGGTGATCGCGCGTCCGGAACGCAGCGTAGTGGATGCGCTTTATAACCTGAAAGGCTATCCGCCACGCCCTGCGAATGAAGCCGTTACGCTGCCGCCAGCGGGAACGGAACCTGCAATGCCAGCCACGCTGCCCGCAGCGGCAGAGGAAAGCATACCGGAAGATAAGAACGCGTCGAAGAAAGGGAAAAAGGCATGATCGACAGCCAGCTACGTGAAAATATTTTTGCCCGCCTTGCGGCCAGCGCGCCAGCGATCCCTGTTGGCATTTCCAATCGGCATGTCCATCTGTCGCAGCAGGATGTGGAGAAGCTGTTCGGCCAGGGCTATGTTCTGACGCCTTGCAAACCACTTCGCCAGCCGGGCCAGTTCGCCGCCCAGGAGTGTGTCAGCGTCGTCGGCCCAAAAGGCTCGCTCCGCAACGTTCGTGTACTTGGCCCAACGCGTCAGCGTTCTCAGCTCGAAATCTCCCGCGCCGACTGTTTTACCCTGGGTATCTCCGCACCCGTACGCGAGTCCGGACAGCTGGATAACGCAGGCAGCGCTCTGTTGATCGGCCCGGCAGGACATGTGGAATTGCGTTCCCAGGTAATTTGCGCGTGGCGGCATATCCATATGTCGCCACAGGAGGCCCACCAGCTGAAGGTGATCAACGGCCAGAAAGTAAGGGTGCGCAGCCACGGTGAACGTCAGCTGACTTTCGATGAAGTGGTCGTCCGGGTGGATGACAATTTTGTTCTTGAATTCCATATCGACACAGAAGAAGCCAATGCCGCCGGACTGAAAAACGGCGCGCTGGTGTCGCTGATACGCTAACGGAGGCCAGCGATGAACGATAAAGAGCTTGAGCGCATGGTGGTGCGGATCCTCCAACGGCTGCAGCCGCCGGTAGCGGTTCTTGTTACCGCCGCCAGCGGCTACCGGGAAATTATTCGTGACCGGCTGGCCTCTTGCGGACAACGGCTGCAGGTATGGCTGGATGAAGGGCTTACGGATAGCGAGCAGTGGCAAACGCTGGGCAACGCTTTGTCGGTCGTCGGGCAGCCGCCTGAACCCTGTCGGGCGCTGGTACTGCCTTTTCTGGATTATTCGCTGGCGGCAGGCCTGGTGAACGGCACGCTGCAAAATCCGGCCGCTATGCGGATACAGGAAGCTCTGCTTGCCGGCCTGCCCGTGCTGGCGCTGCGCTATCACTGCGACCCTTATAGCGAGCTGAATCAGCTGCGCGGCGCGGTGGCGCGCTCGGCTTACGCTGAGCAGAGGCAGGCTACGCTCGCCAGGCTGGCTGAATGCGGCGTGACTTTGTGTTCGATGAATGAGCTGCTGGAAAAACTGGCGAGCAGCGAGCTGACGCGCAAATCGTCAGGTAATACGGCGGAACCGACGCCGGTTGCCGGGCCGCATCGTTATCTCACCGTAGCGGACGTATCCGGTAATCCAGCGTTGGCCTCCGCGCCTGCCGCCCGCCTTACCGATGCCGCCCGCGATTTTATCAAAAACAATAAACTCTGGAGCTGACTATGTCTTCCAAAACTCAATGCTGGCTGTGGTTAATGCTGGTGATCCTGTCAGAAACGCTGGCGACCTCAACGCTAAAAATGTTTGATAACAGCGCAGGCATAACAAAAATGCTGCTGCTGACCCTGCTCGTCGTTCTTTACTCTGTTTGTTACTACTCGCTGTCGCGTGCGGTAAAAGATATCCCCGTCGGCCTGGCCTACGCCACCTGGTCAGGTACCGGCATTCTGGTTGTCTCTTCTCTGGGCATGCTGTTTTACGGTCAGCATCCCAATGCTGCCACCATTGTCGGCATGGCCGTTATCGCCAGCGGCATTGTCATCATGAATCTGTTTTCCAGAATGGGCGAGGAAGCGCATCCGGCGCCGGAATCCGCAGTAGATAAAGAAGCAACTCACTAATAAGAGGGATGGAAATGTTTAATTTTGGCTTTTTATGGCTGGCGCTTTCAATAGGCTCTGAAATTACCGGCACTTCAATGATCAAAAAGACCCACGGCTTCAGCAAACCTGGCCCCTCGCTGCTGGTGATTGGCGCCTATGCTCTGTGCTATTTCGCTCTTACCCGCGCTATGAGCACTATTCCTGTAGGCGTTGCCTATTCGCTATGGTGTGGCTTTGGCATTGTCGGTGTGACCGTCTGCTCAATGATCCTTTACAGGCAAAAACCCGATTTACCGGCGATCATAGCCATGCTGCTGATTATCAGCGGCGGCATCGTGATGAATATGTTTTCCGGCACATAGGCACTGATACGGGCTTAGTCGTGCCATCAGCAGAGGCAGGCTGTGTGACGATGTTGATTTTAACATTGCGCCTTTTAAAGCCCTGAAATGACAAAAGCCTGATGCATTGCTGCATCAGGCTTTCTTAATACTTGGCGGAACGGACGGGGCTCGAACCCGCGACCCCCTGCGTGACAGGCAGGTATTCTAACCAACTGAACTACCGCTCCGCGCTTTGTTCCCCGTCGGGAACGGGGCGAATATTACGGTGCAGGCCGCATCCCGTCAATGCTTTTTCTTCGGCTTTAAGATCGACTGCCTGTTTTTTCGGCTGGCGCTGCGTTTCCTTCTCTTCAGGCGCGCCAGAGGCAGCTTCCGCCCTTCTTCATCACCAGATCGAGACGGGCTTCATGTCCGGCAATTTCTTCCGCCGTAGCGGCGACTACGCGTAGCCCTGAAGCCGGACGCGTAATGCGATGGATTGCCTCATCGTTGCTCTGCTCCTGCCTGTCGCCTTCCATAGAAAACTTCAGCGACGTTTGCCCGCCGGTCATGGTCAGGAAAACTTCGGCCAGAATTTCTGAGTCGAGCAGTGCGCCGTGCAGCGTTCGCTTGCTGTTGTCTATTTCGTAACGCGAGCAAAGTGCGTCGAGGCTGTTGCGCTTGCCGGGAAACAGCTTGCGCGCCATCGCCAGGCTGTCGGTAATCTTACAGAAGGTTTCCGTTTTAGGGATATTGCGGCCAAGCATGCCGAATTCATAGTCCATAAAGCCGATATCAAACGAGGCGTTATGGATCACCAGCTCGGCGCCTTCTATATAGGCCAGGAAATCATCGGCGACGTCGGCAAAGGTTGGCTTATCGGCCAGGAATTCGTCGGCGATGCCGTGTACGCCGAAAGCTTCCGGATCAACCAGTCGATCCGGCTTCAGGTAAACGTGAAAGTTATTGCCGGTGAGACGACGGTTGACGACCTCAACGGCGCCGATTTCGATGATGCGATGCCCTTCATAGTGCACCCCAATCATGTTCATACCGGTGGTTTCAGTATCGAGAACGATCTGACGCGTTGTATTTACTGTGCTCATAGGACCTGTTTATGTCAGACTTGGCGTTTTTCCACAGAGAGTCTACCAGAGATGCCTAAACAGGTAGAAATTTTCACCGATGGTTCTTGTCTTGGCAACCCTGGCCCGGGCGGATACGGTGCTATTTTACGCTACGGTAAGCACGAAAAAACGTTCAGCGCAGGCTACCACCTGACCACCAACAATCGTATGGAGCTGATGGCGGCTATTGTCGCGCTGGAGGCGCTCACCCAACCGTGCGAGGTGGTGATCAGCACCGACAGTCAATATGTGCGCCAGGGTATTACCAGCTGGATCCATAACTGGAAAAAGCGCGGCTGGAAAACGGCAGATAAAAAGCCGGTTAAGAACGTCGATTTATGGAAACGGCTGGATACAGCGCTGGGCCATCATCAGATTAAATGGGAATGGGTCAAGGGCCATGCAGGCCACCCGGAAAACGAGCGCTGCGACGAGCTGGCGCGTGCGGCGGCCGGTAGCCCGGCTTTTGAAGATATCGGCTATCAGTCGGGATCCTGATGGCGCTGCCGCATTCTGCTGGTGGCACCGACGGCGGGGCTTAACCTTCTTTTTGCCGCCGCTTTTTTAGCCAGGTTCATGGTTAGCGGGAAAGTACGCTTACGGGCGACAATTATGCTCAGACAGCCCAGTGCCGGAAGATGCGTGCTGATCACCTTGCCGCCCTGGCTGTTCCAGGGCAGCACCTGAAAGCGCGTACGCTGCACCACTTCGTAATTCAACAGGCTGAGCCAGTCCATCAGTCTGGTCTGCGTAAACATCCGGCTGTTCCAGGGAACGCGACGGCGCAGACCGGGAATTAGCTTGCCCATTCCCAATACGCTGAACAGGTTGAAACCGCTGATAATCATCCAGCCGTCATCGATCAAAATGCGATCTACCTCGCGTAAAATGCGATGGGGATCGCTGCTCCACGCCAGGCTATGTGCCAGCAAACAGGCGTCAACCGACTTTGATTCAAATGGCAGGCTACCGGGATCGGCGAAAACCTGCATGTTCGCGCCGCTGGTTCCCACATTAACCTGGTGTGAGATAGCGCAGCTTTCCGTATCTATCTCTGCGCTTAGCTGGCCTATTTTTAGCAGATGAAAGCCGTACAGCCTGTCGAGGCAGGGCTGCAGATGCCGGGTTAGCGCGTCACGATAGTATTCTCCCCAGGGCATCTCTTCCCAGGATTGCGGCACGTGACGAATATGGCGTGTCTTAGCGGGCTTCATGCTTTACCATCTTCTTTCCATTGCGGCCAGTCAACGAGGCGATAATGAATCTTACCAGCATTCCAGCTCTTCAGGATAACTACATCTGGATATTAAATAACGAACAGGGCGATTGTCTGATTGTGGATCCGGGCGAAGCGGCGCCAGTCCTGGCAACGCTGGAAAAAAATCAGTGGCGGCCAGCGGCGATTCTGCTTACACACCACCATCATGATCACGTTGGCGGCGTAAAAGAACTGCTGCAAAACTATCCGGATCTGGTGGTTTACGGCCCGCAGGAGACACAAGATAAAGGAACGAACCGGGTAGTTTTTGAAGGTGATAAAGTGGCTATTTTGGGGCTCGAATTTAGTGTAATTGCTACGCCAGGTCACACTTTAGGACATATCTCATACTATAGTGAACCTTACCTTTTCTGTGGGGATACGCTGTTCTCAGGCGGATGCGGGCGCCTGTTTGAAGGAACGCCTGAGCAGATGTTTGATTCTTTTCAAAAGCTTAACCAGCTACCGGCAGAAACCCTGGTCTGCTGCGCGCATGAGTATACGTTATCAAATATGAAGTTTGCGGCTACGCTGCTGCCTCAGGATCCGCAAATAGCAGGCTATTATCATAAAATTAAGGAGTTACGTGCAAAAAATGTAGTTTCCTTGCCGGTAACGCTGGCTTCAGAGCGGCAAATAAATGTTTTTCTGCGTACGCAAGACGCTGAATTACAAAAAGTTATTGGATATGAAACACCTCCGCAACACGAATGGCACGTATTTGCAACTCTACGCGAGAAGAAAGATCGTTTTTGATTTTTCGGGTTGTGTTGAGCAGCCCGAGCACGTATAGTTGCTCGTCTTTTAAGCGAACAATGACACACACATGAAGGCTACAGCGATATTTCTCGCCTCGGTCTTGCTGGTGGGGTGCCAGGCGTCAAAGCATGACGCCCCCGAACAGCATGCACAGAGTTTGTCTTCAGCGCAGAGCAGTCAGAACGCAGATCGGTTGTTATCGCCACGTTGGCAGGATGATGGGACCAGCCTGACGAAAGATCAGGATCTGTGGAATTTCATTGGCGACGAGCTGAAGATGAAGGTTCCGGAAAACCCCCGGATACGCGAACAAAAACAAAAGTATTTAAGAAACAAGAGCTATCTCCACGATGTAACGTTACGGGCCGAGCCGTATATGTACTGGATAGTCGAGCAGATTAAGCAACGTAAGATGCCGATGGAACTGGTACTATTACCCATAGTGGAGAGCGCTTTTGATCCTCATGCGACCTCTTCTGCCAATGCCGCCGGCATCTGGCAGATTGTGCCGCAAACGGGACGCAATTACGGACTTAAGCAGAACCAGTGGTATGACGGTCGTCGCGATATCGTCGCTTCAACCAAGGTCGCGCTGGATATGATGCAGCGACTGAACGGCATGTTTGGCGGCGACTGGCTGCTGACCGTGGCGGCTTACAACAGCGGCGAAGGCCGGGTGTTGAAAGCGATAAAAAGCAACAGGGCTCGCGGTAAAGCCACGGATTTCTGGTCGCTGTCGCTGCCGCGTGAAACTACGGTTTATGTACCGAAGATGCTGGCGTTAAGCGAACTGTTGAAAAACAACAAGCGCTACGGCATTCGTCTTCCGGAGCCTAACGAAACCCGCGCGCTGGCGCGTGTAGAAGTGGGCCAGCAGATAGAGCTGACGCAGGCGGCGGAAATGGCCGGCATGTCGCTAAGCAAGCTGAAAAGCTTTAATACGGGTTACAAGCGCGGCAAGACCGCACCTAATGGGCCTCACTACATTATGGTGCCGAAGTCGAACGTGGCGAAACTGCGTGACTCCCTGGCAACAGGCGATATCGCGGCCGTGCAGCCAACGGCGCTGGCCAGCAACACCACCTACAAGGTACGTAACGGCGACACTTTGTCAGGTATTGCGAAGCGCCTGAATGTTTCGGTAAAAGCGCTGCAGCAGGCGAATAACCTGCAGGGAGCGACCATCAAACCGGGACAGACGTTAAGCCTGGGCGGCAGCGGTAACGCGACCAAACTGGCCGATAATGGCAACAGCATCACCTATAAGGTTCGTAAGGGTGATTCTCTGGCCAGCATCGCAAAACGTCACGGCGTTGAAACGAAAGATTTGCTGCGCTGGAACAGCGGCGGTTCGGCAAATATTCAGCCCGGCGATCGGCTAACGCTGTTTGTTAACAACAGCGCTACGCCAGACAGCTAGCACCTTTGAAAAACCAGTCTCCGGACTGGTTTTTTTATGCCCGCCTTCCTCCCTTTCTGCAGCTGTGCTTTACTGCTTTCTTCTCGTTCAGCAGGAGAGAGTGTTATGACCAGTGAATTAGTCAGATTGCTGGGCCAGCAGCGTCTGATTGAGCTAAGCCATATCTGTGAAGAGAACATGCCGGTCTGGCCCGGCGACGGTCGCTTTTTCTTGAGTCGCGCGGAGAGTTTTGCGGCCGGGGACGGTAACTATAACTGCCAGCTTAGCCTGGGCGATCACTGTGGCACCCACATTGATGCGCCAGTCCATTTTATGCCGCAGGGAAAAAGCATCGACGAAATTAATATCCGTCAGCTAACAGGACGCGGCCGCTGTCTGGATATGGCTCATTTGCCGCCCAACAGCGCAATTTCTTCTGCCATGGTTAAAGACTGGGAGGCCAGCTACGGCAAGATTGTGGCCAAAGATATCCTGTTGTTCCGTACCGGTTACGACAAGAAGTGGCGGTGCCGCCCCAATCATGCGGCGTTTATGAGCGGCTGGCCGGGGCTTTCCGGCGACGCCGCCTGTTATCTGCTGGAGAAAGGCGTGACGGTTTTTGGTACGGACTCGATGTCGCTGGACTGCGCTGACAGTAAAGACTATCCAGCCCATCAGGCAATACTGAGCGCGGATGGCATAATTATCGAAAGTCTGGCAAATCTCTACAGCCTGCCAACGGCTTTTACCTTTATTGCCCTGCCCTTACGCCTGAAAGGCGCTTCCGCTTCGCCTGTGCGCGCTATCGCGCTAATCGACGCTTAAGGCTTGAACTCAACCAGCAGTGGATTATGATCGGAAGCGCGCGTTACCAGAACAGAGGCCTCTGCTACGCCCATATCGCGGTAAAAGACAAAATCCAGCGGCCTGCCGAATGCCTTGCGCCGATGATCGTCCGTAAAGTTAACTTCATGCAGGCCCATATTATGCGCGAAGGCATAAAGCGCATTAATGCGCTGACGGCTCCATGCGTTAAAGTCGCCAGCCATAATGACCGGCCCTTTATGATGCATGATTTGCTCGCCGATCGGGCCAAGCTGCTTGCTATAGACGTCGATACCCAGACTAAAATTCACGGCGTGAATATTAACAACCATCAGCATTTTGCCGTCCGGTAACGGATAGGCGGTGACCAGTGCTGATTTCGCCAGGCGCAGCAAAGGCTCGCGTTCACGCAGCGGATAGCAATAGACCGGATGGGCGGCAGCCAGCGTCATAACGCCAGAAGGATGCTGCGGCAGCACGAAAGCCGGAACCTGATCCGCTGCCAGATAATTACTGGTGGCAAAGTGGATTAACTCCGGGGTGGTTTGCGCTTCCTGTAACAATACCAGCTGCGCATCTTTACCGAAATTCTGCAGTACTGAAAGCCACTCCGCCCGCTGCTGTTTAAAGATATTCCAGACCAGCACCCGCAATGTCGAGTGGGTCGTCAGCGGCGCGCCGGGCGGTAAGGCTTTGCCCATATGCAGCAGTGCGCCAGGCGGGAAAATACGTTCCGCTGGCTGTCCCGCGACATATCTCATGGCATAAGTTTTTTTCCGCACGTTAGCGTCTGACCTCTGCATGTTGACTAATGATTCCTGCATTCAGTTATAGGGGCTTTATAGCCGGGTTTCAATCAGAGGCGGCTAATAAGTGCCAGTTGAAGGTAAGCAAACTTTAACCGCCGTCCGTCTTAGCGTCTTTTAAGCGTTTTCTTACAGTTCGCGCTCTGTTGGTATGATGCATGCCTGTCTGAACACTCGTCGCTTCAGGACACAAAATATTCTGCTGTTCAGAGAGCAGTCAGAAATAGAGAAAAACTGGCTTTATTCAGCACTTACAGACTATCGGCCAGATAGCTTGATCGGTTTTCACATGCTTTAATGACCTTCTGTAAACAATCTCTGGCAGAATATTGTTCGGGAAGCGGTAATGAAGGCAAACTCAGAGGAACTGGCGATCTTTGTCGCCGTGGTGGAAAACGGCAGCTTCAGTCGCGCCGCCGAAAGGCTAAATATGGCGAATTCCGCTGTAAGCCGCACGGTCAAAAAGCTGGAAGGAAAGCTGGGCGTTGAGCTGTTAACCCGCACGACTCGCCAGATAACGCTGACTCAGGAAGGCGCAGCCTACTTTAAGCGAGTACAAAGCATTTTGCAGGACATGGCGGCGGCAGAAAACGAGCTGGCCGAAAGCAAACGGCTGCCGCAGGGCTCTCTGCGCATTGATGCGGCTACGCCAGTGGTTTTACATCTGCTGATGCCGGCGATTAAACCTTTTCGCGAGCGTTTTCCTGACATCACGCTTTCATTGGTTTCCTCTGAAACCTACATCAACCTGATAGAAAGAAGAGTAGATGTCGCCATTCGGGCAGGCGATTTAACTGATTCAAGCCTGCGTGCCCGCCTGCTGTTTAACAGTCGACGAAAGATCGTTGCCAGTCCGGGCTGGCTTCAGCAACACGGCATTCCTGATTCAATTGAAGAGCTTGCCCGACACGACTGCCTTGGCTTTGTTGAACCTTTAAATCTGAATCGCTGGCCAGTGGCTCAAAGCGACGGTCAGCTTTACGAAATCATTCCGGCCACCACTTCAAACAGCGGCGAAACACTCAGACAGCTTTGCCTGAGCGGCAACGGCATCGCCTGTCTTTCCGACTACATGATCGATGGGGATCTTGCGGCAGGTACGCTCACAGAAATAATGGCAGATAAGCTGCTGCCGGTTGATATGCCTTTTAATGCTGTTTATTACGGCGATCGCATCGTCAGCCCGCGTATACGCTCATTTATCGATTTCCTTGACGAATGGCTGCAGCAGCATCCTGTAGGTATGGCGCCTGTTAATTAAAGTCGGTTGTTAACGGATAAATTAATACTTTCGGGGCAAGAAGATCTTAATGCGGGAACAAGCCAGTTAATAATAGAAGCAAAAAAAAACCCTGAGCATCTGCTCAGGGCTTATATAAAGTGGCGGAACGGACGGGGCTCGAACCCGCGACCCCCTGCGTGACAGGCAGGTATTCTAACCAACTGAACTACCGCTCCACCGATTCTGTACTGAATTCAGAATGTTGCTTCTGATATCAGGTATTTCGCCTTTCCCATGTCACCGGGAGAGTCATGACCCGAAGGTCTAAA
>NZ_JBHDVM010000006.1:371561-371833 GCF_042610525.1 Pantoea sp. sgz302252
GTTGTGCTGTCCTGTGTCTTTTGCGCTGATACTGCGTTGCCTGCGCTTGTAAACTCAGTCACATACTGAAGTATGCTCCTTCCTTCACTGCACTTGTCGCCTTGTCTCAGCACAAAATCCTGCGGACTGACGTCCGGAGAACAGCTAAATTCTTTATCCGTAACAAGCTGAAAATGATGTCTGTTTCAAATGCTCACCAGAACGCTTCTGGCGTTGTAAGGTTAAGCCTCACGGGTCATTAGTACCGGTTAGCTCAACGCATCGCTGCGCTT
>NZ_JBHDVM010000007.1:0-703 GCF_042610525.1 Pantoea sp. sgz302252
GTGGTGATAGCAGCAGTCAGGGTAGTTTTACCGTGGTCAACGTGGCCGATAGTACCAACGTTGACGTGCGGTTTGGAACGTTCAAATTTTTCTTTAGACATCGCTTGTCCCTCTAAGACACGGATAAATCGGTGATATCACCACATCAACCAGGCATTGCCTGAACTGTTGAATTTTAACGCACAGAGAAGAATCAGGGAGGGAGATTTAGAAGTGGTGCTGATACCCAGAGTCGAACTGGGGACCTCACCCTTACCAAGGGTGCGCTCTACCAACTGAGCCATATCAGCACGGCTTGGAGCGGGCAGCGGGAATCGAACCCGCATCATCAGCTTGGAAGGCTGAGGTAATAGCCATTATACGATGCCCGCATCCTGGAACTCGGCTACCTGTTCTGTCTGTAGCTTGTGAATAACAGAAATGCTTTCCTGCTACTCGAGTCAACCCGCATTTGCTTGATGACTCCGACTGTGCTTGAGCTCAGTCTGAATTCTGCATTTGCAGCCTTAGGGTGCAAGGCCGAAATGTTATTAACACTGCGAACAATGTTAATGGTGGTGCCAGATTTGACTCTGCTACTGGAAGGATTCACGTCGCTTTGCTCCGCGCCCTTCGGGTCAAACCTTCGAGGTCGAAGCTTCTCGTCCTTCCCCGTGGGGAAGCTGAAAAACTCTGCCTCTTACTAACACTGCGAACAATGTTA
>NZ_JBHDVM010000007.1:789-299774 GCF_042610525.1 Pantoea sp. sgz302252
TGGGGTACTTGATGGTGCCGGCTACCGGAATCGAACTGGTGACCTACTGATTACAAGTCAGTTGCTCTACCAACTGAGCTAAGCCGGCATCAAGTGGAGCGCATTCTAGGAAGTGTGGCGGCGGGATGCAACAAAAAAATTGCGATAAAAGTTCTTATGCCTGTTATTTGTGCAATTCTTCGCAAAATCCTGCGCTTCATCAAAAGATTCGTTTAAAGATGCGCCGCTTCGACTGTTTTTCCGCCGCGCCGCCAGCGCCTTTTTTTGTTCTGCTCTGCCCGCCGCCCGGCCTGATTTCTTTTTCACAGGGTAAAAAGCGACAGATGTGCCTTTGATGAGCCGTGATTTTTTCAATAAATGCGGCAAGCGTTCCGTTTGCGGACTCAGATTTTATTTTTCCTTCTGATTCCGCCCCGTCTGGTGTTAACCTCCTGCCCATTGTTTTCTGAAATTTACCTTAGTTACGCGAGCGAGACGGCGCAAGCCCACTCTGCGCACGCCACGACGGGCAAGTTCTTGCTGGCAGAAGCATGCATATGAGTAAAAAAGAGTCCTTGTTGACCACACCCTATCTGCAATTTAACCGTTCGCAATGGGCAGCGCTGCGTGATTCCGTGCCGATGACCCTGAGTAAAGAAGAAATTGCCCGGCTTGAAGGGATAAACGAAGATCTTTCTCTGGATGAGGTGGCGGAGATCTACCTGCCGCTCTCACGCCTGCTTAACTTTTATATTAATTCCGACTTACGTCGCCAGGCGGTGCTGGAACAGTTTCTGGGCACTAACGGCCCGAAGATCCCCTATATCATCAGTATCGCCGGCAGCGTGGCCGTAGGCAAGAGCACCACTGCCCGCGTGCTTCAGGCGCTGCTGAGCCGCTGGCCGGAGCATCGCCGCGTTGAGCTGATCACCACGGATGGCTTCCTGCATCCTAATCAGGTTTTGAAAGAGCGCGGCCTGATGAAGAAAAAAGGCTTCCCGCAATCTTACGATATGCACCGGCTGGTAAATTTCGTTTCCGCGTTAAAGTCAGGTGCGGCCCAGGTTACCGCGCCGGTTTATTCGCATCTGATTTACGATGTCATTCCCGATGGCGATAAGCTTGTTCAACAGCCGGATATTTTAATTCTGGAAGGCCTTAACGTGCTGCAAAGCGGCATGGACTATCCGCATGACCCGCATCACGTCTTCGTTTCCGATTTTGTAGACTTCTCGATCTATGTGGATGCGCCGGAAGATCTGCTGCGCCACTGGTACATCAATCGCTTTCTGAAATTCCGCAAAGGCGCTTTTACCGATCCGGATTCCTATTTCCACAATTATGCGAAGCTGCCGGAGGACGAAGCTGTCGGCATCGCTACGCAGCTGTGGGAAGAGATCAACCTGATGAATCTGAAAGAAAATATCCTGCCAACCCGCGAAAGAGCCAGCCTGATTATGACCAAGAGCACCGATCACGCTGTGGATCTGGTCAGGCTCAGAAAATAACGCCCCGGCTATCCGTGCTACGGAAGGCGCAGAAACAGTCGCGGCGGAGTTGGTTCGCCAATTTTATCGCCGCGCCGCCAGCCAGATCGCATAGGCCTCGTCCCAGATAGCCGCAGGCGTTCCCGCTCTGCCAAGGCCAAAACCGTGCCCTCCTTGCGTTATCTTTATCTGCTCCACTGGCACGCCCATACGGCGGCAGGCATCGTGCATAATCTGCGTATTGTGTGGATTGGAAGTATGATCGTCTTCCGCCTGGGCTAAGAAGGTTGGCGGAAAGCGGCGCGTAACGTAATTTTCCACCGACCAGCCAGCCTCGTCTGCTGGTGAAGCGTTTTTCCCCACAATTTCGCTATGAGTGCGCGTGTGGGTATAGGGCGCCTCTAGCGTAATCACCGGGTAGATCAGCGCCACGCTGTCCGCCACAGGTGAAATTTGATCCAGCGTATCCTGCGGCCTATAGGTAACAAAATCTGGCCGCGCCGCCGTCATACCCAGCAGATGCCCGCCTGCGGAAAAGCCTAACAGATGGACTTTTCGCTCCAGAGAACGCACCAGTCTGATCGCACGCTGCGCATCCTGAAAGGGCGCCAGCCTGCCCGCATGCCATTTTTCGTGCGGCAGGCGATAGCTCAGCACATAGGCCGTATAGCCGCGCGCATTCAGCCAGCGTGCCACTGGCCAGGCTTCGCCGCCCATGCCGATCCAGCGATAGCCGCCGCCCGCCGCGATCAATACCGCAGAACCATTCGGCTCTTGCGGCTGGAACCGTTGGATAGCCGGGCTGACGATATTCGACCAGGAACCGTTAGCGGAAACATGTAAATTGCCATGCGGCCCGCCGCCACCCGGCGGCTCGTCCGGCCATAGCGGAATGATATCTTCTCTGGCGAAAAGTTTTCCGGTGGTCATCGCAAGCATGGCTGCGCCGGTTCCCAAAATTAACCGACGTCGACTAATCATTTGGCATGTTCTTCCTCAGTGACAAAGCTTTTCATCACTTTTTCCGCTGTAAACTCATCCGCAGATCCTGCAAAGCGGATGCCAAATCGGTAGAGCGTGAAGCGAAATAAATTATCGGCAGGAAACAGCGCTTTTTTATGCGATTTGACCGGAAGGAAGCAAGAGAAATTAACGGTGAGGTTGAGACTGCCCGGTGCAAGCCGGGCAGAAAGCGCTTAGTGCGCGCTGCTTTTTTCTCTGCGCGACATGGCATCCAGATAGCCCATCACGAAAGCGGAAAGCACAAACGCCAGATGGATAATCACATACCACATCAGCTTGTTATCAGGGATATTTCTTGCGTCCATAAAGACCCGCAGCAGATGAATCGAGGAGATTGCCACAATCGAAGCCGCTACTTTATTTTTCAGCGAGCCGGAATCCATTTTGCCCAGCCAGCTCAGCTTCTCTTTGTGCTCGCCGATATCCAGTCGCGAGACAAAGTTTTCATAGCCAGAGAGCATTACCATCACCAGCAGGCCGCCAACCAGCGTCAGGTCGATCATCGACAGCAGCACCAGCACCAGATCGTTTTCTGCGATAGCCAGCACGTTGGGCAGCAGGTGAAAAACTTCCTGGAAAAATTTGATCGCCAGCGCCAGCAGACCCAGCGAGAGGCCAAGGTAGATAGGCGCTAACAGCCAGCGCGAGGCGTAGATAAGGTTTTCAGTGAAACGTTCCATAGCATTCCGTAAACAGGTAGACACGTGCGTTAGTATACCCGATGGAATGTTAAATTTTTCACGGCCGCAAAACGGGCAGCGGAATTATTTGACCGGCCGAGCCAGCATGTCCGCCTCAACAGGTTCCAGTACGCGGCGCGCCTGGCGCTCAATACCGCCCATTCCCTGCACCAGCTCGTTACCGGCCTGGACGGGCTGCTGGCAGTCGTCAGGCACGCACCAGCCAGGCATTTCAACAATCGCCAGACGAGCAGGAACGGCAGCAAACCCCGTACTACCGGCCATTAAGGCGATAAGAAGAACATATTTTTTCATGGTTAACTTGAATCGACCGATCAGTGCAGCGCGCGATGCTGGTTGCGATAGTCTCTTGGCGTGACGTTAAAATGCTTTTTGAAAACGCGCTGAAAACACTGCTGGGAAGAAAAGCCCAGATCCATGGAAATGGTCATAATGGTCTTATGCGAGGTGATCAGGCTTTTCGCTGCTTCATCCAGGCGACGGCAGCGGATAAAGCTGCCCAGCGTCATGCCTTTTTTCTCTTTAAAAGCACGCTGTAAGTGCCATTTAGAATAACCGGAGCGGGCGGCCACGGCTTCGATATTCAGTCCATCGTCCAGATGCGCTTCGATCCAGTCGACGATAACGTCTACGATTTCACCTTTCACTTGCTTTCTCCTACGGCAACGCCCTGCATACGGCGTCGCCTGCCACGATGTAATTTTATATCTATATGTTTTTATTAGTTAAATTTTGATATGCAAAAAAACGAATAACTTATCAAAATTTGCCGGGAGGATATAAAGAAGCGTAAAATAGTTCAAATAGATAATTTTAATCTTCGTTAATAGATAGTCTCTATAGAGGTAGCTATGCTGGATCTCAATCTGGTGCGCGTTTTCACCGCTATTTATGAAACGCGCAGCGTCAGCGGCGCTGCCGATCGGCTTTTTATCACCCAGCCATCCGCCAGCTATGCCCTCGCCCGCCTGCGCAGCGAAACCAACGACGAGCTTTTCAAACGCAGTCGTAAAGGCATGGAGCCGACGCCGACCGCAATGCAGCTTTATAAAGTCTTTAAAAAGTCGCTGACCGGCATAGAAAAAGCCGTAGCGGAAACCCGCATCTTCTCGCCGGAAACCTCACGCTATAAGTTTCGCCTGGCGCTGACGGACTTAGGCGAGCTACTGCTTCTGCCCAAGCTGATTACGCTATTTCGCAACGTAGCGCCGCACATTCAGCTGGAAGTGGTGCCGGTAGACGTGCATAAGCTGGACGAATGGCTGCTGACGGGCCGCATTGACGCGGCGCTTTGCAGCCGTAACGAGTCCGTTTCCTCAGCCCAGCGGGAGCTGATGGCGTATGAACGCTACGTCTGCCTGTTAAACGTCGGGCATCCACGCATTCAGGATAAACTGACACTGGATGACTATATGCAGGAGCGCCACGTCGTGGTCGCTGCCACCAGCGGCCATCATATTGTGGAAGACAGGCTGAAAGAGTTTGGGCTGGAGCGGGAAATCGCGCTGGAAGTGCCGCACTTTGCCGCGCTGGGCGAGCTGATCGCCTCCAGCGATCTGCTGGTGACGCTGCCTTCCAGCGCCGCCAGGATCTATGCGCGCCGGGGTAATGGCCGCATGCTGGAACTGCCTTTCCACGTACCGAACCAGGAAGTCTTTCTCTATGCGCATACCGAAATCGGCGATATCACCGCAAAAACCTGGTTTTATAATGTGCTGCGCATTGCCGGGCCGACCATGATCGATCCCTGAACGTCCCGTCCTTAGAAGAGCTTACGAAAAGAAAACCAGACCCAGAGCACGTTCCTGACAAGCCACACCGTCAGGCAGCGATTGAGATGACGGAATGTGAAGCGGTTCAAGCCGCTTTGGGCGTCTTTCCGAATATATCGCAGAAATTTCCTGCTAATCCCGACAACAGCACAATGACCCCTTCTGAACCCGCCTCCTATAGTTGATGAAAACGTCCACCGGGCGTTTCAAACCTGAAGCGATGGAGGGCCTGTGGCTGGAGCAAAGCATTACGGGCCATGGACGGCCCGTACTGAGCTGCCATGGAAGGCGCTTTTTGCGTCTTTGCGTAAGACACAGGCCCTCCTGAGCCGGCATCGGCATGCTTTGTCATCAACTTCAAACGCCTGCCGGGCGTTTCCTCTCTCACCTGCCGCTACGGCAAGCTTCGTCATCTCTGCGCCTGTATTCAGAGCGACAATAAATAAGGGTAAGCACTATGACAGCAAAAAACGCATCGCACGTGCGCGTATGGATATTAATGCTGATACTGTTTCTTTCCGTTATCGCCTATGCGGATCGCTCAATTCTCTCTATCGCGGGCGGCGCCATTAAGGAAGAATTCGGCCTCTCGCCGATCCAGCTCGGCTTTATCCTTTCTGCCTTTAGCTGGGCCTATGTCATCGGCCAGATCCCCGGCGGGCTCTTTTTGGATCGTTTCGGCACCAAGCGAGTTTATGGTATCACCCTGGTGCTCTGGTCGATCTCTACACTGGCGATGGGCTTTGTCGGTGAGTTTTCTACCGGCCTGACCAGCGCGCTGGTGATTATGTTTTCCCTGCGCTTCGCGCTGGGACTGATTGAAGCGCCGAGCTTCCCGGCCAACGCCCGCGTCGCCATTATGTGGTTTCCGAAAGCCGAACGTGGCCGTGCCTCTTCGCTGTTTGCCTCGTCACAATATTTCGCCGTTGGTATCTTTTCGCCGCTCTCCGGCTGGCTGGTTTCCGAGTTCGGCTGGCCGTGGCCCTTCTTTGTGCTGGGCGCTATCGGTATCGTCGCCTTCTTTGTCTGGCTCTGGTATATGCAGGAACCCAGGCTGCACCGCAGCGTGTCGCCGCAGGAGTTGAATCATATTGTAGCGGGCGGCGGCCTGATTGATATCGATTCGGCGCAGCAGCGCAAAGACAAATCACGCCTTTCGCGCGCTACCTTTCGCAAGCTGCTAACCAACCGTATGCTGTGGTGCGCCTATATCGGCCAGTATTGCACCATAGCGCTGAGCTACTTCTTTATTACCTGGTTCCCTATTTACCTTGTGCAGGCGCGCGGCATGGATATTCTGCACGCTGGTTTCGCCACCGTCGCGCCCGCGCTGTTTGGCTTTGCAGGCGGCATTTCCGGCGGCATCATTTCTGATTATCTGATTGGCAAAGGCTGGTCGGTTTCCTGGGCGCGCAAAACCCCTTATATCGTTGGCATGTTAATGGCCGCCACGCTGATCGCCGCTGCCGTCGCTAACAGCAACTTTTGGGTAATAGCTATTATGTCCTTCGCTTTTTATGGCAAGGGCGTAGCGGCAGGCGCGGGAACCTGGGCAGTGATCAGCGACACGGCGCCAAAAGAAGCGGTCGGCCTGGCGGGCGCCATCTTTAACTGCGTCGGCAATATTGCCGGGATCGTCACCCCTATTATCTTTGGTTATCTGGTAGCGCTGACCGGCAGCTATAGCCTGGGACTGGTGTTTGTCGGCGCTCACTGCATAGTCGCTGCCTGCTGCTTCCTGTTCATTATGGGGCCGATAGAGCGCGTCGGCGGCGAAACGCCGGAGGATAAAGCATACCCGACCGGCACAGCGCCCGCCGCGCGCAGGCTTTAGCCGCGACAGGAAGACGTTGATCTTCGCCGATAAAACCTACACTTTACCTTTATGAGCAATCGGGCAGGCTCTTTCCTGCCCGCATAAAGACGGAGTGCACCTATGTCGCTAACCCTTCTGACGCAGTTGGCCGACCTTCCCGCCAGTCAGTGGGATGCTTTACTTCCTGATGACCAACCCTTTCTCCGTCACGCCTTTTTGAGCACGCTGGAAGAGAGCGGCAGCCTGGGCAAGCAGAGCGGCTGGCAGCCGGAGCACCTGCTCTGGGAGGAACAGGGCAAGATCCGCGCTGCGCTGCCGGGCTACCGCAAAAGCCACTCAATGGGCGAATACGTTTTCGATCACGCCTGGGCGGACGCCTGCCGTCGCGCCGGATTGCCCTATTACCCTAAATGGCTGGCCGCCGTGCCGTTCAGTCCCGTTACCGGCGCGCGGCTGCTGGGCGAAAGCGGCTTCGCCGCAAAATTGTTGCAGCATATTCCCGATTTTCTTCAGCAGCGCCAGCTGCACAGCGCTCATATTAACTTTGGCAATGCGCAAACCCGCGAGCTGATGGCGAAGCAAGAACGCTGGCTGCCGCGTCTCGGCTGTCAGTATCACTGGCGCAATCCCGGCTACCGCGACTTCAAGGATTTTCTGGATACGCTGATGTCGCGCAAACGCAAGCAGATGCGCAAAGAGCGAGAGCTGGTCGCCAGCCAGGGCTTTGAGTTCGAGTGGCTGGCCGGGCATCAGCTCAGCGAGGCGCACTGGGATTTTGTTTATACCTGCTACGCCAATACTTACGCGGTACGCGGCCAGCGGCCCTACCTTACCCGTGATTTCTTCAGCCTGCTGGCGGAGAAAATGCCGGAAGCCATTCGCGTAGTGCTGGCGACGCTAAACGGCCAGGCGGCGGCAATGGCCTTTAGCCTGGTGGATAGCGGAACGCTGTATGGCCGCTACTGGGGCTGCCTGGCGGAGTTTAACCGGCTGCATTTCGAAACCTGCTTCTACCAGGGAATGGACTACGCCATTGAACACGGGCTGAAAAGGTTTGACGCTGGCGCGCAGGGCGAGCACAAGCTGGTGCGCGGTTTCGAGCCGGTGATTACCGAGTCATGGCATTATCTGCGGCACGAAGGCCTGTTCGAAGCGGTAGCGGATTATTTACAACAGGAGCGGCCTGGCATACAGGCCTGGGCTGAGGAAGCCCGCGAGTCACTACCTTATCGGCGCGACGGTGAATAACGGGCAGTCCGTAAACTGCCCGCAACACGCTAAGCTTCGCCGACGAAGCCGCCGGTCTGATGCCGCCACAGCCGCGCGTACAGGCCGTTTTGCGCCAGCAGTTCGCTGTGGCTGCCCGTTTCGGCGATGCGGCCGTTTTCCAGCACCACCAGCCGATCCATTTTAGCGATGGTAGAAAGGCGATGCGCGATAGCAATCACCGTTTTGCCGCCCATCAGCGTCTCCAGGCTCTCCTGAATCGCCGCTTCCACTTCAGAATCCAGTGCGGAGGTCGCCTCATCCATAATCAGAATCGGGGCGTCTTTGAGGAGAACCCTGGCAATAGCGATACGCTGGCGCTGGCCGCCGGAAAGCTTCACGCCGCGTTCGCCAACGTGTGCATCCAGCCCGAAACGGCCCTGCGGATCGGAAAGCAACGGGATAAACTCATCGGCCTTCGCGCGATGGATCGCCTGCTGTAACTCTTCTTCAGTTGCGTGAGGACGACCATACAGCAGGTTATCGCGGATGGAGCGATGCAGCAGAGAAGTATCCTGCGTAATCATACCGATCTGCGCGCGCAGGCTTTCCTGGCTGACATGAGCAATATCCTGACCGTCGATGGCGATGCGTCCGCCGTCCAGGTCATACAGGCGCAGCAGTAAATTAACCAGCGTAGATTTTCCCGCGCCCGACGGCCCAATCAGGCCAATCTTTTCGCCAGGCCGGATGGTTAGCTGAAGATTATCGATAACCCGACGTTCTTTGCCGTAGTTGAAATTGACGTTTTCATAGCGAATCTCGCCGCGATCGACTTTTAGCGTCGGCGCCTGTGGCTTATCGTTCACGCTAACCGGCTGGGCGATAGTCTGCAAACCGTCCTGCACCATGCCGATGTTTTCAAAAATGCCGTTGACCACCCACATAATCCAGCCGGACATATTGACGATGCGGATCACCAGCCCGGTCGCCAGCGCGATGGCGCCCACGCTAATCAGCGACTGCGTCCACAGCCATAGCGCAAGCCCGGTCGTGCCCACAATCAGCAGGCCGTTCAGCGTAGTGATAGCAACATCCATATTGGTCACCATACGGCCCTGCTGGCGGGTTTTATCGGTCTGATCGCCAATCGCCTCGCGCGCATAGGCGCGCTCCAGATCGCTGTGTGCAAACAGTTTTAGCGTGGTGATATTGGTATAGCCATCCACAATAGTGCCCATCAGCTTCGAGCGTGCATCGGAAGAGGCGACGGAACGGGATTTCACGCGCGGTACAAAATACTTCAGACTGACAATGTAGCCCGCAATCCACAGCAGCAGCGGGATCATCAGCCGCCAGTCCGCTTCGGCAAACAGCACCAGCGAGGTAATGGCGTAGATCAATACATGCCAGAGCGCGTCTACTGCCTGGACAGCCGAATCGCGTAAAGAGTTACCGGTTTGCATAATGCGCTGCGCGATACGGCCAGCAAAATCATTCTGGAAGAAATTCAGGCTTTGCCGCAAAACATAGTTGTGATTTTGCCAGCGGATCATGCTGGTCATGCCAGGGTTGATGGTCTGATGCACCAACATATCGTGCAGCCCGATAAAGACCGGCCTGAGTACCAGCGCCACAACCACCATCCAAATCAGTTCGCTGGCATGCTCGCTGAAAAAGCTGGCGGCCGGTGTGGTATTCACCATATCAATAATGGTGCTGAGAAAGCGAAACAGCGCCACCTCGATCAGCGAAGAGATCAACCCCACCACCAGCAGGATAGCGAAGCTTTGCCAGACCTGGCGCAGATAGTAAACGTAAAAAGCCCAAACGCGATTAGGCGGCGTGTCGCTGGGCGCATCCTGGAAAATGTCGATCAGTTTTTCAAAACGGCGATACGGCATAGTTAACTCACTTCCACAGCCAAAAGAAGTGATCGTAGTGCATTTTCCCGCTTCCTGACGATGCGGCGGCGGCCCCGGCTGGCCTGCCGGCGAATTTTTTAATACTCTCAGGTGGCACAAACAACGCCCGGACAGGAAGCGACTGGCGGCAAGCGGATAAGGAAACAATGACCGGGACAAAGGGGCGAAGATGGAACGGCTGGATTGTGATCGTATGCTGGTGGCGGTGATGGAACTGGGCAGCTTTGCCGCGGCGGCCGAACGGCTGGGCACCAGCAGCGGTCAGGCATCAAAGCTGATTTCCCGCCTGGAGAGCGAACTGGGGGTGCAGCTCCTGAAGCGCAGCACGCGCTCGCTCTACCCTACGGAAATAGGCCAGGCCTATGTTGAACGTGTTAAAAGCATTCTGGATGATTTCGACGCGCTGGACGCCTCGGTGCGCCACGCCTCAGGTAATCCTACTGGCCGCCTGAAGCTAAGCGTGCCGCTGACTTTCGGCACCCATAGCCTGGCGCCAGCGCTGATCGCCTTCGCCAAAGCCTGGCCGGAGATTGAACTGGACATCAGCTTCTCCGACCGCCTGGTCAACATTGTTGATGAAGGATTCGACATGGCGCTGCGTATCGGCAGGCTTAGCGACAGCAGTCTGATTACCCGCCGCCTGAGCGATATCCGTATTATCGTGGCGGCCAGCGACGCCTATTTGCGTGAGCACGGCGCGCCTGAGGATGTGTGCCAGTTGGCAGAACATAGCTGCATTATCGACACTAATTTCCGCGAGCCAGGCAACTGGCAGTTTCGTGATGAAAACAAGCGAATATTGTCGGTCGCCATCGAGGGAAGATTGCGTTTTTCTAATGCCGAGGCCTGCCTGGGTGCGGCCGTTGCCGGACTGGGTATCGCACGCATGCCGACTTTTATTGCCGGAGATCGGCTGCGGGAGGGCGTTATCAAGCCGCTGCTTCGACAATATGAGATGCCGCCGCTGGGGCTATATGTCGTCTATCCGCCAGCGCGCTATCTGGCGCATAAAGTACGCGCGCTAACAGATTTTCTGGAAGCGTATTATGCAGGCGAAGCGGCATGGGATCGCGGCTGGTAATTCTTTCCATTACGGAAGGAATATTCACCCTTATCCGGGGATTATCATTATAGCGGAATCAGTGTAGCCTTAAGTGAAACCGTTTCCACTGGGGGAAATCGGTTCCTCAGGAGAAATTAACGTGGCAAAAGGACTGATTGTTCTGTTACATGGCGTTGGCAGCAACGGCGAAGATTTGGCTGGGCTGGGCGCGCATTGGGCAAGCACGCTACCGGATGTCGCTTTCGCCAGTCCCGACGCGCCTTTTCCTTTCGAGCACGGCCCAGGCTACCAGTGGTTCAGTCTGAGCGGCGTTACGCCAGCCAACCGGGCGGCGCGGATTTTCAATGCTCGCCAGCATTTCGACCGCTGGCTCAGCGGCGTGCTGGTGGCACACCAGTTACAGCACAGCCCGGAAAAAGTGGTGCTGGCAGGCTTTTCACAAGGCAGCATTATGGCGCTGGACGCGGTAGTCTCTGGCCGCTGGCCGGTCGCTGGCGTGGTGGCCTTTTCCGGCAGGCTGGCTTCCCCGCATCCTTACAACCTGGCGAAGCAGACGCCGATCATGTTAATCCACGGCATGGCCGACAGCGTTATCCCCTGGGCTGAAAGCGAAACGGCAGCCAGACAGCTACGCGAGCTGGGCGCCGCTGTCAGCACCCAGTTCGACGCCTCTGTCGGCCACACGATTTCCGCGCAGGGCGCGCGCAGCGCTGGCGAATTTATCGGGAAATGTCTGGCGCAGTAGCGCTTTCATTCAGCCGCTTTTGGTAAAAGGCGAGGTTCAGCCAGCGATCGAATTTCCAGGCAACCTCGTTTAGCGTACCGGCCAGCGTAAAGCCTTTTTTCTCATGCAAAGCGATGCTGGCGCGGTTATCCGCGTCGATGCTGCCGATCATCAGATGCATCCCTTTTTCCCGCCCCTGCTCGACGATGGCATCAAGCAGCAGCTTGCCCAGCCCGCGGCCGCGAAAATCGGGGTGAATATAAATGGAATGCTCCACGGTAAACTGACAGGCGGCATGTACGCGAAAAGTGCCGTAGCTGGCGAAGCCCATCAGCCTGCCCGTTTCGTCTTCAACGCCGATCACCGGAAAATCTTGCTGGCGCTTCACGGCGAACCAGCTTTGCATGCTTTCCGGCGGACGCGGCTGGTAATCATAAAGCGCCGTGGAATTCACAATAGCTTCGTTGAAAATAGCCAGAATAGCCGCGCTGTGGCGCGCTTCGGTGCAGGCGATGATCTTCATTACTGGCGGACATCCTCAATGGCGGAACGGATAAACAACGGCGGCGCAGGGGCCGCTACGATTAAAAATATCACTAATCAGGTTGTCAATAAGTCGCGCAGCGTCTCCAGATCGCGCTGAACGGTCGCCACATCCTGGGCAAACTTTTCGTCCGAGGTAAAAGGCTGGCGAAACAAAGTAATCAGCACATTCGCGCCCTCCTCGTTACCGACAACCCGCATCGGCACGAAAATCTCCTTGCCGAAACCGGTATCAACATAGTGATCCATCACGCCGTAAGGATTGTGGTCGGTAAAACGGATTTTAATCGCGCCTTCCGGCCCCACGCCTTTCCAGTAGCTGCCATCCTGCTCCAGCTCCGCTTTGCTCAGGCCGCTGGCCCATTTCGGGAACCAGCTGGGTTTCCAGATAGTTTCGTAGAGATCAACCCAGTTACGGGGGATGGTCAGACTAATGGTTTGCGATGGCAGCATAGCAGCTCCTGAATTTTTATCGTCACAGGATTAAACCATTGCCGGATAAGGATGAAAAGGGGCGGCGGGCCGCCCTAAATACTCTTAAGCTCAACTTTTGACGTTTCTGCGTCGTAGGCGGCTCTCAGGCTAAGGTCGAGCGGATGCGGTTGCCAGGCGATAAGTCCGCCGATTTCAAAGCAGACCAGGCTGTTCCTGCCCAATATGCCGTTCTCCGCCAGCGGGCGCACCAGCAGCGTTTCCGGAATAATTCTTGGCTCGAAGCGCAGCAGCGCGCTGCGAATATTTTTTTCAATAATGTTCCAGTTGTGATGGTGCGCATATTTTCCTGTCAGCGGCGCAACGCCATAATTAAATACCGAGGCCATAAGCGGGCCGTGACGGCTCTCATCCAGCTGCTCTTCCAGGTTAGTACTGTTTAGTAAACAGGCGATATCCTTCTGCACGACGGCGCGCATCTCTCTGGCATTCAGATAGCAGGCATCGTAGCTTTCCTGCTGTTTTTTCGGCTCATCGTCCAGCAGTCGTTCCAGCAGCGTCGGCAAAAAACCGCGTTTTTTTTCCATGGTGCTGGCCTAATCGAAGTGGATATTGGCCGCTTCCAGCAGCGAGATCTCGCCGCTGTCGGTAATCAGCACCTTGCGTCCTGCACCGGTGACCAGCGTAGCGGAGATCTGCAACCATTCGCTGCGCAGCCCCAGCTTTTCGCTTTGCTCTGCGCCAGCGCTAAGCGGATAGCGGGCGGGCACATAGCCGTAGTGAAACTCGCCGCCAATTTTGATCTGTGCGCGTGCCCAGACCAAATCGAGCAGATCTTCAGGCGGCCTGACATTCAGCAGCTGGAGCGAAGCAAAGGGCACCTGACGATAGCCTCCCGCGCTGATAAATTCGCAGGCTGGCCCGATGCGTCCGTCGCTGTCGGCGATCCAGACGAATCTGCCGAGGGTCTCGCCGCCGCCAGCGCTTTCCGGTGCCAGCGCGAATGCCTGCTGGCGCAGCTCCTCGGCGCGCTCCGGCTTATTTTCTGTCCGGGCCTTATTCGCCTGTTGCAGCAGCGTCATCCATTCCGGCGTGGTCGGGGTAAACAGGCCGGGGCTACGCTTGCCCGCCAGCACCTCTTCACGCATTAGCTCGCTCAGAATTAAATTTTTGTACAACTCGCACTGCTTCTGCGCGGTCTCATCCAGCAGAGCCAGAGTTTGTAGCTGCATCAGGGCTTTCTCCCACTCGCCCTCAATGCAGTAAAGCCTGAACAACGTATTGCGCAGCGCGCAGTCGTCAGGTTTAGCCTTAACCTGTGCCGTAACCTCAGCAAGAGTCGCGCTTAAAGAAGAGGTTTTCAGTAAAGCGGTCAGGGAAGTAGCTTTATGCATAGTGGTTTCCATTCCTGTTAGTAAGGGCTGTCCAGACCCGGTTTATACAGATCCTGATAGACCAGCTCCGGTACGGCCTTCTTCTCTTTCGAGGCGATATTCTCCGGCGCCAGCAGTTTTAAAATGTCCGTTTTTTCCTCATCGAAAATTAACGCTTCAGAAACGCCTTCAACGTTCAGCTCTTCCCAAACCTTATCGATCAGCGAGGGTGCCTGGATAATGCATTCCGTCAGCGTTTTCGCCTTCATTTCTTCGCGGACGGCATCAAAATAATCATCGCAGTCGGGAAGCCGCACCGCTGTGGGCTGTTCACTGACAAAAGTCCGGTTCTGCTCGCCCCAGATAAGGAATTTTTTATATTCCGCCTCCAGTTTTTTCAGGATATCCGTTTCCGCCACTGTCGAGACGGCGTCGTTAAAATAGCGATAGTCGCCCGTATGGTGTCCACCGTTAGGCAGAATGGTCTCCACCTCCGGTATAACCAGATTGGCCTTTTCCTCTGTGGCGTGCGCTTCCAGCAGGCTGTAGAGTATTTCGTCTTTATCAGCCGCCTCATCATCCGCGTTAATCGTAAAAGCGTAATGCCCTATCTGGATAGCGGCGTTAAGACGCAGCGCGTATCTCTCGCCTGGCACCACAAGGTTGTCATCCACTACGCACAGCAAATTTACGCAGTCGTTGAAAATGACCGGCCCGCCCGCCGTGGTGTAAAACCAGACCACGCCTCCGCTCGGCCCGACATCGCTGAATACGCCGGTTTGCGGGTTAAAACAGGCAGCCCGCTCTTTTGTATAGCGCTCGCCAAGGGCAAAAGCAGGCTGGTTATCGGGCCAGGTCATCAGTAATTGCATAGATTAGCCGCCGATAGTGACATTGCCTGAGCCGCTGACGATGGCCGCTCCGCAGCCGGTCACATCGCCAAGCCGGGCCGCATTGCAGTTGTTGATAAAGACGCTTCCCGAACCTGAAGCCACAGGTGCGCCGCCGTGCAAAGCACAGGGCGCCGCGCTTAAGCCTAAGGCCGCTGCGGAGCAGTTATTGGTAAATACATCGCCCGATCCGCTCACTATCGCGCCGCCATGCGCAATAGCGTCGCCAAGCCTGGCCGCTGGGTTTCCCATATTTCACCTCCTTTTGCTGTTTAACAGAGCGTTGTCCGGCAGAGAAAACCTGCAGCTCGCTGACTATTAATGAGCCACAGGCTGCCAGATGCGTTAATTATTTTCCGGGTCGTCCTTTGTTATTGCCGTTCTGGCGATAATCGTCGGCGTTACCGTCGGCTCTGGCGTCGTTGCCGTTGGCACCGGATCCGTTACCGTCGGCTCCGGCGTCGTTGCCGTTGGCACCGGATCCGTTACCGTCGGCTCCGGCGTCGTTGCCGTTGGCACCGGATCCGTTACCGCCGGCTCCGGTGTCGTTACCGTTGGCACCGGCTCCGTTGCAGTTGTGCAGGGCACCGTAACCGTGACGGTCACTATCGGCAAGCAAGGCAGTGGGAACACCAGCCCGATAAAGCCAAAGATCTTCAGGCTGGGAATACCGGCGATAAAACCACCCCCGCCACCACCACCGCCGCCGCCACAGCTACAGCAGCTACAGCAGTCGCCCGGATTTAAATCGACCTGACCTCCCTGCAGCACGATATGGTCGGCGCAAAGAATGATTTTTCCTGCGCAAAGCGAAAGCACGCCGCCCGCCATCAGCGACATCGCGCCGCCCGCCATAGCGGCCATATAGCCGCCAGCGCTCAGCGAGTAGTAGCCGCCCACATTATTCATCCAGGCACCGCCTACATTCATTGCAGAAGCACCGCCTACGCTCAGCGAATGAAAGCCGCCCACGTTACTCATAAAGGCGCCGCCCACATTAATGCCTTTAGCGCCGCCCACGTCGTCAGACTGCGCGCCAGCTACATTGATGGTGTAAGCGGCGCCAACCATTAACGAACTGTTGCCATTGACCGTAGTGGATTCATTGATCCCGACCACCCTGGAACTGCTGGCGCCAACGCTTAAAGAGCGCGTTGCGCCGACCGAAATATCGGAATGCAGTCCAATGGTCTGCGACTCATTGCGCTTGGTCAGGCGCGACATATCTCGTTCGGCCTGTTCCCAGTACTGCTCCAGCCCAGGCTTGTCCTCGAACTGGATACCGTTGAAGTTGGTACGGCCGCCGCCTACGGTACGGCTGACCAGGCCGCTTTGCGTAGCGTTTTCCGGCAGATCCCAGGGCGGCATCGTCACATTGTTATAGAGGCTGCCGATCACCAGCGGCCGATCCGGATCGCCGTTGATAAAATCTACAATGACCTCATGGCCCACGCGCGGGATATAAATGCCGCCGAAATTATTGCCCGCCCAGGCCTGGCTGACGCGGATCCAGCAGGAATCCGTCTCGCGGTTTTGACCGTAGCGATCCCATAAAAAGCGCACTTTGATCCGGCCCCAGGTATCAGTCCAGATATCTTCGCCCGGCGGCCCTACAACTACCGCCGTCTGTGGCCCGCTGGTTTTAGGGCGCCGCGCCCGCTGCGGATGACGATAGATTTTGGTGGTCGGCTGGACGGTAAAGTGGCACTGATAGCTGAAATCCCCCATACCGGTTACCTGGCTGACGTCCGTCACGGTCAGCTCGCTGGAAATCACCATATATTCCCGGTTCGCTTTTTCCAGCGGATAGTTTTGCAGCTCGAAATTGGTGCCGCACACCACGCCCCGCAGTTCGCCATAGCCCGACGCCCGCGATCCCAGCGCGCCGCGCTCTTCCATACGCACTTTCGCCAGCTGTTCGCCGATTGCAGGCTGGTCGTAATCGCCGGGCCAGTGATAAAGCTCCATTTCGTTAAAGCTGGTATGGCGAGGCTTAACGTCAATAGCCGAAATATCCGCGCGGGATTTCGTGAAGTCGTAATCGTTGGTGTACCACCTGCCGGAGGTAATGGTTTCCTGGAACTCAAAGCGGGTTATATATTCCTGTCCGGCCTTAGGCTCGCTCGGCATATAGTGCAAAACGTGGTAGGCCTCGCTGGCGAACCTTTTATGCGCGCCGACGTGATCCACCAGCACCAGCTTGTGCTTCCGATCTTCGTGCTCGAAAAACCAGTAGATGCCCCACTCTTCCATCAGCCGTTCAATAAAATTAAAGTCCGTTTCACCATATTGCACCTGAAAATCCAGCAGCGGATAGGTGCCGGTCAGCCGCTTCTCCATCGGGAAGTTATATTCCGCCAGCACCTCGTCGATGATAGTCACCACGTTTTTTTGCTGGAATATTTTGAAATCAGAAGTCAGCTCCGTGAGGTAAAGCCAGGGCCGAACAATAATTTCGTAAATAGCCTGGTTGGCGTCGCGACCGAGAAAGCGCGCACGCTGCACCAGGCCGGAAATTTCACGGCTGCCTGCACCGATGCCGATCGCCTCGTCAAGGCCGTTGCCGTCAAGCTCGATGGCGACGGTCATTTCTTTGCCTATCAGCGCTTTAATATCGACGTTTGCTGCCGACTGCCATGGAATTAAATCATTGGCGGGCGTCTTCGCGGTCAGCGTATAGCTATATAAAGAAGAAAATGATTCTTTTCCTTCCAGCTTTGTTAACACCAGCGCGGTTTCGCCCAGCAACAGAGGCATCGCTGAACTACTTAACGTAATGGTTCTTGCCATATCCACACCTGTTCCTTGGTTTATATTGCACGTTAAGGGAACGGATCTCCCTCACCTTTTCTTCACCAGTCAAGCCGTTGTGAGTCGATGATTTTGCCGTAGCGGCTTTGCCGCCAGAGCCAGGCCTGATTGCCGGCCCGAATAGCTGCGGGCCATTCCGGCCACGGCATCCTGCCGACGCCCTTGTCTTCAGTGAGGATGTCATCAAACTCACCATGCCCGGCAAGCAGCAGATCCGACTGGCTGCGAAAGCGGTAGCTCTCGTTAAGTAGCTTTTCGCGCAGCGGAGAATAGTGGGAGCGCAGCAGGTCGAGCCACGACTTCAACGGCCTGTCCTGATGAGCCACGCCCTGCTGTACCGTCATAATCCTCGCCAGCCAGAAGCCAGGATGAAAATTTGTTGCCAACGCCTCCTGTAGCCAGCGATAGCTGACTGCGGCATAGAGCGCGGAAACTGCTGCCTTTTCATCAGTGGTCAGCGCGCCCACATAAAAGCGATCTCTTTTCCCCAGCGGCGGCAGCACGAAACACCAGGGATAGGCTTTGGGCAGCAGCTGGCCTGGTAGCGTCGGCCGCATCGCGGGCACTATTTTCTCTGCTAACGCCGCAGCGACTTTTTTCCGCTCCCGGCTTAGCGCCGGTACGCGAGCCTCCCTGGCAATAATAATGATGCGCACAGTGATGTTTCGCTCCGCAGCCCCGCCGGTCAGAATGCGCCGGGGCAGTTAAAATTTTTAAGTAAATCAACGATAAGCTCATCGCCGTAAGTCAGGCCGGTTACTTCAATCTTGATAGGTCGCCGGTGAAGGTTAAACAGCAGCACCGGCTGCCCGGAAGCTGACGTAGCGATATCGTTGACGGTATCCAGCCAGCGCATTAGCGCCCAGGGGCCGGTCAGCGTCAGGCCGTTTTCCTGCGACAAAATGCGCGGCTTAGTGCTCATATTCACCACCGATTCAGCCCGCGTACCCGGCCAGTGGAAAAGTTTGGGCGTCACCGGGCCGTGGGAATAGCCCATCACGCTGCCGTCGAAATTGAGGTTAAGCTGGGTCACCGACGGCGCCAGATAGGGAATAGCCACGGAAAAATCGATGCCCAGCGTGCGGCCGCCGTTTTGAAAGAAAGCGCTGCGAATTGCCGCCGCCTGCTCGAACACATCCAGCGCTTCCGAAGCCTGCAAATTGATGTCGCCGCGATAGCGCCAGGGCGTGCTGGCGGTATCCACCTTATCCGCCAGATTTTTTTGGAAATAATCATCCAGCACGCCGCCAGCAGCAAAGAAACGCTCGAAATCGCGCAGGCTGACCTCCTCGCTATTGTCAGCAAAGGGATAGCGGCCCTGCAGCGTACTGCGGCAAACTTCGCCAGGGCCTGAAGCTATGGTTCTGTTGCTGCTGTAAACAATCTGGTGATTCACCCGCCGATAAGCGCCGTTCAGCAGCGGGGCGATAATGTATTTAAAGGGATCGGGCCAGACAGCGGACTCGGCGCTCAGCCGCTGTCCGGCATCGGATACCGCTGGCAGATTGCCGTTTCTGAGCGCGCTGTCGGAGATCACCAGCAGCGTATATTGATCGTTCAGCACGCCCATGATCTGATGAAGTTTGGTGCCGGAAGCCGCGCCCGTTCCCTGCTCGCCGCCGCCAACAAATTCACGCAGCGGCACAAAATAGTTATCGACGCCCTGACGCAGCACCTTCTTTTCGTGCGCGGCCAGCGCCAGGTTAAGCTTTGCCGCGGCATCCGTCAGCCGCCCGCTGGTCAGCCTGGTACCGCTCAGGCTCTGGTTTTTCAGCAGGCTCTCCTGTTGATCTTCCGCCAGCGTGGTTTCCCTTACGGCGCGCCTTGCCAGATTTATCAGCGGCGAATTGGTAGCAACCAGCGCGCGCAGCATATAGATATCGAACGACAGCCCGGTATTGTTATGCTCCGCGCCCTCGCTTTTCAGGCGGATACTTTGCAAAAAAGCCTGCCAGCGCCGGGTGTACTCTTTCAGGTAAAGCTTCATCAGCGCCTCGCGGGTGGGATCTACCACGCCCGCGCCCTTGTCCACTTTTAGCGATTTCAGGCCGCCTGCCGCGCCCTCATTGCCCATCACCCAGCTATCTTCAGCCTGTAAATCCCGCACCGTCGTGCCGAGTTTTTTTTTAAAAACCTGGTGATAGCCTTCCCAGGTAAAAATCCCCGGCATGCCTTTCTCCGCCAGATCGGCATCGTTCAGGGTAAAGATCTGACCGGCATCCTCATCGGTCATTTTGCTCAGGGTCAGGTTTTCTGGCGCTTCCGTCTGCATCTGCGCCATCACGCGTTCATAGAGTCGGTTATTCAGCGTGTTGCGGTTTAATATCTCGCGCGCTTCCGCTACCAAATTTTTATCCGTCGGCTGGCCGTACTGGCGCCAGTCCGGGCTGGCGAAAAGCGCGTTGAGATGAGCAATAAACAGACTTCGCTCTTCATAAGGCTGAATTTTTCCGGCGTTGTCCCAGTCGCTGGCAATTTCGCTGACCAGCCAGGCCAGATTAAATTCGCCCTGGCCCGCCAGCATCAGATAACGTTTAAGGCAGCGGTAAATTTCCGCGTTATCGCGTCCGTAAACGGCGTTCTGTAAGGCTTCGTGCGCCTGGCTTTCAATCAGCGGAAACAGCAGCCGCCGCAGAAAATAGTGATAAAGGCTATCGGCGTCTTCGGCCAGATTTTTACCGATATAAAGGCCATAGCGAAAAGGAAGTTCGGGATGCAGCACGTCCAGCCCGCCGTACTCCGGCAGATACTGCGCCAGGTTCAGCAGCAGCGGCAGCCGGTTTTCATCGGCCTTTTTCTCATAGCTTTTTACTTCCGCTTCCAGCCTTGTCGCCTTTTGCGCCGCCGTCGCCAGATAATCGCCGTTGTTGCCGTAGCTGTAATAAATCCCGCTCAGCAGCCAGATGCCGAGGGCGATGCAAAAACAGTGGCCGAAGAAATTTTGAAAGCGGTATTTGGTTTCCACCCGCAGGTTGCGCCGGGCCAGATCGGCATCTTTCAGGATAATCTCCGCAAAGACTTCCTTAAGAAAATAGTGTCTTCCCCAGGCGACGTCCTTCACCAGCGCATCGTTTTCCGGCGCGAGCGAAGCCGGAACGGCCAGCGGAACCGCATGACGATTGGCAATAAAGTTGCGCCATTTTTGTATCAGCGTGCCGTTGTTAACCATCACGCTGTTTTCAGGCTGGTGACTGCTGACGAAATAGATGCCGCGCAGCGAGCTGTAGCCCTGGTTCTCGTCGTAGCGGGAGGCGAAAAAAATGTTCTGCGCGACTTCCGTTACGCCTTCAAGCAGCATTCTGAAATCCTGCGGCAGCGCGTACATCCGCTTTCTGTCCGCATTGTCGTACTCTTCCTGCTGGCGTACCGTCATATAGCGTTCGAGCCGGTTTTCCAGCAGGCTAAACTCCGCTTCGATGCGCTCGCGAAGATCGCCAGTGGCGCCTTTGCTCTCTTCGCCC
Organism: Pantoea sp. sgz302252; assembly: GCF_042610525.1. Classification (GTDB taxonomy): domain Bacteria; phylum Pseudomonadota; class Gammaproteobacteria; order Enterobacterales; family Enterobacteriaceae; genus Erwinia. The sequence continues at coordinate 21,996 of NZ_JBHDVM010000007.1, forward strand.
CAGGGAAAAGTGACGCCCCACGGCTGTTCGCGCTCCTGCTCGGTCAGGCTACGAAAATATTCGGCAAACCCCAGCAGCAAATCCAGCTTGGTCACCAGCACGTAAACAGGAAAGCGCACGCCCAGCGCGCTGCGCATATGATCAAGCCGGGCACGGACTTTTGCGGATAAATCGTACAGTTCCGTTTTGTTTTTGCCCATGATGTCGGTAATAGACAGGGTAACGATCGCGCCGTTAACCGCCTGTGCCGCACGATATTTGCGGATGGCTTTTATAATGCCGTGCCACTCCGGCTGCTCGTCCGCCGAATCGATATATTTGCCTGCCGTATCGATAAACAGCGCTTCGTTAGCGAACCAGCATTCACAATTGCGGGTGGGCAAGCTCTCTTTACAGACCTTATTGAGCTGCTCCGGCAGGGGAAAATGCTGGCCTGAAGAGAGGATCGCCGTAGTTTTGCCGGCGCCTGAAGTACCGGTTACCATGTACCAGGGCAGGTCGCTGCGCATTTTTCCCGAAAAAAGAAACCGTTGCAGCAGCGTACCGTTTTTACGCATTTGCCTGACATAGGCCGCCGCGTCGCGGATAGTGGCGTTAATCTCGCCGGGATCTTTTGCCTCTTTCTCTTCTTTTACGCTGAAAAACCTGTCCAGCAGCTTAGGGTTGCTTTTCAGCGCCAGCAGCAGCTTCCAGCCGCCGTACAGCAACGTCACTAACAGGATCACGCCGATCAAAGTGCATCTGGCAGCGATCCCCGCCAGCGGATAGCCTTCGCCAATCAGGAAATAGGGGCCGATAGTCCAGACGATGACACAGGCCGTGATGGCCAGCAGCAGAAACAGCGGCACGCTAAACCAGAGCCCGATAAGGCAGAGTAGCGCCAGCGCGATAAAGATAATCCGCGCCTCGATCCCGGCCAGCGGACGCGTTTCACCGAACCCCAGCAAAGGCCCCAAAAACCAAATGGCGGCGATGATCAGCGCGAAAAACGCGATAACCATGGCTATTTTGAAGCCGCGAGGCGAGAACATCCTGTTCAGATTAAACATGCTTTAGCTCATTAATAGGTCACGAAAAATTCTACGCGCCGATTCTGCGCACGCCCTTGTTTGTCTTTATTACTGCTAATGGGCTGGCTCTCCCCGGCGCCCTTAACGCTGATTTTTTCCGGCGCAATGCCCTCCGCCAGGAAGTAGCGGGCTACATCCGCCGCTCGTTTTTCCGACAGCACCTGGTTGTTGGGGAAGGTTTTTGATTTAACGGGCGTGGAATCGGTATGTCCGACAATCACCACGGTGCCGTTGACGCGGTGCACTTCCTTCGCCACGCGTTTGATAATGTGTTCCATTTCCGGCATAACCTTGTCCGAGCCGGAAAGAAAAACGGAATCGCCCCGAAAAACCACTTTGCTCTGGCTTTGCGTTTCGTCCACGCTGACCATGCGTTTTCTGATCTCTTCTTTCAGCAGGATAGCCAGCCTTAGTCTGGCCGTGGTCACTGGCCGACTGACGTTCAGGTGCTGCATGGCGTAGACGCGCTGCTGTAGAGTGACCTGCTGCGAAGCCAGCCAGTATTTGCACCACAGCCAGACGCTGCCAACCAGCAAACAGGCCAGCAGCAGCGTCACCCGCACGGGCACAATGCGTCTTTCCCGCCTTTTCTGGCCCCGGATGGCGGCGCCGTGCGGTGACAGAACCGGCGACAGTGAATCGCGCGTACTCTGAATCAACGTCAGCAGGCGCTGGCGAATCCTGGTCAGCTGGCGATCGCCATCCTCAAGAATGCTGTAGCGGCCTTCAAAGCCCAGTCCGAGGATGCGCAACAGCACCTCAAGCACATCAACATATTCGTGCGGGTTCATGGAAAGCCTGCCGATCAGCAGAAAAAATTTGTTGCCGCCGTCGTTGTCGCCCTCAAAATGATTAAGGATATTGCTTTGCGACCAGCCGGTCTGAATGCCCCAGGCCGTGGTATGCGCCGCTTCGTCCAGCGCGGTGCAGAGGCAATAGCGCACGATGGCCATCTTTTTCCAGGCAATATTGGCCTCATCGCACACCACGTTGAAAAGGTTAATTTCATTTTTCAGGCTGCGCTTCAGCAGCTCAACGTGTTCCGGCGAGCGGACGGTTTCCGGCATATCGCTAAGCGCGCGCAGCAGCGGTTGCGCGGCTTCCAGCAGCGGGTTTTCAGCCGTGCGAGCCTTATGCACGCGCTGCTGCACGCCTTCGCTCTGTAGCGACACATCCTGTCTCTGCCCGGCCCAGGCCAGCATTAAAGCGTCCAGATCGTCGCGTGACGGCGCGTTAGCGGCTTCCGCCTCTTCGTCGAGCAGAAACCGGCCCAGCGCCTGCGGCGTCAGCGCCTCTTCCGGCGCGGCCTGTTGGCTCTCATCGCTCATCAGTTCCTGACTCCCCAAAGCTCCATTTTCAGGTCAGGGAAATCCCCGGCGATATGCAGCGCCAGCGCGCCGGTGCCGGCGATTTTTTCCCAGAAAGGCCCGCTTTGCAGCAGATCGAAATAGACATAGCCGGAATGGTAAGGGATCTGGCGCGGCGGCACAGGTAGCCCCTGTAGCACCAGCCCCGGCAAATGCGAACGCACCAGTTCGTGCAGCTGCTGCGGCGCGCTGATCTTCGCCTGCGCCGAAAACTGCTGTTGCAGCACATCCATCGGCAGCTGGGCGTGCACGGCCAGCACCAGATTGGAAAACTCGCGCAGTTCGCCCGGCAGCATTGCCGCCGTCCAGACGCCGTTGCCTTTTGCATGTAGGTCGATCATCTGGCCAGCGCGCACCAGGATCTGATTAAGCAGATAGTGCAGATCTTCTACCAGCGGACGGATAGAGGGATAAAGCCTGGCATGATCGTAACCGGGCGCGCCGATTGGCCGTCGCGTTTGGGTGCGAATAAAAGTCGACAGCTCGCCCGAAAATTTCGCCAGCTCCTGATAAAGCATAATCGGCGGCAGCTCGGGCACGTGCCGCAGATGATCCAGCACCGGCTCATATTTATTAAAAATTTGCAGCAGCAGATAATCGACCACTTCCGCGCTGGCGCTGGCTTTGCCGTCGCTGCCTGACAAGCGGTTCGCCAGCATTTCGGCGCGCATTTTCACCAGCCCGTTCAGATGGGTCAGCCATTCACTCAGCAGCGTGCTGGCCGCGTAGCCCGTAACGGGCGGAATATAATCTTCGCTGTGCAGCAGCACGCTGCCGTCGGGCTGGATCGCTCTGACTTTGGTCAGCGGCAGTCCGATCCAGGATTCCGTCATTTCACTTTCGGCGATCAGGCTCAGACGCAGCCGCGCCAGCTGGATCGGTTTAGGGCCTTGCCGGATCGCGTTGGTGTCGCTAAGTTCCGTTTCAAAAGCGGCAAAACGCGCCAGCGAGCCGCTGTCGTAGCGATCGAAGATAGTTTCGTCGCTGTTGTCCAGCCGCAGCGGCACCGCCAGGAAAATCAGCTTATTCAGATGATCCGGCGTGATGGTCAGCGGCTCGGGAAGCTCGGCGTGGCCGGGAATATCGAAAGGCGTGCCGTCCGGCAGGACGCCACGCCCGGCGCGCAGCACCAGCTTGCCGTAAGACAAGGCTTCCATATCGATTTCATAATGGGCGAAGCCCCAGAAAAAAGGCGAAATCGTCGCCGCCCGTTTGTGCGCGTAATACTCGAAATAGCGTTCCTGCTGTTGAAACAGCTGAGGGCGCAGAAACAATCCCTCGCTCCAGACGACTTTATTTGTTCTCACTGGTTAATCCGTTTTATCAAGTGTGATAGCTAAGGCGCCGAAATGCACCGTCAGGGCGACCGTCTCACCGGGCAAGACCTTTCGCCACCAGGAACGTTTTTTATGTTTTTTATAAAGTGGCCAGGTTTCGCTCCAGCCAGCCCTGTCGATATCCCGATAGGCGGCGACGATGCCCAGCGCCATCGTCTCTTTTTCTGGCGTTAGGGTAATAATTCGGGTTTCGCCGGGCTGTAATATGCCTTCATATGCTTTTTTCGCTTCGGCCTGCAGTGTCGGGTTGGTGCCGTCCACCAGGGTAAAAAAATCGCTGTTTTCGAAATTATCCACCGATTTCAAAAGGTAAAAAGCAATATCCAGCGGCGCAGCTTCCTCTTTTTCATTGGGATTAATATCTTTCGCCGCCTCCAGCCGAATAGTTAACTCCGGCGCTTTTTTCTCGCTAAAAGGGCTAAAAGGAGAAGCGCAGCCGGATAACGCTAAAACGGCTAAAATAAGTAAAAAGCCCATCGGATATCGGGCCACTCTTTTTAAATACATTCTTACCTCATTCTGCCTGGGCCGGAGTGGCAGGTATTCAGTTCGGCACGCTGAAAAGCCTGCCATCAGCCAGGATGGCAGGCATGGCTTACTTAATTAGCTGCTCAGGTTAGCTTTGACGTCATAGCTTGCGGAAATAACGCCGGACTTGCTGCCTTCAGAATTCTGCATGACATAATCCTGAGTTACTTTGGTGAAGGAGAATTTCACCAGTTCGCGAGGGCGAGTTTCATCTTCGGAAGAACCTGACATATCGACACGGGTGATAATAGTGTCGCTAAAAGTGATAGTCAGATATTCCAGCGGATCGCCGCCTGCTTTACGCACCACGAAAACAATATTTTTAATATGTTTACCGGTCAGGCAGTAGCTCAGTAAATTAGGGCTGGCCTTGTCGGTGTAATGGGTAAAGCAGAAATCGGCTACGCTGGCCTTGCCTGAACCGCCGCCGGATCCGCTGTGCATATTGGAATGCTGAGAAACATCCCAGTGCCACTCCAGTACTTCGATTTCATTGGTATGGGTGGCATCAAGCGACTCGCCTTCAATGCCGTCGATTTTAATGAACATATCCTGTGCCATGATAATTCCCTTATTTAGCACTCGTTAAGATCGTTACGCTTACGCGCAACACATTCTGTTAAAGACGGCTTGCCCTGGCGGGCTAATCACACCGTCTTTAACAATTTCGCCGCTATTGTTACGCCGCCCCTTTCAGCGAGGGCAATTTAGCGACCATGCGTAGCGAAACCGTCAGGCCTTCCAGCTGGAAGTGCGGACGCAGGAAAAATTTCGCCTGGTAATAGCCCGGATTGCCTTCCACATCCTCAACCACCACTTCCGCTGCGGCCAAAGGGCGGCGCGCCTTGGTTTCAAAAGTTGAATTAACCGGATCGCCATCGACGTAATTCATAATCCAGTCGTTCAGCCATTTCTGCATTTCGTCGCGTTCTTTAAACGTGCCGATTTTGTCGCGCACTATGCATTTCAGATAGTGAGCGAAGCGCGAGCAGGCAAACATATAGGGCAGACGGGCGGAAAGGTTAGCGTTCGCCGTAGCATCCGGATCGTAATATTCCGCGGGTTTCTGCAAGGACTGCGCGCCGATAAAAGCGGCGTAATCGGTATTTTTACGATGGATTAATGGAATAAAGCCATTTTTAGCCAGTTCCGCTTCTCGTCGATCGGAAATAGCGATTTCCGTTGGGCATTTCATATCTATGCCGCCGTCGTCGGTGGGGAAAGTATGACAAGGCAGACCTTCTACTACGCCGCCACTTTCCACGCCGCGAATTAGCGTGCACCAGCCGTAGTGTTTAAAGGAACGGTTAATATTTACTGCCATCGCATAGGCCGCGTTAGACCAGGCATATTTACTGTGATCCGCACCGTCGGTTGTTTCTTCAAAATTGAAGTCATCCACGGGATTAGTGCGGATACCATAGGGCAGGCGCGACAGAAAACGCGGCATGGCCAGGCCGATATAACGCGAGTCTTCCGACTGGCGCAGCGAGTTCCACGCCGCATATTCCAGGTTCTGGGTAAAAATCTTGGTCAGATCGCGCGGATTGGCCAGCTCCTGCCAGGAATCCATTTGCAGCACTGAAGGCGCAGCGCCGGTGATAAAAGGCACATGAGCAGAGGCGGCGATCTTGCCTATCGACGCCAGCAGATCGACATCCGGCGCGGTGTGATCGAAGTAATAATCCGCCACCAGACAGCCATAAGGTTCGCCGCCAAGCTGACCATATTCTTCTTCATAAATCTGTTTAAACAGCGGGCTTTGATCCCAGGCGATGCCTTTGTAGCGTCGCATATTACGTCGCAGCTCATCCTTGGAAATATCCATAAAGCGCAGCTTTAACTTTTCGTCGGTTTCGGTGTTGTACACAAGATAATGCAGGCCGCGCCACGCGCTCTCCAGAGCCTGAAACTCAGGATGATGCAGGATCAGGTTGATCTGTTCCGAAAGCTTGTGATCGATCTCGGCGATAAAGGCGGCGATATTTTTATAGGCGTCATCGGCCATAGTGACCGAACTGGCGAGCGCCTGCTCGGCCAAAGTTTTCACCGCGCTTTCCACGGCCGATTTCGCCTGGTCGGACTTGGGCTTGAATTCTTTGCTCAGCAGCGATTTAAAATCGTTGTAGCTGGTGCTGGCCGCCTGGCTTGTTTTCTCAGTTTGCATCGACATGTTCTTTCTCTCTCCCCTTACTCTTTGGGTAACTGGCCGTTGTCGGTTTGCTCCGGCCTCGGCGCCGAAGCCAGCGTGTTCAGCAGTGATTTATCCTGCAGGACTTTCATTACCAGGCTTTCCGCGCCAGCCTTGCCGTCCATATAGGTTTGCAGGTTGGCCAGCTGCGTGCGCGCCTCCAGCAGTTGAGAGAGCGAGTCCACTTTTTTAGCGATTTCGTCCGGCGAAAAATCGTGAATGCTTTCAAAAGTCATATCGATCATTAACTGCCCTTCTCCCGTTAAGGTATTGGGCACGGCAAAAGCCACACGCGGCTTCATGGCTTTCATCCGCTCGTCAAAATTATCGATATCAATACTGAGAAATTTGCGATCGGCCACCGGCGGCAACGGCTCCAGCGCCTTACCGGATAAATCGGCCAAAACGCCCATCACAAAAGGCAACTCGATCTTTTTTTCGCTGCCGTAAATTTCCACATCGTATTCAATCTGTACGCGTGGCGCCCTGTTGCGGGCGATAAATTTTTGAGCACTGCCGTTTCTTAACATTTGATTTCCCTTTCACCGTGCTTTAGAAAAAATCTCTTCGGTTCCGTTTACTTGCTGACTGCGCTACAGACTCCTGCTCCTCCTATTTGTAGACCAGTTGGATCCCGGCCACGGCTTTCACGCTGCCTGCCGTGACGCCGGATGTTTTGGCATAGTAGCCTGCTGAATAATCGTGACTGACCTCTTCGCCGGTAGCCGGTATAAAGTATTCCTGCCCGCTTTCTGCGTTATCGATAGCGATCTGAGAGCCATCCTCTTTGCGGAGCCTGATCTGGACGTTTTTGCTGTAGTTCTCGCCGCTGGCGTTCACAAGATTGCCGGTGGCGGCGTCGGCCTGAGCTAAATTACTGATAAAAGTAACGCTGACCTTGCGATCGGCCGGGCAATCTTTCAGCGCAATGGCAAAGTCTTTGGCACCCGCTTCGTCGCCTGCTGACGAGAGCGCGCTAACGGCAAGCGTAGGCAGCGTTACCGTTTCAATATTGCTGCCGCCGTTGATGCTGACGACGCAGGTTTCATCGGTGTAGACCCCCTGGAACAGCACCTCGATAGTGCAGCGGCTACAGCCCGTATCCGCCTTGCCGGACAGCGCGGCCCAGCTCATCAGCAACGCCGCCAGCGGCCAGCCCTTGTTTATCGCGAGCATATGACCTCCAGGTAAAGCATGCCGTTTCTGTTTTGCTCCGCGCCCGCGCGGCATTTTTTTGCTTCTTCGCCCGCCACCGATAACGTGCCGCCAGCATGCTCCCAGCCGCGAATAAACGCCTGGCCTCGCTGGCCGACGATGGTCTGGCTGACGCCCTGCGCATCAACGAGTTCCGTGCCGACGGGCAGATATCCGCCGTCGCTTTCCCTGACCGTCAGAATGGCGGGCGCGCCCGTCAGCGTTTTCATTTTTACGGACAGCGCAGCGCCAGCGCGCGGAATGACTACGGCTTCGTTTTCCATAACATCGACGGTATCCGGCAGCCCTTTTGCGTCCACCGCAACGCTATTTTTTCGGTAGGCCGTTAGCGACGGCATAATTGCGTAGCCGCGTCCGTCGACCACCGAACCATAGCCATTTTGCAGTTTCGCGCCTTTGCCGCCGGGCACGTTGACGATAGCGAAGGCGTTGTCGCCCAGCTGCGGCCCCGCCGTTATGCCGCCCTGATGCGCTATCAGGCTGCCGTTAGCCGACAGCGACAGCTGCCGGGAAGCGAAACGGGTTCCCGAACCGGTTATCCCCAACTGGCCATAAGGCGAGCGATAGCTAAGGTTGCCGGTGACGGACTGACTGTCGATGCTGTCGCGATGCTGTCCAAGAGAGGCGCCGACGCCGTAAGTCAGCTCGTTGCGATCGCCCTGATAGCCGGTAGCGTTGGTCTGGAACAGCGCATTCCCCGCATTGTCGTGGGTATAGGAGCTATAAAGTGAATTGAACAGCGGCTTACTGGTCACGCCGCCCGCGCCCAGCGGCACATTCACGGAAAGCGTGATGCTGTTTAAGTCCGTAGCCTCAGCGCGCTTTGAACGGCTGGCGGCAAGCGACCAGGAAAAATAGCGGGCGCTCTGGCTATAACTCAACGAATACTGCGTCACCGGCGGGCGTCCGTCCCAATAGCGGTAAAGACTGCCTGAAGCGTTAAGATAAGCCCCATGCCAGAGCGGCTGCCCCAGCGTCAACGTCAGGCGCTGGCGGGCGCGGTAACTCGGTTCGTAATAGCTGGCACTCCTGTCGTCATGGGCAATACTGGCTTCCCGCAGGTTGTAATAGCCTTTTGTGGAGTAGCGCCAGGCGGCCAGCATGATGTCGGTGTTAGTTGACTCCAGATATTTGCTGTAGCCGATACGGAAGCTGTTACCGCTGGTGGTTTTGCCGTTCGCCAGCTCGGTTTTCGCATGGGTGCCGTCAAGCGAAATGCCGCCGATCGGCGTGTTAAAAGCATTGCCTGCTGCAAAGGCGCGGTAGTGTTCCGTCAGCTGCGTGCCGCCGTAGATCGTATACATGTTCGCCAGGCCATACTGATAAACGCCCTCGAACAACTCAGGATGATGGCGCAGACTGCTGTCGCGCAGCTGACCGCCAGCGAAGCTAAATTGCGAAACGCCTTTATGCAGCAGCATCGGCGGCGCGGAGAAAGGAATCGTCTGGCTGCGTTCGCTGCCGTTGGCTTCCGTGATGGTCATTAGCAGATCGCCGCCGTAGCCCATGGCACCAACGTCCGCCAGCTCGAACGGGCCGGGCGGCACCGTGGTTTCGTAAACAATCTGGTCGCGTTGCATGACCCGGACTCTGGCGTTGCTTTCCGCAATGCCGCGCAGTAGCGGGACATAATGGCGAATGCCGTCCGGCAACATGCGTTCGTCCGACTGTAGCTGGATGCCGCGCAGCGTAAAGCTGTCGAACAGCAAACCGCGCGTAGCGCTGTCGCCAAGCGTTAGCTGGCTTTTCAGCGCTATAATATCGGTCTGTCCATAGCCATACTGGCTGGTGGTTTTCATTCCATCCTGGTTTGACCAGACGTTGTTGAGCTGCTTTCTGAGCCGCCATCCGCCCGCGTTTACGCCTGCGGTCAGGTTAAGGTTATTGCTGTAGTGATGCGAGCGGCTTTCCGGCCCGCTATAGAGATTGTAAAAGTTATTGCGATAATCAATAAAAACAGCGGGCACGCCTGCTTCCCAGCTTGCCGGATCGGTATAACCTCGCGGGAAATAGTGCATATAAGCCTGCGGAATAATTAATGAGAGCAGAATATCGCCGCTGTCGTAATTACTACTGCTGCCGGGAATAGCCTTTTCCAAACGCGCGCAGTTTCCTTTAGCGATAACAGCCTGCGCGAAGCTCTCTTTGATTTCTTCTGTTTTCACGCCCAGCCGCTGTAAAGCATCCAGCGTAAAACAGGGCTGCGCGCCTGACTGGCCGTCAAAAGCATAAAAAGGCAAGGTAGCCTTGCCATGGCTTACATTATTTACCAACACGGTCACGGTATAGCTGCCGGGATCCACCACGTTGCCGGTAGCAAAACGAGAGACGTCTATCGTTGCGCCATGTACGAAAGCCGGATTAAATTCCATTATCGTCGACGTTTCATCTGCTGCGGCCTGGGCGGCCAGCGTCATATAAATAGCGCTGGCGATAAACGTCCTGCTTAACGCTAAGCCCGGCGAAAACTGCATCCGCTTTTCAGATAAAAATGGTTCAGGATGATGCATCTGGCAAACTCCTTTTATCCAGTGACCAAACCGCCGCTTCTTTTTTTGGCCACTCCCGGCCTTTTGCAATAATCAATTGTTTTGCAGCAGTAATTTGTTATCCGCTGATAAAATAAGCTTCTTTTCAATCGCCGCGCCGTAATCGTTAATCAGGCGAATAGTGGCGCCGGTGACGCCCGCCATCGCTCCTTTTTTCAATAAAAAGCTGGCGCTGCCGAAAGGCGCCACCATAGCAGTATCCAGCTCGCCGCTGCCGCCGCCGTTCTGCAAAGCGGCGCGGTCAAAAGAGAGGTAATAAGGCGTGTTATTGATTACGCTAACGCCTTTATTGCCCGGCAAAACCTGCCACTGAATTTTTTCCATCTGCCCGGCAGAAGAGCTGGTCAGCGTTTTCGGGCGATAAAATATTTTGATGCGCGTGCGGAAAGCCAGCTCCAGACGGTCAACGTTAGCCGTGTCTTTATACAGGGGCGGCACTTCCAGCAGATTGAACCAGAAGATGGACTCCCGATCCTGCGGCAGCTCGCTGCCGTTGTAGATTAGCCTGACGCTTTGCCCTTTGCCGGGTTCGACCCGAAAAACGGGCGGCGTGGTTATAAAAGGCACGTCTGTTTCATTTAAGTCGGCGTTGATATCGCCATCGTCTACCCAGACCTGTACCAAAGCGGGTTTGCTGCCTTTATTATTGGTTCTGATGGTGACTTCTTTTTCATTGCCGGGGAAAATAATACGCGTGCCGCTAATAGTCATACTGGCAAGCGAGCTGGCAGCAGAGAATAAAAAGAAAAAAGGAATAACTAATTTACCCAGCATGGCGCACCCGTTTAATTTACCAAATAAAAAACTTAATTAATAAGCGGCCACGATAATGCTGGCCGCTTCTGGCCCGAATATATGCTTTATGGGTAGCTTAATGTATATTTCGCTTTAGCATGTACTTTACCTGAGGTAGTAGCGCCGGTAGCGTAATAACCGCCGTAATAGCGCAGCGTGGCTTCATGCGTAGTGCCATCTACCTCAAAGGAAGCGCCAGTACTGCCTAATATCAACTGCTTCTGGTCAGCGTTATAAAGGCGGACTTCTACATTTTTGGCTTTTTCAGTATCTGCCGCATCGTTAATCAAGTTGCCGGTGGAGGCATCCAATGCCGAGCCGCTGATGGCTTCAAAATGCGCCGCGACTTTAGTGATCTCTGCAGGGCAACCGCTGACCTTAATATCAAAATGCGTTGAACCCGCCTCATCGCCCGATTTAAGCAGCGTTTTAGTTGAGAGTTTAGGTAACGGTACCTGGATAGGTTCAAGGACGCTGTCATCAATCACACAGGTTTCATCAATGAGTTCACCATTAAATTCTACGGTTCCGGTAGTTCTTTCATCGGCTGCGTATCCCAGAGAAGAACAGAGGCCTAAAGCTAACGCACACATAGTCAGTTTAAAATTATGCATTTAAAATTTCTCCTGAAAAAAATTGCAAACGGTCAGGCCATTAATGCCTGCCACTCCTTTGCTCCCTAAATTGCTGTTTCTTTTTTTGGCTTTTTCTTCGCTTTCTCCTTCTTGCGGAAATGAATAGCTATATTGTTATTTTCCAGCGTGACAGAGAGAACGCTGCTGCTCAGCGGCAGCTCGCTGGCTAATATCTGTCTGGCAGCTTCCGGCGCGATATTTTGTTCAATAAAACGAATCAGCATTCTTGCGCCGGTTTCCGCGACCGGGCACTGCTCGATAATATGCGCGACCAGCTCTTCGCTGTAGTCAAGCAAAGCGCCGTGCTGCTCCTGTAAACGCTGCGCCAGCCGGCCAAGATGCTGCCGGACAATGCGCTGTAGCGAGTCTTGCTGTAGCGGTAGATAGGGCACAACGGCCAGCCGCCCCAGAAACGCCGCCGGGAAAACCTTCAGCAGCTCGGGCTGCAAAATTTTCCGGAGGCTGGCCGCGTCGGGTGCCGTATCCGCATCGGTAAACAGGCTGGCGAGGGTTTCGCTGCCAACGTTGCTGGTCAGCAGCAGCACCGTATTTTTAAAGTCGATCTGGCGTCCTTCACCATCTTCAAGGCTGCCCTTATCGAAAACCTGAAAAAACAGCTCGTGAACGTCAGGATGCGCTTTTTCGATTTCATCCAGCAGTACCACACTGTAAGGCTTGCGCCGCACCGCTTCCGTCAACACGCCGCCTTCGCCATAGCCGACGTAGCCCGGCGGCGATCCTTTCAGCGAAGAGACGGTATGTGGCTCCTGATACTCGCTCATATTGATAGCGATCAGATTCTGTTCGCCGCCGTAGAGCTGTTCGGCAATCGCCAGCGCGGTTTCCGTTTTCCCTACGCCGGATGGGCCGACCAGCATAAAGACGCCAACCGGCTTACGCGGATCGGCCAGCCCGGCGCGCGCGGTCTGAATGCTTTCGCTGACCTGCTGCAACGCATACTCCTGGCCAATTACACGTTCACCCAACCGCTGCGGCAACTCCAGCACCGCGCGAATATCATCTTTTAACATCTGGCCAACCGGGATCCCCGTCCAGTCAGCCACAATGGCACCGATAACGGCGGCATTGACTTCCGCCTGCACCAGCGGCTGCTCGTCGCGGGCCGCTTGCAGACGAGTTTCCAGCTCCGCCAGCTCTTTTTGCAGCAGAGCTTGCTCTTCTTCCGGCAGGGCGTTTTGTTGAGGTGCCTCTTCCGGCACGCCTTCCTGTAGCGCCTGTAGCTGCGCACGTACCGCTACTATGGCGGCGACCAGCTCTTTTTCCTGCGCCCAGCGCTGCTCAAGCTGCTGCGCGGCTTCCGTCTGGCGAGCAATTTCCTGCTGCAGCCGCTCAGACCTGTCGTCTGGCGCTTTGCCGAAGCGGCATGCTTTTTCAATTAGCGTCAGCTCCGCGCTGGCAGCTTGTGTCTGGAACTGAAGCAGTTGCAGCGCGACCGGCGCGGTATGCTGCGCCACGGCTACACGCGCGCAGGCTGTATCCAGCAGGCTGATTGCCTTGTCCGGCAACTGGCGAGCGGGAATATAGCGATGCGACAGCCGTACGGCGGCCTGTAGAGCCTCATCCATAATCCAGACGCCGTGATGCTTCTCCAGCACCGGCAGCAGCCCGCGCAGCATGCAAACGGCCGTTGCCTCGTCCGGCTCCGCCACCTGCAATACCTGAAAACGCCGCGTCAGTGCCGGATCTTTTTCTATATGCCGTTTGAATTCGCTCCAGGTGGTCGCGCCGATAGTGCGTAGCTGACCGCGAGCCAGCGCAGGCTTTAACAGATTGGCGGCATCGCCCGTACCTGCATTACCGCCAGCGCCGATTAGCGTATGCACCTCATCAATAAAAAGGATCACCGGCTGGGGAGATGCGATAGCTTCATCCAGCACCGCCTTCAGCCTGGCCTCAAACTCGCCTTTCATGCTGGCGCCGGCCGCCAGCGCCACCACATCCAGCGCCAGCAGCCGCACCCGTGCCAGCGCAGGCGGCACGTTGCCTGCAGCTATCGCCTGGGCGAGGCCCTCCACCACCGCGGTTTTCCCTACGCCAGCCTCGCCGGTCAGCAAGGGATTATTCTGCCGACGACGCAGCAAAATATCGGTCATGGTACTGATTTCGCGATCGCGGCCCGTTACCGGATCGATCTTGCCCTCGCGCGCTAAAGCGGTCAGGTCAGTAGCATACTGCGCCAGCCCACTGCCTTTTTGCCCGGCGTCGATAGCGCCGTTTATCTCGCCGGGCAGCGCTCCCGCCGCGCTGCTGCCGTCATTGGCCGCCTCGTGGACTTCCGGCGAAGCCTGCGTGATATAGCCGAAGTCTGCGGTCAGATGCTCCAGCGAAATGCGTTCAAAAGCGGAAGAGATGGCAAACAGCGCGCGCCGCAGCTCCATAGTGGTCAGCATGGCTATCAGCAGATGCCCGCTGCGGATACGGCTCTCAAAGCACTCCAGGCTGGCGTAGATCCAGGCGCGCTCTATCGCCAGCTCAATATGGTATGAAAAGTCGGAAATCGTGCTGGCGCCAGCCGGCAGCCGGGCCAGCGCCTGGGAAAGGCCTCTTTCCAGCGCCTCGGCATCCACCTCGAAATGCCGCAGGATCAGCCGGAAATCCGTTTGCTCCTGCTGCCAGAGTTGGTTGAGCCAGTGAACCAGTTCGACATAGGGGTTGCCGCGCAGCTTACAAAGCGTGGTAGCACTTTCAATGCTTCTGAACAATGTTTCATCCAGTTTGCCAAATAAATTCTGCCTTGTAATCGCCACGAATAATGCCCTCTTGTGTCCAACTCAGTTGTTATAAAAAGCGGATTACCAGATTCATCCTGGCAAGAAAAACAAAAACGTTCGGGCTTGTCTACCCTGTATTTTTAAATTGAGAATATCGCCCGAAACCTATTCCTGAATTTATAACTTATAAAAACGCCCAATCTATTCTTTAAAAAAGAATTTTCATCAAAAATATTTTTACAAGTGGGATATTTTTCGCTTGTAAGGCTAACTATGTTGAGCCTGTATTTCTTGCGTGATATAAAACCGCAAGATGATCCCAACAACATAAAATTCGCAAACCAGTTTTTTCCTGGCTTTAAATTATGGAAAGCAAGCTTATAGATTCGGCTTATAACAGAATAATGGGAGCCTTTAGTGAATCATAAATTTCTTGATTACTACAATCAGGAACTCACCTTTATGAAGGAGATGGCGCGCGAGTTCGCTGAAAAACATCCCAAAATTGCCGCAAGGCTGGGCATGCGCGGCATAGAAACCGCCGATCCCTATGTCGAAAGGCTGATTGAAGCTTTTTGTTTTTTATCCGCGCGCACGCATTTAAAACTGGACGCCGAGTTCCCAAAATTCACACAGCGCATTCTGGATATTGTTTATCCGAATTATAATTCACCCACGCCTTCTATCGGCGTGGTACAGCTGACGCCGAATGCAAAAGAGGGAGATTTAACCCACGGTTATCTCGTGCCAAAAAATAGCGCTTTTTATACTCGTATTTTGCCAGGAGAAAACTCGCGCTGCGAATTCCGCAACGGCCAGGATATCAGACTCTGGCCCGTGGAGATTGCGGACGCGCACCTGACCTCCGTGCCGCCGGATATCCCTAATCTGGAAAGGTATCGTATTCCTTATTCCCGGCTTAAAGGCGCGCTGCGCATTAAACTCCGTTTGCAGGGAGAAGCCCTTTTTTCACAGCTGAGCGGTTTCGATCGGCTGCCGTTCTATATTGACGGCGATGAGCGCATTGTTTCCCAAATTTTCGAATTGCTGCATACCAGCAGTGTAGCCATGCTGGTGCGCTCGGGGCAGAGCAAAGCGCAGGATGTGGTGGTCAGCCAGCGGCCGCTGGTTTTTGAAGGACTGGATCCCGACCAGACGCTGCTGCCGCTCTCCTGGAATATGTTCCACGGCCATAATCTGATCCACGAATATTTCGCCTGCCGCCAGCGCTTTTACTTTTTTACGCTTACCCAACTGGCCGCCGGATTCGCCCATAACCACAGCAACGAGGCCGAGCTCATCGTGCTGCTGGATCGGCTGCCGCAGGCGCTGATGGGGCATATAGATGCCTCAAAATTTCTGCTGTTTTGTACGCCCGTTATCAATCTCTTTCCCAAAGTCGTGGACAGGATCGAGGTCAACAGAGCGCTGAACGCTTTTCACGTTGTTCCTGACCGCAGCCGACCGCTGGATTATGAGGTTTTCTCCGTTCACAAGGTGCTGGGCCAGCAGGCGGAAAAAAGCGAGGAAGTGGTGTTTCATCCTCTTTATCAAACCCGCCACTGCGACTACGGCAATTTTGGCCGCTATTTTTCACTGAACCGCGAGGCGCGGGTAAAAGGCGACGGCGGCAGAAAGTATGATACCCGCACGCCCTACCTGGGAACGGAAGTCTTTGTCTCGCTGGTGGATCAGCAGGAAGCGCCTTATGCCGACCCAATCCGCTATCTGACGGTTGAAGCGATGGTGACCAACAGGGATCTGCCGCGCCTGATATCAAGAAGCGGCAGTTTCGATCTCACCATGTCGGATGCGGTGCCCGTGCTGGGCGCGACCTTTATCTGCCAGCCCAGCGCGCCGCGCGAGCCTTTTGCGCTGGGTGAGGCGGCCTGGCGCCTGATCCGCCAGCTCAGCTTCAATTATCTGCCGCTTTCCGATATGGATCATGGCCCGGGAGGGGAATCGTTACGCAATATGCTGCGCCTGTTTTTACACAGCGCCGATAGCGAAGCCAATGCTCAGGTAGACAGCGTTATCGGTTGTAAAACCTATCCGGTTACCCGCCGCCTTCCCGGCGATGGCCTGCTGATCTACGGTCGGGGCGTGCGCTGCATCCTGACGGTGGATGAAGAAGGGTTTTCCGGCATCAGTCCCTACCTGTTCGGACTGGTGATGGAAAATTATCTTTCCCGCCACGCCGCTATCAATATCTTCACCGAAACGGAACTGCATTCAATGCAGCGGGGTGTGATAGCCCGCTGGCAGGCACGTCCCGGCAAGCGAGGTGCACTTTGATGCCGGGTTATCTGCCGAACGCACTGCACGCCTGGTTTGACGACAGTCATCCCTGGGAAGCGGGTTTTATCAGCCTTATGCGCGCTATTGCCGCTAAAAATCCGGCCATGCCGCTGCCGGGCGCCGCCATCCTGCCCGCCCAGGAAAACTTCCGACTGGGCCAGACGGTGACGATGGCTTTCCCCCCGCGCGAGATCGCTTCTGTCGAAGAGCAAAACGGGCGGATCGGCATACAGCTGTTTGGGCTGGGTGTTTGGGGGCCACAGGGCGCGATGCCGCTGCATTTATCAGAGCTGGCTTACTCACGGACGGAAGCCCACGACCCTACGCTGACCCATTTTCTCGATATTTTTCATCATCGCGCCATGGCGCTGTTTTACCGCGCCTGGTTTGTCGCTCAGGATACCGCCTCGCTGGACAGGCCAGAGCAGGAAAGGTTTTCCTTTTATATTGCCAGCCTGGCGGGCATGGATCCGGCAGAGCTGGGCGGTAAGCCTTTGCCGACGCACGCCCGGCTCGCTTCTTCTGCGCACCTGATCCGCGAGGCGCGAAATCCGGAAGGACTGACAGGCGCTATTGAATACTACTTCCGCATCAAGGCGAGACTGGAAGAGTTTGTTAATCAGTGGATTTTTCTGGAGCCAAAAGATTGCTCCGTGCTGGGGGCGCCTGACTCGGCGCTGCTGCTGGGCGACGGCGCTATTCTCGGCGATACGGTCAGGGACAGGCAGCATAAGTTCAAGCTGATCCTCGGCCCTTTGACGCTGGAAAATTACACCCGTTTCAGTCCCTGGGGCACGGATTTACCGGTACTGCGGGAATGGGTGCGCAATTTTACGGGCTTCGAGTATGCCTGGGATGCCCAGCTGGTGCTGGCCGCCAGCGAAGTACCTGAAGCGACCCTCGACGGCAGCCACCAGCTCGGCTATGCCGCCTGGCTGGAACGGAAAAGCAACGATACGCCGGTTTACGGCATGAGCTTCGAACCGGAACTTTATCATCCATAGCCGCTGCGCAGCGGCGGTCTGAGATGCGCCTGCATCGGGCGGCGCAGAGGAAAACATCGTGGCGGAAAGGAATACGGAACACGCTTACTATCATGCCTTGTTGCAGGCTATTCCCGGCGATCGGCCCTGCGGCGAAAGTCTGGAGTACGACGCTGGCTTTATTATGCTGCTGTCCAAATTGCAGCCGAAGCTGGATGCCGAGTACGGCAGCTTTGTCGAGGCGGCCGAGCCGGTAAACTGGGCGGAAATTGAACGCGACTGCCTGGCTTTGCTGCAGCGAAGCCGCGATATTCGGCTGGTGGTGGCGCTGATGCGCTGCCGTATCAGGCAAATTGGCGTGGCGGCAATCAATGAAGGCCTGCTGGTTTTACGGCAGCTACTGGCGACTTTTCCGCAGGATCTCTATCCACAGCTGACGGAAGAAGGCGAATACGATCCGGTTATGCGCGCCAATGCCCTGGCCGAGCTGGAAGATATCAACGGGCTGCTGGCCGATTTCCGCAGCCAGCTGCTGCCAAAGGCGGCAGGTCTGCATATCGCCGTGAAAGATTTTGAAAAAGCGCATGCCACGCCGCGTGAAGAAGGCGCACTGCCTGAAACTACCGTAGCCGCTTTAAAGATTGAGTGGGAGGCGCGCGGCGATCCGGCCATTCTGTCGTTGCAAAAAGCCTGGCTCTGCCTGACGGAACTGCGCACCTCGCTACAAGCCTCGCTGGGCGAAGAGACGCCCGATTTCGCCCGGCTGTCGCGTCTTCTTCGGCTTTTTGTCGACGATAATAATTTGCCCGAAGCCCGTCAGCCTGAACCGCTCACAGAAGCAGCGGCTACGCCACAACCAGAGCAGGAAGCCGCAGGCGAACCGGTAAGCGAAGCCCGGCCAGCGCCAACGGAAATCACCGGCCGTGCCGAAGCCTTGCTTAAGCTACAGGAACTGCGGCTATGGTTTAGCAGAATGGAGCCGGGCAGCCCCGCAATAGTGCTACTGCGCTTTGCGGAACAGACGGTGGGCAAAAGCTATAGCCAGCTGTTGAAAATGCTGCCGCCCGAAGTTATCGAAAAACTGGCTATTGATAAGGATTAACCATGCCAAGGATAAGCACAGTGCTGCTGGCGAGCCTGCTTCTGACGGGCACGGCTTACGCATGCTCTCCCGACCCTGAGTCCTCTCCGCCACAAACGCTGACTATTGCCAGCCAGACTATCCCGATAAGCGCGGACGCGGCCAGCGATACTTCCGTTCCTGTTGCCGTTTACGATTCGCCTTCGGCCGTTCAGACGGAATATATTAACTGTGTGTTCGGCACAAACTACGGCAGAGCGGTTATTGGCCTTGGCTCTCAGGATACCGCGACTAAAATTTACCCCACGCAAATCCCAGGCCTGGGCGTAAAAATTTTATTTAATAACACTAAGTTGCTGAAAGATTTTCCCGCTACGGAAACCATATTATTTAACCCCAGTGAGGGAAATAACCCTGATAAACTCAGCCGACTACAATTTTTGGCGGGCGCCCATTTCCGTCTGGAGTTTTATAAAACCGCAGAAAAACTCTCCTTAAGCAAAGTAAATAACAACCCGGTATTACCCGCTGGCGAACTGGCTTATCTCTGGGTTAACAGCCCCGATTTGGCAAATTATGCGCTAAAGCTGGTGACCGGCGGTTTCACTATCGCTTCTACGCCCGCCTGTACCACGGACAGCGCCAAAACCATAGATTTCGGCACGGTTACGCCCGCGTTGCTCCGGGACGGCGGCGTGGAGCGAACGCTGGATTTCGCCCTTAGCTGCCAAACGGATTACGCCAGCTGGTCTGCGACAGCCAGTATGACTACGCCAACGCCTTCCGCAGACGCCAGCTATATCAGAGTTAGCGATGCAGCAAACAATACTGATGCATTAGGCATTGAGATCTATAACAGCGCGGGCGACCTAATCAAAGTGGACGGCTCGTCCACGGAACAATCCGCGGCCAGGGCGAATAATGCCTCAATGCAATTTAACTGGAAGGCAAAATTAATTAATGCCGCCAGCGCCGCCGCTCGTCCGCAAAACGGCGCCTTTATGGCGCGGGCGGAAATTATTCTGCAGATCGAGTAACAGGGTTGCCATATGGAAATGAAACCTGCTGTTTTTATCAGTATCGCCAGCTATCGCGACAGCGAACTGATCCCAACGTTATGCGATTTAATCGACAAAGCTTCCGGACGCTATCGGCTTGCCGTTGCCGTCTGCTGGCAGGACGATAATAACCTGCAAATCTTTCAGCAGGCTGGCATGACGCTTTGCGGCACCAAAGAGGCGGGAGAACATGAAGTCCTGCTCTGGCGCTACGCTGGCGTAGAAATTCAGGTTATCGCGCTGCACTACTTTCTTAGCCAGGGCGCCTGCTGGGCCAGACACCTCTGCGAAACGCTTTATCAGCAGGAGAACTACTTTCTGCAAATTGATTCCCACTGTCGCTTTGTAGCTGACTGGGACAGCGAAATGATCGCTATGCTGACCCAGCTAAAAGCAACAAGCGCCAGGCCCGTGCTCTCTTCTTACCCGCCGGGCTACGAGCCGGGGAAAGAGGATAAAAAAACCAACACTATTTTTCGTCTGGTTTTTCGCGGCTTCTCCAGCGAAAAGATCTTACAGCTTACCTCCGTTGATTTTCAGCAGGATTCGCCGGTGCGAGGAAGCTACCTGGCGGGCGGCTTTATCTTTGCCGAAGGCTCTTTTGTCCGGGATGTGCCAAACGACCCGCAGATCTTTTTCGAAGGCGAAGAGATTGCGATGGCGGCGCGGGCTTTTACCCACGGCTATGACGTCTGGCATCCGCATAAGGCGCTACTCTGGCACTTTTACGGCAGGAAAGAGTTTACGCGTATTTGGGGCGATCATACTGACGAGGCGAAAAAGGCCGGTTCGGTCGACCACGCCTGGTATGAGAGAGACCGCATTTCGAAAAGGAAAGTCAGGGCGCTGCTCGGTATGGAACAGCCAGAGCAGCAGGATGAAGATAAATATGCTTTAGGCAAGCAAAGAACGCTGGCGGAATTCGAAGCTACGCTGGGCGTCAGTTTCACCAGACAATCGGTGCTGCCAGAGGTTGTAGCGGCGGAACGTATCGCCTGGTTTCCTGCGCCTCATCAAGAAAACTGGCAGGAGCGGCTGACCAATCGGATGCAGAAAGAGGTCACGCTCGCTCAGGAAGAAGTTGCCGTGCCGCTGGCCGATATCGATTCTCTGCATATCGGCGTCTACAGCGACAATAACGACTTAATTTATAAAAAAACGCTCTCCGGCGAGGAAATAAGCGCCAGCCTGGTCAATGGCGGCAGGCAGATAAAGGTAAAAATGGAGGTCGCCTTTTCTCCTCTGCACAACCCAACCCGGATCCGTTTTAGCCCCTATGACGAAAACGAAGGATGGGGAAAAGTCGTGGAGAGAGTCTGGTGAAAAGCGAGAGCCTGTTCAACCGACTGATTTGCGTGGATGCGCTGCTCTCTTTTAACGGCGTCATCCCTTCGCTGCCGGAATTCCAGTTAAAGCTGGTCACGCTGATCGAGCTATTCAGTAAATTGCTGATTTCCGAAGGGGAAGACGAACTGCTCTGCGATCGTCTTTGCCATCTGCTCTGCCGCCATCTGGACAGACATATCGCTTTAAGCCTTAGTACGGAAAATATTTGCTGGGCGCGTTACTCCCTCACACAGCACTTTTACGGCTATGAAGAAGCCAGAGAAGAGATAAGCGTAGAGCTTGCACAGCTGCTGGAAATCGCTACGGGCAGGCTCTATGCCTGCGCCAGCAAACTGCACAAGCTTATTTCAGTAAGCAAGAAAACAGACGCTTTTGCTGCGCTGCCGGAAGTAGCCGGGGAAAAAGAAGTACCTGTGGCAGAAGTAAAGATCGCCTCTCTGCGCCCGGTGCCTTTTCCGCTATGGGCAACGATTGTTGCACTAACCGGAGTGCTGGCGGTTCTCTGGTTTATTTGCCTCTGTTACCTGAAGAGCTTTGACTTATGAGCGCCTTAACCTCTTTGCCGGAAAACGAGCCTTCCGCCGCCGCTTCCGTGATCTTTATCATCGGTCCCTGGGCCGCCACATGGTTTTCCACCGCACAAACGGAATGGCAGGAAGAAAATGTACGCTGGCTGGTGGCGCCAGAGGCGGAGGATCTTCACAAAAACCTCAGTCGACTGCGGCTGAAAACCGACCGCGTCAGCACCTTCTTTCCCTTTTTTCCGGACGGCGAAGAGAGCGAAGAGCAGGTGCTGGCGAAGCTGACGACGTGGCGGCGGCGTTTCCGTCTGGAAGAACCTCTTTCCTGCTCGCTGGCGATTTATGCTCGTTTGAGCTATGAAAAAGCGGCTGAAGGAGCCTGGTGGTCGGGAGAAGTTAATTTTAGCGGGCGAGAGACTACTGTGGAACAAGCGCTGGAAGAATTGATCGCCGCATTTGCGCCGCGCTGTCGGCCTGTTATCTATCGCCACGCCATGACGGAGGCGCTGCGGTTATGGCTGGCGGAGTCCGGCATAGCAAAAGCGCTGCATTCGCTGTTTACAACCTCGCCGTTACGGCTGTCGGACGTGCTGCTGGCCGATAGCAACGAAGGTTTTACGCGGCACGGCGCCTGGTCATGCTGGCTGCACCGCAAGTTTCGCCTTTATCCGGGGCTCTCTTCAGCCGTTGTGCTGCCCGGCCTTCCTGCTGTCAGCGAACGCCGCGCGCCGCTCTTTGTTAGCCCTGACAGCGGCCGTGGTTTTGCCCTGCCCTGGCTGCCGGTTTTGGTTGCGTTACTGCTGGCATTTTGTCTCGTGGCATCCGCCTGGCTGACGGGCAGCCGTATAAACGCAGCCAGCCATGCGCTGGCCGAATTTCAGCAAACAGATGAAATGCAGCTCCAGAAGAAACGGGCGGCTTATCAAAGGATAACTCTTCTTAATCAACAGTTACTGCGCTGCCGCGATGCCTGGTACAGCCGAATTTGGGGATCTTCGCCTTGCGGAAAAATGGCCGAGCGGGCGCGGCTGGCGCTGCAGAATTACGATCCTGCGCCAGTATTTATGCCGTCTGGATCCGTGGCGCTATTCGACCGTGGCAGCGCCACGCTCAGGCCGGAGAGCAGCCAAAGCCTGGCCAGCCTGCTGCCGCTGATCCGCGATAATGCCCAAACCCTGTTTATGATCGTCGGGCATGCAGACAATACCGGCAGTGCCCAAAACAATCTGCAGCTTTCCACACGCAGAGCCAGAGCAGTACGTGACTGGCTAGTAAGCCACGCACAGGTGTCGCCGGACAGATTTACTCTTGGCGGAATGGGCGACAGCAGCCCGGTTGCCAGCAATCAAACCGAAAAAGGGCGAAAGCAAAACCGGCGAGTGGAAATCATCCCTTTGCCGAACTCAGCACATGTACAAACAGGTAAAAATCATGAGTAAAAAAAAGCAATATATTATGTACGAAGGGACTTTTTTAACCGAAGTGCCCTATTACGATCAAAGCATCAATGTATTACGCTTCCACGATCCGGAACAGAATGATTACACGATTCTGGTCAACCGGGCTTTTAAAACAGAAGGCCAGACGCTGGAAGAATTCTGCGAAGCGCAGATGAAGTTTATGGCCAACAGCCTGCCTGGCTATAAAAATGAAGGAAAAATGTTGAAAAATGAAATCGGCCCGGCGAAGCTGCAGGTCATTCAGACGGCTAACTCTTTCCTGGAAAACCGGGAAACGGTCAGGCAAGTACAGACAACGATTGAACTCCCCTGGCATCCGGTTATCAATCCAGGTCGATTAAATTTAATGATTTTTACGCTGGCTTCACAAAAAGAATTTAACGATTTTCAGCGCAAGCACTATGTTCAGATTATTAATAGTTTTGATCCTGTCACTGTCCCGCTTGGCGATAACTAAATGCTTTCTTATCCGGCCCGTCCGATCGGGCCGCATTCTTTACAGACAAAGCGTATTCCCTTTTTTACCTTCGCTCCGGGCGATAAAAGAGGCATAGCGATAAAAATCCATCCGGTTGAGCATACCCATTTTTCTGATAGCGTTGCGGCAATGCGTGTGCACCGTTTTTTCTGAACGTCCCAATATTCTGGAAATAGCTTCCGCATCGTAACCCTGACCAATCATCAGCATAACTTTGCTTTCGGTAGAAGAAAGCTGCATAAACTCTTTCAGCCCGTTGATTTTATAGCCTTCACGGCTGGTAAGGCTGGCGGCGTTCATATTGGCTATCATCAGGATTTTCTTTATTTTTCCGGTGATTTGCGGCAGATTATCGCCCCGACAGATAAAAGGAATATGTAATGCCGTTACCTGTTTATCCGCCTTGTTTTTTCCCCGAAAGGGGTCGCTGCTCTCTTTTTTGCAGAAAATAGTAATGATAATATCCCTGAAAATGATATCTGCTTCCATTCTGGCAGGATCCTCTTCAGCGGCGATCACTTTAAACATTCCATTCTTTATACTATTACCTGTATTTGCGATCAGGTATTCCAGTCCCTTTCTGTAGTAGATGTTATTACTGGCAACGGCTATCTTTAGCATAATATTTCATCCTGAATATAAATTACGCAGTAAATGGTGATCCCGTAAAATTCGGTTTCCCTGGGGAATTTATGCCATCAATTAATTTATTAAACACCTATTACTGAATAACAGGCTAATTAGCGACCTAAAAAATCTTAATGTTTACATTTTATAGAATGGAATCTATTTCTCAGAAAACCCTGATTCATCTATTACTAAATATTTACACTCTACTTAAGAAGTCCATACTAACCATCCCGATAAATATGTCATCCAAAAAAGTTATAATTTTAAAAATCAAGATTATTCCTAATGGTATAGCAGCCGCTTTCATTTTTGCTGGTTTACCCTGTTTATGGGTCGCAGGGAAAATAACGTTTCTATTTGAGATTTCGCCAGCAGCCTTTATTGCAGATAAATAAGATAAAGGTAATTTAGCTACGCCGGACCGGCAATAGCCTGTAATTCTCGCGTACTCGACAAAATAATGTGATGCAAATCACGTTTTACTTACCTCTATCCTTTGCCTGAAGGCGCTTAAGCAGCAGCATGTTCCAATCTTGCGGCGACAGCATTCGCTATATAGGATGCGACATAACGTTATGCTAACCTTTGCGCGATCTTTACATTCATCTGCACGCGGCTGACGATTGCGTAAGCTGCAGTTCGGCAAGGCATAACAAAAAAATGACTATGTTCTCTTCGCCCCGCGCGACTAAAAGCGCGCTGTGCGTACTGATTTTTATGGCGGTGCAGAGCGCCGCTGCCCAGGAAAAAACCCTGACTGTAGAAGCGGCAGCACAAAACGGCGAGGTGCCAGCGCCTGAAAAGCAGGCCACGCTGGGCAACCTGGGCAGGCAGCAAATACGCAACACGCCTTATTCGGTACAGGTTGTCTCTCCCACGCTAATGAAGCGCCAGCAGCTGAAAAGCATCACCGATATCTACCGTTATATGCCTTCAGTGCAGGGCGATGGCGCCCGCCCGCAGACGCGCGGTATGCAGGGCAGCGTTGTACAAAACTCAATGATTGACGGCCTGAATGTTGTTTCCACCACCGATTATGCTGCAGAACAGTTCGATCATCTCGAAGTGCTGAACGGCCTGGGCGGCTCGCTCTATGGCCCGGCGAACCCTGCCGGGCTTTTTAACTTTGTGGCGAAGCGACCAACCGATATCGCGCAGCATAGCCTGACTGTCGGCGCGGGCACCGGGCTAAGCCATCTGGTTTCCGGCGATTTCAGCGGTCCGCTGGACGCTAACGATCGCCTGCGCTATCGCGCCAATTTCCTTGATGACGAGGGCGACGGCTATGTCAGCGGCAGTAAAAAACGCCGCCAGCTGTTTAGCCTTGCGCTGGATGCCACGCTGACCGATAAAACGGAGCTGGAAAGCAACTTCAGTTATTACCACTATTATGAGAAAGGCCTGCCGGGGAAATTCGCGCTGGGCAACGGCCTTTCTTTCCCGGCTGCGCCCGATCCCAAAACCGCGCATCTGGGTCAATACTATGCCGGTAGCGACAATCATACGCTGACTGCCAGCCTGCATCTGAAGCATGATTTTGACGGCAACTGGCAGGGTGAACTGGGCGTGCTGCGCCAGATAGCCGATCGTGAATCCACGGCGGTGACCAATACCTTTACTGACCATGCAGGCAGTTACAAAACTACCACTTCCTCGTCCACTGCCAGCCGCTTTACTATTAATAGCTATATGGCGAACCTTAATGGCGAGGTGGAAACCGGCTGGCTGCATCATCAAATTTCCACCGGCATCCGCGGCTTTGTCTGGAAAAATTACAATCCGCTAAACGGCGGCACCAGCACGCTGGGCAGCGCCTCGCTTGACGACCCGCAATCTTTCGCCGAGCCGGACTACCCGGATTTCACTCATCGCTACCATTCGGCTACCGCCACCCAACAGGCGCTGCTGCTGAGCGATACGTTGACCTTTTCGCCACAGTGGAGCCTGCTGCTGGCCGGCAGCGAAAGCTTCCTGACCTCGGCTAACTATGCGAAAACCGGCAGCCGCAGCAGCCATTCTGATGACAGTGGCTTTAGCGGCTCCGCCAGCCTGATGTACAAGCCTGTGGATCCGCTGACGCTCTATGTGACCTATGCCGATAGTCTGCAGCAGGGCGATACCGCACCAGCCGGCTCGAATAATGCCGGCAGCATCCTGTCGCCTTACCGTAGCAAACAGGTTGAAGTAGGCAGCAAGCTGGCGGTCAATAAACTATTGTTGACTGCCGCGCTGTTCCAGATCGACCGTCCTTTTGCCTATACCACCACCAGCGGTGATTATGCTGTAGATGGCAACCAGCGCAACCGCGGACTGGAGCTGATGGCCGACGGCGATCTGAGCGATAACCTGCATCTGTATGGCGGCATGACCTGGCTCGATCCGCGCCTGCGAGATACCGCAAGCGCGGCTACCAGCGATAAACAGATTGTCGGTTTGCCTCGTTACACGGCCAGTCTGTTCGCCGCTTACGATCTGCCTTTCCTGAGCGGCACGGATATTCACGGCGGCATGCACTATGTCGGGCGCCGCAGTACGGATAACGCCAATGATAGCTGGGTAGGCAGCTATGCTACTTTCGATATTGGCAGCAGCTATAAAACTCACCTATTTAATACGGAGACCACTTTCCGCCTGGACATGACTAACCTGACCAATCGCCACTACTGGACGAATATCGTGCCGGGCGGCCTGAACGGCTATAGCGGCGCGGGTTACGCCAGCGCGCAGCTGGGCGAGCCGCGCATGGTGCAGGTTTCCATGCAGCTGAATTTCTGATGAGGATCTGATGAAGAAACGCCTGATTGCGTCGCTGCTGGCGGCGCTCACTCTGCTTACAAGCTCCGCCGCTTTTGGCCGTACCGTTGTAGATGATGCGGGTAATAAGGTGACGGTGCCGCAGCAGGCGCGGCGAATTGCCGACGGCTGGTACGCGCATCATTCGCTGCTGATGACGCTGGGCGCAGGCGACCGCATCGTGGCAACGGTGAACCATGCGGCCGATCGTCCGTGGATGTTTAAAATTCAGCCATCGCTGAATCAGGCGCTGGCGGTGCATGGCCGCACCTTTAACAGCGAAGCGCTACTGGCAGCAAAGGTTGATACGGTATTCGTCGCGGCAGAAGATGCCGATGCCGATGCGTACCGCCGGGCGGGTCTGCCGACGCTGGTAATGCATTTTGACGACTTTCCCTCTATGCAGCGTTCGCTGCTGACTACGGCGGAAGTGGTCGGCACGCCGCAGGCGAAAAAGCGGGCGCAGGCTTATAACGCTTATCTCGATCGGCAGATCGCCGCTATCAAAGCGAAAACCGCCGGGTTAAGCGAAAGCCAGCGCCCACGCGTGTTGCATATCCAGTCGCTGCATCCGCTAAAGGTTGACGGGCGCAATACGCTTATTGATACCTGGATCAGGCTGGCTGGCGGTCGCAACGCGGCGGCGGAGATTGACGGCAATATGAAAGAGACCTCGCCGGAAAACGTGCTTTTCTGGCAGCCGGATATCATCATTATTGGCGCGGGAGCCGGAAAACTTGCTGATTCAGATTACGCTACGCTGTTCGCCAGTTTGCAGGCGGTAAAAAATCATCAGGTCTGGCAAAATCCGGCGGGCGTTTTCCCCTGGGATCGCTACGGCACCGAAGCCGCGCTGCAAATCCAGTGGGCGGCAAAGCTACTGCATCCCGAACTTTTCCCACAGATTAATATGGTGAAAGCGACACAGGACTTTTATCATCGATTCTTTGATTACGCGCTGACTGCCGAGTGGGCGCAGCGAATATTACAGGCAGAAGGGCCGCAATAAAGGCGAATTATTGCTGAAAGGAGAGAAATGATGATTGTCAGAACCTGGCACGGCTGTGTTCCTTTAAAATATGCGGAAAGTTTTGCGCAGCATTTGCAAAATACTGGCGTGGAGCATGCGCAAAATACGCCGGGTAATTTGGGCGCCTTTGTGAAAATGCAAATACAGGCCGACCAGGCACATTTCTTCCTGGCGACTTACTGGCAGGATATAAAAGCCGTCAAGGCTTTCGCGGGCGACGAATACGATGTCGCCGTCACCTGGCCGGAAGACGAGCGCTTTGCCCTGATCTCCGATCCCTATGTTTTTCATCATCATGTCGCAACCGTAACGCCGTTATAGCTTGTCCGGCACGTTCCAGTCACAGTCGATTTCGTCATTGTGGCTGGAACATTGGGCAGCCCTGTTCGCGCTGGCAGTTGCCTCATGCGGGTGTTTATGCCCCATGCAGCCGCATAACGACAATAAACAGCATATTATCAGGCTATATTTTTTCATATTATCTACAGAGAAGTTTTCCCTTCCCGATAATACAAAAAAAACCTCAACATCCAACTAACAGATGAATAATTACTCTTTATTTTACATGATGGATAAATATGAAATTATTAATGCAAATTAAAATCATTAATAAGTTAACTTATCCTAATTAAAATTAACAAGAGTAAGGTTCTCGTTTAATAGTTATCCATCCGCCTAATCAAAGATCCGTTTAACGTTGATTAGGGATTTAAAGGCTATTCTTTTATCGTGTAGAACAGAATCGGACGCGCGGCAGGTCAGGATTTTTCGTTTTGTAGGCGCGCAGGCGTTTAGCCTGCGCTCTGTAGCCATCAGGGCTGGCTGAGTTCAGCAATTAACGTCTGGTTAAACAGCGCCGGATCTTCCATTTGCGGCGCGTGGCCCATGCCTTTGAACTCTTTCAGCGTCGCATGCGGGATCAGCGCCGCTACGGCTTTGCCAAGTTGATCATAATGGCCGATTTTCGCTTTTACGTCTGGCGGCGCTATATCACTGCCGATAGCGGTGGTATCGGCCGTTCCGATCAGCAGCGTGGTGGGAACAGCAAGGTTTTTGAATTCGTAATAAACCGGCTGGGTGAAAATCATGTCGTACAGCAGCGCGGAGTTCCAGGCTACCAGCTTATGGCCCGGGCCGTTATTGAGGCCTGCCAGCATATCGACCCAGCGATCGTATTCTGGTTTCCACTGGCCTACGTAATAGGTTTTCTGCTCATATTTTTTAATGCTTGCCGCGCTGGTTTTCAGCTCTCGCTGATACCAGTCATCCACGCTGCGCCAGGGCACGCCCTTTGCTTTCCAGTCTTCCAGCCCGATGGGGTTCACCAGCGCCAGCTTCTCTACCTGCTGCGGGTACATCAGTGCGTAGCGCGTGGCCAGCATGCCGCCGGTCGAATGACCAACCAGCGTGATTTTATCAATGTGCAGGCTGGCAAGCAGCTGATGGGTATTTAAAGCAAGCTGCTGAAAACTGTACTGGTAGCTGGCTGGTTTGGTCGAGGTGCAGAAACCAATTTGATCCGGCGCGATGACGCGATAGCCGACGCGGCGCAGTGCTTCGATCGTATCCTGCCAGGTTACGCCGCAAAAGTTTTTACCATGCAGCAGCACTACCGTACGTCCGTTGGCTTTGCCCTGCGGCCGCGCGTCGATGTACCCCATCGCCAGCGGCTGGTTTTGAGATGAGAAAGTAAATTTTTCAATGGAGTAAGGGAAATTAAATCCCTGTAGCTCAGCACCGTACTGCGGCGTTGAAGCGGCCGCAATTGCGCTAAAAGTCAGCAGCGCGCCTGCCGATAAGAAAATGCGGGCTGTTTTTAACATGTTAATTATCCTCGTTAACATTCAGAAATCGTCAGACAGCCGCTTCAGCTTAGTGGATCGCCAGAGGGTTAAAGAGGATTAAAGGGCAGTTTTATTGCCGCCACGTGCGATTTTCCACCGATGCCTTAGCAAAAAGAGCTATGGCTGTGGCGAATTACCGATTGCTGAGTAAAGTTAATTTGTTACCACGTGTTAAAAGGAAAGACGAATGTTAAGCAATGTCAGCTGGCTGGTATCGCTGCTGTGGTTAAGCCTCTGCTGTCGGCTGGAGCCGGAAGCGCCCGAGCGCTCCAGCTTCTTTATGAGCGCCTGAACGGCGCTTGCGGCGATCTGCCTGTGGAAACCGCGTCCACAGGCAGATCGGCGTCAGACGGCACTACGGGTAAAGTCGATCACCATCCTGCCTTTGATTTTCCCTTCCAGCATCTCATCGAAAATATCGTTGATTTCCTCAACGGCGCGTTTTGTCACTTTTGGTACCACTTTGCCTTCTGCTGCGAACTGGAAAGCCTCGGCCAGATCTTCCCGCGTTCCCACCAGCGAGCCCACCACCTGAATGCCGTCCAGCACCAGACGTGGGATATTCAGGCTCATGGATTCCGGTGGCAGCCCGACAGCAACGATGCGACCGCCAGCGCGCATCGCATCTACCGCCGAGTTGAACGCTGCCTTAGCGACAGCGGTCACCACCGCCGCATGCGCGCCGCCCGTTTTTTCCTGAATAACCTTCGCCGCGTCTTCTTTCGCCGGATTGATAACCAGATCGGCTCCCATCTCCTTTGCGAACTCCAGCTGGGCATCATTGACATCGACGGCGATCACTTTGGCGTTAAAGACGTTTTTCGCGTACTGCAGCGCCAGGTTGCCCAGGCCGCCCAGGCCGTAAATCGCCAGCCATTTTCCGGGCTGGATGCCAGAGACTTTTACCGCTTTGTAAGTTGTGACGCCCGCGCAGGTTACGCTGCTGGCTGCGGCAGGATCCAGACCTTCCGGCACTTTGACCGCGTAGTCGGCAACCACGATACACTCTTCCGCCATGCCGCCGTCTGCGGTAAAGCCCGCATTCAGCACATCGCGACACAGGGTTTCATTGCCTGTAGTGCAATATTCGCAGTGCCCACAGCCTTTATAGAACCAGGCCACGCTGGCCCGATCGCCCACTTTTAACGACGTTACGCCTGGCCCCACCGCACTGACGACGCCCACGCCTTCATGGCCTAATACCACGCCAGTACGATCGCCGAAATCGCCATTTTTAACGTGGAGATCCGTATGGCAAACGCCGCAGCATTCCATTTTCAGCAGCGCCTCGCCGTGCGCCAGCGGGCGCAATTTTTTATCAATAATTTCAACAGTACGGTTCTTACTAACCACGGCAGCTTTCATCGTCCTTTCCTCTTTGACTGGGTGTGGTTTAACTATATGAATATTTTCGACCCTTGCTTTGATTTAGCGCGGATAAATATCCTGCGATTCTTCCCAAATTACGCAACATGCAGGCGAGATCGCTGATTCAATTAAATTGAAACGCCATTTTATTAAATTGGTGAAGCAGGCCGCCGCTATCTTTCCTCTTTCGCCACTTCCTGCTGTCTGCTGGCAAAATCGCAAAGGTTTTCTGCCCGTCATAACTCTAACGTACCTCATCTCCCGACATACAGCCGGGCTGTGCATGTTGGTTACTCAGGATGAATATTATGACTATACGCAAACCAGGAACGCTTAATTATCTCGCCTATGGATCAGGAGATTTTCTTGGTGCCGGCACGATGGCATTAACATCTGCCTGGCTACTCTATTTTTACACTACCTTCTGCGGCCTTACTCCCATCGAAGCGACCTCGATTTTCGCCATGGCCCGTATTGTGGACGGCGTGGTCAGCCCGCTGATGGGCTACCTGACCGACCATTTCGGTTCTACCCGACTTGGCAAGCGATTTGGCCGCCGTAAGTTCTTTATTCTTCTCGGTATTCCGCTGGTTTTCAGCTACAGCGTGATGTGGGTCAGCGATATGACCTACGTTTACTATCTGCTGACCTATCTGTTCTTTGAAGTGGTCTATACCTCGATCCTGGTACCTTACGAAACTCTGGTACCGGAAATGACCGATGACTTTAAAGAGAAAACCAAGTTCTCCGGTGCCCGCATCGCGCTGGCTCAGCTTTCCGCTATCCTGGCCGCCTTCCTGCCAGGTATTTTGCTGAGCTACTTCGGTAAAGATAATCCCCTTTCCTTTTTCTACTCCAGCCTGGTCTTTTCCGTACTGTGCGCCTGCGTGCTGACGCTGGTTTATCTCTATACCTGGGAGCGTCCCGCCGAGAAAAAATCTGCTGCCGCGCTGGCTGCCGAGCAGCAAAAACTGACGCTGGGGCAAAGCCTCAACCGCCTGAAAATCGAACTACTTTCCACGCTGCGCATCCGCATTTTCCGCCAGCATTTGGGTATGTATCTTGGCGGTTATATTGCGCAGGACGTATTTAACGCCGTCTTTACCTACTACGTGGTCTTTGTGCTGATGCAGCAGGCCACCGTCGCCTCTAATCTGATGGGCACCATGGCGATCCTGCAGTTTGTCGCCGTAATCGGCATGATCCCGCTCTGTATCCGCATCGGGCCTGCGCCTGCTTACCGCATCGTTGTGACGCTGTTTGCGCTCAGTACGCTTTCCTACGGCGTGCTTTATTACAGCGGCATGAGCGATGTCTTCTCTCTGCTGCTGCTGATCTCCGCTATCGCAGGTCTGGGCCGTGGCGGCATCAACTACGTGCCGTGGAACATCTACACCTACATTGCGGATGTGGATGAAGTTATCACCGGCCAGCGTCGCGAAGGCATCTTCGCCGGGATCATGACTTTGACCCGTAAAGCTTCACAGGCTGGCGCAGTAATGCTGGTAGGTATTCTGATGCAGCTTTCCGGCTTTGTTACAGGCGCTACCGAACAGACAGAAAGCGTCAGCCACGCGATCCTGATGATCATGTGCGGCGGCACCATCTTCGTCCTCTTCCTTGGCTTTATGATCTCTTTGCGTTTCAAACTCAATTTGACCACGCACAAAACCCTGCGTGAGGAAACAGAGAAAATGCGCAAAGCAGGCAATATCGTGCCCGATCAGATCGCGCCTCAGGCCCGCGCTACCGTCGAGATGCTGGCAGGCATGCCTTACGAATCGCTCTGGGGCAACAACAATATCGGTTACCTGAATCGCAATAAACCTGCGGCTGGCGTATTGCCCGCACAGGAAAAAGCAGCAGATAACCCTGGCGACAACTTAACGCATTCATAGTCAACATTAGATCCACGAGGACAGAGCAATTATGGTCGTATACCCAGTAAAACACAGCCCACTCCTGCGCCAGCCGGAAAGGTTTATCGCCAGCCACGAGCTTCATCAGCTGATCAACAAGCTGGTGGACAACCTGGTGAATATAACCGATGAAACCGGCGAGTTTTTGCTGAGGCTGGATGATGGCCGGGTGATCGACACCAAAGGCTGGGCAGGATGGGAATGGACGCACGGCATCGGGCTGTACGGCATTCACCGGTATTACCGCCAGACGGGTGATGACAGGCTGCGCGCCATCATTGACAACTGGTTCAGCGACCGTTTTGCTGAAGGCTCCACGACCCGTAACGTGAACACGGTTTGCCCGTTTCTGACGCTGGCTTACCGTTACGAAGAGACCCGCGATCCGCGCTGGTTGCCTTATCTGGAAAGCTGGGCGGACTGGATTATGCACGCCATGCCGCGTACCCGCATGGACGGCCTGCAGCACATTACCCTGGCGGAGGAGAACCACCAGCAGCTGTGGGACGACACGCTGATGATGTCCGTGATGCCGCTGGCAAAAATCGGCAAGCTGCTTAACCGTCCGGAATACGTAGAAGAAGCGAAATACCAGTTCCTGCTGCATACCCAGCACCTGATGGATAAGGAAACCGGCCTGTGGTTCCACGGCTGGACTTTTGAGGGCAACCATAACTTCGCTAACGCACGCTGGGCGCGCGGCAATAGCTGGCTGACCATAGTAATCCCGGAGTTTCTGGAGCTGCTCGATCTGCCGGAAACGGACGCCACGCGCCGCTATCTGATTCAGGTGCTGAACTGCCAGCTGGCGGCGCTGGAAAAATGCCAGGATGAAAGCGGCCTGTGGCACACGCTGCTGGACGATCCCGACTCCTATCTTGAAGCTTCGGCGACCGCTGGCTTCGCCTTCGGCATGCTGAAGGCGGCCCGTCGCCACTATGCCGATGCCCGCTATATCAAAGTAGCCGAAAAAGCTATTAAAGGATTGATTTCCCGCATCAACAAGGACGGCGAGCTGACCCAGGTTTCCTTTGGAACCGGCATGGGCAAAGACCTTGAGTTCTACCGCCAGATACCGCTGACCTCCATGCCTTACGGCCAGGCAATGGCGATCCTGTGTCTGGTGGAATACCTGCACGTTTATCTCTGAATTAAGGAAACTGCATGATCGACAATTTTTCTCTACAGGGAAAGGTGGCCGTGGTCACCGGTTGTAATACCGGCTTAGGGAAAAGTATGGCAGTAGGTCTGGCGCAGGCGGGTTGCGATATCGTGGCGATTAACCGCAGCGATCCCGCTGAAACCGCCGCGGAAGTTAAGGCTGCGGGGCGTCGTTTTCTCAGCCTGAAGGCCGATCTGGGTCGTCAGGCTGAGCTGTCATCGCTGTTGGAACGTGCAGTACAGGAAATGGGGCACATTGATATCCTGGTCAATAACGCGGGGCTTATTCGTCGTGAAGACGCGCTGAACTTCAGCGAACAGGACTGGGACGACGTGATGAACGTCAATATCAAAACGCTCTTCTTTTTATCGCAGCTGGCTGCCCGCCAGTTTATCCGGCAAGGGAGCGGCGGCAAGATTATCAATATTGCCTCAATGCTCTCTTTCCAGGGCGGCGTACGCGTGCCTTCCTATACCGCATCGAAAAGCGCGGTAATGGGGCTGACGCGTCAGCTGGCGAACGAGTGGGCTAAGCACGGCATCAATGTCAACGCACTGGCGCCGGGCTATATGGTCACCAATAACACAGAACAGCTGCGCGGCGATGAAGAACGCAGCGCGGAAATTCTGGCGCGTATCCCGGCAGGCCGCTGGGGCACGCCACAGGATGTTATGGGCCCGGTGATTTTTCTGGCATCGAAAGCCGCTGACTATATCAACGGCTATACCCTCGCGGTAGATGGCGGCTGGCTGGCGCGCTAGCGCGCCATCGGCTTCTCAATGACTGAATACTGGAGAACAAAGATGAATATCGCACTGATGATGGAAAACAGCCAGGCGCCGAAAAACGCCCTGGTTCTGGAGCAATTGCAGGCCGTAGCGGCGCAAAATAAAGATACCGTGTTCAACGTTGGTATGAGCGACGAGAACGATCATCATCTGACCTATATCCATCTGGGCATTATGGCCAGCATTCTGCTGAATGCCAAAGCGGTGGATTTCGTCGTCACCGGCTGCGGCACCGGCCAGGGCGCGATGATGTCGTTGAATATTCACCCAAACGTGGTCTGCGGCTACTGCCTGGATCCGGCAGATGCATTTCTGTTCGCCCAGATCAATAACGGCAACGCGCTTTCGCTGGCTTTTGCCAAAGGATTTGGCTGGGGCGCCGAGCTGAACGTACGCTATATGTTTGAAAAAGCCTTTACCGGACGTCGCGGCGAAGGCTATCCCTTAGAGCGTAAAGAGCCACAGGTGCGCAATGCCGGTATCCTGAATCAGGTGAAAAGCGCGGTGATCAAAGAAAATTATCTGGATACGCTGCGCGCTATCGATCCGGAACTGGTTAAAACCGCCGTCGGCGGCGAGCGTTTCCAGCAATGCCTGTTTGAACAGGGCAAGGATGCGGAGATCATCGCCTGGGTTAAACAGCTTTTACAGAAGTAAGCTTTACGCTGTGGCCAAACCTGGCCACAGTTTTTTCGTCCTGACGATTTCCAGACCGCTTGCTCTTATTCTGTACCGCTAAAGACAGACTTCTACCTGACGCTAAAATTGCTCTTATCCATTCTTACCTTATCAATTAAAAACGTTCCTGTATTAAAATGCATATAATTAATTAACATCTACCTCTTTGTAATTATTGTTCAGCTAAGGTGATCTGTATCAACCTGTCCGCCGGAAAAGGTTATGATTATTATTCATATTTAATTGCCGTTTATTTATTTCTGTTATTTTGTTTTCATTATAAATAACACCACGGAGTTTATTAATGAAAACTGGATTAATTGGTCTGATGATTGCTGGCGTGCTCACCAGTTCGGCCGCGTTCGCGCAGGATACTACCAGCTGCGTTAAGATGACGGAGAAAGAAGTCGCCGCTATGTTCGATCGCTGGAACGACTCGCTGCAAACTGGCGATGCAAAAACCGTTTCACAAAATTATCTTTCTGATGCCGTGCTTCTGCCCACGCTCTCTAACAAAACTCGCCTGACCGACGAAGAACGCATCGATTATTTCGAAAAGTTCCTGGCGAAAAAACCAGTTGGCCATATCGACAGCCGTACTATCCGTATCGGCTGCAATAAAGCTATCGATACCGGCAACTACACTTTTACCTTTGGCGACGGTTCTAAAGCTGCCGCACGCTACACCTTTACCTATGCCTGGGACGGCCATAAATGGCTGATTTCAAGCCATCACTCTTCCGCCATGCCTGAAGGTTAATAACAGGCCCGGTTGAAAACTTATAAAGACTTAACAAGATCAAGCTGAAGGATAACAGCTGCCCTGGCGGCACCTCCTTTTATTTACAATACCGGGAAAAATTAAAATTAATATAATAATTTTTAATATTAATAGAAGGAATTTTGTTAATAGAATTTTATTCTCTTATTGAGAAAGACCGGATCGAAAGGAAGTTTTCGGATCCGGTTATTTTTCTTTGATTTAATCCAGCCTGCCTACAAAAAATTTTATTTAGAATCAGCCTGAACAACTCACCTACCGTAAATACAGGAAGTTTTTATGCCGTTATCTACCGTCAGGCTGACAGGCGATATTGCCGTTACCCTTCATAAGCCCGATCTTCCAGCCGGGCCTGCCGTTATTCTCTGTCATGGTTTTTGCGGCATACAGGAAATATTACTCCCTGCCTTTGTCGAAGCTTTTACAACAGCGGGTTTCATCGCCATTACTTTCGATTATCGCGGCTTTGGCGCCAGCGGCGGCGAAAGGGGGCGTCTGGTGCCAGCCATGCAGATCGACGATATTGTTACCGTTATCGACTGGGCCAGCGCGCAGCCTGCTATCACCAACATTGGGCTCTGGGGCACTTCTTTCGGTGGCTGTCATGTGTTTGGCGCCGCTGCCCTGCGACCCGCCGTTAGCTGCGTGGTCAGCCAGCTCGCCTTTGCCGACGGCGAAGCGGTAGTCACCGGCAATCTTTCAGCAGAAGAAAAAGCGGGTTTTATCGCCACGCTGGATAAAATGGCCGCGAAGCAGGCAGCCACCGGCAAGGAAACTTTTGTCGCCATAACCCGCGTGCTTAATGATGATGAATCGAAAACCTTTTTCAACAGCCATAAAGCGCAGTTTCCGGCGATGGATATAAAAATTCCCTTCCTCACCGTACGCGAGACGCTGCGCTACAAACCGGCGGCCAATGCCAGCCAGGTAACCTGTCCGACAATGGTGATGATAGCAGGCAAGGATCGGGTCAATCCTCCTGAACAGGGTATCGCGCTGTTTGAAGCCGTAGCGGCAAAAGAGAAAAAGCTACACATCGAAGCGGATGCCAGGCACTACGATATGTACAGCGGCCCGAACTTCAACAATATCGTCGGCCAGCAAATCGGCTGGTACAAAAAATGGCTCTGAATTAAAGTATTCTCTTTTAGCCCGTTGTCCCACGCCGGTACAGAGAAGCTATCCTTACCGGGCAGGACAGAAAACATTACCGCGCGGCGGTACGAACGGCTGAAATTTAATCCTTTAAGGAGCAGGTATGAAAAAAGTTATGCTGCTGTTTGCCGCTCTGGCGGCGACCAGCGCGGCTCAGGCTGCAGACTCAGACGATCCGGCCGAGGGCTATATCGCCAACCTTTGTACGCTGGTGACTCAGGAGAAGACCGCTGAGTCAGCAGACAACTACATTGCTAAGCTGAAAGCGCTAAACGTGCGCGGCCAGTCGCCTTCCGCGCAGGAAAAACCAGAGTTTGACGAGGACGAAGCCAGAACCGTAGTTGCCGCCTGGATGAACCTGAGCGAAGATCAGAAAAAGCAGGCTCGCCAGAGCACGGAAGCCTGCCAAAGCGCCACGCTGGATGAGTATCAAAGCCAGGATTAACCTGTTTTAACCGCCCTGCTAAGCCACTCGATCAGCAGCGGCGGTTCTCTTGCCCACATTCCCCACCACGGATTGACCATAGCGCGCGCAGGCGAAGCGTGCTCAAACTATTTTGTGATGGCTTAACGCAGAAATTGGGTTGGTATTGCCAATGGCGAGTCTGAAAAATTTGCCGGGGTGAAGCGCAGAGATACAGCGGAAGGTGATAACCACTGGTCTTTCCCTGACCGCGGTTATCGAGGGTTTCTGGCCGTGGCCATTAGTACATGGCGCCTGGCGGTACGTGTTTAAAAGTTTCAACATAGCTGCGGAACACGTAGTTAAAAATCTTCTTCATTTCTTGCACCTTTTTCAACTTTTATTGATATAACGCAAAAAAAGTATACAAGAAGGTCGCTTTTCAGGCAAATAAATTTGAAGTAGATCACAAATTAGGCCTGAGTATGCAAAGGGAAACCTAAACGAAAGCTAAACAAACGGGCCTTAACCCGTTGCAAAGGCTACAGCAGGCCCAGGTGCTCGACCAGAATGCTGGTGCCGATACCGATTAATACCACGCCGCCGAATATTTCAGCCCATTTGCCCATTACCGGGCCAAGAAAGCGCCCCAGCAAAATCCCTGCCGAAGCCATTATCATCGTGGAAGCGCCAATTGCCAGCGCGGTAGTCACGATATTGACCTGTAAGAAAGCCAGCCCAACGCCGACAGCCATTGCATCCAGGCTGGTCGCTACGGCAGTCATTGCCAGCAGCCAGAATCCGTGCCGCTCCGGTGCTTCGCAAACTTCATCTTTCTTGCGAAAGCCTTCCACAATCATGCGCGCGCCCAACACAAACAGCAGCGTAAAGGCAACCCAGTGATCCCAGGCCATAACGTAGCGACTGGCAGCGATACCCACGGCCCAACCGATGAGCGGCGTCAGCGCTTCGATAACGCCGAAGATTAAACCGGTACGAAGCGCTTCTTTCAGGCCTGGCCGTTGCAGGCTGGCACCTTTGCCGATCGCGGCGGCGAAAGCGTCCATAGACATGCCGAAAGCCAGAATTAGGGTTGCATATAGATTCATTGTGGTTATACCGGCCTGACGGTTATTTCACCGCCCAGACATTAAAAGCACTCTTCTTGTGGAAAAAATAAGCGTCTCAGGCTCAATGTGGCATGCATCCTATCACGCGATCCTCTTAAAAAAAAGACAATAAAATCAGGTGTTTAAGTATAGCCTTGGCTATACTTTTTAACGAATGCTAATTTAAGAAGAAAAACGGCTTTGAAAAGGCTAAAAGAATTACCGGGTTAGGTTACTCAACCCTGGCAGACCTGTGGGCATTCTGGCGACAGAATTGATGTAAATTCGCGAAATTTACTTTGCTTCTTTGGCCCAGCCTGAGCGGGTTTCTGTAGAAACAGGCCTGCTGCATCAGGATTGCGGAGATGGGAAGTTGAACCCTTAAGCTATTTGCCGGAAAATGGCCTTCACTGAATGAAACGGTAAGCGTAATGAATAACCCTTTTCTGACCTTTTTAATGCCGATGAGCACCTTGATGCTGGGCTTTCTCTCCGCGCTGCTGCTGCCTGCGCCCTGGTTCGGCATCGAGCTGACGCGTCGCCTGACTACGCTGTTCCATCTGAGCGACATTAACCAACTTTACACGCTGATATTTTGCCTCTGGTTCCTGCTGCTGGGCGCGGCGGAATATTATGTGATTCGCTTTATCTGGTTGCGTTTTATTAAGGTGTAAAAAAGGCGGACTAATGTCCGCCTGAGATTATGCGGCGAATGGCCGCTATATCTGTTCGCTGAAAATCATCAGCAGGCCGCTGGAAAGAATTACGACGGCGATAAAAAACAGTACGATAGCGGTAATGACATTGTTGTGCTTCATCGTCGCCTTCCTTAAAACCACTGGCCGAAACGGCGAATATAAAAGCGCTTCATGCCCTGCGCCACCAGGCAGTAGCCGAACAGCGTCGCCGCCAGCCACGGGAAGTAAGACCAGGGCAACGGCTGTAGCCCTACAACCTGGCCGAGCGGCGAGAAGGGAATATAAATCCCTAACGCCATCACCAATCCCGTCATCAGCATTACCGGCAACGCCGCTCGGCTTTGAATAAAGGGGATCTTA
The DNA here is from genome assembly GCF_042610525.1 of Pantoea sp. sgz302252. Lineage (GTDB taxonomy): Bacteria > Pseudomonadota > Gammaproteobacteria > Enterobacterales > Enterobacteriaceae > Erwinia. Next base: position 62,359 of record NZ_JBHDVM010000007.1, read on the forward strand.
TGCGTGCGTAGCATGTGTACCACCAGCGTCTGTGACAACAGCCCTTCAATAAACCAGCCGGACTGAAACAGCGCCTGGTGCTCCACGCTGTTGGCGGCAAAAACATGCCACATCAGCAGGAAAGTGGTGATATCGAACAGCGAAGAAGTTGGTCCCATCCAGAGCATAAAGCGGCCAATGTTTTTCGCATCCCACTTACGCGGCTTGCGCAGAAACTCTTTGTCCATCTTATCCCAGGGCAGCGCCAGCTGGGACAGGTCATACATCAGGTTCTGGATCAGCAGATGAATAGCCAGCATCGGCAAAAAGGGAATAAAAGCGCTGGCGATCAGCACGGAAAAGACGTTACCGAAATTAGAGCTGGCGGTCATATTCAGATATTTGATGATATTGCCGAACGTCTCGCGTCCCTTGATCACGCCCTGCTCCAGCACCATCAGGTTCTTTTCCAGCAGGATAATATCGGCGGATTCTTTGGCGATATCCGTCGCGCTATCGACGGAAATGCCTATATCCGCATCCCGCAGCGCGGGCGCATCATTAATACCATCGCCCAGAAAGCCGACCGTATGTCCGTTCTGCTGCAGCGTTTGCAACACGCGGGATTTTTGTTGCGGCGTCAGGCGGCAGAAAACCGTACGTGAAGCCGCCAGCGCGGCCAGCGCTTCGTCATCAAGCCGATCGATTTCCTGTCCGCACAGCGGTTCGCCTGGCTCCAGCCCGACATCACGGCAGATTTTGCTGGTGATAGTGGCATTGTCACCAGTCAGCACTTTTACCGTTACGCCGTGTTCATGCAGCGCGGCAATGGCTGCGCCAGCGCTCTCTTTCGGCGGATCCAGAAAGGTCAGCAGGCCGCAGAGCGTCAGTTCCCGCTCGTCATCTTTATGCAGCGGCAGCGCTAGCGGCGTTTCGCCCATGTCTCGCTCGCCGACCATCAGCACGCGGAAACCCTGTCGGTTCCACTTATCCGCCTGATCTGTCCACTGCTGACGCGCCGCCGCATCCAAAGGGCGCCGTTCGCTGCCGTCCAGCCAGTGCGTAGCAATCGCCAGCATCTCTTCTACCGCGCCTTTACAGATCAGCTTCTGCTGATTGTGCTCGTCCGCCACCACAATTGACAAACGGCGACGCTCAAAATCAAACGGCAGCTCATCGATTTTACGATAGCGCTGTAGATTGCTGAGAGCCTTGCTGCCCTGGCTAAAGCTGAGGATCGCTTTATCCATCAGGTTCTTTACGCCGGTCTGGTGACGGCTGTTCAGCCAGGCCAGTTGCAAAACCCGCTCGTTATTCTGCCCGTGTACGTCCAAATGCTGCTCCAGAATAATGCGATCCTGAGTCAGCGTGCCGGTTTTGTCGGTGCAAAGAACATCCATGGCGCCAAAGTTCTGGATAGCGTTCAGCCGCTTCACTACTACTTTGCGCCGGGACATAGCGATAGCGCCCTTTGCCAGGTTGGAGCTGACGATCATTGGCAGCATTTCCGGCGTCAGCCCCACCGCTACGGCCAGCGCGAACAGCGTTGCATCCGCCCAGTCTCCTTTAGTAAAGCCGTTGATAAACAGCACCACGGGCACCATTACCAGCATAAAGCGGATCAGCAGCCAGCTAACGCTGTTCACGCCGCGATCGAAAGCCGTCTGCGGGCGGCTGCCGACGATGGATTTCGCCAGCGAACCAAACCAGGTACGGCTGCCGGTAGCGACCACAACCGCCGTAGCAGTACCGCTGGCTACGTTTGTGCCCATCAGGCAGATACCTGGCATAGTCAATAAATCGTTTTCATTTTGCTGCGCCGCTCTCTGCTCTGCCTGATGCGACAGCACGTCATATTTTTCAATCGGCACCGCCTCACCGCTTAGCGAAGCCTGGCTGACAAACAAATCACGGGAAGAGAGCAGGCGAACGTCTGCCGGGATCATGTCGCCAGCGGAAAGGAAAATGATATCGCCCGGCACCACATCCTGCAGCGCTATCTCCATTCTTACTGGCTGAGCGTTTTCGCTGCTACGGCGAATCACTGTTGCGGTAGTGCGCACCAGCGATTTTAGCGCTTCCGCCGCTTTATTGGTGCGATATTCCTGCCAGAAACGCAGCAGGCCGCTGAGCATTACCATCATCAGCATAATGACGACGCCCGTGAGATCGGTTTCCTGACCCTGACGCAATGGCAGCAGATAGTCCGTAAAGAAGCTGATGCCAGCCAGCGCCATTAGCACCCAGATAAAAGGGTTATTGAAAGCCTGTATCAGCTGAATCAAGGCATGCGGCGCCTTTTCCGTGGCAACCTGATTTTTGCCGTATTCCAGCAGTCGTTCGCTGGCGTCGCTAGTGGTCAGTCCGCTACGTTGCGTATTCAGTCGGGCCAACGTGCTGTCCAGGCTCAGTTTAGCCTCGCGGGCAATAGCCAGATCGCGAGCATATTTAACGTTATGGTTCATTTGCCTAATCCTTTATTTTTTTCAGGCGCAGAGAAGCGATCCTGCGCGTGAGGATTTCATTTTTTGGTTTCAGGATTGGGCGAGGCGAGGAGGAAGAAGAAGGGAGGAAGATTACGGGAAGCTACTCCCCGGTCTGCCTGTTTGCCATCGCCCGTCGCTGGTCGGAGGTTCTTTCATCATCAATCCTTGCCCGGCGGCTGCGCGGGAGAAAAAGTTATAACGGGGATGTTATGTTTAAAACATTGCCCACCGGTTTTCGGCAGGCAAACGAGCCTGCCCTGTCAGGTAAAACGTAAAGGGTAACTGCGCAATTTTTAACTCCAGGGAAGAAATCGCCGCCACTATAATCTTGCCTGGTGAGGAAGTAAACCTGTACGGCGGCATGGATTTTTAGAGGAAAAAATATAAATTTAATAGACAAAATCAATAAGTTATAAAGAAAATTTCAGTAACCATTAGCTTTTGGCGCCTAAACCCTTTATCAACGATCGCTATTTATATCCACGGCAAAGTCAAACGCTACGCAACCGATATCCTCTATACTTCCTGCGAAAAATCGCCGAAGGGAAGAACTATGCTACAACGCACACGTTTCTGGATCAGACGCATCGCAGCCCTGCTGGCGCTGATGATTATTGCGTTGCTTGCGCTGCGTATCGCTATGACGGAGCAAGGGCCGGCGCTACAGCTCTGGCATACCTGGCTGCCTGCCGAACTCAGCGACAGCCAGATGGATCGCGCCGACTGGGCAGGCTATCTGGATAACGAGCGGCGAATTTTTGCGGAGATGAAGCGTAACGTCAGCGATAAACTGCCGGACAGCGAAGCGGAAACCTACAATCGCTACGCGGAAAAAAGTCCGGTTTATCCGGGGCATTTTGCTACTGACTGGAATCATTCTTACCAGCTACTGCCCGCCGGAAAACCACGCGGCGCGGTAGTGCTTTTGCATGGCCTGACTGATTCGCCCTACAGCCTGCGCCATTTTGCCGCTGACTATCAGCAGCAGGGCTATGTTGTGGTCGCTATTCGTTTGCCGGGCCACGGCACCGTGCCTGCGGCGCTCACGCAAACGGAATGGGAAGACTGGCTGGCGGCGACCCGGCTGGCGGTACGCGAGGCCCATCGACGCATTCCTGCCGGCGCGCCATTGCAGATTATGGGCTTTTCCAACGGCGGCGCGCTGGCCATGAAGTATGCACTGGATGCGCTGGAAGATCCCAACCTGCCTGCGCCGACCCGGCTGATTTTGATTTCGCCTATGATTGGCGTCAGCAGCTACGCGCGCTACGCAGGCCTGGCCGGTTTACCTTCGCTGCTGCCCGCTTTCGCCCGCTCGGCATGGCTTAGCATCCTGCCGGAATTTAATCCTTTTAAATATAATTCCTTTCCTGTTAAAGCGGCGCGGCAGTCATGGCTGTTGACCAGCGCCTTGCAAAGCCAGCTGCATCGCGATCGGGATAATCATTTGCTAAACAAGCTGCCACCGGTACTGACTTTTCAGTCGGTCGCCGACGCCACGGTCAGCACGCCTGCCGTTGTTCGCGGGCTATATAATCTGCTCCCCGCCAACGGCAGCGAATTGGTGTTGTTCGATGTAAACCGCTCGGTACGTCTTGCGCCCTTGATGCGCCCTGCGGCGCTGCATGCCGCAGATACTCTGTTGCCGCCGCCGCCGCGCAGCTATGCCGCCACGCTGATAACTAACGCGACACCCACCAGCAATGATGCCGTAGCCCTTATGACGCCCGCTGGCTCAACTGTCGTTAAGCGAATACCGCTGGGTACCAGTTATCCGCCGGATGTCTATTCGCTCTCGCACGTCGCGCTGCCTTTCCCGCTCAGCGATTCGCTCTATGGCCGTCAGCCAGATGTGCCGAACGAGTTTGGCGTTAGTTTTGGGGTACTGACACCGCGTGGCGAACGCGCCGTATTGATGGTCAGTCTTGATATGCTGATGCGCCAGGCCTCTAATCCTTTCTGGCCCTGGATGCAGCAACGCGTTAATCAGACCCTGCAATAACCTTGCCGCCGCCAGGCAACAGCGCCAGCCTGTTTCCGCCTGGCGTTTGCTCCAGCGCGATCTTCGCTCCCAGAGTTAGCGGCGCGAAGACCATGATATTGGCGGAAGGGATCGTAGCCAGCTGCTGCTGAATTTGCGGTAAAATTTGTGTTACGGGCACGCGGGCGCGCCACCCTTTTAACAACACGATGGCGAATCCACTATTAGGCGCGTTGCCGCCGCCTTCCAGGCTAAAACCGGTGATATTGATGACGTCCTCTACTGCCGGATTTTTTTTCACTACCCGGAACATCTGCCTCATCACCTGCTGCGTTTTCGGCAGCGCCGCTCCCTCCGGCAACTGAACGTTAATGAACAGATAACCGTCGTCCTCCTGCGGCATAAAACCATCGGGCAGCTGTTGGTAACTTAGCCAGGTAATAGCGACTGCTGCCAGGATTACCAGCAAGGTAGTCGCGGCATAGCGATTAATTTTTTGACCAGGCGCAGCATGGCCGCCGCGTATTCCTTCAAGAAAACGATTGAAAAGCGCCAGCGGCCCTTTCACCGGCATAACGCGCCGCCGCAGAAGAGCGCAAAATGCCACGGCAAATTCAGGCCAGCGGATAAAAAATTTCAGCATTGATTCGATTCCCTGTCGCGCTTTGCAATCACGCCCTGGGTGCGCGCCACCATGCCGACCTGTTTCAGCGTTTCAATGCTTCCGGGATAGTTGCAAGAGTCAGCAGATCGCGCGCTGGCCAGCGTAGTAACGGTAGCGGAGGCGGAAATGGGGGGCGTTACCACAGGGCCAACCAGCAACAAGGGCGGAGGTAGAGCGCGTTTTAGCACACGGGATTCAGTCAATTGCATCCGGGAAAAAACCTTGCAGATAGCGATAGGGGAAAAGTAAAAGCAGTCTATTTACCTTTCCTGACAAAGAACTGTTTTCGATCAGGAAAAGGCGGAATGGGAAAAGGAAAACCGGGGTGATTTACACTCTGTTTAGCTGGCGCCAACATAGTTTGTAACAGTGTCAGATAAAGGTTTAGCCGCATCGCTGTCAGCTTAAAATTTTGCAGGTTGAACAAATAACGTTCTGAAACAAGCATATTTAGCTGAGAGGATACTTTTTATCGCTTCTTTACTGGTGGATCTTGCCATAAAAAGGGCATTTCGCCCGGCTATCACCCAGTCACGGCGCTATCTCGCGCAGGATCCTCTTTTCCAGCGGCGGCGCGGCTTTTCAGCAACCTTTCGCCATTGAATGAACAGGATCCAGTGCGTAAGATTCCTTTTCACGTATTACAAATAAGAAACAATTATGCAAGCCTCCATTGCTCCATCGCACGACGCCGAACAGGACGCCACGCCCGTAAATTCACGCGGCAAAGTGGTGGTCGCTTCACTGGTCGGCACCGCTATCGAATTTTTTGATTTCTATATCTACGCCACTGCGGCAGTTATCGTTTTCCCGCATATTTTCTTTCCGCAGGGAGATGCTACCGTCGCTACGCTCCAGTCGCTGGCGACCTTCGCTATCGCTTTTGTTGCACGGCCTATCGGTTCCGCCTTATTCGGCCACTTCGGTGACCGTGCGGGCCGTAAAGTGACGCTGGTGGCTTCGCTACTGACCATGGGCATCTCTACCGTGCTAATCGGTCTGCTGCCGGGTTACGACACTATCGGCGTCTTTGCGCCGCTGCTGCTGGCGCTGGCACGCTTCGGCCAGGGGTTAGGTCTTGGCGGCGAATGGGGCGGCGCAGCACTGTTAGCCACGGAAAACGCGCCTGCCAAAAAGCGCGCGCTCTACGGTTCTTTTCCGCAGTTAGGTGCACCAATCGGCTTCTTTTTCGCTAACGGCACCTTTCTGCTGCTCTCCTGGCTATTGAGCGATGAGCAATTTATGCAGTGGGGCTGGCGCGTGCCTTTTATTCTTTCGGCGGTGCTGGTGCTGATTGGTCTCTATGTTCGCGTATCGCTGAACGAATCGCCGGTGTTCGCTAAGGCGAAAAAAGAGAAAAAACAGGTTAAAGTCCCGATTGGCACGCTGCTGTCAAAGCATCTGAAGGCGACCGTGCTGGGTACTTTTATCATGCTGGCGACCTATACGCTGTTTTATATTATGACCGTTTATTCCATGTCCTACGGCACAACGCCAGCGCCTGGCGGCCTTGGCTTCCCGCGTAATACCATGCTGTGGATGCTGATGCTGGCGGTTATCGGTTTCGGCGTCATGGTGCCGATTGCAGGCATGCTGGCCGACCGCTTTGGTCGCCGCAAGACAATGATTGTTATCACGCTGATGATTATTGCCTTCGCGCTGATTTTCCCTTCCATGCTGGGCTCCGGCAATCAGCTGCTGGTGATGCTTTTCCTGCTGTGCGGCCTGAGCGTAATGGGGCTGACCTTCGGCCCAATGGGCGCATTGCTGCCAGAGCTGTTTCCTACAGAGGTTCGCTATACGGGTGCGTCATTCTCCTACAATCTGTCATCGATTCTCGGCGCTTCCGTTGCACCTTATATCGCCACCTGGCTGGCGCATACTTACGGCCTGTTTTACGTGGGCGTTTATCTGGCGGCAATGGCCTGCCTGACGCTTTTTGCCCTACTTGCCAGCCGGGAAACCCGTCACGAGTCGCTGTTCGATTGATCGATACAGGGCGTGCCAGATAAGCTCTGGCGCGTTTTACCACTCTTTTCTTGCTGTAAAAAAAGCCCGGCTTCCTGGCCGGGCTTTCCACAATACCGTCAGAGTATGACGAACTGGCTATTTTTTCTTCATTTGCTGCAGAATGTTCACACACTGGTTCTGCTCATTATCGCTGGGCGAGATCAGTGCCAGCAGCGCGGCAGCTGGTGCCACTACCGCGCCCAGGGCAACGGCAGCTGCGCCGCGGGCAATCAGCGGGCCTGCTTTTACCCCAGCGTCCGGATTTTTGAAGGTGCCCTTGACGTAAAGTGGCGAACGCAGCGTAACAATGCGTACGCCCTTACTCTCTGGTTCAATTGACAGATCCATACGCTCGTTAGCAAAGTTGGTGGTGCCCTTAATGTTGATTACTGCGTTCTCCGTATCGAACACGAAGAGTTTGGTCGAGGCCAGCCCGTTTTCAACATTTAAATCCGCTGCCGCGCAGTTAATGCGGACTTCGTCATCGCCGAACAGCTTACCAACCACATAGTTGCCTACGTTAAGCCCCACGATTTCCATCAGGTTGCGGCTGATTACCCCGTCGTTCATCAACAACTTCAGACTACCGTCGCTGGTCGCCAGGATATCGGCCACGGAATTGCCCGTACCATTCAGCTTAGCGTCGCCGTTAATCTGGCCCATGCTGCTCTGCATTGATTCCACGCCGGGAAAAAGCTGTTTCAACTTCAGGTTGCGCGCATGCAGATCGGCGCGCGCGCGCATTGGCGTGCGATCGCCTTCCATACGGATTGTGGAATTCAGGTTGCCGCCCGCTACGCCAAAACGCAGCGGATCCAACAGCAGATCGCCGTTTTTCAGCACCAGGTGCGTATAAAGATCGCTAATTGGCAGCGAGTCGCTGTGCTCGATGCGCTTGCCGCTGAACTTAACGTCAGCGTCCATGACGTCCCAGCTTTTGGTATCGAACTTGTCGTGCGGCAATACGCGATCCGCAGGCTGACTGGCCGCATCGCCTCTTTTGGCCTTGGCTTTCTCTGTTTTCTCGCTGCCTTTCCCGGAGTTTACGCCGATAAGCGGCCCCAAATCGGCCATGCGCAGTTGACGCGATTCCAGCGACCCTTCCAGCTTCGGCCGTGGCTTAATCTGGCTATAGGTGAGCGAACCATGAATATCGCTGTCGCCGATGTGACCATTAAAATCGTTGTAATGAAAGACCGGCCCGCCTTTTTGCTGAAAGCGGGCAATCAGATGGCCGTCGGTTTCGTAAGGAGGCGTATCAGGCAGCAGAATGCCGGTCAGGCCATAGAGATTGGCAAGCGTATCGCCGGAGAAACGCAGGCGAATATTCAACCCGCCCAGATTCATAGGATCCTGCAGGCTGCCTGCGACCTGGACGCGCGTGGTGCCGTTGCGTACATCGGCCTGAATGGGAAAAGGATTGGTTTTACTGCGTAGCGACAGCATGCCGCCGATTTTCCCCTCGCCGGTAAGTTTTTCACTATTGTAAGTACCGGCGGCTTTCCAGCCAAAAACAAAATCCGAGGCGCCCTTCTGGCCCGCTTCATCCTTACCGCCCGCTACCTGGGCATAAGGAACAGGTTTTCCCAGCGGATTGACCGTCACCTGAACGTCGGCTTTATTAATAGCGTCGCGGTAAGCGATTTTGCCCTGGTCGAACAGGATATTATCCAGGCGGAAACCCCAGGCTGACGGCTGCCGATCGGACGTGTTGTTATCACTGTCGGCCAGATCGAAAGTCCAGTTATTCTTGCCGTCGGCGGTCTGGATCAGGCGCGCGTCGGGCTGCTCTAACTTAATCCAGGGAATAAACACTTCTTTATGCAGCAGCGCCAGCGGAGCCAGCGTCGCATCAACCCGCTGCAAATGCACCATAGTCACTTCAGCAACAGAAGGCGGGTTGCCCAGTATAATATCCTGGGCATGCAGGTGCGGCCACGGCACCCAGCTGCGCCAGCCCGGCTCGTCGCGGTTGCGCTCCCAGGCCACGCCCAGATCGCCACGAATGGCGAAAGGCCGGTTCAGTTCCGTAGAGACTTTCTGGTTGATAGTTGGCTTCAGGCGGTTCCAGTCAAATGTCGCGATAACAATTACTACTACCACAACCAACAACAAAAAAATCCCGACTATCCAGCTAATTACTTTTCCCGTGCGCGACACTGTTTATCTCCTTGCTCGCTTCGTCTTCTGTAAAGATAGACGAGCGCGGAGAAAACGGCATTACCCCAGGTGCAGCGGCAGCGTCGCCAACTGATCAAAAGGCATCGGCCGGGCAAAATAGTAGCCCTGCGCGGCGCAGGCAAAAGAGTTCTGTACCTGTTGCCACTCTTCCTGAGTCTCCACGCCTTCCACGATTACGCCTTTGCAGTAGCGATTGATCAATGCCAGCAGCATATTGAATAAACTGCGCCCTTCTTCCGATTTCCTCAGCAAGATAAACAGCTCGCGTGCCAGCTTGATATAGTCGTATTTCAGTTCGGACAGCGCGGAAAAATTCGCCATGCCCGAGCCGAAATCGTCCAGCCATAGCGGCCCCAACTCTGGCATCTGCGCCACCAGCTCTTCCTGCGGCAGCACATGGTGTTCTACCAGTTCAAAACGCACCCACGGACAGCGCGCGATAAGCTGGCGAATCAGCGGGCTATGCTGTACCGCCTGCAACGTTGGACCGTCGATATTAACGGAGGCCACCATGCCGCCTTCGATAAATTTCGTTTTCCATGTCTCCAGCAACTCCAGCTGCTCGCGAATAATCAGCATCCGCTCTGTGGTATCAAGCGCGGCGAAATAAGATTCCGGCGACAACCTTTGGCCCGGCGCGGAAGGATGAAACACCGCAGTGAGCAACTCAATTGCCATCAGGCTGCCGGTTACCCGGTAGATAGGCTGAAACGTATAGGCGCGCTGGCACTGCCGCCAGTAGAGACGCTCCTGCTGCTGCTGTTTCACGACAGTTGAGGGTGGAAGCCGGTGTCTGATGTTCTTCAGCACCATATTAAGATCCTTATGAATATTGAGGCCGTGCCGGATGAGGCTTCTGCAATAAGTATCGGCATGCGGCTGTATAACTTTATTGTGTTACTGGTTCTTGCTGGCCATAGCCAGAAAATAAAACAGCGTTTTAAAAACATTGACTGCGGCAACCGCCGCGGCGAAACTGGGCAAAAAACGTAACGAGCGGAATATCATGACCAGGAAAAATATTGCCGTTATCGGCGAATGTATGATTGAACTGTCCCGGAAAGAGAACGGCCTGAATCGGGGCTTCGGCGGCGACACGCTGAATACAGCTGTTTATCTGGCCCGCCAGAATAAAGAACTGGCCGTCCATTACGTTACTGCGTTAGGCACAGATACTTTCAGCAATGAAATGCTGGCGGCGTGGCAGCAGGAAAACGTACAAACCGGGCTTATTCAGCGTATGGAAAACAAACTGCCGGGCCTCTACGTGATCGAAACCGACGCACGCGGTGAACGCACATTTTATTACTGGCGTAACGACGCGGCGGCCCGTTACTGGCTGGAAGGCGAACAGGGGGAAGAAGTTTGCCGTCAGCTGGCGGACTTTGACTATCTCTACCTGAGCGGCATCAGCCTGGCTATTTTGACACCGACGGGGCGGGAAAAGCTGCTGGCGCTGCTGGCACGCTGCCGCAGCAACGGCGCCAAAGTTATTTTTGACAATAACTACCGGCCGCGGCTCTGGGCTTCCGTTGACGAGGCGCAGGCGGCCTACCGGGCGATGCTGGCCGTAACGGATATCGCTTTTCTGACCCTGGACGACGAGCATTTACTGTGGGGCGAAGCTGACGCGACTGAGGTAATTGCCAGAACCCATGCGGCAGGCGTTACGGAAGTGGTCATTAAGCGCGGCGCGGGATCCTGCCTGGTTTCTTTGGCAGGCGAGCCGCTGGTAGAAGTGCCTGCTCAGCCGTTACCGTCCAGCCGCATAGTCGACACCACCGCCGCTGGCGATTCCTTCAGCGCCGGCTATCTGGCCATACGCCTGAACGGCGGCAGTGTGGAAGAGGCAGCCAGGCGTGGCCATCTGACAGCCAGTACGGTGATCCAACATCGTGGGGCGATTATTCCGCTCTCCGCGATGCCAGCATAGCAGCGCAGCAGGCAGCGCCGCTCAGGGTGGCGCTGCAAGTTTTGAGGCGGTACAGGCTGCCAGCACGCCTGACGAACTACTGCTGTAGCGGAGTTAACTCGTCTGTGGAAATACCGGTTGTTTCGCTGATAAGGGTTTGGCTAACTCCCTTTTGTAGTAGCAGGCGAGCTATCTGCAGCGCCTTTTCTTTGCATCCTTGTTCAATGCCTTGTTCAATACCTTGTTGAATCCCCTGCTCCATTCCTTTTTCAAAGCCTTTCTGTTCCAGCTGCTGGGCTATGGTCATCAGTTCCTCTCCATGTTGCGGCACGTTCTCTGCCAGCTAACGAACTACTGCTGTAGCGGAGTTAACTCGTCTGTAGAAATACCGGTTGTTTCGCTGATAAGGGTTTGGCTAACTCCCTTTTGTAGCAGCAGGCGAGCTATCTGCAGCGCCTTTTCTTTGCATCCTTGTTCAATGCCTTTTTCAATGCCTTTTTCAATGCCTTGTTCAATACCTTGTTGAATCCCCTGCTCCATTCCTTTTTCAAAGCCTTTCTGTTCCAGCTGCTGGGCTATGGTCATCAGTTCCTCTCCATGTTGGGGCACTTTTTCTGCCAGCTCACGAATAAGCCTCTCGGCCTCTTCCGTCTCGCCAGCCTGAACAATGTAATTGATCAATAATTTTAACTGCTCGCTGGAAAGAAAATCCGTGAGCAGCGTCGCAGCCAGCTTATCAGAAAAGGCGGCAAGCTCCCGTTGGTGAATATGTTTTTGCAGCAGCGTCAGCGCCGCCATGCTGCGATGTTGCATAATCTCCTCGTCGGGAATAGCGGTGACGTCAACTAAAATAAAGTTGCCGCCATAAATTTTCCCCGCCAGCGTTGGATTTTCAAAATCCTCCAGCCAGTTCAGAGAATAAGGATAAGGGCTACGCTTTCCTGCATAAAATAATACGGGGATCACCAGCGGCAGGCGATCGTGTCCGGTTTTAAGATGCTGCTGCATGGCGGCAATGCTGTAGCGCATTAGCCTGAAGGCCATATGCTTGTCCGGCGTGCTTTGATGTTCAATAAGGATATGGAGATAGCCTTCGCCTTCTGTTGTTTGCAGGCTATAGAGGACATCGCTGTAATAAGGCCGTAGGTTATCTTCAATAAAGCTGCCTGGCAGCAGCCGCAGCGTGTTCAGGTTACAGATAGCCTGTAGTTCCTGCGGAAGGTGCAGTTCGATAAAATCTTTGATCGTGGCCGGATCGGCCAAAAATTGTTTAAAGATAGCATCGTGCGGCGTCTGTATGGCTGTTGTCTTTTGCATCATCCTTGCCTCGAACTGGTCTGGTCAGGTTATCACAGGCTTCACCCTGAAGCGTCGACCAGACTCTACAGCGGGCGCAGCAAAGAGAAAATGGCAAAAAAATTGTTTTGCGGAGTCTCTCGTTAAAAATAAAGGCAACGTTGTTTCATTTGCAAAAAAATGCGAGATACACAGAAAAAGTAAGCCTTACCGGTGCCACCAAAATCCTTTCCAGATAAGGATATTGGCAAAAAAATTAAAAACCCTTCAGAACTCATACCACCTGTAAACCTCCACTAACTCAAATAAATAGTTAATTATCTAATTTCTAAGATTTAAGTGCATAAATAACAACAATCACTAACCGGGAAATAGATTTTCGCAACAGACAAAATCAAACCAGCAGAATTTAAGGCTACTCTGCCGTAAAGTAAATTAAGGCACCATAGCCGGGCAAATTCTGAAATAGCCAGCTTTAAACATTGTCTGCTGGACTGAACTACCCGAAATCGGTGATGCTGAATTAATTATCAAACGTAATACTTTTATGATTTACAGGTTCGCCTATACTTTTAAAATAAGGCGAAGCCGGAGCGCATATGAAAACCGAAATAATCACTATCTGGCCACATGGCGATGCGCCTGGCGCCAGCGATTCACGAGTTAGCCCACAGATTGTTGATTTAGCCAAAGAATACGAACCTTTCGATCGCGCTGCTTCCGGCGTACGCTGTCCGGAGTTGGCTTTCTGGTATCCGGAAACCTCTAACGGCGTCACGCTGCTGGTGGCACCCGGCGGCGGTTTCGAGCGCATTATGATCGATAAAGAAGGCAGCGCGCTGGCGATGTTTTTTACCGCTATGGGCTATACGCTGGCGGTAATGACCTACCGCTTCCCTCAGGATGGGCATCATGAAGCGGCGGATGCGCCTTTAGCGGATGCTCAGCGCGCCGTTCGCGTTTTGCGTCATCGTGCGGCACGCGGACTAAATGGTAAAAAAATCGTTATGATAGGATTCTCTGCTGGCGGCTATGTGGCAGCCAGCGCAGGCACCCGCTTTGACGAAAAACTTTATCCCATTCAGGATATCGCCGATTCGCTGGCTGCCAGGCCGGATGCGCTGGTACTGCTCTATCCGGTAATCAGTATGCGCGAAGGTCTGGCCCATGCCGGTTCCCGGCTACGTTTGCTGGGCGAATATCCCACGCAGCGAGAAATCGACGCTTACTCTCTGGAAACCCGCGTAACGGCGCAAACGCCGCAGACGCTGCTGATCCACGCGGTTAACGACGAATCGGTGCCGATCAACAACAGTATGGTGATGTTTAGCGCACTACGGGAGCAGGGCGTGCCCAGCGAACTGCACTTCTACGAGAAAGGCGGTCATGGCTTCGGTATCCGCAACGTGGCGGATCTGCCGTTGGCCAGCTGGCCGATGCTGGTCAACGAATGGCTGCGGGCGCGTAAATGGTAGCAATCGCCTGAAATAGCGCGGCCCGGCATTCTGCCGGGCCGGGCATTAGTTTTGTGTAGCGGGGATATCGGAGACTTCAGGCCTGGTCTCATCCACTACCGGCGGCGCAGCTTCAACAGCGGGCTGCATAATTTTTTGCCAGCTGTCGTATAGCGTTTGTACGTTGGTCTCCGCCTCGCCCTGCGGCTGCATCAGCAGCATAGTCAGCGGCTGCGACAGCTGCTGGCGCAGCTCCTGATTCATCATAGGCAGCGTCAACCCCGCCAGGAAAGTCTGCCGCAGTTTTTGGTACTGCTCGGGCGCGATATCCACCACCGCATTCTGCTGCGAGCGCAGGCGCTGGCTCATCAGCACATCCGTATTGGTGCGCGCATAGGTGGCAAACAGCTTGTTAAGCTCGGCGGTTTTCTGCGCCATTAGCGCATCGAATTCTTCCTGCGGCAGTCCGTTGTCACGGATATTGGCCATTTCATGCGCCACCAGGTTCAGGTTAGCAGCCAGCGTGCCGTTGTCCGCATCCAGATTGATAGCGCACTGTGCCCGCTGATAAAGCACCCGGCAGTCAAAACCGACCTGCACTTTCTGCGCTTTATTGTCGCTCAGCACGCGCTGAACGTGCCAGAACAGCGCCTCGCGCGCCAGATCGCTTTGCCAGTAGCGCAATAGGTTCTGTGATTCCCTGATAGGCTGCCAGGGATTATCCCAGACCAGCGACAGGCGATCCTGATTCAGAGTGCCGTTGAATAAGCTCACCGGCTGCTGCGGCAGCGGCGAAAGCGTAGGCACTGGCGCTGGCGCTTCGCGTTTCCCCTGCAGCGGCGAGAAGGTTTTACCAATCTGCTCCACCAGGCTGCGGCTTTCAACGTTGCCGACCACGAACAGCGTCATGGCGTCCGGCGTATACCACTGCTTATAAAAAGCGTTCAGCTTTTCCATATCCACCGGCGTGCTAACTGGCGAAGCGGGATCGTGGCCCAGCAGCGTCGAGCCTTTCAGGCGATAGCGCCACCAGGGATCCTGCGGGTCGGCAGGCCAGCTGGCTATCGGGTCATCCGCGTTTAGCGCAGTATTGACCGTTTGGTCGTTAACCGTCATATCGCCGACGGTCGCGGCCAGCCAGCTCATTGCTTCTTTTAATACTTCAGGGCGATTGTTAGGCAGGCTAAGCGAATAGAGCGTGAAATCGTAAGAGGTCACCGCTGGCGGCTGGGGTCGATCCGGATTCATACTTTGCTGCCACAGCGAACGCTGTTGCGCCGTATCCAGCTTCGCGTTGTGCACCAGCGCAAGACGAGGCAGCAGATGGCTATAGCCAGCCTGCTGGGTATTCTCTACCAGCGATCCGGCATCAACCATCAGGCGAATTTCCACACGGTCGCTGGGACGCTGCGGCGTCGTCAGCACCTGCCAGCGAAAACCGTTGTCCAGCTTTCCCTGCTGCCAGGCGGGATCGGGTTGAAGAGGCTCAGCCTGCACCGAACTGCTGGCGAAAGCCAGCGCTATCCCACCCACTAAAAGACGAATTGTGGTGCCCTGCATGTGAACCCCTACTCAATCACAAACCAAAAAAATCGCGGGCGGCCTGCGGCTATCGGTGGCAAGGATAACTCAGGGAAGCCGACGAACAGCTTCTTAGACCACGCGACGGCGGGGAAATCCCGCCGCAAAGTGAAAAATAGTCAAACAATGGGGGTTATTATGCAAATGCCCGCCGTGAGGGCAAGTCACGACGGGCATTTCGGCGGGATATTTACGCCATTAGCGAATTACAGGTGGGTTTCTGACAAATTCTTCGTCTTTTTTGCGGAATTAAGCGTGGTCTTAAGCTGTTTTTCATCCAGCTGGTCAACCCATTTGGCGACCACTACGGTGGCTACGCCGTTGCCTACAAGGTTAGTCAGCGCTCGCGCCTCGGACATAAAGCGGTCGATACCCAAAATAAGCGCAAGCCCCGCAACGGGCAGATGCCCAACGGCAGAGAGCGTTGCGGCCAGCACGATAAAGCCGCTACCCGTAACGCCTGCCGCGCCTTTGGAAGAAAGCAGCAGCACCACCAGCAGCGTAATCTGATGGACGATATCCATATGCGCGTTAGTTGCCTGCGCGATAAATACGGCAGCCATTGTCAGGTAAATTGAGGTGCCGTCCAGGTTAAAAGAGTAGCCGGTCGGGATCACCAGGCCTACTACCGATTTTTTGCAGCCCAATTTTTCCATCTTATCCAGCATGCGCGGTAGCGCAGATTCTGAAGAGGAAGTCCCCAGCACGATCAGCAGTTCTTCTTTGATATAGGCGATAAATTTAAAAATATTAAAGCCGGTAACGCGGGCGATCAGTCCCAGCACTACCACGACAAACAGAATGCAGGTGATATAGAAACAGATAATCAGCTGGCCGAGCTGCACCAGCGATCCCACGCCATATTTACCGATGGTAAAGGCCATCGCGCCGAAGGCACCGATCGGGGCAAGGCGCATGATCATATTGATAATGCCAAAGATAACTTTGGCAAAGCTGTCGATAAAGTTAAAGACCAGCGTGCCCTTATCGCCCAGGCGATGCAGCGCGAAGCCGAATAAAACAGCGAACAGCAGCACCTGCAGGATATTGCCGCTGGCAAATGCGCCAATCACGCTACCGGGAATAATATCCATTAAAAAGGCGACAATGCCCTGCTGTTCCGCCTGCTGTGCGTAAACGGCAACGGCTTTGGCATCCAGCGTAGAGGGATCAACATTCATGCCTGCGCCTGGCTGCAGCACGTTGACCACGATCAGGCCGATAATCAGCGCGATAGTACTGACGATTTCAAAATAGAGTAACGCTACCGCGCCCGTGCGGCCGACGGCTTTCATGCTTTCCATACCGGCGATCCCTGTCACTACGGTACAGAAAATCACCGGCGCGATGATCATCTTAATAAGTTTAACAAAAGCATCGCCCAGCGGCTTCATTTGCGCGCCCAGCTCGGGGTAAAAATGGCCCAGCAGGACGCCGATGGCGATCGCAGTTAATACCTGAAAATAAAGGCTTTTGAACAGGGAAGTTTTCATAAAAATATCCGTTAACGGCCGGAGTGGCAGGTGACATTGCTGTAGTTATTTTGACGACAGGCCAAAAATAACACTACGTTAACCGGATTGATATAACCTGACTCGTATTGCACAGGCGGGCATCTGATTTTATGAGCTGAATCACTTCAGCAGCCTTACTGGCGGGAGGTTGTTATGGTTTAAAAAGGGATCTGGATCAATCTGGCTAACTTTGCCAGCACCAGGGGTTAAGCAGCCTGACGCCGAGCGAATCGAAATCTTTGACGTTGCGCGTGACCAGAATCATATCGTGACAGTAAGCCGTAGCGGCTATCATGGCATCGTTAACAGGGCGCCGATCGGGAACATGCAGACTGGCGCAATAGAGGGCGGCTTCGCTGTTAAAAGGCAAAATACGGTTTTTAAACTCCACCATTACCGCTGATGAAAACCATTTGCGCAGCACGTTTCCCTGCCTGGCGTCTCTGCGGATTAGGCTAAGGATGCCTTTTTCAATTTCCATTACCGTGATCGCAGAAATAAACATATCACCGGCATCGACCGTTTCCGTCCAGAGCGCGACGCCGGCATCCATCTTTGGCGTCCTTGCCTTACGAAGTTCAGAAACAACGTTGGTATCCAATAAATATCTCATGAGAAATCCACGTCCCTGAAAGTGACATTTCCACGTTCTGGTTCAAACTCGATATCCGCCGCGCCAGCCATGGCAAGCGCATCCTGAATATTTCGGCATGAACCGGTTAGCCTTTTATATTCCTCGTAGCTGAGCAGGACATGAGCCGGTTTGCCGCGATCGGTGATATAAACCGGACCGGTTTCCGCAGCCCGCCTGGCGGCAGAGACGCCCTGGTTAAAGTCGCGGCTGGACATAGTAGTAATCGCCATTTTGCCTCCGTCAGCTTTAAGAGTAGATACATAGCTACATTGTACTCTCGCTGTACAAAAAAACAACTAACCCTGCTGCCGGGCTACCGATGCTAAATTTTATTAACACTCGCGTTCAAAAATAGCGGCTCTCGAATTGCCCGATCGGCAGTGCTTCGGCGTAGAGATAACCCTGGCCAATCCGAATGCCACGCGCCAGCAGCCAGTCACGCTGCTGTTGGGTTTCCACTCCTTCGGCAATTACTTCCACCTTAATAATCTCTGCGATAGCCGCCACGATACGTACCATAGCGTCGTCTTCTGGCAGCGCACTGACGAAGCTGCGATCCATCTTCAGCTTGCTGACAGGCAGTGATTTGAACTGGCTTAGCCAGTTCAGGTTGGCATAGCCCATGCCGAAATCATCCAGCGCTACGGAAACGCCGGCTTGCTGCAGGTCGTTCAGCAACCGCAGCGCCAGTTCCGGCTCGCCGACCTGCGCCGTTTCGGTAATCTCCAGCATCAGGCCGCCTGGCCTGATCTGATACTGCTGAATCAGCCCGCGCAGGTGCGCCACTCTGTCCGGCTCGCGCAGCTGCACGGCGGAAACATTAACGCTCAGCGGCAGCGTAATGCCCCGTTTTTGCCACTCCGCCAGCACGCGGCACGCTTCTTCGAATACCCAACGGCCCAGAGCGTTGATCACGCCGGACTCTTCCGCATTGACGATCAGATCTTCCGGCAGACTCCAGCTACCGTCCGGTTGGCGCATTCGCAGCAGCGCCTCTGCGCCAACCGCCTGACCGCTACGCATATCGACCTGCGGCTGTAGAAACAGCGTGAACTGGCCATCGCTTAACCCTTGCAGAATATCGTGTTCCTGAGTCAGCCGTTTATGCGCACGCTCGGTCATCGTAGGGTCAAAAAAGAGGATCTGATTTTTGCCTTCAAGGCGCGCCGACATCATCGCCGAGGCCGCCCGGTTCAGCAGTTCCGCAGCGCACAGACGGCAATCTTCCCGCACCGCCAGGCCAATACTGATACTGGGCCGGATCTGCATCTCCTGCAGCGCGACCGGCTGCGTTAGCCGCAGCTGCAGCAGTCGCGCCATACGCATTGCGCGAACGGGCGTAGCCCGCTTCATTAATAGTATGAAATCGCTGTCGGAAAGCTGGCCGATTGAGGTTTGTCCGTCGATACAATTGCGGATTTTATCCAGTAGCGTCAGGGTCAGCGCATCACGCTGCTCATCCGTCACCACGCCATTGGCTTCCTGAAGAGTTTCAATACGCAGCACCATCAGCGTAAAGCTGTCCTGGTCCGTTATCGCGCTAATATGCTGCTCAAGCAGCGCCAGAAAAAGCGCCTGATTAGGCAAATTGGTCAGCGCGAAACGCGTGGTCAGGCGGCTCATCTCATCATGTACCGTCCCGATTATCTGCTGGTTATGGTTATAACTGCGGATCAGCATGCCCAACTCATCGTCACGATGGCGATCGGGCAGCGCCAGTTGATGGCCGATCGCCTCCTGCGGCGGCAAATCGTGCAGCTCAACGGCGATCCTGCGCAGCGGCCTGACGATCAGCTTGTTAACGCACCAGCTGATAGCGATCGAGAGGATCAGCGCCAGCAGCAGATAAGTGGTCACCATGGTAGAAAGCGCGCTGAGAATAAACTGATACACGCGCCAGGAATCAGCCTGAAGCACCAATAGCGCCAGCGGCTTAGGATTTGAAGGCTCTACGGAATAGAGCGGCACCGTGATCTGCACGGGCAGCTCAAAAATGGTGGCGATAAGCTTCGGCACCGGTTTCTCAGGTTCGAAGTCCGTGTGCAGCGTTTGCAGCCCGTTTGGCAGCACAACCTCGGCCCGTGCCAGGATCCCGGCAGGCTTCAGCGAATTCAGGATATGCTCAGCCTGGCCGATATCCGCCTTCAGCACCGACTGCGACAGCGGCTGGCGCACGGTATGCGCGACGTTTTCCATCTGCTGGGCGTAGTCAATCCTGCGCTGCTGCACAAAATGGAAAAGCTGAATGACGATAAAAATCAGGATGGTGACCACGGCGACGCCGGATACCGTCGCCATCTGTTTTATCGTTAATGAACGACTAACGCGCAAGCCTGTTCTCCACAAAGCTGGTTGCCGCCAAAACGAGCGGCAAAAACAGCCCTGAGTATATCCTATGACAGACGCTTGTTAAGTTATCCCTGTGGCTAAGTAGCCGATTAAGCGTTTTCCGATGGGCTTTTCAGCCGCTATTTAAAATCGGCGTAAGGCGTCAGCGGCTGTGGCGGCATATCAAGATCGCCTTCCCAGCCCGCCATTGAGTAGCGCAGATAGAGCATACCGTGGCTTGGCGTATAGTCTTTCGCCTGCTGAATATCCATGCCCAGGCCTAAAGTCCAGTGCGCGCTGAGCCGCCGTTCTACCACCGCCTGTAGCGTATAGCCGAAACCGCTGCTGCTGCTACTGCTGCCTCGTGGATTATCACTGGTTAGCGAACCAAAACTCAGCGGATAGCGCGACTGAGCGCTGGTACGGGAATGTGACCAGGAGACAGAACCACCAAGATCGAACGACCAGTTCTCCGTACGCTGACGGTAAGTTAAAGGCACCGACAGCGAATTATAGGTTTGCGGGCTGTAATAGCCGCCCTGCCCGAGCGAATAATCGCTTAAATCACGGGCGTAGTGCCACAGCATGCCGTTCAGCCCTATAGTCGCCCGCCGATTGTTTTCGTTTAAAATCTTATAGTAATAACCCGCCATTAGCCGCTCGCGGGAGTTGTCCTTAACGTTTTCGCCAGTGATTTGATGGGCGCTGATATCGGCCCAGACGCCGTGCGCGCCGCCCTGGTCGTAACTCAGCCCAACCGATCCGCCAGTTGCGACCACGCCGCCCCAGGTTTTGCCGCTGGCAGTATTAGGATCGCGCGCGCCAGCATAGGCCAGCAGCGAGCTGGAAATAGGACGGCGGGAAGCGGTCAGCGAGACGCCGAGATCTTTTACGCTGGTATTCCACGTGAAGCCGCCGACCCAGTTGGTAACCTCGAAGCCCAGCGGCGTGGTGCCAATATCCGCCGACCATTTGTCGCTGTTATAGCCAATGCCGACGCTGGTACCGTTCTGATGCTGGCGAAAATCACGATTACAGGTGGCATCAGCGTTGGCGCAGGTGCCGTAATTTTCATCGATATTGCCGAGACTGTTGCGCGAAAAGGTGCCTGCCGAGACATCCACGTTATCCAGCCGCAGCCAGCCTTTGCCCTGGCTAAACGGCGTTTCCGCCTGCATCATGGTGGTATGGGCAGTAAAATCGGAGACGCCGCCGGTGCCTTTGTTTCTGGCGTAATCCTCTTCCAGCGTAAGCACCGTATCCTGCTGGCGCGCCAAATCAGCCGCTTCGCTGCGTATGCCGCGTTTCAGCCAGTCGTCGCGTTCGTCGTTGCGCGTCAGCCGTGTGTATTCTTCAGTGCTTTGCGGTGGCGTGGCGGCAATGCCGCTGGCGACCATTGCCTGACGATAGTCATACTGCGCTGCATCTGGTTTGTTCTGCGCCGCTTCCAGTCGGGCTGCATCGCGGAATACCAACGCGCTGCTTTGCGAAGGCATCTCCTGCGCCGCCTTTGGTTTGAGCAGGCCATACAGCGTAGCTGCACGGGCCGTATCGCCAACGCTTTGTGCCGCATTGGCCACGCGCCGTCCGGTATTTACGCTTTCTTCCGCTACGGCTGGCGGCAGAGCCTGAAGCCGCTCTTTCGCCGCAGGCAAATCTTTCAGCGCTACCAGCGCTTCGATTTCACCCAGCCGCGCATCGTTGTTTTGCGGTTCTTTGGCACTGACGTCGCGGTAACGCGCCAGCGCCTGCTCTGCGTCGCCCCGCTCCAGCGCCCAGTCCGCTTCTGTCAGCGCAATGCGGCTGGAAGGCGGCAGCTGACCCAGCAGCGCGACGGCCTGGCTTTCCTGGCCGCTGGCGCGTAGCTGCGCCGCACGGGCAATGACCCTGTCCGTTTCCAGCCGGCTGTTAAGATCTTTGATATTTTGATCCCACTTTTCCGCGGGCAGCGTCTGGAGCTGCCGCAAAGCGTCTTCGGCTCTGTCGCTGCTTGAAAGATAAAGCGCGTAAGCGTAAATCTGCGTCGGCGCACCGGGTTGGTGCTGCGCCATCGCCACCATCTGCCGATCCGCTGCCTGAGGCTGGCCCGCCTGACGCAGCGCGCCCGCCAGCCGATAATTTAGCCAAACATCGTCCGGCGCGCCCTGCTGTGCCTGGCGGTAGAGATCCGCAGCCTGTGCCCAGCGTCCTGTAGCCGCCTGTTTGTCGCCCTCCGCGCTTAACGTGCTGCTGCGCAGGCTGGCGAGCGTAGCGCCAAGCGAACGTTTCTGTGCGGCTGGCAGGTTATTGATAAAGGCCAGCGCTTTCTCCGGCGACTGCTGCTGATAAAGGTTTACCAGCCGCTGCGTTGCCGTGGTGTTGCCCGGGTCGATCTGCCGCGCCCGACGGAACAGCGATTCTGCCGCCTGCGCATTTTTCTGCGCCAGCGCCACGTCGCCCAGCCCGATTAGCGCATAGCCATCGGTATTATCCAGGCTTTGGGCCTGTTGATAACTGCGAGTCGCGCCGCGAATGTCGCCTGCTGCCAGCGCTTTATCGCCTGCGGCGATCGCCAGCCAGTAGCGGTTAGATTTGAGCAGGCTTTGCCATTTACCGATATCCGTGCCCTGCGCATCTGCAGCCACCGCCCGCTCAAAATAGCCGTCTGCCTCTTCGCGGTTGTTAGCGCGTGACAGCGCCTGGCCCATTGCGCCCAGCAAATCGGGATCGTTCGGGCTGGCCTTCAGCGCCGCTCGCAAAGCGGGAATCGCCGTCGAGCTTTCGCCTTTATCGATCAGCGCCAGTCCGCGCAGCCGCTGTTGGTAAGCGGGATCGGCCAGCATTTTCTCCTGCCGCGCCAGCTCAAGTTGACCGTCCGCCTGCGGCTTATCGCTGGTGAAGGTTTGCAAATAGGTTTTCAGCTGCGCCACAGTTTCCGGCGTGACCGGCTGCGACTTGATATCGCTCAGCCAGAGTTCGGCAGCCTGCACGCGTCCGGCTGGTTCATTGGCTACTTCCTGCAGTTGCTTAACTGCCGCCGCACGGTTGTCCTGGCTGAGCTGCATCTGCGCAATTGCCATTTTCACATTGATGCTGCCCGGCGCGTCCCTGTCCAGCGTTTCCAGCTGCGTCAGCGCTGCCGGCTGTTGGTCAGGCAGCCGCGCTACCAGTCGCCAGTACTCCAGCGCGATATCATTGGAAGGAAAAACGCCGTGGAAAAGCTTATCCCAGGCTGCGCGCGCCTCCGGCAAATGCCCGGAAGCAGCCAGTAATCTTGCCTGTTGCAGTTGCTGACGGCCTTCATCGGAAATCAGCAGCAGGCTGGCTTCGGCCTGCCGGGTAGCCGTCGCGTCCGGCGCGAGTTTTTTCAGGTTTGCCAGCTTTTCTCGCGCCCGATCCTGTTGGCCCATTCGCAGATCCTGGCGGATCTGCGCTGCCAGCACCTGGGGATTATTGGGCGCGATTTTCTCCAGGCGATACAGCGACTGGCTGACCAGATCGAACTTGTTGGTTGCTTCGCCGACGCGCACCTGTTGCAGCAGCCAGTCTATCGGCGCAACTTCCGCTGCCTGGGCCGCCATGCAGCCCATCGGCAGCAGCAGCGCCGAAACCATCCAGCGCGAGTCCACTACAGATCGTCCTCATCGCCAAGGCGACGGCGGCTGATAGCGCGCATCAATCTCCACAGCAGCAGCGCGAACAGGACTACGACTACAGCGGCAAACAGCGCCAGTAATACCGGATGAGTCGCCAGCGCGTTCCAGACGCGTTCCCACCATGGCAGGTGGCCAACATGCCAGGTTTCGCCTACTCGCAGGCTGTTAACGCCGGATTCACGGATAATCGACGCCGAGCCAAAAATCGCCGCGCGCTTACCGCTGTCGATTAGCGCGCCGTTAAGCAATTGCCAGGCGCGCGGGCTGTCCGCCAGCAGCGCTACCACGCTACGCTGGTCGAAGAACGGAGATTTGAAGCTGACGATAGCCGCCATCGGTCCGTTTGAGCTGATAGTGGTCTGGCTTTCCGCGTGCATATCATCGGCTGCCAGCGGCCGCGTGGTAAACTCATTCTGGCGATTAGGCTTGTTGACCCAGCTTTTCGCCGCGTCCACCAGCAGATTGATTTTGCTGTCGTCCTTCAGCTCCTGCGGGATTTCACCGATCATCAGCAGATCGTCATCCTGCGCTTTCGCCTTGCTCCAGTCATCGGTCATCTGCACTTTCAACGCCGGATAGCCGGTCTGCGCCGAAACGTTGCCCAGCGCGTTTAGCAGCGCGCTGACTTTGTCCGCTTCCGGCTGCTTGTTGACCAGTACCAGCGTCTGCGCCAGGTCGGCGTTACGGCTGAACGGGAAGCCCGCGTTGGCGAAAGCGCGCAGCGAAGGCATCTCCAGATAGTGACGATAGCCGGAGAAGTCGATGGTAGAGTTCTCATCGATAACAACATGGTTAGACACAGGCGTGATGGTTTCGCAGCGCCCTTCGTTAGTGGCGTTGTTATAGGTGCCGCCGATAAAAATGCTGGCATAATCAAAATCGAAGCGTAGCTGGTTAACCACGCCCAGGCGTAGCGCCGGGATCGTCAGCTGCGTGCTGCCGTCCGTCAGGCCCTGAACCAGCGGAATACGCAGCAGCTGTTTGCCATTATCTTTCTTACCCGGCAGCGGATAGTCCTGCACAAACTGGTTGTTGAGATTCACTGCCAGCCGCGAGCCATCGTCCTGAATCGGCGTGGTATAGCGATAGTTGATATTCATATCGATGCCGCGCGCGCGTACCAGGAAAAGGTCTGGCGGCAGCTTCAGCGTCAGCGCAATCGGATTTGGCTGCATGCCGTCGCTTTGTAGCTGGTTGGCATACTGCTGTAGCTCGCCGAAAGTAGTTGGCCTGTCGGTACGTACCCAGTTCGGCGCATCATACAGTTTGCGCGGAGCCAGCTCTTTTACTTCATCTACGGTCGCGCTTTGTCCGCGCAGCAGTACATCGCCCTGAGCGATACCCTGCACCGCCTGCAACAGATCGTTGTCGTCGCGGCCCATAATCAGCAGCATTTTCTCGTAAGGGTTTTGCGGCTGGTTAACGATAGCGATCGTCGGCTTAGTTACCGGCGGCATTGCCTTCAGAAAGTCGGGACGTTGGTCGTTGGTAGCGAAAACTACCGCATGCTGCTGCTCCGGAAGCTGGTTATAAAGCACCGGAAAAGACTGGCCACGCCAGTCCGCTTTGGTGCCGAACCAGGAGGCCAGCACGGCAGCCGCTTTTTGCTGGCCCAGATCGGGCGCGCCGGCAAACACCATAGGTAAAACCAGCGGACGGCTGTCGCGCGCATCGAAAAACGGTTCCGGAAAATGTGAAAGATCGTCCTGCACCGGCAGTTTTTGCAGGCTTAGCGCCAGCGAACTCTCTTTGCCGATATCCATCCAGATAGTGCTGTTGGCCGGGTTTTCGCACAAATTAGAGTAATGACCGACCAGCTCCAGCCGCACGCGGTTAAAGTCGCCGATAAAACGCGGATCGAGCGGCAGCTGTATCTGATTGGTTTTACCCAACTGCTCCTGAGTCACTGGCACCAGGCCGATCATCTCATCGTTCAGATAGACTTTGAGATGCGAAATGTTGGGCAGCAGCGCAGGCGAAGGCCGATAGCTGAGCGTCAGTAGCGCCTTAGTCACTACCTCATCGCTGCGCACGCCGAATTCTATCTGCCCCTGCGTCCGCGTGCCGGTCAGGTTGAATACGCCTGGCGGCGGCGCTATCTGCGCAAAAGTTTGCGTTACGTCGCGCACTGGCGCTGCGGGATCAACAGCAGCGGGCGCAGGCGCATCCACACCAGCCATCGGCGGCGGCGCGGTGTCGGGCGCGGCATGACCCAGCGGCATAACGCCCATTAAAACAGCAGTGAACCAGCGTAATTTTCTCGTCATCGTTTCATCATCAACTTTGAGTCAGCGAGCGGCGGGATCGGGGCGTCCCACGCTCTTCGGGAAAAATGAAGCTACCCAGCCGATCAGGCGCGTCAGCACGGCAAAAAGGCCGCGCAGCGGCTGCGGTCCGTATTCTGCCAGGCGCAGATAGCCTTTAAAGCCGAGCACCATAATGTCGGCGAAGCTTTGCATGGGTTTATCTTCTGGAAAACTGTCCTGCCATAGCGCCCAGGTATCGGCGCGGGCGAAAGTGCACTGAATAAACTCCACGTGCTGTTCGGTGGTTAGCTCATGCAGACGAATACCGGCGCGGCGGCCAAACGTTCGCTGAACAAAGCACGGGAAGCTGAACTCCTGCTGGCCGCGCCGCAGCAGCAGCCAGACCTTGTCATTCTCTTTCAACAGGTTTTCTTCCCGCAGCTCCAGCCCTACGCCGCCATCGGAGTAGTCACGCAGCGTACACGGCAGCATATGGCCATCTTCGCGGGCCAGCGCTGCAGGCATAGCAATTTCGACCCTGTGCGCTTCGCGCAGCTGGCGCGCCTCAACAGAAACCGCGACTGCGCCGCCAAGGATAATCATGTTGTAAATCACCCAAATCACGCTGACGATCACCGTCAGGATCTCATTTGATGGGCCATAGTTCAGGCGCCAGATTGCAGCGATAATCCCGGCGACGTTGATCAGCACCAGGAACATATAGGGTCGGGTGATCACCCAGTCGAGATGCTGCTCTTCCACCAGGCCGCCTTTAGCCGTTACGTTGAACTTGCCCTTGTACGGATTGAACAGCGCCACCGTGGTGGGTCGCGCGATATACCAGGCCAGCACTGTTTCGTACACTTCGCTCCAGAACGAATGGCGCCAGCGGCCCTGAATGCGTGAGTTGGTCAGGCTGGTGTGTAACATATGCGGCAGCACGAAAATCGCGATCGCCAGCGCTGGCGCGAAAATGATATAGGCGTGACAAAGCAGGAAAGCCAGCGGTGCCAGCAGGAAGATCAGCCGCGGAATACCGGAGAGGAAGTGCAGCATCGCATTGGCATAGCAGAGCCGCTGCACCAGCTTCAGCCCTTTGCCCATCAGCGGGTTATCCAGCCGGAATATTTGCACCATGCCGCGCGCCCAGCGGATACGCTGCCCTATATGGGCGGAAAGGCTTTCGGTCGCCAGCCCGGCAGCCTGTGGAATGCGGATATAGGCTGAGGTATAACCTTTACGGTGCAGGCGCAGAGAAGTATGCGCATCCTCAGTCACGGTATCTACCGCAATGCCGCCGATCTCATCCAGCGCGGTACGCCGGATCACCGCACAGGAACCGCAGAAAAACGCCGCATCCCAGACATCGTTGCCATCCTGCACCAGCCCATAGAAGAGCGTGCCTTCGTTCGGCGTACGGCGGAATCGGCCAAGGTTGCGCTCAAAAGGATCGGGTGAAAAGAAATGGTGCGGCGTTTGCAGCATTGCCAGCTTCGGATCTTTCACAAACCAGCCCAGCGTCATTTGCAAAAATGAGCGTGTCGGCACGTGGTCGCAGTCAAAAATCGACACGAACTCGCTGCGGCAGTGGGTGCGCAGCGCATGGTTGATATTGCCCGCCTTGGCATGTTCGTGAGTCGGGCGCGCAATGTAATTCACGCCAATTTTTTCCGCAAAAGCGCGGAATTCTTCACGATTGCCATCATCCAGCACGTAGATGTTGAGCTTTTCTTTCGGCCAGTCGATGCCCAGCGCAGCGTAAAGCGTTGGTTTCACCACGCTCAGTGGCTCGTTATAGGTCGGTACCAGCAGATCGACGGTCGGCCAACTGTTGATATCTTCCGGCATGGAAACCGGTGGCCGGTTCAGCGGCCACAGCGTCTGGAAATAGCCCAGGATTAGCACGACCCAGGCGTAAGTTTCCGCCCCGATTAGCAGCACGCCAAAGGTAAGGCTCAGCGGATCGTCCCAGTTCAGCGTCGAGGTGTAGCGCCACCAGAGATAGCGGCAGGAAATCGTCAGCGACAGCACGATCAGCATCATGGTCGACAGCCGGCCAGGAATACGCCGCACCACCATCGCCACGCCCCAAAGCAGCACTACAAAGATAAATTGCGTAAAAAGATCGAACGGCTGGGAGATACAAAGGATCGCCAGCGCCGTAGCCACTACTATTGCCACGCCGAACAGCGCTTTTCGCAGCCACGAAGGCAGGCGGCGCAGCTGCCTCTCGGAACGCCTTTCCATATCGCGCGCTTCCGCTCTTTCCGGGAGTTTACCCAGCCAGTTATAGAAGCGCTGGCGCGGCGTTCGCAACGTATAATGGCCCGCACGATCGCTAAGCGAAACGCCATTGAAAGGCACTACCAGCAGCAACCACAATGTTTGCAGCAGGTAGCGTAAAATATCTGCCGGACGCGGCTTCTCCGGCGAGATATGCGGATAAAGACGGCGCCGCTGCGCGTGCACGCGCTGCCAGGCTGGCGTTTCAAAGCGTAAAAAGGTCCAGCCCAGCGTTAACCAAAAACAGTGAAGCGCGGCAGTTGCCGCCGAAGCACCTTGCTGGCGATAGCCCGAATAGCGTTGGCGCAGCGCAGCGCTGGCGGAAGGCATCAATAGCCAATGTAGCGGCCTCATGCGTTCTCCCGCAGATTAATCAACGCCCAGTTGGCGAACGTCATCATGCCTTCCGCCGCCAGCGCATGCGGCCTGTATTCGCCCAGCGGCTGCTTGTTCAGCAGCGCTTCCGCTACGGCTTCGTCACGGTGGATAGTTAAGGGAATAAAGTTTTGCAGGCTGTTGACCCAGAGCTGATGCAAATCCTGCTGCGCTTTGCTGACCGGCGTGAACTGATTAAGCAAAAACAGCGTGTTATGGGGAAACGTTTGCTGATGCAGACGACTATGCGCGTTAGCATCCGGCGTCACCACGGTAAGGACGCGGTCGGCCAGCGCCAGCACCGCCCGTGTCCAGGGCGTATCGCCAGCCGGAACATCGAGCAGGATCCAGGGGTAAAGCCGTTTTAAGGCTTCCATTTGCGCAATCCAGGCGCGGCCATATTTTTCCGGCTGGCTGATAAAAGCCATGCGCTCGTCGTCATTCAGCCTGCCGGCCGGCACAAAATCCAGCCCCGGCGCGTAGCGCAGCGCGCTCTGCTGCCAGGGCAGTTCGTCAAAAGCCGCCCGCAGCCAGCCGCGTGGCTGATTGACCGCCATATTAAAATGCATGCGCAATAAATTATCAGCGGAAAAATCGATGGCGATAACCTGCTCGCCCAGCTGATTCAACGCCCAGGCGAAAGCAGCGGTTAACGAGCTTGTGCCGGCTCCTCCTCTGACGCCCTGCAGCGCAATAACCGCCATTTACGACACCTCTGGCTGTGATTCCGCGGCCCACTCGGCCAACAGCGGCCAGCGGTTCAGGATCCCGGCCAGCCTTTCCTGGCGATCGATATCCACATAGCGCCAGTTCTGTAGCGAAAAAGCGCGTTCCAGTTGCGCAATATCGTCCTGAGATTCACGCGCCACCGGCAGCGTTTTATCCGAGAGTTGACTCATAGAGATAGCCCTAAAAGGCAGCAAAAAATCCCCCCCGAGCAAGAAAATTCCTGGGTCGGGTTCAGGTCGGTTTGCTATAAGTTGTAATGTATATTAGCCAGAATACAATGATGCTACTTCATTTTTTAACTGGACTACACTCTAGCCGTAGAATAAGACGGGTTGCGAAATATCTTATGACACCTCCATTTACGTTAGGATTTGAACAGGTCAGAGATGAGTTGATGCTGATGCAGCCGTCGGGATGTTACTGGCTGACGGTCAACCGGCAAGAAGACGCCCGTATTCTGGCGCGTCAATGCATCGCTGCCCAACGTGCCGTTACGCTTGTCGCTGCTGGCCTGGCGCCGGAAACACTGCTCTCGCCTGCGCCTGCTGGCGGGCCTGCTGCGATTCCGCTTTTCTCACTGCCGGAAACCCGGCGGGCGCTGCACGCTTTTACCGATGATTTGGCGCGCGTGCTGTCGGAAAAACCTCGACTGGTCCTGTTTTTCGCTCCCGCATCCCTGTGGGAAAAACTAAGCCAGGATGAGCTGCGGCTGTGGACAAAAAAGCTACAACACTTTCTTGCTGCTAAACCCATCACGCTGCTAATCATTAGCTTTGGTTCAGTAATCAACACGCTACGCACGCAGCTGCAAACGCTCTATCGCCATGTTGATGGACTGGCGCAGCTCGACTGGCAGCAGGACAGTTGGGACTACCGCATCAACTGGTGGGCTAACGACGGCGGCATGCTGGCGGATCGCGCCATGAGACTGGCCCTGAATATGGACCACTTTACACTGTTGGAGCAGGAGCAGAGCGCGCCGCTGACGCTGAACGACGAGATGCTCTATCTGGCGGAAAAATCGGTGCTGGAAGGCGCGCCGCCGCTATCAAGCCAGTGGACGCTGTATGATGACAATGCCGGATTACATAGCCGCGCGCAGCAGGCGAATGCGGCGACGGTTATTTTCAGTTTGCAACATAACGATCAGATCCCGCTGCTGGCAGAACAGATTCACAGTCTGCGCCGTACCCGAGGCAGCGGCCTGAAAATAGTCGTGCGCGAGATGCGAGCCTCACTGCGCTATAGCGATGAAAGGCTGCTACTGGCCTGCGGCGTCAACAGCATAGTGCCGGTCAACGCCACTATGTCGCGCTTTCTGACCATGCTGGAAGGTATTCAGGGACAGTCCTATAACCGCCATGTGCCAGCCGATTTACAGGCGCTGATGAAATCCATGCAGCCTTTGCAGGAGCGCGGCTACCTGCCGCTGGCCGAGTTTTGCCAGTCGGTAACGCTGCTGGTAAACAACACACTGCTGCCGGAAAACGGCAAAGGGTTGCTGGTGGCGCTGCGCCCCGTACCGGAACTGAAGCCGGAGCAGGCGTTAACGCTGTGTAAGCCACGCCGCTATGGCGATCTGGTTACCCTGCTGGACGACAGACTCTATCTGTTTCTTTCTTCGTGCCGCTTCAGCGATCTCAACACCGCGCTAAAGTTTATTTTCCAGCTGCCGCATGACGAGATTTTTACTAATCGTCTGGTGTGGCATGAGGATTTGCAAATCCTGTCGGAAGTTCGTCAGCTGACCAGCCAGGTGCCAACCGCCTGGCGGAATGCGCCAGCTCCCCGCACGGCTGCGCAGCCTGGCGCCGCGCCCGTGGTCAAAGAGCGCCGCCAGCCGCAAAATATTACCCTTGGCCAGGATTCACCGGACAATATGAAATGAATTTAATGGATGGAGTGCAGATCCTGATCCTGCTGGTTCTGCTGCTGCTGTTACTGAAACCCATTTACGCCCGCTGGCTGCCCAGGCAGTGGCGGGGCCTGGTGCTGCGGGTCACGCCGCCTCGCGCGCTGAAGTACGAAGGCATCTGGCGGCGTAACTCTTCTGAATCGGATAAGTCATGAGTCAACCAAAGATCCGACAACCGGCCAACTGGCGCGGCCTGGGCGGCTGGAATTTTTATTTCCTGATCAAATTTGCGCTGCTGTGGTTTGGCTATCTCAATTTCCACGCCCTTACCAACTTAGTGTTCCTGGCGTGGCTGCTGCTGCCGCTGCCCAACGAGCGGCTGCACCGCTGGCGCAACTGGGTCTCAATACCGATAGGTTTCGCGCTGTTCTGGCACGACACCTGGCTGCCCGGCCCGCAAAGCATCGCCAGCGAAGGCAGCCAGCTGGTCGGCTTCTCCGGTGCTTACCTGCTGGATTTGGTTAACCGCTTCGTTAACTGGCAGATGGTCGGCGTTGGTTTTGTCATGCTGGTGCTTTATCTGTTTATTTCGCAATGGGTGCGTGTCTCGGTATTGGTTTCGTTGATGCTGCTGTGGATCAATGTGGTGAACATGGCCGGGCCTTCCTTCGCGCTGCTGCCGACAAAGGAAGTGACGCCGCCGGTTGCGCTGAATACCGCCGCACAGCCAAATAAAGCCGCCGCCAGCGCCAACGCGATGGATCAGTCCGCGCCGCCGACCAGCGCTAACCTCACCGCTTATCTGAACAAGTTTTATGAGAGCGAGAAACAGCGCGCAACGCATTTCCCTGATTCGCTGCCTGCGGATTCCGCGCCTTTTGACATTCTGGTCATTAATATCTGTTCGCTCGCCTGGTCTGATGTTGACGTGGCGCAGCTGCGCGATCATCCGCTGTGGAAGCACTTCGATATCGTATTAAACAATTATAATTCCGCGACCGGCTACAGCGGCCCGGCGGGGATCCGTTTACTGCGTGCCAGCTGCGGCCAGACCTCGCACAGCGATCTCTATAAGCCTACCGATCAGCGCTGCTATCTGTTCGATAATCTGGCGAAGCTGGGCTTTAAAGAGCAGCTGATGATGGATCACACCGGTGTATTTGGCAATTATCTACAGGAATTGCGCGACGATGGCGATTTGCAGGCGCCGCTGATGTCGCAGGCCGGTATTAACCCTTCCTGGACTTCATTTGACAGCTCGCCAGTATTTAACGACGGTGAACTGATGCAGCGCTGGTTGGATAACCGTCAGAAAAGCGCGGACGCCCGCACAGCTACCTTCTATAACCTGATCCCGCTGCACGATGGCACGCGCGAACTGGGCAGCACCAAAACCGCCGCCTGGCAGCCGCGCGCCAAACTGCTGTTCGATCAGCTCGATGCCTTCCTGACCAATCTGGATAAGTCGGGCCGCCGCGTTATGGTGATGGTGGTGCCGGAGCATGGCGCAGCGCTACAGGGCGATAAAATGCAGATGTCTGGCCTGCGCGATATCCCCAGCCCGAGCATTACCCATGTGCCGGTTGGCATCAAGTTCGTCGGTATGAAGGCGCCACATCAGGGGCAGCCGTTAAGCGTGGAAGCGCCGACCAGCCTGCTGGCGCTCTCCGATCTGGTTTCTCGCGTGGTGGACGGCCAGGTGTTTAACGCCGCCAATGTCAATATGTCGATGTTGACCGAGAACCTGCCGCAAACGCAGGTAGTGTCGGAAAACGACAATGCGGTAGTGATGATGTACCAGGGCAAGCCCTGGATCAGGCTTAACGGCGGCGACTGGGTCGCCTATCCGCAATAACGCAGTCTGCAAGACACCGGCATCGCGCCGGTGTCTTTTTTATTGCTGCACCAGCACTGATTCAGGTTATTTTTTTACCATTAAGATCGTAAATCGTGCGCTGCCAGTTGCGGTCGGGACGATTAACAAAGGAAGCCAGCTCAAGCGCTTTCACTACTCCACTGATATTGCCGTTGGCATCCCTTTTCACCGCATTCCAGTTTGCTGAACAGTGCAGATATTTTGCCGCCAGCAGGGCTATCTCTTCTTCTGTAAAGCCTGCGGCTTGCTGACCATGACGAACGGCACGGCTCAGCGCAATCGCTTTTTCCTGCAGCGGATGCAGCTCTTCCGGCAAAGCCAGCGCCTGCTGCTGGTCAATATTATTGAAAATAATGCCTGCCGCTTCGGCGGCATCAATCATTACCCGGAGTGCCACTTTCGCCCAGTCGTTACGTACAGTGCGCCGCAGTATTACCGCCGCGCCGCTGCGCTTTTGCAGCATGCCATAGCGATCGGCCGGCATGCGATCGTCAAACCAGGTACTGATTTCTGTTTCGCCGCTGTCGAGGTAAGGCGCGATTGCCGGATAGCTTTTCATTGCCGCAAACTCTTCGCTGACCGCGCGGTAGAGTCGGGTGTCGTTATCAGAGGTAGAGAGCGGCACTGTTTCAAACTGCGGACGCGTTAAAAAACAGGCCTCCTGCTCGACGGCATGATAGCCGCCGCCGATATCCGAATGTACGCCAGGCAAAGCGACTTCCGGCCAGGCAGGCCGCACGCTATTCAGGGCGAAGTTAAAGCGGCATTCATGCTGCGCGGTAAGGTGAAAAACTTTTTCGGCTACGCCGGGGCGCAGCTCAAGGTTAACGTTACCACTATGCGCGCTATTGGGATTCATGCCATTTGCTGGCGTGGCGACGGCAGCGACGGCATCAAACAGGCCCAAAAAGCGGGTTTTCCCGGCGGCCAAACCGCGATATTCCACGCCTTCCAGACCTCTTTTAATGGCCTCAACAATGGTGCTGTCCTGATAAAAAACCCGATTAGCAAAATGTCGCGCGGCTGCTGCGCCACGGCTGAAGCCGAAGACATCAAACTGTAGCTCGTTGATAATTAACTCTGGATGCCGGACAGCATAGCCGCACAACGCTTCAGCCAGGGCAGCTACAGCTTTATCGGTTTTAGCGACTATGCCTCTTTCGCCTGTACCGAACGCCATATCCAGCATTTTGTCCGCCGCGCCCGCTTCTGTACCTATACCATCAATATAAATTTTCTGCTGAACCTGCCCGGCAAGTAGTTCAGTGGCGTAAAGCTCGTTAAGCCAGTGAATATTCGTGTAATTGCCTGTATGGCTTCCGCTGTAACGTAACCCCGGCTCCAGATTTGTAGCCTGCTCCCAGGCGACGAGCGCCTCGCTATCCTCCAGCAGAATATTGTCCGCTTCCATGCTGTTGCGAACGTTCAGCGCGTTATTTCCCGTGCCGTCGAAAAAAAGGCCGAGGGTAAAGGTGACGGCTTGTTTTTGTGCGCTCTGGCCGTCCGCAGAGGCGTGCAATAACAGGCTCATCTGGGTATCCGGTAATTTATGGGACGCCCAGTAAGCCTGTGGTTCAAAGCAGAAACAATGTTCTGCCCGCCGCATATTTTGCCGGCAAAATCGCAAAAATTAGCAATTAATTCAGTTCACTAAAATAAAAATTGGTAACGCTTTCTATTGCCTGCCATCCGTTGTCGCCCGGTTTAGTTGATCTCCTGCTGGCTGGATTTCAGCAATAAGGTGCTGGAGCCTGATTAAACGGTTGAGGCATGAAGGAGAAGGGGGATTATCAAATCAAAAAAAACGCCATGGTTTCCCATAGCGTTTTCCGTTGGCCAACCACGTTAGTGGCTTTTATAAGCCAGCCAGGTAAGCAGCTGCAGACTGGCCGAGTAGTAATCCTGGTTCTCTGTTAGCTGGTCGCTAAGGTAGCCAGTTTGATTCATGGTCAGGTCGCGTACCGCCAGCAGGCCACCCGCCATATTATAGGGCGCCTTATTGCTGTTGGTGACATCGATCCAGGCGGGCGTTTTATCGCGCGAGAAGCTCATCCAGAAGTGCTGGAAAGGCACCAGCTGCAGGCTCTGCGCATCGTACCAGTAAACGTAAAGCGGCACGCGGATGGCGTCATAGCTGAAGCGCGGCGGCCAGCCAATCGCTGGCGCAACGCTGCCGTCGGCATTCAGCGCTACCCAATCCGTTGGCAGCGAGGCATCGCCAAAACGCATTTTCGGCAGCAGATCCATACCGCTGTCGATCAGGTTCGTCCACACTTTAAGATGGCTGCGCGCGGCGAAATCCCGCCATGCGGGAAACAGGAAATAAGAAGGATTCAGCACCACGTAGCTGGTTTTGTTAAAGCCTTTATCCCCTGGCAGCAGCACAGTATGGCCCGCGTAGCTAACTACTTCTTTATCGACGATAGCGCGCTGGATACGATCGGACGCCTGCAAATAAGCGTTGTTCTGCCACTTCTGGCCCGCTTTAAGCAGCGCCCAGGCAATCAGGATATCGCCATCCGAAGCGCTGTTTTTATCCGCTACCGGATCGACCGCGCCCGGCACATACTTCCAGTAAAACAGTCCGCTTTGCGGATCTTTCAGATGCTTTTGCGTCCAGTTCCACAGGCTGTCGAAGCTGGCGCGATCGTTATTAGCAACCGCCAGCAGCATGCCGTAGCCCTGGCCTTCGGTATGGCTGATATTTTTGTTGCCGGTATCCTGAATCCGCCCTTCGCTGGTCATAAAACGGCTTTTAAAGCTGTTCCAGCCGTCGGCGGCGCTGGCCTGCGCGCAGCCCAGCATCATTGCAATCATCAATACGCTCGCCCTGAGCAGAGTCATGGTTATTTTCCTTACGGCTGATAGCGGAAAGTTAACGAAGCCGCGCCGCCGGTAGCGGAGCAGCTCAGCGACACGGCCGGACTGCCGCCCTGTTCGCCCAGCCAGCGGGCGTAGAGACCGGTCAGTACCGCGCCCAGCGCCTGACGCCATTGATTCTCGGCCATGCGGCCGTCGCCCGGCGGCAGCGCCATATGGTGAATAAGAATAGCGGTTTCATACGGCTGCACGTCGACAAATCCCCAATTAAAACGCGCCAGCACCAGGTTAATCTGCTGCTCCAGCTCGCCTACGGTACGCGCCGCGCTTAACGGATAGCGACTGGCCAGGCTGTCGCCCATCTGCTGTAGAAACGCATGGCTTTCCTGCTCGCCCGCGTTGTTCAGCATACCGTTAATCATCACGCTCAGCAGATCGAACCAGCCTGGCTGATACTGCTGCTGGCGATAGTAGCTAAGGGTACGTTGCTGTAGTTCACTCATTATTTGTCTCCGAGCATATAGCGGAAATAGAGTTGAGCCGTGCTCTCGTTGTAGTCGCCAAAGGTGTCATAACCCAGCTGACCGCCAACGGTAACGTCCTTATTAACCTTATAATCCGCGCCCGCATGCAGATTATAGCCAATGCCGTTTTTGCTGCCGCCCGCATAGTAAGCTTCAGTAGCGTAACCGGCGTCATAGTAGCTTTGCAGCTGCGCCTGCTTCGCCGGGTCAGTCGGGAAGTAAGCGCTGCGATCCTGTGAGTAAGACTGATAGCCTACCGAGCCGCCTACTTTTACTTTGAGATCGTCGTAATTTTTGCTCCAGTCCACCGGGAAGGAGACGGCGACGAAATCCTGCGGGCTGAAATAGCCGCCCTGGCCATAGCTGTAGTAGCTAAGGTTTTTCGAGTAATCCATCCAGCTCATGCTGATGCCGGTTTTCAGCTCGCTGTTGTCGTCGTGATAAGGACGAACATAGGCGCCCGCCGTGCCGTTCAGGCTCTGGTTGCTGGCGACGTTTTCGCCGATATAGCTGTAGCCGCCCGCGCCGACATAGAAACCGGCGTCGCCGTTGTCATAACTTAACAGCGCACTGCCGCCGTTTTTGGTCACTGCGCCCCATCTCTTGCCGCTCAGCTTGTCTTCGGTGCCGACATAGGAAAGTAAACTGTCGGTCACTGCACGACGTTCGCCGGTCAAAACCAGCGTCAGGTAGTCGGTCAGCTTCGGCGACCACTGGATGCCGCCCACCAGCGTGCTGAGATCCTGGCCCAGCGGCGTGGAGCCGAGATCGATTTTAAAGCTGTCGTTAGTCAGGCCCAGATTCACTTCCACGCCGGAAGCGGTCTGCGCGCCTGGCGAGTTAAGCAGTACGGTTGATGGCGTAATCTTATTCGCCTGAGCGATGCGGCCTTGTTCCAGCGCCTGCGTGCCAGCTCGGGCAATTGAGGTGCCCGCCGCGCTGCCTGCGCTGAGCGTGATCGGCGTCAGCGTAAAGTTAAAGCGCGTGTCGCCGTAAGGCACGCTTGACCAGGTCAGCCGCGCTTTAGCTTCGGTCAGCTTGCTCAGGCCCGATTCACCGTCGCGTCCACGAACCTGCACGCCGCCCTGTGCCCAGGTACCAGTGCGTTCCTGCAAATCGTCCATCATGGTATCGATCTGATGCAGCGTTTGCGCCTGATGCGATACACCTTCGGTGGCTACTGCGCTATCGCCAGCCGGAGCCTGCTGCCATGGCATCACGTTGCCGTAGGCGGAAGGCGATTTTCGCGCCACCAGCGTAGTACGGTTTACGAAAGGATTATCTGCCAGCGCCATGCCGCCAATCACCGGCGTCGATCCGCTTTCCGCGCCCTCGAGGCCAATCATTTTGCCGCGCGCGGTACGCAGATAAGCCAGCGCCTGCTGATGATCGCCATCGGCTTCGGCTACGCGAGCCATCAACAGCAGCCGCTCCGGCGTCTGTTCGCCCTGCAAGCCGCCGATTAACGCCTTAGCTTTCGGCAGATCGTGCGTTGCCAGCGCTACGTCGATAGCACCAACACGCGCATCCTGAGTTGGCGTATCGCGAGTCATCAGGTAGTCATAGACGACGCCCGCTTCTTTATTCATTTTGCCGGACTGATAGAGACGGCCCATAGCAAACATCAGATCGCTGTTCTGCGGATCGTGCTGCAGAGCGCCGATCAATTTATCGTAGGCTGCCGCATATTTGCCCTGCGTGCGCAGGCGATCGGCTTCATTGATCAGATAGCCATTCTGGATGCCAGCCAGCTGGGTCGGCGTGCTGTTAGCCTGTAGCTCAGGATTACTCAGGAAGCTCTGCGCCTCGCCGCTTAATCCGGCCTGATTCAGCACCGCGACCTGAGCCGCATAGTCGCCTGCATTGCCCTGCACGCCGCGCTGCATATTGCTACGCACCACAGCCACGGCCGCGTTGAGATCGCCCGCAGCCGCCAGCCCTTTCGCCAGAATGCCTGCATCCGCCGGATTAGTCGGCGGATTAATTGCCAGCGCTTTCAACGTATTGGCCGCCGCTGCGGGGGAACCCTGTGCCAGATATTGCTGCGCAACCGCCATTTGCAGGTTGAAATTTACACGACTTGAAAGCGCGCGCATTTCGCTGTTCTGATTGTGCAGTCGGCCAAGCAGCGTCTGCGCCTGCTGCCAGGCGCCGCTTTCGCTGGCGAACAGCGCGGCGGCATAGATTTCGCTGCTGCTGGCTGAGGAACGGAAAGCGGGCTGCATCAGGCCAGCCGCCTGTGCGGTCTCACCCTGCTGTTGATAAAGACGTGCCAGATCCAGCCGCAGCCAGGCGTCATTCGGGAATCGCTGGATACCTTGTTGCAATAGCGTGATAGCGCGTTGAGGATTGCCCGCCGCCAGTGCTTGTTTTGCCTCCCGCCGCAGCGGATCGCTGGTTGCGCCTGCGCGAGGCGCGACGCTTGCCCGTACGCTTTCCGGCAGCGAAGAGAGCAAAGCATCCGCCTCGCTGCCACGGTTTTGCTGGCGCAGCACGTAAAATAGCCCTTCCTTCGCCGAGCGGTTATCCGCGTCACCTTGCAGAATTGCGCGATAAGTTTGTTCGGCTGCCTCAGGTTGATTACTGCGGCGCAGCACGTCGGCGCGGAACAGCTTCGCCGCCACGCCTTTTTCGCCTTCCGCCTGGGTCAGCGGTTCGCTCAGGCTCAGCGCCTGCGCCGTATCGCCCGCTTTCATCGCCTGCTGTGCGGTGGCCAGCTGGCCGTAGAAACGTGCGTCGGCGGCTTGTTGTTGACGCTGCTGACTGTTGTCGCCGCCCAGCTTAGCGGCGCGCTCCAGGTAATCTGCGGCTGCCGCATAATTGCCGCTGCGCTGAGCTACATAGCCCAGGCCTGCCAGCGCGTCCGCATCTTCCGGGTTCGCCTGTAGAACACTGCCAAAAGCCTTTTGCGCGCCTGAAACATCGCCGCTGTTCAGCGCGGTAAAACCTGCACCTTTTTCCGCGCCGCCCGCGTTTTTACGGAAATAGTCCATCACCGCGTTATCCTGCGGATGGCGCTGCTGGTAAGTCTGGTAGAGCGACGCATCTTCCGGCTTTACCGCCAGCCATAGCAGCGCCTGGCGCAGCGAGCGATCGGCATCGTCGTTGCCGTCCGCCATGCTGCCTAAGATTTGCATGCCTTCGCGCCGCGTCGATTCTTCGTAAGTTAGCGCCTTGCCCAGCGCCAGCTTAGCGCCGGTATCCTGTGGATGCGCGGCGGCAAACTGCCGCAGCGCGTCGACGGCCTGCGGCAGCAAAGTACGGTCGCCTGCCATCGTCAGGTAATACTCGGCGGCCACGCTGGCTGGCGGCTCGTTGCCGCTAAAGGTGTTGCGCCAGGTTTGCAGCGAGGCGGCGATGTTGCCGCTGCGGGCCTGCTGCCGCGCCAGCGCCAACTGCGCCGTTGGAATCGACTGCAGCTGACGGGCGTTATCCAGCTCGCTGAGTTTCGCATCGTTTGGCGAAGCCTGACTGAGCCGATCGCGCCACTTAGCGGCAGTCACGCTGTCGCCGCTCTGCTGCGCCCATAGCGCCATCAGGTAAAGCGCCTGCGCATTATTACCGTCCACCATCAGCACTTTGTTTAGCGCGTCGCGCGCCAGTTCATCGTGCGCTTTCTGGTGCCAATAATTAGCCTGGTCGAACAGCGCCTGCAGCGCCGGATTCTGCGCCGCCTGCACGGGAAAAGCGCCCGCTGCCAGCGTCATACCCGGCAATCCCAGCGCGATAAGCGTTTTTAGAGTCATCTTCATTTTTTCTCGCCATGCGTCTGCCGATCGTGCTGCGGATTCAGACGCTTCCAGGCATGACGTTTCAGTAAAACAAAAGTGCTTAAACCGACAAGGGTCGAAAACAGCAGCGCCATCAGCGCCAGCACCACTGCATGCTGGTTGGCGTACCACACCACCATCATGTACCAGGGCATTTCCCCGCTCGGAAACTGCGCGCCGACGCGGAAGCTGCGAATGCCGTTTTCATCAGTGA
Organism: Pantoea sp. sgz302252; assembly: GCF_042610525.1. GTDB lineage: Bacteria > Pseudomonadota > Gammaproteobacteria > Enterobacterales > Enterobacteriaceae > Erwinia. Next base: position 102,706 of record NZ_JBHDVM010000007.1, read on the forward strand.
TGATGGCGGTATCGCCGCGAATACCGGCGTTAATGCGCTGAAGTTTCAGGTCGTTATGCAGACGCGATAGCTGCCCGTCATCGGTGGCAACGGTCAGCACCACTACCCGAGAGCTGTTCCACGGTGAGCGATAGCTGATAAAGCCGCGCCAGTCCTCGTTAGAAGAAAGATAGCGATCCGCATCCATGACCTGACGATTCCAGTCGCCGGAAAGCCAGCCGCGCAGGTTATCCAGCAGCGTTGGCTCTTTTACGCCCAGCGTGTGGCCGTTTACGTCGAAAGGCGAATGTTGCAGCACTGCCTGGTTAAAACCGCCCTGTGCCAGGGTAGAAACCGCCAGCACATCGCTGTCGCGCAGCAGCTTCTCGCCATCTTTTGGTACGCCGAACAGCACTTTGTTGTGACTCAGCGCTACGCCGGTTGCATTACCCGCGCGTCCGGCCATATCCAGCAACGCGCCGATTTCCGCATCGCTGGGCGCTGCGGGCAGCATCAGTACGGTCTGCGAGTAGTCGGCGAAACGCGTAAACGGGAAAGAAGCGCCGACAAAATAGGAAAGATTTGGCAGCAGTGTAAAGTGACGCGTGTGGCTTAAATCGATCCAGGAGTCGTCTTCAATACGGCTCTTAATATTGTTGTTGGTCAGCACGCTGCATGGCGCGCTGGCTTTCGGTTTGATATTGAAATAGAGCTGCAGCTGGTTATCGCCGTAAATCAAATAGGGATCGAATTTCAGCGTATATTTTTCCTGGCGCGCGTCGCCGCCCAGCCGGTGCCAGATGTTCTCCAGCAGGCCGACCTTGTTTACCGTCAGGTTGCGCAGGAAAGTGCCGTTCAGGCCGACGTTAAGGAAAGATTTATCCTCGTCGATCCAGCTTTCCGCCGGGAAGCGATAATTCAATTGCACCGGCACCGTTTCGCCATCCCACAGAAAAAGATCGGGCGCGGCGCGGAAGTTAACCTTCAGCGCATCGTGCCAGATACCGATAGTAGTCAGACTCTGATCTTTGCGCAGCAGCTCGCTCAGGCGCACCGGCCGATCTGTATTAATCCAGCGCGGCGCATCGTACGCTTTGCTCTGCGGCATGGCCTGCCGGGCAACCGCCAGCGAATCGTTATCCACACTCAGCGGCTGGGTCAACCGCCAGGCGGCCTGGCGAAGTTCCTCGTCATCTTTGCCGATAACCAGCATCAGCTTGTAAACCGGATTGATTGGGTTATCGACCAGTTCCAATGTCGGCCCGCTCACCTGCGGCACATTCAGCCCGGCGATAGTCTCGCCCGGTCTGGCGAAAACTATGCCGTTTTTCTCCGGCATTTCGTTACGCAATACCGGGAAATCAATACCGCGATAGTCGGTCTGGATGCCCAGCCAGGAAGAGACGGTAGCCGCCGCGCTGACCTTGTCCGGCGTCACTGATGCGCCAAACACCATGGCTACGCTGGATGGCGTCATACGCTGCGCATCGATAAAAGGCCGTGGGAAGTTGCGCAGCTTGTTGCCGATATTTAGCTGCTGTCCCTCCAGCGCCAGCGTAGTTTGCGGCAGGATCGTCACCTGATACTGGCTGGCGCTGTCGCGCTCGCACAGGAGCTGATCGGCATCGTTGATCTTAAAGCTGAGATTATTGCTGGAAACAACCATCGCCGCTGGAATATCCAGCTGATACTCTTCGCTGGCGCTGTCAGAGGCGCTCAGCGGCAGCGTTCCCAGCGGCTGGCCGTTCAGCATCAGCTGCATAGAGGTATTACGCGCCGCCAGCGCTTTCGACACTTTTAGCGACAGGTTTAACCGTGCATTGGTAATGACTTCGTCGGCAGGCAGCGTAAAGACGATACCGGACTGTAGCTGGCCGCCAGTCAGCAGAATGCCGCCGGGCTGGCCCATCTGCGCGACGGAAAGCGTACTGGCAAGCGGCTGATTGAGCAGCGCGGCAGGCGCAGCAGCATCGCCAATCGGCGGCAGCGGAGGCAGATCGCCGGTTCCGGCAGGCGGCGGGATCTGCGACAGAGCGCTGCTATCCTGGGTAACGCTGTCTGCGGCATAAACATTGCCCAGCACGAGCGCGCTGAGACAAAGAACAGATAAAAGCTTTTTCATGCCGCGCTATCCTCTTTGGCTTTCAGCGCCTGGCGCTTCGCGCGCCGATCTTTCCAGGTTAGCCAGAACAGTTCGAAAACGGTGCGGATAATAGTCAGCAGCGAGCGTAGCGGCCGGTCTTTCGGCCCTTCCGGCTTAATCCACGCATCGGCGCGGGAAAGCACCACGCGCACCAGCTCACGGCGGCGCGACAGTGGAATTTCCGAGAATTTCAGGCGGATTACGCCGTCATCCGCGCCAATAGTGCTCACAGGAATAGAGATAGCGCCGGAGTGCAGCATCAGATCGATTGCCTCGATCACATCCGTTTCGTGGCGGTTATCCGGCGCGGTAATCTGTACGCCACCCATTGAAAGATTTACCGTGGTGGAACGCGAAGAAATCCCGCTGGCATAATGCATAATCACCGGGATTTTCACGTCGATACGGATGGTTTTACGCGTCTGTTTGGTTTCTCGCGCTACGGCGATGGCGGCCATCAGGATAATCAGGCTGAACAGCGCCCAGCCTACGTTAAGCGCGATAACATAAGGATCGACGCCGAAATAGTCGTGTGCCGTCGCGCGGATGATGCCACTAATCACACCTGCTACCAGTAGCGCAGCACAGATAACGTGTGGACGCACAATGTTAAAGTCGAAGAAGCCGGTATTAAGCAGCCCGCCCTTGTCCGTAACGTTAAACTTGCCGTGCTTCGGCGAAATCATGGTCAGCAGCGTCGGGATCACCAGATGGAAAGCCATCACCGTTTCGTAAATCTCGCCCCAGAAAGTGGCACGGAAGCGGCCATTCATTCGCGAGTTCACGTAAAGCGACATCACCAGGTGCGGCAATACGTAGGCGAAAATCAGGCTGGCGGAAGAATGAATGATATTCAGATTAAATAACAGGTAGGCCAGCGGCGCGGTCAGAAAGACCACGCGCGGCAGCCCAAACTGGAAATGCAGCATAGCGTTCAGATAGCAGAGACGTTGCTGCCACTTAAGGCCGCGTCCCAGCAATGGGTTATCAACGCGGAAAATCTGCGTCATACCGCGCGCCCAGCGAGTACGCTGAATGATATGCAAACCCAGACGCTCGGTGGCCAGACCGGCCGCCAGCGGCAGCGCCAGGAAAGCCGACTTCCAGCCGCGACGCTGCATTTTTAGCGCGGTATGCGCATCTTCGGTCACGGTTTCGGTAGCAAAGCCGCCGATCTCTTCCAGGGCGCTGCGGCGGATAACCGCACAGGAGCCGCAGAAAAAAGTAGCGTTCCAGTTGTCGTTGCCCTGCTGAACCGGGCCGTAAAACAGCGCGCCCTCGTTCGGGATTTCACGCGCCGCTTTCAGGTTGCGCTCGAAAGGATCCGGCGAATAGAAGTAGTGCGGCGTCTGTAATAGCGCCAGCTTTGGATCTTTCAGGAAAGGTGCCACGGTGGCCTGCAGGAAAGTACGGGTCGCTACGTGGTCGCAGTCAAAGACGGTGATCAGTTCGCCTTTGGTAATGGTCATCGCGTGGTTCAGGTTGCCCGCTTTAGCATGGCGGTTGTCATCGCGCGTGATATAACCCACGCCGACATCTGCGGCGAAAACGGCAAACTCACTGCGTTTGCCATCGTCCAGCAGGTAGATTTTCAGCTTGTCGCGCGGGTAGTCAATGCACTGCGCCGCCAGTACCGTATCTCTTACTACGTCCAGGCTTTCGTTATAGCTCGGCACGTAAATATCTACGGTCGGCCACAGGCTGATGTCTTCCGGCATCGGCTCAATGGTTCTTTTTAGCGGCCACGAGGTTTGCAGGTAGCCTAAAAGTAAAATAACCCAAACGTAAACTTCAGCGATAAATAAACCGATGCCCAGAATAGCTTCGATTTCGGAATTAAAAGCCAGAGTTTCCGTGGCGCGCCAGTATATATAACGCGTTGACATTAGTGCTGAAAGGAACACCATCACCATAGATATTTTATGGCTTTTACTCAGCCCCATAACAAAAAGAATGGCGATGCCGATCAAGCCAAAAATATATTGTTTCTGGCTGTCCATTGGGGTGATAACGATCACTGCAGCCAGCGGCATTAAAATCAGCAGCTGCAGGTAGTACAGGACTTTTTTCATAAGTCATCCTGAAAACAAAACGAGGACTAACGGAGCGCAGCAGCGCTCCGGCATTTCAGTATCCCTTCCGGACGGTCTGGCAGTGCTAGCGCGAGCCCAGCGGCGCCTGCATCTCGCCGTCGCCCACTTTGATATCCAGCAGCGCGGCAACCCTTTTGCCGATCAGTTCGATATCGAAAGCGGCCGCGGAAACCGGGCTAAAGTCAAATACCGACTGCTGCGAAGCATTGGCTTCCGCCACGCTTTCATCGCGGTTGACCACGCCCAGCAGCCTGTCGCCCAGCCGCTGCTGCATAAAGGCGGTAACGTCGCGACTGATATTGCGGCGGCTGTCGCTCTGGTTGAGCACGAAAAAGTGGCCTTTACGCTGGTTCAGTGCGCCGCCGATCATTTTTTCGTTTTCAATTTGCGGCAGCAGCGACAGCGAAGCCGTATCCGCCAGCATCACCACAAGATGTAAATCGGCAAGAGCGGTCATTGCCTTTAGGGCTGGACCAGGGCCAGGGGGAAAATCCGCGACAATAATCAGGCCGGGATAGGTGAGAACGGTTTGCAGACCCCGCGCGAGAAAATTAGGATCTTTAGCAAGATTGCTTTCGAATTCAACCCGTTGTTCTTCCGTGACGTCACCATAGGGCAGCACGAAAATATTGCCGCCGGTGGTCAGGATCGACTGGCTCCAGTCCGGCGATTCTGCCGACTTAGCCACAAAGCCGCGGCCGTCGGAGAGCGGCACGCCAAAATGCAGACGCAGCGCGTTTTGCACATCGAAGTCGATCGCTAACACTTTGCTGCCGCCACGCGCCAGCGTATAGGCCAGGTTGGCAGCCAGGGTTGTTTTGCCCACGCCGCCCTTTGGAGAACAAACACAAACTAACGGCATAAGGCGATTTTCTCCAACAGGGGTTGTAGCAGTGTTTCTTTCGGTAAGGCTTTTTCTTCCGCAGCGCGCGCGCCGGAGGCGCTGAACAACTGCTTAAAGCGAACCTCCTGGCCGGCGCCAGGCTCAGGCGTATGAAAAGCGGCTGGCGAATGGGCTTGCGGCACATCAGCGACGGAGAATGTCTGTTCCGGCACTGAACGAGCGGCTTCTGGCTGCGTCATAGCCAGAGACGCCAGCAAGGGCGATTCGGCAACTTTCAGCGGCGTATGCGGCACCCGATTAACGGCTTCCGGCTCTGCGGCCACTGGCGCAGGCGCCGTTGCGGCAGGCTTAAGCGAAGCTGAAATAGCATCCAGCAGGGATCCGCCCTGAGCAGCAGGTTTAGCCGCGACAAACGCCGTTACGCTGGCGGAAACCGGCGCGGAAATTTTGGCGGCGGCTTTTACTGGCGCGGCTTCAGCAACAGCTTTGCTGAAGAGATCGGCGGCTGCTGGCTGCGGCGCAGCAATATCCGTGCGCTGGCCGTTGCCCAGAGCGGCATCCGCGCCCTTGTCCATTAGCTGCCTGATAATAGCCCAGTCGGTGCTGTCAGCATTGCGTGTCTGTTCAGACAGGTCTCTGAATTCGATATGGTTTGTTTGCGTTTTTTCTTTAAAACGCTGCAGGTCGTCATAGCTTTTCATGGAAACGATCGCGGAGAGTGAGGAAACTGGCGGCAATATATCATACAATTTTTATTTGCATCGGATAATTCTTAACGGTCATAAAAAAACCTGTCAATGATTAATTATATTAACAAACGCTTGCAAAGCGATAATTACGCAGACTATCAGTCAGCCTGGTGATTATTTGACTTAATTAAATAATTACCTGCCGTTAATTAAATCTCGTGCGGCTTTAATAACAAACAGCTTTTGAGGAGATACACAAATTATTCAGGCCAGGCAATGCGTAAGCCTTATTTAATGAAGGATCTGCTAACATTAAAGGTAATTTGACATAAAACACTTTTAACTGGCCCTGATGCCAGAAATCATCCCGGCTTTCTGCCGCATTCTGCAGCGGTGATAAAACAAGCAACCTAACGCAAATCACGGGCAACGGCCTGCTTTGGCTAATCGATTGCTTCTGGCAGCATACCGCTGCTATGGCAAACAGGCTATTTCTCCGCGCGTGATACGTCACGGCGGCTGAGGTTTTACTCCCACGCCGCCAACATGGAAAAATCACCCCATATTCAACGCCAGGGTGCTTTTAAAGGTTTTAATTTTCCCTGTGTAGGCTTCCGATTCCTGACGAGTCATTACTGTTTCGCCGCACGCCGGACAGTGCTGGCCGCGCACGTTGCGCAGCAGTGTGGTCTGCCCACGGAAGGTATAGGGAACATCCTTGCTGCCAATTTCCAGTTCTGCGCTGCCGCAAACGGGACATTTCATAGTTATTTCTCCTTGAATGAAACCACTAACAGATCTTCCATTACCGTTATCTTCAGGTACAGGCGTCGGCCAGCTAATAGCGGCCTGTAGACATCCTGCCAAATACGGTGGTCTGCATAGGTGGTCATGCTTTTGTAAAAGTCTTCTGCGGTCAGATTCAGCAAGACCAGACAAATCTGCTGAAAGCTTAATCCCAATGCTTCCGCATCTTCTACTGCCGAGCGCGTGATCCTCACGCGTCCTGACCTGATGAGCTGTTTGACCCGTGCCAGCCGGGTATGAGGGACATGCTTTTCCATAGCGCTCTTTCCTGTAGTAAGCCCGGAAAGAGTGTACAAAAAGGCACCGCCTGCATGGCGAAAATATAACCTCTTCTTGTTCGTTTATCGAGAAATACCGCAAAAAAAAGCTGGCCTGCGGTGCAATATACAGTCAGCTTGTGAGACGCTTTCCAGATATTGCCGGTCTCAATCGCCATGCTAACTGCGGCAAGCCGCCTGGTCTCCCAAACGGCTGAGGCTGGCCGACAACAGAACAGCGCTTCGGCTGGCAGAGGCTTATGGCTGTGCGGTCGCCTGTTGGCTGCCTGGCACCGGCACGCCTTCATCCTGATCCACCGCGAAGCAGGCAATTTGCTGCTCGCCGTACTGCTTCAGCTTTGGCTGAATCTGCGGACAAGGCGCGAAGCGCCGACGGCAGCGCGCATTAAAGGCACAGCCCGGCGGCGGATTAAGCGGGCTGGGCAGCTCGCCGGTTAGCTTGATGCGCTCGCGGCGCTCATCCGGGTTCAGGCGTGGCGTGGCGGAAAGCAGCGCCTGCGTATACGGATGGCGCGGATTGGCAAAAATCGCCTCTTTGCTACCCCGCTCTACGCAGCGTCCCAGATACATCACCATCACTTCATCCGCGATATGCTCGACCACCGACAGATCGTGCGAGATAAAGACATAGGAAAGGCCCAGCTCCTGCTGCAAATCCATCATCAGATTCAGCACCTGCGCACGTACGGAGACGTCCAGCGCGGAAACCGGCTCGTCGGCGATCAGCACATCAGGATCCAGCATCAGCCCGCGCGCGATGGCGATACGCTGACGCTGACCACCGGAAAACATATGCGGATAGCGATCGTAATGCTCCGTTTTCAGCCCGACTTTCGCCATCATCGCCAGCGTTTTTTCCTTACGCTCCGCCTTGCTGAGATCGGTATTAATCAGCAGCGGTTCCTCCAGAATCTGGCTAACCTTTTTGCGCGGATTTAGCGAGCCGTAAGGGTTCTGAAACACGATCTGAATTTTTTGCCGACGCAGCTTCTGTGCCGCCGGATCGTGCTTTAGCAGATCCTGTCCCTGATAGAACAGTTGCCCTTCAGTTGGCGTTTCAATCATCGTCAGCAGGCGGCCCAGCGTGGATTTGCCGCAGCCCGACTCGCCCACCACCGCCAGCGTTTTGCCTCTTTCCAGGTTAAAGGAGACGCCGTCCAGCGCTTTTACCAGCCGCTCCTGGCCAAACAGGCCCTTTTTCACCGGATAGTGCTTTTTCAGGTCTATAGCCTGCATCAGCAGGGTGGAATCAGATGGCTTCATAGGTTGGTCTCCCGGCATCATCCAGAGGGTAATGACATTTGGACTGGCGTCCCGGAATATCACGCAGTTCAGGCTCTACAACCCGACAGTGGTCGGTAGCGTACGGACAACGTGGGTTCAGCAGGCAGCCGTTTGGCCGGTCATATTTGCCCGGCACCACGCCAGGCAGCGAAGCCAGCCGCGCTTTGTCGGCCGCGAACTCCGGCAGCGCGCGCAGCAGCGCCTGAGTATAGGGATGGCGCGGCGCTTTGAAGATATCGACTGCTTTGCCGGTTTCCACCACCTGACCCGCGTACATCACGATAATATGCTGCGCCGCTTCGGCCACCAGCGCCAGATCGTGGGTGATCAGGATCAGCGCCATATTCTCCTGACGCTGAAGATCGAGCAGCAGCTCGATGATCTGCGCCTGGATTGTCACATCCAGCGCCGTAGTTGGCTCGTCCGCAATCAGCAGCTTCGGCCTGCACGCGATAGCCATCGCGATCATTACGCGCTGGCTCATGCCGCCGGAAAGCTGATGCGGATAAACATCCAGCCGCGAGGCCGGATCGGGAATGCCGACCTGCGTCAGCAGATCGATAGCCCGCTGGCGGCGCGTGCTTTTATTGCCGCCCTGATGCACCTTAATAGCTTCCATAATCTGGTAGCCCACGGTGTAGCAGGGGTTCAGGCTGGTCATCGGATCCTGGAAAATCATCGCCACTTCCGATCCCACCAGCTGGCGGCGCTCTTTTTCGGAAATGCGTTTCAGGTCGCGCTGATTAAAGGTCAGATTTTCGGCCATCACTTTGCCGGGATAATCGATCAGCCCCATAATCGCCAGCGAGCTGACCGATTTGCCGGAGCCGGATTCGCCGACGATGCCTACCACCTGGCCCTGCTCGACCTGATAGCTGATACGGTCTACCGCGCGAAACGGCGCCTTCTCGTCGCCGAAATGCACCGACAGTTTGTCTACGGTTAATAACGCCATCGCTGCCTCTTACTGCTTGAGTTTCGGATCGAGAGCGTCGCGCAAGCCGTCGCCCATCAGGTTAAACGCCAGTACGGTCAGCAGGATCGCCAGACCGGGGAAGGTCACGACCCACCAGGCGCTTTGCGCATACTGCAGCACGTCGGAGAGCATGGTGCCCCACTCCGGCGTCGGCGGCTGCGCCCCCATTCCCAGAAACCCCAGCGCGGCCATATCAAGGATGGCGTTGGAGAAGCCCAGCGAAGCCTGCACGATCAGTGGCGCGAGGCAATTGGGCAGAATATTGACGAACATCTGGCGGATTGCGCCCGCGCCCGCCACATTCGAAGCGGTTACGTAGTCGCGGCTCACTTCCACCAGCACCGCCGCGCGCGTCAGGCGGATATAGTGTGGTAGCGCCACGAAGGTCAGCGCGATAGAGGCGTTAACGATCGACGGCCCGAAAATCGCTACCAGTACCAGCGCCAGCAGCAGGCTCGGCAGCGCCAGCATAATATCCACCAGGCGCATAATGACGGCATCGGTCGCACCGCCCACGTAGCCTGCAATCAGGCCGAAAACTACGCCGAGGATCAGCGACAGCACTACAACCAGACAGCCGACCAGCAGCGACAGGCGCGCGCCATACATCAGGCGCGAAAGCACATCGCGGCCCACATCGTCGGTTCCCAGGATGTAGTGCCAGCTACCGCCTTCCTGCCAGACTGGCGGATGCAGCAGCGCATCGCGGAACTGCTCGGCAGGCGAATGCGGCGCGATAAAATTAGCGAAAATAGCGATAAGAAAAACGATAACGACGTAGGCCAGGCCAACAACGGCGCCTTTATTACGCTTAAAGTAGTGCCAGAACTCCTGCAAAGGGGTCATCGGCTTAGGTGCGGCAGGTACGCTGCCTGGATCCACTAAAGACATGCAGCCCCCTATTTCTTGTGGCGGATGCGCGGATTAACCACGCCGTAAAGCACGTCAACCAGCAGGTTGACCAGAATGATCAGGATAGCCACCATCAGCACGCCGCCCTGCACCACAGGGTAGTCGCGACGCTGGAGCGCATCGATCAGCCAGCGGCCCAGGCCGGGCCAGGAGAAAATGGTTTCGGTCAGGATCGCGCCAGCCAGCATAGTGCCAACCTGTAGCCCGATTACCGTCACCACCGGCAGCATCGCATTACGCAATGCGTGCACTACTATCACCCGCATCCTTGTCAGACCTTTGGCACGCGCGGTGCGAATATAGTCTTCTCCCAACACTTCCAGCATGGCCGAACGCGTCATACGCACGATCACCGCCAGCGGGATGGTGCCAAGCACGATAGCGGGCAGGATCATATGCATCACGGCGTCTTTAAAATCGCCCGGCTCGCCCCAAAACAGCGTGTCGATCAGCATAAAGCCGGTGAGCGGCTGGCTGTCGTCCAGAAACACCGTATCGCCAATACGACCGGCAACCGGCGTCAGGTTAAGCTGCACTGAGACCAGCATGATCAGCATCATGCCCCACCAGAAAATTGGCATAGAGTAGCCGGTCAGCGAGATGCCGACGGCGGTGTGATCGAAAATGGAACCGCGCTTTACCGCAGCCAGCACGCCGACCGGAATGCCTACCGCGACGGCGAAAATCATCGCGCAGATGCCCAGCTCCAGCGTTGCTTTAAAACGCGGAACAAACTCCTGCCACACGGGAAGACGGCTTTTCAGGGAGAGACCAAGATCGCCGTGCAGTACGTTCCAGACATAGGAAACATATTGCTGCCACAGCGGCTTATCCAGCCCCATTTGCGCTAAAAGCTGGGCGTGGCGTTCGGCGGAGATGCCGCGCTCGCCCGCCATAATCAGCACCGGGTCGCCGGGGATCATATGCACAAAAGCGAAGGTTAATAAGGTGATGCCAATAAACGTCGGGATGACAAGCCCCAGACGTCGGAGTATGAACTGCAGCATAATCCGGATTCTCTGTAAGTTCCCGCAGGCCGTAGCCTGAAGGATTATAATTGCTCACATCTCGCGGTCGGGCAGCCCGTCCGCGACGCGTTATACGCGCCTTGACCATGGTTACTTAAGTTTTGCAACAGGCCGTCGGGTCGGCCTACAGGGGTGGGAAGAACGGCCGGCGAACCAGCCGCTTTCGTTATTCCTGAATATCGACGTTCTCGAAGTGATGCTTGCCTAAAGGATCGACCACGTAGCCGGAGACTTTTTTGCTGACCGGCTCATACACGGTAGAATGTGCGATAACCAGCGCTGGCGCCTGATCGTGCATGACGACCTGAGCCTGCTTGTAGTATTCGATACGCTTATTGTGATCCGCTTCGGCGCGCGCAGGCTGAATCTGATCCTCGAACGGCTTGTAGCACCAGCGCGAGTAGTTCGAACCATCCTTCGCGGCGGCGCAGCTGAACAAGGTAGCGAAGAAGTTATCCGGATCGCCATTGTCGCCCGTCCAGCCCATCATCACCGTCTGATGCTCGCCCGCTTTGGCGCGCTTCAGGTATTCGCCCCACTCATAGGTAACGATTTTGGCTTTCACGCCGATTTTCGCCCAGTCCGCCTGGATCATCTCCGCCATGCGGCGAGCATTCGGGTTATAGGGACGCTGCACCGGCATCGCCCAGAGATCGATGCTGAAGCCGTCCGCCATGCCTGCTTCTTTCAGCAGCGCTTTGGCTTTGGCCGGATCGTAAGGGTAATCCTGCACCGTATCGTTGTAGCCCCACATGGTCGGCGGAATCAGGTTTTTTGCCGCCTGACCCGCGCCCTGGTAGACCGCATCGATAATCGCTTTTTTGTTTACCGCCATAGTCAGCGCCTGGCGCACCTTGACGTTATCCAGCGGCTTTTTCTCGACGTTAAATGAGAGATAGCCGACGTTCAGGCCCGGCATCTGCATCAGGTTGATATTTTTATCTGCCTTCATGCTGGCAATGTCGGCCGGATTCGGGTACGGCATAACCTGACACTCGCCTTTCTGCAGCTTGGCGTAGCGCACGGAAGCATCTGGCGTAATCGAGAACACCAGGCGATCGATTTTTGGTTTAGTGCCCCAGAACTGGTCAAAGGCTTTGTAGAGAATGCGGGAGTCTTTCTGGTACTGCAGCAGCTGGAACGGCCCGGTGCCGACCGGATTAAGATCGACTTTCTCTGGCGTGCCCGCTTTCAGCATGTTGTCGGCATATTCAGCAGAAAGAATGGAGGCGAAATCCATGCCCAGATCGGCAAGGAACGGCGCTTCCGGACGCGTCAGTACGAAACGCACCGTGTTGTCGTCTACTTTCTCAATTTTGCTGATAAGTTTCGGCATATCCATGCCTTCGAAATACTCGTAGCTGCCGCCGGAAACGCCGTGATATTTGTTATTTTTATCCAGCTGGCGCTCAAAAGAGAACACGACGTCATCCGCGTTAAAATCTCGAGTCGGCTTGAAATCTTTAGTACTCTGCCACTTCACGCCTTTACGCAGGTGGAAAGTGTAGGTTTTGCCATCTTCGCTGACGTCCCATTTTTCCGCCAGGCCGGGCTGGATTTCCGTGGTGCCGATTTTGAACTCTACCAGACGGTTATAAATGGGCACCGAGCTGGCGTCATAAGTGGTGCCAGAGGTAAAAAGCTGTGGGTTAAAGCCCTCAGGCGATCCTTCGGAACAATAAACGAGAGTTTTGGCCTGCACGCCAGCGGCCACGGTCATGGCGATCAGGCTCAGGCCAACCTTCAGCATCCTGTTTTTAGCCAGGGAATTACGCATGCTTCTGCTCCAGTTGTGATGGTGTGTTGTGCAATTCGCCGGGCCTTTGTTTTTTTATGTTGGCCCGGTCGTGTCGCTTTGCGACGCTAACGGAGGAAAAACCACGGCCCTGAGTACTATCAGAAAAATCCGTATCCTTTCTCTGCTAAGCGATCAATTTGTCAACAGTTGCAGAAAACGTCAATACAGTTAGTGGCTATTTACACAGACTCTGCGAGGTCACTGGCAAATATAAAAAATAAGCAAAAGCGCGCATAACCAGCGCATATAATGCGCTGTTATCACGAAATAACGCTCGAAATATCGCCTTTTTCAGCATAACCAGTAGAACGCGTTGCGAAAAAACGCCTGAAAAAATTTGCTATAGCGCCGTTTTTCTAACGATACGCTTTGCTTATATCTGCCAACTCAGGCAAAAGTTCTGCAACGGCAGGATAAAAAATGGGCTAGCGCACATTTTTCCCGCAAAGCGAAGCGCGATGCGAATTAATGCCGTTTTGCAGAGTAGAAGAGGCTTTTTTAACGGTTTATCTGGGAGAAGCACGGCAGCGCGACTTTTGCGCAAAAGCATAATCTGCTGCTGGCACCAGTAGCAGGCCAGTCAATGCGAAACGGCGCGAGAAAGCGTATTGATAATAATTACGCCTGCGACAATAAACCCCATGCCCACGATCGCAGGCAGATCCAGCCGCTGGCCCTGCCACAGCCAGGCGACCAGCGAAATTAGCACTATCCCTACGCCAGACCAGATAGCGTAGGCGATGCCGGTGGGCATATGCTGTAGCGTCAGCGAAAGACAATAGAAAGCGATGCCGTAGCAGAGCACCGTGCCCAGGCTCGGCCAAAGCCGCGTAAAACCTTCGGAGGTTTTTAAAAAGGTGGTGCCAATCACTTCCGCCACTATGGCGATAAACAGCGTCAGATACATTTGCATTGCAACCCTTCTCCTGGTTCAGTTACGGCTTTGTCGGCGGGAAAGAGGCAGTACAAAGAACTTTTTTATTGCCTTATCCACACATTCAATTATCAGCGGCCTATCTTGCAAAAATTCCTGGGACGCTTTTTGATCCCGCGCATAACTCCGCATGCCAAATTTAATCCTGCCTTAACGGCAGGCAAAAAAAATCCCCGGCCAGGACGGACGGGGATAGTGATGAAGCGGAAACGGCTCTAGATTTTGCCGCGCGGCGCTTTTGCCGGATCCGCACACCAGTTATTCGCCTGCTTGATGCCGCCATTCGGAGAAGTGTAGCCCAGACAGCCCAGCACAGAGTCGAACAGCTCGACGTGGCGATGCGTATTGCCCACTCGCTGCTGTGCCTGTAAGCGTTCAAAACGGCTCTGGTTGGCCGGATCGGCCAGATATTTATCAGAGGCCCAGACGATCATCGGCACGCGGAACTGCTCCGGCGGCGCCATATGGCGCGGCGTGCCGTGCAGATGCATGTTTTCGCTAATGGATTCACCGTGGTCAGCCGCATAGAACACAATGGCCTTCTTATCGCGCAGCTGATCGAACACGCTATCCAGCACCGTATCCGTGTAGAGCACCGAGTTATCAAAAGCATTGATCAACATCGCCTTACTGCACTTATCGTCCACGCCCATACATTCAGGTTGATAGCGGGCAAACTCGCGCGGATAGCGCTGCGAGTAAAGATAGTGCGAACCTTTGGTATGCAGCACGACCAGATGCTTGCCTTCGGGATGACGTTCCAGCGACTTTTTCAGCTCCGGCACCAGCAGCATATCGTCTACCGATTTGCCCTGGTTCTGTTGTTCAGAGCCAATCTGCTCGCGGAAGGCAAAGTTGTCCGCATCGGTATTGTTATAGAACCAGACTTCACTCTGCATGGCGAAAAGTTCAGAACTGAAGCCCAGCTCTTTCAGTACCGCAAAAATGTTTTGCTCTTTCAGCGTGCGGCCTGCCCCTTCATCCGTGCCGCCTTCGCGTACGAACATACAGCGCAGCGAAAGCTTGGTAGCGGTATCGCAGGATTCGCCGCGGAACGCCACAAGGTTTTTCTCGTGAGAAAGCTTAGGCGTGGTATCGCGGTCATAGCCCAGCAGGCCCATATGATCCCAGCGCGTGGTTTCACCAATAACAAAGACAACATAGGTGTCGTCCAGCCCGGCTGGCGCGTTATAGGTGAAATTTTTTGCCGGATCGAACAGCGCTTTGCTGTCCATAGTTTCGTCATAGCTGGTATAGGCGAACAGCCCCAGCGCCGACAGCCAGTTAGAAGGCAAATAAGAGTGCGCCACCACGCCGCCATAGCTTGGCAGATCGATATTGGTCAGCTTCTCGTTGATATTTTGCTGCTTATCGAAATAGCGGATGGGTAACCAAACCAGCGCCACGGCCAGCAGCAGCACGCCCAGCGGCTTCAGGCGCTGGCCCGGCGTTTTCAACTGTTCAATCAGCGTCAGGCGCAGTGAGTTGCGCCAGATCAGCAGCAGCGGCAGCGCGCTGACCAGCACCATCCATAACAGAAAATGGTAGCCAATGACTTCTTTCGACAGATCGGTATCCGTGGTCATCACTGAAGCGACAATGCCGTAGCCGATGACCACATTAAAGAAGCTCATATAGTAGCTGGCGGCTACCGAAATCAGCACCAGCGCGGTGGCGGTAATGCGCCAGAATATTTTGCCGCCCAGCGATAACAGGCGCATCAGGAAAAAGGTTAGCAGAACGATAGCGACCACTTCCGCAACGGCGGAAAGCCATTCAGCAACGGTGAAATGGGCCAGGAAAGGATCGAAACGGCGATAAAAAACGGGGATATTCAGAAAGATACCGATGTAAAACGCCAGCAAAAACGAGAGTTTCTGCTGCGTCAGTGTTTTTATATAATTCATGCAACCTTTATCCCGGTGTAGCTTAAGAGTAAACGTTAATCAGACCATGCCGTTTCGTTAGAGTTCGGTTAACGGCTCGATTATCACGCGGAGAAACTTTTCCTGGACGATTCTGAGGAGAACGCGCGACCGCCAGGCACAGGCGGCGTAGTTAACCACATTAACGAAGATTTATCAGGTCAATTGCGGGAATAAGCCGCTATTACGGAAGGATGAACGGTAAAGCTTTGGCCAGCAGCCGGGAAAAGTAAAAAAGGAAGAAGTATAGCCGGAGCCTGATGCCAACCCCGGCTTTAGCCATTATCAGTTAATGATATTCAGCGTCACATCAATGTTATCGCGAGTCGCGTTGGAGTAAGGGCAGACGATATGCGCGGCGTCCACCAGCTTTTTCGCTTCCGCTGCATCCATGCCTTCCAGATGGATATTCAGTTTAGCTTCAATACCAAAACCGGTTGGCAGCGGCCCTATGCCCACTTCACCTTCGATAAAGGCTTCTTTCGGCATGGCGATTTTGTCACGGTTGGCCACGAACTTCATCGCGCCCAGGAAGCAGGCCGAATAACCAGCGGCAAACAGCTGCTCAGGGTTAGTGGCTTCGCCGCCTGCGCCGCCCATCTCTTTCGGCACGCCCAGTTTTACGTCCAGCACGCCGTCTGAAGAGGTGGCGCGACCGTCACGGCCGCCGGTGGCTTTTGCTTTAGCACGGTAAACGACTTTTTCTAAAGACATCAGGCAAACTCCTTTCTTTGGGTTATATGCGCTATTAAATCGCGAGCGACTTAATGTAGCGACTGTAATCAGTATAGTCTTTCTTCAACGGACGCGGCGGCCCGCTCTTAACCGTTAAGGTTATCGCGCAGCTGTTCCAGCTCCGCTTTCAGCGCCCGCATCTTTTCTTCATCGCAGGCGGCAGCACTGCTGACGGCCTGCGGCAGATCGACCGCTTTCCGGCGCAGTTCGCGGCCCTGTTCAGTTAGCGTAACCACTACCTGGCGCTCATCTTTACGCGAGCGTTGACGATTCAGCAGGCCAGCCGCCTCTAATCTTTTCAGCAGCGGCGTCAGCGTGGCCGAATCCAGGAAAAGGCGTTCGCCGATATCAGAAACCGTGACGTCATCGCGCTCCCACAGCACCAGCATTACCAGATACTGCGGATAGGTGATATCAAGCTGCGCCAGCAGTTGCCGGTAAAGCTTGTGCAACGCCAGGTTTGCGGAGTAAAGCGCAAAGCAAAGCTGTTGATCAAGCAACAGTGGCGAGGCTTCTACTTTTTTGTCATCTTTATCTCTGATCATGGTCAAAAATATAAATAGCGCGCTACATAATTGCAAGCGAATCTTAATGCTCAGGGGGGAAAGGATGTATTCACTGGAAGAGAAGGCCCGCCGCTACGCCAGCAAAGCGCATGCGGAAACGGGCCAGCGTCGCAAATATACCGATGAGCCTTATATCGTGCATCCGGCGGCGGTAGCAGAACTGGTGCGCAGTGTTACCGACAGCGAGACAATGCTGGCAGCAGCCTGGCTGCATGATACTGTGGAAGACACTTCAAGCACCCTGGCGGATATTGAAAGCCATTTCGGCGCAGAGGTCGCCTCCCTGGTGGCGATGTTGACCGACAGCAAACAGCCGCAGGCGAAAAATCGCGCGGCGCGCAAAGTGGCGCATTTTTGTCATACCGCGCAGGCATCGGGCGATGCCCAAACCATCAAACTGGCTGACATTATCGATAATACGCGCTCAATAGTTCACTACGACCCGCATTTTGCCCGCGTCTATCTGGTGGAAAAGCGTGTGCAAATCGAATTGCTTAAGGCTGGCGACAGCGGGCTGTGGCAACAGGCTTCCACTATCATCGAAAACGGCATCGGGCAACTCAAGCTGGCGCCGCATCATGTGCCGCCCGTCTGGTTCGACCGCCAGCAGCAGAAATATCAGCTGCCGGAGTAGCGCCAGCAGCGTTCCGGCCTTTTTAAGCATCTTATTAACTCAAATCAGTGTTTTTAACCCGGTAATACCGTCAATGCCGCGTGCGGGCGGCATTATTTGGTAAGCCCTTGCTGAATCGATACCTATAATCGCCCCGACTAAAATAAGGGGCGTTATGCAATCTGATTTACTTTTTATCCGCCGCAAGGCGTTGGCTTTTCTTGGCTGCGCGCTGTTTCTCGCCACAATGATGGGAATGGTTTTTATCGATGTACGCTGGATGAACAATGGCGTCCATGAAACATCGTTTACCGAAATCGCTCAGGAGTTAATGCTGCTGACCATCGCGCTACTCTTCTTTCATGCCGCCTTCCGGCAGCCTGCCGTCAGGCCGACGCTGGTACTGATCGGCGGCTTTTTTACCTGCATGCTGATCCGCGAGCTGGACTTTTTATTTGACGAGCTGTCGCATGGTAGCTGGGTCTGGTTCGCGCTGGCGGCTACGGCAGTTTGTATCGCCATCGCTGCGCCACAGCCAAAGCGCGCCGTAGCGGGACTGGCCGATCTGCTGCGCCATCCCAGCTGGGGCATGATGTGTGCGGGCTTACTGACCATCCTGGTATTCGCCCGCCTGTTCGGCATGCGCGACCTCTGGCAGCACCTGATGCTGGACGGCTATAACCATACGGTGAAAAACATGGCGGAAGAAGGCTGTGAACTGTTGGGATACAGCCTGTGCCTGCTGGCCTCGTTAAGCTATCTGTACGGCGATCGCCCTAAAGCGAAAGCAGCGTAAAACGTTGCCCGCCGCGCCGCCGGCGGTCTGCAAGCCCGGTGTAAAAACCGGGCTTTTTTATGCCTACTGCCGATAGAAAATATCGCCGGACTCCGCTTTCAGGATGCGACCGTCCGCTTTGGAAATCAGCACGTAGTTGCCGCCCATATAGGTCCAGTTGCTGCCTTCTTCAGGTGCTGGCAGGTTGCGGGTTTTCCAGTCCACAATTTCATATTTTTTAGTGCGGTAACGATCGGGCACTACGCTGCCGATAGTAAAGCGCTGAAAATCAGCAAAGAAATACTGGATTTCGTAGGGATGCGCCGGATCGCGTTGCGGCGCGGCTTCCTCACCCGACGGCGACTGCGCCTGCGCAGGCGTTTGCGCTTCCGGCGCGACAGGGGCTTGTGGAGCCTCAGGCGCAGCTGGTGCATCCGGAGCGGCTGGCGCATCCTGTGGTGCAGCGACCGGCGCCTCCTCGGCGAAAGCTGTGGAAACTAACGGCGCAGCGGCCAAAAGGACAGACAAAAGAACGAACTTCGACTTGCTCATGAGTTTCTCCGCTGAGAAAAGGAATTATCAGTGGCACTGGTCAGCGAGGAAGCGCCACTTTGTCACGCGCACATTATCCTTTCTTTTCGGGCAAGGGAAGCGGGGAAAACGCGACCCGCCTTTTTGCCACCGCTTTATCTTTTATGCTGCCCCTTGTCGTACCGATCAAAAACCACCGACGGTACGCCATAAGGGAGTCTATTTAATCGATTTAGGATTGGCGACCGGCAGCGTCGCCAGCGGCTTGATCTCTTTCAGCACAAACATGCTCTGCATCTCTTTTATGCCGGGCAGACGGCGGATAACCGACATCGCAAAATCGGCATAAGAATCCAGATCCTGCGCCACTACCTGCAGCAGAAAATCAGCATCGCCGCCAATGCTGTAACAGGAGACGACCTCTTCCAGCGCGCTAACTTCTTCCTCGAATTTGCGGGCCTCCGCCTCGCTGTGGCTGTCGATCACCACGCGGACAAAGACCATCACGCCCAGGCCGATTTTTTTCCGATCCAGCACGGCCCGGTATCCCTGAATAATGCCATCGTCCTCCAGCCTGCGCACTTTACGCCAGCAGGGCGATGCCGACATGCCTGCTTTTTCCGCCAGCACCTGATTGGTCATGCGGGCATCATCCTGCAACAGCTGCAGGATTTTTATTTCTGTCTTATCCAGGGTCATAGCAGAACATTCCTTTCTCTTAGCCACGTTATAGCGGTCATTTTTTCCTGGCAAAACCGGTTAGGCAAGCAATATAGGTAACAATTTCCTCATTTATTCCGCCATAATACTTTTGTTTTTTTAATGAATAGTTGCAATAACCGGCAAAGATAGTGAGACAACCATGTTAATGCATATTGTATCCTTTACCTTTAAAAGCCCGTGGAGCTGGGCTTCACTACAGGCCATAGAGGCTGAGCGCGAAACCAGAGACCATCCTAATCACATCGCAGAAATTAAAGGATGGACCTGCGGCAGAAATATCGCCCGTCGGAAGATCGCGGCAGATTTCGTCGTTGCCGGTCTGTTCAATAATCGGGAAGAACTGGAAGCCTATCTGGTCCATCCCAATCATCAACAGGGCGTCGCAAAATGGCAGGCCATTGCTGACTGGGTAGTGGTGGATATCGACCTGGAAAGCGATTTCACACTTAATACGGGTCTGTTAAGCGCGCTGGGTGCCGCTGGAGCCACATACAACTAATATTTTCAAGAGGTTAAAATGAAATTCGACGCCAGCCAGCATCGCTGCACCATTATTATTGATAAAGATTTACCAGCCGGACTGGCCATGAACGCCGCCAGCGTAATTGGTATTAGTTTTGGCCGCACAACGGAGAATCTGGTCGGCCCGGATATGCAGAGCGTGGATGAAGTTAACTATCCGGGCGTAATTTATAGCCCGCTGCCGGTACTGTTGGCGCCTAGTGACTATATTCGGGAACTGCAGCGAATCGCTAAAGAAGAAGACATTTACGCTATGCCCTTCAGCGCGCTGGCGCAATCCTGCAAAACTTATGACGAATATGGTGAAAGAATTTCTTCAGTCAGCAGTGAAAATATTGAGCTGGTCGCTATAGGGCTGATTGGACCGAAGAAAAGAATCACCAGACTGACCGGTAATCTTGCGCTTTATAAATAAATAATTAAATTCTTTTTATCCCGGCCTCTGCAACGCGCACCTTATGCTCGTTGCGGATAACTATGCCGTCTGGTTGTACATCCCTTAATTTAAGGAAACCCTTATGTACGCTATATTTAAAGAAGACCTTTTCCTCAAAGCCAAAGAAATATATAGTCAGCACAGTCATTTTGAAGCGGGTGGAATTAATATTGACGAACTTTCTTCGCACCAAAATAAAGCGTTAAGAGAAATATTAAAACATGTTACTACCCATTCGCCATTCTACAGAGAAAGACTTTCTGGCCTGACCTTTAATGATATAGAAAATTTAACTACCAGCGATATAAAAAGACTCCCTTTCACCACGAAAGACGATCTTCGCTCGCAGGGCGCATCGCTGGCTTCCTCTCCTTTACATAAAAGCTGGATTTATTACGAGACTACCGGTACTACCGGCTCGCCCACGCCTTGCCCGCGTAATGAAATTGATTCTATCTACAATAATACGCCGCTGATCGTTCACTATCGGGAAATTTTCAATCAGCACGGCGAAGATCATATTGTGGGCGTGATGGGGCCAAGCGAGCTTCACTCAACTGGCGATACGTTCGAGGATGTTTTCCGCAGTTTGGGCCACAGCGTGGTAAAAATGTGGCCCCGTTCGCCGGTAGTCGGCATGAAGCGGGTCATGACGCTGATTGACGAGCTGAAAATTACCGCACTGGTTTGTACGCCAGCAGTAGCAATTGCCGTAGCGCGTTTTATGAAAGAAGCGGGTCGGGATGCTGCGGAAAGCAGCGTAAGACTAATCCTCACCGTTGGCGAACTGACTACCCCCGCGCTATTAAGGAATATCGGCGAAATCTGGGGCGCTCAGGTTTACAGCTGCATGTATGCCTCGCAGGAATCCTCCATTCTGGCCGTCTGTAGCTATGACAGCTATCTCTACACCGTACCGTTAAATAACTTTTATGAAGTGATCGATCCGGTTAGCGGAGAGAGCTTTGACATTACTCAGGGGCAGGTGACAGGTGAGCTGGTTATTACCCATCTTTATCAGGGGCAGAAGCCGCTGATCCGCTATCGCACTGGCGACCTAGTGCGTTCAACCTGGATGCCTGACGGCAGCCAGAAACTGCTGCCGCTGGGCCGCGTACGCGATGTGCTGACCCTTAACGGCAGGCCGTGGTGCGCCTGGGAGTTAGAAGCGGCGCTGTTGGATAAACTGCATGGCTGTCTGGACTACGCCATTCGTATCGATCGCCAGCAGCAAACGGACGTGCTGGATATTACCGTAGAGATGTTCGATCCGAACCAGGATGTCGGCCCACAGCTGGCGGAAGTAAAAAAATGGATAGAACAAAAGATTGAAGGCGTGCAGGTGAGGCTCACCGCCGGAGAAACCGCCGCCGTGACAGGAACTTCTGCCATGGTCAGCTGGAAAGCCGCACGCCTGCACGATCTGCGTCCGGAAGGCGACAATACGGATCGTGATGCCGCGCTGGCTTTGATTAACCGTGGGTTTAAATAATGAGCGAAGCGATGGATACCAAGCCTGCACACCATCCCTGGGTTTACCTCAACGGAGAAATGGTTGCCGCACAGCTGGCGCAGCTACCCGTTACGACTCAGGCTTTTAATTATGGAACGGGCGTTTTCGAAGGAATTCGCGGCTATGCCAGCCATGACGGCGGTAACGTTAATATTTTCCGCCTGGATGCGCACATTGCAAGACTAATCAGCTCCGCCTCGCTGCTGCTAATCAATCTGCCGACACCGGCAGAAATAGCGGCTACCGTCCGCGACCTGCTGCAACGCAATGATACGCAAGGCGATTGTTATATTCGTCCGCTCGCTTTCAAGCGGCATTTGCTACCGGGCAGCGGCTTTGGCGTCCGGCTTTCCGGCGTCAGCAGCGGCTTTTCCATCAACAGTCTGCCAATGACAACTTACGTTAAACAGGATGGCCTGCGCTGCACGATCTCAGGCTGGCGCAGAGTGTCGGATAACGCTGTGCCAGCCCGCGCTAAAATCACCGGCAGCTATGTTAACTCCGCACTGGCAATGGAAGCGGCTCAACGCGGTGGCTACGATGACGCACTGATGCTCAATAGTCACGGCAACGTAGCCGAGGCGACCACCGCCAATATTTTTGTGGTAAAAAAAGGCAAACTGATTACGCCGCCGATCTCTGCCCATATTTTAGAAGGCATTACCCGCGATAGTGTTATTACACTTGCGAAGGATTTCTTTAATATGACAGTAGAAGAAAGGGATATTTTACCTTCGGAGTTATTAACGGCTGACGAATGCTTCCTTAGCGGAACCGGACTGGAAATTGCACCGGTTAAACAGTTGGACCATCACGCTTTACAAAGTATGGCAAGCGAAAGCGTGACGCAAAAAATCAGGCAAGTCTATCAACAGGCTGTGCGTGGTGAACTCAAAGATTATCAAAGCTGGCTGACCTCGGTGTATTAATAAAAATATTCAGGCGAAAAAAAATGAACAATCATTTTATGGATATGGGTTTAGACCGCGCAATCAATTTACCTGTTTATACGCTTGGCCCGAGAGGAACAAGCAGTGAATATGCTTCACAGTTTTTTTGCAGATGGATGAATGAGCGATATGAGCAAAGTCAACACGCTCTACGGCTTAATAATACTTACGAATTAGCCAGAGATAATTTACGCAGCGCTAGCGGGTTACTTATTGTCGCTAACGCCTATCCCAGAATAAATGACTTTTATATGGATACCAGCCTGAAGCTGCTGGCGACATTTTTATTCGATACGCCGCTCTATGGTCTGGTGGCCTCTAAAGCGCTGCCCGATCGCCCGCTTTATATCGCCTCCCATCCTGCGCCTGTGCCTTTGATTCAGGAGCTGTTGCCTGCGGGATTAAAAGTCGAACGTATTGTGGAGATGCCGTCGACCAGCGCGGCGGCTCAGGCCGCAGCCTGCGGCGAAGTGGATATGGCGCTCACCACCGAGATAGCCGCCCGTCTGCATAACTTGAAATTTGTTTCCGCCGTCCGGCCTATTCATATGCTCTGGTCCGTGTTCGGCTCACAACTGCCATAAGGAATTCTCGATGAAACTGCTTACCCTGCATACCATTGACAGCGCGCCAGCCGCCAGCCGCCCGCTGCTACAAAGCTCAATTGACGGTTTCGGCTGGATCCCCTGGCAAAGCGCCTATATGGCCGAATCACCTGCTCTGCTTTCTTCTTACCAGTTCGCGCATGACGCTTTTTCGGCGTGTTCGCTGAATGAAGAAGAGCGGGCTATTGTCTGGATAACGACCGGTATGATTAACGACTGCGCCTATACCATTCAGGCACATAGCTGGATAGCGCAGCATAAAGGCGTAGCCGCCGGGACAATCAGTCAGTTGTTGACGCAGCCGGAGGCACTTCCTTCTCGACTGTCAGCGCTGCACCAGTTTACGCGCGCCGTGGCGTTGGCACAGGGCCATATTCCCGCTAACGAGGCCAGCGCGTTCCTGCAGGCTGGCTTCACTAAGGAAAATATGCTGGACGTTATCCTTGGGGTCGCGCAAAAAACGATGTCTACCTTGTTAAACAGCGTAGCCGAAACGGATATTGAGCCGCAGTTTATGACGACCAGTCAGGAAGCCAGCTAATGCGTTATTTTGACCGTGAGTTTGTCGAGCGGACATTATCTCCGGCGCTGGCGCTACAGCTTAGTCAGGAAGCTTTCGCCCTGGTCAGCCGGGGCGAGGTAGAGCAGACGCTGCGATCTGTCATCGCTTCCGGAGAGGGAAGCCTGATGGGCACCATGCCCGCTTATATCAGGAGCGGCCCTTACGCCGGTTTTGGCCTGAAAACCGTTAAGGTCGATTTCAGCCAGCCGGGGCGCGCTTCACACGAAGGCGCCATTCTGTTGTATGACGCTTTTGCCGATGGCGGTATGGCGATGGTGGATGCAGGCTCCGTGACTGAAATCCGCACCGCGGCAGCTTCGGCGCTGGCGACAAAGCTCCTGTCCCCGCCTGATGCCAGGCATCTGGCCATTCTGGGTACGGGCGTTCAGGCCAGGAAACATGTGCAGATGCTGCTGGCCGTCAGGCCGATTCGCCAGATCTCGCTCTGGGGAAGAAACTCGGAGCGCGTAGCGCAATTTGCCGAATGGTGTGGCGGCTACAACCTGCCGGTAACTATTGCCGATACGCCAGCGCAGGCCGTACAGGATGCGGACATTATCTGCACCCTGACAGCGGCAAAGAAACCTTTTTTACATCGGCGCGATTTGCCGCCGCGCTGCCACATTAATGCGGTCGGCGCTTCGGCTCGCGGTTTTCAGGAACTCGCTGCCGATGTTTATCCCGCCGTTGAGCTCTACGTGGATTCACGTGAGGCGGTCTGGCATGCATCAGATTGCCTGAATCAAGCGCGAGACCAGGGACTGATCGCTGCCGATCGGCGCGGCAAAGAAATTGGCGAACAGGATCCTTCTACAACTTTGGTTGCCAGATCGACTCTGTTTAAATCTGTCGGCGTAGCGGCGCAGGATCTGGTTTTTGCCAGGGCTCTCGTTGCTTTGGCCAGCTCCATTAAATGATGCAGGGAAAACGCATCAGAACTACTACGTAAAGGGAAACTCATGTTAGGAACCGCACAAATTCTCTCCTATATCGCCGCGCTGGGTCTGGCGGCCGCTATTCCCGGGCCGGGTATGACTGCGCTGGTTGCGCGCAGCGTCAGCAGCGGCGCCGTTACCGGTTTTACCATGCTCACTGGTTTGATCCTTGGCGATCTTATCTATCTTTCCATCGCGGTATTTGGTCTGGCCGTGATTGCGCACAGCTTTACCCCGTTGTTTACGCTGATTAACTGGGCGGCAGCGATCTACCTCTGCTGGCTTGCCTGGCAGTTCTGGAAATACAATCCACAGGCGATTGATATCGACCGGCGTGCTGACCGCAAGGAACTGTTTTCCGCCTGGTTTTCCGGTTTAACTATTACGCTGGGCAATCCAAAAACCATCGCATTTTATCTGGCCATTCTGCCGCTGGTTATGTCGCTGGATAACGTTTCGCTGCAAACCTGGGGCATGATGCTGGTGCCGCTGACGATCCTTGTGCTGCTGGCCGTTGGGGCCATTTTTATCCTGGCTGCGCTCAGGATCCGGCATTTTTTAACCAGCGCCCATGCGCAGAAAATCCTGTTCCGTTCGGCTGGCGCGATTATGCTGCTGGCCGCTGTCGGCATGGTGGCGAAAACGTTGTAATGCTTCTGCCCCGGCAGCTTACTGCCGGAGCACTCTTCTCTATTTATGAGTATCATTCATCATCGCTATCCCGGTATAGCCCATTATCCACCTGCTTCTTTTCTTCATAATGATCTTCTCTTTTGTAAAAGCTGCTTCTCAAATTAGTCAGGAGATCATCATGCAAAAACGTATCCTTGGTCAGTCAGGGCTGGAAGTGTCCGCGCTTGGGCTCGGCTGTATGGGGCTGAGCTTCGGTTACGGCCCGGCTACCGAAACCAGACAGGCCGTCGAACTGATCCGCGCCGCCGTTGAGCGCGGCGTCACCTTCTTCGACACGGCGGAAGTTTATGGCCCTTACCTGAATGAAGAAGTGGTTGGCGAAGCGCTAAAGCCGTTCCGCGATCGCGTGGTTATTGCCACCAAATTCGGCTTCACTTTTGGCGATGACAACAAGCAGCAGATTTTAAACAGCCGCCCGGAACATATTCGCAAAGCGGTTGAAGGCTCGCTGCGCAGGCTCAAAACGGACGTTATCGATCTGCTTTACCAACATCGTGTCGATCCGGAAGTGCCAATCGAAGACGTGGCGGGCGCGGTAAAAGATCTGATTGCGGAAGGTAAAGTAAAACATTTCGGCCTTTCTGAAGCTGGCGCAAACACTATTCGTCGCGCGCATGCGGTGCAGCCGGTAGCGGCGCTGCAAAGCGAATATTCGATGTGGTGGCGCGAGCCGGAACAGGAAATCATGCCGCTGCTGGAAGAGCTGGGTATCGGCTTTGTGCCTTTTAGCCCGCTGGGCAAAGGTTTCCTTACCGGCGCGATCAGAGCAGGCAAAACCTTCGGC
This sequence comes from Pantoea sp. sgz302252, assembly GCF_042610525.1. Classification (GTDB taxonomy): domain Bacteria; phylum Pseudomonadota; class Gammaproteobacteria; order Enterobacterales; family Enterobacteriaceae; genus Erwinia. The sequence continues at coordinate 129,339 of NZ_JBHDVM010000007.1, forward strand.
GAAGATGATTTTCGCAGCAAGGTACCGCGCTTCGCCGCAGAAGCGCTGGAGGCCAACGAAAAGCTGATTACACTGCTGGCGGATCTGGCGGCAGAAAAAGAGGCAACTTCCGCGCAGATAGCTCTGGCCTGGCTGCTGGCGCAAAAACCCTGGATAGCGCCAATTCCCGGCACCACTAAACTACACAGGCTGGAGGAAAACCTGGCGGCGACCGACATTTCACTGAGCCAAAGCGATCTGCAAAAAATTAGCCAGGCGCTGGAAACAGTGAAAGTCGTCGGCGAGCGCTACCCGGCAGAAATCCAGGCTCGCGTGGGACGTTAATACCAGAATAAAGGCTGGCCGCGGCATAACGCCAGCCTTTGTCCTTTCCACACGCAATCCTGTCCGCTTTTGGCCTTCAGCTTGCGTCCTGCACCCGTCATGATGGGCTTCCCCTTGCTGATAACGGAGCCTGAAATGACCGCCACCCTACTTTTAGTGATTGACGCGCAGGAATCTTTTTATCACCGTGGTTATCTGGAAACAGAAGAAACGCCCGCTTTTGAGCAAAAACTCAGCCAGCTGATCGCCGGCTGTCAGGCGTGTGGCATTCCCGTTGTGGATGTGTTTCATGTAGAAAGCGAAGGGCCTTTTTCCCTCTCCTCGGGCCTGGTGAAACGCCTGCCTTTTTTGTCCCATCAGGCAATGACGACGGTACACAAAGGAGTCCATAACGCACTGACCGACTCCGGGCTGGACGAGTGGCTTCGCGAACGCCAGATTAAAAATTTGATTATCAGCGGCATTCGCACTGAACAGTGCTGTGAAACCACCGCCCGCGTGGCTTCCGATCTGGGCTATAACGTTACCTTCGTTACCGAAGCGACCTTAACTTTTCCGATTACGCATAAAAATATCAGGCTCAGCATCGCGGATTTACGTCACCGCACCGAAAGCGTATTGATCAATCGCTTTGCCACTATAGCGACCGTTGAAGAGTGTTTACAGGCGCTGGCGTAGAAGCCCAGCCGCTGCGGCTAATCCCAGGAGAGTAAAAAATATGGCCTATCCAGTCTGGTTTTTAACCTTGCCCGGCGTCATGACGCTGGATATGACCGGCCCGGCGGAAACATTGCAGTTAGCAGATGGGGCCTTTAGCCTGCACTATATTGGGCCAGAGGAGAGCGTAATGACATCAACGGGCATGGCAATCGGTCAGGTGGGGCCGCTGCCGGAGAGTTTGCCCGACGGCAGTCTGTTAGTCATCCCGGGCGTGGCGGACTCCGCCATTTCTTTCGATACGCCGCAGGCCATCGCGGCACAACACTGGCTGATGCGCCTACAGCCAGCTATCCACGCGCAGCGCATTAAGCTGGTTTGCGTCTGCTCCGGCGCTGTTCTGGCGGCCCGCAGCGGCCTGCTACATGGTGTGCGTTGTACTACTCATCACGAAGTGATCCATCGCCTGAGAAGCGCAGAACCAGCAGCGATTATCGAAGAAGAGCGCATTTTCGTGGAAGATCGCAATATCTATACCAGCGCAGGCATTACGGCGGGTATCGATCTGGCGCTGCATTTGATTCATCGGCTATGCGGTTCCCAGGCGGCTCTGGCAGTGGCGCGGGAAATGGTCGTCTGGTTCCGCCGCTCGGGCGACGATCCCCAGCTTTCACCCTGGCTGCGCCACCGCAACCATATCAATCCGGTGATCCACCGCACGCAGGATTTGCTGATAGCCGAGCCGGAAAAAACCTGGACGCTGGAGGCAATTGCCGCACGCGTTCATGTCAGCGCCCGTCATCTGAGGCGCCTGTTCAGGCTGCACCTGGGGATGAGCGTTCGGGATTATCAAGAGCAGCTAAAGCTGGCGCTTGCCCATCAACGTCTACAGCAAGGCGAAGGCGCGGAAAAGGCGGCGCTGGCGGCAGGTTTTTCTTCCTCTCGCCAGCTCAGACGTGCGCTTCAGCGCTGGCCTGATTAAACCGCTTAACTCACCAGCTGTCGCCTGTCCAGCTTCCTCAGCCCCAGCGCCAGCGCCAGACTGCCCACCAGGGTGATGGCGAAAACCAGCGGGATATCCAGCAGCGGCCGATTGGTATGATCAAAGTGATGCGTGCGCATAAAATGGATAAATAACGCATGGAAACCGTAAATGGGCAGTGAGTTACGCGAAATAACGCCCAGAACCGGCAAAATCTTTCTGTTGAGCGCGTTTTTAAACAGCACCAGCAGGCTGACAGCGGCAATAAACACAACCGGGCCGCAGTATAAATACCAGGTATCGGCAAAAGCGCCGTTGATCGCCATTTGGGTCTTCGTTCCCAGCGCAATGCCCGCCACGCAAAGCATAAAGGTAACGCCAGCCAGCCAGCTGATGCCGCGCCCGCCGGTCTCCATTGTGCCCAGCGCGCGGCCAAACAATGCGTAAAGCACGTAATAAAAACTGTCGCCGTTAATATAAAGATTTAGCGGCAACCACTGAAAATGGCCTACGGATTGATCGACAGTATTGGGATTGCCCAGCACCGCCAGCACCAGCACTACCGCCGCCAGATAACCCGGACGGACGTTTTTTACCTGGATTAGCGGCGAAAGCATATAGATAGCGATAATCGCAAAAAAGAACCACAGGTGATAAAACACGGGTTTTTGGAAAAGCAGCCGGATAGAAATGCCCTGGCTAATAGGCGTCAGCAACGTGATATAAGCCAGTGCCACCGCGCTGTAAAACAGCAGGCAAAGCACGATGCGCAGGAAATGGCGGCCTTGTGCGCTGCGCTCGCCGAAAAAGAGAAAGCCGGAAATCATAAAAAAGAGAGGCACGCAAACCCTGGAGGCGGAATTCAGCAGATTAGAAAGATCCCAGGTATGCTCTCCTACCTTTGGCGCATTGGTTATATACCAGGTGGTGGTGTGGATCATGATTACCATCAGGCAGGCCACCGCGCGCAGGTTATCTATCCAGGCGATCTTTTCTTTCATCTTTCCCTCTCCTCGCATCAATGCGTAACAGAGGGTAGCCGGGCGTGAAATGTTCAACAACCTCAGCGGCAAGAAATCAGACTCTCCCCGAAAGGCTGGTTTGCATTAAGCGGGCTGAATCTCTCCGTCCCGCTTAATTTTCCCTGGCTGGCAAAACCAGTTGTAGCGTAACAAGGTTTACAAAACGGCGTTTCTTATTTTCACGTAAAATCGCTCGTCCGGCATGGCGGAATGATGCCCTATGGGATTATTTCATCCCTGGCGCCTGCCGGGTCAAAACCCAGCGCCAGCTTTCCTGCCGTTCCGGATACACAGCGGTTTTCAGGTTACTTTGCCGGACGGCTGGCTCTGCCTTTGGGACACTTTCCTCCACGCAGACGCGCTGCACTTTCAGCTGCTGCCTGTAGCGGCCCGTTTGCTCTGTTTTTACTTTGCGGGTAAGGCACTGGATCCGCTCAGCATGGCGTAAGATATAGGATATTTGAAACGAGGCCCGCCGCTCGGTAATAGCAAAAGCGTCCGAGATTTGTTCACGATCGACCCAATCGTTCTGCTGCATGCACCACATTGCGATAAGAACATATAAAGGTTGATCGGCATATTCTTGCAGTGACGGCGGCACGTTGGCACCGTCATGGTTTCGTTGTTTTACCGCTTTGCGCAGTAAAGGTTGTTTCCCTACATGGTGTAAATTCACATCTTTCTCCTTCTATGATGTAAAAAACCCTGCCTCTAAAAATAAGTAGAGGCAGGGTGGGTGATAACCCTTTACCAGCTGTAGTTCACGCCCACAGTCGCCTGCCAGGGTCGTTCGATATCGCCGCCTTTGGTGTAATCAAACCCAGCGTAGCCGCTGATGCCATTGTTAAGTTTCAGCTCTGCTCCGGTACCAATCTGGAACGCTGCACCATCAATGCTATTGTTCAGCGTTACGTTATTGATACGGGCCTGGTTGTCATCAGCAAACTCGTTGATGGCGGCCAGATGGAGGTAAGGCTTCAGATAACCCTGACTCAGGCTGAAGGTGTAGCCCAGGTTAGCGCCCAACTCGCCCTGTACGGAGTGGTAATCGTTGCTGTTTACTACCATGCCGTTGTTCAGGGTGTACTGCGCACCGTCAAAGGTACGGCCAGTCGCCTTCACGTAAGGTTCAGCAAAGAAGCCGTCCTGCTGCCAGGTGTAGCCAATCGCCATAGCCAGACCATAGCCGTTTCCGGTGTATTCAGCATGGGCTTTGCCGCCGTCCAGCATACGCACGTCGGCGCTGTTGCTGAAGTGGTTGAACTGCGCCTGAGTATCAACGAATACGCCGTTGTCATAGCGACGTGACAGATAGAACTGCGCGCCGTAGCTGTCGATATCGCCGCTGCTGTTTTTCACGTCCAGGTCGGAACGGGAAGAGCTGAAGGCTACGCCAGCCAGCCAGTTTCCGCCTTTCGCCGCGTCAAAGCGGTTATCAACGCCCAGCATCACGCCGTTGGTTTTCAGGCTATAAGCCGCATCACCTGCAACCTTGTTCTCATTTTTACCGCCGTACCAGGCGAGCCACACGCCACCTTCATCAGCCGCGTGACGAGAAGTATTCAGGTGCTTCGTCAGGGCGTCTGCATCCAGTGAGGCCACGTTGGCCTGAGCGGCTGGCAGGCTTACCACAGTAGCGGCAGAGTTAGAGAGCTTGCCGTTGTTTTTAAAGTAAACGTTGCGCTCGCCATGCAAAGTATCGTCATACTCGTTGACCGCTACGTACTGATAAACGCCCAGCTCGGTTTCACCGTGGAAGTACGCATCGCTGCCGGCATCTTTGTAGTTAACAAAGCTGTGCGGATCGACAGTAGCACTGTCGGCCAGGTAACCGTTTTTCACGTAAGGCTCAACGCCGGAGCTGGCGATATGCAGCAGATAATTACCCGCCGCGCTGCCTTTCACCTGCATTGAACCCCAGGCATAGTCGCCGCTGAGATTCAGCAGAGGATCGACCACGCTTTTGCCAACGTTGATGGTTGAAGCGAGATATTGACCGTTGGTGTCTTTATCCTGAGAAAGATTATTGTGCACGATGACCCGCGCGGTGCTGAGGTTCTCATAGCGATTCTTATCGCCCAGCGTAGCGGTATCTTCGTTCAGGTTAACCAGATTCAGCGTTGAAGACGTCAGGTTCAGATCGTGCACGTTGCTGACTTTGACTTCACTGCCTGTAGTCAGGTTTGCGTCCGCTGCTGCATTCCAGACTGAGCCGTTCAGCGTTAGATCCGGATTCCAGGTATATACGCGCGCGCCGCTGTCATGGCTGTACTGCACAGGCGTATTCAGCGTGGTGGTGCCGGTAACGCCGCCGTTCAGCGTGCTGCTGCTGAGGTTAATCGACACTGGCGTCCATGCGTTGCTGGCATTGCCCAGCACGGTCTGGTTGATGCTGCTAATGGCGTTGTTGTAGATGGCCTGAGCAGTAGAATGGACGGTTGGCGCAATATTGACCTGCGCGTTGCTGTCAGTTACATCCACCAGCTGGATTTCATAACCTGCCACGCCAGACGCAGTGATGTCGCCGTTGATTACGCTACTGGTGACATTCAGCGTGGTACCATCCTGATTGCGTTGCAGACTGCTGGCTGAAGCTGCGCCCGTCGCGTAGTAATTACCGTTGTCATCATGTTTTACGGTTACGGTAATAACTGGCGTATAGCCATCGTGGGCAATGACAATATCGCCGTTGAGGGTGGACGCAGAAATATCCGTACGATTAGCGTGTCCGGACAAAGTCAGCGATTTTCCTGCGCCGTTCACGCCGCCGGTCAGCGTTGCTGCGTTCAGGGTGGCAAAAAGGCCAGAACCACTGATTGCCAGCGCGGTAGAGCTGGTATCGGCAGAATAGCTGTAGTTGTTCTGGTTGTTGGTATAGTGATCGTCTTCGCGGACGGCCGCCAGGTTTTGCGCGGTGATCTGTACCTTATCCAGTACGATATTGGCATTAGCCGGTACAATATTGGTGGCGGAGCTGGACTCAATCTGGTTGCCCGCGCTGTCCGTCATCCAGTTTACGCCGGTATGATTAATCGCCACGCCTACAGCATAAGGACGCTCGCTGTAAATTTGCTCTTCGCTGCTGCCTTCCAGCGCAGGATTGGTCGCATAAGAGTCTGTAGACAGGGTGTTATCAATAATGCTGTTCGTCAGGCTCAGCACATCGCGCGCATGGTTATTCCAGCTGGTTTCATAAAGAAGGCCGCTGGTATTGACGGCCGCGACTGCATCGCCGCTAAAGCTTTTAACTTTGGAATAGATAGTGGCGTCGGCCAGGCCGAAGGTACCGCCGATGGTTTCAGCCGTACGGATGTAAACATCGGAATTGCGATCCAGCTCGATGGTCTTGCTGACGGTTAGCGGGATGCGGTTACCTGCGGTATCCACCACAAAATTGCCGTCGGCATCTTTCTGGTATTCGATATTGCCGCTGGCATCGCGTTGATAAAGAGTAACGGTCTGCGTTTTGGTATAGCGGCTATCCGCCGTCCCCATCAGCAGTCCCTGTACAATGTTGGCTGGACGGGAGTAGCCGGTTTCTGAAAGGGAGCTGGCCAGGCGCTGTCCGTGTACGGAGCGCTCATAGTCTTCATCAATAAAGTAATTGACGTCATGCCCTAAAGTGGCCGCATTCGCATTCAGATAGCCTTCGTAGCCGCTGCTGCGTACTACAGCGTCGAAGCCCGCCGTCTGCGTATTGATTTTTTCCCATGAAGCGCCGCTTGTAGCCTCGTTGGTCCAGGTCAGATCGGAACCGCCGACAAACAGCGAGCCCCCGCCAGAGTAGTAACCATTGGTGTCTTTACTCAGCGCGCTAACATCGGGTACGGAAATTGATGATACATTTGCTGCTATCGCCGTTGCGCTAAGACCAAACAGGACAGATAGCGCCACAGCGCTGAGCCTGAAGCTGATTTTTTCCATCAATGCAATTCCTTTTCACATAAAAAGACGCACAAAGGTTTATAGAAATAAACCTTGTTGTATCGACAATAAATAAGCTGAAACAAGGATGCCCAAAATAATTAAAATCGATCGGACTTCTCTAACCAAAACGGTCTCTTGAGAAGAAAAGTAAAAATACAAATTTTTATATTTTCCCGGATAAATCCTTGCCCAGGTTAAATATCAAGGCGAGTTTTAAAATTGCAGGTCAGAGCTGTAAAACAAGTATTTTTTATCGTAACGATGCAGGATTTTAATGTATGAAGCAGGTTAGTTAATTATTAATAAAGTCTTATGTGATAACACCACTGAAATTAATAAAATTTCTCGAAGGATTAAAATCAAGCTATTGATTTTAATGTTTTTATTTTATTAACCCCCTTAAGGCGCGTTTTACTCCATAGCCTTAAAGGCAAAAATAAAAGAAAAATAATTGTAAAATCATTTAATTTATCTTTTCCTTATGCACTTAAGAACATTTTAAAAAACGGCAAAAAAAGAGCGCTCCCTTGCCTTAAGGGTGAAAATAAATTTCGGGAAATTTCTGGCGATAAATAAAATATAATTTCCTGCACTTACCTCTTGTGCCCTTCTATTAAAGCAGGACGAAGATGCTTACCTGAAGGCTGCCATTCACGGACTTAAATATAACAGTGTAATATCAGCCATAAAATCACCGTTTATTTCCATAAATGATTCAGTTTTAAAAAAGAGTCAGGCCATTATAAAAATTTGATCTTTGGCTATAGCAGCCTGTTTTACCACTGCCCATAAAGCAGGTCAGCGCCAACGCCCTTATAAGCGGCTACGGGCTTTACCGATGCCGGGACACCAGCTATGCCGAAAATGCCCAATAACAGCAGCCGCCAACATCGGGCTGACTAACCGACGGTCAAAGGGTATACTGACGCCCACTTTTAAAACCGTCTCGCGTGCGAAAACAACATGCAAAAGTTTGATACCAAGACATTTCAGGGTCTGATCCTGACCTTACAGGATTACTGGGCACGCCAGGGCTGCACCATCGTCCAGCCGCTGGATATGGAAGTCGGCGCGGGCACTTCTCACCCGATGACTTGCCTGCGCGCACTGGGGCCGGAGCCGATCGCTGCCGCCTATGTACAGCCTTCGCGCCGCCCCACCGATGGCCGTTACGGCGAAAACCCGAACCGCTTGCAGCATTACTATCAGTTCCAGGTGATCATTAAGCCGTCGCCGGACAATATTCAGGAGCTTTACCTCGGCTCGCTAAAAGAGCTGGGTATGGATCCGACCATCCACGATATCCGCTTTGTGGAAGATAACTGGGAAAACCCAACGCTGGGCGCATGGGGCCTGGGCTGGGAAGTCTGGCTGAACGGCATGGAAGTCACGCAGTTCACCTACTTCCAGCAGGTCGGCGGTCTTGAGTGCAAGCCGGTTACCGGCGAAATCACCTACGGTCTGGAGCGTCTGGCGATGTATATCCAGGGCGTGGACAGCGTTTACGATCTGGTCTGGAGCGACGGCCCGCTGGGTAAAACCACCTACGGCGACGTTTTCCATCAAAACGAAGTCGAGCAGTCTACCTACAACTTCGAACACGCGGACGTCGACTTCCTGTTTACCTGCTTCGAGCAGTACGAAAAAGAAGCGAAAAGCCTGCTGGAGCTGGAAAAACCGCTGCCGCTGCCGGCTTATGAGCGCATCCTGAAAGCGGGTCACACTTTTAACCTGCTGGACGCGCGCAAGGCGATTTCCGTCACCGAACGCCAGCGCTACATTTTGCGCATCCGCACCCTGACCAAAGCCGTGGCCGAAGCCTACTATGCGTCTCGCGAGGCGCTGGGCTTCCCGATGTGCAAGAAAAAATAAGAGGCAGCCATGACTGAAAAAACATTTCTGGTGGAGATTGGCACCGAAGAGCTGCCGCCAAAGGCGCTGCGCAGCCTGGCCGAGTCCTTTGCCGCTAACCTGACTGCCGAGCTGGATGGCGCTGGCCTGACGCATGGCGAAGTTAGCTGGTACGCCGCACCGCGCCGCCTGGCGGTAAAAGTTGCCGCGCTTAGCGCCGCGCAGCCGGATCGCGAAGTTGAAAAGCGCGGCCCGGCCATTGCCGCCGCGTTTGATGCCAACGGCGCTGCCACCAAAGCCGCAGAAGGCTGGGCACGCGGCTGTGGCATCACCGTGGATCAGGCCGAGCGTCTGAGCACCGATAAAGGCGAATGGCTGCTCTATCGCGCCCACGTAAAAGGCGAAAGCGCGCAGTCGCTGCTGCCTGCGATGGTGGCTACTTCGCTGGCGAAGCTGCCAATCCCGAAACTGATGCGCTGGGGCGATTCCGACGTGCAGTTCGTGCGTCCGGTGCATACCGTTACGCTGCTGCTGGGCGAAGAGAGTATTCCGGCAACTATTCTTGGTATTGCATCTGGCCGTACCATTCGTGGCCACCGCTTTATGGGCGAGGCGGAGTTCACTATTGATACTGCCGATCAGTATCCGCAAATCTTGCTGGAACGCGGCAAGGTACAGGCTGATTTCGAAGCGCGTAAGGCGCAGATCAAAGCCGATGCTGAAGCCGCCGCCCGAAAAATCGGCGGCCATGCCGATCTCAGCGAAAGTTTGCTGGAAGAGGTCGCTTCGCTGGTCGAGTGGCCAGTGGTGCTGACCGCGAAGTTCGAAGAGAAATTCCTTGCGGTGCCTGCCGAAGCCCTGGTCTATACCATGAAAGGCGACCAGAAGTATTTCCCGGTCTATGACGACGCGGGCAAGCTGCTGCCGAACTTCATCTTTGTCACCAACATTGAGTCGAAGGATCCGTCACAGATTATCGCCGGTAACGAAAAAGTGGTTCGCCCACGTCTGGCCGATGCGGAATTCTTCTTTAATACCGACCGCAAACAGCGTCTGGAAGATAATCTTCCGCGTCTGGAAACCGTGCTGTTCCAGAAAGAGCTGGGCACGCTGCGCGACAAAACCGACCGCATTCAGGCGCTGGCTGGCTGGATTGCCGGACAAATCGGCGCCGATGTGAATCACGCGACGCGCGCTGGCCTGCTCTCTAAATGCGATCTGATGACCAATATGGTGTTTGAGTTTACCGACACCCAGGGCGTGATGGGCATGCACTATGCGCGTCACGACGGCGAAGCGGAAGATGTAGCGATAGCTCTGAACGAGCAGTATCAGCCGCGCTTTGCAGGCGACGATCTGCCGTCCAATCCGGTAGCCTGTGCGCTGGCTATTGCTGACAAAATGGATACGCTGGCAGGCATTTTCGGCATCGGCCAGCATCCAAAAGGCGATAAAGACCCGTTCGCGCTGCGCCGTGCTGCGCTGGGCGTGCTGCGTATCATCGTCGAAAAAAACCTGCCGCTGGATCTGCAAACCCTGACTGAAGAAGCAGTGCGCCTCTACGGCAGCAAGCTGAGCAATGCTAAAGCGGTAGATGAAGTGATCGACTTCATGCTGGGCCGTTTCCGCACCTGGTACCAGGAAGAAGGCCACAGCGTCGATACCATCCAGGCCGTGCTGGCCCGTCGCCCTACCCGTCCGGCAGATTTCAATGCCCGTATGAAAGCCGTTTCGCACTTCCGTACGCTGGAAGAAGCAGCGGCGCTGGCAGCGGCCAACAAGCGCGTGTCCAACATCCTGGCGAAATCAAGCGAGCCGCTGAACGACAGCGTGCAGGCTTCCCTGCTGAAAGAAAACGAAGAGATCCAGCTGGCGACCTACGTTTCCGCTTTAAGCAGCAAGCTGGCGCCTTATTTTGCGGAAGGCCGCTATCAGGATGCGCTGATTGAGCTGGCGCAGCTGCGCACTGCCGTGGATAACTTCTTTGAGAAGGTAATGGTTAACGCAGAAGAGAAAGAAGTGCGGATCAACCGTCTGACGCTGCTGACCAAACTGCGCGAGCTGTTCCTGCAGGTAGCGGATATTTCGCTGCTGCAGTAGGCAGGCTGAGCATTAAAAATGGGCGGATAGTTCCGCCCATTCAATTTTGCCCTCCCTGGCAATAAAAGAGACTTAGTTCGCCTTCATATCGATCACAAAGCGATACTTCACGTCGCCTTTCAGCATGCGCTCAAACGCCGTTTCCACTTCATCCGGACGGATAACTTCCACATCGGAAACAATATTATGCTCACCGCAGAAATCCAGCATCTGCTGCGTTTCCTGAATGCTGCCAATTGAGGTACCGGAAATGCTCAGGCGCTTGAAGACTATCGGCGTCACGTTCGGTGACTTATGCGGCGCGTCCGGAATGCCTACCAGCACCAGATGGCCGTTGGTTTTCAGCGTATTCAGGTAAGGATCGAGGTCGTGCGGTGCCGCCACGCAGTCAAGAATAAAATCGAGGCTGTTAGCTTCCGCCGCCATCTGTTCTGCATCTTTAGAAACCACCACTTTACTGGCGCCCAGGCGCAGCGCATCCTCGCCTTTGGCTGGCGAAGTGGTAAACAGCACCACTTCCGCGCCCAGCGCGCTCGCCAATTTTACCGCCATATGGCCCAGGCCGCCCAGGCCGATTACGCCGACGCGCTGGCCAGGCTTAATATTCCAGTGCTTCAGCGGCGACCAGGTGGTGACGCCAGCGCACAGCAGCGGCGCCACTGCGCTCAGTTCCAGATTCTCTGGCACCTTAACCACGAACTTACTGTCCACGACGATACTGTCGGAATAGCCGCCAAAGGTTTTGCCGCCAATAACTTTCTCTTCACCGTTATAGGTGGCGGTAAAGCCCGCTTCGCAATATTGCTCTTCGCCCTGGCTGCACTGCGAGCAGTGGCCGCAGGAATCGACCATGACGCCGACGCCCACCAGATCGCCTGCTTTAAAAGCGGTAACGTCGTTACCAACGCTGATAACGCGGCCGACGATTTCATGGCCAGGTACCAGCGGAAACTCGCTGACGCCCCACTCGTTACGCGCCATATGCAAATCAGAATGGCAAACGCCGCAGTAGTGGATATCGATATGCACATCGCCAGCCTGAGGCTCGCGGCGCTGAAATTCGAAGGTTTCGAGAGAAGTATTGGCAGACATGGCTGCCAGACCTTTAACCTGCATGTGCTTGTCCCCTGTTCAGGCAAAGCGGCGTAGGGTAAAGAAATGTGAAGTTGACGGCAAGCCGGAATTGTAAAAGGAGATGCCCGAAAACATAAAACCCGCCAGGCGGCGGGTTTTCTCGGCTATCATTTTTTATGCATCCAGCTTTTATCTACTATCCCAGCAGCTCACGGCTGAGACAAGGATTTGATTGGATCAACAGCATCAGCTTCTGCGCGCTGCGGGAAGGTTTGCTGCGCTTCGCTTCCCAACTTTTAACCGAAGAAACACTCACGCCCATCGCCAGGGCAAACTCGTCTACTTCCATGCCGGTAATTTCCCGAATGCGTTTTGGTTCGGGCATCGAAACTTCGCCCTTTAATGCGGGAGCGGCCTGGATAACTTCACGCGTAAGCACGATGTGCTCAAGACTGGACAACAACTCACCCATTGGGTCTTTAACTTCCATAGAGCACTCCTCATAAAAATCACGAAATGTGAACAACCAGAGGGAGGATCCGAGGCCCGGATCCCGAATGCTGGCGGACAACAGCCTGAGGAGCTCAACGAGACAGCGCAGGAAAACGCCAGGATTTTTAGTATGGGCGCAAACGCAAATTTTTGCGCTCCATTTTTTGACTATTTTTTAAACCTGCCTGCGAGGAAATTTTACAGGGCTAATACAGACCTCAGGCCGCGGCAGACGCGGTCTGAGGTGGTAGCGATTACAACAAAATGGATGTTTCGAAAAGCGGTAAAAACGGTAAAAATTCGCCATTGTGAAAACGGCAAACAAACTGGACTTTTTACGTCGATCGCAGGTTCTTTCTTCGGCGCTTTATAGTGGTGCGCTGAAATAGTGCGTTATCAATATCTTGCTGCTCTCTAAGCCGTGCTACTTTTTTCCACACTGCGCGCCATAAATATTTTCTCCTTACCATTCATATCATTAGACATATCTCATCAGCTCTCTTCCGAACCATTTCAAAATTGGTTCGCTTTTTGCCTGTTGTCTTTACAGGTATGCGCTACAGAAGACCGATGGTCGTCACGTACTGGCGCATTTAGCGAGATATGCAGAAGCGAACCAATTATGAGTGATACGCCGCAGTCCGTCAGTTCCCATACCGCACTGGACCAGTTGCGCCAGCTGATTCAGCAACAGGCCGCACAGCAGCCGCTGCCGGGCGAGCGTGAGCTTGCAGAGCGCTTTGCCGTAGGCCGCCGGGAAATCCGTCGGGCGCTGAACGTACTGGAAGAAGAGGGCCGCATCTGGCGCAAGCAGGGCAAAGGCACCTTTGTTGGGCCTGCCGCGCCGGTGCAGCCGCTGATGCTACACGATCTGCCACAGCGCTCGAATCTGCTGGAGGTTATGGAAGCGAGGATCCAGCTTGAACCAGGGCTGGCCCGCTTAGCCGCACTGCGCGCCAGCGGCGAACAGATTGCGCTGATGAAAAGGTTGCTGGAGCGGATGCAGCTGATCGCGTTGAAAGACGGCGACCAGCATGAGCTATGGGATAGCGCCTTTCATCGCGCCATCGCCGAGGCCGCTGGTAATCGTCTGATGCTGGGCCTGTTCGACGCGGTGGACGCCGTGCGTCGCGAACCGGGCTGGCAGCATTTGCGCGAGCTGGCGCGCACCGCCGATCGTCTGCACAGCTATGACGATCACCATCGGCGGCTGGTGGAATATATCGCCAGCCGACAGCCGCAGGAAGCGGCCACGGCGATGCGCGAACACTTACTGGTACTACAGCAGACGCTAATTGAAGCCATTAACTGCGGTGAAGAGGAGCAGCTATGAACACCACTACTCCGGTGCTGGATGTACGCCAGCTTAACGTCAGGTTTAAGGGATCGCCGGTCAGCGTGCTGGATAATATTTCGCTACAGGTGCAGACAGGCGAGACGCTGGCGCTGGTCGGCGAGTCCGGCTGCGGCAAAAGCATTACCTCGCTGGCGCTGATGGGCCTGCTGCCCGACAGCGCGGAGATTCGTCAGGGCGCGATGACTTTTCTTGATCGGGATCTGCACGCCTTAAACCCGCGCGATTATGCCGATCTGCGCGGCAACCAGCTGGCGATGATTTTTCAGGAACCAATGACTTCGCTAAACCCTTCTTTTACCCTGGGCGATCAGCTAAGCGAAGCCGTAATACGCCATCATCATGTCGGCAAACGCGAGGCGATGACGACCGCGCTGGCGATTCTGGAAAAGGTGCAGATCCCGGCGGCGGAAATGCGCCTGAAGGCTTATCCGCATCAGCTTTCCGGCGGCATGCGGCAGCGCGTAATGATTGCGATGGCGCTGATCAACCGGCCAAAGCTACTGATTGCCGATGAGCCGACGACCGCGCTGGACGTCACTATCCAGGCGCAGATCCTGGCATTGCTGAATGACCTAAAAGAAGAAACCGGCACGGCGATACTGATGATCACGCATGATTTGGGCGTGGTGGCGGAAGTGGCGCAGCGCGTGGCGGTAATGTACGCCGGTCAGGTAGTGGAAACCGGCGACGTGGCGGAGATCTTCAACGATCCGCAGCATCCTTACACTATTGGCCTGATGGGGTCGATTCCCAATCCCGACGCGCGCGTGCAAACGCTGGCCACCATTCCCGGTGCCGTGCCGCTGCCTGAACAGATGCCGCCAGGCTGCCGATTCGCTACACGTTGCCCTTTCGCCCAGCTGCGCTGCCACCAGCACAAGCCCGCGCTAAAAAATATCGGCCTGCATCACCAGGTCGCCTGCTTCCGCGCGCCGCTGGAAGAGCATATTGCCTCCGGAGAATACGCATGAGTCAGCCCATTCTTGAATGCACCGATCTGAGCAAACGCTTCGCCGGGCCAACGCGCCTGTTTAAACGCAACACGCAAGTAACCGCTGTTGATCGCATCTCGCTAAAGGTTATGCCGGGCGAAACTCTGGCTATCGTCGGCGAGTCCGGCTCCGGCAAATCGACGCTGGGCCGCCTGCTGTTGCGGTTACTTAAGCCGACTCAGGGCGAGGTTTTCTATCAGGGCGAAGAGATTACCAAAGCCAGCGGCGCACGCCTGAACCAGCTACGCCGCGAGCTGCAAATTATTTTCCAGGACCCGTTCGCCTCGCTGAATCCACGTATGACCGTAGAGCGTATCGTTGGCGAGCCTCTGTGGCTGCATGAGCCGCTTTCTGGGAGCGATCGTCAGCAAAAAGTCATCGATCTGCTGCAAACCGTGGGTCTGCCCGCCGCCTGGGCGCGCCGCTATCCACACGAATTTTCTGGCGGTCAGCGCCAGCGTATCGGTATCGCCCGAGCGCTGGCTTCTGGCCCAAAGCTGCTGCTGGGCGACGAGCCGGTTTCCGCGCTGGATGTCTCGGTGCAGGCACAGGTAGTGAACCTGCTGGAAAGCCTGAAGCAACAGTTTGGCCTGACGCTGATCGTAGTGGCGCACGGCCTGGGCGTGATCCGTCATATGAGCGACCGCGTGGCGGTAATGTATCTGGGGCAAATCGTCGAGCTGGCTACGGTAGATGAAATCTTTGACGCGCCGCTGCATCCCTATACCCAGGCGCTGATCGCCTCCGCGCCGCGTTTACGGCCCGGCGTCGCCCGACAGATTCCCGTTTTGCAGGGCGATCTGCCCAATCCAGCCGCGCCGCCTTCCGGCTGCCGCTTCCACACGCGCTGCCCATACGTCAGCGACGAATGCCGATTGCTGGAACCCATTCAGCAGGTGCTTGCCGGTGGCCGCCAGGTGGCCTGTCACCGCTGGCAGGAGATTAACCGCGACCGCAGCGTGATTGCCGTAACGCCGCCTTCGAAAATTTTTTTGCGCCGTCGCGCGCTGTTCGATCAAGCGGTGGCAAGCCGCTTTTCATCCCTCTCTGGAGAAGTGACGCCATGAAGCTACGCCACAAATTATTTACCGCCTTCGGCGGCCTGATGCTGATAAGCAGCCTGCAAGCGCAGGCGGAAAGCACGCTGCGCATTGGCCTGGGCGCCGATCCCGATATGCTCGATCCGCACCTCGCCCGCACCTATTATGGCCGCTTTGTCTTTGCCGCTATGTGCGACCGCCTGGTAGATGTTGACGAAAAACTCCAGGTGGTGCCCGGCCTGGCGACTGACTGGCAATGGAGCGACGACGGCAAAACGCTGACCATGAATCTGCGCCAGGGCGTGACCTTTCAGGACGGCGAAAAATTTGACGCCGCGGCGGTAAAATTCAATATCGATCGCGCGCTGACGCTGCCGGGTTCGCTGCGCAAGAGCGAGATTTCTTCGATTGAATCGGTCGAGGTGGCTTCGCCTTCACAGGTTATCTTCCATCTGAAAAACGCTGATGCCGCGCTGCTCAGCCAGCTAACCGACCGCGCGGGCGCGATGCTGGCGCCGAAAGCCGCCGCGAAGCCCGATTTCGCCACGCATCCGGTTTGTTCCGGGCCTTACCAGTTTGAAAGCCGCGTGCAGCAGGATCGCATCGTGCTGAAACGCTTTGAAAACTACTGGAACAAGTCCGCTTATCATTTTGATAAAGTCGTTTTTCTGCCGATCCCCGATGCTTCAGTGCGCCTGGCGAACCTGCGCTCCGGCGATCTGGACCTCACGGAAGGGATCGCCGCCAGCGATGTGAAAACCGTGCAGGCCGATAGCCGTCTGAGCCTGGTTAAAGCGACCGGCCTTGGCTATCAGGGCATCACCTTTAATATCGCCAATGGCAAGGTCGCGCCCGATAATCCTTTCGTTAAAGATGCCCGTGTGCGTGAGGCTTTCTCGCTGGCTATCGATCGCGACGCGCTGAACCAGGTTGCCTTTGAAGGCCAGTACACGCCAGCTAATCAACCTTTCTCGCCCGTCAGCCCTTACCACGTCAAACTGCCGATACCCGCGCGCGATGTGGAAAAAGCTAAAGCGCTACTGGCCGCCGCTGGGGTGAAAACGCCGGTTAACGTCACGCTGCTGGTAACCAATAACCCAACTTCGCAGCAGGTCGGCCAGGTAATTCAGGCGATGGTTAGCGAGGCCGGATTCAACGTTAATCTGCAAATGAGCGAGTTCGCTACCTTACTGGATCGCCAGCAGCGCGGCGATTACCAGCTTAGCCTCTCCGGCTGGTCAGGCCGCCCCGATCCCGATGGCAGCATCTTTTCATTTATCAACAGCAAAGGCGCGCTGAATGATGGCCGCTACAGCAATCCGCAGGTCGACCAGTGGCTAACGGAAGCTCGCCGCACCAATGACCAGGCCGCACGCAAGGCGCTTTATGAAAAGGTGGTACAGCAGCTGCAAACTGATATGCCGATCGCTTACCTCTATTTTGAACCACGCATTTTTGGCATGAACAAAAAGCTACAGGGCTTTAAGGCCTGGCCGGACGGACTGGTGCGCCTGGCCAATGTGAAAATGGTGCAGTAAGAGGCGGAAACGACTATGCCGGAACTGATTTTTAAACGTTTATTGTTGGCGATACCAACGCTGTTGCTGGTCAGCATCATGGTTTTTTCGCTGCAAAAGCTGCTGCCGGGCGATCCTGTGCTGGCGATGGCGGGCGAAGAGCGCGATCCGGCGGTGATAGCCCAGCTCAGAGAGCACTATCACCTTAACGACCCGCTGCCCGTCCAGTACTTTCACTGGCTGGGCGATGCGGTGCAGGGCGATCTCGGCACCTCGCTGCGCACCCAGGAGCCGGTTACTAAGCTTATCGCCAGTAAATTGCCGGTTACGCTGGAACTGTCGCTGCTGGCGATGATAGTAGCGCTGCTGGTTGGCGTCAGCATGGGCATTGCGGCGGCGGTGCGTAAAAACAGCTGGGTCGATCACGCCACCAATTTTGTGGCGCTCTCTGGTATTTCGGTGCCGCATTTCTGGCTGGGCATTTTGCTGATCCTGCTCTTCTCCGTGCATCTGCAATGGCTGCCCGCTTCCGGCTACATCAGCCTGAGCGAAGGGCTGGCGCAGAATCTTAAAACGCTGCTGCTGCCCGCGCTGGTGCTTGGTACTGGCCTGGCCGCCACGCTGATGCGCCATACGCGCGCCTCAATGATCGCGGTGCTGAAGGCCGACTATATCCGCACCGCAAAAGCCAAAGGCCTGCTGCCGAAAAAAGTAATCCTGAAGCATGCTTTCCGTAACGCGCTGGTGCCGGTGATTACCCTGACTACGCTGCTGTTCGGCGAGCTGCTGGGCGGCGCGGTGCTGACCGAACAGGTTTTCACCCTACCCGGCTTCGGCAAGATGATCGTCGATGCGGTATTTAACCGTGACTATGCCGTGGTGCAGGGCGTGGTGCTGGTAGTCGCCATCGGCTTTCTGCTGCTGAACCTGCTGGCCGACGTGCTCTATGTGCTGATTAACCCGAAAATGCGAGGCTGACCATGAGTGAAGTTTTGACGGCAGCCAGCGCAGAGCGGCTGCAAAAACCCGTTAATCGGGTGCTCAAGAAGTTTACCGGCAATAAAAGCGCGATGATCGGCGCGGCCATCGTCGCGTTATTTGTCGCCGTCGCGTTGCTGGCGCCCTGGCTGGCACCGTTCGATCCAATCAAGGCGGATTTTTTGGCGGTGCGCAAAGCGCCTTCCGCGCTTCATTGGCTTGGAACCGACGAGCTGGGACGTGACATCCTGTCGCGGATGATCTGGGGAGCGCGTACCTCATTGCTGGCGGGATGCATTTCGGTCGCCATCGCCATGCTAATCGGCGTGCCGCTGGGGCTGATTGCCGGTTACTGGCAGGGGATCTGGGACGGCGTGATTTCACGCTTTATCGAGGCGCTGCTGGCCTGCCCGTTTTTGATCCTGGCGATTGCGCTGGGCGCTTTTCTCGGCCCGAGCCTGGGCAATGCGATGATCGCTATCGGCCTTTCCGCCATGCCAATTTTCGCCCGTCTGACGCGCGGCCAGGTTATCGCCATCCGTAACGAAGAGTATATCGACGGCGCGCGCGCTATCGGCCTGCCGGATCGCTGGATTGTGCTGCGTTACGTGTTGCCTAACGTCCTTTCACCGATTCTGGTGCAGGCCACGCTTGCCATCGCTTCAGCCATTATTACCGAAGCGAGCCTCTCGTTTTTGGGGCTGGGCCAGCAGCCGCCTAATCCCTCCTGGGGCGCGATGCTCAACACCGCCAAAGGCTTCCTGGAGCAGGCGCCCTGGATGTCGGTTTTTCCCGGCCTTGCTATTTTCCTGATTGTGCAGGGCTTTAATTTGCTGGGCGACGGACTGCGCGACGCGCTCGATCCGCGCAATGATTAATTTTAAGGAACCGCAATGAGCGAAATCAGTGATTTTAACGTGAGCTATCCTTCTTACCGCGTGCCGATGATGGGCCGTAATGCCGTGGCCGCCTCGCAGCCGCTGGCAGCCCAGGCCGGAGTTAAAATGTTACAGCTGGGCGGCAATGCGGTAGATGCGGCGATCGCCACCGCTATCGCGCTGACCGTGCTCGAGCCAACCGGCAACGGTATCGGCAGCGATGCTTTCGCCATCGTTTGGGACGGCAAAGAGCTGCATGCACTGAACGCCTCGGGCCGCGCGCCCGCAGCCTGGTCGCGTGAGACTTTCGCGCATCTTCAGGCTATGCCAGAAATCGGCTGGGATTCCGTAACCGTGCCGGGCGCGGTTTCCGCCTGGGTCGAGCTGGCTGAACGCTTCGGCACGCTGCCGCTGACCACGCTGGCGCAGCCCGCCATCGACTATGCGCGTAACGGCTTCCCGGTTTCGCCGCTGATCGGCCATTTATGGGAGCGTGGCTACCAAAAACTACGCGATCAGCCCGGCTTTTGCGCCTGTTTTGCGCCTGAAGGCCGTCCGCCGCGTGCAGGCGAGCTGTTTCGCAATCCCTGTCAGGCCGACACGCTGGAGAAGATCGCCGCCACCAACGGCGAGGCTTTCTACCACGGCGAGCTGGCGGAAAAAATCGCCGCTTTCGCCAAAGAGCATGGCGCGGCGCTGACGCTGGAAGATCTGAAAAACCATCGCGCCGACTGGGTTACTTTGCTCTCACGTCCCTTTGCTGGCGGTTCGGTGCAGGAACTGCCGCCCAACGGCCAGGGCATCGCTACGCTGATGGCGTTGGGTATTCTGGAGCAGTGGGATATCGGCCGCTTTGATCCGGACTCCGCGCAGTGGCTACATCTTTCTATTGAGGCGATGAAGCTGGCGCTGGTGGATCTGGAACGCTATATCGCCGACGAAGATCATATGGAATTTCCGGCGGAGCTACTGCTAAGTGACGATTACCTGAAGCAACGCGCCGCCCTGATCGATCCTGATAAAGCCGGTGATTTTACCTTTGGTGCGCCACAGCAGAGCGGTACGGTTTATCTCTCTACCGCCGACGCCAACGGCATGATGGTGTCCTTTATTCAGTCCAACTATATGGGCTTCGGTTCCGGCGTTGTAGTACCTGATACGGGCATCAGCTTGCAAAATCGCGGCGCAGGCTTTGTGCTGGAAGAAACGCATCCAAACGTGGTCGCGGCGAACAAGCGCGCCTTTCACACTATTATTCCGGCTTTCGCACTGGACGGCGAAGGCCAGCCGCTGATGTCTTTTGGCGTGATGGGTGGCCCGATGCAGGCACAGGGGCATTTGCAGATGGCACTGCGCATTATGCTGCACAAGCAAAATCCTCAGGCGGCTATTGATGCGCCGCGCTGGCGGGTCGTCGAAGGCCGCGAAGTAATAGTAGAACCCGCCTTCGATCGCAACACGATCGCCGCATTACGGGCGATGGGCCATAAAATTGTGGTGGAAGATCCGCTGCAAACTTATAGCTTCGGCGGCGCACAGGCTATCGTACGCGATCCGCAAGGCTTCTGGATTGCTGCGACGGAAAGCCGCAAGGATGGCCAGGCGCTGGTTTTCTGATCCTGACAATTGCGCAAGTCTGGATTAGCCGCACCGAATCTTTATCCGGTGCGGACTTTTATGCCGGAGTTACACCGCTTTATCAGACGGCGGTGCCATTTTGCCGATGCGGTCAGCCAACTGCTGCGCCAGCAGCTCATTCTGAGAGCCGGTCTGCATAGCGCTATGGCTGCTTGCCGGACGCGATGCGCTGGCGATGGAGCTTTCGCGGCTCGACGGCAGCGGCACATCCTGCCCGGTAGCTATTGACGAAGCCCGACTCGACGGCAGCGGAACATCCTGCCCGGTTATCATTGATGAAGCCCGGCTCGACGGCAGTGGCACATCCTGACCGGTAGCTATTGACGAAGCCCGACTCGACGGCAGCGGAACATCCTGCCCGGTTATCATTGATGAAGCCCGGCTCGACGGCAGTGGCACATCCTGACCGGTAGCTATTGACGAAGCCCGGCTTGACGGCAGCGGCACATCCTGCCCGGTTATCGTTGATGAAGCCCGGCTCGACGGCAGCGGCACATCCTGCCCGGTTATCGTTGATGAAGCCCGGCTCGACGGCAGCGGCACATCCTGACCGGTAGCTATTGAGGAAGCCCGACTCGACGGCAGCGGAACATCTTGCCCGGTTATCATTGAGAGATGGCTGTCACTGTCCGCGCTTGTAGCGCCCGAACCGGCTGCGCTGGCGTTATTCGCATGCGCCTGCCGCACGTTGCTATAGGCGTTCGTGGCGGCATTCAATGCAAAGCTGGCGGCGTTTTTCATGGGGGCTTTCGCGGCCGTGGATCCTACGCCTGCCAGCCCCTGCCCAAAATAGGCCAGAGCGGCGGTGGGAAGATTAGCCGCCTGGGCAGCCCCTTCCCGTAAAGCGCGAAACGCTGGATTGGTCAATAAATCCTGCGGGCTGGTGGGCGTATTGCCGATAGCGGCTTGCATAACGCCGTCGCGCGCGGCGCTCTTCGCAATATTGGTGCCGCCAAGCCCGGCACCCAGCGCCACCATTTCAGCCAGCTGATTGATGGTGATCAGGTTGGCAAGGCCAGCTCCCCATTTCTGTAGGGTTGCCGCATCTTTCGCCACGGTGGTCACCCTGTTTTTCGCTCCGCTAACCAGCTGACCAGAAACGGAAGTATCCGCCAGTGCGCTATAGCGCTCTTTCCAGTCGGTGCGGCCAAACAGGAATTCAGGGCCGTGAAGTTTATTGTATTTATTCTGCACGACGCTACTCATGGAGCCTGCCGCCACGGTCAGCACCGTACCCACAGACTGATTGGCGATGTAACCAGGTTTTGCCGCGCCGGCAAGAATACCCACAGGAGGATTAAGCGGGTCGTTCTCTTTAAGCGTCTGGGTGCCAGCAGCAAGCCCGCCGGTGATAACGTTACGGGCATCAAAGCCCAGCCCGCCCATACCCGCCTGGCCAATCCTGTGTAATGCGCCGTCCCGCTTTTTCATCACATCCTGCATAAAAGGTTCAAGCTTTTCGCCATCGGCCTGCAGCCATTTAGTGTCTTTCAGGCTGTTGGCCAGAACTTTTTCCAGCACGGCTTTCATTCCTACTGCAGTAACGCCGCCAGCCATACCCGTAGCAAAATCATGCATCGGCGTACCTGGCTGCAGGCCCAAATGCTGTGCGATGCCCTTGCCGATTAGATCTCCCGGTACGCCGGAAAGCGCGTAGCCAAGCGCATTGGCACCGCCTTCAAGCAATGAGGTGATCTTATCGAGCGTTTCGGCTTTGGCAATCGTCGCTTTGACGTCATCGACATCGTGCCCCATTTCATCATGCAGCACCGTCGCTTTCTGGTACAGATGGTTGCGGATTTCCGTGCCGCCCGGAAAATGATTCTCCAGCAGATGCGCGATACGGCTAATCTCTTCTTGCCGGGTCTCATCAGCACTGCCCACGTTCGACGTGGCGTTTGCCGCATGCGCGTTACGCTGCTGAAGTTCCATACTGTTTTGGTTATGGTTAGGGGCAACAGGATGCCCGTGACCACCTACGTGATTGACCATGTTTCTCACTCCATAGATTATTTGCTGCGAATAAGCCGACGCCACGCGCCAGCCCGCTATAACCTTGTGAAATGAGTACCGCCGCTTCTCATCGCACAACGATAGCGCTGAGTGAAAACAGCACGTTTCGGGTTTCATCATCAGAAGATAAACTTATGGTTTTGTGAGGCGCTTCATAAATATGTCATATCCCTGCGGTCATCGTTTTCAGCAGGCAGGCGTTATGCGCTTTTTAAAAGTTTCGCACAATTGAAAGAGGCCTTAGTTATTTGGCACAGCCTGATAAAATTTATTCACGTTTAAGCAACAGTTTGCCGTATTCTCATCGAACGAACTATTCTTCAGGAGCGACACAAGTCGCTCTTTGCTTGTAAGCCTTTTTATTACAGGAGTTACTTCCGATGACGACAGGAACCATTCGCAGCTGGACGCGTCTGCTGACGCCTTTTATGGCGCTGCTGCTGGTATTTCAGCTAGCAGGCTGTGGCGATAAAGAAGCGGATCAGCGCAAAGCCTTTACCGATTTTCTGCAAAATACGGCGATGCGCAGCGGCTCACATTTGCCCGCGCTGAGCGAAGATCAAAAGCAGCGTTTCGGCAATTATGCCGGCGACTACGCTATCGTTTATGGATTTTCCCAACAGCTTAATAATGCCGTGGATAACGGCCTGAAGCCGGTGGTCGATGAGCTTTCTGCTATTCGTACACCGCAGGATTATTTAACGCGCCGTGACGCTCTGCGCCAGGCCAGCGGTTCGCTGGATACGCTGACGCAACAAATTGAGACGGCAAAAAACCAGGCCGACAGCAGTAAAGCGGGTTTGAAACAGCCAGCGGAACTGAAAACGGTCTATGACAACTTTTATAGCAAAGCTGTTACGCAGCCAGCCACCTCGTTGCTGCCGCTGTTGCCGGCTCTACAGAAGCTGAGCCAGGACGCTGTGCAAACGGGTGATTTCCTGCAGCAGCAGGGATCTCAGGTTACCTTTAACGGCCAGACCGTGCAGTTCCCGACCCAGCAGCAGGCGACGCAGTACAATACGCTGATGAGCAATATCTCCGCTAATGCCCATGCGCTTGGCCAGGCGCAAAGCGCGCTGCGCGGCCAGTAATTTTTTTGTATTTCAGAGGCACGCTCCGCTTCAGATTGTTCACAAAGCCCTGGCCAAAGGCCGGGGCTTTAGCTTAGCGGACAGACTCACAATTCTGCCCTCTCCATTCTTTTCCCCAGGAAGCAGCAAGAAGCCCTGTCCCTCTCTCCGCCTTTCTGCACTAAGCTCCCACAGGCTCGTAATATTGCCTTACAGGCAACCACTTCGATACTTCCCTTACTCTTAAGTCGATCATTTTTCATCCAAATTGATTTAGCTTCAGCCATCATTTGAGTAGTATGACTGGATTATCAATAGGGTTCATGAGGGATTATGGCCAGAGCGCTGGTAAGACTGGGAGACAAGACCACTAGCGGCGGGGAGGTGATTTCCGCTTCTTCGACGATTATCGAAGGCCGGAATATCGCCCTGCATGGCGATATGGCATGGTGCCCGAAAGAAACCTGCAAGGGGCCATTTCAGATCAATGGTACTGCATATTACTTTGCAGAAAATAAACCCTGTGTTGCCACTGGCGACCGGGTGCTGTGTAACTGCAGCAACAATCAGGTGTTGGGCAGTACGACACTTTGGGTAGAAGACAGCCCAGACGATCCTTTTGCGGAGCACCGCAAGCGCGCAGCGGAATGGCCCATTACCAAAATGGCTGCCGCCACCGCTGTAGCCGCCACTCCTGTATTCGCAAAGTCTGTGCTGCGTGGGGCTGGCAATACTGACGCCGGAACGGCAGATGAGCCTCAGGAAAATATCGGCGAAATAAGCTTTTATCAGTCACAACCCACCCCGGAGCCTGAACAGCATGCTCAGGCCGCGAAGAAGAAATCACCACCGCCTCAGCCGCCAAAGAAATCACTCTTCGATAAAGCTACAGGCTTTTTCTTTGGTGAGGCGAAAGCAATGCCTCTTCCCGCGCCGCCTGTCATGGCAGGAACCGCCGAGGCCGGGATGGCTGCCTCTGCCGGAGGCGCAACCGCTAAAGCCAGTCAGGACGCAGCTACGGCATTAACTTACACCATGAAACGCCTCTCCGGCCCCGAGGTCTGGAGCGGGCGACTGGCGATGAATCTGCCGTTCGTGGTCATGGGTGCCATCATTCAGTCGAATCTAAAAGGCGAGCAGAGCGACCTGTTAACGCCGCAAAACCTGCTGGAAGCGGCTTACAGCAAGAGCACCGTGCCTTCCCGCGTCCGCTATAACTGGATCACCGATGAAGAAATGGGGAAGCTGAAAGCGGTCGGCTATCACACCAGTTCGGCCAGCGGACGCGATCGGGTGCGTGTCAGAATGCTGGAGAAGCAGATCGATGGCAGCTATGAATTCTGGGGCGATGAGCGAAGCGACAGGCCGTTAATCACCTGGACGCCAGCGAATACACCGGGTTCACAGGCGGGCTGGCACACCGGAAATAACAGTCCACAGGCTGGAACCGTCACGATACCGGGCCTTGAGCATCCCGATATTCAGAGCGTGACCATCACCACTACGCCACCGCCAGAGGAAAAGGATTTCCGGGATTACATTCTGGTATTCCCGGGCAACGTCTATCCACCTGTCTATATCTACCTCAGCAAGCCTCCGGTGGAACTGCTGGAAGTTAAGTTGTATATCGACTTCAATGGCCGATCCCGACAGGGTAAATACGAAGCTGACCACATGCCATCAAAGGCTGCAGTCAAATTGTACTTACAACAACAGTCTCCGGGTCTTGATCGCGATTTAGTTGATGCCATGGCAAACAGAGTGGCTGCCATTATCATCCCAAAAGATGTGCATCGAAAAATCAGTGAGACTTATGGCGGCCGCAATAATTTGGGGCAAATCACCCAAGACGCTTTAAATCTAAGAGACGCATTAGATCGAAACTTTGATGCAATCAAATCAATGCTGAAAGAACACGGAGTTAGCGAAGAGCAACTTGAAGCGGCCAGGTCTGAGATGCATCAATTGAACACCGGACAAGGATTATACAAATGACTGTAAATGTTGAGGAATTACTGGGAAGTCTGGGCAAAAGCTACAAAGAGATTTTTGATGCTGGATTATTGCCATATAAGACTAAACCGTCCGCGTCATCTGGCGATCCTGATTTGAGCCTGGAAATGGCAAAAGAAGGGATTCATTTGTCATTTAAACGTGAAGGGCAAATATTCCAGGAGATGACGCTACGGATTCAATATGAAAAGGTAAAAAATTGGACGTTTCCAAACGAATTGCCTACGCCGCTACAAAAAAGTATGTCACGCCATTATGTACATGAAAATTTTGGTGAGCCGGAAAACAGTATTCCCCCAAGAGTTATAATGAAACAGGAAATTGGTTGGGTTGAACGCTTCACCATTGTAGATTTTCATATCCCTGTCACGATGCAAATACGCTATGACATGGCTGAAATGGTAGCAGCAGTAACGTTCCTGCCGACCTCAGAACTCCGCTGGTAACAGCGATAACGGCTCCTGTCGGGGCCGTTTCCAGCATCCCTTGCCTCCCTTCTGCCTGCCGAACAAAAATAAATTGTGATCTTTATCACGTATCAGAAAGAAAACAGGCAAAACAAATCGTGATATCAATCACATATCGCTGCGTAACAGTGTGATTTTTCCAAAAAAATCCGGCGTTTTTTCGCTCTTTGTGTGATCGTTATCACTAAACAAGCCCCTTTCCGACACCTTATCTGGTGATGTCGATCACACTTTATCCCGTGACTACGCAGCGTCACAGACGCGTGCTAGAGTCCGCCTGCACAGGGCAACGTTTTAAACAAAAATCAGCGCGCTCTCTTGTCGGCGCGTACCAATAAGGGGTGTGCTTGTATGTCCTCATCAGATATCAAGATTAAAGTGCAAAACTTTGGTCGCTTTCTGAGCAACATGGTAATGCCAAACATCGGCGCCTTTATCGCCTGGGGTATTATCACGGCGCTGTTTATTCCAACCGGCTGGCTGCCAAACGAAACCATGGCCAAACTGGTCGGCCCAATGATTACCTATCTGCTGCCGTTGCTGATCGGTTATACCGGCGGACGTCTGGTTGGCGGCGATCGCGGCGGCGTGGTCGGCGCTATCACCACTATGGGCGTGATCGTTGGCGCGGATATGCCGATGTTCCTCGGCTCTATGATCGCTGGCCCGCTGGGCGGCTGGGCGATCAAGAAATTCGACAAGGTCGTTGACGGCAAAATCAAAAGCGGCTTTGAGATGCTGGTTAACAACTTCTCTGCCGGTATTATCGGCATGCTGCTGGCGATCCTGGCTTTCCTGGCCATTGGCCCGCTGGTGGAAGGCCTCTCGCATATTCTCGCCGCTGGCGTGAATCTGATGGTGCAAAACAACCTGCTGCCGCTGACCTCCATCTTTGTCGAACCGGCGAAAATCCTGTTCCTGAATAACGCTATTAACCACGGCATCTTCTCGCCGCTGGGTATTCAGCAGGCCAGCGAAGCCGGTAAATCCATCTTCTTCCTGATTGAGGCAAACCCAGGCCCTGGTATGGGCGTGCTAATGGCCTATATGTTCTTTGGCCGCGGCAACGCGAAACAGTCCGCTGGCGGTGCAGCTATCATCCACTTCCTGGGCGGGATCCATGAAATCTACTTCCCGTATGTGCTGATGAACCCGCGTCTGATTATCGCCGTGATCCTGGGCGGTATGACCGGCGTCTTTACGCTAACGCTGCTAAACGGCGGCCTGGTTTCTCCGGCTTCACCGGGTTCTATCCTTGCGGTGCTGGCAATGACGCCGAAGGGCGCCTACTTCGCTAATATTGCAGCGATCGTTGCGGCTTTCGCAGTCTCTTTCGTGGTTTCCGCCGTGCTGCTGAAAACCAGCAAGGCGAAGGAAGATGACGATATCGAAGCGGCCGCACGTCGCGTTAACGAGATGAAAGCGCAGTCCAAAGGCCAGACCGTAGCGGGCGCTGCGGTGACGGACGGCATGAATGGCGATCTAAGCCACGTGCGTAAAATCATCGTTGCCTGTGATGCGGGTATGGGTTCCAGCGCCATGGGCGCGGGCGTGCTGCGTAAGAAAGTAAATGATGCTGGTTTGAGCAATATTTCCGTGACTAACACCGCTATCAATAACCTGCCGGGCGATGTGGATCTGGTGATAACCCACCGCGATCTCACTGAGCGAGCAATCCGTCAGGCACCGCATGCCCAACACATCTCGTTGACTAACTTCCTGGATAGCGGCCTTTATACTGACCTGACTTCGCGTCTGGTGCAGGCGAACCGCAGCGAAGGCCACCGCGAAAAAGTTACCGCCGCGCTGAGCGACAGCTATGACGACGGCCAGCAGCATCTGTTCAAACTGGGCGCAGCCAATATCTTCCTGGGCAACCAGGCTACGGACAAAGAGCAGGCGATCCGCTTTGCGGGCGAGCAGCTGGTAAAAGGCGGCTACGTAGAGCCGGAATATGTGCAGGCGATGCTGGATCGCGAAAAGTTAACGCCAACTTATCTGGGTGAGTCCATCGCCGTGCCACACGGCACCATTGAAGCGAAAGATCGCGTGCTGAAAACGGGCATCGTCTTCTGCCAGTATCCGCAGGGCGTTCGCTTCGGCGAAGACGAAGAGGATATCGCTAAGCTGGTTATCGGCATCGCGGCGCGCAACAATGAACATATTCAGGTGATTACCAGCCTGACCAACGCGCTGGACGATGAAAGCGTCATCGCCCGCCTGGCTACTACCAATGACGTGCAGGAAGTACTGGATCTGCTGTCGGGCCCGCAATCGGCGTAAGCGTACCAACATTTAATTACCCCCAGGGCCGGGCATGCCCGGCTCTTTTTCGGGTCGGGCCTGTCCGGCCTTTCATCAATATGGGAAAAATTATGAAAGCTCTTCATTTTGGTGCCGGTAATATCGGCCGCGGTTTTATCGGCAAGCTACTGGCGGATGCTGGCGTACAGCTCACTTTCGCCGACGTCAACCAGACAGTGCTGGACGCGCTGAATGCACGTCATGAATATCCGGTGCATGTAGTCGGCGAGCAGGCGCAGGTTGAAACTGTCAAAGGCGTGAATGCGGTCAACAGTGCCAGCGACGATGTTATTCCATTGATTGCGGAAGTGGATCTGCTGACCACCGCCGTTGGCCCGCAAATCCTTGAGCGCATCGCAGGCAGCATTGCCAAAGGCCTGATACAGCGCCACGAGCGTGGCAATGAGCGTCCGCTCAATATCATTGCCTGCGAAAACATGGTGCGCGGCACTACACAGCTGAAAGGGCATGTACTGAAAGCGCTGCCAGAAGGGCAGCACGCCTGGGTCGAGGCGCATGTCGGTTTTGTTGATTCAGCCGTGGACCGTATCGTGCCGCCTTCCGCCGCGGGCTCCACGGATCCGCTGGAGGTCACGGTAGAAACCTTCAGCGAGTGGATTGTCGATAAAACCCAGTTTAAAGGCGAGCCGCCGGCGATCGCCGGTATGGAGCTGACCGATAACCTGATGGCGTTCGTTGAACGCAAGCTTTTCACGCTGAATACCGGCCACGCAATTACCGCCTATCTTGGCCAACTGGCGGGCCACGCCACTATCCGCGACGCGATTCTGGATGAGAAGGTGCGCGCAGTAGTAAAAGGCGCGATGGAAGAGAGCGGCGCGGTACTGATGAAGCGTTACGGCTTCGAAGCGGATAAACACGCGGCCTATATTCAAAAAATCCTCGGTCGTTTCGAAAACCCTTATCTGCAGGATGATGTAGAGCGCGTGGGCCGTCAGCCGCTGCGCAAACTGAGCGCGGGCGATCGCCTGATCAAACCGACGCTGGGCACGCTGGAGTATCAGCTACCGCATGCTAACCTGGTGAAGGGGATCGCCGCCGCCCTGCACTATCGCAGCGATCAGGATCCGCAGGCGCAGGAGCTGGCCGATCTGATCAACCGTCAGGGCGTACAGGCCACGCTGGCGCAGGTTTCCGGCCTTGAAGCGGAAAGCGAAGTGGTAAAAGCGGCCGTCGCGGCCTGGAACGACATGGCGTAACGCGGGTCGGGTCTCGCCCGGCCCGGCTTCGTTTGCCCATTCTGAGTACGGTTTTACGGATAAAATGATGCAGGCTCTTATGGAACAACCCCAGGCTTTTGAAAATCGGGTGCTGGAACGCCTGAACGCCGGACGCACGGCCAGAAGCTTTTTTGCCACGGCCGTCGAGCTGCTGAGCGAAGCGATCGATTTGCTGGTGGTGCAGGTGTTCCGCAAGGATGACTACGCCGTAAAGTATGCGGTAGAGCCGCTGCTGCTGGGCAACGGCCCGCTGGGCGAGCTTTCGGTCAGGCTGAAGCTGGTATATGGCCTGGGCGTGATTGGCCGGGATGAATATGAAGATGCCGAACTGCTGCTGGCGCTGCGCGAGGCATTAAACGACGATACCGCCGATTACCGCTTTACCGATGACGAACTGCTCGGCCCTTTTGGCGAGCTGCACTGCGTGGATGCGCTTCCCGCGCGTCCGGACTTTGACAGCGCCGAAGCCGACCTGCGCGCCATGCTGCAGCAGCGCTACCAGCAGGTAGTGCGCTCAACGCTGGTTCTCTCCCTGACCGCGCTGATTTCCCAAATCGGCACTCGCAAAGCTTTTAACAGATAGCCGATCCCTTCTCCTGACCGTGGAAAATCACGGCCAGGATCAACGGCATTTTTAATGCGCAGGCGTGCTGGCCAGCTCGTTAAAAAACGGCGCTTCCCGCCAGAAACGCAGACAGGTCACCAGCAACGCTTCAGCGTCAGGTGCAAGGGCCGCTTTGTCTACCCAGGCATGCTCGACAGTCAGCGATTCCCGCTCGCCAGCCTGTAGATAAAATGCCCGGAAAGGATAAAGCGCGTTGCGGCTGTCCATCGCAGGCACCCATTTTTCGGCCCACTCTTCGGGCGCAACGAACTTCAGCGGAGAGGCCAGATGCTGTGCTATACGCGTCAGCAATGTTTTCCACGGCAGCGTCGCCAGAAAGCCCAGGTTCACGATTTCAGGCTGCTTTTGCCGCCGCAGGCTGGCTTTAACCAGCAGGCTGGCCAGAAGGTCAACCGGGCTGAGATCGATCCGCCAGCTGCGCCAGTCCGGTGCCACGCCCTGTTGCAGACAGCCTTTTATCAGATTCATCAGGTGGTTATCTTCAATGTTCGAGATGCCGTTAGCTGTCGAGCCGATAATATTCCCCATGCGGAAGACGCTGCCCGACAGCCCCTGCTGGAAAGCCTGCGCCATCAAACGCTCGCATACCCATTTCGTGAGCACGTAGCCGTTGTCCGTCTCAAGCTCTTTCGCCAGGCTATTTTCCAGAACGTGTGCAGCGAGCCGGGGAGCGGTAGAAAGCGTCGAAACATAGAACATCTGTTTAGCTCTGCCCTGGCGACACAGCGCCAACAGCTCAAGCGTGCTGCCCACGTTGCTGGCGCGAAGCGCTGAATAGCTGTGCAAATGGTTTACATACGCGCCGCAGTGGTAGATGCCGTCCACGCTCTCCGCCAGCGTATGCCAGCGCTCCTCATCCATACCAAGCCGCGCGCGGCTCAAATCGCCAGGCCAGGCTTCAATTTGCGCCAGCTTTAACGAAAGCTGATAGCGAGCGGCCGCCACGCGCAGACGTTGCAGCGCGGCAGCGTCGTCGTCGGCGCGCACCAGGCAAACGATCCGGCTCTCCGGCAGCTGGCGCTGTAGTTCCGCCAGCAGATAAATTCCCAAAAAGCCGCTGGCTCCCGTCAGCAACAGCGTCTTGCCCGCCATTTTATCGGCGGTGCGAAAACGTCCCTCAGGCAGCCGGGCATCGTTTTCACACGCTATCCGCAGCCTTTCCCGGCCGTCGCCTGCTGGCTCGCCGTCCAGCGTCTGAGCCAGCGTTTTCAGGCTATCCGCCCGAAAGATCGCGGCGACTTCCAGCTTTTTATGCAGCCGCTGCGCGATAAGCCCCGCCATTTTGATCACCAGCAGCGAGTGGCCGCCAAGGTCGAAGAAGTTCTGCTCCTGGAAGACAGGCTGTTCCCTTTGCAGCAGCTGACGCCAGATCGCTTCCAGCTCCCGCTCGGTGCGGGTAAGGCAAGGCGTCAGCCCTGAAGCGGCTTCGCCCCTGGCATAGTTCGCCAGCCGTTGCCGATCGATTTTGCCGTTGGCGGTCAGCGGAAAACGTTCCAGCACGTACAGCTCGGCAGGGATCATAAAAGCGGGAAGGCGGGTACGAAACTCCTGCAAAATGTCGTGCGGCGAACGCGAAGAGACGCACCAGCCGACCAGCTGCGTTTCCCCGGCGGTTTTCTTCGCCTGCACCATAGCCTGAGTGATGCCGGTAAGACGACAGAGCTGCTGCGCCACTTCGTCCGTTTCAAGCCGAAAGCCGCGAATTTTTATCTGATTGTCAGATCTCCCCAAAAAAAGCAACGTGCCGTCTTCCTGCCAGCGTACGCAGTCGCCGGTTTTATACATGACCTCGCTGGCCGAGTGCTGGCCGCAGGTTTGTTGATAAAAGGGATTGGGCAAAAAGGCGGCTCGGGTTTTCTGCAGATTATTCAGATAGCCTGCGGCTACGCCATCGCCGCTGACGTACAGCTCTCCCGACACGCCAGCAGGCTGAAGCTGCCCCGAGGCGCTCAACACATAGCAGCTGCCTCCGGCGATAGGCCGTCCGATCGGCACGACACCGCTTTCGCAATCGGCCAGGCTGACAGCGTGCATGCTAGTGGTGACGCTGTTTTCAGTTGGCCCATAAGCATTCCAGATTTGTCCCGGCGGCGTCGCCGTTGTTAATACTTTGCCGATTAGCTGCGCGTTCAGCGCGTCGCCGCCGATGATCAAATTACGCAGGCCGCTAAAAGCCTGTGGATTTTCTTCGGCCAGCTGGTTAAACAGCGCGACGCAAAAAGCGGCGTCGGTAATGCCATACCTTCGCAAAGAGTCGCCAAGAGCCTGGCTGTCTATAACCGTTTCGTAGGGCATAATCACCATGCAGGCACCGTTGAGCAGCGCGCCCCAGATTTCGTGAGAAGAAGCGTCAAAGGCGATATTTCCCACCTGCGCTATCACGGTGTCGGGCGTAATCTGCCAGTGCGAAGCGTCGATAACCAGGCGGACTATGCCTTTGTGTTTTACCCGTACGCCTTTTGGCTCGCCCGTGGAACCGGAGGTATAAATCACGTTAAGGATATCTTCTCCGGTCTGCTTCGGCGCCGGAAAAGGTTCAGCCTCCTGCTGCAAAATTTCCGGCGTCAATACCAGTTCACGGCAAATCTGCTGGCGACCGGCGCAGGCTGGCGACACCAGTGCGCCGCGCGCGCCGCTGTCTTTAAGAATGTGCCTGAAGCGTTCGTCGGGATGGGAAGGATCGAAAGGCACATAGGCGGCCCCGGTTTTTACTATGGCCAGCATCGCTACCGGCATAAACAGGCCGCGCTCCATAGCCAGCACGACCCGCTCTCCCCTTAGCTCGCCACAATGCTGGCGCAGCTGCCACGCCAGCGAATCCGACAGGCTATCAAGCTGCCGCCAGCAAAGCGCGGAATCGAGATAGCGCACGGCGACGGCCTCCGCCCGCCGCGCCGCCTGGCGGCGAAAATAGAATAAAACGTCATTTGGCGTCATAGCTTTCTTCAACGGATTAAGAGCCAGCAGCCTGGCGGCTTCTTCAGGCAGCAAGGTGGGGATATCGCACAACCTGCCGTTTTGCGTGCAAAGCGCTTCAAGCAGCTGGCGATAGTGGCCAGGCAGGCCCTGCGCCAGCGAGTCAGGCAACAGTCCCTGGCAAACGGTGATCTCTATGGTCAGCTCGCCGTTCTGCTCAGGGAAAACATTAAATAACATCGCGCACTTCGCTGGCTCCGGTGGCAGAGGCAAGGGCGTAATTTCGCATGCGGGCAGATGCAGACAGCGGCCGTTCCCGCCGCCAGTGTTTTGCAGCACCAGCGTGACAAGGCAGAGTGGCGGCACATTACCGGTACGAGGTAACGGATGGGCGGCCAGCACATCATGCAGCGGCGCGGCGCCGTGTTCAAAATCCGCCATTAGCTGCTGATGATGCTGCGCCAGAAACTGCGCGACGGTTTGCTGTTCATCAATGTGGGTATAAAGAATCAGCGTGTTGGCAAAGAAGCCGATCTGCTCTTCCAGCTCGGCCAGCGGTCGGTTAGCCCAGACGCCAGCAAGCGGAACGCCTGGCTGATTGCAATAGCGCGACAGCAGCAGCGTTAACGCCGAATAAAGCAGGTTATAAAGTCCGGTTTGCCGCTCTTCCGCCCGGCGCAGCAAACGCTGATGCCAGTCTGCCGGAAAAACGATGCGTTGAGTCAGCGTCGCCGCCAGGTCGAGATTCCCTTTTGGCAGATTGAGCGGCTCGACGCCGTCCAGCCGCTTGCGCCAGTAAGCCAAATCTCGCTGCGCCGACTGCTGCGAGCGCCATAAGGCATAGTCGGTGAACTGTATGGGCAAAAGCGGCAGCGCCGCCTCGCTGCGGTAAAGAAGCGCCAGCTCGCGGTAAAAGTTACCCATCGACCAGCCATCAATAATGATATGGTGGGCGACCAGCGCCAGCGCCCATTCCTGCTCGCCGCATTGATAAAGACGAATACGCAGCAACGGCTCATGGGCGAAATTAAATGGACGGCTGGTCAGGCTGGCGATCGCTCGCTGCAGCTCTTCCTCTTTCGCTATTTGCTTGATTAGAAGAGAAAAAGGCTCGCCGCAAACCAGTTGATAAGGTACCCCGGAACGTTCGCGTATCCGCAGCCGCAAACTGTGATGGCGCTCCTGCAGCAGCCGCAAAGCCTTGTCGAGGCGCTGCGGCAAAAAAGAGCCGCTGATGCGCCAGACGGCGCAAAAATGGTGCTTCGCCGAGGCCGCGTCGCTCTGGTTGTCCAGCCAGAGGCAGTACTGCTCCGGCGTCAAAGGCACTGCCTGTCCGGGTTTAGTCTGCCGCAGCAGCCTGTTTTCATCCTGATCCGGCAGCGACGCCACCAACCCGGTCAGCGCCGCCAGGCCGGAAAACTGAAAAAGCTGCTTCAGGCTGACCGCCTTACGCAGGCGTTGACGGATCTGCTGCTGCACCCGAACCGCCAGCAAAGAGTGGCCGCCAAGCAGGAAAAAATCGTCCTCGCGCGACGGTAATCCTCCCAGCTTCAGGATCTCCTGCCAGATGCAGGCGATGACACGCTCTGTCTCGTTGTCGAAATGCGCGTTTTTTTCACCCCAGGTGATGGCGGGCAAGCGTCGTTTATCCACTTTGCCATTAGCGGTCAAAGGCAGGCGAGGAAGCGTCTGCAGGGCGGAAGGCAGCATCCAGCCAGGCAAAAGCTCAGACAAAGCTTTCAAGATTTCGCGGGAAGGCCGGTCGGATACGCACCAGGCGGCCAGCTGTTTCTGCCCGTGCTGCTCTGTAACCTGAACCACGGCCTGCGCGACGCCCGCCAGTCGACAGAGCGCCTGCTCGACTTCGCCAATTTCCAGACGGTAGCCGCGAATTTTCACCTGATTGTCCGCGCGGCCGATGAACTCCAGCGCACCGTCCGGGCGCTCCCGCACAAGATCGCCGGTTTTATAAATAGTTTTACTGGCAAAACAGGCGCTATCCTGCAATTCCTGCTCATAGAAAGGATTAGCGGGAAAAGCTTCCGCGGTTTTATCCGGCTTGTTCAGATAGCCTTCCGCCAGACCTGCGCCGCTGGCGTACAACTCGCCTTTCTCACCCGGCTTTACTTTTCTAAGTTTTTTATCAAGGACATAACACTGCGTGCCGGCAATAGCCTTGCCGATTGGTACAGAAGCCAGCTCGCAATCCTCCGGCGCGATTCGGTGCAGAGTGGTGAAAACAGTGTTTTCGGTCGGGCCGTAGCCGTTCCAGATAGCGCCGGGAGGCGTCGCCGACATCATTACGGATTTAATGATACCGGGATTCAGAGCATCGCCGCCAACCAGGACATTGCGCAGCGTGCCGAACATCCCCGCGTCGTCAGTGGCCAGCTGGTTAAAAAGCGCTACCGTAAACCAGGCGTCGGTTACGCCCTGCGCCTTGATTTCTACGGCCAGCCGGGCGCTGTTAATCACCTGTTCGTAAGGGATTACCGCCAGCGTGGCGCCATTCAGCAATGCCCCCCAAATCTCGAGCGTGGAAGCATCAAAAGCCAGATTTCCGCACTGGGCGACTACGGCATCGGCGCCGATCTGGTAAGGCTCAGCCGCCGTCACCAGCCGTAAAATACCGCGTTGGGTAATTCGCACGCCTTTTGGCTCGCCGGTAGACCCGGAGGTATACATGATACAGGCGCCGGGATTATATTCCGCTGCCACAATCCGTTCTGCCGGCGGCGTCCTGTCAATATCTTCCAGAAAAATCGTCTGGCCGCTTCGCGCGCGCCGCTTGTTTTCACGTAAGGTTAGTATCAGTACGGCTTCGGCATCTTTTAACATATAATTTAAGCGCGTTTCGGGCTGGGAAGCGTCGAGCGGAAGATAAACGGCCCCCGTTTTCAGCGCCGCTAAAAAAGCAACGACTGGCCAGATGCCGCGCGGCAACTCTACCGCCAGCGTTTTTCCATAAAGCGGCGTCGGCGACGATTTCGCGATGGCCGCCGCCAGCGCGTCAGAATAGTTATCCAGTTGCCGGTAGGTTAATACCTCGTTTCGATATTTTATTGCTGCTTTGTCAGGGGTACGTTCAACCCAATCTGCAAAAAAAGATAGGATGCTTCTTTCTTGCCATGCAAAAATAGTTCTTGCCATTTTTTATTCCCTTACTAAATGCCAGCCAGCCTTTTTTATTTTCTTAAGGCCGAAATAATCCAGGCGCAGTTCACCATTAATAGAACACCGTTGCACAAGGAGATTTATTGCCAATAAATTAAATAATCCAATATGGCTTGCCTTTATAATTCATCAGCAGTCCGCAGCCGAACTTTCCGCCGTCCCAACATAGTTTTTAAAGAAATAGCCCAGCGGAATAATTGCCAGCATGGCGCACAGCGCAAGGTCTGCGCTAAAACGCGTTATTGCGGTGGCGGCATCGCATCGGGTTAATATCGCAATCCCCACTACAATGACTGCGGTTGAGAGCATGCCGAGCATAGCCGCGGCATAACCCCGGCCAGAGCGCACGGAAAAAAGAGTCAGTCGATAAAGAATTGAACTGCCGAAACCCAAGCCCATGGCATACAGGGCTAACAGCAAGATCATCCAGGGCAAAGTGATGGCGAAACAGGAAAACAGCCCCAGTCCCACCGCGCCTGCGCCGGAGGGAACCAGCGCTATAAAGAACAATCTGCGCAGGCTATAGCGGCTGGCCAGCGCGTTTAGTAGCAGCGTACCGGCAATCACGCCGCCAAAGACGGGAAACTGCAGCAGCGCGTAGGTCGTCTGGCTATAGCCAAGCGTCGCCATCAATAACAAGGGCGACATGCCCACCCAGGCTACCAGAGGAAGCGAGAACAACCCCAGCGCCACGGTGCCGCTGATAAAGCGATATTCGCGCCAGAGGCTGATATAAAGCCCAACGGTTTTTCCTACGCGCAGAGGAACCGCATCTACCACCGCGCCATCTTTTCTGACTACGCCAAGGGTTTCAGGCATCCAGCGCCACAGTCCCGCCAGCACTGCCAGCGCGATCAGACCGATACCCAAAAATAGCACGCGCCAGGAGAACCACTGCAGCAGCAGGCTTCCGGCTAAAGGGCCGAGCAAAGGCGACAGCAGAGCGATATTCGACATCAGCGCCATCAGGCGCACGGCGTCGTCTTCGGCGAACATTTCCTGAATAATCGGATAAACGACAACCAGCACAAAACCTATCGCCGTACCCTGAATAAATCGCAGCAGGTTAAATCCCTCAATCTGCTGGCTAAAACAGGCGGCGATAAAAGTCAGAGCGAAGAGTAGCAGGCCTGACAGCAGCAGCGGACGCCGCCCGAAATAATCAGCCAGCGAACCAATTAGCCACTGAAAGGCAATACCGCCCAGCAGATAAAGATTGAAAGCATTAGCGACATGACGGCCATCCGCATGCATCTCCTGAACGACGGAGAGCATAGCTGGCAAAATAACATCCGAACCAGCGTAAACCAGTAAAACAAAGCCGGTAGTCAGCAACAAAAAAAAAGAGACATGCTTGTCAGAAAAGTCGTAAAGGCACTTAACATTCATTTTCCATATTTCCAAAATAAAAGCCTGGCAGCCATCAGAGAACATAACAAGCCGACAAAATAAATTAATAAGATGATTAAAATAAAAGACAAAGAAAGTTAACTGGCGGCAAGTCGCGAAATAACCCAGTTAAAAAATATAATCCCCAGAAAATTCAGCATCGCGATAAAAACCAAAATGCGCGATCGGTTTTTATTTTCGCTGCTTCTTCTATCATATCATTTATTTCCTTTATCAAATCTGAAATTGTTTTAATTTCCTTCGGTTAACTTAAGTAATTACTTCAGGATAATAGAATTCAGAGATTTCATGCTGCGGGCAAACATAAGCACAGCATAAATTAAGGTCTTCCCGCCCCCGGAATTTTCGTTGGCTTGATGGTGCGCGCCGTACTGTCCCCCCTGAAAAAGTAGCCTGGCTTTCCTGCTCTTCCCGCCGCTTTCGTGTATCCTTGCCCCATGAATCACTCAACGGTTAATCACAATGAAAGAACAAATTCAGGCAGAAATTAAAACGCTCAGCGATAAGCTGGATGCCCTGACGCGCAAAGAGCCGCTGCTGCTGGAATCCGGCGACGCCGAGAAGCTGGGCGAGCTGTTGAAAGAAAAAGAGAAGCTGGTTATCGAGCTGGAACGCCTGCGCAGCGTGCGCGAAGAGAAACTGAGCAAAGAGGCGCAGAAGCTGAAAAAGCTGCCTTTTAACCGCGCTATTACCAAAAAGGAGCAGGCCAATATGGGCGCGCTGAAGAAAAGCGTGCGCGGCCTGATCGTGGTGCATCCGATGACCGCGCTGGGACGTGAAATGGGCCTGAAAGAAGTGACCGGATTCGCTCCAGCCGCTTTTTAAGCCTTGTACGGGCGCAGTTGCGCCCGTTTGTTTAAAACCGCCAGTTAACGCCTGCCGTCGCGCTCCAGGGCGATTCAATATGCCTTCCCTGCATGTAGCCCGCACCCACATGTACGGCAAAAGTCGGTGACAGTTCCGCCCGGATACCCGCCTGATAAACGCCGTGGTTACCGCTCAAATCGTTTTTAAACCTGTCGCTGTTAATACGTACGCGATTGCTTTTTACCGTTTCTTTTTCCACGCTAACGCTGGCCCAGGGATAAAGCTCAGCCTGGGCGATATCTACCTTATACTCCACCTTCAAACCTGCGGCGGACGTTAAAGATCGCTGCGGCCCGATACGCGCTTTCATGCCGTTATTCAACGATAAATTACTGCTTTTACCCGTAAAGCCGGTAACGGCAAGCCAGGGCGTAAGCGTTGCCGCCTCAATATGGAAATTTTTGCCCGCCTTGAGCGTTGCGCCAATCCCGGTAGTATGAAAATCGCCGTTGGCCGCGCCGCCGCCGCTCATTCGCGCTTTTACCTCATGCGAGAAGCGGCTAACTTTTAGCGCGCCATCCAGCCAGTAATCAGCGTCATGCAGCCAGCTGCCGTAAACGCCGCCCGACCAGCTATCGATATCCGCCTTGCCGATCCCCTTGCCGCGAAAACGCATATCGCTATGGCTATAGCTAAAAAATAGCCCTTGCAGCGCTACGCTGTTGTCGTTGCGCCAGGCGCGGTCGGCACCGATAGCCAGCGCATTAATGCCCAGGCGATAATCTGCGCCCGTTTCGTTGCTGATGTTCAGCCGGCTGTTGCGAATGGTGCTCCATACGCTGTTGTCGTGCGCAAGCGCGCCTGTGCTGCTCAGGCGATGATTAAGCGTTTCGAGTTCCTGACGAAAGATCAGAGGATCGACAGTGGCTATTGAGAGAACGGCGGAAGCGGAAGGCGTAATAACATAGTTGCCGGATGGCCCCGACGCAGGCGTGACCTCGCCAGAAGTCTCCGTCTCATTGTTCTGCTCATCTTCTGAGTTTTCCGAAGATTCACCTTGCTGCGTGTCATCTGTCAGCTCGGGGACGGGCACAACTTCTATCTCTTCCTCGTTGCTGTCATCCGTTGCTTCTTCGGGTTCCTCCTCGGTTTCCTGATCCTCATCCGCAATGTTTTTTGGCGTTAACGCCCAGCCGCCCTGGCCGTCGGCTACCAGATGATATTGCCAGGTCCCCACATCCACCACGTTACCGCTGTTAGCCAGCGTAAAAGCCGCGTCGCCTGCGCCAATTTGCACAATTTGCAGGCTGTCGCTGTTCTCGGGATCTTGCCCGCTATCGGTTACATAAATAGCAAAGTTGCCGGTCGCGCTCCCTGTAACTTCAAGAAAATCCCCTTTTAAGGCAGCAAGATCGGTATTCATCCTGAACGTACCGCTACCGGATAGCGAGCTTAAAGTCAGCACCGAGTAGCCTGGCGTGCCGTATAAAATAGTACCGCCTGTCAGCGCAACGTTGCCGAGCGCAAATTCAAATTCGCTAACGCCTGGCTCGTTAGGATTAGGCAAAAGCTCGATTTGGCCGGAACCAGACACGTTATAAATTGCGCCGCCAGTATCTGAACCGTTTTCGATCCGTAGCAGCCCACCGTCATTGATAGCTATTTCGCCTTTTAACGAGGATAAAACTTCAGGTTTTCCATTAATATCGGCAGGCGTAACGACCAGCGCGCCGGTAATCGTGGCGTTGGTGATCGTACCTGAATTAAGGTAACCCCAGGCGCCACTATTGATTGTTAAATTTTCCGACCAGGCTTGCTTTGTGCCGCCTAAAGTGTATGCGCCGCCTTCAATGACTGTATCGATATCGGTGCCGCTTACGTTAGCAAAGTGGCCGCTGTACAACGTGGTATTTACGGTTTCTCCTGCATAAATATTGAGTCGCCCCGAGTTAATGACTGTATTTTTCATCAACGAACTGGCGCCTTTTAAATCGATTTCATCCCCTCTGCCGCCATTAATAATCCAGTTATCTGTCTCTGCGTAATCCTTGAAGATAACGCTTGCGCCGCTGCCAATTATCGCGTCCCTGGAAATAGCATAGCTCCCGGCCTGGCCTGACAGAGTAAAAGTCCCGCCATCATTTACAAGGGTAGCATTATCTTCGCCGCCTTTATTTATAAGCGTACCGCCGCTATTGATAGTTGTGCCTTCGACCAGACCTCCCGGGTTAATTATCTGTTCACCGCGATTGTTAAGTACGGTATTGATGGCCGTGCCATATACCTGTTGCGTGGCCTTGCTGCTTTGATTATTACCCTGCTCGTCGCTGTCGTCATCAATATATTCAATCACTTCGTCGCTTATCTGTATGCCAGCGGCAACATTTTCCGTGAAGGCGACAGCAATATCGGGCAGCATAAAGGGGATGAGCGAAGCCACGACGCCTGATAGCGTCGATCTTGTCGATTTCATCATGGGTTATTTCCGTCAGAAAAATAAATGAATAGAACAACAGGCAACAGAGGTAAAAACCCTGTCGCTAACTATTCCGTTATGCACGGCCTGTCTGTTTTATTCGTTTTTTTACAGCCTTTTTAAGGCTGAACTACGGGGAAATTTCCATATCCATTCCTTATATAGAATAAATAGATCCTGTAATTACCAAATAATGCCAATATAACCATCAATTAATAAACACAAATGCAATAAATTTCCTGCAACAGGCTTATTTTATTTTAACAGAATAGCGGCATCATAAAAAAATTGCCGCCAGCAGGGAAGGTATTTTTACTAATACGTGTAAAAAATGGAAGTCTTGCGGGAAAAATAAAAGAAACTATTGGCGGATCCGCAGCGGCTTTAAGTCAAAAAAGCCCGTATAAACGGGCTCAGACCTTTATAAAAGCGCAGGCTTTCGCAAAATGCGGAGGAGCATGGCCTGTGATGCGTTGCTCCGGGTTCATCGCATCAGGCTGGTCGTACCCTTACTTTTTGGCCTGTTGTGCTGCCAGCGTGGAGAACCAGGGCGCTACAAAGTCCTGGGATTCGCCCCAGCCTGGGATAATCTTATTCAGCGTGGCAACGTTAACCGCATGGCCGGCCAGCTGCTCTTGCGAGATAGCGGCGGCTTTAAACTGGTAAGCGGCTGGTGTAGCTGTACCGGCAATCTTGTTAGCGACCAGCCGCATATTTACGGCGCCAATTAGCTTGCTGTCCACCGCCACGGTCTGCTTCCACGGGCTGGATTTGTTCTCCATCAGCTGCAAATCCTGATTAGAAACGTCGATGCTGTAGAGTTTGATCTCGGTACGGCCATTTTCCTGCAAAGCTTTGTATGCGCCCTGGGCGAAAGCGTCCCAGGAAGCCCAGATCGCATCGATTTTACCTTTTGGATATTTGGCAAGTATGGCGCCTATTTTATTGGCGGTATCACCCTGCACATCGGAAGAGACGGCGCCGATAGATTCCAGTTGATGAATACCCGGATTCGCTTTCAGCGTCTTTTCATATACCACCTGGCGCCGTTCCATTGCCGGGAAACCCGCAACCCACAGCTTAACGATATTGGCTTTGCCGCCGCTGTCTTTAATCAGGCGATCGAGAGAAAGCTGCGCCAGCGACGCGTCATCCTGAGCGGTCACGGTAACGCCCTCTACCGGCTGGTTAACCGGCGTATCGAATACCGAGACTTTAATCCCCGCATCGGCAATGCGTTTCACCAGCGCCGTGGAATAGGGATCTTTACCGTGCGACAAAATGATGCCGTCGTACTTCTGGCTGATGGCCTGGTTAACGAAATCCTGAAAACGGGCATCGTCGCCGTTGCTTAAAAAGGCGCTAACTTTGAAACCCAGCTGGCGGCCCTGCTGGATGGCCCCGGCTACAAACTGGGTGGTATTGTCATCCGAACCCAGGTTGCGGATAACGGCGACGCGGATCGGGCCATCATGGCTGGCAATAGCAGCCGGAACGGCCGCCTCGTCGGCAAAGGCGGCAGCGCTGCCCAGCAGGCTAATGGCGAGCAGTGACAAAGAGAGCTTTTTCATGTTTTTCCCTACGCCTGGCGGCGCTGAATATAAGTAATTGCCAGCGCAACCGCCAGCACCAAACCTTTGATAATATCCATGGCGTAGTAAGGCACCGAAAGCATTACCAGACCATTTTGCAGCACGCCGAGGATCACCGCACCAAGCAGCGTACCCAGCGCATTTGGCTTCCCGGAACCAGCCAGCGACAAGCCGATCCACGCCGCCGCAACGGCATCCATCAGGTAGCCGCTGCCAGCGTTAACCTGTGATGAACCAATACGCGAAGCCAGCAGAATACCGCCGAGCCC
This sequence comes from Pantoea sp. sgz302252, assembly GCF_042610525.1. Lineage (GTDB taxonomy): Bacteria > Pseudomonadota > Gammaproteobacteria > Enterobacterales > Enterobacteriaceae > Erwinia. Next base: position 172,545 of record NZ_JBHDVM010000007.1, read on the forward strand.
GGCCAGCAGCGAGGCGAGCACGTAAGCCAGCACGCGGTAACGATTGGTGCGAATGCCGGAAAGACGAGCGGCTTCCGGATTGCCGCCAATGGCGTACATGCGTCGGCCATGCTTCGTCAGCGACAGGCCAAGCTGTGCCGCCACGGTCACCGCCAGCATAATAATCACGATGGTCGGCACCTGGCCCAGCAGAGAAAAACCGGCCGGAATCGTACCTTCGGCCATATCGCCGCTCGGCATCACCATATTTTCTGTGATGGAGCCGCCGAAACTGTAAGTCATCGCCACGCCCTGCACGATAAACAGGCTCGCCAGCGTAGCCAGCATATCGGGAATTTTCAGCACTACGATCAGAAAGGCATTGAACAGACCAACCAGCGTGCAGAGCAGCAGCGTGAGGGCTATCGCCTCAGCCGAACCAAAGCCGTACCAGACAAACAGCGAGATCACCAGCGAGTTCGCCAGCGAAGCCGTGGAGCCAACGGAGAGATCGAAACCCCCAATGGTTAACGAGATCGAGACGCCTACGGCAATCACCGTAACGATCGCGATGGCGCGCAGGATGTTGATAATATTATTAGGATCGAGAAAGCTATCCGAAGCCAGACCGAAAGCGGCGATTAGCGCCGCCACCGTCAGCAACATTCCCCATTTATAGAGAAATTCAAACAGCTGGTGACGCCGCGATGGCATCGCCTTCAGGGAAAGTTCTTTGCTGCTCACGCAGGGGTTCCTCCGGTGGAATAGAGTAAAAGCGTTTCTTCATCGGCCTGGCTGGCTGGCATTTCCGCCACGATTTTGCCGTCCCACAGCACGCAGATGCGGTCGCACAAGCCCACCAGTTCAGCAAATTCGCCCGAGGCGTAAATTACCCCTTTTCCCTGGCGAGCCAGAGTATCAATCAGCGTGAAGAGATCGGTTTTGGCTTTGATATCGACGCCTTTGGTCGGCTCATCGAAAATCAGGACATCGGCATCGTTACGCAGCCATTTGCCGATGGCCACTTTCTGCTGATTACCGCCGGAAAGGCGGCGTAAGCTTTGTTGCGGGCCAGTTGTGCGCACACCCAACCTGCGGATAACTTCCTCAGCCCATCGCCAGCACTGACGATGGCCGAAAATTCCCCAGCGGGAAAAACTGCTGTCCGCGCTGATACTAAGGTTCATCGCTACCGATTCATCGATAAAGATGCCCTCTTTGCGACGTTCTTCCGGGATCAGCGCCATGCCGTTTGCTACCGCAGCAGAGGGAGAAGAAGGTTTCCAGGGCTTGCCGTGCAGCTCGCCACGAGTAATACGGCTGTTGTTGGCGCCGAATAGCGCCTTACATAGCTCTGTTTTTCCCGCACCAGCCAGCCCAGCGATGCCCAGGATCTCGCCTTTGCGCAGCGTTAAAGAGATATCACGCAGCAGCACATCATCGTGTAACGCCTCAACTTTCAGCACCGTTTCGCTGTGGCCGGCCGGACGGCGCGGCGGATAAATATCCGTCAGCTGATGGCCCAGCATTTTTTCGACAATCTGCTCGCCGCTCAGCTTATCCATCGGCACGGTTTCTATCAGCTGGCCGTCACGCAGCACCGTCAGCTGGTCGCAAATAGCCCGCAGCTCATGAATTCGATGGGAAATAAACACTACGCCAATACCGCTTTGTTGCAGGCGGCGAACCACCGCGAAAAGGCGTTCGCTTTCATGCCGATCCAGCGGCGCCGTCGGTTCGTCCAGGATCAGAAAGCGGCAGTGGTGGGAAAGCGCGCGGGCCAGCAGGATCTGCTGTTTTTCCGCCAGCGTGCACTGGTCGATACGCCGCCGGACATCCAGAGAAACTTCCAGCTGCGCCAATAGCGCCCGCGCCTGACGGCGGATCTCCCGCCAGTTATAGAGCTGGCCGCCTTCGGCCAGCCTGTCCAGCATAATGTTTTCCGCTATGCTCAGCGTCGGCACCAGCGCCACATCGACTTCCTGCTGTACAAGATGGATGCCCAACCGTTTCGCATCGCGCGGCGAACGAATAGTTACCGGTTTCCCGTCCAGCAGGATTTCGCCGCTATAGTGCGAGTACGCGCCGGACAGCACTGCCATCAATGTAGATTTTCCGGCGCCGTTAGCGCCCGTCAGCGCATGAACGCTATGACCGTCAAGGCGAAAATCGACGCCGTTGAGCGCGGTAAAGCCGCCAAAAGCGATGGCGATCTGCCGCATTTCAAGATGATTCACTACGGTCACTCCCGGCTCAGGATGCTGCCTTATTTTTTAATGGTTTAGCACGGCAGGCAACGAACGAAAGCGCATAAGCTAACACAAAATATTATTAGCCATCCAGACGCCCAGACATTTAAGCGGTTAAAACCAGCGACTTGTTGTTACGCAGCACAAAGAAAGGTAATCATAAGGTTAAATAGCATTTCACTCGGTTGGGATAACAGAAAGGCGGGAAATAGCGGATAAAAGAAGGAGAAGAAAAACGGCAAAAACAAAAAAACCGCCGAACTGGCGGTTCTTTTGTGCTGCTCCGGTTAGCGGCCTTTGCAGCCAGGTATTATTGTGCAAATAACAAGCACGCCCCCGCGGCGAAATAATCACCGATAACCCTGGTGATGTCAAGGTTTAAGGATGAAATTGTGGCTATTCTTTCAGCGGCCCTTTCCGCCGTCTTAGCAAACGGGCGCCGGTTTCAGGAAAGGATGTCCAACGGCCGTAAGCTCAAGCGCGCCCCCGCGCTTGTTTTCATGGCGATATCATCGGCGGTGGCGCCGTGAAGCGGTCCTGTGCAGGGATCGCACAATGAAACGGTACATTTGTATTGTGCTCATTGTTACCGGCACGCTATGGTCATTTGGCAAAGGAAGCTGGCAAATATCCGGCAACTCTATTGCGGTAACCATCAGCGTAACGGGAAAGTAAGCTAACCGCCCTTCGGGGCGGTTTTTCCTGTGGGCAGGCGGAAGAACACGGAAACAAAAAAACCGCCGAACTGGCGGTTTTTTTGTGCTGCTCCGGTTAGCGGCCTTTGCAGCCAGGTCTTGTTAGCAAGGTAACAAGCACTCTCCCGTGGCGAAATAATCACCGATACCCATGATAATGTCAAGGTTTAAGAATGAACCTGTGGCTATTCTTTCAGCGGCCCTTTCCGCCGTCTTAGCAAACGGGCGCCGGTTTCAGGAGAGGATGTCCCATAGTCGTAACGGCAGGCACTCTCCCGTGCTTGTTTTCGCGGCGGTATCACCGGCGGTGGCGTCGTGAAGCGATTCTGTGCAGGGATCGCACAATGAAACGGTACATTTGTATTGTGCTCATTGTTACCGGCACGCTGTGGTCAACCGGGAACGGCAGCTGGACTATTTCCGGCAATTCGCTCGCGATAACCATTAACGTAACGGTCAAGTAGCTAACCGCCCTTCGGGGCGGTTTTCCCTTTAACAGGCGAAAAAAAACCGACGGCGTAAAGGCCGTCGGTCTGATTCAAAAGCGGTAAGGCTTATGCCGCAGCGAAGTTTTCTGCCGCCACATCCCAGTTAACCACTTCCCAGAACGCTTTGATGTAGTCAGGGCGTTTGTTCTGGTATTTCAGGTAGTAAGCGTGTTCCCACACGTCCAGGCCAATGATTGGCGTGCCGGAGGCGCCGGAGATCGCTTCGCCCATCAGCGGGCTATCCTGGTTAGCGGTAGAAACCACAGCCAGCTTGCCGTCTTTCTTCACCAGCCACGCCCAGCCGGAACCGAAACGAGTAGCAGCTGCTTTTTCAAAAGTTTCTTTGAACGCTTCAACGCTGCCGAAATCTTTTTCGATCGCCGCTTTCAGATCGCCGCCCAGCGTAGTGCCGGTTTTCAGGCCTTTCCAGAAGAAGCTGTGGTTAGCGTGGCCGCCTGCGTTATTGCGCAGCACGGTTTTTTTGTCGGCTGGTACCTGATCCAGTTTGGTGATCAGCTCTTCAACCGGCAGGTTCGCGAACTCGCTGCCTTCCAGAGCGGCGTTTGCATTGTTCACGTAGGTCTGGTGATGTTTAGTATGATGGATCTCCATCGTCTGCTTGTCGAAATGCGGTTCCAGTGCGTCGTATGCGTAAGGCAGGGATGGCAGTGAATAACTCATGTTCATCATCTCCATTGGTTTTTTGGGCAGCACGTCCCGATGGAGTGCCGCGTAAGCAGTCGGATCATTATAGTTAAATTAATGATCTAAAAAAGGGTTATCAATGCCCCGCTAATTATAGGGTTATATCCGGCAACCTGCCTGAGGCGCGCCTCAGAACTTTACGGCTGGCTGGCGAAGCAAAACGGTATAAGGCGCTCCGGGGTTTGCTTCGTTGCGGACGATACCGGAAAATAACAGCCGAACCCGGATGAGAAAGAAAAACAGGGATGCAAAGAAAAAACTACTTTAGCTGGTTCGGCATTGCTTTCGGCGCTATTGGGCTGCTGCTGGTCGTGGTCAACTTTATGGCCGGGCCTTTTTCTCCTCATGCTACGCTGGAAGGCATGATCGCCATGAAAGCCGTGGCGATTAAGCAGACAACAATCGCCGCGCTAACGGGCAAAAACCTGGCATCGGCTCTGCCCGTTTGGGATATAGATCGACTCATCGCAACCATTATCGCCGTAATGGCTACCGCCGCCATTGTTGCTGGCGTGATTGGCGGCGTGCTAAGGGAAAACCGGGAGGCGGCCATAGCCGCTGTGTTATTTGGCGTCAGCGTCATCGCCTTCCAGCTTGCCCTGACAATCATCGCCGGGCTGCTGTTGATCATGCTGCTCGTCGGCCTTGTTCACAGCTTTTTTTCCTGACCCCGGTTTTCCGACCCTTAGTGCTAAATCCAGTCGCTATCTTTTCCCCGTACTGGCACGCAGCTTCAGCTCGACGGGCAATTCGTTCCACACCGGCGGTTCTTCGCCCTGAAGCGCTGCCAGCAGCCGCTTGCCCGCCAGCTTGCCCATCTCGTCATAGGGCAAAGCCACCGTGGTTAGCGGCGGCGAGCAGACGGCGGAAAGCTGGCCGCTGCCGATACCTGCAACGGCAAGCTGGCTGGGCACCGCGATGCCTGCCGCATGACAGGCCATAATCGCGCCGCAGGCCACCTCTTCCGTGGTGCAGATCAGCACGTCGATTTCCGGCCAGGTTAAACGGATATCCGGCAGCAGCGCATGGCCAGCCGCGAAACCGGGCGGCAAAGGCGATGTGACTACCCGATGCGGCGACAAATTATGCGCCAGCATGCCGCTATGCCAGCCGCTCAGCAGCTGCCTGAACAAGGTATTACTGGTCTGTGTGCAAAGCAGGCCGGGATGACGAAACCCTTTTTCCACCAGCGTCTGCACCAGCAACCGCATCGCTTTAGCATAATCAACGCCTACGCTAATGCCTGCCGAATCGTGATGCACGCCGCCGATATCGATCACCGGCAGGCCTGAGTTGCCAAGCAGCCGATGTGCCGCCTCTGCGTTGTCGAAGCTAAAGTGCACCATGGCGGCGGGATTATAGGAGAGCAGCATTTCAATCAGCTCGTTCTCGCCAGCGGCGGAATGGTTCGCTTCCGCCAGCATTACATTGTATCCCTGTGGCCGCAGTATCGCCTGCAACGCTTCCGAAACCGCCGCACAGCCTGGCGTAACGAAAGAGGGAACCACCATAGTAATAAGCTTTGAAGATGCCGATGCCAGGTTGCGCGCCTGCACATTGGGCACATAGCCCAGTTCGGCTATCGCCGCGTCGATTTTTTCACGAATATCGGAAGAGACTTTTTCCGGCATCCGCAGCGCGCGTGATGCGGTCATGGTACTGACGCCGACCAGACGGGCGACATCCGCCAGCGTACTTTTCCCGGTACTGCGCCGCCGTTTTTCTGTCATGCATGCTCCTGCAGCCAGCTGTTTTTAACTGGACGCAGCTTAAAACCAAATCTCCTGTCGCGCCACGTTAAAAGCGATCCTTTGCCGTGTTCTGCGAAGGCGCGCAGAAAGCTGCTGAACAGGGCTTCCTGATTTTTTTACCCGTGCTTACCAGCGCATGAGACCCCTTTTCGCTCTGCCGTGGCGCTAAAAATGTTAGCGATAACACAGTTTTTAACATTATTAATGTTAGCGCTAACTTTTGCGACAACAATCACGGAAACGTGCGCGGAAAAACGCCTAAAGTGCAACCCAGACAATGACGGGAGGATCACTATGCTGTCGAACTGGCTTCAACCTGAAACTATTCAGCTAACCGAAAGCGTCAGCAACTGGCAAGAGGCGATTCGCCAGGCCGCCGCGCCGCTGCTGGCCCGACAGGCAATCACGCCGGACTACCTGGAGGCAATCTTCCGTTCTCACGCTCAGCTCGGCCCCTATTATGTGCTGGCGCCTGGCCTTGCCATGCCTCACGCGCGCCCGGAAGAAGGCGCACTGAAAAACGGGCTGTCGCTGCTGCGCGTTAATCAGGGCGTCAGCTTCGCCAGTGAAGAGAACGACCCCGTTTATGTGGTGATCTTGCTCAGTGCCGTTTCTGGCGAAGAGCATATCAAGATGATTAGCGAGCTGGCCGAACTGTTCAGCGACGATGTACGCCTACAGCAGCTACTGTCGGCAACTACCCTGCCCGCCCTTGAAGCGGCTATCAATGATCCCAGCCTGGAGAAAAACCTGTGAAAAAAGTTCTGATTGTTTGCGGCAACGGCTTAGGCAGCAGCTTTATCGTTGAGATGAATGTGAAAAAAATCCTCGCCGAGTTAGGTAAAACGGCAGAGGTTGGCCATACAGATTTAACTACGGCACGGTCGGAATCAGCGGATTTGATCCTTAGCGCGCAGGATATTGCCGACCACCTTGCTGGTCACGAAGCGCAGGTCTTTGGCCTGAGCAATCTGCTGGATAACGCCAGAATTAAAGAGTTCCTGGCCGAGCATTTATAAAACGCGGCACTTTGAACGCACGGAGTCGTTTATGCTTCAGTTTATTATTAAGGACGTTCTTGGAACGCCTGCGATTTTGGTCGGCCTTTTTTCTTTGGTCGGCTTACTGTTACAGAAAAAATCGTTTTCAGAAGTGATTTCCGGCACGCTGAAAACGATTATGGGATTTTTGATCCTGATCGCGGGCGCAAATTTAATTGCGGCGACGCTGACCATATTCAGCCAGCTGTTCGAGCACTCTTTTAATATTCAGGGCGTGGTCCCTAATACCGATGCGATGGCGGCACTGGCGCAGAAAAATTATGGTACGGCCACCGCGATGATTATGGTGTTCGGCATGCTGATTAACATCGTGCTGGCACGAATCACCCCGCTGAAATATATCTTTCTGACCGGCCACCATACGCTCTATATGTCCGCCATGCTGGCAGTGATCCTCTCCGTGGGTGGCTTTAGCGGTTTCTGGCTGGTGGCGACCGGCTCGCTGATTTTGGGCGCCATGATGGTAATAAGTCCGGCTATCCTGCAGCCTTTTACCCGTAAAATTACCCGTTCCGACGATCTGGCGCTGGGCCATTTCGGCTCTACCGGCTATCTGCTGGCCGCGCTGGTCGGCAAAGTTGTTGGCAAAGGCAGCCCTTCGACGGAAGAACTGAAGGTGCCAAAAACGCTGAATTTTCTGCGCGATTCTTCCGTAGCCATCTCACTGACTATGATGATTTTATTCGTCGCGCTGGTGCTGATTGCCGGTAAAGAATTTACCGAAAGCCAGGTCAGCGGCGGCCAGAACTTTATTGTTTTTGCCATTATTCAGTCCATTACCTTCGCTGCTGGCGTTTATATCATCCTGGCAGGCGTACGCATGGTCATCGCGGAAATCGTTCCCGCATTTAAAGGCATTGCCGACAAGCTGGTTAAAGACGCCAAACCGGCGCTCGACTGCCCGACGGTTTTCCCCTTTGCGCCTAACGCAGTCATCATCGGCTTTCTGTGCAGTTTCGCTGCGGGCCTGATCAGCATGTTCCTTTGCCCGCTGTTCGGTCTGAGCGTGATTGTGCCGGGCCTGGTGCCGCACTTCTTCTGTGGTGCCACGGCTGGCGTCTACGGCAACATTACCGGCGGCAGGCGCGGCGCGATAATTGGTGCTTTTGTCCACGGCCTGCTGATCTCCTTCCTGCCCGCTATTTTGCTGCCGCTGATGGGCGATCTCGGCTTCGCCTCTACCACCTTCGGCGACGCGGACTTTGGCGTAATGGGCATTATCCTCGGCAAGCTCATTGCCCTCTTTCATTAAAGCCTGACCACGGGAAATGAATATGAACGCGAAATTTTCACCTTCACTGATGTGTATGGATTTAACCCGCTTTCGTGAGCAGATCGAGGCGATGAATGATAAAGCCGCTTTTTATCATGTCGATATAATGGATGGCAGCTATGTGAAAAATATTACGCTGTCGCCCTTCTTTATTGAAAATCTGCGCAAAATAACCGATGTGCCTATTGATGTTCATCTGATGGTTAACCATCCGGAAGATATTATCCCGATGTGTCTGGAGGCGGGCGCGGATATTATCAGTTTTCATCCCGAAACGGCGAATAACAAGATTTTCCGTCTGCTGATGCAAATTAAAGACGCAGGCAAACGCTGCGGCGTAGTGCTTAATCCGGCTACGCCTGCGGAAGCCATCATGGAATACGCGCATCTGTTGGATAAGGTCACGGTGATGTCGGTAGATCCGGGCTTTGCCGGACAAAAATTTATCCCGCAGACGCTGGATAAAATTCGCCAGCTGATTCAGATGCGCGAGCAGCATGGCTGGTGCTATCTGACGGAGATTGACGGCTCCTGCAATGCGGACACCTTTAAACAAATTGCGGCTTCCGGCGTGGATGTGTTTATCGTCGGCACCTCCGGGCTTTTCAGTCTTGCAGAAGATATGAATGAAGCCTGGGCGAGGATGGAAGCCAGTTTTTCTCGGGAAACCGCAGCGGCATAAAGACTTATCGCGCGCTGCGGATCCTGTTCTTAACGCAGCGCGGCGCTAAGAGATTTATCCAGTGCGCCAACCAGCCAGTCGATATCACTTTGCTGGAAAGCCAACGGCGGGCGCAATTTCAGCACGTTGCCGTAAGGCCCGGCTACCGAGGTCAGCACACGGTTTTCGCGCAGCTTTTCGGTAACGTCCAATGCCAGCTGCTTGTCCGGCGTTTTGCTTTCCTTGTCTTTTACCAGCTCAAAGCCGATAAACAACCCCGCGCCGCGTACATCGCCTACGCATTCATATTTATCTTTCAGCGTTAGCAGCTCTTGCAATAATTTTCCGCCCACTACGCGGCTGTGCTCCTGCAACTGCTCTTCTTTAATCACTTTCAGTACCGCCTGAGCCGCCGCCATCGCCACCGGGTTGCCGCCGAAGGTATTGAAGTAAGGAATATCATCGCTAAAAGCGGCCAGCACATCGCTTTTCGCCAGCAGCGCGGAAACCGGAATACCGTTGCCCATCGGCTTGCCGGTAGTGACGATATCCGGCACCACGTCATGGCGCGCAAAGCCCCAGAACGCCTCGCCGGTGCGGGCAAAGCCGGGCTGCACCTCATCGGCGATAAAAATGCCGCCGTTTTTATGCACTACCTCAATCGCTTTTTGCAGGAAGCCTTTCGGGCCAGGCAGAACGCCGTCGGAAGAGAAAATGGAATCAGCGAGGAAACCAGCGAACTTAATGCCATGTGCGGCCATATCATCAATCTGCCGCTGAATTTCTCCGGCGAACCAGTCGCCCAGATCTGGCGCGGTCACGCGATAGCGATCGGGCGGCGCAACCAAACGTGTAGTGGCTGCCAGCGGCTGGCCAGATCCCAAAGCAGGCGACACGCCGGAAGTCAGGTCGCTGGTACCGTGATAGGCTTCCTGGCTAACGATAATCCCCGTGCCGCCGCTGAACGCCCGCGCCACGCGGATAGCCAGATCGTTCGCTTCCGAACCAGTACACATATACATTGCCCGATCGATCTCACCAGGCATAGTCGCCAGCAAATCTTCTGAATAATCGAGAATGCGCTCATGCAGGTAACGGGTATGAGTATTAAGCTGCTGCATTTGCTGGTACACCGCATCGATTACCGCCGGATGGCAGTGTCCGATACTGGCAACATTGTTGTAGGCATCGAGATATTTTTCTCCGGCTGCATCCCACAGATATTGCCCTTCGCCCCGCACCAGATGCACCGGCTTGCGGTAAAACAGCCGGTAGGATTCACCCAGCACTTTGCTGCGTTTATCGGTAAGCTGTCGCACATCGGCATCCAGGCTGGCGGCGTGCTCTGCGCGAAAACTGTTGGTATCCATAATGGTCGAACGTGTAGCCATGATAACTCCCGTTGCGAAAGGATGGAGGGCGTGCGGCCCGTCTCTGTTCATCATGGCGACTTTTATAAAAAATGCAACCAAATACACAAATACAATAAAATACATATGCAGAGCGGCCCGTTGTCGGTTAGGCTGGTCTACCTGTTCGGTTAAGGAAATCCATAATGCTTCAGGAAACGCGCCTGCATCGTATTCGCGCGCTGCTCGCCACGCTGGGTCACGTCAGCACCGAGCGTATTATCAATGAGTTAGGCGTTTCACGCGAAACAGCCAGAAGAGACATTATTGAACTGGAAGCGCTGGGCGCGGCTCGCCGCGTACACGGTGGCCTAATGGCGCTTGAGGCTGAACCAGAGCCGCCGCTTAGCGTACGCAGCGAAGCGCGCGCCAGGGAAAAACGCGCTATCGCCCGTGCCGCCGTAGGCCTGTTGAAACCGGGGCAAACGCTGTTTATCGACGCGGGCAGTACCACAACCATGCTGGCGGAAGAGCTGCGCACTATGTCCGGCCTGACTATTATCACCAACAGCCTGCAAGCCGCGCTGAAACTTTCCGCCGCAGAAGAAGGCGGGCAGCTTCAAAACGCTATTATCCTGCTGGGCGGCAATATACAGGCTGGCGCGCAGGAAACGCGCGGTGAACTAACCGTAGAGGAAATCCACCGTTACCGGGCAGACGTAGCCATGCTGTCACCGACAGGCATTGACGCCAGAGACGGCGCCAGCAGCTTCCATCCTTATGAAGCGGCCATCGCCCGCGCTATGGTTCGCCAGGCCAGCCAGACAATACTACTGGCCGACCACGGCAAACTGGGCCACGGTAGCCGGATGCAGTACGCCAGCATTACGCAGATAGCTATGTTAGTGACCGATAGCGGCGCTAAAGGCACGCAGGCTTTTGCCGGGCTGGAAAAGGTGCTGCCGAAAGTGGTAGTGGCTTAAACCAGCCTCTGCGGATGCGTATAAACGGTCGCGCGACCCGGCTTGCTGAAGCCAACCAGCGTCAGGTTACTGCGCTGTGCTACCTCGACCGCCAGTTTAGTGGCGGCAGACACGGCAAACAGGATTTCCACGCCGCACATTGCCGATTTCTGCACCATCTCGTAGCTGGCTCGGCTGGAAACCAGCACCGCGCCCTGTTGCCAGTTATCTTCACGGCTACGCAAACCCAGCAGCTTATCCAGGGCAACATGACGGCCTACGTCTTCGCAGCCGCCCGCCAGATTGCCGTCTGGCTGTATCCAGGCAGCCGCATGCGTACAGCCGGTAAGCTGGCCGACTGGCTGGCAGCTTTTCAGCTGCGCCAGCGCCGTATCCAGCCGATCCAGCGCAAAAGTCTGGGTAAAAGGCAGCGGCGTTATCGGCTTGCCGATTTCCGCCAGCTGTTCCACGCCGCAAACGCCGCAGCCGGTACGACCCGCCATTGCGCGCCGCTGCTCTTTTAAGCCCATAAAGCGGCGGCTGGAAATCTCTATCTGTACCTCCAATCCGCCGCATGAAGGCTGGATGTCGATGCCGTAGATATCGCCGGGCGCGCCGATAATGCCTTCAGAAAGCGAAAAACCGAGGGCGAAAGCCTCCAGATCTTTTGGCGTAGCCATCATCACCACGTGAGAAATGCCGTTGTAAACCAGCGCCACCGGCACTTCGTCCGCCAGCCAGTCCTCTTTTGCCGCCTCCAGCGCGCCGCGCTGCCACACCGCTACCTGGCTGACGCCTGTTTTAACCTGCTCATCTGACTGACTCATTTCGCCCACCTGTCTTTCTGCTGTCCGGCACCGGGCCGTCGCTATTTTCCGCCTGCAATTTTGAACCTGCAGGCTGCCGACCGCAAAACATTAATCAGCGCAAGATTCTTTTCCTGCGCTAAAAAGCACAAAAAGCAACCTGTTTGATCCACATCAATTTTTGCCTTTTGCATGCTGCTATTTTGCCCGCTTACGGAATAAAACGCAGGCTAAGGATATGCAGGTAAACAGACGAGGCTTTTTCAAAATTTGCGCGGGCGGCATGGCAGGAACGTCACTGGCCCTGCTCGGCTTTACGCCGCTGCCCGCCGCAGGCGCGATCCGCAACTATAAACTTCTCCGCAGCCGGGAAACCCGCAATAACTGTACTTACTGTTCTGTAGGCTGCGGCATGCTGATTTACAGCCTTGGCGACGGCGCCAAAAATGCCGTTTCTTCTATTTATCATATCGAAGGCGACCCCGATCATCCGGTCAGCCGTGGCTCGCTCTGCCCCAAAGGCGCTGGCGTGCTGGACTATATCCACAGCGAGCAGCGCTTAAAATATCCGGAATACCGCGCGCCCGGTTCCGACCGCTGGCAGCGCATTAGCTGGGAAGAAGCTTTCGATCGCATTGCCCGGTTAATGAAAGCCGATCGTGATGCCAACTTTCAAACAAAAAATGCCAAAGGCGTCACCGTCAATCGCTGGCTGACTACCGGCATGCTCTGCTCTTCGGCAGCCAGCAACGAAACCGGACTGCTCGATCAAAAATTCGCCCGCGCGCTGGGCCTGCTGGCGATCGATAACCAGGCACGACTTTGCCATGGCTCCACGGTTTCAGCACTGGCGCCGACTTTTGGCCGCGGTGCTATGACTAATAACTGGAACGATATTAAAAACGCCAATCTTATTCTGATTATGGGCGGCAATCCGGCGGAGGCGCATCCGGTCGGCTTCAAGTGGGTAACAGAGGCAAAAATCCGCAACGGCGCGAAAGTTATTGTGGTCGATCCGCGCTTTAACCGCTCGGCAGCCGTGGCTGATATCTACGCGCCTATCCGCGCCGGGAGCGACGCCGCTTTCTTAATGGGCGTGGTAAATTATCTGCTGACGCACGAGCGCATCCAGCGAGAATATGTCACGCATTTTACTAATGCGACGCTCATCGTCAGCGAAAACTACAGTTTTAACGAAGGCCTGTTCAGCGGCTACGACACCGAAAAACGTCAGTACGACAAAACGGGCTGGCAATACGAGCGGGATGAACAGGGCTATGCCAGGCGCGACGACTCGCTGAGCCATCCGCGCTGCGTCCTGAACTTATTAAAAGCGCACGCCAGCCGCTATACGCCAGAGCTGGTTCATCGTGTTTGCGGCACGCCACAGGATGATTTTCTGGCCATTTGTCATCACCTTGCCGAAACCAGCGCCGTCGACCGCACCGCCAGCATTCTCTACGCGCTGGGCTGGACGCACCATTCCAACGGCTCGCAGATTATCCGCGCGGCGGCGATAGTGCAGCTGCTGCTGGGCAATATCGGCATGATGGGCGGCGGCATCAACGCGCTGCGCGGCCACTCCAATGTACAAGGTTTTACCGATCTTGGCCTGCTTTCGCAAAGCCTGCCGGGCTATTTAACATTGCCTTCCGAAAAGCAGACCACGCTGGAAAGCTATTTGCAGCAGGCTACGCCAGGCAACATTCTGCCGGATCAGGTCAACTACTGGCAAAACACCGCTAAATTCTTTGTCAGCCTGATGAAAAGCTTTTACGGCGAGCGGGCGCAAAAAGAGAACAGTTGGGGTTTCGACTGGCTGCCGAAGTGGGATAAAAGCTATGACTGCCTGACTCAGGCCGAAATGATGACCCAGGGGAAATTCAACGGCTATCTGATCCAGGGCTTTAACCCGCTGGCCGCTTTCCCCGATAAAAACAAAGCTATCCGCGCTTTCTCCACCCTGAAATATATGGTGGTGATCGATCCGCTCAGCACGGAAACTGCCAGCTTCTGGCAACATCACGGCGAGTTTAACGATGTGGATCCCGCTGCCATTCAAACGGAAGTCTTTCGCCTGCCTTCTTCCTGTTTTGCCGAAGAGGAAGGCGCTGTCGCCAACTCTTCCCGCTGCTTACAGTGGCACTGGGCCGCCGCTGAACCGCCTGGCGAAGCGCTGCATGACGGCCGGATTTTAGGCAATATTTTCCTGCGCCTGCGTGAGCTTTACCGCCGCGAAGGCGGTACGGCACCGGAACCCTTGTTGGCGATGAGCTGGGACTATAGCGATCCCTGGTCGCCCGCGCCGGAAGAGGTAGCCCGCGAGAACAACGGCAAAGCGCTGGCGGATATTTTAGATGGCGAAGGCCGGTTGATGCTGAAAAAAGGCCAGCAGCTTAACTCGTTCGCCGAACTGCGGGATGATGGCAGCACCGCCTGCGCCTGCTGGATCTATGCAGGAAGCTGGACGGAAAGCGGCAACCAGATGGCGCGACGTGATAACGCCGATCCTTCCGGTTTGGGCGCCGTCAACGGCTGGGCCTGGGCCTGGCCGCTGAATCGCCGTATTCTCTACAACCGCGCCTCGGCCGACGCGCAGGGCAAAGCCTGGGATCCCCGGCGGCCGCTGCTGGAATGGAATGGTCAGCGCTGGCAGGGCCTGGACGTGCCGGATTATCCTGTCGCCACGCCGCCGCAGCAGAAAGTTGGGCCTTTTATCATGCTGCCGGACGGCATGGGCCATCTGTTCGCGCTCGACAAGCTCAGCGACGGCCCTTTCCCCGAACACTATGAACCGCTGGAAAGCCCTACGGGTACTCATCCCCTACATCCTGCCGTGGTTTACAGTCCTGTCGCACGGCTGTTTAAAGCAGATGCCGCCGCGCTGGGCCGCGCTGAGCAATTTCCCTGCGTTGCCACTACCTACTCCATCACCGAGCTTTTCCGCCACTGGACAAAGCACGCGCTGTTAAACGCTATAGCGCAGCCAGAGCAGTTTGTTGAAATCGGCGCGGAGCTGGCAGAGGAAAAAGGTATTCGGGCGGGCGACTGGGTCAGGGTCAGCTCACAGCGTGGCTATATCAAAGCCAGAGCCGTGGTCACTAAGCGCCTGCGGCGGCTGCCTATTGACGGTAAAACCGTCGATACCATTGGCATTCCCTGCCACTGGGGCTTTGAAGGCAGCGCCCAAAAAGGGTTTCTTGCCAATACCCTGACGCCTTCGGTTGGCGATGCCAACTCGCAAACGCCGGAATATAAAGCCTTTCTTGTTAACGTCGAGAGAATCTAAGGAGAGCCTGTGTCACTGCAAACGCAAAATATTCTCCGCCGTTCCGCCACCAGCGCCGCCACGCCGCCGCCGCGGGCAAGAGATCATCAGCAGGAGGTGGCGAAGCTAATCGACGTTACCACCTGCATCGGCTGCAAAGCCTGCCAGGTAGCCTGTTCCGAATGGAACGACATCCGCGCGGAAGTTGGCATCAACCAGGGCGTTTACGATAATCCCATGGATTTAAGCGCCAAAGCCTGGACGGTCATGCGTTTTTCAGAAACGGAAGCGCACGGCAGGCTGGAATGGCTGATCCGTAAGGATGGCTGCATGCACTGCGCCGATCCGGGCTGCCTGAAAGCCTGCCCGGCGGAAGGCGCGATTATCCAGTACGCCAATGGCATCGTGGATTTTCAGTCGGAGCACTGCATCGGCTGCGCCTACTGTATCGCGGGCTGTCCGTTCAACGTGCCAAGACTGAATCAAGAGGACAACCGCGCCTATAAATGCACGCTGTGTGTCGATCGCGTCGCCGTAGGCCAGGAGCCTGCCTGCGTCAAAACCTGCCCGACCGGCGCGATTCATTTCGGCAGTAAAGAGGCGATGCACTATCTGGCGGCAGAACGCGTCAGCGAACTGAAAACCCGTGGTTACGCTAATGCGGGCCTGTACGATCCCGCAGGCGTCGGCGGCACCCATGTAATGTACGTACTGCATCATGCCGATGAGCCGCAGCTCTATCATGGCCTGCCGGAAAATCCCTGCATCAGCCCGGCGGTCACTTTCTGGAAAGGCATCTGGAAACCGCTGGCCGCGATCGGTTTCGCCGCCACTTTCGCTGTCAGCCTGTTTCATTATGTTGGCGTTGGCCCTAACCGGGTTGAAGAGGAAGAACAGGATAGTGAGGAACAGCCATGAAGCCCAATCGCATACAGCGCTATAGCGCGCCGGAGCGGCTTAATCACTGGGTAGTCGCGCTCTGCTTTATGTTTGCTGCCGTCAGCGGCCTGGGGTTTTTATTCCCGTCGCTAAACTGGCTAATGCACGTATTGGGCACGCCGCAGCTGGCACGTCTGCTGCATCCCTTTATCGGCGCGGTGATGTTTTTCGCCTTTATGCTGATGTTTTTCCGTTACTGGCGTCACAATCTACCGGAGCGCGAAGACCTGGTATGGGCAAAAAATATTCATAAAATTGCCCTTAACGAGGAAGTTGGCGATACCGGACGCTATAATTTTGGACAGAAGTGCGTTTTCTGGGCCGCTATCGCCAGTTTGCTGCTGCTGCTGGCCAGCGGTATCGTCATCTGGCGGCCCTATTTCGCTGACGCTTTCGCTATCCCGGTGATCCGCGTGGCGCTACTGGTGCACTCGGTTTCGGCTACGGCACTGATTGTCGTTATTCTGGTGCACGTCTACGCCGCGTTATGGGTAAAAGGTACCCTGACAGCGATGGTAGAAGGCTGGGTAACCGATCGCTGGGCGCACAAGCATCATCCGCGCTGGTATCGCATGCTCCGACAGCGACACCCTCGCCAAAAATAACAGGATATCTTAATGACTATTCGCATAATCCCGCAGGAGCAGCTGGAAAAAGGCGAAATAAAAACGGCGGAGATGATTCCGCCGTTACTTTTCCCCAGGCTGAAAAATTTATACGCCCGCCGCGCCGCAAGACTGCGTCAACTGGCGGAAAAAAACCCGCTGGGTGACTACCTGCGTTTTGCCGCCGTTATCGCCAGCGCGCAGGAGATCGTGCTTTACGATCATCCTCTGCGGCTGGATTTACAGGCGCGCCTGGCGGAAGCTGCGCGCCTCGGCAAGCCGCCGCTGGATATCGAAACCCTGCCGCGCGACCCGCACTGGCAGCGACTCCTGCACTCACTGATCGCCGAACTGAAGCCGGAGATGTCCGGCCAGGCGCTGGCGGTACTGGAAAATCTGGAAAAAGCTTCTGTTCCCGAGCTGGAAGCGATGGCATCCGCGCTGTTTGCTAATGATTTTTCGCAGATCGGCAGTGATAAATCGCCCTTTGTCTGGGCGGCGCTCTCGATTTACTGGGCGCAAATGGCAGCGCTGATCCCTGGCAAAGCGCGAGCAGAATATGGTGAGCAGCGGCAGTTCTGTCCGGTTTGCGGCAGCGTGCCGGTATCCGGCGTAGTGCATATGGATACGCAGCAGGGCGGCCTGCGCTATCTGCACTGCAATCTGTGCGAGAGCGAATGGCACGTAGCACGCGCTAAATGCAGCAATTGCGAACAGGCGCAGGATCTTCACTACTGGTCGCTGGAAAGCGAAGGCGCGTCAATCAAAGCGGAAAGCTGCGGCGACTGCGGCACCTACATGAAACTGCTTTATCAGGAGAAAGATCCGGCTGTGGAACCTGTCGCCGACGATCTCGCCTCGCTGGTGCTGGACGCCCGCATGGAACAGGAAGGCTTCTCCCGCAGTAGCCTGAATCCTTTCCTGTTTCCGGGAGAATAGACCCAACCTGTTTTAAAAGGGGAGTTGCGTTATGAAATTGATCGGCAGCTATACCAGCCCGTTTGTACGGAAAATTTCGGTCATCATGCTGGAAAAAGGCATTACCTTTGAATTTATCAATGAATCGCCCTGGACCGAAGAAAGCCACGTTCCGCACTACAATCCCCTGGGCAAAATACCTGCGCTGGTAATCGGGCCGGAAGAAGTCTGGTACGACTCGCACATTATTGCGGCTTACCTGGAGCAGCTGGATATCGCGCCTGCGCTGATGCCGCACGACCGGCTGGCGGCGCTGAAAGTGCAGCAGCTGGAGGCGCTGGCGGACGGCATCGGCGACGCGGCGGTCATTCTGCTACGCGAGCAGATGCGGCCGCCGGAGCTACAGATGGAAAGCCAGCTGCTGCGCCAGCGCGAAAAAATTCTGCGTGGTCTGGATGCGCTGGAAAAAGAAGCCGCTAAAGGTGTTACGCTGAACAGCGAAACCATTAATCTGGCAGACATCGCCGCCGCCTGCCTGATCGGCTTCCTTAACTTCCGTCGCGTAATGCCTAACTGGTGCGTAGAGCGGCCCGCGCTGGTCAAACTGGCGGAAAAAATGTTCCAGCGGGAAAGCTTTGCCCGCACGGTACCGCCGACGGCCTGAGCCAGCCATGAAAAAATTCGCTGCTGTTTCCCGGTATGCTGAGAGAACCGACCGTTAATGGTCATTATCAATGCGGGTCATCTGGAGCATGGTAAAACTACCTTGCTTCGCGCGTTGACCGGTGCCGATCTCGATCGGCTACCGGGAGAAAAAGCGGGCGACAGAACCACAGATCTTAATTATGCCTGGTGGCCGCGGCCGGATGGACGCACCCTTAGCTTCATCGATGTGCCGGGCCATCAAAAATACCTTGGCAATATGCTTAGCGGCATCGGCGGCCTGGATCATGCGCTGCTGGCCGTAGCGGCCGATGACGGTATCATGCCGCAGACCCGTGAACACCTGGCGATCCTTCGGCTGAGCGGCCAGCCGCCGCTGACTCTGGTTATCACTAAATCCGACCTGGCCGATATTTCCCACATTGACGAAACGGCGCGGCAGCTTAAAGAACTAACCGCGCTGATGGGCTGGCCGGACGTCGACCTGTTCGTTACCAGCGCGCTGAACACCGAAGGTATCAGCGCCCTGGCCGATCATATCAGCCAGTTACCCCCGCGCGTGATCGATTCCCATAAGCGGTTTCGTCTGGCAATCGATCGCGCCTTTAGCGTACCGGGCATCGGCACCGTAGTGACGGGAACCGCGCTGGGCGGCAACGTTCGCGTGGGCGACAAACTTTGGCTCACTGGCATAAACAAAAGCGTCCGCGTGCAGGGGCTACAGGCGCAAAACCAGCCTGTCAGCGTTGCGTACGGCGGCCAGCGCCTTGCGCTAAATCTTATCGGCGGCGTGGAAAAAAGCGAGCTGTCGCGCGGCGACTGGCTGCTGGAAGAACCGCCGGCCGTGCTCTCAGAGCGCGTTATCGTGGCGTTGCAGCAGCTACAGCCTCTGAAACAGGCGCAGCAACTGCATATTCATCACGCTGCCAGCCATATCACCGGGCGCGTCGTGCCGATACAGGAGAATCTGGCAGAGCTGATACTGGATAAGCCATTATGGCTGGCAGATAACGATCGGCTAATTCTACGTGATGGCGCTGCACGGCAAACTCTGGCTGGCGCACGCGTAGTGCTACTGACGCCGAAAAAGCGCGACAGGCAGCAACCGGACTGGCTGCAACGGCTGGCCGAAGCGCAAAGTGATGAGGCGGCGTTGCGGCTCCTGCTTCAGGCCCAGCCCTGGATCAAGTCACATCTGGCCTGGGCAAGGCAGCTAACCGCCGAAGGATTCGCGCGCGCGTTAAGCGCTATTAACCCTGTTGAGGCGGAAAATTATTTGCTGCTGGCGGGAACCACAGAGCAGTGGCAGCAACAGCTACTGGCGAAGCTGACCGATTATCACCGCGAGCATCAGGAGCGGCCGGGCCTGGGACGGAGCCGCCTGAGGCGCATTGCCCTGCCTGGCCTGCCGGAAGCGATCGGGCTGGCAATTATCGATCTTCTGCTTGCCAAAGGCATGCTGAACCAGCATCACGGCTGGCTGCGGCTGCCGGATTTTGCCGCTCGCTTTACGCCGCAGGAACAAAAGCTGTGGCAGCAGGCCGCCCCGCTGTTTAAGGAAGATGTTTGGTGGCTGCGGGATATAGCGGCCAGGCTGGACGCAGACGAAATCTTAACGGGTAAAATGCTGGAAAAAGTAGCCAACAGCGGGAAAATTCTCGCTATTGTTCAGGATCGTTACTACTCCCGCGAGAAAATCGAGCATTTCGCCGCTGCCATTCGCCAGCGACATCAGCAAGGATTGCCCACCAGCGCTGCGAATTTCCGCGACCTGTTCAATATGGGCCGCAAACTGGCTGTACAGATTCTGGAATTTTTTGACCGCAGCGGTTTTACCCATCGTCAGGGCAATGACCATCTTTTACGCGACGACACTATGTTCCCCTGATCCTCACCTTTTCCTTCCTGACGCTTGCCTTATTGATACGCCACAAATTTAGCCCGGTCATTTTATGGGATAAGTAACCCTGTTTTTTTATGGAGAAAAATGACAGGAGTTGATATGAGCTTTTTCAGCAAGCGCCGCTGGCGAATCGCACTGTTTATTATGCTGGTGGCCTTCGCTACGCTGCTGGTGATAGCAGGCGGCGCGGTGGCGCTGCATAAAACCAGCGATACCGCTTTCTGCGTCTCCTGCCACAGCATGCAAAGAGCGCTGGCGGAGTATCAGGGCAGCGTCCACTTCCAGAATCATGCCGGTATTCGCGCCGAATGCGCCGACTGTCATATTCCCGAACAGCCTTTAGCCTGGATGGCGACCAAGCTGGGCGCAAGCAAAGATTTGCTGGGCGAGCTGACCGGCAGGCTGGCGACGGAAGAGCAATACAATGCCCGCAAGCTGGCGATGGCGGAATCGGTCTGGCGAAAGATGAAGGCGGAAGATTCCGCAACCTGCCGCAGCTGCCATAGCTATGCCGCGATGGATATGCTGGGCCAGCGGCCTGAGGCGCGCAAGGCACATCCCGTTGCGTTGAAAGAAGGTCAAACCTGCATCGACTGCCATCGCGGCGTGGCGCATATTCTGCCAGATATGCGCGCCAGTAATGCTTCTGGCGCGGCCCAGCTCATTACGCTGGCCTCGACAGCCAAAACCGACACTCAACCGCTTTATACCATCAGCACGCAGCCTTTTACCCTAACGTCGGATAACGCTCTTGCCGCAGGTACGCTTTTTCCGGCAGCAAAACTGATGCCGCTGCGGCATGAAAACGGCCGCACCGAAGCCGAGCTTACAGGCTGGCAGCAGCAAGGTGCGCCCGGCGCAATCTACGCCGCCAAAGGCAAACGCGTTATCAGCGCCATAGTCGCCCCCGAAGCCGCTTCGCAGATAAAAATCCTCGCCACGGAGCAGGAAAATCAGACAGAAACGCGCTGGCATCGCGTTTCGCTGCGGCTACGGGTCGCCAGCGACACGCTGATCCCCGATCGGGAAAAACTCTGGCAGTACGCCGCCAGCCTGATGGCTGATAACTGTACGGGCTGCCACGGACTGACCGCGCCCGATCACTACACGGCCAATCAGTGGACAGGCGTTATCAAGGGAATGGCTTCGCGCACCTCGCTGGATACAGAGCAGCTACGCCTGCTGACGCGTTATGTGCAGCAGCACGCCAGCGATATGACAGCAGATGAACAGGGAGAAGCTCATGAAAAATAACAGGTTCAGCCTTAGCCGCCGCAGTTTTCTGGCCGCGGGCAGCACGCTGCTGGCCGCCGGCTCACTCGATTTACTCTACAGCAGGTCCGTGCTGGCGCAGGCCATCAGCCAGGCGATGCCGCTGTTTACGGCACTCAGGCCCGCCAAAAAAGGCATCCTGACCGCCGCGCACTGGGGCGCTTTCGAAGCGCTGATAGAAAACGGGAAAATGGTAGGCGTGCAGCCCATCCAGGACGATCCTTTTCCCAACGAGCTGATAGCCATGGCGCCTTATCAGGTGCACGCCGCTAATCGCATCACCGCGCCGATGGTGCGGCAAAGCTGGCTGGAAAACGGGCCGGGCGGCAAAACGGCGCTGCGCGGCCGCGATAAATGGGTCAAAGTCAGCTGGGAGAAAGCCACGGAGCTGGTTGCTGGTGAAATTCGCAGGCTACAGCAAACGTACGGCCCTTCCGCTATCTACGCCGGATCCTACGGCTGGAAAAGCACCGGCATGCTGCATAACTGCCGCGCGCTGCTGCATCGCCTGATGAACCTGGCGGGCGGATTTTTAGGCTATAGCGGCGACTACTCTACCGGCGCGGCGCAGGTCATTATGTCGCACGTCGTGGGCTCGATGGAGGTTTACGAGCAGCAAACCACCTGGCCAGTAGTGGTGGAAAACAGCGAGCTGGTGGTGCTGTGGGGCTGCAATCCGCTGGTCACGCTAAAAAACAGCTGGAACGTGCCGGATCATGTCGGGCTGGAGGGTTTTAAGGCGCTGGCCGCCAAAGGCACGCCGGTTATCTGTATCGATCCGGTCTTTAACGACAGCGCCAGAGCGCTGAACGCCGAATGGATAGCGCCAAAAGCCTATACCGACTCCGCGATGATTCTGGGCCTGGCGCACACGCTGCTGGTAGAGAAACTTCATGACGCCGCTTTTCTTGCCCGCTACACCACCGGTTTTGAGATGTTTCGCGCCTACCTGCTGGGCGAAAGCGACGGCGTAGCCAAAAGCGCGGAGTGGGCAAGCGAGATTTGCGGCGTCGCGCCAGAGCAGCTGCGGCAGCTGGCAAGGCGGATGGCAGGCCAGCGCACGATGATCATGGGCGGTTGGGGTATCCAGCGCCAGCACCGCGGCGAGCAGCCACACTGGTTGCTGGTAACGCTGGCCGCCATGCTCGGGCAGATTGGCCTGCCGGGTGGCGGCTTTGGCTTCAGCTATCACTACTCTTCCGGCGGCAGCCCGACGGCCAGAGGCGGCATTCTTTCCGGCATCAGCGCTGGTGTCGCGCCTGCCGGTTCGCCGTCGCCGATCCCGGTGGCCCGCATCGCCGACTGCCTGGCTAATCCCGGCAAAACCATCGCTTTCAACGGCAAACAAATCACCTATCCTGACGTCAAAATGGTTTACGTGGCGGGCGGCAACCCTTTCCATCACCATCAGGATACCAATAATCTGCTCCAGGCCTGGCAAAGGCCGGAAACTATCGTGGTACAGGAGCCTTACTGGACGGCCACCGCTCGCCATGCCGATATCGTACTGCCCAGCACTACCAGCTACGAGCGTAACGATATGGATATGGGCGGCGATTACTCGCAGCTTTACTTGTTCCCTATGCAGCAATGCGTACCGCCACAGCACCAGGCACGCAGCGACTTCGCTATTTTCCAGGCGATTGCGGCCAGGCTCGGCGTTGAGCAGGCTTTTACCGAAGGCCGGGACGAAATGCTGTGGCTGAAAACGCTGTATGACAACATGAAACAGCAGGCCAGAAACGCGGGCGTGCCGCTGCCGCCGTTCGATCTGTTCTGGCAGTCCAACAACTACATCCGCTTTCCCGTGCCGCAGGAGAACAAAAAATGGGTTCGTTTTGCCGATTTCCGCGCCGATCCGCTGCTTAACCCGCTCGGCACGCCCAGCGGCAAAATTGAAATTTACTCCAGAACCATCGCCGCTATGCAGTATGAAGACTGCGCGGGCCTGCCAGGCTGGCAGCCGCCGTATGAGTGGCATGGCAGCCCACAGGCGCAGCGCTATCCGCTATCGCTGAACACCGCGCATCCGACCAACCGCCTGCATTCCCAACTGGATAATACGCCGCTGCGCCAGCAACAGGCCGTCAGCGATCGCGAAGCGATCCTGATCCATCCGCGCGATGCCGCAGCCCGCAAGATCCGCTCCGGCGATCTGGTCAGAGCCTTTAACGATCGCGGACAGATCCTGGTCGGCGCGCGCGTCACTGAAGATATTCGTCCGGGCGTGGTACGCATCAGCGAAGGCGCCTGGTACGATCCGGCCGATCCCGCCGAGCCGAAAACGCTGTGCAAAAATGGCAACGTCAACTGCCTGACGTTCGATCTCGGCAGCTCGCGGCTGGCGCAGGGCAACTGCGGGCAAATGGCGCAGCTGGAAGTAGAAAAGTTCACGAGTGCACCGCCGCCGAACACGGCTCATGCGGTGCCGGAAAGCGCACGCTAGCGCTCAGAAACGTGCGCTGACGCCCAGGTTATAGATAAATTGTTCGCCAGAGCTGAGGCCGCCGGTTTGCGACACCGAGGCGAAAGCCGCCGCGCTGTCGCCCAGCGGCAGATTTGCGCCGACGGTGACTTCCGTCCAGTTACTGTCCTGGCGGGCGGTGTCGCGCACAAATGAGGTGCGGGTAGATTTTATCCCGCCGCCCGCACGCCAGACATCATCGCCGAACTGATGGTTATAGCTGACCTCGGCCCAGGGACTGATCCAGCCCAGCGTCGAATCCAGCCGCCAGCCTACGGCGCCGATCTGCGAATGATAATTCTGATCGGCGAAGCGCATCGCGGTGCTGTCTTCGCCCTTTTCGCTGTAGCCATCCACCGTGCTGTAATCCAGCGCATACTGCGCCGTCGGGCCGGTGGTAAACCGCTCGCCTAACGGAATATCCCAACCGGCAGTGATGCGCGCGCCGACCTGTTTACCCTCGGTGTCGCCCTTCTCCGTCCGCTCCGCCGGGCCAATCGAAAAGCTGCGTTCAATGTCCTGATAGTTAGCAAAGGCATAGTGCGCATCCACATTTACCCAGCCGTCCTGCAGAAAGGAAAGCTCGCTGTATGCCGAAAAGAGCCAGCCGCGCAGCTTATAATCGAAGCGTGATGAGGGATGCTGCGCATCGTCCGAACCGGAGACCAGCGCGCCGACCAGCAGATCGTCGGTCAGCTTGTAGTCCACGCCCAGCGTCAGGTTGTGGCCAGTGGCATTGCCGTCGCCTGCTGCCAGATTAGCGGCATAATCGTAATGCTGTCCGGCATAGCCGCCGAAAATACCAATCGACCCCTGCTGATTATCGCTGTGGCGCTGCTGCTGCAATCGGCTGTCCAAAGTGGCGCGCGCGCTGCGTGCAAGAGCCAGCGTCGCCTGATTCAGCGCCACGACCTGCGCAGGCGCGTCCAGCACAGACTGGATATAGTCGGCAATCAGCTGATGCGTGGAAGGGCCGGGATGCAGACGATCGGCAAACAGATAAGCCTGCTCGCTGGAAAAACCGGGCGTGTCCGTGCTGCAAACCGCCGCCGAAACGCCGGGCGGACAGGCCATGCCCGCAGTGTTGGTTAATCCATAGCGCGCCGGGTCGCTGAGGATTTCATTAAAAAGACCGTTAACATCCACCCGCACGATATTGCCGCTAAGCTGCGCCAGCCGGCTCTCTTCCTGCTGGTTGTAGCTATCGGTCAGCGCGCTGGCCTGGCCGCTGAGGCTTTGCCAGGCCTCGTAGAGCTGGCTGGCTATCGCCTGCTGTACAGCGGCCACACTGCTGGCCTGCCCAGCCGCGGCATACAGCGCCTGATAGATAGCCTGGTTGCGGCTGTTAAGATCTGGCGTTGTCTGTCCGTTCAGCGAGTCGAATGCCGTGGTCAGCGCCGCACTGGCTACAGGCGCCAGCCCAACCTGAATCACCGCTTCCAGCAGTGCTGGTGAAGCGCCAATATTGGGCACGGTTGGCACTATTACCGTTCCTGCTCCGGCTGCCAGCAATTGTTGAACCTGAGCCGAGGCGGCGAAAGCGCTACCGCTAACAATGCTTTCCGCCTGCAGCGGATTCAGCGCTGCCGCAGCCAAATCGTTGCCACCGATCCAGTGGATATAAAGCCCGTCGCCATCCGCTTCGCCGCCATTGGCCGCCAGATAAGTCGCCACCTGGCTGGCCGTATTGTTATCGGCATCAAGCAGCGGCGAAGCCACCGCGCTGCCCACGGCATAATTATTGCCGCCTGCGCTGGAAGGCTGTAACGACTGATTGATTTTTGCGGCCAGAATTTCGTCATACAGCGGATGGCGGCTGCCGTCCCAGGTAAAGCGGCCATTATTGCCGCCATCGCTCAGGCTGTCGCCAAATACATAGAGGTTGTCCCAGCCCAGCGCAGGCAAAGCCGAAACGGCATAAAACAGCAACGCGCTTCCCACAGCGCGCAGACGCAGCGATTTTTTTAACATGGTAATGACCCCAAAAGAGCCGGAAAGCGGCGATAAAACGCCGGTTATTTTGTTGCTATCATCATCAACCTGTCAGATAACTATTGCCTGTCCGGGTACTACGTCAAGTCGATAATGGCGATTTTTTAGCCTATTTTAATAAGGAGATTTTCCATGCAGCGCTGCGGCTGGGTAACACAGGATCCGCTTTATCTTGCCTATCATGATACGGAATGGGGCGTGCCGCTTACCGACAGGCAGGCGCTGTTTGAGATGCTGTGCCTGGAAGGCCAGGTTGCGGGCCTCTCCTGGCTGACCGTGCTGAAAAAGCGCGAAAATTACCGGCAGGCTTTTTACGATTTCGATCCGGAACGGGTAGCGAGGATGGAAGAAAGCGATGTGGATCGGCTGATGCTGGATAGCGGCCTGATCCGCCACCGCGGCAAGCTTACTGCTGTTATCGCCAACGCCCGCGCACTGCTGGCCATGGAGGCGCAGGGCGAAGACTTTGTCGATTTTATCTGGCGGTGCGTCGATCATCAGCCGCAAACCCATCATTACAGCCACTACCGCGAAGCGCCGACTTTTAGCGCGACCTCGGATGCCCTTTCTAAATCGCTAAAAAAGCGTGGTTTTAAATTTGTCGGCAGCACCACCTGTTACGCCTTTATGCAGGCCTGCGGGCTAATCAGTGACCACACTACAGACTGCTTTCGCCATCCGGATAATCTCAGGTAGCGACTCTTTACAATTTAGGAAGACAACACGGTTTTTTTTCCGCGCGGCATCGGCATAATCGCTTTTTTCAGGCAATTTTTGTCTGCCGCTGTTCAGGAATTTCTTTTTATGAAAAAACGTTTTGTCACCCTCGCTCTGGTTTTGAGCGGCACTATCGCCCTGTCGGGCTGTACTACTAATCCTTACACCGGCGAACGCCAGGCGGGCAAGGCCGGTATCGGTGCCGGACTGGGCGCGGCGCTGGGCGCAGGCGTCGGCGTACTCTCCTCCTCCAAAAAAGATCGTGGCAAAGGCGCGCTGATTGGCGCGGCTGCGGGCGCGGCATTAGGCGGCGGCGCGGGCTACTATATGGACGTGCAGGAAGCCAAACTGCGTGAAAAAATGCGCGGCACCGGCGTCAGCGTAACCCGCCAGGGCGATAACATTCTGCTGAACATGCCGAATAACGTCACATTCGACAGCAGCAGCAGCACGCTGAAGGCTGCTGGTGCCAATACGCTGACCGGCGTGGCCATGGTACTGAAAGAGTATCCGAAAACCGCAGTGAATATTGTCGGTTATACCGACAGCACCGGCAGCCGCCAGCTGAATATGAACCTGTCGCAGCAGCGCGCTGACAGCGTAGCCAGCTCGCTGATTACCCAGGGCGTTGCGGCCAACCGTATCCGCACCGGCGGTATGGGGCCAGATAACCCTATCGCTTCCAACAGCACGGCGGAAGGCAAAGCCCAAAACCGCCGCGTCGAGATCACGCTTAGCCCACTGCAATAACCTTCAGGCCGGACAATCTTTGTCCGGCCCTTTCGCTCTTTTCGCCTGATTGTGGGCGAGACCGCCCTTATGCTTTATCATGGCCCGATCCGCTTTCCGCCAATACCCGCTATCTTAAGAATTAAGTCCAGCGATGGCTGAAGCGATATCTTTTTTTACTTGTTCAAGGATCGCCATGAACTCCAGGGCCGCACGCGCGACAATCAGCGACGTTGCCAAAAAAGCAAATACCGGTAAAACCAGCGTTTCTCGCTATCTCAACGGCGAGCAACATCTGCTTTCCGCAGACCTGAAGCAGCGCATTGAAACCGCCATTGCGGAACTTAATTACCGACCAAGCCAGATGGCACGAGGACTTAAGCGCGGGCGCACCAGGCTGATCGGCCTGATTATCGCGGATATCACCAATCCCTACTCCGTGGATGTAATGTGCGGCATTGAAGCTGCCTGCCGCGCACAGGGGTTTACTCTGCTGATGTGTAACACCAATAACGAAGTGGATCAGGAGCAACACTATCTGAATCTGCTGAGCAGCTACCAGGTAGAAGGCATAGTGGTTAACGCCATCGGCATGCGCGAAGAAGCGCTAAGCCATCTTCAGCAGTCGCTGCTGCCGATGGTTCTGATTGATCGTAAAATCCCTGATTTCGCCTGTGACGTGGTGGGGCTTAACAATAGCGAAGCCGCCACCCAGGTGACTGAACACCTGATAGAGGAAGATTTTGCAACGGTCCTCTTTATTACTGAACCCCTGGGCACCGTTAACACGCGACATGAGCGCCTGAAAGCGTTTCATGAAACGATGGCGCAGCATCCGCAGCGGCAGGCGGAACAGGCGGAGGTCGCGCTGAGCGACAGCAAGCGGCTGGATTGGGTGTTACAAGATTTTTATCAGCGTCACCGCCATCAGCGCTGTGCCGTGCTGGCCGTTAATGGCGCGCTCACGTTACAGGTTGCGCGTAGCCTCAGGCGGCTCGGCCTGCGCTGGGGCAAAGATCTGGGTCTGCTTGGCTTTGATGAGCTGGTATGGTCGGAACTGGCTGGCGACGGCATCACCACGCTAAAGCAGCCGACCCGGCAGATCGGCTATGCCGCGCTGGAGCAGGTAATCCGCCGCATTGAGGGTGATGATACGCCGCCGTGCGAGCAGCATTTTTCCGGCGAGCTGATTATCCGCGGCTCTACCCGATTTACGTAAAATACTGCCTGCCCTTGCGCAGGCGGTATATTAATCATTTTGAATTTAATTAGCCTGCTGTGAGGGCAAATTTAACCTATCCAAGGCATCATAGGAATCATTTAAGGCGTAAATCAAATTATTTCTGGTAAGTTTCGCATCAATAATAAATTCATTCTGAGCAGAGCCAAGACTATCTATAGCAGAAAGAGTATCGTTTAATCCTTCCCCAATCTTACTCTGATACTCTTTTATGGATGCTATTTTTTCCTGTTTTTTCAGATCGGATTCTTCTTTTGGAATTCTTTTTAGTAAGTAGAGTATTGTTTCTTGATTATCGTAGATCTCATCCAAATTTCTCGTTACGTCAATTTCCTCACTTTTTTGATACTTCTTTATCATGGTATCGATTTTATCTCTCGCTTCATTAAGATGCTTAGTATATATTTTACTGAAGCCATCATTAACGACAGAGATACAGTTTTCTCCCGGTTCAGCTAAAACCTCCTTTTTAGCAGGCTCGATTCTTTGATTGTCGTTATCATAAAAATCAATACTATGAATTTCTGAGGAAGAGCCAGGAGAAATAGTCTTTTCTGAAATACGACTATTAACCTTTGAAAGCCTACTACCAGCATGAGACAATGCCACTTTCCTGGGAGCCGCTACCGGCTGAGCAATAACATTTTCTTTTTGCAAGACAGGGGGCTCAATATCTTCTTTTTTAATAGACTGTTTTAACTTTGAACTGATGATAATTTGTTTTATCAGACTTGATTTCTTTTCAAATTTTTTTGTTTTCTGATTAGCTAGTACGTTAAATAAATTTTCTTGACATGTACTCAAAAAATCGATGGGAAGCTTTAGAGGTGAATTTTCCACATCTTTAAGACATTTTTTTAGGTTTTTTGTTGATACCCTCTTTTCTTGTTCAGATTTTTCAACAAGTCTATTCAGCGCATTTTCCGCTCTGATCCGAAGCGACGAGAAAAGTTCAGGTCCTGGTTTATAGTTAATCATATTATTACCTTTAATTTTATTATTTATAAGTCATGCTAAACAGTGACTACCCTGATTAAATATTTTAACAACTAAACGGTGAGCAACCATAAAAAAACGACCATAAAAAAATTAAAAATAAGGTAATGATTCCCGTCCCCTCAAAGAATAAATATTTACGGTTAGTTTTGGCAGAATTTATAACGCATTTTAACAGCCAATCCCGCTGATAATTAACTTCTCTATAAAGCTTTACTACGCCAGCCAGGGTTCCGGTCAAACCAAACGGCAGGAGAGTGCCACATCCTGTAACATCTACGGTTTGTCCAGCTTTATGCTGCAAAATCCCGGTCAGACCGTGAGCGAGATCATAAAACCACGCCGTGCCCCTTTCTATTGGAACCGGTTCCAATTAACGTTTTTGTAACGTCGCCGTGCTGTTCGGAGGAAAAATGCAACCTGAAATTATTGTCGTTACGGCCGCCTATGGCTACGAGCGGATTGGTGAACTGGGCGGCCAGCAGGCCCTGGTGCCGATTATTGCCGCCGCGGGCGCGGATGGCGTTGAAATTCGCCGCGAACTGCTCAGCGAAGCGGAAATCGGTAACCTTGCCGCATTGGGCAAGGCTATTGCCGATGCCAGTTTGGCAGCCTTTTACTCGGTGCCGGAAGCGCTGTTCACTACGGAAGGTGAGCTAAACCCCAATCTGACCCGCCATTTTGCCGAAGCGAAGCAATTAAACGCTCGCCTGATAAAATATTCATTGGGCCATTATCAACAGGGTACGGACTGTACGCCCTTGCACGCCATGCTGAGCAATCAGCCTTTCCGCCTGGTGGTGGAAAACGACCAGACCAGCTGCGGCAGGCTGGCCGCCATCGAAGGTTATCTGACTGACAAGGAACCTGTCGGCATGACTTTTGATATGGGCAACTGGCTGTGGGTTGGTGACAATCCGACTCAGGCGGCGACAAGTCTGGCCCGCTTCGTCAGCTATATCCATGTTAAAGCCGCCGCGCCGACCGCCGACGGCTGGCGTGCTATCGAGCTGGACAAAGCCGATAGCCTGTGGCGGGAAACCCTGGCGCTGCTGCCGCCAGCGGTGCCGCGAGGCATTGAGTTCCCGCTGGAAGGCGACGACCTGACGGCCGTCACCCGTCACTATGTTGATTTGCTCAGAGGTATTAATCATGACCATGCATGAAAACGGCACGCTGGATGCGGTGACTATCGGTGAAGCGATGGCGATGTTTATTGCCAGCGATACCGGCGATCTGGCGGCGGCGGAGCATTTTACCAAACGTATTGCGGGCGCCGAATTGAACGTCGCCATCGGTCTGGCGCGGCTTGGGCTGAAAGTCGGCTGGGTAAGCCGCGTGGGCAAAGACTCCTTTGGCCGCTTTACCCGCCAACAGCTGGAAAAAGAGGGCGTCGACAGCCGCCAGGTTACCACCGACCCGCGCTACGCTACTGGCTTCCAGTTAAAATCCCGCGTGGAGGATGGCTCCGATCCGCTGGTGGAGTATTTTCGCAAAGGCTCCGCCGCCAGCCACCTCTCCGTTGAGGATTTTAATCGTGACTATTTCGGCTCGGCGCGCCATCTCCATCTGAGCGGCGTAGCGGCGGCGATCTCCGACAGTTCGCTGGCGCTTTCAAAGCATGCGGCACAGGAGATGAAGCGGATGGGCAAAACAATCTCCTTCGATCCCAATTTGCGTCCCGTGCTCTGGTCAAGCGAGCGCGAAATGGCAACCCAGCTCAACACGCTGGCGGGCTATGCCGACTGGGTCATGCCCGGCATCAGCGAAGGCAAAATCCTTACCGGCTACGCTCAGCCGGAAGCCATCGCCGATTTTTACCTGGCGATGGGCGTCAAAGCGGTGATTATCAAAACCGGTTGTGAAGGCGCCTGGTATAAAACCGCTGAAGGCGAAAAAGGCCAGGTCGAAGCAATTAAAACAGCCAACGTTGTAGATACGGTCGGCGCAGGCGACGGCTTTGCTGTCGGCGTGATCAGCGCGCTGCTGGAAGGCAAAACGCTGCCGCAGGCGATTAAGCGCGGCAACCGCATCGGCTCGCTGGCGATCCAGGTCAGTGGCGACAGCGAAGGACTGCCTACGCGCGCAGCCCTTGGCGATTTCTAGTTTACTACAACCATAATGAGCCGCGGCGCAAGGCAGAGCGCGGCCACCTCCAACAGAGGAAGCAGACGATGAACAAGCAGACAATCGCGCCTAAACGCTGGTGGTATATCATGCCCATCGTGTTTATCACCTACAGCCTGGCCTACCTGGACAGAGCTAACTTCAGCTTTGCCTCGGCCGCCGGCATTAACGAAGATTTGGGCATCACCCACGGCATGTCGTCGTTGCTGGGCGCCCTGTTCTTTCTGGGTTACTTCTTTTTTCAAATCCCCGGCGCGGTTTACGCCGAGCGCCGCAGCGTCAAGAAGCTGGTCTTTGTCTGCCTGGTGCTGTGGGGCATTTGCGCCTCGTTGACAGGCGTTGTTAGCAACATTCCGATGCTGGCTGTAATCCGTTTTGTGCTGGGCGTGGTGGAAGCGGCGGTGATGCCCGCCATGCTGATTTACATCAGCAACTGGTTTACTAAATCGGAACGCTCTCGCGCCAACACCTTTCTGATCCTGGGGAATCCGGTAACGGTACTGTGGATGTCCGTCGTTTCCGGCTACCTGATCAACGCTTTCGGCTGGCGCGAAATGTTTATCTTTGAGGGCATCCCGGCCGTCATCTGGGCCGTCGCCTGGTGGTTTATGGTGCAGGACAAGCCCGCCCAGGCGAAGTGGCTAAGCGACGATGAAAAAGCGGCGCTGGCGGCACAGCTGCAAAAAGAGCAGGAAAACATCAAGGCTGTGCGCAACTACAGCGAGGCTTTCCGCTCGCGTAATGTGATTATTTTATGCATCCAGTATTTTACCTGGAGCATCGGCGTTTACGGCTTTGTGCTCTGGCTGCCATCGATTCTGCGCAACGGCATGCAGATGGGCATGGTGGAGGCAGGCTGGCTCTCTGCGGTGCCCTATCTGGCCGCTACCGTGGCCATGATTCTGGCTTCATGGGCTTCCGATAAGCTGCAAAACCGCAAGCTTTTCGTCTGGCCGCTGCTGTTAATTGGCGCAATGGCGTTTTTGGGTTCATACCTTGTAGGCGCCAATAATTTCTGGCTGTCGTTTAGCCTGCTGGTAGTGGCTGGCGCAGCGATGTATGCGCCTTATGGGCCTTTCTTCGCCATTATTCCGGAAATGCTGCCGCGTAACGTAGCGGGCGGCGCGATGGCGCTGATCAACGCCATGGGTGCGCTTGGCTCTTTCCTGGGCTCCTGGGTTGTAGGCTACCTGAATGGTGCCACCGGCAGTCCTTCAGCTTCGTATATCTTTATGGGCGTATCGCTGCTTATCTCGGTCTGGCTGACGCTAATTGTAAAGCCCGCAGCCAATAAGCAGCCCCCGATGCCGCATGGCGCTAAACACGCTTAATGAAACGGGCCGGTTGGCCCGTTCCTTAACGAAACAGGGAGACACGAATGAAACCTTCTGTAGTGCTGTATAAGAAGCTGCCGCAAGATTTGCGCTCGCAGCTCGACGAGCATTTTGACGTAACCGAAATTAACGGCCTGACGCCGGAAACCCTGAGCCAGCATGCGGAGGCTTTCCAACAGGCCGAAGGCATCCTGGGCTCCGGCGGTAAAGTCGATGCGGAGTTCCTGAAAAAAGCGCCGAAGCTGCGCGCCGCCTCCTCTGTTTCCGTTGGCGTGGACAATTTTGATATTGCCGCGCTGACCGAGCGCAACGTGCTGCTGATGCATACTCCCACCGTGCTGACCGAAACCGTCGCCGATACCATGATGGCGCTGGTGCTTACCAGCGCTCGTCGCGTAGTGGAATCCGCCGAACGCGTGAAAAAAGGGGAATGGCAGGGCAGCATTGGCGCCGACTGGTTCGGCATCGACGTTCACCATAAAAAAATGGGCATTCTGGGCATGGGCCGTATCGGTCTGGCGCTGGCGCAGCGTGCGCACCTTGGTTTCGGCATGCCGATCCTTTATAACGCCCGTAAACATCATGAAGAAGCGGAGCAGCGTTTCGACGCGCAGTACTGCGATCTGGATACGCTGCTGAAAGAGTCAGATTTCCTCTGCATCAGCCTGCCGCTGACTGACCAGACGCACCATCTGATTGGCCGTGAACAGCTGGCGAAAATGAAAAAAACCGCCGTGCTGATTAACGCAGGTCGCGGCCCGGTCATTGATGAGGAAGCGCTGATCGCCGCGCTGAAAGAGGGCACTATCCACGCCGCCGGTCTGGACGTGTTCGAAAAAGAGCCGCTGCCGAAAGATTCTCCACTGCTCTCTATGCCGAACGTTGTAGCGCTGCCGCATATCGGCTCCGCAACCCATGAAACGC
The DNA here is from genome assembly GCF_042610525.1 of Pantoea sp. sgz302252. Classification (GTDB taxonomy): domain Bacteria; phylum Pseudomonadota; class Gammaproteobacteria; order Enterobacterales; family Enterobacteriaceae; genus Erwinia. Next base: position 206,615 of record NZ_JBHDVM010000007.1, read on the forward strand.
GCTACGGCATGGCAAGAGACGCGGTAGAAAACCTGATTGCTGCCCTGAGCGGCAAAGTAGAAAAGAACTGCGTTAATCCGGAAGTTGCCCAATAAGTTTTCTGGCCCGATAAGCTTTATGCCTCGGGCCAGTTTTTTTCCCCTCCTGACCTTTATTCCCGGTAAAAATTCCCTTCTTAGCCTAAACAGGCGCTAAACAAATAAGCTATTGCTGAGAAATTGCGCTAAGGCGCATTGTTATTTGTTTGTTTCCCTTAGGTAAAAATAAGCCAATTTTTTATTTAAATATTCCTTAAAGAAAACGGATGCCGCTGCGCTTGTTTGTTAAATATATAACCACACTGTAAAAGGATGGTTTAAATTAAAAACACTAAAAGAAACGTAAAGATCCTCTGCGGTTATTTACTGCCATCTCAGTCCCTTTGGCCGTTAATTGTTTCCAATTAATATTGTGATATAACTAAGCCCGCTCTTAACCTTGCTACTCAGCGTTAATATCGCTGACGGCACCCTTTTACCTTAAATATTATAACCCATTAAAAGAGGAGGCTTTATATCTAAAAGGAAATGCAGTTTTGCCTATGTCGCCAGCTAATTCGAGTGTCAATTTTATTATTCATGGTTTTACCTGAAATAAGAAAGCACGCTCATGCTGGCTTAATTTTCAATCTCCAAAAATCCGAAAATCATGAATAATAAACCTGAAGTAAATAAAGAAGAAAATAAAACAAATAAGCCGCTATGGCTACAACGTCTAACCTGGTTGACCATCGCTGTTCAGGGCGCCTTCCCGGTAGCCTGTGCGATTACGCCAACGCTTGCCGCCGCTCAGCAGCATTTTCTCACCCGTCCGGCTGAGCACGACAGCGACGCAGGTGAAGCAAAAGCAGCCAGCCTTGCCGCACAGGCAGGCGCTTCACTCGACAGCCGCTACGGCAACGGCGCCACCGCCGCCGCCGCCAATATGGCCGCAGGCGAAGCGGGTACAGTAGCGCAGCAATGGCTAAGCCGTTTCGGCACCGCGCGCGTGCAGCTGGATGCGGATAAAAATTTCTCGCTGAAGAATTCTCAGTTTGATCTGCTGTTGCCTTTAAGCGATCGCGCCGACCGACTGATTTTCACGCAGGGAAGTTTCCACCGTACCGACGATCGCAACCAGGCAAATCTTGGCCTGGGTATTCGTCATTTCGGTCAGGGTTTTATGACCGGCGCCAACACCTTCCTTGATTACGATCTTTCCCGCGACCACGCCCGTTCCGGCCTGGGCGTGGAATACTGGCGCGACTTCGTTAAGGTTTCCGCCAATGGCTATGTCCACCTGACCAGCTGGAAAGATTCGAAAGATTTCGCCGATTATCAGGAACGTCCGGCCAACGGCTGGGATATCCGTACTGAGGCCTATCTGCCTGCATGGCCGCAGCTTGGCGCGAAGCTTAACTACGAACAGTATTACGGTAATCAAGTTGCGCTGTTTGGCAATGATAACCGCCAGAAAAACCCTCATGCTATTACTGCTGGCGTCACCTACACGCCTTTCCCACTGCTGACGCTGGAAGCAGAGCAGCGCGCAGGTAAAGGCGGCGAAAACGATACCCGCTTTGGGCTGGAGTTGAACTACCAGATCGGCGCATCCTGGCAGCAGCAGCTTAGCGGCGATGCCGTCAGCAGCCTGCGCAGCCTGAAAGGCAATCGCTACGATTTAGTTAACCGTAACAACAATATCGTGCTGGATTACCGTAAAAATGAAGTGATCAGGCTCAGCACCGCCAGTCTGGTCACCGGGCATACCGGCGAGCAGAAATCACTGAACGTCTCCGTTAACAGCAAATATAGCCTGGCGCATATTGACTGGTCTGCCGCCGATTTGATCGCCAACGGCGGTAAAATTGTGGCTGACGGCCCTGCCAGCTATAGCGTGGTGCTGCCAGCCTGGCATAACGGCAGCAACACCTATACCATCAGCGCCGTTGCCGTGGACAGCAAGGGCAACAGCTCAAACAGAGCCGAAACGCAGGTCACAGTGAGCGAAGCGGAAATCAGCGTGAACAAAAGTTCTCTGACGCCAGCAAATAGCATCCTGCCAGCAGACGGCCATTCTCAACAAACTTTGACCCTGGCCGTGAAAGACGCAATGGGCAATCCTGTTGATATCAATGAAAAAGAAATTAGCATTGTTAAAAACAGTCAACCCAATGGCGCGACAATCACTTCCTTTACTCGCCAAAGTGCTGGTCAGTACACTGCCGTCGTCACCGCAGGCACCCAGCCGGAAACCTTTACCGTTACTCCACAGGCGAGAAATATCGCTTTCCCTTCGGCAACGGTGACTGTCACGGCGGATAATGCGAGCGCGCGGCTCTCCAGCCTGACCGTGATAAAAAATAATGCCGTTGCGGATGGTCACGATCAGGATCAGCTAAAAGCCATTGTTACCGATGCCCAGGGCAATCGTCTGGCAGGAGAAACGGTTAGCTTTACCGCCGATCACGACGCCGCTATAGCGCAGTCGGCAACAACTAATGCTCAGGGTGAGCTCACTGTCTCCGTCAGCGATACAAAATCCGGGCTGAGCAATGTTAGCGCGCGCGTAGGCGGTGATACCAAAGAAGCAAGCGTAAACTTTGTTGCTGGCGAAGCCGCACAGTTTGATATGGTCGCAGTGACCAGAAAAACAAGCGTTACCTCCGGGGATCCGTTGATCGTACGTGTAAGCGCGAAAGATGCCAATGGCAATCCCGTTGCTAACCAGCGGGTGACCATAAAATCCGACAGAACCGAGCTGCAGTTACCTTCATCAGTCATGCTTCAGGAAGATGGCACGGCGCTGTTCAATGCCAGAACCACTTATTCTGCTCCTTATTTTGTAACAGGTTCGCTTAACGGCCAAAGCAAAACGGTAGAGCTGGATTTCACCCCAGGTCAGGGCGTTGCCAGCCATTCGCCTTTCATTGCCGATAAGAAGAGCGTGCCTGCTGACGGCGTCAGCGAAATTAAGCTGGTCTTTACCCCTAGCGATATTTATAACAATACGCTTAGCAGCTCTAACTATATGGATCATTCTAAAGACATTCATTTCGACCTTAGCGGCCTGCCCGGCAGCAAAATCGTCAGATATGCCTACTACAATGGTACCTATACCTTTAAAATAGTATCAACTCGGGCGGGTGCCGGTACTATTAAAGCGCAGTACGAAAACACCGATGTTATTAAATCTTTGAACCTGAACTTCACTAACCCATAAAAGATAAAATTAACAGGCACGGATTCGCCTTTCTCCTGCCAGATGCCTGACATCTGGCAGGTTCCCTTCTGAGAAACCCTGTTACCAGGCCGCCTTTTTATAAAATCCAGTTTTTATTATCTTCCTCTGTAATAGTAAAAGCTAAACATACTCCGTCTGGCAGCAATTCTATTTCTAATATTAACTAACACAACCAATAAAACAATTAACTTAATTTAACAGAACATTCATAGCAAAAGTCAATAAAACAAAAACAGAGAGAAATGGAGTAACCGAAAACTAACCAATCTCGTTCTTTTCAGAAAATCACTATTTTTACGAAAATAATTAGCGTATTATCTCCAGTATAACCCAATAAAAAATACAGCTACCGGGAGAGCAAGACACTGCCTTTCCTTACATTTCCCTAAAAACATTATATTAACTCTTTAAACAAAGAGGCATAAACATTGTCCGCATCTAAAAGAAAAAATAAAAAATGGCTAACAAAGGTAACCTGGTTAAATATAGCCATACAGATTACCTTTCCATTAATATGTTCGATAACACCTTCTCTTGCCAATGCGCATCAACACAACCGCTTATTAACAAAATCAGCAGAAATAAATAAAACAGCCACAAAACCCTATACTTTGCAGCAGTCGGAAACGGTGAAATCCGTAGCGCAAAAATACAATATAAGTCTGGAGACGCTGCGCAAGCTCAATCAGTTCAGAACTTTTGCGCGCGGCTTCGATCATCTCCAGCCAGGGGATGAACTTGACGTACCTCGCACACCGCTTCCAGCCGTTAAATGGCATGACGAAGCGCCAGCCGAAGCCGATAACACCGGTGAGAGAAAAGCCGCCAGCCTGGCCGCCAGCAGTGGCGCATTTCTGGCTTCCCGGCCCAATAAAGAGGCGGCCGCTTCACTGGCCCGGGGCATGGCGACCGGCGCAGCCAATGCTGAAATCCAGCAGTGGCTGGGCCGCTTTGGCACGGCCAGCGTGCAGCTGGATGCCGATAAAAATCTTTCACTTAAAAATTCCCGGCTGGATTTACTGCTGCCGTTAAGCGACCAACAGCATCGGTTATTCTTTACTCAGGGCAGCGTTCACCGTACCGATGATCGGGCTCAGGCTAATTTAGGCCTGGGTCTCCGTCATTTTGCTGAAGAATTTATGGCTGGCGTCAACGCTTTCCTTGATTACGATCTTTCGCGCAATCATGCCCGCTCCGGTTTTGGCCTGGAGTACTGGCGGGATTTTATTAAGCTTGGCGTTAATGGCTATATGGGCCTGACGAACTGGAAAAACTCGCCTGATTTTGCGGATTATCAGGAGCGTCCGGCTAACGGCTGGGATATTCGTACAGAGGCCTATCTGCCCGCAATCCCCCATCTTGGCGCTAAACTGAATTATGAAAAATATTATGGTAAAGAGGTCGCGCTTTTCGGCAAGGATAACCGGCAGAAAAATCCTCAGGCTTTAACCGCAGGCGTTACCCTCACGCCTTTCCCACTGTTGACGTTAAGCGCGGAACGGCAACAGGGTAAAGATAATCAGGTCAGTCATCAGATTGGAGCCCAGCTTAACTATCAACTGGGCGTACCCTGGCATAAACAAACGGATAGCAGCGAAGTTGCGGCCATGCGCAGCCTGGCAGGCAGCCGTTACGATCTGGTCGATCGCAATAATAATATTGTGCTGCAATACCGTAAAAATGAAGTGATTAAACTAAAGGCGGCCAGCCTGATTAAAGGCTATGCCGGGGAGCAGAAATCGTTAAACGTCTCGGTTAACAGTAAATATGCGCTCTCCCATATCGACTGGTCTGCGGCCAATTTGATCGCTAACGGCGGAAAGGTTATCGCTAACGGCCCTGCGGATTTCAGTGTTGTGCTGCCTGATTACCAGTACGGCGAAGCGGCGGTAAATAACTATGTTATCAGCGGTGTGGCCGTGGACGAAAAAGGGAACGTCTCGCGTAAAGCAGAGGTTCAGATCACAGTAACCGAAGCGGCGATCAGCCAGGCGACCAGTACTTTAACACCGACTGAAAGCCAGCTGCCTGCCGATGGCAAAGCGCAACAGACGCTGACGCTGGAGGTAAAAGACAGCCAGGGCAAGCCTGTGGATATAAAAGAAGAAGAGATCGCCATTAAAGAAGCCGCGCAAATTAAAGGTTTTGGCGCCGACATTTCCGCATTTAAACGCCAGGCTATCGGTCAATATACCGCCGTGCTTACGGCAGGCGTTCATCCGCAGAACATTACCGTCACGCCAGCCGCGCGCGATGTGGCTTTTTCTGCGGCGTCCGTAAAGCTAATCGCAAATAGCGCAACCGCACAGATCGACAGTCTTACCGTGGTTAATGACAATGCGATAGCTAATGGCCAGGCGCAAAATCTGGTTAAAGTCGTGGTCAAAGACAAAGAAGGTAATCCGGTTCCTCAGCAGCCAGTGGCGTTAACTGCCGATAATGAAGCTTCTGTTATCCAGGCTGCTGTCACCGATGAAAAAGGTGAGGTAATCGTCGCCGTCAGCAGCCTTAAAGCCGGTGTAAGCAAAATAAGCGTTAGCACAGCGGATAAGCCGGCGAAAAGTATCGATACCAACTTTATTGCCGATGTGGCCACAGCATCGCTCGACGCGCTGGAAATCATCGAAAATGGCGCCATTGCCGATGGCAAAGCAGTTAACAAAATCAAAGTCAGCATGCATGACGCCAGCGGCAATCCGGTGCCGAACCAGAGCCTCTCTTTTAGCGTCGACAATAGCGCTTCTGTTGTTGCCTCGGCGGCAACCGATAAACAAGGCGAGGTGGTGGTTCCTGTCAGCAGCCTTAAAGCGGGAGAAGTCACCTTTACCGCGCATGCAGACGATAATCAAACCCGCAGCGTTAAGATTATTTTTGTCGCTGATGCTGCCTCGGCGTTGATAGGCAAACTGGAGATTATCGAAAACAATGCCGCCGCTAACGGCCAAAAGGAAAACCGGGTCAGGGTCACTATTACCGACAGCAATGGCAATCCGGTGCCTGAACAAACCGTTAACTTTACAGCTGATAATAGCGCCTCTGTCACGCCGTCTTTAACAACAGACAACAGTGGCGAAGCCGAGGCCGTCGTTACCAGCCTGAAAGCCGGTTTGAGTAATATTACGGCACTCATGAACGACAATATTGCTAAAAGCGTTAGCGTACTTTTTGTTGCCGATGACGTTACCGCCTCACTCAGCAAGTTCGAAGTAGTAACTAATAATGCGGTCGCCGACGGAACAGCTGAAAACAAACTCCAGCTATTGGTAACTGATGCCAACGGCAATCCGGTTGCCAATCGCCAGGTTAAGTTAACAGCAGACAGCAATGTGCAGCTATCCGCCGTTAACGTTACAACTAATAAGGAGGGCACGGCAACTGTGTCAGCCGCCAGCGTGGCCAGCGGTCGCTACAGCATTACCGCCGATCTTGACGGCAGTTCTCTTACCTCCACCGTTGACTTTATTCCCGGCGAAGTGGATGCCACTCATTCAGCTTTCACAATCGATAAAAATATTATCGCTGCCGATGGAGCTGACGCTATCAGGCTCTCTTTTACTGCCAGAGATAAGAACAATAATCTGATTAAAGATGCGAAAGTTACTTTTGTCACAACTGGGCTTAGCCAGATTCAGCTCGGAAATGTTAGCGAAGAAAAGGAAGCCTACACTGCCTTATTAACGGCCTCAGGGGCCGGGATCGGCCAGGTTACGGTCTTACTTGATGGTAAAGAAATATCGGGTCTGAAAGCTCAGGATATCGGTGTTTACCAGCACACCCTTAGCATTGCTATCAAATATTAAGGGATAAATCTCCCAACCGATATGCCATGAATCTAATTTAAGAAAAAAAGCGCTACATTGACAATATAGCGCTCAGCAACAAGATGAGAGAAATCATGCTAAAGAAATACAGGTCCGCCTTAATTTTTATTGCTTTCGCCTTAACCTGGTGTTTTTCTGCCACAAACGCCTTTGCCTTAGTATGCTATATAGGTTCAGACACCGAGGCTACGAAGGATACAGATGTATTAAATGCAGCAGCTTATCTTGGCAATAAAGGTAACGGTACAAGGGTATGGACCTCACGTGTTTTCACAAGAAACGTGACCTGCCGCTCTGAATTAATCAACGGCGGCTCAGAAAATGTATATGTTTATCCTTATCCGAAAAGGGATTCGCAGCAATTTCCAAGCAATATACAAATTGGCCTTATTTTTAACGGCGAGGATTTAGGAACTTTTGATACCAGTGGTAGTGTGTCCTCCAGTAAAGTGGATACAGGATGGGTAGTGAAAAACGCAGCTGAATCACGCGTGATGACTTTCCAAATCTATATGGTAAAAACGGGGACAATAAGCACTACTGGCGTGAACGAAGTTACTGTTTTTCAACTTGATGGCCTGGGAGGGTTAAATGCTACAGACGGTTCAAATTATAATATAACCGTCTCTGGATGGGATAATATAGGCAGCGTTAACTGTACGGGCTCACAAAGCGCTAACAATACAACGTTATCCGGTTTCAGAACCCAGGATATTCTTACTGGTTCGACAACCCAGACAGCTTCCTCTGGTATAAAAATGTCGAATATTATATGTAGTGGTTCGAGCGCTACCGTCATCAATAGTATCAAATCTTTGGTAACTGTCGTGAATTTTTCAGGAGCCCCTTTTACTGGCAATAGTGACTATTTTGCCACCGATAAAACAGAACTGGGACTGGCTATTAAGGCAGAAGGGAAAAACATTATCCCGGGAAAGGGAGCTGAATTTGAAGTCCCTTTAACGGCAGGACAAGGGAGTAAATCCATCCCGCTCGAAATCACACCTCATTTAACCTCACTTAAATTCAATCAGCCTGAATGGCTTTTTTCGGAAAAGCCGGCCTCTGTTTCCAGTTCGTTAAACTATTCATACAGTATTACTGATGTCCACCTTAACTAACTAAGATAAAAGAATGGCTATCCTCAATATCTTTTTAGCGGATAGCCATTATTTATTATTACAGTTAAGACTAAGGTGATTAACGAGCCAGCCAGCCGCCGTCCACGGCAAGGGTGTAGCCGTTGATATAATCAGAAGCTGCCGAAGCCAGGAATACCGCTGGCCCCATCAGATCTGATGGCAGACCCCAACGACCTGCGGGAATACGCTCCAGAATATCGGCGTTACGCTTTTCGTCTGCACGCAGCTGCGCGGTATTGTTGGTCGCCATATAGCCCGGCGCAATAGCGTTAACGTTGATGCCGTGCTTAGCCCATTCGTTAGCCAGCAGCCGGGTTACGCCCATCACCGCGCTTTTCGAAGCAGTATAGGAAGGCACACGGATGCCGCCCTGGAAAGAGAGCATCGAAGCGATATTAATAATCTTGCCGCCTTTGCCCTGTTTAATAAACTGACGCGCTACCGCCTGCGACATAAAGAACACGGACTTGATATTGAGGTTCATCACGTCATCCCAGTCTTTTTCTGAGAAATCGATCGCGTCCTCACGGCGAATAATCCCGGCGTTGTTGACCAGGATATCAATCTTGCCGTATTCCGCCACGGCCTGCTCTACGATGCCTTCAATGCAGGATGTTTTGCCGAGATCGGCGGTCAGGCTGAAGAAGCGGCGACCCAGCGCGGTCACGCGTTCAATGGTCTCTTTCGGCTCAACGATATTAACGCCGACGATATCGCAGCCAGCTTCCGCCAGCCCCAGCGCCATGCCCTGACCCAGGCCGGTATCACAGCCTGTTACCATCGCCACACGGCCTTTTAAATCAAATGAATCCAAAATCATAACTGCTCCTGTAAGCCAGTGGGCGGACTGCGCGTCAGCAAGCTCTGCAACAGAAAGAGCAGCCCTGCCCGGTTTCCGAGCGCACACTATAGCGAAGGAGCAAGGTAAAGCGCTGTGATCGAAATCAGGAAATGCAGATTAATGAAACATCAAACTATAAAAAATGAAACACTATTTCATTTAATGACAGGCAGCTGGCTCAATGTGAAACTGGCACAGAAAATTTCTCTGTGCCATTTCATAGTGGCCGCGCGATTTTTTGCGGTCAACCTGAGCAGACGGCGCCCGCTCTGGCTGGCTTATTCAACCGCAATCGGCTTTTGCTCCACGTTGATTTTAGTCTCGCCCTGAAGGGTTTTAACTCGCTGCTCGACCTGCTGTACGGCACTGGCATCCTTCAGCAGCGAGTAAGTCAGCGTAAACTCCGCGCTCTGGCCAGGCTGTAGCTGTTTCACCCGGCCCTGCTCTTTTTCAATCGTGACCGGGTAGGCGTAGTTAGTGCCTGGTTCGATCCCCGTTACGTAGCCCTGCTTCAGGGTATCGGTGTTTTTCCACATCGTCAGCACCGGTAGCTGCCGCGTATCAAACTCTATCGCCGCGCCTTTGTCACCTTTGCTGTTAACGACTGCCGCCACGGTTTTGCCGCTGCTGTCGGCAATAGGCTGCAAATTAAAGACCATTTCATCAAAATCTTTGGTCGGCGCGCCGTAAGTTTGCCAGCTATCCAGCCCTTTTTTCGCATAGTCGTTAAACGGCGAGACGGATTTTACCGGCGCCAGGAAACGGGCATTTTCTTCCAGAATCGGCGTGCTGAAGTTGCTGTGATAGATGATTTCGTAATCCTGAGGATAGTCGCCCTGATTAGTCAGCACATCGTGAACAGTAAAGGAATCCTCGCCCGGAACGTAACGCAGCTCGGTCCAGGTTTGCAGATGCGCCTTTTTAAAAGTGTTTTCTTTCAGCAGACCGCGAATACGGATTTCATGTGGTGCTTTGTCGTCCACAATCACTTCCACTTTCGACGCTGGCGTATTGCCCGCTTTGCCGTGCAGCGTATAGATGCGGCCATCTTTAGTTACCGGATGCCCCGTCCACTCAAACCCACAGCGCACCATCATCTCGTTAAAGCCTTCCAGCCAGCCCAGACCGTTGCGGCTTTCCAGATTGATATAGGCAGGATTGACGACCTCGTCCACTGGCGAATCCCAGCCCAGACGTACGCCATGACCCTTCACATGCAGCAGATCCATGCCGCGCGTAGGGCTTAGCGCGATGGTCAGCCCGTTTTTGCTGGTCAGCGTCAGCACTTTCGAGCCTTCCTGTTTGCCGCCGTGCAGCACTTGCTGCTGAATACTAAAGGCCTCGCCGCCGAGCTTCAGTTGCTCACTGCTGACCTGCCAGTTGCCTTTTTCGGTGCCCTGCGTATCGGTCAGCACCCAGCTTTGCGCTGCCGCCTGTCCGCTGATCATCGCCACTACCGCGCCTGCCAGAAGAGTCTTATGCATTTTCTTTATCCTTGCTGAAATGATTAAGCTAAAGAGCATCAGCCTACAAAGCGCACGACGGCAGGACTGTGACTAACGTCACCGCACGGATTTTTAAGAAATTTTTATCAACAGGACGTGCTATTCATCACAAAATATTAACCAAAACGGCCAGTTGAGATACAGAAAACGGCACGTCTTCGTCAGCCCCGCCCGGGAAAACCTGAAACGATTCAATTTTAAGCTTGTCATGCTGCCGGTGGCACAACGTTGCATCACGCCTGGCCTGGCGTTAAGGTTAGCCTTCACTTGCCTATGATAAGCAGTTAACACGTTATGAGCTTTTCCGCTTTCGGTAACAAATTTACGCGCGCATCAGGGATTACCCGCCTGATGGAAGATATGGGCGAAGGCTTGCGCACGCCCGGTTCGGTGATGTTGGGCGGCGGTAATCCGGCCCAGATCCCGGCGATGAATGACTATTTTCAGCAGCTGCTGCAGGAGATGCACGACGACGGCAAGCTGGCCGATGCGCTCTGCAACTATGATGGCCCAAGAGGCAAGAGCACGCTGCTGGAATCGCTCTCCACATTGCTGCGCGATGAGCTGGGCTGGCAGGTCGGGCCGCAAAACATCGCGCTGACTAACGGCAGTCAAAGCGCTTTCTTTTATCTGTTCAATCTTTATGCCGGCCGACGCGAAGACGGCCGCAAAAAGCGCGTGCTGTTTCCGCTCGCGCCTGAATACCTGGGCTACGCCGACGCAGGCCTGGACGAAGAGCTGTTTGTTTCCGCCCGTCCCGATATCGAAATGCTGCCTGAAGGGCAGTTCAAATATCACGTTAATTTCGAGCAGCTGCACATCACGGAAGATACCGGTCTGATTTGCGTTTCCCGGCCAACTAATCCAACCGGCAACGTAATCACCGACGAAGAGCTGCTGAAGCTGGATGCGCTGGCGCAACAGCATGAAGTGCCTTTGCTGATAGATAATGCCTACGGCGTGCCTTTTCCCGGCATTATCTTTAGCGAGGTGCGCCCGCTGTGGAACCCGAATATTATTCTGTGCATGAGCCTTTCCAAGCTGGGCCTGCCGGGTTCGCGCTGCGGCATTATTATTGCTGACGAAAAAGTGATTTCCGCCATCGGCAATATGAACGGCATTATCAGCCTGGCGCCCGGCAGCATCGGCCCGGCTATCGCTAACGAGATGATCCAGCGTGGCGATCTGTTACGCCTTTCGGAAGAGGTAATCAAACCCTTCTACCAGGAGCGCGTTAAACAAACGATCGCGGTTATTCGCCGTTATTTACCGGAAGATCGCTGCCTGATCCACAAACCGGAAGGCGCGATTTTCCTCTGGCTATGGTTTAAGGATCTGCCTGTAACCACGGAAGTGCTTTATCAGCGCCTGAAAGCTCGCGGCGTGCTGATGGTGCCGGGCCACTTTTTCTTCCCTGGACTGGAGCATGAATGGCCACATACCCATCAGTGCATGCGGATGAACTATGTGCCGGACAGCGAAAAAATTGAGAAAGGGATTGCCATTCTGGCGGAAGAGATAGAGCGGGCGCACCGCGAATCGGGCGGCCAGACTATCGCCTGAGGGCACCTAATAAAAAAGGCCGCATCTGTGCGGCCTTCTCTTTTTGCCCGGGCTTATTTCAGAATTTCGATGCGGCGCGGTTTGTTCGCTTCCGGTACGACTCGCTCCAGGTCAATATAAAGCAGGCCGTTCTCCAGCCGCGCGTCGCGCACGTTGACGTGCTCGGCCAGCTGGAATTTACGCTCGAAGTTACGCTCGGCAATGCCCTGATAGAGATAGGTTTTTTCCTGCTGCTCTTCGGGATGAGCGCCGCGAACGGTCAGCATGTTGTCGTGGGCGGTGATTTCCAGTTCGCTTTGCGCGAAGCCAGCCACGGCAATAGTAATTCGGTAATGGTTTTCCGCCACCAGCTCTACGTTATAAGGAGGATAGCCGCCGTTGCTCTGGCCCTGATTGGACTCCAGCAGATTGATCAGACGGTCAAAACCAATAGAAGAACGGTACAGCGGGGCGAGATCGAAGTTACGCATGGTATAGCTCCTGATTATCAGCGAGTTGTTTGTGCCGACCCTCCACAATGGACAGGTCGCCGGGTCAGAATCGGCACCCTGTCGGCGTACGTTTTCTGACCCTGAACATAAAATGGTGGTGTTAACCGCGCTTTCAAGGGCTTGTTAAGGAAATTTTTTAACCGTTCTGGTGTGAATGTCATACACTCAGGGAAGAATTTGTCGACACGCATCAGCTGGCGCAGGACGGCCGGGCTTTTGCCGGATGGCGACAATCATCATCAGAACGGCCTGGCCGTCACTGAAGGGACACTCAACATGATAATACTAAAGAAAAGTCGTTTTGCTGGTTTGCTGGCCTGCCTTTCCCTGGCAGGTACCGGCGGCTGTTCCAGCTTTATGGCGCATTCCGGGCCGGATCAGGGATATTATCCCGGCACGCGCGCCAGCGCTAAAATCGTTGCCGACAGCGACAGCGGCTGGGTCATGCGCCCGCTTGCCGCTATCGACCTGCCTTTTTCCGCCGTCATGGATACACTGCTGCTGCCGCTGGACTACTATCGCTCGGGCCGGGATAAGGCTGGCGATTCACCGCGTGAACGCGTACTGCGTAGCGAGCAGCTAAACCATACCGGCGAGAGCCTTTCTCAGGCCGCGCCACTGGTTATCAATACGCCGCAGCAACGTCAGCAATAAATATCTGCTGAAATCCATCGATCTTACGCATATAGGCCACGTGCTGCCCGTCTGGCGAGCAGACTACCGCTTCCGGCAGAGGCGCCTCGGCGGTTCGGGCTGTCAGGCGCTGCATTTTCCCGCTGCCGGTATCGCAAAGCACCACGCTGTTATCATTGACAAAAGCGACCGATTTGCCGTCCGGATGCCAGCTAAAAGCGGACTGAATGTCGCTGGCGGCATGCGTAATCTGGTGAGGCTTGCCGCCGACGGGTGCGACTGTCCAGAGCTGAACGGTGCCGCCATCGTCCTTCATCAAAAAAGCGATAGCGCGGCCGTCCGGCGAGCTGCGCAGCCAGTGGCGCGGCGTAGTTGCCAAACCGGGAAAAGGCCGATGCTGAGTAAAAGTCAGACGGCGCTGCCTGACGCCCAGCGGTGGAGCCGGTAAAGTTGCTGCGGTGCCAGCCAGTGGCGCATCGCCTTCCAGCGCGTAATCAGCCATGTTTTCCGGCAGATCGACAATAAACACTTCCGGCACTTTTTCGCCTGTTGCGCTCAGCGTGTCGCCGATAAACGCTAATGCCCAACGCTGACGATGGCCGTCGCTTTTCAGGTAGCCCTCTTCGCCAACCCAGCCCTCTTCATAAGCCCGGTTGATATCGTCGCTGCCCGGCTGCGGCGCGGAGGTAGTGGCGCTGACCAGCACGCAAAAATGGCTTCCTGCATATTCACGCGGATGCTGCAAAGGCGGGCAAACCGGATGCAAAGGCACGGCGACGCCGACATTGCGTAAATCTTCTTTGACGTCCAGCTCGTGCATAACGTGGTCGTTATAGGTAAAACTCAGTCTGGTGCCGTCAGGGCTAAAAACATGCACATGCGAGCCGCCGCGCAGCGCGCCAGGCGTAAAAGGCGGCGTAATATCGCAGGCGTCCATATTTTCCAGCAGCCCGTTTTGAATAATTACGCCGCGACGATGATGGAAATCGTAGCGCCACTGGCTATCGGGATGTTCCGGGCCGTGAATACAGACGTAGCGCGGCGGCAGATCGGGGCTGGCAGTGATCACGCCGACGTGCGCGCCCTCTTTAGCCTGATAAAGAATTTCTGTCTGGCCGCTGAGATTGACGCGTTCGACAGTCAGGCTGTTAAAAGTGGCCGCGCTGCTACGTACGTCATACACCAGCCAATGGCTGTCCGCCGTCCAGATATTGATATTGGTCAGCTGGTGGTTGCGCTGAGCAAAAGTGAGCTGTTTTTCCGTCATCATGCTTACCCTTAGCGAGGTTAGTAGCTAAGGGTAATGCATCAGGCGTTTTTTCGGTACTGCCGGACTCAGAGCGCGAATTTCTCAATAGCGTGCGCCACGCCGTCTTCCATATTGGTTTTGGTAACGAACTGCGCGATTTCTTTTACCTTGTCGATGCCGTTACCCATTGCTACGCCGGTACCGGCGAATTCCAGCATCGCCAGATCGTTTTCCTGATCGCCAATCGCCATTACCTCGTCGCGGGAAAGCCCCAGACGTTCGGCTAACGCTTTGACGCCCGCGCCCTTATCAACTTTTTTATTCAGGACTTCCAGGAAAAAAGGCGAGCTCTTCATAATGGTATAGCGATCGTAAGCTTCCTGCGGAATACGGGTAATGGCTTCGTCCAGTTTTTCCGGCTGATCGATCATCATCACTTTCGGGAAAGTGGCGGACTTATCCATCTCTTCCACCGCGCGGTAGCGCAGCGGCATGCCGGTCAACGAAGCCTCATGTACCGTATATTCGCTAATATCTTTATTTGGCGTAAACAGCAGCGATTTTGTCAGTGCCTGGAAGTGTACGCCCAGCTCGCGCGCCAGTTTTTCTACATAGAGATAGTCATCAAAGTTCAGCGTCACTTCCGCCACGCAGTCGCCCGATTCCGCCTTTTGCACCAGCGCGCCGTTATTGGTGATGCAATATTGTCCCTCCCGTTGCAGATCGAGCTGCATCAGGTAGCGTTCCACGCCGATAAAAGGCCGACCGCTCGCCAGCACGATAGCAACGCCTTTATCGCGAGCCGCCGCGATGGCTTGCTTAACGGCAGGTGTGACCTCGTGCTGTGGATTAAGCAAGGTGCCGTCTATGTCAATCGCAATCAATTTTATCGCCATAACTTCCTCTTAAGCTTCACTGTTTCCCTCATGCTAGCGCGATTCAGCCAGCCATGACCAGACGGATTGTGCCCGGTAATTTTAAGCGGCATACCGGCGTTTTTCCTGAAATATTGAAACGCCTCACGTTCTTTGGGCAATAAAAACTGGAAACATTCAGTCGGTTAAGAGCTTAAAAAAAGTATTAAGCACAAAAAATCCTATAGCGCGTGTGGTTTAAAAATAATCGTGTCAAACTTGTCGTACATCACTCATGGAGGAAAGCGATGAATATCATGCTGATCAGCAGGGATAATTTTTTTGTTACCGGCGCTATTGCGCTAATCAGCCAGGTCTGGCGGCCCGACTTTAAAACCCATCCGGTTTTTGTCGTAGCGGAAAGAAACAACCCGCTGCTATTGCCGGATGTCGTTATCACCGATATGACGGATATCCGGCAGTCCGATCTAGCCAGCGGCATACGCAGCGCGCGTAAAGGCTGCGTCGTCGATATCTTTCTGGCTACGCAGTCCCGTCAGGGCAAACTGGCACGCAGTACGGAATACCATATTTTTCTCGACAAAAAAGAGGCGGCGCAGCAGCTTGTCGGCCTTTTCGGCACGCAAACTTCGGCGCTTTTCTGGCCTTCCCCCCTCTCATCCAAAGCGCGAAGCAGCCTGCATCAGTCTCCCGGCCCGTTGAGCAAGCAGCAGGCGATGGTGCTGAGCTATACTCGCCAGGGGCTTTCCCTGACCGATATTTCTCGCGTAACCCGGCTAAGTATTAAAACCATCAGCACCCATAAGCGCGCGATAATGCGCAAGCTGGGGATAAAAAATAACGGCGAGTTTTATCAGTACGCGTTTAGCGAAGGCGTAGCCCAGGAAGCCTGAAAGGAAGAAAGGCAGATCGGAAGATCTGCCTCTGCTGCTCTGTCACAGATTTAAACGCGATCGGGGGCTTGTCATCAACCCCGGCAGATCTGCCTTTAAGGTATGAACGCATCAAAACCGGGGCAGTTTGCCCCGGTTTTTGCGCTTTATCAGATATCGATATTGGCGGCTTTCAGCGCGTTTTCTTCGATAAAGGCGCGGCGCGGCTCAACCGCATCACCCATCAGCGTGGTAAACAGCTGGTCGGCGGCAATCGCGTCCTTCACCGTTACGCGCATCATGCGGCGGCTGTCCGGATCCATAGTGGTTTCCCACAGCTGTTCCGGGTTCATCTCGCCCAGACCTTTATAGCGCTGTACCGACAGGCCGCGGCGCGACTCTTTCACCAGCCAGTCCATCGCCTGCTCGAAGTTGGCGATTGGCTGACGGCGCTCGCCGCGTTCGATAAAGGCGTCTTCTTCGATCAGGCCGCGCAGCTTCTCGCCCAGCGCGCAGATCTTGCGGTATTCGCCACCCGAAATGAACTCGCTGTCCAGCGGATAGTCGGTATCCACGCCGTGAGTACGGATGCGCACCACAGGTTCGAAGATATGCAGCTCGCGGTTCTCGCGCACGACGCCAGCATAGGTACTGCCGTGCTGTTCGTTTTCGTTCAGACGCGCCACCAGCTCGTCAATCCACTGCTGCACCGGCTCTTGCGCAGAGATATCGCTCAGCGTCGGGTGATAGATCAGGGAATTCAGCAGCGCCAGCGGATAGCGGCGCTCCATACGTTTGATCATCTTACGGGTGCTGTTGAACTCAGCGACCAGATTCTCCAGCGGCTCGCCGCCCAGCGCAGGCGCATCGGCGTTAGCATGCAGCGTGGCGCCGTCCAGCGCGATAGCGATCTGATACTGATCCATCGCCTCGTCATCCTTGATGTACTGCTCCTGCTTGCCTTTTTTCACTTTGTACAGCGGCGGCTGCGCGATATAAACGTGGCCGCGCTCGATGATTTCCGGCATCTGGCGATAGAAGAAGGTCAGCAGCAGGGTACGGATATGCGAGCCATCTACGTCCGCATCGGTCATGATGATGATGCTGTGATAGCGCAGCTTGTCCGGGTTGTACTCATCACGGCCGATGCCGCAGCCCAGCGCGGTGATCAGCGTGGCGACTTCCTGTGAAGCGAGCATTTTGTCAAAGCGCGCTTTCTCAACGTTAAGGATTTTACCTTTCAGCGGCAGAATCGCCTGGTTTTTACGGTTACGGCCCTGCTTGGCGGAGCCGCCCGCAGAATCCCCTTCCACCAGGTAGATTTCAGAAAGCGCCGGATCGCGCTCCTGGCAATCCGCCAGCTTGCCCGGCAGGCCAGCCAAATCCAGCGCGCCTTTACGACGAGTCATCTCACGTGCGCGGCGCGCCGCTTCACGAGCACGGGCCGCATCGATGATTTTACCCACCACGATTTTGGCATCGCCCGGATTTTCCAGCAGGTACTCCGCCAGCAGCTCGTTCATCTGCTGCTCAACGGCCGATTTCACCTCTGAGGAAACCAGCTTGTCTTTAGTCTGTGAAGAGAACTTAGGATCCGGCACCTTCACGGAAACCACGGCAATCAGGCCTTCGCGCGCGTCATCGCCGGTGGCGCTGACTTTCGCTTTCTTGCTATAGCCTTCTTTATCCATATAGGCGTTCAGGGTACGCGTCATCGCCGCGCGGAAACCGGCCAGGTGCGTACCGCCATCGCGCTGTGGGATGTTGTTGGTAAAGCAGTAGATGTTTTCCTGGAAACCATCGTTCCACTGCAGCGCCACTTCTACGCCAATGCCGTCTTTCTCGGTAGAGAAATAGAACACATTAGGATGGATAGGCGTTTTATTGCGGTTCAGGTATTCCACAAAGGCTTTGATGCCGCCTTCATAGTGATAGTGATCGTTCTTGCCATCGCGCTTGTCTTCCAGCTTGATAGAAACGCCGGAGTTCAGGAACGACAGCTCGCGCAGGCGCTTCGCCAGGATTTCATATTCAAAATCGGTAACGTTGGTGAAAGTTTCGTGACTTGGCCAGAAACGCACACGCGTCCCGGTAAGATCGGTTTCGCCCGTTACATTCAGCGGTGCCTGAGGCACGCCGTGCACATAAATTTGCTGATGAACTTTGCCTTCGCGGCGGATAGTCAGCTCCAGCTTTTCGGAAAGCGCGTTAACTACCGATACGCCCACGCCGTGCAGGCCGCCGGAAACTTTATAGGAGTTGTCATCGAATTTACCGCCTGCGTGCAGCACGGTCATAATGACTTCCGCAGCCGAAACGCCTTCTTCTTCGTGAATGCCGGTTGGGATGCCGCGACCGTCATCCTGCACGGAGACAGAGTTGTCCGCGTGGATGGTGACAAGGATATCTTTACAGTGTCCTGCGAGGGCTTCGTCGATGGCGTTGTCCACAACCTCGAATACCATATGGTGCAGACCGGTGCCGTCATCCGTATCGCCGATATACATACCCGGGCGCTTGCGTACCGCATCCAGCCCTTTCAGAACTTTGATACTTGAGGAGTCATAAGAATTCGACATCAACGTTTCTCGCTCGTTTAATCTTCAGGTTGAACCGCTATTTTACCCTGTTCCACGTGGAACATCTTGCCCTTTTCGTCAGCCATATCGAACACGTGATCGGCGCTGATGGCGCTGACAAAAACCTGGGCATGCGTGGCTTTTAAGCGCGAAGCCAGCAGGTGGCGCCGCGTCTCGTCCAGCTCGGAGGCAAAATCATCTATCAGATACAGGCAGCGTCGCCCGTTCTGTCGGGTGAGAAACTCACCCTGCGCCAGCCTCAGGGCGCACATCAGCAGCTTTAACTGGCCGCGTGACAGTAAATCTTCCACCGGCGTGCCGTCGGCGCGAATGCGAAAGTCCGCCTTGTGCGGGCCGCTGGCGGTATAGGTTAAGGCGCGATCGCGCTCGAACTGACGCTCCAGCAGATCGCGGTAGTCGGTCTCTTTATCCCAGCCGCGCTGGAAAGAGAAGTTCAGCGCGAACTCCGGCAGAAACTGCGCGCAGGTGGCGGTGATATCCTCGGCAATGGCTTCGCTATAGGCGGCGCGCCATGCACTTATCTGCTCTGCCAGCGGCGCGAGCTCCTGATCCCAGGCGCGGATCTGCTGATAGCGCGTTACCTGGCGCAGCGCCGCATTGCGCTGTTTGAGCAGGCGACGCAGGTTGCTCCAGGCGGTGAAAAAGCCAGGTTCATTATGGAAACAGCCCCAGTCGATATAGGCGCGCCGGTATTTTGGGCCGCCATTAAGCAGCGTGAAACCTTCCGGCGTGATCAGCTGCATTGGCAGCATTTGCGCCAGCTCGGCGACTTTATGCCCGTCCGTGCCGTCAACGCGCACCTTGCTGTCGCCCGCGCGATTTTTGGTCAGGCCGACAGTAGTTTCTCGCTCGGCTCCTTCAATGCGGCCATGCAGCACAAAGGCATCCTGCTCGTGACGGATCACCCTGCCAGCCTGCAGGCTGCGAAAAGCGCGGCCATGGCCCAGCGTATAGATCGCTTCCAGCACGCTGGTTTTGCCGCTGCCGTTGGCACCGACCAGAAAGTTAAAGCCGGGCGCCAGCGCCAGATCGGCATTTTCGATATTGCGAAAATCTTTGATAAGCAGGCGGGTTAAAGCCATTCAGACCACATCCGGGGCGTTACGGAGAAAAAAACATAAAAACGCGACGGCCCCACGGATAGTCTATATGGGGCCGAATTGCGCCGTTACAAGCGCATTGGCATTACAACATAGGCCGCGCTCTGGCTGGCCGCATCTTCAATCTGCACGCTGGAAACCGAGTCGGTCAGCAGCAGGCGCACGTTCTCGCACTTCAGCGCGTTCAGCACATCCAGCACGTAGCTGACGTTGAAGCCGATCTCCAGATCGGTGCCGCCGTAGGTCACGTCCAGAATTTCTTCCGCCTCTTCCTGCTCCGGGTTATTGGCAGTGATTTTCAGCTGATTTTCGCTGATATAGAGGCGAACGCCGCGGAACTTCTCGTTAGAGAGAATAGCCGCGCGGGAAAATGCCTGCTTCAGCAGATCGCAGCCTGCATCCAGCGTTTTATCCGGGTTTTTCGGCAGCACGCGGCGATAGTCCGGGAAGCGGCCATCCACCAGCTTGGAGGTAAAGATAAAGTCGCCAACGTGCGCGCGAATATTGTTGCTGCCGATTTGCACCTGCAGCGGCGTCTCGCCGCCGTCCAGCAGCCGCACCAGCTCAATCACGCCCTTGCGCGGCACGATCACGGAATGGTTCGGCAACGACTGGCCGATCGGCATAGAGCAAACCGCCAGACGATGGCCATCAGTAGCCACGGTGCGCAGCTCTTCACCTTCTGTTTCAAACAGCATGCCGTTCAGATAATAGCGTACGTCCTGATGGGCCATAGAGAACTGCGTGGCTTCGATCAGGCGCTTCATGGTCGCCTGCGGCAGGGTAAACTCGACCTCGCTCTGCCAGTCATCCAGGTTCGGGAAGTCGCTGGCGGGCAGCGTGGAGAGCGAGAAGCGGCTGCGGCCGGAGCGCACCAGCATTCTTTCGCCTTCCAGTATTACCGTAATCTCCGCGCCTTCGGGCAGGCCACGGCAGATATCGAAAAACTTACGCGCGGGCACCGTAGTCGCGCCCGGCTCGTGATCCTGCGTCAGCGCGACGCGGGCCACCATTTCCATTTCTAAATCGGTGCCGGTCAGCAGCAGGCTGCCGTCGTTAACCTGTAACAGTAAATTGCCGAGGATCGGCAGCGTCGGCCGGCCGCCCAGCGGGCTGCTGACCTGTTGTAAGGGTTTGAGTAAATGCTCACGTTCAACAATAAATTTCATAGCGTCAGGAAGATAATGTTCTGATTAGATTTGAGAAATCTTCTTTAATATCGTGACTCTCTTCGCGCAGCTGCTCGATCTTACGACAGGCATGCAGCACCGTTGTATGGTCACGACCCCCGAATGCGTCGCCGATTTCCGGCAAACTGTGGTTGGTCAGCTCTTTCGCCATCGCCATCGCCATCTGGCGAGGACGCGCGACGGAGCGTGAACGCCGCTTGGAAAGCAGATCGGCCACTTTAATCTTGTAATACTCCGCCACCGTTTTCTGGATATTGTCGATGGTGACCAGCTTCTCCTGCAGCGCCAGCAAATCGCGCAGCGCCTCGCGCACGAAATCGATGGTGATGGCGCGGCCGGTAAAGTTAGCGTTGGCGATCACGCGGTTCAGCGCCCCTTCCAGCTCGCGCACGTTGGAGCGTAGCCGCTTGGCGATAAAGAAAGCGACCTCGCCCGGCAGGCGAATATCGTTCTCGTCCGCTTTTTTCATCAGGATCGCCACGCGGGTTTCCAGCTCTGGCGGCTCGATCGCCACCGTCAGGCCCCAGCCGAAGCGGGATTTCAGACGATCCTCGACGCCGTTAATCTCTTTAGGATAGCGGTCCGACGTCAGGATGATCTGCTGATTGCCTTCCAGCAGCGCGTTGAAGGTGTGGAAAAACTCCTCCTGCGAGCGCTCCTTGTTAGCGAAAAACTGAATATCATCGATCAGCAGCGCGTCTACCGAACGGTAGTAGCGCTTGAATTCTTCGATGGCATTATTTTGCAGCGCCTTCACCATATCCTGCACGAAACGCTCTGAGTGCATATAGACCACTTTGGCGTTGGGTTTGCGCGCCATAATGCCGTTACCCACAGCATGCAACAGGTGAGTTTTCCCCAGGCCGGTGCCGCCATACAGAAACAGCGGGTTATAGGCGCCGCCGGGATTATCCGCCACCTGACGAGCGGCCGCGCGGGCCAGCTGGTTCGATTTACCCTCGACAAAGTTATCGAAGTTATGTCGGGTATTGACGTTCGAGCGATAGGAGAGCTCTGCTGGCGCAGGCATGCTGTCCCAGCTTGGCCGCACCGGCGCCGGACGATGGGTCATTGGCGGCGCACTGGCGCTGCTCATCACCGGCTGGCTGACCGGCTGCGCGGCCGGCTTGCTGCCGACTTCGAAACGCAGCAGCGGCGCGTCTGCACCGCAAAAATCATTGAGCAATCCGTTGATATTGTTCAGGTATTTATCACGAACCCAATCGAGCACAAAGCGATTTGGTGCATACAAGGCCAGCGTGTTGTCGTTTAACTCAGCCTGCAGCGGACGTATCCACATGCTGAATTCGGTGGCAGGTAGTTCATCCTGCAAACGGGCAAGACACTGTTGCCAAAGCGTAAGTGACACGGCGGACTCCACTCGAAAATATTCGATAAGAAAAAAGGCGCTGAAGCGATAAATTCATCATTGTTGACGCATGCAGATGACGCACATACGAACCGCTATCCGCGGTTTCTCCGCCGCTGACTGACCAGAAGGATCGCTAACGGAAGGGCGGATCATAGCGCAAAGCGCGCCAGAGATCTTCACTTTCTACACAGTTTTGTTCCAATTTATCCACAGGGCTGCGCACGCAGGGACAAGTTTACTCGCTCGCGCTCAAAAGACACCCAGGATCCTGCGCATTAGCTTAAAATTTAAGGCGCCGTCACGTTATCAGTGAAATAACCTTGCAATAAGATCGGCAGAAGATCCTGAACGATCCTTGCGCTTTGGCGCGGAGGCCGTATAATTCCTGCCCCGGCGTGTTGCGCTCTGGCCCGTACCGGCTGGTTTTGCGGTCGAACGGGATAGCCAGACGCGCCTTTAAAAGCGAAGTAAATTGACTCCGGACTGTACAATTATTACAATCCCGCCTCTTTATTAAAGATACACTGAGGCGTCGGTCGGTTTTCGAACCTTTCAAGCGCGTCAATAAGTGAAATTTTCCAAGTTTAGGTAGAAATCGCCATGAAACGCACTTTTCAACCGTCCGTACTGAAGCGCAACCGTTCACATGGTTTCCGTGCTCGTATGGCAACAAAAAATGGTCGTCAGGTTCTGGCACGTCGTCGTGCTAAAGGCCGTTCACGTCTGACCGTTTCTAAGTAATAAAAGCTAACCGCTGAGTGGTTAAGCTCGCATTTCCCAGGGAGTTACGTTTGTTAACTCCCACTCATTTCACCTTCGTCTTCCAGCAGCCACAAAGAGCCGGTACGCCGCAAATCACCATCCTCGGCCGCCTGAACTCGCTGGGGCATCCCCGCATCGGTCTTACGGTCGCCAAAAAACACGTTAAGCGCGCGCATGAACGCAACCGGATCAAGCGATTGACCCGCGAAAGCTTTCGCCTGCGTCAGCACGACCTGCCCGCTATGGATTTTGTAGTGGTGGCGAAAAAAGGCGTGGCCGATCTGGATAACCGTGCGCTGTCGGAAGCGTTGGAGAAGATGTGGCGTCGTCACTGTCGCCTGGCTCGCGGCTCCTGATCGCGCTGATTCGCGTTTATCAGCGCGTAATCAGCCCGCTCTTGGGACCCCACTGTCGTTTCCATCCAACCTGTTCGCAATACGGTATTGAGGCATTGCGCAGGTTTGGACTGGTAAAAGGCAGTTGGTTGACGACGAAACGCGTATTAAAATGCCACCCTTTGAACCCGGGTGGCGACGATCCGGTGCCGCCAAAAACCGACGATAACTGAGAACATTAACGATGGATTCGCAACGCAATCTTTTTCTCATCGCTTTTCTGTTCGTGTCTTTTATGATCTGGCAAACCTGGCAAACGGACCACGCTCCGCAGCCGCAGCAGACCCAGACCACGCAAAACACGACAGCAGCCGGTGATGCCGCAAATCAGGGTGTACCCGCCAGCGGCCAGGGCAAAACGATCACCGTTAAGACTGACGTCCTGTCTTTACAGATCAATACTCGCGGTGGCGATATTGAGCAGGCGCAGCTGCTGACTTACCCGGACAAACTGGGTTCCACCCAGCCTTTCCAGCTGCTGGAAACCTCGCCAGGCTTCCTTTATCAGGCGCAGAGCGGCCTGACCGGACGCAACGGCCCGGATAACCCGGCCAACGGCGCACGTCCGCTGTACACAACCACTCAGGACACCTTCGAGCTGGCCGATGGCGCAAGCGAGCTGCGTATCCCGCTGACCTTTACGGCGGAAAACGGCGCGACCTATACCAAAACTTTCGTGCTGAAACGTGGCGAATTCGCTATCGACGTGGATTACCAGATCAACAACACCACCCAGCAGCCGCTGGAAGTGGCGATGTTCGGTCAGCTGAAGCAGACCATCGATCTGCCTAAGCACCGCGATACCGGCAGCAATAACTTTGCGTTGCACACCTTCCGTGGCGCGGCTTACTCCAGCAGCGAGTCCAACTACGAGAAGTACAAGTTTGACAAAATCAGCGATAACGAAAACCTCAACGTTAGCACCAACAACGGTTGGGTGGCGATGCTGCAGCAGTACTTCGCAACGGCCTGGGTACCGCGTACCAACGGCGCTAACATGCTCTATACCAGCAATCTGGGCAATGGCGTAGCCGCAGTAGGCTATAAGTCTTCTCCGGTTGCCGTGGCGCCGGGCGCTCAGCAGAACCTCAACGCCACGCTGTGGGTTGGCCCGGAAATTCAGGATAAAATGGCCGCTATCGCGCCGCACCTGGATCTGACCGTGGACTACGGCTGGCTGTGGTTTATCTCTCAGCCGCTGTTCAAACTGCTGAAGTTCCTGCACAGCTTTATCGGTAACTGGGGCTTCTCCATTATCGTGATTACCTTTATCGTGCGCGGCATCATGTACCCGCTGACCAAAGCGCAGTACACCTCAATGGCGAAAATGCGCATGCTGCAGCCGAAGATTCAGGCGATGCGCGAGCGTTTAGGCGACGACAAGCAGCGCATGAGCCAGGAGATGATGGCGCTGTATAAAGCCGAGAAGGTGAATCCGCTGGGTGGCTGTCTGCCGCTGGTTATCCAGATGCCGATCTTCCTGGCGCTGTACTATATGCTGATGGGCTCCATTGAGCTGCGCCATGCGCCGTTCGCACTGTGGATCCACGACCTGTCTGCGCAAGACCCGTACTACATCCTGCCGATCCTGATGGGCGCGACCATGTTCTTTATCCAGAAGATGTCGCCAACCACAGTGACCGACCCGATGCAGCAGAAGATCATGACCTTTATGCCGGTCATCTTCACGGTGTTCTTCCTGTGGTTCCCGTCTGGTCTGGTGCTGTACTACATCGTCAGCAACCTGGTGACCATTCTGCAGCAGCAGCTGATCTACCGCGGGCTGGAAAAGCGCGGTCTGCACAGCCGCGACAAGAAAAAAGCTTAACGGGCGTCGCGTCGCCAACGGCGCGCATAATCGTTATCATAAGGCGGTCAACTGACCGCCTTATTTTTTTGCCTTAAAAAGAGAGTCGAACATGAGTCATAGCGACACTATCGTCGCCCAGGCGACGCCGCCGGGCCGCGGCGGCGTGGGCATTCTGCGCGTTTCCGGCCCCAAATCAGCCGAGGTGGCCCAGGCATTGCTGGGTAAGCTGCCGAAACCCCGCTACGCCGACTATCTGCCCTTCCGCGATGCCGACAATACCGCGTTGGATCAGGGCATTGCGCTCTGGTTCCCCGGCCCGAACTCCTTTACCGGCGAAGACGTGCTGGAGCTGCAGGGCCACGGCGGCCCGGTTATTCTGGATCTGCTGCTGAAGCGTATCGTGGCGATCCCCGGCGTGCGTATCGCTCGTCCGGGCGAATTCTCCGAGCGTGCCTTCCTTAACGATAAGCTGGATCTGGCGCAGGCAGAAGCTATTGCCGATCTGATTGACGCCAGCTCAGAGCAGGCTGCCCGCTCGGCGCTGAACTCGTTGCAGGGCGCATTTTCACTGCGCGTGAATAATCTTGTGGAAGCACTTACTCACCTGCGAATCTACGTGGAAGCGGCAATCGACTTCCCGGATGAAGAGATCGACTTTCTGTCGGACGGCAAAATAGAAGCCCAGCTCAACCAGGTGATTGCCGATCTGGACGGCGTGCGCGCCGAGGCGCGTCAGGGCAGCCTGCTGCGCGAAGGTATGAAGGTGGTGATCGCCGGACGCCCTAACGCCGGGAAATCCAGCCTGCTGAACGCACTGGCGGGTCGGGAAGCGGCCATCGTAACTGATATAGCTGGCACAACGCGCGACGTGCTGCGCGAGCATATTCATATCGACGGCATGCCGCTGCATATCATCGACACCGCTGGACTACGTGAAGCCATTGATGAAGTAGAACGCATCGGTATTGAGCGCGCCTGGCAGGAGATCGAGCAAGCTGACCGCGTGCTGTTTATGGTGGACGGCACCACTACGGGCGCGACCGAGCCAGCGGAAATCTGGCCGGACTTTATCGCCCGGCTGCCGGCCAGTTTGCCGATTACCGTGGTGCGCAATAAGGCGGATGTTACTGGCGAAGCGCTGGGCATGACGGAAGTAAACAATCACTCACTTATTCGTCTCTCCGCGCGTACCGGCGAAGGTATAGAGGTGCTGCGCGACCATCTGAAAGCGGCAATGGGCTTTGCCGGCAATACCGAAGGCGGCTTCCTGGCCCGCCGCCGCCACCTTCAGGCGCTGGAGCTGGCGGCCACTCACTTACTTCTGGGCAAAGATCAGCTGCTGGGCGCAAAGGCGGGCGAGCTGCTGGCCGAAGAGCTTCGGGTTGCTCAGCAGGCCCTGAGCGAGATCACCGGCGAGTTTACCTCTGACGATCTGCTTGGCCGCATCTTCTCCAGTTTTTGTATCGGTAAATAGCTATAGCGCAACGGCGCTCTTCGCTAGCGAGCGCCGTTACTTTTCCTTTTCTCTCTGCGTTTACTCTCCACGCAGCCTCTTTTCGCCTTATTCCTTAGCCACTTCCTCTTTCGTTAAATTTGCAAGTAAAAATAGCTCGGAATATTACTAAAATTTTATTTTATTTAGCGCGCCGGGTTAAATAATGGATTATTTACGATTTAAATGCTGCGTAACTAAATGTAACTTTACCTTATTATTAAAAATGAGTGTAACGGAATTCAGAAATACTACAACCACAAAAGAAAAGCGCATTTGGTAAAAAAAGAGTTATTCCTGAAATATTATAAGAAACTGCGACAAATAATATCAGACAATTTATCGCTAATGTTTTCTTTATTTCAGGAAGATAACAAGAAGCCTATTTTATGTCGTTGGGTTTTATTAACAGGCTAACGCCCTCTATCGCGTTATTTTCTATTTTTAACAGCAAAGGATGATATATGAAAAAGCTAGCGATCTCTACTCTCTCTGCCGTCGCCGTACTGGCGGCTTTAAACACCAATGCCCTGGCCGCTGATACCGGTATTGTTAACTTTACCGGAGATATTATCAGTCCAACTTGCGCAGTTGTGCCTGCCGATGGGACTTACAACGTACCGTTACCTGCCGTTTCAGTTGCTCTGCTGTCTAGTGCTGGTGATACTACAGACAATATTGGTTTTACTATCAGCCTGACCGAGTGTAACACTGCAACGAACAACGTTTATGCTTTTTTTGAGGCGGGTCCTAATGTAAACGCTGATGGCAAGTTAACCAACAATGGCTCGGCAGGTAATGTCGCCGTAGAATTAGTGGATGCTAATGGAAATGTTATTAATGTTGGTAGTGAGGAACAGGCTGCTAATCCCGCTACAGTGGCTGTATCAGATGGAAGTGCCAGCCTGAGTTATAGCGCCCGCTATATCGCAACAGGGGCTGCGACTGCTGGTTCAATTGACACTTCTGTAACCTATTCTATTGCTTATCTCTGATAATCAGAAAAAATGGGGAGTTTTACTCCCCATTTTTACGGAATTTTTTATGCTTCCTTATATTAATAAACGAATAAAAACCTGTGCAAGCTGTTTTTTTATAACGCTACTATTTGCCATGCCCGCTGCAGCCAGCGTCGTTATTCTGGGCACGCGCATTATTTATCCGGCCAGCGTCAAAGAGGTAACCGTCCGGCTGCAAAATAAAGGCAACAACCCCGAGCTGGTGCAAAGCTGGATTGACAGCGGCGATGCAAACCAGCCGTTGGATGAAATAGAGGTGCCCTTTATCCTGATGCCGCCGGTCACCAGAATCGAGCCTGACAGCGGGCAGACGCTGCGTCTGCTCTTTACCGGCGGAAACCTACCGGCCGATAAAGAATCCGTTTTTTGGCTTAACGTGCTGGCTATTCCGCCTGACGATGAAAAACTGGCCGATAAAAACAAGCTACAGATGGCCGTCCGCAACCGGATTAAAATTTTTTATCGCCCGGCCGGACTAAGCAGAGACGGCGCGGAGCTTGCCGCTAAACAGATTGTCTGGCGACAAACCGGCAATGCGCTCTCGGGTTATAACAATTCGCCCTATCACGTGAATATCCCCTCGGTTACCGTTGCCGACGCGGCCGGAAAAAAATACAGCAGCGTAAAAGGGTTGATGATCTCTCCCGGCGGCACCCAGGCATTTACGCTGGCCAATGCCAAAAATATCCAGGCCCGGGGCGCGGTTAATTACACCTACATTGACGACTACGGCAGCGCCAGAAAGGTAGAGACCATGCTTTCTCACTGACAGAAGAAGCCTTTGTTAAGGATAACAAAATGATCAGCTTCTTGAGAAAACAGCAGGCCGCCGCCTGCCTGGCGTTTTTTGTCTCGCTTTTTCCGCCGCGGATTTATGCTGACGGCACTGGCAAAGTAAAGTTTAACGCCACCTTTCTGAAAAATGTGACCGGCCTGAATACCGACGTGACCCGCTTTTCCACCGGGAATCCTGTCGAACCGGGAAAGTACCTGCTGGATACTTACCTTAACGGCGAAAGCATCGGCACGGAAGAAATCAGGGCAATCCAGACTGGCGATGGCGTTAAAACCTGCTTTCCCTGGCGCCTGCTAAAAAAGATCCCGCTAAAAAAAGAGCGGCTTGCCGCCGAAAAACGGCAGCTAATTCAGCAAGAGCAGAGCTGCGTCTCTTTTGCGGAGCTGTTCGACCATGGGGAAGCCCGACTAAATACCGCTGATTTGCGGCTGGATATTACCTTGCCGCAGGCCGATCTTATTCGCCAGGCCCGGGGCTACGTTGACCCTGAGACATGGGAAAAAGGCGCCAACGCGTTAAATTTCAACTACAGCCTGAACGCTTACCGCTCCGTTACCCGCTTTCAGCAATATGATTCCGTCTATGCCCGGTCGCTGCTGGGCCTTAATGTTAACGGCTGGATGCTGCGCCACGACGGCTCTTTCAACTGGCAAAAGCAAAGCGACAATAATAGCTATTACGAAAATATCGCCACCTACGTACAAAAAGATGTTCTGCCGCTGAAATCCCGCCTGCTGCTTGGCGAAGGCAATACCTCAGGCGAGCTGTTTGATACGCTCTCGTTTCGCGGCGTGCAGCTCGCAAGCGTTGATTTGATGTTGCCTGACTCTTTGCGCGGCTATGCGCCGCAGATTCGTGGAGTGGCGGACACCACCGCCCAGGTGACCGTCAGGCAAAATGGAACGAAAATCTATGAAACAACCGTATCGCCGGGCGCCTTCCAGATCGACGATCTTTATCCTGCGGGCTATGGCGGCGATCTCGCCGTAACGATCAAAGAAGCGGACGGCAGCGAAAAACACTTTTCCGTTCCTTATACCGCCGTGGCCAGGCTTAAAAGGCCAGGCATGACCTCATACAGGGTAACCGCTGGCGTTTCGCGCATTGATAACCTGGTTTACAGACCTAAGATTTTTCAGGCTACCGTGCAGCACGGCATTAATAACACTTTTTCGGGTTATGCTGGCGTTCAGGGCACCGATAATGCGACCTCGCTGCTGCTTGGCACCGCAATCGGTCTGCCGATCGGTGCCTTATCCGCTGACGTTACCAGCGCGCGTGTCGAATATGGCGACCAAAAAAAGCAGGGACTGAAGCTACGCGCTACCTACAGCAAAAGAATAATCGCTACCGACACCAGCATTACTCTTACCGCCTCCCGCTCTTCTGCTGACTACCTGAGCTATAGCGATGCCGTCTATCTCAATAACAGTGAGAAAAAAGGCGGCGAAAGCCGTACTCTTTCCCGCGTCAAAGAGCGCCTGTCGCTGAGTGCCGTACAACGGTTAGGTGCCCGCTACGGCAGCATATACGCTTCAGGCTATCGTCAGAATTACTGGGACAAAAGCGGCGCCAACACCCAATTTCAGCTGGGCTACAGCGGTAATATCGGCAAGTTGACCTACAGCCTCTCCGCCAATCGGCTGTTCTATGCTGGCAGCCCGGCAGAGACGGCATTTACGCTCAATCTCTCGCTGCCGCTGGGCAATGGGACAAACGGCCATCATCAATATTTTACCGCTTCCGCAACCCGCTCCCGGGAAAGCGTGACGGCCCAAAGCGCACTTAGCGGCACCCTGGACCGGTATTCATACAATGTCAGCGTAAGCGGAGACAACGCCAGCCAATATGCGGGCAGCCTTAGCGGACAGTACAAAAGCCCGTGGACATCGCTACAGATGGGCTATACCAAAGGCGACAGCTACTACTCTGCGTCCGGCGGTCTCAGCGGCTCAATGATTCTGCTGCCGGGCAGCCTGACATTAAGCCCTTATAAAACCAACACGCTGGCTCTGGTCAGCGCGGAAAATGCCAAAGGCGCCAGCATTTTCGGCTACCCCGATATCATTCTGGACGGTAGCGGCCACGCCATCGTTCCGAATCTCTCACCGTACAAAATAAACGAGCTGAGCCTTGATCCCAGCGGTCTGCCCGTTGATGTGGAACTCACGCAGACCAGCCAGCGCGTCGTCCCCATTGAAGGCGCAATCATGAAGGTCGATTATAAATCGGTATCCGGCCAGCCTGTATTACTTCGGGCCACGCTCGCCGACGGCACGCCTTTGCCTTTTGGCGCCAGAGTGAGCGACGAAAACGGCAATACGTTAACCACCGTGATGCAGGCAGGCCAGATTTATCTGCGGCTGAAGCAGGATAAGGCCAGACTCAGGGTCTTTTGGGAAGATAACAGCTGCGAGATTATTCCTGACGCCGATAAGTTAAAAAAATCAGCAAACGGCGGCCTGACACAACTTAATACGAAGTGCACTTAAGCGACGATGCAGCACGCTCGCGCACCGGTTTGATTAAAGAAATTCAGGGAGAAAATTATGTTAGTCAAAGCATTCTTTCAGGGAGCATTAACGCTGTTTTTTTGCCTGGGCGCCGCCGTTGCGCAGGCCGCTGGCGATGTTACGCTGGACTGTAAAAAAGCCGATACGGATACGGCGCTCGATTTCAGCTCGCTTAATCTGTATATCTCTGCGGATATACCGCCAGGCACAGTGCTTTACAGCGGCAAGATGAATATAGCCTTGCTGTGCGCGCTGAATAACTCGCAAAATAATGACCAGGTTGAACTCTATTTTAAGCGTAAACATATTGAAGATAACGTGCCGGGCTACGGGCTGCGGCTTTATACCGGCTATGGTGGAACCCTGGGGACCGAAGTTGAAAATATTGCTACGGGAAAAATGGTCAGGGCCTGCGATGCTGAACCTTTCTGCAATACGATAACGCTGGCAATCCCTTTCCAGATTGTTAAAACATCCGCTGAGATGACCGCGCCAGTGTCGTCGACAGACAAGGTTAATATATTTGACCTGGGAGCAGAAACGGCCGGTACAGACCTGAAGTTTTATGCCACTAATATTCACTCCGGCATCACCGTCAGGGACGAAACCTGCTCAACCATGGGCATAAATAATCTCACGGTCGCACTGGGGAGCTGGTCGCTGGATAAGAACGGCCTGGGCTCAGGGCCGGGTGCCACAAGCGCAGCGACAGCTTTCAGCCTGACGCTCAACTGCGAGGCCTTACTCTCTGGCGCTTTCGACGTTATGATGCAGTTTAACGGTTCGGCGGTCTCTGGCTTAGAAGATAAGGGCGTCGTGGCGCTGACGGCAGCCAGCAATGCGGCGAAAAACGTCGGTATTCAGCTTTTAAATAGCGAGAAACAACCCGTTGCGCTGAACAAGCCTTTTAGCGTTGCTTCCTGGCCGCTCTCCTCATCAACCATAAAAGTGCCGTTTTATGCCCGTTATTATCAAACAGGCCAAAAGATAACGGCCGGGAAAGCGAACGGCCTGGTAACCTATACCCTCAGTTACCAATAGCAAACCACAGGGATCTTATAAATTTTTGAGATATCAGCTGCAATCACCCAATGATATTTCAAACTTGCTAATTAAAGGGATATAAAATGGAAGAATACAAAATAGCCTTATCGGATGAAAGTCCTTTTATAATGAGATCCGCAAGAGATTATCTTGCCTGTTTAACGGCGAAAACCAAAATAGTTATTTTCCCGGCTGAAGGAAAGCTGCTTATCCAGCATTTGAACGCTACACCTGTAGATATGCTGATCACTGAATTTTCTTCAAACTACCGCGACGCTTCTTTAGATGGCATTGAGAAAATAAAAAAGATTACCCAGGACTTTCCTCAACTCAAGTTAGTTATATTAACGGCGCAACGTAACACAGCGATAATACAGGGGATTTTAAAATATCCGCTAGCTGGCCTGGTCAGTAAATATGATGAAGGTGAAGAGCTAACCAATGCGCTGACGCACCTGCTTGCGGATGGCAGGCAGCCCTGGCTCTCTTCCGGTATACGCCGATTGCTTGCCGAGGCAAAGCAAAGAAATGTTAAGAACAGGCTGACGTTGTCAGAAATGGAGGTGATACGTAGAATTGCGCAGGGATACAGCCTTAGCGATATTGCCAGGTTGCGCAAACGTAGCATCAGCACCATTTCCACCCAAAAATATAATGCTATGCGTAAGCTGTTCCTGCATTCCACCAGCGATTTAATAAAATATGCTTTTTCGGAAAAATTGATTTAGCTATTGCTATCACCTCAGGAAAGCGCCAATTGCTAAATCAACAGAACGGCTGGCAGAGTCCGACGGAACACGGACAAGCCGTAGACCTGTCCGTGGAGGTTCGTTTCGCGCATCCATGCGCGAGAACGGTCCGCCTGCCCGCCAGGCGTTTTCTGCTATCAGGCTGGCGCGTTAAGCTCAATAACCCTGTCGGCGCTTTCAATGGTCGAAGGCCGGTGAGCGATAAAGATACGAGTAATTTTCAGCGCCGCTATGGCGGCATTGATATGCGCTTCGTTCGCTAAATCAAGGTGGCTGGTCGCTTCGTCCAGGAACAGAATGTTAGGCCGCCGGTACAGGGCGCGGGCAATCAGCAGACGCTGTTTCTGGCCGCCGGAAAGACTGCCGCCCAGCTCGCTGATTAGCGTTTCGTAG
This sequence comes from Pantoea sp. sgz302252, assembly GCF_042610525.1. Taxonomy (GTDB): domain Bacteria; phylum Pseudomonadota; class Gammaproteobacteria; order Enterobacterales; family Enterobacteriaceae; genus Erwinia. The sequence goes on from NZ_JBHDVM010000007.1 coordinate 240,103, forward strand.
CCCATCGGCATAGCGACGATCTCCTCATGAATATTACAGTCCATTGCGCAGCGGATAATCCGTTCCATCTCCTTTTCGCCGTCAAAGCTGGCAATATTTTCGGCGATAGAACCGGCAAAGAGCTTATCCTCCTGCAGCACGCAGGCGATACATTCCCGATAATTGTTCAGCCCGATATTCGCAATATTCAAACCGTTTATCAGGATTTCGCCTTCGACTGGCGCCAGCAGTCCGGCCATTACCTTCATTAGCGTGGTTTTGCCGATCCCGGAAGGCCCCACTATCGCTACGCTTTCGCCAGCGGCGACGTTGATATGCAGATCGCTAAAAATAGGTTTCGATAGCTTGTCGTACTGATAGGTGACGCCCCGCGCCTCAAAGCTGGCTGGCTCATCCGCCTTCACCAGCGTGCGGCCTGGCTGGCTCTCTTCCGCGTCGGTAAAGACGATATCCGCCACCCTGTCGCTGTGCAGCGCCAGCATTTTTAGCTGCAGCACCATATTGATCAGGCTGGCCGCCCGGTCGGAAAACTGGCCGCGATAGGCGTTAAAAGCGACATACATCCCCAGCGTCATTTGCCCGTCGATAACCATTGAGGCGCCCAGCCACAGGATCACCACCTGATCGATAGTACTGATAAAGGTATTCACGCCGCCAAACAACAGATCGAGCTTGGTCAGGCGGATATTGGCATTGGTGGTATCAATATTGAGGTTAAGCCAGAACTGCGCGCGTTTAGCAGTAATGCCCAGCGCTTTTAGCGTGCCTATGCCATAGAGGCTTTCCATAAAGTGCGAGCTGGCGCGCGCGCCCTTCACAATTTGCTCCTCTTGCGCCTGCCGGTAGCGCTGATAGGTCGCCAGGCGCAGCGTCATATAAATCAGCGTAAAGCCCAGTACCACCCAGACCAGCCAGCCACCATAGAGAAACATCATAATAAACACGCCGATCGACATCAGCGAGTCGATAATGCCGTTGACGATACTGCTGGTCAGCGTCGTGCGAATGGTATCAAGCGAACCGAAGCGGGACTGGATATCACCCAGCTTGCGCTTCTCAAAATAGTTCAGCGGCAGGTTCAGCAGGTGATCGAACATGCCTGCTTTCCACTGCACGTCAATCAGCGATCCCATTACCAGCGACGTCCACGCGCGCAGCATACTGACAAAAGCGCGAAACAGGATAAAGCCCAGCAGCCCGAGGCAAATTAACGCCAGCAAATTGTGGTCTTCCGAGATAATCACGTGATCCATTACCAGCTGCGTGCCGACAGGCATCAGCAGGTTAACCGCCTCAATCACCAGCGACAGGCAGAAGATTTTCGTCAAAAAACCCGGCAGCCCGCTGACGTTTTTCATCATCGCCCTGAAACTCAGGCTGCTGCGCTGCTTAACGCGGGAAAACTCGCTGTCGGGCCACAGCTCCAGCGCCACGCCGGAAAAATGCTGCGACATCTCTGCCAGGCCGACGACGCGACGGCCAAAAGCCGGATCGTGCAGGATAATGCGCGAGCCTCTTACCGCCACCAGCACCACGAAATGGCTCATATCCCAGTGCAGCAGGCAGGGCGTTTTCAACTGCTTCAGCTCGTCAAGATCCAGCGCCAGCGGCCGCGTTTTCAACTTAAGCTGCCTGCCGATATCTATCAGGACGGCCAGCGTTGCGCCATGCGACGAAACGCCGAACCGGCTGCGCAAATTAAATAGATCGATATCCATACCGTGATAGCGGCAGGCCATTACCAGACAGGCCAGCCCGCACTCCGCCGCTTCGGTTTGCAGCACCACGGGCACCTTGCGCCGAAAACTGAAGTTCAGACGCCGCAGGATGTCTTTATACAGAGAATCATTCATTTACAGGCCCGCTAATGCTTTTTTTGAGGTCATAGTAAGGCGACAGCATCCACTGCCAGAGAGGTCGTTTTTCCAGAAACAGCGTGGCCTGGGCCTTCATCCCGCTGGCCAGCGTCAGCGGCTTGCCCTGATAGCTGAAACGGCTCTTTTCCAGCGACACAATCACTTTGTAGTAGGGTTCAATAACGCCGTCGGTACGTGGCAGCGTGTTGTACTTGCCCATTTCCTGATAAGAGGCAGGCACTTTGGAAATCGACAGGATGCGGCCGGGAAACTGGCCATATTTCTCGAAGGGGAAAGCTTCATAGCGTAAATTGATGGCGTCGCCAGGATGCACATAGGGCACGCTGGTATCAGGCAACCACAGCATCAGAAAATAGCGGTTGCTGCTGGCTGGCGTTAGCTGCGCCAGACTATCGCCCACGCTCACCATTTGCCCTTCCGTCACGCTCATGCTTTCGATTTTACCGTCGCTGGGCGCGGTGATAAACAATGTGCCGCTGGCGTCCACCTCTGCCAGCTGGCGCATCAGATCGCTGCGCTGCGCCTCGTACTGAGAGATTTGGTTGTCATACTCAATGCCCTTTGTCAGCAGGTCGCTTTCCAGCGTGCTAATTTGCAGGGATTCCTGAATAACCTGAGTGTTGAGGCTCTGCCAGGCATTTTGCTGCTGGTGGAAAAGATAGCGTTGGTTAAAAAACTGCTCTTTATTAATCAGCCCTTTGCGCAAATATTCACCGTAGCTGGTCATGCTTTTACGCATCTCGCCCAGCCCGCCGGCGGCTTCCGACACCAGCTTTTCCGATTTCAGATGCGCCGCCCGATACTGCTCCAGCTGATGCTGCAAGTTCTTCAGCGTGGCCGCTTTGTTTTTCTGCAGCCGGGCGATGATTGTTTCCGTCAGCGCGATTTGCTGATTAATCGCATCGACCGAACGCACGCTGACGTTACCGGTAGAGGTGATCCTGCTGACGTCAATTTGATAGAGGCGGTCGCCTTTTTTCACGCTTTCGCCCGCTTCCGCCCAGGACCTGGTGATAAAGCCCTGCTGCGGCGCGAATACGGTAATAGCGTGAGGCAGCGAGATAATTTCACCGTTTACGTTAATCCGCCGGGTGAACGTGCCGTAAATGATAAAAGTGAGCAGCAGAATGAAAAACAGCACCGAAGTCACGGCAACCGTCCAGGCAGGATAACCTGAGGTCAACAGTGCCTTTCCGAGCCATTTCGTTTTCAGATACTGCACGGCTTCCATGCGAAATAAAGGTCTTTTTTCCATAATTTTCTTAAACTTTGCTTAATAAGAGGGATTATTCAGAACAAGCTAAGCGTGAATAAAATAACCCCCGGCTTTCCGTGCCAGCGGAAAAAATACACTACCTTTAATATATTTATCAACTTCAATTTATAAAATTGACACAGGAAAGTTCTCTGGCGCTTCATTTAAAAAGAATAAAATTAATTTACGTAGAGAATATTAATATATTATTGGAGTTTTTTTTCAAATATCGTCAATATCGGCATAACCAGTAGCGGTAACAAAGCAGATGGCGGGCAGGCTCAGAATTAATATTAATCCTAATTCGCTCGAAGAAAGAGAATATCATGTGAAACTACCTAAGAAAATTCTTACAATAAGCCGAGGATTTCTCCCATTTTCACGGAGCGACAGATGGCCAGTCATTTTGCACGTTGGATCCTGACGGATACCTGCGTCCCGGTGCACCGACTTTCTCAACAGATAACAGAAACGGCCAGAAACCTGCCGGAAAGGCGGCGAAAGCGTTTTCTGGCCGCGCGTATGCTGCTGGCGGAAATGATGCTGCGTCTTTACGGTATCCCGCAGCTTCCTGAAATTATCTTTTCGCCGCTCGGACGGCCCCGCTTTGCCAATCCACAGCTGCCTGATTTCAGTATCGCCTGCGCAGGCAATATCGTCGGCGTGCTGCTGGCGGAAGAGGATGGCCGCGTCGGGCTGGATATGGAAATAGTTCGCGCCCACAGCCGTCAAACGCTGGAACAGTTTGCGCGTGAAGTCTCGTCACTGGAAAAAGCGTGGATCAAAGCGCAATCCGATCCCAACGAGGCCGCAACCCAGCTCTGGACGCTGCGCCAAAGCGTACTCAAGCTGACGGATAGCCAGGAAAAAGCGTCGCTGCAGCTGCATCCCGCCTCCGGCAGGCTACGCTCGCTGTCGCTGCCGCAAATAGAAGCCGTTTCTGATGTCGAGCCGCTGATCATCTGGTCATGCGCCCATGCGCCGGGCTGTGAACGGCTTTTGCTGTGGGAAATGGACGATACGGGTTGGAAAAGCTTACGGGCTGTATCAGGCCAGTCGCAGGAGATGGGATCGCGCGCGCTGCGCCTGACCAGCCTGCCAGCAGAGAGAATGGGCCAGCTGTAAGCCAGCCCAAATCAGGGCAATCAGTGCGCGTCGATAAATACGATTTTCAGCACAAACAAAATAGCCACGACGATGACGCATGGTGACAGCTCGCGCCAGCGTCCTGTGCCCAGCTTCATCACACAGTAAGAGATGAAACCCAGCGCAATCCCCTCGGTAATGGAGAAGCTGAACGGCATCATAACGGTGGTGACGAATGCCGGTACCGCTTCGGTCAGATCGTCCCACTTCACGCGCGCCAGGCTGGAGGTCATCAGCACGCCAACGTAGATCAGCGCACCCGCCGCAGCATAGGCCGGGACCATACCCGCCAGCGGCGACAGGAACATCACCAGCAGGAACAGGACACCCGTCACTACCGCTACCAGGCCGGTACGACCGCCGATAGAGACGCCGGAAGAGCTCTCGATATAGGCAGTTACGGAAGAAGTGCCGATATAGGCGCCAGCCACTGAGCTGATACTGTCAACGTAAAGCGCCTGTTTCATACGGGGAAAAGTGCCTTTTTCGTCGGTCAGGCCTGCTTTATCCGTCACGCCGATTAGCGTGCCGGAAGAGTCAAACAGGTTTACCAGCATAAAGGAGAAAATGATCCCGGCCATGCCGATATTCAGCGACCCCTTCAGATCGACTTCGCCCAGGATAGAAGTGACGCCCGTCGGCATAGAGAACACGCCGCCATACTTAACGTCACCCAGCGCCAGGCCAATCAGCGTAGTCACCACAATCGATACCAGCACCGCAATGTGAATATTGCGCGAGGCCAGGATGGCGATAATAAAGAAGCCCAGCGCGCCCAGCAGCACGCTGTGCGAGGTCAGATCGCCCACGGCCACCAGCGTTTCTTTGTTGGGCACTACGATACCGGCGTTTTTCAGGCCGATCATCGCGATAAACAGGCCGATACCGGCGGTAATGCCGACACGCAGGCTGACCGGGATATTGGAAATCATCCAGTAGCGCACGCGGAAAATAGTCAACAGCAGCAGGCCTACGGCGCCCCAGAAGATCGCGCCCATGCCCGTTTGCCATGAGACGCCCATTGCGCCGACCACGACAAAAGCAAAAAAGGCGTTCAGGCCCATTGCAGGCGCCAGCGCCACCGGCAGGTTAGCCACCAGCCCCATCAGGATGCTGCCACCGGCCGCAATCAGACAGGTGGTGACAAATACCGCCTGGGTATCCATGCCCGCTACGCCAAGGATCTGCGGGTTCACGAAGACGATATAGACCATGGTCAGGAAAGTGGTAAAACCGGCAATCACTTCCGTTCGCACCGTCGTGCCGTGTTCCTGTAATTTGAAGATCCGCTGCAGTAGACCTGAGTTGTTCATATAAGATTCCAAAACGGAGAAAAGTTTCGTCGGCTATCCTAACCGATAAATTTTAATTTGCCAGATGGCGCCAGCCTTTTTTCGCAACCGATTGCGCCTCGTTTGCCTGAATTTCACTACCGTTAACAGAAATTCTATTTTTTGGTCGCTTTTCAATCACTGCAAGGTAAAGTAGCGGAAAGCCTTTTAATTTAAGGATGAATCGATGTCTGTGAGCTGTATCTTTTTCGACTGCGACGGCACGCTGGTGGATAGCGAGCTGCTTTGCACCCAAGCCTATGTCAATACTTTCGCCCGCTACGGCGTGGAGCTTTCGCTACGGGAAATGTTTGAAAAATATAAGGGCGTAAAGCTTTATGACATTATCGCCGACGTGACTGCTGAGCATCATCTCCGCGCCAGCGTTGAGGAGCTGGAACCGGCTTATCGCCAGGAAGTAGCGAGGCTGTTTGACGAACAGCTACAGCCGATTGCGGGCGCCAAAGCGCTATTGGCGCAGGTTAGCGTGCCGATGTGCGTGGTCTCGAACGGCACAGTGCCTAAAATGCAGCACTCTTTGGGGCTAACCGGTATGCTCGGCCATTTTGATGACCGGTTGTACAGCGGTTATACGATTTCAAGCTGGAAGCCCGATCCGGCGCTGATGCTGTACGCAGCGGAGCAGATGGCGGTACCGATCGAACAATGCATTTTGGTAGATGACTCAGAGGCAGGCGCGAAAGCGGGGATCGCTGCCGGTATTCCGGTGTTCTATTACTGTGCGGATGCCCACAATAAACCGCTGGATCATCCGCTGGTAACGCCTTTTACCGACATGGCGCAGCTGCCGGAGCTGTGGCGGCAAAGAGGCTGGCAGCTTACGCGCTAGCAGCAACCGCGCCGCTATAGCGGCGCGTGAAGTTAATGACAAACCCAGGTCGCGTTTAAATCAGTGACAGAGCAGCAGAGGCAGATCGGAACACGGACACGCCGTAGACCCGTCCATGGGGGCTCGTTTCGCGCGTCCATGCGCGAAAACGGTCCGCTTATCCGCTCAACCTCTACCGCTATCAAGCTGCCGTATTGCTGTAGAAAAAAACCAAAATCCAGAAACGGTTTAGGTTTGTCAGCAGTCTGCCGCGCCGCTATAGCGGCGCGTTTTATTTTAACCAATAGCGCCCAGCGTATCTTCATTCCCCTGCTTTTTCGGCAGCAGGAACAGGGTGGCGAAGATATCCAGCAGATAGATCAGCGCCAGCAGCGTAATGGCTGCGGTAAAAGAGAACTGCATCGCCAATAGCCCAATAACCAGCGGGCCAAAGCCACCGACGCCACGGCCAAGGTTAAACAACACGTTTTGCGCCGTCGCCCTGACCTGCACAGGATAGGTATCGGAGATTAGCGCGCCGTAACCGCCGATCATGCCGTTAACGAACATGCCCATAATTGCGCCCGCGAACAGCATTATCATGGGATCGCGCAGCTGGGCATACAGAATAACCATTACCACCGCGCCAGTCTGATAGATCAGGAAAATCTTCCAGCGCGCGAAGCGATCCGCCAGCATGCCGAACAGCCAGATACCGAACGTCATGCCTATTACCGTCACCGCCGTCCACAGCCCTGATTTAGTCAGCGAAAAACCAAAGCGCGCGGACAGATAGCCCGGCATCCAGATCATCAGGCCGTAATAGCCAAAATTCTGCACCGAACAAAGGATAAGGATGCCCAGGCTGGCTTTGGTCGTGGCGGCATCCTTAAACAGCAACTTGAGGCGCGCGGCGAAAGAAAGGCCCTGATGCACATCGACATGGCGTGTAAACCCTTCCGGCTCGCCTAGTCCACGACGAATAAAAAAGGAAACCACCGCAGGCAAGAGTCCTACAAGGAACATGCCGCGCCAGCCGATCAGATTCAGCAGCGGCGGCGTGATAAAAGCCGCCAGCAGCACGCCCAACTGCCAGCCGATGCCAACCCAGGCAGAAGCGCGGTTACGTTTGTTGGCGGGCCAGGCTTCCGCAATTAGCGCCATGCCGATGCCGAACTCGCCGCCCAGGCCAACGCCCGCCAGCGTGCGGTACGCCAGCAGATCCCAGTAGCCCTGGGCGAAAGCACACAGGCCGGTAAAAACGGAAAACATCAGGATAGTAAAGGTTAAAACGCGAATGCGCCCCAGCCGATCGCTAAGGTGGCCGAACAGCACGCCGCCGATCACGGCACCGATCAGTGTCCACGTCACCAGCGAACCGGCCTGTGAAGTATCCAACGCCAGCGAAACGCTGATGGCGGGCAGCATAAAGCCCAGGATCAGCAGATCGAAGCCGTCCATGGCATAACCGCTGATTGCCGCCAGCATCGCTTTGCCGGGCGTGGCGCTGCTTTTTATCTTTTGAGTCACGGGAGTTCCTTGCCGGTATAAAGTGCGGCAAGTATAAATTATGGTCGCTGGCAGACCAACTAAAGTCAAACGGCAACTGCTCGCGAACCTGAGTCGAAGAAGCAGGAAACGCTTTTGCAGCTTTTTCTGCCAAAAGCCGCCGGAAAAATGCGCTGGCGGCCGTCCGGCTATAGCGCTTAGATAAGCTTTTCGTTTACCCCAGCGATCGTGGGGTTAATAACTTCCGCGAAGGTTAGATCTCTTTTGAGGGCTGGCGTTGTTTGATCTCTTTTGAGGGCTAGCGTTACCAGATTGTTAGCTTCAAAAGCCGTATATTTCTCTGTCTCCTCCATCAGAGATATATTGGTCAACATTTTTTCAAAGTTATTTATTTTACTCATGGTTTCTTCGAATTGATGCGGCGAATCAACTTCTTTAAGAAGCTTTAAATGCGCATTTGTGTTTTTAGCAGAAATAATTTTTTGGGCAATCGGACGATATTGCGAGTCCGCTTTTGCCAGATTAAAAGCCATCTGACTGCTTTTAAATAGATTCACCCGAATTTTGTTGATTATTTGCACTTTCAAACACTCCTTTATGCTAAAATTTATTACATCTCATATAGTTCTTGTGATTAATTTTGATAATAACGAGATAAAACTCATGGGGAAGTCTGAGGTATAGGAAAAGAAGAAACTATCAAAAAGCGACTAATTAAAGATTAGCAAAACGGACGGGGAGTGGCGCTTGCAGGCATTATGGCGGCCAGAGCCGCCAGTAACGTTAATCAAACCGGCTTGTCGTCGCTTTCGCCGGTCAGCAGTTCATCCAGCTTGTCGCCGCCAACGTGGCGGAAATCCTGGCCTTTAACGAAGTAAAAGATGATTTCGCAAATATTCTGGCAGCGGTCGCCGATACGCTCGATGGCGCGGGCGCAGAACAGCGCGGTCAATACGCTGGGAATAGTACGCGGATCTTCCATCATATAGGTCATTAACTGGCGCACTATGCCTTCATATTCCTGATCGACCTTCTTATCTTCCCGATAAATTTCGATAGCGGCGTTCAGATCCATGCGCGCGAAGGCATCCAGCACATCATGCAGCATCTGAATCGTGTGATAGCCCAGCGACTCCAGACTCACCAGCAGCGACTGGTGCTGCTGGCCGAATTTTTCCAGCGCCGTGCGGCTGATTTTCTCCGCCACGTCGCCAATGCGCTCCAGCTCGGAGATGGTTTTGATAATCGCCATCACCAGCCTCAGATCGCTGGCGGTCGGCTGACGCTTGGCGATGATGCGTACGCACGCCTCGTCAATCGACACCTCCATCATATTGACTTTCTGGTCGCCGTCGATAACCTGCTGCGCCAGCTCGGCATCCTGGTTATGCATGGCGACGATAGCATCCGTCAGCTGTTTTTCCACCATACCGCCCATGGTCAACACCTGGGTGCGGATGTGCTCCAGCTCGGCGTTAAACTGCCCGGAGATATGTTTGTTCAGGTTCAGGTTATCCATGCTGTTCTCCAGTCATTAACCATAGCGGCCAGTGATGTAGTCTTCGGTTTGTTTTTGGTGTGGTTTGGTAAATAGCGTATCCGTATCGCTGAATTCAATCAGTTCACCCAGATACATAAAGGCCGTATGATCGGAACAACGTGCCGCCTGCTGCATATTATGGGTAACTATTACAACGGTATAGTCCTGCTTCAGCTCGGTGATCAGCTCTTCGATACGGCCGGTAGAAATAGGATCCAGCGCGGAACAAGGCTCATCCAACAGCAGCACCTCTGGCCGGATCGCAATACCGCGCGCGATGCAAAGGCGCTGCTGCTGGCCGCCGGAAAGGCTGTAGCCGCTCTGGTGCAGCTTGTCTTTGGTTTCCGTCCACAGCGCCGCTTTGGTCAGCGCCCATTGTACGCGCTCGTCCATCTCGGCGCGGGGAAGTTTTTCAAACAGGCGTACACCGAAGGCTATGTTATCGTAAATCGACATCGGGAACGGCGTCGGCTTCTGGAACACCATGCCGACGCGCGCGCGCAGTAGGGCAATGTCCTGGCTGGCGGTCAGAATGTTTTCGCCATCCAGCAGGATCTCGCCTTCCGCCCGCTGCTCAGGGTAGAGCGAAAACATCTTATTAAAGGTGCGCAGCAGCGTTGACTTACCGCAGCCGGACGGCCCGATAAAAGCGGTCACCTGGTTTTTAGCAATATCCAGGTTGATATTCTTCAGCGCGTGAAATTTGCCGTAATAGAAATTTAAATCACGAACCTGGATCATATTGCCGGAAGTATTGTCAGCCATTCTCTTTCTCGCTTGTGCGCGCCGCCGCAGCCGCGCGTTTTATCAATGTTTGCTTTTGGCAAAAATCACGCGCGCCAGGATATTCAGGATCAGCACGCAGAGGGTAATCAGCAGCACGCCCGCCCAGGCCAGACTTTGCCACTCGGCAAACGGGCTCATAGCGAATTTAAAGATTGTCACCGGCAGGTTCGCCAGCGGCTGCAGCATATCTGTGCTCCAAAACTGGTTAGAGAGCGAGGTAAACAACAGCGGCGCCGTTTCCCCGGCAATACGCGCAATAGCCAGCAGCACGCCGGTCAGAATGCCGGATACCGAGGCCTTCAGCGTGATAGCGGAAATCATCTTCCATTTCGGCGTGCCCAGCGCATAGGCCGCTTCGCGCAGGCTATCCGGCACCAGCTTCAGCATATTTTCCGTGGTGCGGATAACGATCGGGATTTGCAGCAGCGCCAGCGCCACCGCGCCCGCCAGGCCGGAGAAGTGCTGCATTTGCGCTACCACCAGCGTATACACGAACAGGCCGACCACGATAGAAGGCGCGGAAAGCAGGATATCGTTAATAAAGCGGATGGTTTCCGCCAGCCAGCCTTTGCGGCCATATTCCGCCAGATAGATGCCCGCCAGAATGCCTAACGGCGTGCCGACAATCGTCGACCAGAAGATCAGCAGGCCGCTGCCCATAATGGCATTGGCCAGACCGCCGCCGGTGGTATTTGGTGGCGGCGTGTTTTCTGTAAACAGCGCCAGCGTCATGCCGTCGATGCCGCGCGTAATGGTTGCCCACAGGATCCAGATCAGCCAGAACAGACCAAAGGCCATCGTCAGCAGGGAAAGCGCCAGCGCAATGCGGTTTTTCATCCGCCGCCACGCCTGCATTTTACGGCGTGAGGCTTCCAGCTCCGCGCGGGACTGCATCGCCATCATGCTCATGAGCGCGCTCCTTCACTTTTCGCCAGCCGCAGGATCATCAACTTTGAACAGGCCAACACGATAAAGGTAATCACAAACAGGATCAGGCCCAGCTCCATCAGCGCGGCGGTATGCACGCCTGATTCTGCTTCAGCAAACTCGTTCGCCAGCGCCGAGGTGATACTGTTGCCCGGCATAAACAGCGAGGCACTGTCCAGCTGGTAGGTATTGCCGATAATAAAGGTGACCGCCATGGTTTCGCCCAGCGCGCGGCCCAGACCCAGCATAATGCCGCCGATGACGCCGTTTTTGGTGAACGGCAGCACGATGCGCCAGATCACTTCCCAGGTGGTACAGCCGATGCCGTAGGCGGACTCTTTCATCATTACCGGTGTTTGCTCGAACACGTCGCGCATAACGGAAGCGATATAGGGAATAATCATAATCGCCAGGATAATCCCGGCAGCCAGAATGCCGATGCCGAAAGCCGGGCCGGAAAACAGCGTGCCGACAATCGGCACCGAAGACATCAGCTCGCCCAGCGGCGCCTGGAAATAAGTAGCGAACAGCGGAGCAAAGATAAACAGCCCCCACATGCCGTAAACGATGCTGGGAATAGCGGCCAGCAGCTCAATCGCCATACCTAAAGGACGACGCAGCCAATTCGGCGCGAGTTCGGTAAGAAACAGTGCGATGCCGAAGCTTACCGGCACGGCGATAATCAGGGCGATAACAGAAGTGACCAGCGTGCCGTAAATCGGCACCAACGCGCCGAACTGTTCATTAGGCGCATCCCAGGTTTTCGTCCACAGGAAAGAGAGGCCGAACTTCTGAATGCTGGGCCAGGAAGAGAAGATAAGCGAGACGATAATGCCGCCAAGCAGCAACAGCACAATCAGCGCGGCCAGTTTGACCAGCGCGCCGAAAATAATGTCGCCCTGCTTGCCCGGCGCGCTGAATGTCGGCCTGGTTGTAGCCATAAAATTCCCGATAGTAAAAGTGTTGGGCGGCACGACGGCCGCCCGGGACCCGCAGCTGATAAATCAGCTTAGTACAGCGCTTTGCCTGAGCTGTCTTTGATATTGGTTTTCCAGGCGGCGCGAATTTGCTCGACCACGGAATCCGGCAGCGCCGCATAGTCTAGGCTGGTAGTGGTGGCATTGCCGTTTTTATAGGCCCAGTCGAAGAACTTCAGCACCGCCGCGCCTTTCTCCGCATTGGCCTGCTCTTTGTGCAGCAAAATAAAGGTAGTGGACGTGATCGGCCAGGCGTCGTCGCCTTTCTGGTAAGTCAGATCCTGGGCAAAGGACTTGCTCCAGTCAGCGCCTTTCGCCGCATTGCTGAAGCTTTGTTCGCCTGGCGCGACGGCTTTGCCGTCGGCATCTACTAGTTTGGTGTAGGCCAGATTATTTTGTTTGGCGTAGGCGTACTCAACGTAGCCGATAGAGCCAGGCAGACGCTGCACGAAAGCGGCCACGCCGTCATTACCCTTACCGCCCAGACCGGTTGGCCAGTTTACGGTATTGCCCTTGCCAATTTTGCTGTTCCAGTCGCTGTTCACTTTCGCCAGATAGCTGGTAAATACGAAGGAAGTGCCTGAACCATCGGCGCGACGCACCACGTTGATGTTGGCATCAGGCAGCTTGATGCCCGGGTTCAGTTTGGTGATGGCCGGATCGTTCCACTTTTTCACATTGCCCAGATAGATGTCGCCAACGGTCTTGCCGTCCAGCGTCAGCTCGCCCGACGTCACGCCCGGAATATTCACCGCCAGCACCACGCCGCCAATCACGGTGGGAAACTGGAACAGGCCGTTTTTCTGCAGATCTTCCTCTTTCATCGGCGCATCGGAAGCGCCAAAGTCGACGGTTTTCGCAATAATCTGTTTTACGCCGCCGGAGGAACCAATGCCCTGATAATTAATCTGCGCGCCTGTTGCTTTGTTGTACTCGGCTGCCCACTTGTTATAAACCGGTGCCGGGAACGTGCCGCCAGCGCCCGTCAGATTGTCGGCGGCGAAAGCAGAAACCGCGCTCAGCGACAGCGTGATAGCCACACAGCGAGCCAGATTTTTTTGCATCAGTGTCATATTCCCTCCAGGGGATTAAAGTCAGTCTTTATACTGTTTTAGTATGAATAATGATTGCTGCTGGAGGCAAAATAGGACAGTTTAGTGACAGTAAAATGTCCGTTATATGACAGTTTTGTGACGACTATCTTTTAGTCAGCCGATGCTGAAAAAGCTGGTCTGAAGCTCGGCGCCCTTCGCTTTGAGCGCGCCTCTTCTGAATAAACATACTGAATTGCCAGTCACCATAAAACGCGACATGGCTTGCACCGAGTCGCTGTTGCGCGTGAAATTAATGAAACAAACCGGCAGCCAGTTTTACCTGAATACGGCAGCCGACAAGAAAAAGAGGCTTCATTGCATAAAGGGACGTTATCAGAGGGATCCCTCGTAAGGGGTTACCCGGCAGTCAAAAGATCTGCAAGACGGTGCGGTTAAAAATGAATTTATCTTTTCTCTAAGAGTTGATACCGTCCAATATACCCACTTTTTTTAAATGGGTAAGATGAGGACAGTTCTACGACAAGGAGAAGAACATATTATGACCTGGGAATATTCACAACGGACGGGTGTTCTCACCCACAATGGGCAGTTTTTTGCGCAGGGATAACTTCCGCATACATGGAGGAAGTCGAAGCGGAGCGCATACGGCTTCTCAGGGATGCATCATTATTGACGGCATATCCAGAAGACAGCAGATCGTAGAGAGTGGCGATTCAATTCTGGTGGTGCGGCAATGAAAATTATCTTCGCTGTGCTGTTATTTTTATTATTACCCCTCTCTGTTTCTGCTTCTCCCCCTGTTACGGCCGAAAAGCTGGCGAAAGATATTGAAAAGCAAGGGCCAGAAAAAGTTATTTCAGAATTATATACTCATGAAGAAAAAGACTGGCGGTATGTAACGGAACAGATAGCAAAAGGCGATGACAACTGGCTTCACATCGCTGCACTTCTGGCACCTGGTGCTGATGCTGACTCCGCTGAGACACTAAGCGTTGCAGTAGGGCTGGCTATCCCTCATAACCCTTCCGGTGTTTTGCATATACTAACAAACCGCTATATATCCCTTAGCCCAGGAGAGATATGCGGGCTCCCTTTTTACAATATGACTGAAGCTCAGTTTAACCAGTACGTGCTTGACTCCATTCGGGCTCTTTACAAGGTTCCTTCCAGTAAGGCCTGCATAGATATCATGGTAAATATTATTGGTCAGTCTGATAAATTCAGGGAGGATATTTAAATGGCAATACCGGTTTACATGTTTATGACTGATGATGCTGGAAATAAAATCAAAGGCTCCGTAGACGTAAAGGGCCGTGAACACAGTGCTGAAGTCCTGGGGTTACATCATGCAGTGTCGCTCCCTGTTGACAATGCGTCAGGAAAGATAACAGGGAAACACAGACACCTTGCCTATCTTATAGAGAAAGAAACTGACGCCTCAACACCTTATCCGTATCAGGCATTATCGAAAGGTAAAACGCTCAAATCCGCAGAGTTGAAATTCTATCGTATAAACCATGCCGGGCAGGAAGAAGAATATTTCAACACGTTACTTGAAGATGTTAAGGTCGTGACAATCCTTCCCATAATGCATGATATTAAGGACAGGACAAAGGAAAATTTTAATCATATGGAAGCAATAGAATTGAGATATAAGAAAATTACCTGGCGTTATCTGGATGGAAACGTAATTCATACCGATAGCTGGAACGATCGTAAAACCGCCACGACAGAATTTAATAATCCTATAAATTTATAAAGATCAGGATTAAGGAACTGCAACATGCAAACGAATTATCAGCCATGAGTCTGAATAAAATAACGCGCTAACCCCTCACAGGATTAGCGCGTTGGTCGGTTACTCTACCGTGACCGATTTCGCCAGGTTGCGCGGCTGATCGACATCGGTGCCTTTAATCAGCGCAACGTGATAAGAGAGCAGCTGTAGCGGCACGGTGTAGAAGATTGGCGCAATAACCTCTTCCACATGCGGCAGCGGGATAATGCGCATGCCTTCGCTATCCGCAAAACCCGCATCCCGGTCGGCGAACACGTACAGCAGGCCGCCGCGCGCGCGCACCTCTTCAATATTCGACTTCAGCTTCTCCAGCAGCTCGTTATTCGGCGCTACCACGATAACCGGCATATCGGCATCGATCAGCGCCAGCGGGCCATGTTTCAGCTCGCCAGCCGCGTAGGCTTCCGCATGAATATAGGAGATTTCCTTCAGCTTCAGCGCGCCTTCCATCGCAATCGGATACTGGTCGCCACGGCCCAGGAACAGCGCGTGGTGCTTGTCGGAGAACTCTTCCGCCAGCGCTTCAATCATTTTGTCCTGCGACAGCATTTGCTCAATACGGCTTGGCAGAGCCTGTAGACCATGGACGATATCGTGCTCGATCTGCTCATCCATGCCTTTCAGGCGGCCGATTTTCGCCACCAGCATCAGCAAAACGGTTAGCTGAGTAGTAAAGGCTTTGGTGGAGGCTACGCCGATTTCCGTGCCGGCTTTAGTCATCAAAGCCAGATTGGATTCGCGCACCAGCGAAGAGCCAGCCACGTTGCAGATCGCCAGCGAACCAAGATAGCCCAGCTCTTTTGACAGGCGCAGCGCCGCCAGGGTATCCGCCGTTTCACCAGACTGCGACAGCGTGATCATCAGGCTATTCTTGCGCACGGCTGATTTGCGATAGCGGAATTCGGAGGCAATCTCTACATCGCACGGCACGTTGGCCAGCGCCTCAAACCAGTAACGGGAAACCATGCCGGAGTTATAAGAAGTGCCGCAGGCAACGATCTGGATATGCTCTACCTGCGACAGCAGCTCATTGGCGTGCGGGCCAAGCTCCGAGAGATCCACCTCGCCATGGCTGAAACGCCCGCTCAGGGTGTTTTTGATCGCCATCGGCTGTTCGTAGATCTCTTTCTGCATGTAATGGCGGTAAAGCCCTTTATCACCGGCATCGTACTGCACGTTAGATTCGATTTCGCTACGCTGCACGCGCTCGCCCAGGCGATCGAAAATCATGACATCGCGGCGGCTGACTTCCGCAATATCGCCCTCTTCCAGATAGATAAAGCGGCGAGTAACCGGCAGGAGCGCCAGCTGGTCGGAGGCGATAAAGTTCTCGCCCATGCCACGGCCGACAACCAGCGGGCTACCAGAACGAGCTGCCACCAGGACGGACGGATCGCGGCTGTCCATGATAACCATGCCGTATGCGCCGCGCAGCTGCGGGATCACGCGCTGCACAACCTCGCGCAACGAGCCACCAGCCTCTTTCTGCTCCCAGTGCACCAGATGCGCTACTACTTCGGTATCCGTCTCGGATGCAAAATGGTAACCCAGCGCCTTTAGCCGCTCGCGCAGCGGTTCGTGGTTTTCGATAATGCCGTTATGCACGATAACGATATGTTCTGAGATATGAGGGTGCGCATTGGCTTCGGAAGGTTCGCCATGCGTTGCCCAGCGCGTGTGCGCAATACCCGTGCCGCCGTGCAGCGGCGTGGTTTCTGCCGCTTCCGCCAGCTTTTGTACCTTGCCCAGGCGACGCAGGCGGGTAATTTCGCCCGCCGCCGTTACTACGGCCAGACCAGCGGAGTCGTAACCCCGGTATTCCAGACGACGTAAGCCTTCCAGCAGGATTTCTGCGATATCACGCTGCGCTACTGCACCTACAATTCCACACATAGTAAATTTCCTGACGTTATGGCGTTTGCCATTAACTTTGTCTTCTGCCTGTTTGTTCCGGTCTTTGCCGGTTCCCCGAGCCTTGTAGAGAGTGGGGATTATTTTTATGTGGGACGTTTTACGTCCCTTAACGCTCTCGGGCGATCTTCGCCGCCCGTAAAATTATTTTTTCTTTACTGGCCGCTGCCAGCTGGTTTTCAAATTCTGCTCTTTACGATTGTAGGCCAGACCAGCGGCGGGGATATCTTTCATTACCGTGGTGCCTGCGGCGATTGTCGTGCCAGCCGCTACCGAAACTGGCGCCACCAGCTGAGTATCAGAGCCGACAAAGACATCATTGCCAATGATCGTTAGCGACTTATTAACACCGTCATAGTTGCAGGTAATGGTACCCGCGCCGATGTTCACGTTGTCGCCAATCTGCGCATCGCCGAGGTAGCTTAAATGGCCCGCCTTGGAGCCTTTGCCCAGCGAGGCTTTTTTCATTTCGACAAAGTTGCCGACGTGCGCGCCAGCCGCCAGCGAACTGCCTGGACGAAGACGGGCAAAGGGGCCAACGGTGCAGGCGGCGGCCAGCTCGGCATTTTCCAGCACGCTGTAAGGACTGATTTCGCAGTCGTCGCCAATCACGCAGTTTTTCAGCACGCAGCCGCTGCCGATTTTTACGCGGTCGCCAAGCTGTACATGGCCTTCAATAATGACATTGGTATCGATCTCCACATCGCGGCCATGCTTAAGCTCGCCACGAAGATCGAAACGCGCGGGATCTCTTAGCATCACGCCTGCCAGCAGCAATTTTTCCGCCTGCTGCGCCTGATAAACGCGTTCCAGCGTCGCCAGCTGTAGCCGGTTATTGACGCCATCCGTTTCCGAGCTGCGTTCAGGATGCACCGTTTCTGTAGTACGCCCTTCCTGATGCGCCAGTGCGATAATGTCCGTGATGTAATATTCGCCCTGGGCATTGTTGTTGGTCAGCTTGCTTAGCCAACGCTTCAGATCGCCGCCGTTGGCCAGCAGGATGCCGGTATTGATCTCACGAATAGTTAACTGTTCCGGCGTGGCGTCCTTTTGCTCAACGATGCCCACTACGGCGCCCTGCTCGCGCAGAATACGGCCGTAGCCAGTCGGGTTATCCAGAATAACCGTTAACAGTGCAATGCCGCCCTGCGGCTTCGCCTGGCGCAAGCGCTGCAGCGTTTCCGTAGAGATTAACGGCACATCGCCATACAGCATCAGAATATCTTCGTCGTCAGCAAAGCAGGGCGCGGCCTGCTGCATGGCATGGCCAGTACCCAGCTGCTCGGCCTGTAATACCCAGTTCAGCGCGGGATCCGTCAGAGTAGACTTTAAAAGCTCACCGCCGTGGCCGTAGACCAGATGGACTTTGTCCGCGCCTACGCTACTGGCTGCGTCAATGACGTGTTGAACCATCGGCTTGCCAGCCAGAAGATGAAGAACTTTAGGGAGATCGGAGTACATACGGGTTCCCTTGCCTGCGGCAAGGATCACCACACTCATCGCGCTGTTTGACATAGACATCCTGCTTGGTGACTGAAAATCGCTTTCCTGGCGAAAAGTAAATCGGGTTTGCAGCAAAAATGCTACTTTTTTTACCTTTCGAAAATACTTCCCGCCGGGCCGAAAAAGGGCGTCATTCCTGAAAAACAGGCGATTTTCCCTTAACCCTCGCATGATATCATTAAATCTCAACCGCCCATTATTTTCCGTGGCTGGCCTAATCAGAGATTTTTATTTTTTAGCCACTCCGAGACTTTTTGCTGGAGGACAACGATAATTTCACTACCGCTAGTGCCTGCAATAGCGGCGAAAAGCAGCGTTTGCGTGGTGGAGGCATTAAAGTCTACACAAAGCAAACCGACAACAAAGCCGGTGAACATTGAGATGAAGATATGCTTCATGAAATGAGCAAGCTTGCCTTTATTTTCTTTTACCAGCTCGCCATGAATAAAGTAATTAACAACACCTCCTGCACAAGCAACTATCATAGCATCCAGCAGGTGATGTTCCGTCAGAAACTTCACCAGCAGCATAGTTTCACTATTATTTATCACAGTATTACCTTTGGAATATAAACGGCCTGTCTTTAAAGACTCAGACTATTTTTTGCGAAGAAAAAGATTCTTTTCGCGTTCCCTGCGGTAAATTAGCTCCTTCACCACGCCGTTACCGGCATAAATCCACGAGCCGAATTGTTCGGCTGCGGCGGCATAGCAGCCCTGGTTCAAAAACATCAGCAGCGTTGACGGCTGCCCGCTCTTCAGCGCTATCAGTCCGGCTTTTACGCCGCGTTGCCCGGTGCCGACGCTGAACAGGATTGAACAAAGCGCATCGAACTGATTTTGGGTAACGGGTACGGCAAGCGCCTGATGTAACCGGGCCTCGCATTGCTTCAGGTCACTTCTGAGCAACGCTTCTGCCAGTTCCGGCGTGAGACTATCCCCTTCGTGAACACCTTCAGTATGGCCATAGCCGATTGTCCAGATGCCCGCATAATTTTGCTCTGCGTTTAAACGAAGTTTTTCCTGAGCCTTGATAAAATCAATACCCTTATCTGAAATATTCATTTTTCACTCTGATACACGGAAAATAATGCTCCCGAAGGAGCATTATTTATTAGTGGCAATTAACGCAGGTAATCCCATGGTTTACCGTACTGACCGGTTGTTTCTTCCAGACCAGGTTCAGAACCCTGTGACCAGAATTTACCGATATAGTTAACGCCTTTATGCGTCACCTTGCTGCCTTCTACATAGGTAGCGGTAGCGCTCCATTGCGGATAGTCAGAAGGCGCATCAGGGTTAACCGGATCGACTGGCTCAACCGGGTCAACTGGATCGACCGGATCAACAGGCGCGGAAGAGGCAGGCGCGATAACAACTTTATAAGAAGCCATATCGGTTTTCTTATTGGCCGCGGTAACGGTCAGCAGCACTTCCACTACGGTTTCAGCGGTCACGACAGGCAGCACAACGTTAGTTTCGCTCGCCTGAGGAGATACGATCTGCACGTTGCCTGAGTTTGACCATTTGTAGCTGGCCGCTTTAGAAGATTTATCCGCCGAGAATACCAGCGTGCTGCCACCCTGCGCTTTCATGGTAATAACAGCAGTCGGTGCAGTTTCGTCTTCTGGTTCAACCGGGTCAACCGGGTCAACCGGCTCGACAGGATCTACCGGCTGTTCGCCTTCAATATTGATGCCTTTGAAGTAGAAAGGAGACATATCAATATTCTGCTGCACAATCGGGCAGCCCATGCCTTCGCGACCGGCGTTAACCAGCAGGCCATTATCGTTGTCGATAGTCCAGGTGAACAGGCCGCCCAGACCTTTTTCAATAACATAACGCGCTTTTTCGCGAACGGTGCGCGGCGTATCAATAGAGTGGAATACTTTAGACGTTGGGCTGTACAGATAGTCTGCGCAAGCTTCATCATCGGTATAAACGTTGTAGCCGTTACGGCCAGATTTGTTTTCCAGATCCAGATAGTTGTTGATGATGTCATACCATTCAACGCAGCCGGATTCGAAAGTACCCACGGTAGTACCGTTGCCGTCGTAAGAGCCTTTCAGCGGAGAGAAAGAAGAAATTTCGCCGCCTTTAGCGCTACGTGAATAGCCTGCATAGCCGATGTTGATCGCTTCAGGATCCACGCCCAGGTTCAGCAGATACTCCACCGCTTCTTCCAGGCTGTAAGTAGTATTTTCAGTTTTGTACAGGTTAGCGTGATGGCCCAGACCATCAGCCCACGGCGTCCCGAAGAAGTCATAAGTCATCAGGTTGATGCCATACAGACCGACTTCCAGCAGACCTTTGATATTGGAATGCTGCAGCACTTCCACGTTGGCGGAAGAAGCGATACTGATTTTCACGTGGCTCAGGCCATTTGCCTTCAGCGCTTTGTTCAGCGTGTCGATCAGGACAGCGTAGTTTTCGCCGTCTTCCGGGCCATGTGGGTTGCCTGCGCCTGGCGCATTTGGGTATTCCCAGTCGATATCAATTTCAGAGAACATGGGGAAACGTTTAAAGAAATCGATGATGCTGGCCACCAGCGTATCAATCGCGCTCTGGCTTTTTGCCAGCTCATGGAAAGCGTCGCTCATGGTCCAGCCACCGAGGCTGAAAGAGAGCGCCAGATCGTGACCCTGCGCCTTAGCTTTTTTCTGCAGGTCGCGCATTGCGCCCAGCACGCCCTGAAGATTAGGGTGATCCTGATAGAAACAATCTTCTTCCGTATCTGAACCTACGCTGCCTGGGCCAAAGCCGAAAGCTTTCCAGCCGCTAAAGCCGCAGTTGATATAAGACTGGCAATCGCCCCATGGATCCAGGATGGTCATCTCATTGGTTTTTTTCAGCGTCTGGCGAGCGGCCTGCTCGATTTTCGCTTTGTTGTCGCCCTGATCGCCAACGATGCCGGTAAAACCAAAAATGATTTTATCGTAAGCAGTTGGGTCTAATTTAGTGATATCGATACCACGACCACGGTTAGCTTTAAGGATATTGCCGTTGTTATCTATCTGACGCTGATCGTAGTGCGCCCAGTCAGTATAGTAACCAAACAATTTAGGCTTATTGGCAGTATTATATTTATTGTAAACACGCTGCGCTACGCGACCGGAAGTGTAGCTATACTCAGAGGTATTGGTCGCCGGGTTAAAACCGTCTGCGGCATACGACTGTTCTGTATAGATATCCTTCTGAATTAACTTACTCATGGTGGATCCTTATCTGGTAAAAGTTAATATGATTTGTGCCGACGATTAAACGTGGCCAGCTAACTTTCACCTGGCGCGACCTATGCTTGCCAGTTACAAATAAAGAATAATCATCAGGGAAAGATTACTGCCTTTGAAATACTATTAATAAGCAAACGCTACATCAACAAGGGAAATCGCGCAGTTTTTATATCAACGGTAGCTCAACAAAGGTTACGGTAAACAATAAGACAGGATTTTATTCATCAATAGCAGATAAACAATAATTAGAACCTCACGCAACATCCGCCTGAAGAAAAGTGCGAAAAGGCCCGTCCGGCTGCGGGTTTGCGCCGTGTAGCCCGCACTTTTTAGCGATCGCCTGCCAATAATTACAACACCAGATTATCCTTTCCGCTGATATATTCCTGCCACGAACAGAGTGAAGCGAAAGGCAGTAGAAAGCTGCCAATAAAAATAAGAACAAATTTTCATTTTAAATTAATAATAAGGTACTGACGCTGGCCAGGATTTTCACACCGCCGTATTTTATTCATCCATTACAGATTAATTAACTTAACAGGTTATAGTCATGAGCGAAGAAATTTATCTCGGTAATAATATCTATCTTTCAGAAGAAAGAAACCATCTCATCAATGGTAATATTACTTTAACCATCAGTGAGAAAGAAAAGCGGCTCCTCAGCTATTTTCTTCATCATCCTGAAACCGAGCTGACAAAAAGCAACCTAATCTCCGCAATCTGGGAAAGTCGTGCGGCAACCATCGATGACGCCAACCTTACCCAGCTGGTTTATAAAATACGTCGGGATCTGGCTGCGGTGAACCTCAGAAACTGTATCAAAACCATTCCGGGCAAAGGCTATATCTATATTCCTGAGAAAGATAAAAAAAGCGAAGCACCGGTGAAGGCGGCCAGCAATAAAACGGAGTGCGTGGTCTGCTCGATTTTGACCGTAACGGCGGGTTTGATGGCAATTTGTACACTTTTTTTCTTCCTGATGTACGGTTAACGGCAGTTTAATTACAACATTAAAAAGAAGTTTATGCCTGATGGGTGAGACAGGATTGGCCAGTGAGTCTGTAGCCATAAAAAAATGCCAGGCAGTTTCCTGTCTGGCATTCTTGCTTAAACCTGAATTACATCGCTTTTTTGG
Source organism: Pantoea sp. sgz302252 (assembly GCF_042610525.1). Taxonomy (GTDB): domain Bacteria; phylum Pseudomonadota; class Gammaproteobacteria; order Enterobacterales; family Enterobacteriaceae; genus Erwinia. The sequence continues at coordinate 262,914 of NZ_JBHDVM010000007.1, forward strand.
TTAACTCGATCACGCGCAGTTTGGCGATCGCTTTAGCCAGTTCAGCCGACGCGGCAGCAAAGTCCACATCGCCATGCGAGCCGCTCATGTGCTCTTCGGCTTTGCGTTTTGCTTCCATGGCGCGGGCTTCGTCGAGGTCAGCGCCGCGGATCGCCGTATCAGCCAGCACGGTAGTCGCGCCTGGCTGTACTTCGAGCATGCCGCCGGAGAGATAAATATACTCTTCGTCGCCCTGCTCTTTCACGATGCGGATCATACCAGGTTTAATGGCGGTCAGCAGCGGCGCGTGGCCTGAGTGAATACCCAGCTCGCCTTCGCTACCTGACACCTGGATGCGCTGCACCGTGCCGGAGAACATCTGCTGCTCCGCACTGACAACGTCCAGGTGAAAAGTCATAGCCATAATTAACCTCCCGGGAAACCGTTACAGTTTCTTCGCTTTTTCCACGGCTTCTTCGATGGAACCTACCATGTAGAAAGCCTGCTCTGGCAGATGGTCGAATTCGCCGTCCATGATGCCTTTAAAGCCACGGATGGTATCTTTCAGCGACACGTACTTGCCCGGAGAACCGGTGAAGACTTCTGCCACGAAGAACGGCTGGGACAGGAAGCGCTGCATCTTACGAGAGCGAGCAACCACCAGCTTGTCGTCTTCAGACAGCTCGTCCATCCCGAGGATAGCGATGATGTCTTTCAGTTCCTGGTAACGCTGCAGCAGGGACTGCACGCCACGAGCCACGTCGTAGTGTTCCTGACCAACAACCAGCGGATCCAGCTGACGGCTGGTGGAATCCAGTGGATCAACCGCCGGGTAGATACCCAGAGACGCGATCTGACGGCTCAGTACCACAGTTGCGTCTAAGTGCGCAAAGGTAGTCGCTGGCGATGGGTCAGTCAGGTCATCCGCAGGGACGTAAACGGCCTGTACGGAGGTGATAGAACCGGTTTTGGTTGAGGTGATACGCTCCTGCAGAACGCCCATCTCTTCCGCCAGCGTTGGCTGGTAGCCTACCGCTGATGGCATACGACCCAGCAGCGCGGATACTTCGGTACCGGCCAGGGTGTAACGGTAGATGTTATCGATGAACAGCAGAACGTCGCGACCTTCATCACGGAATTTCTCCGCCATGGTCAGGCCGGTCAGCGCTACGCGCAGACGGTTTCCTGGTGGCTCGTTCATCTGGCCGTAGACCAGGGATACTTTGTCGATAACGTTGGAGTCGGTCATCTCGTGATAGAAGTCGTTACCTTCACGAGTACGCTCGCCCACGCCGGCAAATACGGAGAAACCTGAGTGCTCAGCCGCGATGTTACGGATCAGCTCCATCATGTTTACGGTTTTACCTACGCCCGCGCCGCCGAACAGGCCGACTTTACCGCCCTTGGCGAACGGACACATCAGGTCGATTACCTTGATACCGGTTTCCAGCAGCTCCTGAGAGTTGGACTGGTCTTCGTATGAAGGTGCGGAACGGTGGATAGCCCAACGCTCTTCTTCGCCGATGTCGCCTTTCATATCGATTGGCTCGCCCAGCACGTTCATGATACGGCCAAGCGTTGCGGTACCTACCGGTACTTCGATTGGGTGCGCAAGGTCAGCTACTTCCAGACCGCGCTTCAGGCCGTCGGAAGAACCCATTGCGATGGCGCGAACCACGCCGCCACCCAGCTGTTGCTGCACTTCCAGCACCAGACGGGCATCACCATTTTTAGTCTCAAGCGCGCTGTACACCTGTGGTACTGCGTCCTGAGGAAACTCGACGTCAACAACGGCGCCGATTACCTGGACAATTTTTCCAGTAGCCATTCTGAATCCTCTACCTAATTCGTTAACCTGGTTAAACCGCGGAGGCCCCCGAGACGATCTCGGTAAGTTCCTGGGTGATGCTGGCCTGACGAGCCTTGTTGTATACCAACTGCAGCTCTTTGATCAGGTTTCCGCCGTTGTCGGTCGCAGCCTTCATCGCCACCATACGCGCGGCCTGCTCGCTGGCCAGGTTTTCTACAACACCCTGGTAAACCTGAGACTCGACGTAGCGGCGCAGCAACGTGTCCAGCAGCGCTTTCGGATCCGGTTCATACAGGTAATCCCAGGTGCTTTTCTTCACCACGCCTTCAGTTTCTTCTGCTGGCGGTAACGGCAGCAGCTGGCTGATTTGCGGTGACTGGGACATAGTGTTGATAAATTTGTTGCTGACCACATAGAGCTTGTCGATGCGACCTTCGTCGTAAGCCTGCAGCATCACTTTCACCGGGCCGATCAGATCGGACAGGGAAGGCTTGTCGCCCATACCCGTGACCTGAGCCACCACGTTGCCGCCGACAGCGCCGAAAAATGAAAGACCTTTGGAGCCGATAATCGCCAGATCGCTCTCGACGCCTTTATCTGCCCAGCCTTTCATATCAGCCAGCACTTTTTTGAACAGGTTAATGTTCAAACCACCACAAAGCCCGCGGTCGGTAGACACGACCAGGTAGCCGACGCGCTTAACGTCGCGCTCCTCCAGGTAAGGGTGCTTGTATTCCAGATTGCCTAACGCAATGTGACCAATCACTTTGCGCATGGTCTCTGCATAAGGACGGCTGGCCGCCATGCGTTCCTGCGATTTACGCATTTTGGAGGCGGCGACCATTTCCATCGCTTTGGTGATCTTCTGCGTGTTCTGCACGCTGCCGATCTTACTACGTATCTCTTTTGCGCCGGCCATAAGCTTCTCCTCAAAGCCTTGCGGCCTGCCCCGCGAGGGACAAGCCGCCAGACATTACCAGGACTGGGTTTTCTTAAACGTCTCGAGCAGGCCTTTCAGCTTCGCTTCGATATCGTTGTTGTAGTTGCCAGACTGGTTGATTTCGGCCATCAGCTCGCTGTGGTCGCGATCGGCATAGGCCAGAAGCGCTGCTTCGAAGCTGCCGATTTTCGCCAGCTCGACGTCGTTCAGGAAGCCGCGCTCGGCTGCAAACAGCACCAGACCCTGCTGCGCTACGGACATCGGCGCATACTGTTTCTGTTTCAGCAGCTCGGTCACTTTCTGACCGTGGCTCAGCTGTTTACGGGTCGCTTCGTCCAGATCGGACGCGAACTGCGAGAATGCTGCCAGTTCACGATACTGTGCCAGCGCGGTACGGATACCACCGGACAGTTTCTTGATGATCTTGGTCTGAGCTGCGCCACCAACACGGGATACGGAGATCCCCGGGTTAACCGCCGGACGAATACCGGAGTTAAACAGGTTGGTTTCCAGGAAGATCTGACCATCGGTAATCGAGATTACGTTGGTCGGAACGAACGCGGAAACGTCGCCAGCCTGGGTTTCGATGATCGGCAGCGCGGTCAGGGAACCGGTTTTACCTTTCACTTCGCCGTTGGTAAAACGCTCGACGTAGTCGGCGCTCACGCGGGAAGCACGCTCCAGCAGACGGGAGTGGAGGTAGAACACGTCGCCAGGGAAAGCTTCACGGCCTGGCGGACGGCGCAGCAGCAGGGAAACCTGACGGTAAGCAACAGCCTGCTTGGACAGGTCATCGTATACGATCAGCGCGTCTTCGCCGCGGTCGCGGAAGTATTCGCCCATGGCGCAGCCAGCATACGGAGCCAGGTACTGCAGAGCAGCAGACTCGGAAGCGGTTGCCACAACCACGATGGTGTTAGCCAGCGCGTTGTGTTCTTCCAGCTTACGCACCACGTTAGCGATGGTAGAAGCTTTCTGGCCGATAGCCACGTACACACACTTGATGCCGGAATCACGCTGGTTGATGATCGCATCGATCGCCATTGCGGTTTTACCGGTCTGACGGTCGCCGATGATCAGCTCACGCTGGCCACGGCCGATTGGAATCATCGCATCCACAGACTTATAGCCGGTCTGTACAGGCTGGTCTACGGACTGACGGTCGATAACGCCTGGCGCGATAACTTCGATTGGCGAGAAGCCGTCGTTGTCGATAGCACCTTTGCCGTCGATTGGCGCACCCAGGGTGTTCACCACGCGACCCAGCAGGCCACGGCCTACCGGAACTTCCAGGATACGGCCGGTGCACTTAACCTTCATGCCTTCGGCGAGGTCAGCGTATGGGCCCATCACTACGGCACCAACGGAGTCGCGCTCCAGGTTCAGTGCGATAGCGTAACGGTTGCCAGGCAGCGCGATCATCTCACCCTGCATAACATCGGCTAGGCCGTTTACGCGGATGATGCCGTCGCTGACGGAAACAATAGTACCTTCGTTGTGAGCTTCACTCACGACATTGAACTGAGCAATGCGCTGCTTGATCAGTTCGCTGATTTCGGTGGAATTCAGTTGCATATGCTCCAGTCCCCTTAAGACTGCAAGTCGTCTGCAAGGCGCTCAAGACGGCCGCGTACGCTGCCATCAATGACCATATCACCCGCACGGATGATTACGCCCGCCATTACAGACTTATCAATTTTGCAATTCAGCTTAACTTTGCGTGACAGACGTTTTTCCATAGCGGCGCTGATTTTGGTCAGCTGTTCGTCACTCAGTGTAGTGGAAGAGATTACCTCAACGTCCGCAGTCGCATCGTGTGCGGCGCGAAGCTGGATAAACTGAGCCAGTACATCGGGAAGCGCTGGTAAACGTTTGTTTTCGGCCATGACCTTAATCAGGTTCTGACCGGCTTCATCGAGTTGATCACCACAAATAGCGATGAACCGCGCAGACAACGCTTCCGGCGCTAATGCGCCGGAAAGGAGTTCTGCCACTTGTTCATTGCTGGCCACTTCGGTAGCGAACGCCAGCATCTGCTGCCAGCGATCGACACTCTGATGCTCAACAGCAAAGTCAAAAGCTGCTTTGGCGTAGGGGCGAGCTACGGTAGTAAATTCAGACATCAGCCCCTCCCTCCTTACAGTTCAGCGACCAGTTTATCAACGATGTCGCTGTTAGCAGCTTCATCCACGGAACGTTCAATGATTTTCTCGGCGCCGGCCACAGCCAGCATCGCGACCTGCTTGCGCAACTCTTCACGTGCACGTTTGCGTTCGGCGTCGATTTCAGCCTGCGCCTGGGTGACGATCTTGTTACGTTCCTGCTCAGCTTCAGCTTTGGCTTCGTCCAGGATCTGCGAACGGCGCTTGTTGGCCTGTTCGATGATAACCTGGGCTTCTTCTTTCGCTTTTTTCAGCTGGTCGGTCGCATTAGCCTGCGCGAGATCCAAATCTTTTTTGGCACGTTCTGCGGAAGCAAGGCCGTCGGCAACTTCTTTCTGGCGCTTTTCGATAGCGGCCATCAGCGGCGGCCATACGTACTTCATGCAGAACACTACAAACAGGATGAACGCGATGGCCTGGCCGAGGATTGTTGCGTTTAAGTTCACTGCACAATGCCTCTTGTTAAGTTAACTTTTTTCTCCGGTCGGCTGACCGGAAGAAGCCGTTCATCGTCGAACCAAAGCCCAACGATGAACATCAGGGTTACGCGACGGCGAACATCACGTACAGGCCCAGACCAACAGCGATCATTGGGATTGCATCCACCAGACCCATTACAACAAAGAACTGCGTACGCAGCAGAGGGATCAGATCCGGTTGACGCGCGGCGCCTTCCAGGAATTTACCTCCGAGGATGCCGATACCGATCGCAGCACCGATTGCCGCTAAGCCCATCATCACAGCGGCAGCCATGTACAGCAGATCCATATTCAGGTTTTCCATGACAGTCTCCAGTTTGTTTCAGTTAAAACGCAGTAGTGTTGATAAAAAAATCAGTGTTCTTCAGATGCCATCGACAGATAGACAATCGTCAGTACCATGAAAATGAAAGCCTGCAACGAAATGATCAGGATGTGGAAAATGGCCCATGGCACACTCAGAACCCACTGTGACCACCACGGCAACAGGCCGGCAATCAGGATAAAAATCAATTCACCCGCATACATGTTGCCGAACAGTCGCAGACCGAGAGAAACCGGTTTGGACAGCAGGCTCACGCCTTCAAGGATCAGGTTGATCGGAATGAAGATTGGGTGATTGAAAGGTTGCAATGTCAGCTCTTTAGTAAAGCCCCCAATGCCTTTCATCTTGACGCTGTAGAACAGAATCAAAATAAATACGCCCAGCGCCATCGACAGCGTGATATTCACGTCGGCTGAAGGCACTACACGCAACGCTGGCAAACCCAGAACGTGCTCGCCGATGTACGGCAGCAGATCGATAGGCAGCAGATCCATGAAGTTCATCAGGAAGACCCAGACGAAAATCGTCAGAGCCAGCGGTGCGATTACTTTGCTTTTACCGTGGTACATGTCGCGGACGTTGTTGTCGACGAAGCCAACAACCAGTTCAATCGCCGCCTGCAGTTTTCCCGGAACGCCGCTGGTGGCTGATTTCGCAACTTTGCGAAACAGCACCAGGAATACCAGTCCCAGCACCACAGAGAAAAACATGGAGTCAATATTCAATACCCAGAACGACGGAGCGTCGTGCGGATTCACCAGCTCGAAGGTACGCAGGTCCAGCTGAAGGTTATTCAGATGGTGACCTATGTATTCCTGCGGCGTAGAGATTTCTCCTGCAGCCATGATGCCTCTTACCCTTTGTTGTTAATTACAGCCGGTGCGACGATTTGCACAATCACCACCGATAACCAGGTCAGTCCGAGCGGCGTAAATGCCGCCCCAAACACCGCCAGCGCCACGACAAGCAGAAGAATGGTCGCCAGAACCTTCAGCACTTCGCCCAGAGCGAAGCTCCAGGCCACGCGTCCTTTAACCGGGTCTCCTGCCTGATGACGCCAGGCAAAAATCATAAACAATACGTTCGGCAGCCAGGCCGCCAGTCCGCCCGCTATCGCGGACAGGCCCCAGGTTAGCTCTTTCAGGGCAAACAGCGCGCCGATTATGACAAAAATCATCAGCTGAAGAAGCAGCACGGTTCGGGCAAATTTTACTCTGTAAAGGGACACTGACATGACGCTGAAACTCTCCTGCCCCGCCGGGGGTATGTCGCGTGTCGTATAAAACTGCCTTTGCCGCTTTGAGTCAAGCAGCAAAAAACGAGCAAATTATACGGGGCGGTCCTGCGATTTCAATGGATAAGTAGCGAAATGGTGAACAATTATTTAAATTTCTTTCTCGGGCCCACTTTTTCAAAACTGTGTGGAACAGCAAACACAGCGAAAATGAGGGCACAGAACCGGGAATATCGCTCACAAAGCGTGCGGAAGATCACATTTCAGTAATATTTTATCTAACAAGCTTTAAAGAATATTCTGCGCACCGCGAAAGAAAATATAATTATATCAATAACATTCAACCACTTACTGTTTTTTAGCCGCTAATCAGCCCGCCAGGCCGATTTAAACTGTTAATTGACATTCATTGCGGGCAAATTTTCAGGCTATTCCGCCTGGCACAGCAGATAAATATCGTCCGGCTGATTTACGTCCATCCGGGAAAAAGCACCTGGCGGCCACAATGAGGTAATACTCTTGATAATAATTTGTGAAATTAACGTTAAATGTAACCGAGTGTGACAACTAATTTCTCTGCGTCATTTTAACCTTGCTGAAACATTATCCGCCGCAGAAAAAAAGATCTGCCGCCGCCCGAAAGGCTAAAAAACCGCCCGGCATTTTACCTGCAGGCAGTGCAACTGGCATCTTCTCCCCTGCCCTGCCGCCCATACTTAACTAAAATTGAGTAATTTAAAACGCTTACTCACGTAATACCTGCTGAATAATTCAGCGATAATACGGTAAAATTTTGCGCATTCCAGCATTATTTATCTTTTGCGGGGCACCAGGTCGCTGCTTTAGCCACCCGATTTAGCGGGTTTAACCACCACTAAATGCCGCTCGCCTTCCAGCTCAGGTACGGCAAGCTTCACCGTTTGCTGATGAATAAACCCTTCCGGTAGCGCAGCAAGCTCGTCCTGGGGTACCACACCTTTCAGCGCGTAAAAACGCCCGTTTTCGCCTGGCAAGTGATGGCACCAGCTCAGCATATCGTTCAGCGAAGCGAAAGCGCGGCTGATAACGCCGTCAAAAGGCGGCTCGGCAGGAAACTCCTCTACCCTACTTTGCACGGGCGCAATATTTTCCAGCTTCAGTTCATGCTGTACCTGCTTAAGAAAGCGCACGCGCTTGCCCAGGCTGTCCAACAGCGTGAAATGCGCTTCTGGTCGCACGATGGCCAGCGGTACGCCAGGCAGGCCCGGCCCGGTACCCACATCGATAAAGCAATTGCCCTGTAAATGCGGCTCAACCACGATGCTGTCCATGATGTGGCGAACCAGCATCTGCTGCGGATCGCGCACGGAAGTCAGGTTGTAAGCTTTGTTCCACTTGTGCAGCAGCCCGACGTAGCCAACCAGCTGCTCTTTTTGCAGATCGGTCAGGGAAATATTGGCGGCTTTAAGCAGCGCGGAGAGTTTATTAATCACGGTAACGTCCAAATCAGTAAAAAGGCGGCCGGAGCCGCCCAAAGAGCATCAGGCGCTTTTACGCAGCAGTCCCTGCTTTTTCAGGTAAATCAGAAGAATGGAGATAGCAGCAGGCGTAATGCCTGAAATACGCGAGGCCTGGCCGATAGAACCCGGCTTATGGTCATTCAGCTTGGCGATCGCTTCGTTGGAAAGACCGCTGACCTGGCGATAGTCCAGATCCGCTGGCAGCAGCGTATTCTCGTTGCGCAGCTGACGATCGATCTCTTCCTGCTGGCGAGCGATATAGCCTTCGTATTTCACCTGAATCTCGACCTGCTCAGCGGCCTGAGGATCGCTCAGGGCTGGCGCAAAGGTGCTCAGCGTCATTAGCTGCTCATAGGTCATTTCAGGACGGCGCAGCAGATCTTCGCCGTTGGCTTCTTTGGTCAGCGCGGCGCTCAGCACGCCGTTCACTTCGTCTACGGCTTCTGATTTCGGGTGTACCCAGATATCGCGCAGACGCTGGCGTTCCTGCTCAATGCTTTCCAGCTTCTCGTTGAAGCGTGCCCAGCGAGCATCGTCAACCAGCCCCAGCTCACGGCCTTCGGCAGTCAGACGCAGATCGGCATTGTCTTCACGCAGCATCAGACGGTATTCCGCCCTTGAGGTAAACATACGGTACGGCTCTTTGGTACCCAGGGTGCAGAGATCGTCGACCAGTACGCCCAGATAAGCCTGATCGCGGCGTGGCGCCCAGGTTTCTTTATCGGCAGAGAGACGACCCGCATTGAGACCTGCTAACAGCCCTTGCGCAGCAGCTTCTTCATAGCCGGTGGTGCCGTTGATCTGACCCGCAAAGAACAAGCCTTCGATAAACTTGCTTTCCAGCGTAGGTTTCAGATCGCGCGGATCGAAGAAGTCATATTCGATGGCGTAGCCCGGACGAACGATCTTCGCGTTCTCCATGCCCTGCATGGAATGAACGATTTGCAGCTGAACGTCAAACGGCAGGCTGGTGGAGATGCCGTTTGGATAGATTTCGTTGCTGGTCAGCCCTTCCGGCTCCAGGAAGATCTGGTGTGCGTTACGATCGGCAAAACGCATCACTTTGTCTTCGATGGAAGGACAGTAGCGTGGGCCGACGCCTTCAATCACGCCAGCGTACATCGGGCTGCGATCCAGATTGCTGCGAATGACGTCGTGCGTTTTCTCGTTGGTATAGGTGATATAGCAAGGCACCTGCTGCGGATGCTGCGCCGCATTGCCCATGAACGAGAAGACCGGTAGCGGCGTATCGCCGTGCTGCGGAGCCAGCACGCTAAAATCGATAGTGCGGGCGTCAATACGCGGCGGCGTGCCGGTTTTCAGTCGGCTGACACGCAATGGCAGCTCGCGGAGTCGGCGAGCCAATGGGATCGAAGGTGGATCGCCAGCACGGCCACCGCTGTAGTTATCCAGCCCGATATGGATCTTGCCATCCAGGAAGGTGCCTACGGTCAGTACAACCGCTTTGGCACGGAATTTCAGCCCCATTTGGGTAACGGCACCCACCACACGATCGTTTTCCACAATCAGATCGTCTACCGCCTGTTGGAAGATCATCAGGTTCGGCTGGTTCTCTAACGCGGTGCGTACAGCCTGCCGATAGAGCACGCGATCCGCCTGAGCACGGGTAGCGCGAACCGCCGGCCCCTTGCTTGCGTTTAGTATCCTGAACTGAATGCCCGCCTGGTCGATAGCGTGCGCCATCAGGCCGCCCAGCGCGTCCACTTCTTTAACCAGATGTCCTTTTCCGATGCCACCGATCGCCGGATTACAGGACATTTGTCCAAGCGTATCAATGTTATGCGTTAAAAGCAGGGTTTGCTGACCCATTCGGGCTGCCGCCATAGCGGCTTCCGTGCCCGCATGACCACCACCGATCACGATGACGTCAAAAGGATCTGGATAAAACATGGTACTGAACCTCGCGGTTGTGCGATTAAGAGAGTGGGGGTTGCCCGGGGCGTGAATTCTACTCAACTTTGGCCGAAGGTGAAAGCGCAGTGCCTGGAGCGTATTAAAAAGAAGATCTTTTTTATTTAAAGATCTCTTTACTGGATCTTCTATTAGGATCGTCGATCGCTGTGGATAAGCCTTTTTTCCTTACCAGGATCATCGGCTTATCAGGGATCGATTGCTGTGAAAGATCGGTGATCCTGCGCCGTATAAGCTGGGATCAAAAAGGCATGTTATACACAGCCACCAGCGGACGGTCAGGTTGTTCTTTGGATAAACACCGGTTATTACCGCTGGATCCTTATAGTTATCCACAGTTGACCGCTAAATAAATCAGCAGATCCGGGAAAAATTTACAAAACCTGGGCTGTTTTTTCAGCACTGAACCCCCTTATCAGGCGATCCGGCAACAGGATCTTCAGCCGATCAGCGTTTTCCAGTGCTCAACCCAGACCTCTGCGGGATCCTCAGGAATTTCATGTTCAAGCACATCGATATCCAGACGATCGCCGATCCGTTGAGCGCCACAGGCTGTCAGTAACTTGTCCATTTTGTCGATCGCACCGCAGAAAAGATCGTATTCGCGGTTGCCAATGCCCACGGCGCCATAGCGAAGCTGGCTCAGATCCGGTTTCTTCTCTTCTATTTCATCAAACAGCGGCTGCAGGTTGTCCGGCAGATCGCCAGCTCCGTGCGTAGAAGTCACCACCAGCCAGATTCCCGATAAAGGAAGTGCCTCCAGTTCCGGGCCGTGCAGCAGCTCGGTAGAGAAGCTGGCTTCTTCCAGTTTCTCGGCCAGAAGTTCAGCCACATATTCTGCGCTGCCTAAGGTGCTGCCGCTGATTAAGGTTACGTCCGCCATGTGAGATCCCTGTTTGCTAAAGGCGGGTATTGTACGTTGTGATCACGCTGGGATCTACCTGTGGAAGAATAGGGTTTTTATTTGGGGCGCCTGGCTTACTTGCCATTTTCAATTCGGGCAGTGCTCGCGGTCCTTACGTACTTAAGTACGCTGCGGGCGCTGTGCGCTGGCCGAATCGAAACTGACTGCGCCGCCGACGGCGCATCCATCTGTCCAGGAAAAGAGGGAAAAATTTCTGTGGATAATTTTGTGCACAGATCAGGGCTTGATCGTGCGCATGATCGGGTTTTGCAGAGAGATTAATGTCTCCGTGGACTGGATCTCATCAATGGTCTGGATCTTGTTGATCAACACCTGCTGCAGGGCGTCTATCGATCGGCACATCACCTTAATAAAGATGCTGTAATGCCCCGTGGTGTACCAGGCCTCGACTACTTCATCCAGCGCGTCAAGCTTCGCCAGCGCGGAGGGATAGTCTCTGGCGCTTTTGAGGATGATGCCGATAAAGCAGCAAACGTCGTAGCCAAGCTGCCGGGGATCTATCTCTACCCGCGTTCCTTTGATAATGCCCGCCTGCTTCATCTTTTCTACGCGCACATGGATAGTGCCTGGGCTAACGTTGAACTGTTTGGCCAGCTCGGCATAAGCGGTACGCGCATTGGCCAGCAGCGCATTAAGAATGCCGCGATCGAGATCGTCGGGTTGCATATTGTCCGCCATAAGGGTTCCTGGATTGAGGATTTTTCAGTATATGACGGGATAATGTGCAGGAAAGGGAAAAAACAGGCAATAAAATAGCGGATAGTTTGCGCTATCCGCTCAGATAAAAGATAGCGGCGCCTAACGCTTACGCCACACCGTCAGCTGCGCTACGGTATGCTGATATTTGCGGGCCGTCTCACGGATCACAAAGGGCACATCCTGCGGCGCGGCAATCTCTTCAAAATCAGCCGTCAGCAGCCGTTGCAAAGCCTGGTAAGTGGTCAGCGCCTCGCCGTTCTCGCGGATGCCGCCCAGCCAGTTCTCTTTTGGGGTGTACTCTTCCAGCCAGGTGTAAGGCGAGGAGAGCAGCAGCATGCCGCCAGGGTTAATCATTTTGGCGATATCCTGTAAAAAACGTTTCGGCTGACGCAGACGATCGATCAGGTTGGAGGCCAGGACCAGATCGTAACCCGCCTTTTGCGGCTTCAGGTTACAGGCATCGCCCTGGACAAACTGAATGCGTTCAGCCTGCTCTTTGCCCAGCCCGAAATCTTTCAGCCGTACCTGGCGATACTCCACCAAATCGCCTTCTTCCTGGGTTACGTAGCGAAAATCCTCTCCGCTGGTCAGCTGTAGCGCCACATCGATAAAACGAGCAGAGTAATCCATGCCGACAACTTCATCGAAATAGCGTGCCAGCTCGAAGCTGGCGCGTCCGGTGGCGCAGCCAATATCCAGCGCGCGGCCGCGTTTTTCCGTCATAGTGCAGGCGATATCCACCAGCGCTTTGGCATAGTTCTCCGTCCCGAAATAGTTCGGGCCGTACTGGAAATCGAGATACTGCGATACCATACTGTCGGTTTCGTAAGGATTCAGCGTCATCTTTTCCTGATGCGAAGAAACCACATAGCGGAATCCAGCATGCTGGAAGAAATGGCGGCGGAAAGCGTAGCGCGAAGATTTAAGCACTTCGTTGCCGGTGGAAATCCAGCTACCGCCTTTAATCAGCGCGTGCTTGCCGTCAAAGGTCGGCGTGGAAAAATCATCGTAAAGCGGATGCACTTTAAAGCCTTCCAGCCCGTTGATCGGCGTCGTCGTCCATTGCCAGACATTGCCTATCAGATCGTAAAATTCGCCCTGGGCAAAGCGATCCACCGGACAGGAAGAAGCCCACCACGCCAGATTCAGGTTGCCAGGCGCTTCCAGCCAGCGATCGCCCTCAACCTGTTCACGCAGCAACAGCCATTCGGCTTCGCTGGGAAGCTGAACCGATTTGCCGGTTTCATCAGCTTTCCAGCGGCAAAAAGCGGCGGCCTCCAGTTGATTAACCTCAACCGGCCAGTCCCAGGGCATGGCGACCTCGGTGGTCAACAGGCGCAGGCGTAAATTATCCGGTGCGTCTGGCGAACCTATCCAGAAAGTCGGCATAGCGGCCTGAGTAAAGTTACGCCAGCCCAGCCCTTCCTCGTCCCACCAGCGATCGTCCTGATAGCCGCCTGCCGCAACGAATTCAAAAAACTCCGCGTTGCTCGCCAGCATCTGGCTGGCTTTAAAAGGTTTAACCTCTGTGGTTAGCGTGCCGTATTCGTTATCCCAACCGTAGGTATCGTCGGTTTTGCCTTGGGTAATACGCGCACCTTCAACAGCGATAAGCTTGTTTTCAGGCACGGCCTGGCGATCGTGGCGCGCAGTCGGACAGGCTGGCCAATGCGGTTGGGGTTTTACCCATTCAATTGGCAACTGGCGAATCAGCACGCTGGAGGTTTCCAGATGGATACGCTCATGCTCAATGCCCATCAGGATTACCCAGGCAGGGCTTTCCCAGCCAATCGGCAGCGCCAGCGGCATCGTTTTGATGAAGTTCTCTACCAGCGAACGTACTTTGCCGCGATAGTCGCGCAGCTCGGCAAGCGTTGGCCATTGGTAGTTAGTGGCATCCAGGTCGTCCCAGCTCATTTCGTCCACGCCGATCGCCATCATTGCTTCGATATGATCGTCAATGCGGTTTTCGATCAGGCCTGCTGCCATCAGCTTATTGATATAGAAAGTAGCGGTATGGCCGAAGTAGAACACCAGCGGATGACGCAGCGAAATAGCTTTGCTGTAATAAGCCTGCTCGTCGGCAAGGCAATCGAAAAGGCTCTCATAAAGCGTCCAGGTTTGCTGGAAATAGTCGAGAAGCTCCTGGCGTTTTTGTTCTGTATCGCTGCCGCTAAGCAGCAGCGTGCGGGTTGGTGCTGGTAAGGTTGAAGCCTGGTGATGTTGTGCCACGTAATACTCCTGAGAACCGTAGGCAAAAAAGCGTACATATGACTATAGCAGGTGAGTATTGCCGGATAGTGGCAGAAGAAAATTTAGCGTCGCCAGCGGCGCAGCAGGCGGTTTTTCAGTCCGGTATCAAAACGCCAGATATGGTCGAAGATACGCATAATACCGGGTTTTCCATGATCGGACAGCGCAACGGCATGGAAGCGCTGCTGCTGCATCAGCTGATGTTTTTTGACGGTTTTTGTCAGATCTTCCGGCAGCCGCTGCGCGATAAAATCGGAGATAATCACCGCATCGGCATCGTTCCACTGCGGCGTGGCGAGCCTGCTGAGCACAGCCTGTAAACAGGCCGCCAGATCGGTGCCGCCGCGAAAGCGCTGGCTGAGAAAGCGTATCGCCTGGCTAATGCCATCATCTGCGGTTAGCTCGTAGCCCACCACTTCATGCGCGAACAGCATAACGTAGCAGCGACGGTTATCCGCCAGCGCCACTTTCAGCAGCGCCAGGCAAAAGGCTTTAGCGCAGCGCTCGTTGAAGCCGCCCATTGAACCGGAGGTATCCACGCAGACGATAAAAGGCCCGCGCGGTTGCTCATCGTGATGCTGGTGGCTGACTGGCCGCAGCGAAACTTTATCGTGCCAGGCCTCGCCCTGAAGGCGATAGGTCAGTAGCCGTTTTTCTACCAGACGGCGGTAAAACTCCAGCTCCAGCTCGCTGATACCCAGCGCCGCCAGCTCCGGCGGCAGCAGACGCAGCACATCGTCGCTCTGATGGATGCCGCTGACCTCTTCCGGCACGCTTTCCGGCTCTCTGACCAGCTGGTGGAAAGTCTCCAGCGGCGCCTCCTCGCTCAGTACCGCTTTGGCCTCGCGGCTGCGGCCCAGCTGCTCCGCCAGCTTTTGCAGCAGCGGCTGCTGCGCCAGAAAATCGCCGTAATCGACGATCAGCTGATAGTCGCCGCGCTGGAGCGGGCATTTGCTTAAATCCCACAGGCGGCCAGCGGCAGCTTCGCTGTCATCGGACAACACCGGTGCCAGCTGGCCGCTCATCGCCAGCCTTTGCTGTAGCTCTGCCAGCAGCTTTTCCCGCTCGCTGTCGAGCAGCTGCTGGTTCAGCGACAGGGTTTGCAGCGTCAGGCTAAGCCGCCAGCGCTGCAAAAAGAGCGTCTGCTGCGGCTCGCTCATTTGTCCGGCTTCGGTATGATCGGTCAGCGCCCGGGCTTTCTCCGCAAAAGGCGAACTGTGGGTTTCCAGCCAGCTCAGAACCTCAGGCAGCTTCAGGCAGAACGCCCGGTTACCGAGCGGCTGGCATTGCTGAAAAAGCGCGAATTCTCCGGCAAGATCTTCCGGAACCTGCGTCTGTTTCAACTGCGCCAGCAGCTCTGACTTCCAGCGCGGCAGATCCTGCAGCAGTGCTTTTTTCATGCCGGGAAATTTTTCAAAAAAAACGGCAAGCTGCGGGCTGGCGAGCAGCGCCACCACCAGTTCTTCAATCAGCTCGCCTTCGCTGACCGCCAGAAACGCGCTAAGCGTATCCAGCGATATCAACGGCGTACCTGTTTTAGCTGGTCGGCAACCTGTTGCAGGCTCTCTTCAATTTTCGCCAGCCAGTCGTCGCTGATAAACAGACAGCGGTGATGCTGGCTGAACAGCGTGCGCTGGGCGTGAAGCTGCGCCTCTACCTCATCCAGCGCTTCGACGATCTCCTGCGGCAGTCCGCTTGCCAGCGGCTGACCCGGCAGCATCAGTCTTGAAGGTTGCAGGCTGACATCGCGCAAGGTCAAACAGTCATTGCCATCCACATGCAGATCAAGCGTCTGGGCAAAGCCGATGCCGTTAAGCTTGCCACGTACCTCGCCGCCTTTTTGCAGCCAGTGATGCAGCGCATCGCGCCCGATTGCGATATGGCTGACCTGCATATCGTGTAGCGTCAGCGGCTTTTGCAGCATCAGCGTCAGCGTCTCCGCCGAGAGTTCCGCTGGCAGCTCGTAGTGCGGTTTGCGCACGAACAGGCCGCCGTGCTTTGCGAGCCGGATTGCCTGCTCCACGCTTTTTTCCTGTTGCAGGCTCAGGCGACGGGCGGCAATTTGTTGCAGTTTGATCAGCATCGACTGCTGCTGCCAGGCCTGCTGGGTAATCAGATTATCAATCTCTCTGTCCAGCAGCTTCATTGAAGCCACGTCGTGCCACAGACAATCCTTTAGCAGGATCAGATCCACAGGCGCAATCGCTTTGCGGCCGCTATAGAAAGCACAGGCCTGCAGCAAATGAATCGCTTTTTTCCAGCGGCGATCGGAAATATAGGGCGCCTCGGGCTGGCTCTCCAGCTGCTGGCGCAGCTGAAAAATCAGTTCAAAAACCTCGTCCGGCAGCGCAACCTGGGCGATACCTTTTTGCCATTCGCTATACTCTTCATCGGTGATGCAGAGCGAATCCGCGACCGGGTTACTGTTTTCGTCCTGCTGGTGGGTCAGCATGCTGCGGAAATTCTGCTTCTCATGCACATTATCGAGCCACAGCCGGATCAGCATGCGGTCATAGAGCGCCTCCAGCCCGCTATCCGCTTCGGGCAGCTCGTTGGAGGCGGTGACCAGCAGCCGCATCGGGATCTGCTCTTCGCAGTCGCCATTGCGAAAGCGGCGCTCGTTGATGGCGGTCAGCAGCGTATTAAGAATGGCCGGGCCGGCCTTCCAGATCTCATCCAGAAACACGATTTCGGCGTCGGGCAGATAACCTTTGGTGAGTCGCTGATAGCGGCCTTCGTCCTTCAGCGCCTGGATGGAAAGCGGGCCGAAAACTTCTTCCGGGGTGGAAAAGCGCGTCATTAAATATTCAAAAGCGCGGGCGTGCTGAAAGGCGTACTTAAGGCGGCGGGCGATCAGGCTTTTGGCAATGCCAGGCGGCCCCAGCAGAAATACGCTTTCGCCGCTCAGCGCCGCTAACAGACAAAGGCGAATGGCGTGGTGCCTTTCGTAAAGCCCCTTTTCCAGGGCGTTGCTGAGGCGTGCGATTCTTTCCGCCAGGCGGTGAGGCTGAGACATCATCAAACATTCATCCTTTCTACGTTCTGGCCATTTTGGGAACTGGCGAGCGCAAACACTACTGGCTATGATGCTTGAAAGAGTTGATACGCGTCAGCTTTTTTCTTGTCAAAGGGTGACACAGGCCATTGAAGTCGCTTTCTTCCTCTTAATTAAGGATAGGCATTCAGAATGATTCGTGCATACTGTGCGTTTTTTGATGGCTTGATAAGCCTGGCGCGATTCAGCGTCCGGCCCCAACAAAAGATCCTTCTATGAGTTCTGACAAAAAGCAGTCCCTTGGCGCCGTGACCCTGGCTGCAATAGGCGTCGTCTACGGTGATATCGGCACCAGCCCACTTTATACCCTGCGGGAATGTCTCTCCGGCCAGTTCGGATTCGGCGTGGAGCGCGATGCGGTATTCGGTTTCCTCTCCCTGATTTTCTGGCTGCTGGTGCTGGTTGTCTCGTTAAAATACATCAGCTATGTGATGCGGGCCGACAACGCTGGCGAAGGCGGCATCCTGACGCTGATGTCTCTGGCTGGCCGCAATACCGGCGCGAAAGCCACGGCGATTCTGGTTATTATGGGGCTGATTGGCGGCAGCTTCTTTTACGGCGAAGTCGTTATCACGCCAGCCGTTTCGGTGCTTTCTGCTATCGAAGGGCTGGAGATCGCCGCACCCAACCTTGATGCCTATATAGTTCCACTAGCGATTACCGTGCTGACGCTGCTGTTTATTATTCAAAAACATGGAACCGGCATCGTCGGGAAACTTTTCGCGCCGGTGATGCTGCTGTGGTTTATTATCCTGGCCGTATTGGGCGCGCGCGGCATTATCGCTAATCCGGATGTGCTGCATGCGCTGAACCCTTATTGGGCAATGCACTTCTTTTTTGAATACAAAACCGTCTCTTTCTTCGCGCTGGGCGCCGTTGTTCTGGCTATTACTGGCGTAGAGGCGCTTTATGCGGATATGGGGCATTTTGGCAAGCTGCCGATTCGGCTGGCCTGGTTTCTGGCGGTGCTGCCGTCGCTGGTGCTGAACTACTTTGGCCAGGGTGCGCTGCTGCTGAAACATCCGAAAGCGATTAAAAACCCCTTCTTCCTGCTGGCGCCGGACTGGGCGCTGATCCCGATGCTGATCCTGGCGACGCTGGCGACGGTAATCGCTTCTCAGGCGGTGATTTCCGGCGTCTTCTCGCTGACCCGCCAGGCGGTTCGTCTGGGCTATCTGCCGCCGATGCGTATCGTACATACCTCTGAAGAGGAATCGGGACAGATTTATATTCCGGTCATCAACTGGATACTCTTTTTCTCCGTAGTGATTGTGATTGTCGGCTTTAAGCATTCCAGCAATCTGGCGGCGGCCTACGGCATCGCAGTGACCGGCACCATGGTGCTGACCTCTATCCTCTGTACGACGGTTGCGATAAAAAACTGGCACTGGAACCGCTATCTGGTGCTGTTTATCCTGCTTTGCATGCTGTGCATTGACGTTTCGCTGTTCTCGGCCAACCTGGTGAAAATCTTCTCCGGCGGCTGGCTGCCTCTGAGCCTGGCGCTGGTAATGTTTGTGATCATGACTACCTGGAAAAGCGAGCGCTTCCGTCTGCTGCGTCGCATGCACGAGCATGGAAATTCGCTGGAGGCGATGATCGCTTCTTTAGAAAAGTCGCCGCCGGTGCGCGTACCGGGCACCGCGGTTTATATGTCGCGCGCCCTGAATGTTATCCCTTTCGCTATGCTACATAACCTTAAGCATAACAAGGTATTACATGAGCGAGTGGTGCTGCTGACGCTGCGTACGGAAGATGCGCCCTATGTGCACAACGTGCGTAGAGTCACTATCGAGCAGCTTTCGCCAACCTTCTGGCGCGTAGTGGCCAGCTACGGCTGGCGAGAAACGCCTAATATGGAAGAGATTTTCCATCGCTGCGGGCTGGAAGGCCTCAACTGCCGGATGATGGAAACCTCGTTCTTTATGTCGCACGAGTCGTTGATTATTGGCAAACGGCCGTGGTATTTGCGGCTGCGCGGCAAGCTGTTTATGACGCTGCAGCGTAATGCACTCCGCGCGCCCGATCAGTTTGAGATCCCGCCTAACCGGGTTATCGAGCTGGGCACCCAGGTCGAGATTTGACGCACAAAGGCCGACGCAAGTCGGCCTGAGATTGATGACAAACCCTTGGTCGCGTTTAAATCTGTGACAGAGCAGCAGAGGCAGAGCGGAACACGGACACGCCGTAAATACTTCCATGTAGGCTCGGTTGGCGCGTCCATGCGCCAAACGGTCCGCTTATCCGCTCAGCCTCTGCCACTATTAAGCTGCCGTATTGCTGCAAAAAACAGAGGCTCGCCTGAGCTTTTTTAACTTTGTCAGCAGTCTGAAAGGCCGACGCAAGTCGGCCTTTCTCTTTCCTTTCCCCAAAAATATCAGCTTACATTCCCATACTTTCTCCTGAAAGCAGAGACGGCGCTTTGTGCTATTGCTTAAAAGCTGTACATGGCACGCAGCCTTTGGCTGTGTGGAACAGACTAAAAGGGAGAAACAGAATGAGGCTACACCATGCGATAGAAGTAAACGCGCCGCGCGAAAAGGTTTACCAGGTGCTGACCGATATTCAGCAAATGGCGGTCTGGCATAAAGGCAGCGTCAGCGGCGAAATTGCGCCAGGCGCCGAATTTCATCTGCAAACGGAAAACGGCCTGGATTTCGGCTGGCGCACTGAACATCTGATCGCTAACCGCGAGCTGCGGCAGCTTTGCGTCAACGGGCCAGGCAGTTCGGCAGGAAAAAGGTTACTGATTTCACTTGAGGATAAAGACAACGGCACGCTGATCGCTTTAAGCGACGGCGAGTGGCGCGAGGACGATCCGCATCTGCCGCTTTGCAATACGCACTGGGCTGGCGTGCTGCATAACCTGAAAACCGTGATTGAAAACAGGGAGGTAACAGAGTGAAAAAGAACCACCCACACTACGAGGTCGTTAAACCAGGCGAGCCGCATCCGTTAGGCTGGAAAGTGCCGCCGGTGGACGATCTGCGTTCAGCCATTGAACTGTTGAAGAAAATCCCGGGACAGTATCTGGAAACCGATCGCGAAGTCGATCCCAACGCCGAGCTGGCTGGCGTTTATCGCCATATCGGCGCGGGCGGCACGGTAATGCGCCCGACCCGTATCGGCCCGGCGATGACTTTTAATAACATCAAAGGCTTCCCCGGTTCGCGGGTGCTGGTAGGCCTGCTGGCCAGCCGAGATCGGGTCAGTGATCTGCTGGGCGCGCCGAAGCGCGAGCTAAGCATGCAGATGGGCCAGGCGAGGATGGCCGTTATTCCTCCGGTAGATATTGGTGATAAGCCTGCGCCCTGCCAGGAAGTGGTTTACCGCGCGGAAGAGGAAGGTTTCGATTTACGCAAGCTGCTGCCTGCGCCTACCAATACGCCGGAGGATGCCGGGCCTTATTTCTGTATGGGACTGGCGCTGGGCAGCGATCCGGATGACCGGGAAAATGTCGATGTGACCATCCATCGCCTGTGCGTACAGAGTAAAGATGAGCTGTCGATCTTTTTTGCGCCCGGAAGACATATCGATGCCTTTCGCCGTAAAGCCGAAGCGCGTGGCGAGCCGCTGGCTATCTCCATCAATATGGGACTGGATCCCGCCATCTATATTGGCGCGGAGTTCGAAGCGCCTACCACGCCTTTTGGGTTCGACGAGCTTTGCGTGGCGGGCGGGCTGCGCGGCAAGCCGGTTGAGCTGGTGGAATGCCTGACCGTGCCGCAAAAAGCTATCGCTAAAGCGGAAATTGTCATTGAGGGTGTCATCCTGCCTGAGGTTAGAGTTGCGGAGGATCAGAACAGCGGCACGGGCAAGGCCATGCCGGAGTTTCCCGGCTACACCGGCGAGGCAAATCCCTCTTTGCCGGTAATTAAGGTTAAAGCCGTTACCACACGCAAAAACCCCATTTTGCAAACGCTGGTTGGGCCGGGCGAAGAGCATGTCAGCCTGGCCGGGATCCCTACCGAAGCCAGTATCCATAACGCGATGGAAGACGCGCTGCCCGGCCTGCTAAAAAACGTCTATGCACACAGCGCTGGCGGCGGCAAGTTTCTGGCTATCCTGCAACTGGCGAAACGCAGCGCCGCCGATGACGGTAATGCGCGCCAGGCCGCACTGATTGCGCTGGCGGTCTATCGTGAATTAAAAAACGTCATTCTGGTGGATGAAGATGTTGATCTCTTCGACAGCGACGACGTGCTGTGGGCGATGCAAACCCGCTATCAGGGCGATATGGATACGGTGTTTGTTCCCGGCGTGACGGGGCACGTGTTGGATCCGTCGCAAACGCCACAGTACAACCCGAGGCTGGCGGATAAAGGCACTACCTGTAAAACCATTTTCGACTGCACGGTGCCGTACCCTCTGAAAGAGCAATTTGTTCGCGCGCAGTTTAAAGAGGTTGATCCCAGCCTGTGGGCGCCATCGCTTTTTAACCAATCAGCCGATTAAGCTGCCGCTTTTTGGCGAAGCCGCGCCAGCTGAACAAGCCTGCGCCATATCAGGCCTGGCCCGTACGCCGGGCTTGTTATCTTTGCGCGATACGCTATTTTCCGCTGCCGCTGCCGCTGCCGCTGCCGCTGCCGCTGCCGCTGCCGTCGAAGAGACTCTATCTTGCGCCTCTTCGCCGCTGTCTTTATCGCCATTGCCGCCGCATTAAACCAGCCGCTTATCCACCTGTTAAGTACGTAGCCTCACCGCAAAACCGCCGCCGTTGAGATTGCCGCACTGCATCTGCATGCCGTGCAGTCGCGCAATGCGGCTGACGATAGAAAGCCCCAGCCCGCTACCCGATTTTTCCTGGCCTGGCGGACGATAAAAACGCTGGCCAAGCCGCTGTAGCGCCTCTTCGCTGACGCCCGGGCCGTTATCCAGTACGGCAAGCTCGTCTTCAGTAAGGCGCAGCCGCACTTTGCCGCCGGGTTGACCATAACGCAGCGCGTTCTCCAGCAAATTTCGCACCATCAACGACAGCAGCAGCGCGTTGCCTTCGCGTATCACCGGTTTATCTTCCGCCTCCAGAACGATTTCCGTTCCGGCCGCCTGCGCCTGGGCATAGTGATCGATCACCGTCTGCTGTAGCAGCTGGCGCAGATCGACTTTCTCAGTTGCCAGATCTTCCTCGCTGTCCAGTCTTGAGAGCGTAAGCAGTTGATCCACCAGGCGAGCAGCGCGATCGATGCCGATATCCAGGTTTTTCAGCGCGTGGCTGCGAGCCACCTCGTCGTCATGCGCCAGCTGCGCCACCTCTGCCTGTACCTTGAGCGCGGCCAGCGGGCTTCTTAGCTCATGAGCGGCGTCAGAGGTAAAGCGCCGTTCGCGCAGCAGCATTTCGCTAACCCGTAAAAACAGCGCGTTCAGCTCCGTCAGCAGCGGTTTCACCTCGTTCGGCACGCGATTTTCCACCAGCGGCGAGCCATCTTCAGGCGCGCGGTTATGCAGCTGGCGGACGATTCGTTTTAAAGGTGCCAGTTCATGCGATACCAGCCACAGCAGCAGCAGCAGCATAATCGGCAAGGCAATTAGCCAGGGGATTAGATTGGTCTGGACAATATCGCGCGTCATATCTTCGCGGTATTCCCATTCCTGGCCCACCACGACCACATATTTCTTATCCGGCGTGGGTAACCACACCATGCGCCATAAATCATCGTCATCTTTCAGCTTGCCGTCGGTAAACCCAGCGCGCCTGTAGCTAAAGAGGAAATCTTTGCCGTTGTCGCCATCGTTCAGCACCATATGACCTTCGCGGGTGAATACGGCGAAGGCCAGCGCGTCGTCTTCCTGCTCGCCGCGATGCCGCTTCAGCAGCTTTTTGGTTTTTGGCAGCGTCACCGGCTCGCGGCTTAGCTGCTCAGGGTTCATGGTCGCCAGCCGCTTGGCAAACAGCATCTGCTGCGTGTCGAACAGCTGATTGATGTTGTGGCGTGTCTGCCACCATGAGCCAAGGCTGGCCGCTCCCCAGCAGATTAGCGTCAGCAGGAGGAAGCCCAGCATCAGGCGCAGACGTAAACTCAGGCGGTGCATTAAGGATCTCCCAGCGTATAGCCCACGCCATGCACGGTGCGAATAAAGTGGCTGCCCAGCTTTTTGCGTAAGTGATGGATATGCACTTCGACGGCGTTGCTGGAGACATCTTCATCCCAACTGTAGAGCTTTTCTTCGAGCTGCGCGCGGGTCAGAACCCGGCCTGCGTTAAGCAAAAACAGCTCCAACAGCGCCAGCTCACGCGACTTGAGCACCAGCGGTTCGCCGTTCAGCGTTGCGGTATGCGAGCCGGACTCCATCGCCACCGCGCCATGAGACAAAACGGGCTGTAGCTGGCCGTGACGGCGACGGATCAGCGCTTGTAGACGGGCGGCCACTTCGGCGAGCGCGAAAGGCTTGCAAAGATAGTCGTCGGCACCCTGCTGCAGCCCGGCGACACGCTGTTCCAACGCATCCCGCGCGGTCAGGATCAGTACGGGTTCGTTCCGCCCCTGTTTCCGCCAGCCGCGCAGGATCTCAAGGCCATCAATACCGGGCAGGCTTAGATCCAGCACCACCGCATCGTAAGCAACGGCATAAAGCGCCGCCTCGCCCTCTTTGCCCTCGGTGAACCAGTCAACGCTGAAACCCAGCTTGCCCAGCCCCGCTTTAATGCCGTCGCCAATCAGGCGATCGTCTTCAATGACTAAAATTTTCATGACGGCTTCCTCTGTAGTAACGGCTTTATACGAAAGGCAGTTAGCGCTGTACAGGCAAATAACAACGCAGTTCGTTGTTTTTCGGCACGGCTCGCAAACCAGGCAATTTAACCTCAGCCCTTAAGATCCTGTTAAGAACTCTTTGTTTAACTAAGCACTGAACAGAACGAACCGCGCAGCAAAAGCTGCATTACTCCACGGAATAAAGGTGACTATGATGAAAAAATCTGCTGCTTTATTAGCTATCGCCGCTCTGGTTTCTGCCCCTGCGTTCGCTGCTCAGACCGGCGGTTTCAGCGACCCGGCCGCGCCAGCAGCTAAAACCCAGCAGGGCGGTTTCAGCGGGCAGGAAACTGTGGTCACGGTCAAACAGGCGCAGGATATGCAGGACGATGCCTGGGTCACGATGCGCGGCAGCATCGAGAAGCGCATTAGCGAAGATGACTACATCTTCCGCGACGAAACCGGCACTATCAAAGTAGATATCGACCATAAACGTTGGGAAGGCCAGACCGTCACGCCAAAAGACAAGGTTGAAATCCAGGGTGAGCTGGATAAGGACTTTAACTCGGTTGAAGTAGATGTAAAAAAAGTCCGCAAGCTAAACTAACGTGCTGGCCTGCGTCGGCGTAAACCGCCTCAAAAGTTTACTCTGTTAGCCTTACAGCAGCCCTGATTGGGGCAGCGGATTCGGCTCGCTGGCGGCAACCTGTTCGCCAGCGCAAGAAATCTCCAGGCTTGCTGGCTATCCTGGCATCATCGAAAGATGCATCACCGCAGGCGAACGGTCAAAGCGCCGCCAGGCCAGCGCGATATCCGTATTCAGCGCCGCATCGTCAATGGGCCGGAATACCACGCCGGGATGAGCGATACAGCACAGTGATTCCGGCACTATGGCGAAGCCGAAACCTGCGGCCACCATGCCTATAGAAGAAGAAATCTGCGGCGACTGTTGGCCGGTATGCGGTTGAAAACCAGCACGCAGACAGGCGCTGATCACTACCTCATACAAACTTGGCGCGACCTCGCGCGGGAACATAATCAGCGTATCTTCGGCCAGCTGCGACAGAGAAATCTGCGGCTGCGTGCCCAGCGCATGGTCAGCAGGCAAGGCAACCCGCATCTTTTCGCTGGCTATCACCTTCAGATTAAAGGCTTTGCTGCTTTCGCACGGCAGGCGCACAAAAGCCGCATCCAGCAAACCTTCCTGTAAGTCATGCATCAGCGAAGCCATATTTTGCTCGCGCGTCAGCAGCTTCATCGCCGGATAGCGCGACTGGAAATCCTTCATCAAAGAAAAGATAGCCGGATGAAAAGCTACCGAACTGGCGACGCCCAGCGAAAGCTTGCCCGTCACGCCACGAGCTATACCTTTGGCTTTCTCCAGCGCGTGACCGGTCAGCTCCAGTATCTGGCAGGCGTCCTGGTAAAACGCCTCGCCTGCCTCCGTAAGCTCTACGCCGCGCGTCAGTCTTTTTAGCAGCGGCGTACCTATTTCCCGCTCCAGCCGCAGGATTTGCTGGCTGAGCGGCGGCTGTGAGATCCCCAGCATTTCTGCGGCGCGCGTAAAGTGATGCGTTTGCGCGACCGCGACAAAATAACGCAGATGGCGGAGTTCCATATCAAATACGTCTCAAAGTGATGGGCTTTCTATATTGGAATCCAGGACTGAATCGAGTCAACATTCAATCAGTAATCCTGAACTGTTTTAGCATAGAGGCATCTCATGAAACATTCTGTAACCGACTGTTTATGTGAGCAACAGCTGGTTTCCACCGTCAGCGCGCTCCGTCAGCACAGACCAGAAAGCGTTATCTATCAGACCTCTTTGATGAGCGCGCTGCTTAGCGGCGTGTACGAAGGCAACGTCACCGTGGCCGATTTGCTGAAGAAAGGCGATTTTGGCCTGGGAACCTTTAACCAGCTGGATGGAGAACTGATTGCTTTCGATAGCGAGGTCTATCAGCTGCGCTCCGATGGCAGCGCCCGGGAAGCCGATCCCCGGCAAAAAACGCCTTTCGCCGTGATGACCTTCTTTCAGCCGCAGTACCGGCATCGCTTTTCGGGGCCAGCCAGCCGCCAGCAGATCCACGATCTGATCGACAGCCAGGTGACTTCTGATAACCAATTTTGCGCGCTGCGCATCAACGGCCATTTTTCAGCAGCTTCTACCCGCACCGTGCCTTGCCAACACCGGCCTTATCGCTCTATGCCGGAAGTGCTTGGGCATCAGCCTACTTTCCAGTTCAGCCAGCGCGACGGCGTATTGATTGGTTTTCGCACGCCGCAGTATATGCAGGGCATCAACGTAGCGGGCTATCACGAACACTTTATTACCGACGACCGCCAGGGCGGCGGCCACTTGCTGGACTACCGGCTGGAAGAAGGTGAACTCACTTTCGGCGAAATCAGCAAGCTGGTGATCGACCTGCCCGGCGACAGCGATTTTCTGCAGGCCAATCTGAATCCGGAAAACCTGGATTCCGCTATTCGCTCCGTTGAAAGCTAATTCTGAGGAATCAAGATGAAAAACCCAACTGAAACAGCACTTTGGCAGCACGGCGCCGATTTGGTCGTGGCGCAGCTGGAGGCGCAGGGCGTGAAGCAGGTCTTCGGCATCCCCGGCGCGAAAATCGACAAAATGTTTGATTCGCTGGTAGATTCCACCATCCAGACCATTCCGGTACGTCACGAAGCTAACGCCGCCTTTATGGCCGCCGCCGTGGGCCGCCTGACCGGCAATGCAGGCGTGGCGCTGGTGACTTCCGGGCCGGGCTGCTCGAATTTGATTACCGGTATGGCGACCGCCACCAGCGAAGGCGATCCCGTTGTGGCGCTGGGCGGTCAGGTGAAGCGTGCCGACAGCGCCAAGCAGGTTCATCAAAGCATGGATACCGTGTCGATGTTTCGTCCGGTCACCAAATATGCGGTCGAGGTCACCGACTCTAATGCGCTGGCAGAAGTGGTTTCCAACGCCTTCCGTCACGCCGAACATGGCCGTGGCGGCGGCGCTTTTGTCAGTCTGCCGCAGGATATCGTCGATCAGCCTGCTCGCGGTCAGCTGCTGACCAGCAAAGGTCAGGTGCTGCTCGGCCCGGCACCGGACACTGCCATCGCAGCGGTTGCCGCGCAAATCGCTAAAGCGAAAAATCCGGTGCTGCTGTTGGGCCTGATGGCCAGCCAGCCGGAAAACAGCGATGCCATTCATCGCCTGCTGGAGCGCAGCCGCATCCCGGTCACCAGCACCTATCAGGCAGCTGGCGCGGTCAGACAGGAACACTTTTCACGCTTTGCAGGGCGCGTTGGGTTGTTTAACAACCAGGCGGGCGATCGCCTGCTGCGTGAAGCCGATCTGATTATCACCATCGGCTACAGCCCGGTTGAATATGAGCCGGCAATGTGGAACAGCGGCACTGCCACGCTGGTGCATATTGACGT
The DNA here is from genome assembly GCF_042610525.1 of Pantoea sp. sgz302252. Lineage (GTDB taxonomy): Bacteria > Pseudomonadota > Gammaproteobacteria > Enterobacterales > Enterobacteriaceae > Erwinia. Next base: position 290,333 of record NZ_JBHDVM010000007.1, read on the forward strand.
ACTGCCATCGGATGCGGACAACTGCTATTTGCCCGATGCGGAGCTGGTTGGCGATATCGCTGCTACGCTCGACAAGCTAACCGCGCGTATCGAAGTGCCTTTACAGCTCAGCGCAGAAGCGGCAGCGATCCTGGAAGATCGTCAGCAACAGCGTCAGCTGCTCTCCTTACAGGGTAAAAACCTCAATCAGTTTGCTCTGCATCCGCTGCGCATCGTGCGTGCCATGCAGGACATCATCAATAGCGACGTTACCTTGACCGTAGATATGGGCAGCTTCCACATCTGGATCGCTCGCTATCTCTATAGTTTCCGCGCCCGCCAGATCATGATTTCCAATGGACAGCAAACCATGGGCGTGGCGCTGCCCTGGGCTATTGGTGCCTGGCTGGTGGATCCGAGCCGAAAAGTGGTGTCGGTTTCCGGTGACGGCGGCTTCCTGCAATCCAGTATGGAACTGGAAACCGCCGTCAGGCTGAAAGCCAATATCCTGCATATTATCTGGGTTGATGAGGCCTACAACATGGTGGCGATGCAGGAAGAGAAAAAATACCAGCGAGTTTCCGGCGTGAAGTTTGGGCCGGTGGATTTTAAAGCCTATGCGCAGTCGTTCGGCGCCGCCGGTTTTGCGGTAGAAAGCGCGGCCGAACTGGAGCCAACACTGCGTAAGGCCATGGATGTCAATGGGCCAGCCGTAGTCGCCGTGCCGGTGGATTATGCCGACAACCCGATGCTGATGGGCCAGCTACATCTGAGCCAGATACTGTAAAGCGTTCAAGGAGATAAAATGAAAAGCAAAGTAGCTTTAGTCACAGGTAGTGGTCAGGGGATCGGTAAAGCCATAGCGTTGCGTCTGGCAAAAGATGGTTTTGCCATAGCGGTGGCCGATTTTAATGAGCAGACCGCGCGCCAGGTAGCTGATGAAATCGCCAGCGCGGGCGGTAAGGCTTTGGCAGTCACTGTCGACGTCTCTAAGCGCGACCAGGTTATTGCTGCGGTAGAGAAGGCACGCAAAGAGCTGGGCGGGTTTGATGTCATCGTCAACAACGCCGGGATCGCGCCGACTACGCCAATTGAAGAGATCACCGCAGAAATGGTGGATAAAGTTTACGATATCAACGTAAAAGGCGTGATCTGGGGGATGCAGGCGGCGATTCAGGCTTTTAAAGCGGAAGGCCACGGCGGCAAAATCATTAATGCCTGCTCGCAGGCGGGTCACGTCGGTAATCCTGAGCTGGCGGTTTATAGCTCCAGTAAGTTCGCCGTGCGCGGGCTGACGCAAACCGCCGCTCGCGATCTGGCGCCGCTGGGTATTACTGTTAACGCCTATTGCCCTGGCATCGTTAAAACGCCTATGTGGGACGAAATCGATCGCCAGGTTTCCGAAGCGGCGGGCAAACCTCTGGGCTACGGCACGGCGGAATTCGCCAAACGCATCACGCTGGGCCGCCTTTCAGAGCCGGAAGATGTTTCAGCCTGCGTCTCTTACCTGGCCGGGCCGGATTCCGATTATATGACCGGGCAATCGCTGCTGATTGATGGCGGCATGGTCTTTAACTGATTGCTCTGCCAGCCGCCTGCACGCCAGGGCGGCTGGCTTTTTTCGTTTTATAAAAGACCATTAACGAAACGTTTCGATAGCGATCACAATTCCGCATTATCCTCCTTGTCTTCCCGCGCCGTTTTTTTACACTCCCGATCAGCGAAACGTTTCGCTCTGGAGTGAAAAATGAAAAAAGGCGCCTTACTGAATTCTGCAATCTCTTCCCTGGTTTCTCGCCTGGGCCATACCGACAGCGTCACTATCGGCGATGCGGGCCTGCCCATTCCTTCAGGGCCGGAGCGTATCGATCTGGCGCTGACGAAAGGCATCCCAGGTTTTATGCAGGTAGTGAAAACCGTCACCGAAGAAATGCAGGTCGAGAGCGCTATCATCGCGGAGGAGATTAAATCCCATAATCCGCAGCTTCATGACGAACTTTCCGCTCTGCTCGATTTGCTGCAACAACACCAGGGAAACACCATTGCCGTTCAGTACGTTCCACATCAAGAGTTTAAACAGCTAACACAGCGTAGCCATGCGGTGATCCGCAGCGGGGAATGTTCGCCTTACGCGAACATTATCCTCGGCGCTGGCGTGACCTTCTGAGGCCGTCATGCAACCTTTACTGCAACTTCAGGGCATCGAAAAAGCCTTTCCCGGCGTGAAGGCGCTTTCTGGCGCTTCGCTGGCGGTCTATCCTGGCCGCGTAATGGCGCTGGTGGGAGAAAACGGCGCCGGAAAATCCACCATGATGAAAGTCATGACCGGCATCTATGCCCGTGATGCCGGATCCATTAAATGGTTGGGCGGAGAGGTCAGTTTCAACGGGCCGAAGGCTTCACAGGAAGCGGGCATCGGCATTATTCATCAGGAGTTAAACCTGATCCCGCAGCTTAGCGTGGCGGAAAACATCTTCCTGGGCCGCGAATTCGTGAATACGTTCGGCGGCATCCGCTGGAAAAAGCTTTATGCGGAAGCAGACAAACTTCTCCAACGGCTCAACCTGCGTTTCAGCAGCCACAAACTGGTAGGCGATCTGTCAATCGGCGATCAGCAGATGGTAGAGATTGCCAAAGTGCTGAGCTTTGAATCGAAAGTCATTGTGATGGACGAGCCTACCGACGCATTAACAGATACGGAGACTGCCTCGCTGTTCCGCGTTATCTGCGAGCTGAAAGCACAGGGCTGCGGCATCGTCTACATCTCGCACCGCATGAAAGAAATTTTTGAGATTTGCGATGACGTTACGGTTTTCCGCGACGGGCAATTTATCGCAGAAAGAACGGTCGACAGCCTTAATGAAGAAACCCTGATCGAAATGATGGTGGGCCGCAGGCTGGAAGAGCAGTATCCGCGCCTTGATAAAGCGCCGGGCGAAGTCCGCTTACAGGTAGAAAATCTTAGCGGGCCGGGCGTGGATAACGTCAGCTTCTCGCTGCGCAAAGGCGAGATTCTGGGCGTGGCCGGACTAATGGGCGCGGGCCGCACTGAACTGATGAAAGTCCTTTATGGCGCATTCGCCCGCAGCGGCGGCAGCGTGACGCTCGACGGTAAAAAAATTGCCACACGCACGCCGGAAGAAGGCCTACGCAACGGCATCGTTTATATCTCTGAAGATCGTAAACGCGACGGGCTGGTGCTGGGCATGTCGGTAAAGGAAAACATGTCTCTGACCGCACTCGACTATTTCAGCCATGGCGGCGGCAGATTAAAGCATGCGGAAGAGCAGCTGGCGGTCAGCGATTTTATTAAATTATTCAAAGTCAAAACGCCCTCAATGGAACAGCCGATCGGGCTTTTATCCGGCGGTAACCAGCAGAAAGTCGCCATCGCGCGCGGGCTGATGACGCGGCCGAAAGTACTGATCCTGGATGAGCCGACGCGCGGCGTGGACGTAGGCGCCAAAAAAGAGATCTATCAGTTAATCAACCAATTTAAAGAAGAAGGGCTGAGCATCATTCTGGTCTCTTCTGAAATGCCGGAAGTGCTGGGCATGAGCGACCGGGTGCTGGTGATGCACGAAGGTCGTCTGAGCGGCGACTTTCCCGTAGAACAGGCCACGCAGGAGCGCCTGATGGCGGCGGCGGTCGGCAAGCAACATAGCGCGGAGCTGGTAACACCATGAGTACTCAAACCCTTCAGGCCAACAGACTGTTCAGCAAAGCCTGGCTGCTGGAACAAAAATCGTTAATCGCGCTGGTGGTGCTGATCGCCGTGGTCGCCAGCCAGAGTCCTAACTTCTTCACCCTGAACAATATGTTCAACATCCTCCAGCAAACCTCTGTAAACGCCATTATGGCTGTCGGGATGACGCTGGTTATCCTGACCTCCGGCATCGATCTATCGGTGGGATCGCTGCTGGCGCTGACCGGTGCAGTAGGCGCTTCGTTGGTAGGTATCGAGGTTAACGCGCTGGTCGCGGTAGCGGCTTCGCTGGCGCTGGGCGCACTGATCGGCGCGGTGACCGGTACTATAGTGGCGAAAGGCAAAGTGCAGGCTTTTATCGCCACGCTGGTAATGATGCTGCTGCTGCGCGGCGTAACTATGGTTTATACCGATGGCAGCCCGGTTAATACCGGTTTTAGCGACAACGCCGATCTGTTTGGCTGGTTTGGCATTGGGCGGCCGCTGGGGATCCCTACGCCGGTCTGGCTGATGGCGCTCACCTTCCTGCTGGCCTGGTACATGCTGCACCATACCCGCCTGGGACGCTACATCTATGCGCTTGGCGGCAACGAAGCGGCGACTCGCCTCTCCGGCATCAGCGTCAGCCGCGTCAAAATTACCGTTTACGCGCTGAGCGGCATGCTCGCGGCGCTGGCTGGCACTATCGAAGTTGCCCGGCTCTCTTCTGCCCAACCTACGGCGGGCACAGGTTATGAACTGGATGCTATTGCCGCGGTGGTGCTGGGCGGCACCAGCCTGGCGGGCGGCAAAGGCCGCATTATGGGCACGCTGATCGGCGCGCTGATTCTGGGCTTTCTGAATAACGGCCTGAATTTGCTTGGCGTCTCTTCCTATTACCAGATGATCGTCAAAGCGGTAGTGATCCTGCTGGCGGTACTGGTCGATAACAAAAAATAACCCTACAGGAACCGAAAATGAAAATGACCAAACTGACGGCGCTGGCCGTGCTGCTGGGCGCGACGCTGAGCGCTAACGCGCTGGCAAAAGATACCATTGCGCTGGTGATTTCCACACTGAATAACCCGTTCTTCGTTTCGTTAAAAGATGGCGCGCAGAAAGAAGCGGACAAGCTGGGCTACAACCTGGTGGTGCTGGATTCGCAGAACAATCCGGCAAAAGAGCTGGCTAACGTGCAGGATCTTTCCGTACGCGGCACAAAGTTAATGCTGATTAACCCAACCGATTCTGACGCGGTGGGCAATGCCGTGAAAATGGCGAACCAGAACAATATCCCGGTTATCACGCTTGACCGCGTAGCTTCCCAGGGAAAAGTGGTTAGCCACGTTGCCTCCGATAACCGTCTCGGCGGTAAAATGGCGGGCGACTATATCGCCAAACGCGTTGGCGAACAGGCAAAAATTATCGAGCTGGCCGGTATTGCCGGCACTTCCGCAGCTCGCGAACGCGGTGAAGGTTTCAAAACTGCCGCCGACGCGCATAAATTTGTTATCCTTGCCAGCCAGCCCGCAGATTTTGACCGCACCAAGGGACTGAACGTGATGCAGAACCTGCTGACCGCTCATCCGGACGTTCAGGCGGTATTCGCGCAAAACGATGAAATGGCGTTAGGCGCAATGCGCGCATTGCAAACGGCGGGCAAATCTGATGTGGTAGTAGTCGGCTTCGACGGCACCGCGGACGGCGTAAAAGCCGTTCAGGGCGGCAAACTGGCCGCCACGGTGGCGCAGCAGCCGGAGCAAATCGGCGTTATCGGCGTACAAACGGCCGATAAAGTGCTGAAGGGCCAGCAGGTTCAGGCCGTCAATCCCGTTGACCTGAAGCTGGTCACTAAATAATCAAAGAAAAGCATGGCACGCGCCACCTCTTGCAGGTGGCGCCTTTTTTCTGGACGCTCCCATGACTAAAACCGGCAGGCTGGCCGTACTCGGCAGCATCAACGCAGACCATATTCTTAATCTCACCTCTTTTCCTCGTCCCGGCGAAACGGTGATCGGTAAACAATACCAGATCGCTTTCGGCGGCAAAGGTGCCAACCAGGCCGTAGCGGCCGGACGTAGCGGCGCGGATATCGCCTTTATCGCCTGTGTGGGCGAGGATGATATCGGTCAGCGCATCCGTCAGCAGCTGGCGGAAGACCGTATCGATATTACTCCTGTAGAAGCGGTTGCCAGCGAATCCACCGGCGTGGCGCTGATTTTCGTGAATGAAGAGGGCGAAAACAGCATTGCTATTCATGCTGGCGCGAACGCCGCGTTAACGCCGGAGCGGGTGGAAAAACAGCGTAAGATCATTGAAGAAGCGGACGCGCTGCTGATGCAGTTGGAGTCGCCGCTGGCAAGCGTGCTGGCCGCGGCGCAAATTGCCCGCCAGCATCAAACCAAAGTGATCCTTAACCCGGCGCCAGCCACGCCGCTTTCCGACGAGCTGCTGGCGCTGGTGGATATGATTACGCCAAACGAAACCGAAGCAGAAATCCTTACCGGCGTCGCGGTAACGTCCGATGAAGATGCGGCGCGAGCAGCGGCGGTGCTGCATGAAAAGGGTATTAACAGCGTGCTGATTACCCTGGGCAGCCGCGGCGTCTGGCTCAGCGAAGCGGGCAAAGGCGAGCGTATTCCCGGCTTTAAGGTGCAGGCGGTTGATACCATAGCAGCGGGCGATACCTTTAATGGCGCGCTGATTACTGCCTTGCTGGAAGGAAAAGCCATGCCGCAGGCCGTGCGTTTTGCTCATGCAGCGGCGGCTATCGCCGTGACTCGCTCTGGCGCGCAGCCTTCGGTGCCGTGGCGCGAAGAGACAGATAGCTTTTTACAGCAGCAGGAGTAGCCCGTGCCTACCATGAAAGATGTCGCTCGCCTGGCGGGCGTATCGACGTCTACGGTTTCCCACGTCATTAACAGAAACCGCTTCGTCAGCGAGGCTATCCAGGAAAAGGTTACCGCAGCGATTACCGCGCTGAACTATGCGCCTTCCGCTCTGGCGCGCAGCCTTAAGCTTAATCAGACGCACACTATAGGTATGCTGCTTACCGCCAGCAGTAACCCTTTCTATTCGGAAGTAGTGCGCGGCGTAGAAAGAAGCTGCTACGAGCGCGGCTATAGCCTGGTGCTTTGTAATACGGAAGGCGACGAAGACCGAATGAATCGTAGTCTGGAAACGCTGCTGCAAAAACGCGTCGATGGCCTGCTGATTATGTGTACCGAAAGCCATCTTCCTTCTGCGGCCCTTCTTAATCGTTATCCTTCTATTCCCACAGTAATGATGGACTGGTCGCCTTTTGAGGGCGGCAGCGACATCATTCAGGATAACTCGCTGTTGGGCGGCGAGATGGCAACCCGCTTTCTGATCGCTCGCGGCTATACGCGTATAGCCTGTATTGCTGGGCCGCAGGATAAAACGCCCGCGCGTTTGCGTCTGGAAGGGTTTTATCAGGCTATGCGGCAGGCTTCGCTGACGGTTCCCGCTGGCTATGTCGTCAGCGGCGATTTTGAGTTTCAGGGCGGCTATCACGCCATGAACCAGCTACTGGCACAGAACCCGAGACCGCAGGCGGTTTTTACCAGTAACGACGCTATGGCCGTTGGCGTCTATCATGCGCTTTATCAGGCCGGACTTTCGGTGCCTGCGGATATGGCAGTGATCGGCTATGACGATATTGAGCTGGCGCGCTATATGACGCCGCCGTTGACCACCATTCACCAACCGAAAGACGATTTAGGCGAGCTGGCTATAGATACCTTGATTCATCGTTTCGCCGATCCCGACGCCAGCCAGCAGCTGCTGGTGCTGACGCCGGAACTGGTCGAACGTGGTTCCGTCGCTTAACTTCGGGCACGCTTTTTCCGCTTCTCCCGATCGGAAATCAGATGCCTGCCGTCACCTGGCCTTAGCAGCATAAAGACCAGGGCGGAAAGCACTGTCACCACGCCCATTGTCAGGAAGGTGGAATGGAACTGTTCCACGGTAGTGCCGCCGAAATTCTCATAGAAACGCAGCACCGCCGCACTGACCGCCACGCCGAAACTGATAGCAAGCTGCTGCGTAACGGCAAGCATGCTGTTGCCGCTGCTGGCGTTACTGTCATTCAGGTCGGCTAAGGTTATGGTATTCATCGCCGTAAACTGAGTAGACATCGCCATACCCAGCACAAACAGCGGCAACAGCAACAACGCCAGGCTGGCTGCAGGCGATTGCAGCGCAAAGCTGGCGATCAGCACGCCGATAATCACGCTAATCCCCGTCAGCGTTTTCCGGTAGCCAAACCAGCGCAGCACCTGCGTCACCGTGGATTTAGCCAGAATAGAACCCAGCGCGGTCGGTGCCATCATGCAGCCAGCCAGAATAGCGGAATAGCCAAAACCGACCTGGAGCATCAGCGGCATCAAAAAAGGAATGCAGCCGGTGCCAAGACGTGAAGCTATGTTGCCGAGAATACCGATTGAGAACGTACGGGTCTTAAACAAAGGCAAAGGGATCAGCGGTGTTGGATGGCGTCGCGCATGCACTATATAAAGAAGAAGCAAAAGAATGCCGCCGCAGGTCACTGCCAGCGCAAGGCTGCTGGCCACTATCTTTTCGCCAAACAGTTCGATCCCGCTGGAAAGCAGCACTAACCCGACACCGAAGAGCACAAAGCCGATAAAATCAAAGCGGCGTTTAGGCGTAGTGAAGTCCGGCATATATTTACGGGCGTACACAATGCCCAGAATGCCAATGGGAATATTAATCAGGAAGATCCAGTGCCAGGTCGCATAGGTGACCAGTACACCGCCAAGCAGCGGGCCAAGAACCGGGCCGACTAACCCAGGCATGGTTACGAAATTCAAAACCGGCAGCAGTTCGCTGCGCGGATAGGCTCTTAATAATGCCAAACGAGCCACGGGCATCATCATGGCACCGCCTATCCCCTGTATTACCCTGAACAAAACCAGCATGGTTAAAGTGCTGGATAGCGCGCAGGCCAGCGAGCCCAGCGTAAATAAAGAAACAGCGGCGATAAAGACCTTGCGCGTGCCAAAGCGATCGGCAAGCCAGCCGCTGACGGGGATCAGCATTGCTACTGTCAGGGTATAGCTGATCACGGCAGACTGCATTGCAAGGGGAGAACGGTTAAGGCTGGAGGCGATGGCGGGCAGTGCGGTATTCAGTATCGTAGCGTCCAGCGACTGCATAAAGAAAGCCATAGCGGCTATCCACGGAAGTCCGGCCATACTGCGCGCGGATTTAATCATTGGGCATCCTTCTCAGTCATCGTTGCCGACAGGATAATCCTGCAAAGTAGAAAGAATAGCATCAGCAGACGCGCTACCGTGACCGATATAAAAGAGAATAAAGAGCAATTTGCCGGTTAAATAGTCTGAAGCAGGTTGTTAATTGCGCTTTTGTTGAAAAAAGAAACGGTCAGCAGTTTTTTTTGCAGAAACGCTTGTCAGCCGTCAGAAACTCCCTATAATGCGCCTCCACTGACACGGAACAACGGCTTGCGAGTCACCGGGTCAGGAGGTTCAGGAAGCTGAACCGCCGGAGAAAAACTTCTGAAAAAGAAGTTGACTCTGAAGGAGGAAAGCGTATTATACGCCACCTCGCGGCAGGAAGCGAAAGCACTGGCCGCACCGCTCTTTAACAATTTATCAGACAATCTGTGTGGGCACTCGCAGGATTGATATCAACGTCTCCGGACGTAAAAAATATCAAGTCTTAAGAGTGAACACGTAATAAATTCATTACGACGTTTTCCTTGAGCATCGCTACACG
>NZ_JBHDVM010000008.1:0-25079 GCF_042610525.1 Pantoea sp. sgz302252
TGCGATAACCCCGACCGAGAGGCCGGGGTTTTTTGCGTCTGCGCGACGGTAAAATATCCCCATGCAAGCCCAGGGAACTGCCGGGCATCAAATTGCATAACCCCGACCGAAAGGCCGGGGTTTTTTGCGTCTGCGCGACGGTAAAATATCCCGATGCGGGACCAGGGAACTGCCGGGCGCGATAACCCCGACCTTACGGTCGGGGTTTTTTTCGTTTATAAGCTCGAAAAGTCTGCAAGTACGATTTCCCTCTTATCCTCGCTTTACCGCAACGCTGTACTTCCCTGAAAAAGCCCTTCGTGTTTAGGTTAATGAACAACCTTTTAAGTCGTGATGAAACATTTTCAACTACCTTATAACGCCTCGACTTTTCCTGCTTAACCCGCTATCTTTGGCTGTCTGGATGTCTAAACGTATAAATGGTTAGTTGAGGAAGCAGGCGATGCCGATTAGGGTACCCGATGAATTACCAGCCGTGAATTTTCTGCGTAATGAAAATGTTTTTGTGATGACCTCATCGCGGGCCAGCACTCAGGAAATCCGCCCGCTAAAAGTGCTGGTTTTGAATCTGATGCCCAAAAAGATCGAGACGGAGAATCAGTTTTTGAGGCTGCTTTCCAACTCGCCGCTACAGATCGATATACAGCTGCTGCGTATCGACAGCCGCGAGTCGCGCAACACGCCAATGGAACACCTGAATAACTTCTACTGCAATTTCGAAGATATCCAGGATAACAACTATGACGGCCTGATCGTCACCGGCGCGCCGTTGGGGCTGGTCGATTTTAACGATGTGGCCTACTGGCCGCAGATCCAGCGTGTATTGCACTGGGCCAAAGAGCACGTAACCTCCACGCTATTTGTCTGCTGGGCTGTACAGGCTGCACTGAATATTCTTTATGGCATTCCTAAACAGACGCGCGATAAAAAACTGTCGGGCGTTTACGAGCATCGGATTCTGCATCCACACGCGCTCTTAACGCGTGGTTTTGACGATACTTTCCTGGCGCCGCACTCACGCTATGCGGATTTCCCCGCTCATCTGCTGCGTGACTATACGGATCTGGAGATCTTCGCGGAATCGGAAGACACGGGAGCTTATCTGTTCGCCAGCAAAGATAAGCGGTTGGCCTTTGTTACCGGTCATCCGGAGTATGATGCGCTGACACTGTCCGGCGAATATTATCGCGACTACGAGGCGGGTTTAAATCCGGAAGTCCCTTTTAATTATTTCCCGCAGGACAATCCGGAGTTGCCACCTCGCGCCAGCTGGCGCAGTCACGGCAACCTGCTGTTTTCCAACTGGTTAAACTACTATGTCTATCAGATCACGCCATTCGATCTGCGTCATATGAACCCGACGCTGGAATAATCTCTGGCTGGCCGCCAGCTCCTTCTCAAAGCACGCCTTGCTCCTCAGCTATGATGGCTCGGGGAGCAGCCGCTTTTACGTGGTTAAAAGTTATGCCAGTATGACTCAGTGGTAGCGTGCCGCAGAGTGACGAAGGGGCCAAAGTGAACAGAGCAGAAGCGCTGCATCGGCAGCTGGCAAAACGCATTATGGTGCTGGATGGCGGTATGGGCACCATGATCCAGAGCTATCGCCTGAGCGAACAGGACTTTCGCGGCGAGCGCTTTGCCAGCTGGCAGAGCGATCTGAAAGGCAATAACGATCTGCTGGTGCTGACAAAGCCTGGTCTCATCAGCGAAATACATCATGCTTATCTCGCCGCAGGCGCGGATATTCTGGAAACCAATACCTTTAACGCCACCCCTGTTGCGATGGCGGATTATCATATGGAATCGCTGTCGGCGGAGATCAACTACGCCGCGGCAAGGCTGGCCCGCGAGTGCGCCGATAAGTGGACAGCCCGCACGCCAGACAAACCTCGCTATGTTGCCGGCGTATTAGGCCCGACCAACCGCACTTGTTCAATTTCGCCGGATGTTAACGATCCCGCTTTCCGTAACATCACCTTTAATCAGCTGGTCGAAGCCTATCGGGAGTCAACGCGGGCGCTGATGGCAGGCGGCGTTGATATCATCTTGATCGAAACCATTTTCGATACGTTGAATGCCAAAGCCGCCATTTTTGCGATAGAAAGCGAATTTGAGGCGCAGAACAAAACGCTGCCGCTGATGATATCCGGCACTATTACCGATGCTTCAGGACGCACGCTTTCCGGGCAGACTACGGAAGCCTTCTATAATTCGCTGCGCCATGCCCAACCATTGGCATTTGGCCTGAACTGCGCGCTTGGCCCGGATGAGCTACGCCAGTATGTGGCGGAACTATCACGCATTGCGGAAAGCTATGTTACGGCTCACCCTAACGCTGGCCTGCCCAACGCATTTGGTGAATACGATCTGGATGCGCAAATTATGGCGGAGCAGATTGGCGAATGGGCGCGATCTGGTTTTCTGAATATTGTTGGCGGCTGCTGCGGCACCACGCCGGAACATATCGCTGCCATGGTCGCCGCGGTAGAAGGGGTTGCGCCTCGCCAGCGACCAAGCCTGCCTGTAGCCTGTCGTCTTTCCGGCCTGGAGCCGTTAAATATCAGTGAGGAAACCTTGTTCGTTAACGTCGGTGAACGGACTAACGTTACCGGCTCGGCGAAATTCAAACGGTTAATTAAAGAAGAAAAATACAGCGAAGCGCTGGAAGTGGCGCTGCAACAGGTTCAGAGCGGCGCGCAGATTATCGATATCAATATGGACGAAGGCATGCTGGATGCGGAAGCGGCGATGGTGCGTTTCCTCAATCTGATTGCTGGCGAGCCGGATATCGCCCGCGTGCCGGTAATGCTCGACTCCTCCAAATGGGAAGTTATTGAAAAAGGCCTGCAGTGTATTCAGGGTAAGGGCATCGTTAACTCCATTTCCATGAAAGAAGGTGTTGAAACCTTTATCCATCATGCGCGCCTGGTGCGTCGCTACGGCGCGGCAATGGTAGTGATGGCTTTTGATGAAGCCGGGCAGGCGGATACGCGCGAGCGCAAAATCGAAATCTGCCGCCGCGCCTATAAAATCCTCACCGAAGAAGTAGGTTTTCCGCCGGAAGATATCATCTTTGACCCAAATATCTTCGCGGTCGCTACCGGTATCGAAGAGCATAACAACTATGCGATGGACTTTATCGGCGCCTGCGAGGACATCAAGCGAGAACTGCCGCACGCGCTGATTTCGGGCGGCGTTTCCAACGTCTCTTTCTCCTTTCGCGGCAACGATCCGGTACGCGAGGCTATTCACGCGGTCTTTCTTTATTACGCTATCCGCAACGGCATGGATATGGGCATCGTTAACGCCGGGCAGTTGGCTATCTATGACGATCTGGTGCCCGAGCTGCGTGATGCCGTAGAGGATGTCGTACTCAACCGCCGCGAAGACGGCACCGAAAGGCTACTGGCGCTGGCAGAAAAGTACCGCGGCAGCAAGGCGGATGATGAAAACAAGCCGCAGGCGGAGTGGCGCAGCTGGGGAGTAGAAAAACGGCTGGAGTACTCGCTGGTTAAAGGTATTACCGAATTTATCGAAGAGGATACCGAAGCCGCGCGCCAGCAAGCCAGTCGCCCGATTGAAGTGATTGAAGGGCCGCTAATGGCAGGCATGAACGTGGTCGGCGATCTGTTTGGTGAAGGCAAAATGTTCCTGCCGCAGGTAGTGAAATCCGCGCGCGTGATGAAGCAGGCGGTGGCTTATCTGGAGCCCTATATCGAGGCGAGTAAGGAGAAGGGCAGCACCAACGGTAAAATTGTCCTGGCGACGGTGAAAGGCGATGTTCACGATATCGGCAAAAATATCGTTGGCGTGGTGCTGCAATGCAATAACTATGAAATCATCGATCTGGGCGTGATGGTGCCCACCGATAAAATCCTTAAAACGGCAAAAGAGCAGAAAGCCGATATCATTGGCCTTTCCGGCCTGATTACGCCGTCGCTGGATGAAATGGTCAATGTGGCGAAAGAGATGGAGCGCCAGGGTTTTACGCTCCCGCTGCTGATCGGCGGCGCGACTACGTCCAAAGCGCATACGGCCGTTAAGATTGAACAGAACTATAGCGGCCCAACGATCTATGTGCAGAATGCCTCGCGCACTGTTGGCGTAGTCTCAGCCTTACTTTCAGCCACTCAGTACAAAGACTTTGTCGCCCGTACACGCAAAGAGTATGAAACGGTACGTATTCAGCATGGCCGCAAAAAGCCGCGCACGCCGCCAGTGTCGCTGGAAGCAGCTCGAGCCAACGCACTGGCGCTGGACTGGGAAGACTATATGCCGCCCGTACCGCACCGGCTGGGCGTAAGCGAAGTAAGTGCTAACATCGAAACGCTGCGCCACTATATCGACTGGACGCCATTCTTTATGACCTGGTCGCTGGCGGGCAAATATCCGCGCATTCTGGAAGATGAAGTGGTCGGTGAAGAGGCGAAGCGATTATTTGCAGATGCCAATACTATGCTGGATGAGCTGAGCGCGAAGCAGGCGCTTACACCACGCGGCGTGGTGGGGATTTTCCCGGCTAACCGTGTGGGCGACGATATCCATATTTGGCGAGACGAATCGCGCCGTGAGGTATTGCAAGTAAGTCATCACTTACGTCAGCAGACCGAAAAGTCCGACTTCGCCAACTATTGCCTTGCCGACTACGTGGCGCCAGCTTCCAGTCGCAAAGCGGACTACCTGGGCGCGTTTGCCGTGACCGGTGGCCTGGAGGAAGACTCGCTGGCGCAAGCTTACGATGCGGCTCACGATGATTACAACAAAATCATGGTGAAGGCGCTGGCAGATCGCCTGGCGGAAGCTTTCGCGGAATATCTGCACGAGCGGGTACGTAAAGTCATCTGGGGCTATGCGCCGACGGAAAACCTGAGCAATGAAGAGCTGATCCGCGAAAACTATCAGGGGATCCGTCCGGCGCCAGGTTATCCGGCCTGCCCGGATCATACGGAAAAAGCCGCGATCTGGCAGTTACTGAAAGTTGAGAAACATACCGGCATGAAGCTGACGGAATCCTTTGCCATGTGGCCTGGCGCGGCCGTTTCCGGCTGGTACTTCAGCCATCCGCAAAGCAAGTACTATGCCGTGGCCCAGCTACAGCACGATCAGATTGAAGACTACGCCCGGCGTAAAGGTATGCCCGTCAGCGAAGTCGAACGCTGGCTGGCCCCAAATCTGGGCTACGATGCAGACTGACTAAATTCGGCCGCGTCGGTCTTGTTTTTACTTTGCGCCGCTTTTCCAGCCGGGCCTTTACAGACCTGGCCTTACCAACAATATCACGCTGATAAAAAAGCTTTTTCGCCAGAGCGGCTAAACTTAAACCCAGCGTCTCCGAACGAGACCAAAGCCATTTATCTTATAAAGCTGTGAGGTCTTTATCGGTGTTAACCCTGCTTAATTTACTTTCCGCCGTGGCTCTGCTGGTCTGGGGAACGCATATTGTCCGTACCGGCGTTATGCGAGTCTATGGCGCGGATCTGCGTCGCGTGCTCAGTCGCAGCGTGGCGAAAAAGCCGATGGCATTTGTGGCTGGTATCGGTGTTACCGCACTGGTGCAGAGCAGCAATGCCACCACGTTGCTGGTCACTTCCTTCGTCGCGCAGGAACTGGTGGCGCTGACGCCCGCGCTGGTGATTATCCTGGGCGCGGATGTGGGCACCGCGCTGATGGCGCGCATCCTGACCTTCGACCTTTCCTGGCTTTCACCGCTGTTTATCTTTTTCGGCGTGGTCTTTTTTCTGGGTCGTAAGCAGACTCGCGCCGGTCAACTTGGCCGCGCCAGTATAGGACTGGGACTGATTCTGCTGGCGCTACAGCTGATTGTCGCAGCCGCGACGCCGATTACCCAGGCGGCAGGCGTCAAAGTCATCTTCTCTTCTCTGACCGGCGATGTGATGCTGGATGCGCTGATCGGCGCGGTATTCGCCATCATCAGCTATTCCAGCCTGGCGGCGGTGCTGATTACCGCCACGCTTACGGCGACCGGCGTAATCTCTTTTAAAGTAGCGCTGTGTCTGGTTATTGGCGCGAACCTGGGCAGCGGTCTGTTGGCGATGCTGAATAACAGCGGCTCCAATGCTGCGGGCAAGCAGGTCGCGCTGGGCAGTCTGCTGTTTAAGTTTATCGGTTCGCTGATGGTGCTGCCCTTTATCGATTTGCTGGCAGAATGGCTGCAAAAGCTGCCGGTCAACGATGAAGAGCTGGTGATCTTCTTCCATGTATTCTACAACCTGCTCCGCTGTCTGATTATGGTGCCCTTTACCGACCTGATGGCCGATCTGTGCCAGAAAATTATCCGTGAAGAACCTGAAACGGATCGGCGCCTGAAGCCGAAACATCTGGACGCTAGCGCGCTGGATACGCCTGCGCTGGCACTGGCGAACGCTTCAAGAGAAACGCTACGGATGGGCGATGTGCTGGAGCAGATGCTGACCAGTTTCAGTAAAGTGGTGCATGGCGAGCTGCGCGAAGAGCGCGAGGTGCGCAGGCTGGATGACGATGTCGACGTGCTCTACACCGCTATCAAACTCTATCTGGCGCAGATGCCAAAAGAGGATCTGCCGGAAGAGGACTCGCGCCGCTGGGCGGAGATTATCGAAATGGCACTTAACCTGGAAATGGCTGGCGATATTCTGGAACGCATGAGCGGCGACGTAGCGGATAAATCGCTGAACGCACGCCGTGCTTTCTCAACGGAAGGCCTGGCGGAGCTGGAGACGCTGATTGAGCAAATCAGCACTAATTTGCGCCTGAGCCTGTCGGTTTTCCTGTCGCGCGATATTACCAGCGCCAAACGGCTGCGGCGCGCCAAGCACCGCTTCCGCATTATGAACCGTCGTTATTCCCACAAGCATGTCGACCGCCTGCATCAGCAGAATGTACAGAGTATAGAAACCAGCTCGCTGCATTTAGGTTTGCTGGGCGATATGAAACGCCTGAACTCGCTGTTTTGCGCGGTGGCCTATAGCGTGCTGGAGCAACCGGACGACGAGCGGGATGAGGAATAACATCCCCCGCATGGCGCGGGGGAAAGAAAGCTACTTTTTCTTAACGGGTTTGCCCGACCAGTAGCCCGCCAGCAGCGAGCCAGAGAGGTTGTGCCAGACTGAAAACAGCGCGCCCGGCAGAGCGGCCAACGGTGAGAAGTAGAGCTTGCCCAGCGTCGCCGCCAGTCCGGAGTTCTGCATACCCACTTCCAGCGCCAGCGTGCGGCAGGTAGATTCGTCAAAGCCGAACAGCCTGCCGCCCCAGTAGCCGCCCAGCAGACCGATAGCGTTATGCAGGATCACCGCCACTATCGTGACCAGCCCGACCGAACCGATAAAGCCCTGGCTGCCCGCTACTACGGCGCTGATAATCAGCAAAATACAAACCATGGAGAAAGCAGGCAGATAAGGCTCCACCCGGCGAACCACGCCATGCAGGGTGTGATGAATAATCAGCCCGATGCCGATCGGCACCACTACGATTTTGACAATGCTCAGCAGCATGCCAACGACATCCACCTGAATATGCGTATCCACATAGAGTTTGGTCAGCAGCGGCGTGGCAAAAACGCCGACCAGCGCGGAAACGGATGAAATGGTCACCGACAGCGCCACATCGCCCTTCGCCAGATAAATCATAACGTTGGAAGCGGTGCCGCTGGCGACGCTACCGACCAGGATCATCCCGGCCGCTAAATCTGGTGGCATATTAAAGAGCTTCGCCAGCGCCCAGGCGGCGAGCGGCATCACCAGATAATGCAGAAAAGTCCCGGCGATTACCGGCGCCGGACGGGTCAGCACACGTTTAAAATCGTTAATATTCAGCGTAACGCCCATGCCGAACATAATCAGCATCAGCAGATAAGTGACCCAGGGGCCGATGCCCAGAAAAGTGCTCGGCGTATAATAAGCGGCAAGGGAAAGCAGGACTGCCCATAACGGGAACAGCCGGGTAACGGTGGCAAGCATAGCCAGACTTCCTTTTGATGTTGTGTTAATGGCGTTGCCGTTTTCCCGGAACGGGGGAAAGCGGACGTCGAATCATAGCATTAGCAGACGGGAAAAGAAGGCGGGTAAGAAGGGGCAAACGGCCGCAGCCGCAAAAAAGCGAGAAAAAGCGGGCCGAGGTCAGCCCGCCGGAAAGCGTTACTCTTTCTCTGCCAGCAGGCTGCGATAAAGCAGGCCGCCGACGATAGCGCCGACAATTGGCATCGCCCAGAACATCCACAGCTGATCCAATGCCCAGCCGCCCTGGAAGATAGCTACGGCGGTACTGCGCGCCGGGTTAACCGAGGTATTGGTAACCGGAATGCTGATCAAATGGATCAGGGTCAGCGCCAGGCCGATAGCGACAGGCGCAAAGCCTTTCGGCGCGCGTTTATCGGTGGCGCCATGGATAACGATCAGAAAGAGAGCGGTCAGCACGGCTTCCGTTATCATGCCGGAAAGCAGAGAGAAACCGCCGGGCGAATGCTCGCCATAGCCGTTGGCGGCAAAACCGCTGGCCGCCGCATCAAATGACGCTTTGCCGCTGGCGATTAAATAGAGCACGCCTGCCGCCAGGATGCCGCCCACCACCTGCGCCAGGATATAGGCGAAGATTTGCGAAGCGGGAAAGCGACCGCCAGCCCACAGGCCCAGCGTGACTGCCGGGTTAAAATGGCCGCCCGAGATATGACCTACGGCATAAGCCATCGTCAATACGGTCAGCCCGAACGCCAGCGCTACGCCGGCAAAGCCAATTCCCAGTTCAGGAAAAGCCGCGGCCAATACCGCGCTACCACAACCGCCGAGAACCAGCACAAAGGTTCCCAGCGTTTCAGCTACTAACCTACGCATGACTTGCTCCATTAATTTGATTTAACGCCGCTATTATCCCTGGCTTACCCAACCGGAAAATCAACGGAACGGAGAATACGCGGTCTCCCGGGGAAAAGGGGCATTTTATTAGCTGCTGTTTTGAGTTAGATCAAACTCGCGCGTGAGGTTAAGTAAAGCTATGCAGGAAAAAACCGGTGAAAGTAAAAAAACCGGGCGGGCGCCCGGTTTAAGGTTATCAATAAAGCGTCAGCCTGTTAGCTGTTGGTAAAACCGCTGCGGCTACTCAAACAGGTTTTTATGCAGCGCCTGGACAACCTGCTCGGCATCGTTGCCCGGCACCAGGAAGCAGAGGTTGTAGCTGCTTGCGCCGTAGCAGATCAGGCGCAGGTTAAACGGCTCCAGTACGCCAAACACCTCTTTGCCGACGCCGCAGGCCTTAGAAAGCTGGTTGCCGATTAGCGCTACCAGCGCCAGGTTTTCCTCTACCTCAACGCGGCACAGCGACGAAAGCTCGGTCAGCAACGCCTGAGTCAGCAGGCCGTCGCTGCTTGAAGTTGAACCGGTAGTATCCAGGGTTAGCGCGACGCTGACTTCGGAAGTAGTGATCAGATCTACCGAGATATTATGGCGCGCAAGGATAGTAAACACTTCCACCAGGAAGCCACGCGCGTGCAGCATATTCAGGCTGTGCAGCGTCAACAGCGTCTGCTTGCGGCGTAGGGCCAGCGCACGGAACAGCGGCGGATTCTGCGTTTGGTTACAGACGCGCGTGCCGCCAGCGGCAGGATCCTTGCTGGAGCCGACGAAGACAGGAATATCGCTGCGCACGGCAGGCAGCAGCGTTGCTGGATGCAGAACTTTGGCACCGAAAGTCGCCATCTCTGCCGCTTCGCCAAAGGTAATTTCATCGATGCGTTTAGCCGTAGGCACCACGCGCGGATCCGTAGTATAGATGCCAGGCACGTCTGTCCAGATATCGATACGAGTCGCGTGCAGCGCCTCGCCCAGCAGCGCTGCGGTATAGTCGCTGCCGCCGCGCCCCAGCGTGGTGGTGCGGCCTTTGGCCTCGCTGCCGATAAAGCCCTGGGTCACAATCAGTGCCTCATCCAGACGCGGGGCCAGCTGCGCCTGCGTCAGTTCCGCCAGCTGGGCGACATCCGGCTCTGCCCGACCAAAGCGATCGTTGGTGCGCATCACTTTACGCACATCGAACCACTCGGCGGCCACTTTACGCTGGCGCAGGATCTCCACAAACAGCAGGCTGGACATTAACTCACCGTGACTGACCAGCTCGTCGGTCAGCGCAGTAGAAGTAGCCAGCGCGGCGGCTTCGGAAAGCATGGTGATGTTTTCCAGCACGCGATCGATCTCGTCGCGAATCACATCTGAATGCGTCAGCTGGTCAACAATGGCGTACTGGATGCGACGGATCTCGTCTAACTGGTAAGCACGCTGCGCCTGCTCCTGGCCTTCCGCCAGCGAGACCAGCAGATTGGTGACGCCCGCCGAGGCGGAAAGCACCACCACGCGCACATTCGGATCGGCCAGCACCACGTCGGCGCTGCGGTTCATGGCGGCATAATCGGCAACGCTGGTGCCGCCGAACTTCGCCACGATCAATGATTGGGACATGTCTTGACATACCTCGTGTCAGGTTAAAATCTATCAGCCTTGGCACAAGGGAAGAGCAGAAACGGGGCAGACGTAGAAAAGGAATTACTACGAGTCACCCAGAAGCGCTCCACCTTGCAAATCGCCCGCTTTACGGACGCTTGTGGTGACAACCCAGAGGATTCAGCCCCTGTAGCCGATACGCCCCATACCGCATGGTTTGTACCTCGGCGTCGCTCCCCCTGATGTGTTATCTGCGGATTCGGTTCCTCCAACACACTGCCTGGGCGACGCGCCTCTTCTGGCCTGCGCATCAGATGCGCAGCTAGCCGCCCAGATTTACCGGGTTATTGCCTCGCTGTCAATCCCTGGCTTTACGGATCCTTCATTTTGCACCAGAGCAATCACCGTGCAGGGCAGCGCGGGTGGCTGGCCATCGCACATTTTCAACTTACCTTGCTCATCCTGCACAAAGAGTAGCAGCGCCTCCTGGTGCTTTTCCAGGTATTCCTGCCAGCCGAAGTTCTCGTTCAGGCTGGTGGCTTTAATCACGCCGCCTTTGGCCAGCAGGCTACTGAGCCGGGCGTAGGTATGCTCCTGGCTGAACAGCACTTCATGACGGCGAAAGCGCGGGCTTTCACTGTCGCGACGGCCTTTTAGCGCGGCGCCCGAGCGGATAGCCGCCACGTTATTGTTGCCAAAAATATGGCTGAAATGGTAAACGGCCAGCGCATTCTGATGACGATTAGGCGAAAGGGCAAGCACCTGCGCCGTTTCGCTAAGATCCAGAAAGTTTTCTGCATGATCTGACCAGGCATTGCCATAGTAAGCAGGAATGCCTTCCATACGCGCCAGACGATAATATTCCCAGCTGCTGTCGGTCACCAGCACTGGCAGATCCAGTTTCTGCAACGCGGCGGCCAGCGCGCGGGCGACGCTGTTAGCGCCGATAATCAGAATGCCGCGCGGTTCGCGCTGCTGTACACGCAGCGCACGGGCTAAAAACGAGCTGGTTAGACTTTGCAATACCACGGTGCCGATAATGACGGCGAACACTACGGTAACCAGCCTGTCGGCACCTTCATAGCCGGTTTTTTCCAGCGTCAGCGCGAACAGCGAGCTTACCGCCGCCGCAACAATACCACGCGGCGAAATCCAGCTTAGCAGCAGCTTATCGCGCCACGGCAGCTTAGAACCCCAGGTTGAAAGCAGAATACAAAGCGGGCGGGCGATAAACTGCACCGCCAGCAGCAGGCCGACCAGCGGCCAGCCCATGGCTACCAGCGCGCCGACATCCAGTCGGGCGGCCAGGATGATAAACAGCGCGGAGATCAGCAGCGCCGACAGCTCCTCTTTAAAAGCGATAATCTCGCTCAGATCCACATCGCGCATATTGGCAAGCCAGATACCCATAACGGTAACGGTCAGCAGACCCGATTCGTCGGCAATAGCGTTTGATGCGCCAAAAGCGGTCAGCATCACGGCCAGCACGGCAAAGTTTTGCAGATAACCGGGCAGCCAGACGCGCTTCAGGGCAACGCCCATCAGCCAGCCGAACAGCGCGCCGCCGACGGCGCCAACCGCTACGGTGATGCCAAACGTCCAGAAAAGATGCGTTAATGATTCCGCTTTTTGCTGTAAGACAATGAATTCAAAAACTAACAGCGTAAAAATAGCGCCGACCGGATCGATCACTATGCCTTCCCAGCGCAGGATCTGGTTAATCGCTTTATTAGGACGCACAACACGCATTAGCGGTGCAATAACTGTCGGGCCGGTTACGACGGTGACGGCGCCAACCAGCGCCGCCAGCTCGGGCGGAAAATCAAGCAGCTGCCAGCAGCTCAGGCTAACCACCAGAAAGGTCGCCAGCATACCGACAGTGACCAGATTGCGTACGACTTTACCCAGCCCGCGGATTTCGTCAAAACGCAGCGTCAGAGCGCCTTCAAATAAAATAATCGCTACCGAAAGCGAAACAAGAGGAAACAGCAGCGCGCCAAACAGCGCATCCGGCTGCAAAACGTGGCCGACCGGCCCCAGGAGAATGCCGAAAACCAGCAGCGGTAAAATGGCCGGCAAACGCAGCAACCAGGCCAGCCACTGGGCCACCAGCGAACTTAATCCAATGATTACTAACAGGAGTGGCGCAGAAAGCTCCATAAAAATTTTCCTTTAAAGGACAAGAATAGTCATACTAAAACGCATCGGGGAAAGCCCCGCCGCCTGAATTATAAATAGCCCCGGGCAAAAGGGAGGAAAACTTCTCTTCTGATAGCCGTCACCTGTTGCAGGGAAAGGCGTGCGAGAAACGCGTAACAGGTAACATGGCGTCCGGTCTGATTTACGGTTCTTAAATAAAAAGAGTGTGTTGCTATGAAAAATATCAATCCGACACAAACCGCTGCCTGGCAAGCCCTGCAGCAGCATTTTGCAGAGATGAAAGATGTAGAAATTGCCGATCTGTTCGCCAAAGATGGCGACCGGTTCAGCAAGTTTTCCGCCACTTTTGACGATCAAATGCTGGTGGACTTCTCTAAAAACCGCATCACCAGTGAAACGCTCGACAAGCTGCAGGCTCTGGCCAAAGAAACCGAGCTGCAGGACGCTATTAAATCTATGTTCTCCGGGGAAAAAATCAACCGCACTGAAGATCGCGCGGTGCTGCACGTTGCCCTGCGTAACCGCAGCAACACGCCAATCGTGGTAGATGGCAAAGATGTCATGCCGGAAGTCAACGCGGTGCTGGCGAAGATGAAATCTTTCTCTGAGCGCATTATCAGCGGCGAGTGGAAAGGCTATACCGGCAAAGCGATTACCGATGTAGTAAACATCGGCATCGGCGGTTCCGATCTGGGGCCGTTTATGGTCACCGAAGCGCTGCGTCCTTATAAAAATCACCTGAATATGCACTTCGTCTCTAACGTCGACGGCACGCATATCGCGGAAACGGTGAAAGACCTTAGCCCGGAAACCACGCTGTTTCTGGTAGCTTCTAAAACTTTCACTACGCAGGAAACCATGACCAACGCCCATAGCGCGCGTGACTGGTTCCTGAAAGCGGCTGGCGATGAGCAGCATGTAGCGAAACACTTTGCTGCGCTCTCTACCAACGCCAAAGCCGTCGGTGAATTCGGTATCGATACCGCCAACATGTTCGAATTCTGGGACTGGGTCGGCGGGCGTTATTCGCTCTGGTCGGCGATTGGTCTCTCTATCGTGCTCTCTATCGGCTACGACAACTTCGAGCAGCTGCTGAGCGGCGCGCATGCCATGGACAATCATTTCGCTAATACGCCTGCGGAGCAGAACCTGCCGGTGATCCTGGCGCTGATCGGCATCTGGTATAACAATTTCTTCGACGCCGAAACCGAAGCCATTCTGCCTTACGACCAGTATATGCACCGCTTTGCCGCCTATTTCCAGCAGGGCAATATGGAGTCGAACGGCAAATATGTCGATCGCAACGGCAATCCGGTTACTTATGAAACCGGCCCAATTATCTGGGGCGAGCCGGGCACGAATGGCCAGCATGCTTTTTACCAGCTGATCCATCAGGGTACCAAGCTGGTGCCGTGCGACTTTATCGCGCCTGCGGTTAGCCATAACCAACTGGGCGATCATCACGCCAAACTGCTTTCCAACTTCTTCGCGCAGACCGAGGCGCTGGCATTTGGCAAAGCGCGCAAAACAGTAGAAAAAGAGTTCGCCGATGCGGGCAAAGATGCGAAATCCGTTGAGCATATCGTGCCGTTCAAGGTGTTCGAAGGCAACCGCCCGACTAACTCCATTCTGCTGCGCGAGATCAATCCGTTTAGCCTGGGTGCGCTGATTGCGCTCTATGAGCATAAGATCTTTACCCAGGGCGCCATCCTGAACATCTTCACTTTCGATCAGTGGGGCGTGGAGCTGGGCAAACAGCTGGCCAATCGCATTCTGCCTGAGCTTTCCGGCAGCGAGCAGGTTGCCAGCCACGACAGTTCTACCAATGGCCTGATTAACCGCTACAAAAACTGGCGCGGCTGAGTGACGATGGGAAGTCGCTAACCGCCGCTTCCTGGTTTAGCTCTGCTCTGTGGTGGGCCGGTGCTCAAACACCGGCCCCATCTAAAGCCAGTCAGATCCACCTGTAGCTTTAGCTGGCCCTGTTTGACAAAGACTGTATCTCTGGCTGGCACTGCTGAAGACGAAGCAAAAGGCATTTTCTTCTGCCAATCATTGCTGAATAGTTCTGGCTTGCGCTGAGGAAATTCTTAAAATTCAGTTCTCTGAGAAAATTTCCGCACGGATTAGTCTGAAACAGATGGTCTGCTTTCAGCCCTTTATTATGCCTTCCTCATAGTTAAATGACTGAAAAACAGCGTTTTTAATAATATTTTCTTCCCATATAGCCTTTCTCCGCAATATGCGCCGTTTTATTCAGAATTGGCAGTGAATGGCGCTGATTTGCCGGGATACGGCAGCAATAAATAGCGATATAGCTATTTTATTGACTGAATATTTCCTGACCTTGCTAAAAATGTCTCTTTTTCGCACAGCGAAACCGCTGCTCTGAAGGGGTTTAACCGCCCTCAATTCTGGTAGTTTAATGCCTTATAATGAGCGCGCCTGAACCTGTCAGGCAGGTTATCCATTCATTCTGTGAAGGATTTTGTATGAAAAAAGTCTTATGTGCGGCTGCAGCCGTAGCGTACTTAGCGACTGCTTCCGCTGCCTTCGCCGCGCCTGAAGAGGCCGGTGCCGCAGCGGGCGCCTCAGCGGGAACGCTTTCCGCCGGGACGACTACGGCAGTAGGTGTGGGCGCGCTTGGCGCGCTGGTAGGCGTAGCGCTGGCAGCAAGCAGCGGCGGTAACGGTTCTAATACCGGCACCACTACAACTACGACCACAAACACTACTCGTTAAGTAGAGTAAATTAATCATAACCACACGCTTGTGTGGTTATTTTTTGACATTGTCAGCATTTATTCAGGGACTTACACCAGTGCGCTATCTACCGCTGCTGCTTTTATGCCTGCTCGCCCAGGGCTGCACCCAAACACAAAAAAGCCTGGGAGAGACGGTAAAACTGGCTCTGCTCGGGCCGGACGACGTTCAGGTCACGGCGGAACAGGTCGAAAGCCTGCCTTACGCCAGCATGTATCTGCGCGTTAACGATGGCCAGCGCATTTTTGTGGTGCTGGGCTTTGCCGAAAACGGCCAGCAAAAATGGATTACCCGCGACCGCACCATGGTTGTCACACAGCATGGCCGCGTGGTGAAAACGCTGGGGCTAACAAACAGCCTCCATGAGGTCAGCAACCTTGAACAGGATCCGCTGGCCGATCCGCTGCGGCTGACCGAAGGTGCCAGCTGGCAACGTCAGCTGAGCTGGTCACAAGCAGGCCGCTTCCATGCCGCAATGGCCGTTTCGCATTTCACGCGCCTGCAGGATGAGGTGCTCGATCTGGCCGGACGTAAAGTTGCCTGTCGCGTCTGGCAGGAAGAGGTTGTCGCCGGGAATAAAAGCTGGCGTAACATTTTCTGGATCGATACCACTAGCGGTCAGGTTCGCCAGTCGCGACAAACGCTGGACGGCGACGATTTCTCCGTTGAAACCACCATCCTGAAGCCTGCGAAATCATGAAAAAAATAACTTACTTTGTGGCAGGTCTCGCCGCCTGCGTGTCGCTGAGCGTGTGCGCCGACAGCGAAGTCACCATCTACTCGCCAGGCCAGGGCGAAACCGCGCAGGTCAGCCACGTGCAGAATCTGGCGCAGCTGGCGACAGGTCTGGCAGGAAAAACCTGGTGGCCCGGCACCGTGATTAGCGAAAAGCTGGCTACCGCAGCGGCAATACAGCAACAGCAGCAGCTGCTGGCGCGTCTGAAAAGCTGGAGCGCGGAACTGCACGCCGATGATGACGGCGAGCAGGCTGCGGCTATTGATAACCTCTACCAACAAATCGCAGCGATTAAAGTTACGGGGCGACAGATTGTTAATCTCGACCCGGACTGGGTGCGCCTGCGTCCCGAAGCGAATCGCCGTCTTGAAGGTGAATACAGCGTTTATACGCTGCAAAAACCCACCAGTCTGACCATTGCGGGCCTGGTCAGCGGCAGCGGCAAAACAACCTGGGCGCCGGGCCGCGGCGTAGCTGGCTACCTGGACAGCCATCAGCGGCTGGACGGTGCCGAGCGTAATTTCGCCACGGTTATCGCGCCCTCAGGCGAAACGCAGCAGGTTCCAATTGCTTACTGGAACCATCGCCATATTGAGCCTGAAGCAGGCAGCATTATTTACGTTGGCTTCTCTGCGTGGTCGCTGCCCGGCGGCCCCGATCTTAACCAGCAAATTATTTCTGTTTTGACGCACCGGATCCCTGACTGATGAAAAAAAATTATCTTCTCAGCCTGCTGGCGATATCAGTGGCCTGCGCATGCCAGGCCCAGGCTGCGGATCTCATCGGGCCGTCGCAGTCCGACTTTGGCGGCGTGGGCCTGCTGCAGGTGCCTACAGCGCGCATGGCAAAGGATGGCGAGTTCAGCCTGAACTACCGCTACAACGATCAATACCATTTCTACTCTTCTTCGGTGCAGCTGTTCCCGTGGCTGGAAGCAACCATTCGCTATACCGATGTGAAAACCCGACGCTACAGCGCCGTAGAAAGCTTCAGCGGCAACCAGAGCTATAAAGACAAGGCATTCGATCTGAAAGCTCGTCTATGGCAGGAAGGCTACTGGCTGCCGGAAGTCTCCGTGGGCGCGCGGGATCTGGGCGGTACTGGCCTTTTCGACAGTGAATATCTGGTTGCCAGCAAAGCCTGGGGGCCATTCGATTTTACTCTTGGCCTGGGCTTCGGCTACCTGGGCAACAGCGGCACGGTGAAAAACCCATTCTGTGAGGCGGACAGCAGCTACTGCTACCGTTCTAATTCCAACGGCACCGCTGGCTCCGTTAGCGATAAAGATCTCTTCAAAGGCCCGGCGGCGCTTTTCGGCGGGATTGAATACCAGACGCCGTGGCAGCCGCTGCGCCTGAAGGTTGAGTATGAAGGCAACGACTATCAGGATGATTTCGCCGGTCGCCTGGAGCAGAAAAGCAAAGTCAACGTCGGCGCGATTTACCGCATCACCGACTGGGCCGATGTAAACGTCAGCTATGAACGCGGCAATACTTTGATGGCGGGCTTTACGCTGCGCACCAACTTTAACGAATTGCACAGCGCCTCGGTGGATGTGCCAAAACCAGCTTATCAGCCGCAGCCGCAGGGCGAATTCCTGGAGCCGACAGTAGTTGCCAGCCAGTTGACCGATCTGAAATACAATGCGGGCCTGGCAGGGCCGAAAATTCAGGTGAAAGGCGATACGCTTTACGTTACCGGACAGCAGACGAAATATCGTAATACTCAGGAAGGCATAGATCGCGCCAACGTGATTATGATGAACGCGCTGCCGCAGAATATTGCCAAACTGAACGTAACCGAAACGCGTAATAATATGCCGCAGGTAACCACGGAAACCAGTACCGACAGTCTGCGTCAGCAGCTGGAAGGCTATCCGCTGGGCAAAGAGAAGATGCTGGAGCAAAAGCGGGTCAATCCGCTAGATCCAGGCCATACCGAGCAGGGCTATTTTATCAACGCGGATCGCTTTGACTATAGCCTGTCGCCGGTACTGAACCAGTCGGTCGGCGGCCCGGAAAGCTTTTATCTTTACCAGGTCGGCGTTATGGCCAGCGCCAACTACTGGCTGACCGATCACTTACTGATCGACGGTAGCGTATTCGGCAACCTGACAAATAACTACGATAAGTTTAATTACAACGGCGTGCCGAATGATTCTTCGCTGCCGCGTGTTCGTACCCATATTCGCGAGTACGTTGAAAACAACGTCTATGTGAATAACCTGCAAGCCAACTACATGCACTACCTGGGCAACGGTTTCTATGGTCAGGTGTACGGTGGCTATCTGGAAACCATGTACGGTGGCGTTGGCGGCGAAGTGCTTTATCGTCCGCTGGACTCTGACTGGGCGTTTGGCATTGATGCCAACTACGTCAAGCAGCGCGACTGGGACAATATGATGCAGTTCACCGACTACAACGCGAAAGTCGGCAACCTGACGGCCTACTGGCGTCCTTCCTTCTTTAATCATCAGGTGTTGGTGAAGGCGAGCGTGGGACAGTATCTGGCGGAAGATAAAGGCGCGACGCTGGATATTTCCCGCCAGTTCGACAGCGGCGTGATAGTAGGCGCTTACGCCACCAAAACCAACGTTTCGGCGGAAGACTACGGTGAAGGTGAATTTACCAAGGGCTTCTATGTTTCAATTCCGATGGATCTGTTCACCTCGTCGCCAACACGCGGTCGTGCGCAGGTCAACTGGACGCCACTGACGCGCGACGGCGGTCAGATGCTGGGCCGTAAATATCAGCTTTATGATATGACCAGCGATCGGGATAAAAACTTCCGCTAAGCCATAAGGCGATAACACCAGGGGCGAACAGGATTCGCCCCTTTTTACGTCCAGAGAAAACTTGTGAAGCCGCTCACACTAAAGCATATTGTAACGGTCAGGATGGCCCTGACAGAGAACCGTATTTGTCGAGGATTTGTATGATTAACGCCACGCGTATTGCCTGGTTACTGCAGATGGTGCTGAATGTAGGGCTGATTGCGCTGGCCGGTATTCTGGCCATCTTTTTAGGGAAAGAAACTCTCCATCTGGCTAACGTGCTGCTCAATACCGGCGAGCAGACTTCGTCGTATTTACTGATCGAAGGGATCGTAATCTATTTTCTTTACTTCGAATTTATCGCGCTGATCGTTAAGTATTTTCAGTCCGGCTACCACTTCCCGCTGCGCTACTTCGTTTATATCGGCATCACGGCTATTATCCGGCTGATCATCGTCGATCATAAAAATCCTTTCGACACCCTGGCCTATTCAGTCGCGATCCTGATTCTGGTGGTGACGCTATGGCTGGCGAACAGCAATCGGTTGAAGCGCGAGTAGAGCTGTTCAGGTGCGTACCAGAGCGCGTTCAATCGCCCTTAGCGTACGCCGACGGATCCAGCCGCTGGCCGGCCGTATGATGTTCCAATAGCAGGCAAACATCCTACTGACTCCCTTTCTTTCAATACAGCAGGCCATAAAAACAAAAAAACCGCCATTAGCGGCGGTTCTTTTGAGCTGGCCAGGTTAAGCGGCCTTGCCAGCAGGTTGCTACTTAACGCAAGCACACCCAAGTGCTCACATAATGTACTTGTGGCAGCTGTATGTCAAGTGTACTTTCTGATCATTTAATGTACAATTCAGGCGGCCCTTTTCGCCGCCTTAAGCAAGCGGGCGCCGGACCGGGAAAAGGATGTCCAACGGCCGTAAACGCAGGCGCACCCATGTGCTTGCATTCGCGGTTTTATCTCCGGTGATGATACCGCGAAGCGGTCTGTGCAAGGACCGCGCAATGAAACGGTACTTTTGTATTGTGCTCGTTGTTTCTGGTGCATTGTGGTCATCCGGAAGCGAGAACTGGACAGTTTCCGGCAACGCTTTCACGGTAACCATCAACGTGGCAGGCAAGTAAGCCAGGAAGCCGTCTTTCGGGGCGGCCTTCCGCGTTTCTCTTTTCTTTCCGCATAGGGCAGATACAAAAAAACCGCCATTGATGGCGGTTCTCTTGAGCTGGCCAGGTTAAGCGGCCTTGCCAGCAGGTTGCTGCTTAACGCAAGCACGTTCAAGTGCTCACATAATGTACTTGTGGCAGCTGTATGTCAAGTGTACTTTTTGATCATTTAATGTACAATTCAGGCGGCCCTTTTCGCCGCCTTAAGCAAGCTGGCGCCGGACCCGGAAAAGGATGTCCAATGGCCGTAAACGCAGGTACGTTCAAGTGCTTGCATTCGCGGTTTTATCTCCGGTGATGATACCGCGAAGCGGTCTGTGCAAGGACCGCGCAATGAAACGGTACTTTTGTATTGTGCTCGTTGTTTCTGGTGCATTGTGGTCATCCGGAAGCGGGAACTGGACAGTTTCCGGTAACGCTTTCACGGTGATCATCAACGTAGCAGGCAAGTAAGCCAGGAAGCCGTCTTTCGGGGCGGCCTTCCGCTGTCTCCAATGGTTAAAATTCTGTTTAACGCCTTTCGCCTTATGCTAGGCTACTCCAATTTACCGTCCGGAGAAGCGCAATGACCGATCCCGCGCTAATAAAACTATGCGCCATTGAATGGCTACCGCTCTCATCGCCTCAGCTGACTGCGCCGCTGCTTGACTGGCTGATGGAAGAAGACTCCATGACCCGCCGTTTTGAGCGCCACTGTCAGAAAGTGACGGTCGAGATCCTGCGCGAAGGCTTTATCGACAGGCAAGAAGCAGGCGTGGATGCGCTGCTGCTACCCGAAGAGCCGCGCTACTGGCTGCGCGAGATCTTGCTGTGCGGCGATGGTGAGGCCTGGCTGGTTGCCCGCACTGTATTGCCAGAATCCACGCTGCACGGGCCGGAGCAGCAGCTGCAACAGCTTGGTTCAAGGCCGCTGGGCCGCTATCTTTTTGCTTCCTCAACGCTTAGCCGCGATTTTATCGAGCCGGGACGCAGCGGCGAGCTGTGGGGGCGCCGCTCGCTGCTGCGCCTTTCCGGCAAGCCGCTGCTGTTAACCGAACTGTTTTTACCGCCTGCGCCGCTCTATAGAGCCATCCAGGCAGAAAGGAAAATGTAGTATGGAGAAATCTCTGCCGGTCAGTAAGTTTCAGGCCTACAGCCGCCTGATGCGTATTGATAAACCTATCGGATCGCTGTTGCTGTTGTGGCCTACTTTTTGGGCGCTGTGGCTGGCAGGTCTGCGCGTGCCGCCGCTTGATGTGCTGGTGGTTTTTACGCTGGGCGTATTTTTTATGCGTGCGGCAGGCTGCGTGGTTAACGATTTTGCCGATCGTAAAATCGACGGTCACGTAAAGCGTACCCGTACGCGTCCTTTGCCGAGCGGCGCAGTCACCTCCACAGAAGCAAAGTTCCTGTTTGGTGGCCTGGTGCTGATCTCGTTTTGCCTGGTGCTGACCATGAATCTGATGACCATTCTGCTGTCGTTCGGCGGGCTGGCGCTGGCCTGGGTTTATCCGTTTATGAAGCGTTACACTCATCTACCGCAGGTGGTGCTGGGCGCAGCGTTCGGCTGGGCAATCCCGATGGGCTGGGCTGCGGTCAGTGAAACAGTGCCTTTAACCTGCTGGCTGCTGTTCTTTGCCAACATCTGCTGGACGGTGGCTTACGATACGCAATACGCGATGGTGGACAGAGATGACGATTTGAAAATCGGCGTTAAATCTACGGCAATTCTGTTTGGCCGCTTCGACAAGCTAATTATTGGCCTGCTGCAAATCGCTACGCTGGTGCTGATGGCGATAATCGGCCAGCTGATGCAATTAAATAGTCCGTTTTACTGGTCGCTGCTGGCGGCTGGCGCGCTGTTTATCTGGCAGCAGAAGCTGATCGGCGGCCGCGAGCGTGAAGCCTGCTTCAGGGCCTTCCTGAATAATAACTACGCGGGAATGATTCTGTTTATCGGTATCGCCCTGAGCTGCGCGCCGTTTACCAGCTAATTACAGGCAATAAAAAAGGGCCGATGCTTCTCGCACCGGCCCTTTTTTTATCGCTGGTTTACTCGGGCGCCAGCGCGCTTTCAATCGTCATACGAACTTCCTGGCTGATCAGATCGGCCAGCATCTGGTAGACCTTATGGGTCTGTTCATAATGCGCATCGCCGGTATCGCTGATGTAGCCTTCGTCTCGCAACGTCAGCACCAATGTGGAGAACACGGCTTTATCGAAAAACTCCGGCGCGTTGATGCCGTGCAGCACGGAAAGGCGCTGAGCCATAGTACGGCTCTCTTTCTCCAGCGTGCCGCGGTTGATTGACGGATTAGCGCTGAGGATTGAGAAGGTGATGGCATAGCGCTGTAGCGTTTCACGCACGCCCGCTGCCAGCAGCTGTAGCGTGTGGAAACGGGCAGGGCTGAGGCGCAGCTTTTGCGTCTGCTCATCGGCGGTCAGCAAGCCCTGACGCGCCATTTCGCTGACCAGCGAATCCAGTACGGCTGGCAGATCTTCTTTCTCCCAGTGCAGGAACAGCTCGCTTTTCAGCATCGGATAGATCACGCTAACCTGGCGCAGCAGCTCGGCGCGGGTCAGCTCCCGATGCTGCATCAGGATCACCGCAATTACCGATGGCATCACCAGCATATGATGAACGTTGTTGCGGTAGTAAGTCATCAATACCGCCTGTTCGCGCGGCAGCACAATAATCTCGCCGATATTATCCTGCTCAATCTCGAACTTATTCATGCTGAGCGCGTGATCCAGCATTGCATCCGGCGTCATATCCGGCACAGTAGAATCCGGTGAATAAGGCACGTTGCGCAGCAGCTGGATATAACACTCCAGCTGTTCCACCAGCTGCTCGCGGGTAAGCGAGCGTTGACGCGAAGCCAGCAGCGCCGTTACGCACAGGTTCATAGCGTTGGCCGCGCCAGCATTATTGATGCGCACCATCACGCGCTGGGCGATATCGTTGACCGCAGGCGTCAGCCAGGCCGGGCGCTGAGACTCAATAGGATCGATAGAGTCGCGCCACTCCGGCACATGCTTGTTCAGATAGTTAACCAGCGGCAGCGGCTCGCCGAAATTCACGTAGCCCTGACCCAGGTTACGCAGCTTGCGCAACCCGCGCACCATCTGCATAAAGCCTTCTTTCTCTTTAGTGGCACCGCGCAGCTCTTTTGCGTAGGTGCCGACTTCCATCACGTGCTCATAGCCGATATAGATAGGCACCAGCGTGATAGGGCGATTGCCACCGCGCAGCATCGCCTGAATGGTCATCGACAACGTGCCGGTTTTTGGATCCAGCAGGCGTCCCGTACGGGAACGGCCGCCCTCCACGAAATATTCCACAGAATAACCACGCGTAAACAGCTCGCCCAGATATTCACGGAACACGGTAGAGTAAAGCTTGTTGCCTTTAAAGGTGCGGCGGATAAAGAACGCGCCCAGGCGACGGAAAATCGGGCCGGCTGGCCAGAAATTAAGGTTGATACCCGCAGCGATATGCGGCGGCACCAGCCCCTGATGGTAAAGCACGTAGGAAAGCAGCAGATAGTCCATATGGCTGCGATGGCAGGGCACATAAACGATTTCATGCCCATCCTGCGCCAGCTGGCGTACGCGTTCACCGCCGTTGACGTTGATGCCCTGATAGAGCTTGCTCCACGTCCAGCCCATGATCCTGTCGGTCAGACGGATAGCCTCGTAGGAGAAATCTGCCGCGACCTCTTCCATCAGCTCAACCGCATTCTGCTGCGCTTTCTCATGAGAGATCTTTTTACTGCGCGCCTCATCCTCTACCGCTTTGGCGATAGCTTTAGACTGCAACAGCTTGTTAAACAGATCCTGACGTACCGGCAGACGCGGGCCGACAGCCGCAAGGCGCTGACGGGCGAAGTGCATCCTGGCTACGCGAGCCAGCTTCTGAGCGATAGTTTTATCGGTACCGTGCTCGGTCGCCATACGGCGCAGCGAGACCATCGGCGAGAAACGCACAAAGCTGTCGCGCCCCAGCCAGAGCACGGCGATAAATTTCTGGATACCGTTCAGCACGCGCAGGTGCGGCTGGCTTTCGCCCTGAACTTCACGTCCCGGCGCACGGCCAAACATTACCGACACCGGCACCATCTGCACGTCCAGCAGCGGATTGCTGCGGTGGAGATCCAGATAGTCGTGGAAGGTTTTTACGGATTCCAGATTAGGCGCGTAATAAGGAAACACGCGTGGGCCATCATGGATAAAAACGTAGCGCGGCAGCAGCGTGCCGTCGATCTCCAGCGGCTCCAGGGGATCGGGAAGATCCTCTTTGTGACACTGCTCGCGCAGCGCCAGCAGATCGGCCTTTGAATCGTACGGCAGCACATACATAATAGGGCGCGACGTATCCAGCCCCAGTTCAGCGACCGGCTCGGCGGGGATCGCTTTACTTTTTACCAGCATTTTTACTGGGAAATTCAATAATTTATAATATAAGTTACGCCAACCTGACATAGACAACATAAAGCCTCTTGTTAGCAAAGCGCCGCAAGCATACCAGAATCCGCGTAGGAGATCTGTGATGTTGCAAAATGTGCGCTACCCTGACATTGACGTTAAACAGAACAAAGGGTTCCCTGATTATGGCAAATAACGCCTCGGGTTTAACGCGGATCATAAAAGCTGCGGGTTATTCATGGAAAGGTTTGCGCGCTGCCTGGCAGCATGAGGCGGCTTTTCGGCAAGAGGTCATCGCGGCGGTGGTGGCGATAGCTGTAGCCTGCTGGCTGGATGTCACGCCGATGGCCAGGATCCTGCTAATTGGTTCCGTGGCGCTGGTGATTATCGTTGAGGTTCTTAATAGCGCGATAGAGGCCGTAGTCGACAGACTGGGCAATGAGTTCCATGAGCTTTCCGGACGAGCCAAAGATATGGGATCGGCCGCCGTGCTGCTGGCTATCCTGCTGGCCGTCTTTGTCTGGCTGACTATTTTGCTCAATCGATGATGCCGAGCCCACAAAACGCCACAATATGCCGTTTTTTATCCAGCTTTAGGTTTCCAACCTCGAAATACCTGTATATACTCACAGTCGTCTGTATAAACAACCAGG
>NZ_JBHDVM010000008.1:25661-224796 GCF_042610525.1 Pantoea sp. sgz302252
CGTCGGCGTAATCCGTAACGGTAGCTGGCTGTAAACAGCGTATTTTTTGCGCCGTCGTTCTGACGGCGCAACCGCTCAAACTTTCTCCGCACACTACCGGCGCTGTTAAAGGTTTTTTGTTCCTTTGGCCTGATGCCTTTCTGTTTATTGCCGCCTCTTATCAGGTACAGGTCAGTCGTTGCAGGTATTTCGCTGCTTCTCAGCGGGCTGAGACAACGCTTTTATGCTGTTGCGTCCGGTGCAGAGCCTTTTATCAGAAATTTCTGGCATAAAGCCGTTTCTCTGTACGGTTAACCTATATAATTTATTGTTTTTTCTAAAAAATATTTTTACCTGCTCGCGATTTTTTCCGTTAAAAAACCGGCACCGCTTCGCTTTTTCCAGAAAAAGCGAAGCGCCGACGTGCAGATTCGCCATCTTCTACTACAATTATCTGTACGTTACGCACTTGAGCAGCGTTTTATATTGCTGCCAGCGGTTCTGCTGTAACGATAAGCTGTTATCACCTAAGGTTAAGGAGAAACAAGATGAATAAAGACGAAGCCGGCGGTAACTGGAAACAGTTAAAGGGTAAAGTGAAAGAGAAATGGGGCAAGTTGACCGACGACGACATGACGGTCGTGGAAGGTAAACGCGATCAGCTGGTCGGTAAAATTCAGGAGCGTTATGGTTACACCAAAGACCAGGCTGAGAAAGAGCTGGGCGACTGGGAAACCACTAATAAGCACCGTTTCTGATCCGTTAGTATTCGGTATAAACAGGCAAGCCGATCCCTGATACCGAAAAGCTATCAACTGCAAAGGCAGCGCAAACCGCGCTGCCTTTGTTTTTTGGGCTTTTGCCACGCCGCTTAAATTTTCTTTAAGCCTGACGACATTAACGCCCGCGCTTTTTGGTGCCGAGCGTATGATCGTGCTGGCACGCATCCTGATGCTGGCAGGCTTCCACTTCTACGCAGTTGCTGCACAGGCCATGCGCCTCGATCACGCTATTGGTCAGCGCAAAACCGCCGCTATGGGCCAGCGATTTTAAAATTGCCTCGACGCCTTCTGCGTGCTGTTCCGCCACGGCACCACAGCGATCGCATATCAGCATTGCTGACGTATGCGACGGCTCTTCAAAGTGATGACAGACCACATAGCTGTTGGTGGACTCGACGCGGTGCACAAACCCTTGTTCCAGCAGGAAATCCAGCGCCCGATAAACGGTCGGCGGTTTGGCCTGCGGCTCGCTGGCGCGCAATAAATCCAGCAGATCGTAAGCGCTAATCGCCCCGTGATGCTCGCTCATCAGGCGCAGTACCTCCAGACGCTGAGGCGTCAGCCTGACGTTGCGCTGCTGGCAGATAGACTCCGCCTGCGACAGAATTTTTTCAGGACTGTGTATATTCATAAGGCTCCCCAGGCTGGCTTAGAGCGTTATATTATCACAGTGCCGATAAAAACGCCGCGCTTCACGTCGATCCTCCCGCGTTCTCTCTTCCTTTGTCAGCCAGCCGGTCTTGCCTTTACGGCAGCAAACGGCAGACTGCATAAATCTCCGCTTTCATTGATGCCGTTTAAAGCTGGACTTTTTAACGAAGCGGGTGGCGATCCAGAGGATTAGAGCTACATTTAGTTAAATATTCGTAATCAATTCTGCGGCAGGCCTTGAAATATCGGCTATTTTTTGACTCCGGCTAACAGATTAAAAGCCGCGCAATGCGCAGAAAAACCCCGTTAATTTGACTTAATTCCGCGCAATGACTTGCTGCCATTCGGCTCATTATAAGGTCATTCGTACCTGGCGCGCGCTGTCGCCGTCTCTTTTGTTAAAGGGTTAGAGTTAAATGGTCAAAAAATTCAAGCTGAACAGATTCACCCGACCGGCGGTTTTTCCCGTACTGTTTTTGGCTCCGTTAAGCGCTCTGGCCGCGGGCAACTACTATGATGCCCGTAATGATGCAATGGGCGGCACGGGCGTAGCCTCTTCAACCTACGGTACAGCGGTGTTAGCTAACCCGGCGTTGATGACTAAAGCGCAGCCGGAAGATAATGTCAGCATTATTCTGCCAGCCGTGGGTGCTCAGCTGTCGGACAAAAACAAGCTGATTGATAAGGTAGATGACCTGACCGATAGCGTTGACCGCTATCAGGATATCGCCCGGCAGGATCCGATCAGCCTGATTACCAACTATCCGCGCGTTCAGGCGGCAGCGGGCGATCTGGCTAACCAACTGCGTGGCATTAAAGGCAGTAAATCCTGGGCCACGGCGGGCGCGGCTGTTGCCGTTACCGTGCCGAATGAAGTCTTACCTTTTGCTTTTGTGGCAAAAGCTTACGGAACCGCGCACGTTACGGCTGACGTCAGCCAGGGCGATATTGATTATCTCCAGGGCATCGCCGACGGCACACGAGTCCCTCTGCCGGGCGATCAGGATAATTTAACATCTGCAGCGCTGGGGCGCGGCGCCATCGTTTATGATTACGGCATCGCCGTAGCGCATGAGTTCAATATTGCTGGTCATCCGGTTTCGTTCGGTATTACGCCAAAGATTCAGAAAACCTATCTCTATAACTACAGCGCCTCTGTTTATAATTACGACAAGTCGGACTTCACTAAAGGACGTTATAAAAACTCTAATACCGGCTTCAATATGGATGCCGGCGCGGCAACCGATCTCAATGATAACTGGACGCTGGGCGTCAGCGCGCAGAACCTGATTGCCCGTGATATCGATACCCGTGAAGTGAACGGTTATAAAGATACTTACCAAATTCGGCCGGTGGTCACGCCTGGCGTTTCTTTCCATACTGAGCGTCTGACGGCAGCGTTGGATGTGGATGCTACGCCAACCAAGCGCTTTAAAACGGTGGAAGATAGCCAGTATGCGGGCATCGGCGCAGAATATCGCGTGCTGAGCTGGCTACAGCTGCGTGCGGGTTATCGTGCCGATATGAAGTCAAACGACACTAATGTTGCCACCGCTGGTTTTGGTCTCTCGCCGTTTAACAAGGTGCACCTGGATCTGGCCGGAATGCGCGGCAATGACAATACCTGGGGTGCCGTAGCCCAGCTGAACTTTACCTTCTAGTTTTCTTTCGGGCGCAGAACCGCTGCGCCCGCTTAATGATTGGCGTTGGGCGTGTTATCATTGCGCACATTATCGTCATTTGTTAATCAGAGCCCGCGCGTTTTATGACTCAAAATTTACCTGCCCATCGTTTTTCCGTTGCCCCTATGCTGGACTGGACCGACCGCCACTGCCGTTATTTTCATCGGCAGCTGACCGGACAGGCTCTGCTGTATACCGAAATGGTGACCACCGGCGCCATTATTCATGGTAAGGGCGATTATCTGGCCTGGAACCAGCAAGAGCAGCCGGTTGCGTTGCAGCTGGGCGGTAGCGATCCTGCTGCGCTGGCGCAGTGTGCCGAACTGGCGCAGGCACGTGGCTACAACGAAATAAATCTTAACGTCGGCTGCCCTTCAGACCGCGTGCAGAATGGCCGCTTTGGTGCCTGCTTAATGGGCGAGGCGGCGCTGGTGGCGGAGGCCGTTAAGGCAATGCGCGAACGCGTCTCTATTCCGGTCACGGTAAAAACCCGCATCGGCATTGATGAGCAGGATAGCTACGAGTTCCTGTGCGATTTTGTTCGTCAGGTGTCGGAGCAGGGCGGCTGCGAGATGTTTATCATTCATGCCCGTAAAGCCTGGCTTTCAGGGTTGAGCCCAAAAGAAAACCGCGAGATCCCGCCGCTGGATTACGAGCGTGTTTATCAGCTGAAGCGAGATTTTCCGCACCTGACGATGTCCATCAACGGCGGCATCAAGTCGCTGGCAGAAGCCAAAGCGCACTTGCAGCATATGGATGGCGTAATGGTGGGCCGCGAAGCCTATCAGAATCCGGGGATGCTGGCGCAGGTTGACCGCGAGCTGTTTGGCAGCGATTTACCTGCCGTGGATCCGGTAGCGGTGGTGCGCTCAATGTATCCGTATATTGAGAGTGAGCTGGCGAAAGGGACTTACCTGGGGCATATCACTCGTCATATGCTTGGGCTGTTCCAGGGGATTCCAGGCGCGCGGCAGTGGCGTCGCTACCTTAGCGAAAACGCCCATAAGGCTGGTGCGAATGTAGAAACCGTAGAGGCGGCGCTGGCGCTGGTGGCGGATAAGGTGCCGACGGCGGTTTAACTAATAGCGGCAGCGTTGGTACGTCAGCGCCTGCCGCATTGCCCATACTGCTAACAAAGCTTTTTATTTGGTCAACTTCACACCATATTATAAGGATATTGACCAGGTCACGCTCGCCTTGCTTTTACCTTTTTTATGTATTTCATTGCGTTACGTTAAAGGAAACTCTGGCACGTATCTTGTAATAGTGCTGCAGCGTTTTTAATGAGGAGTGCGTTAATGGAAATCTTCTTCGTCCTTGGCTTTTTTGTGATGCTGCTGCTGACCGGCGTTTCTTTGCTGGGGATTATTCTGGCGCTGATCGTGGCCAGCATAGTGATGATGTTCGCTGGTTTACTGGTAGTAGTGATTAAAATGCTGCCGTGGCTGGCGCTGGCCGTTGCTGCGGTATGGATTTATCGCGCATACCGCAAGCCGTCGTCAAAAGCAGAACGTTGGCTGTCTCGCTAATATCAGGGGCTTATCGACAGCTTTGCAAAGCGTAATGCGGCGTCGATCACAACCTGGCAGATCGCATAGACAAATTTGCAATTAAACATATTTTTTACTTATAAATTCTGTCAGGATGATTTCCTGAATTGCCAAATTCATCGCCGCTGACCCTACAAACAGCGCGAACTATAAAAAAGAAAAAAGGGCTTCCTCCGGGAAGCCCTGCTTATTTCTGGCGATCCGCTTCTCTGATGTGGCAAGAGACAGCCGTGCTCTCAGGGGATCAGCAGGCAGGAGCCTTGAGTTGCGCGGCTCTCCAATGCTTTATGCGCCTGCTGCGCGTCCGCTAACGCAAACTTCTGCTGTTCCGGCACTTCCACCTTAATCGCGCCGCTGGCAAGCAGCGAAAAGAGTTCGTTACTGGCGTGGGTTAGCGCATCGGCATTGGTGATATAACCGTTTAGCGAAGGGCGCGTAACGTACAGCGAACCTTTCTGGTTAAGGATAGCCAGATTCACGCCGTTTACCGGGCCAGAAGAGTTGCCGAAGCTAACCATCAGGCCGCGCCTTTGCAAACAATCCAGCGAGGCTTCCCAGGTATCTTTACCCACGGAATCGTAGACCACGCGCACTTTTTTGCCCTGGGTCAGATCCAGCACGCGCTTCGCCACATCTTCTTCCCGATAGTTAATGGTCTGCCAGGCCCCGGCTTCTTTCGCTCTGGCAGCTTTCTCTGCCGAACCAACGGTGCCGATTAGGTGCGCGCCCAGCGCTTTTGCCCACTGGCAGGCAATCAATCCCACGCCGCCAGCCGCCGCCTGAAACAGGAAAGTCTCGTCTGGCTGAATCACATAGGTCTGGCGCAGCAGATAGTGTACGGTCAGCCCCTTCAGGAAAGAGGCGGCCGCCTGTTCAAAGGAGATGCTATCGGGCAGCAGCGCCAGCTTGTCTGCCTGAACGGCGTGATATTCGCTGTAGGCGCCGAGCGCCGATTGCGCATAGACCACGCGATCGCCTGCTTTTAGGGTAGTAACGCCTGCACCCACGCTTCTGACTACGCCAGCCGCTTCCGTTCCCAGCCCTGAAGGCAGCGAAGCCGGATAAAGCCCGCTGCGCACATAGGTATCGATATAATTAATGCCGATGGCTTTGTTCTCCACCACCACTTCACCGGCTGCCGGTTCGGGGATCTCTGCCTCAACCACCTGGATAACTTCCGGGCCGCCGTGCTGGCCGATTTGGATGCGTTTTGCCATGAACACTCCTGTTGGATGCGCTTCATTGAAGGAGGACGAAAGGTCGCCAAACGGGTATACTGGCGCGTCCCCACACAAGGTATTACATCACTATGGCAGGAAATAAACCCACCAACAAATCCAATGAAAACCGTGAGCCGCGCGACCGGCAAATGGAAGGGCTGAAGCTGCCGCCCCATTCGCTGGAAGCGGAGCAGTCCGTGTTGGGCGGTCTGATGCTGGATAACGAGCGCTGGGATAACGTCTCCGAACGCGTGGTGGCGCAGGACTTCTTCAGCCGTCCGCACCGGATGATTTTCAGCGAAATGCAGCGCCTGCTGGAGATGGGCAAGCCGATCGACCTGATTACGCTTTCTGAATCGCTGGAAACCAAAGGCGAGCTGAGCATGGTCGGCGGCTTTGCCTATCTTGCCGAGCTGTCCAAAAATACGCCAAGCGCGGCGAACATCGGCGCCTATGCCGATATCGTACGCGAAAGAGCAGTAGTCCGTGAAATGATCGCGGTGGCGAACGAGATCGCCGATGCCGGTTACGATCCGCAGGGCCGCACCAGCGAAGATCTGTTAGATCTGGCCGAGTCCCGCGTTTTCCAGATTGCGGAAAATCGCGCCAATAAGGATGAAGGCCCAAAGAGCGTCGATCAAATCCTTGAGGCGACGATCTCCAGGATCGAATCGCTGTACCAGACGCCGCACGATGGCGTAACCGGCGTTGATACCGGCTATCAGGATCTGAATAAAAAGACGGCAGGCCTGCAGCGCTCGGATCTGATTATCGTGGCGGCGCGTCCATCGATGGGTAAAACCACTTTTGCGATGAACCTTTGCGAAAACGCAGCGATGCTACAGGATAAACCGGTACTGATCTTTAGTCTGGAGATGCCCGGCGAGCAGCTGATGATGCGTATGCTGGCCTCGCTTTCCCGTGTCGATCAGACGCGTATCCGTACCGGCCAGCTTGATGATGAAGACTGGGCGCGTATTTCCAGCACCATGGGCATTCTGCTGGAAAAGAAAAACATGTTTATTGATGACTCTTCCGGCCTGACGCCAACGGAAGTGCGCTCCCGCGCGCGGCGTATCTTCCGCGAGCATGGCGGTTTAAGCCTGATCATGATCGACTACCTACAGCTGATGCGCGTGCCCTCGCTCTCCGATAACCGTACGCTGGAAATTGCCGAAATCTCCCGCTCGCTTAAGGCGCTGGCGAAAGAGCTACAGGTGCCGGTCGTGGCGCTGTCGCAGCTTAACCGCTCGCTGGAGCAGCGCGCCGATAAACGTCCGGTTAACTCGGATCTGCGTGAATCCGGCTCTATCGAGCAGGATGCCGACCTGATCATGTTTATCTATCGTGACGAGGTCTATCACGAGAACAGCGATCTGAAAGGCATTGCCGAAATTATCTTAGGTAAACAGCGTAACGGCCCAATCGGTACGGTGCGTCTGACCTTTAACGGTCAGTGGTCGCGCTTCGATAACTACGCTGGCCCGCAGTACGACGACGAGTAACCAGCGCAAAATAGTATTGGACAACGCAGCGAAAGATACGGTTATCTGTCTGGCCAGGAAATGATGAGCCGCCGGATGGATAATGACCCAGATCGATGATTATGACCTCAAGATACTGACCCTGCTCGAAAGCAATGGCCGCCTGACCAATCAGGAGCTGAGCGATCTGGTTGGGCTTTCCGCTTCGCAGTGTTCCCGACGCCGTATCAACCTTGAACAGGCCGGTTTAATCCTTGGCTACCATGCGCGGCTGTCGCCGGATGCGGTAGGCCTGGGCATGATCGGCCTGATCGAGGTGCGCTTGATTAACCACACGGCGGAGTATGTCGACAGTTTTCACCGTATGGTGGCGGAGCAGTCGGCTATTCTGGATGCTTATAAAACTACGGGCGACGCCGATTATTTACTGAAGGTCGCCGTCGCCAATCTGCCAGCCTTAAGCGCGCTGATTAGCCAGCTGGTAGCAGGGCACCAAAGCGTATCGCATGTAAAAACCTCGGTCGTGCTGAATCGCCTGAAAGAAAACGGCATGATGACGCCGGGTCAGCCATCGCCCTGTTTTGGGGCAGGCTTGACTTGAAGCAGTGCATAAATTTAGTTTTTATGCGTAAATCTCGCGTAGAAAGACCATGATCCGCGTAATTTGCCTGGTATTATCCGGATTTATGCACAAGTTGCTTTTTTAAAGTTGAGGCTAATCAACCAGTTAACCTACTCGTGAAATAAAGTGGTGCGATTCTTGCTGATAAACAGCTTATTTCCAGGAGAATCAACACCATGGATAACGCCGTTCAGCCCGTTAAAATCCCTCATACGTTAATTGAAGACGCGCTGGCGCTGCTGTTTGGCACGCTGATGGTCTCTTTTGGCGTGATGCTGCTGAAAAGTGCCGGAGCTTTGACCGGCAGTACCGCAGGTATCGCTTTCCTTATCAGCTATAAGACGCCTCTTTCCTTTGGCGTCGCCTTCTTCCTGATTAATTTACCTTTTTACTGGCTGGCGGCACGGCGCATGGGCCGGGCTTTTACGCTGAAAACCTTCTCCGCCGTTGGCCTGGTTTCGCTGTTCAGCCAGCTACATCCGCTGTTTATCCACTTTTCCGCGCTGGATCCCTTTTATGCCACACTGTTCGGTAACGTCATCATGGGGATTGGGTTTATAGTATTGTTCCGGCATAAGGCCAGCCTCGGCGGCATTAATATTCTGGCGCTCTGGCTACAGGATCGTTACGGTATACGCGCCGGAAAGCTGCAAATGGCGGTCGATACCTGCGTGGTGCTGGCCTCGCTGTTTGTGGTGTCGCTGCCGATGCTGGCGGCCTCGATTGCGGGCGCGGTTATTCTTAACCTGATTATCGCCATGAACCATCGTCCCGGCCGTTATTTTGTCTGAGCCGTTCTGACCTACCAATTAATGGAGATTTGCACCGTGTTTCAAAACGTTGATGCCTACGCTGGCGATCCGATCCTTTCCCTGATGGAAACCTACAAGCAGGATACGCGTCCGCACAAGGTAAACCTGAGCATCGGGCTTTACTACGACGGCCAGGGCGTAATCCCACAGCTGAAAGCGGTTGCGGCGGCGGAAGCACGCCTGAATGCGCAGGCGCACGATGCTTCTCTCTATCT
The DNA here is from genome assembly GCF_042610525.1 of Pantoea sp. sgz302252. Lineage (GTDB taxonomy): Bacteria > Pseudomonadota > Gammaproteobacteria > Enterobacterales > Enterobacteriaceae > Erwinia. The sequence continues at coordinate 34,659 of NZ_JBHDVM010000008.1, forward strand.
GCCAATGGAAGGGCTGCCCGCCTACCGTAGCGCGGTGGCGCCGCTGCTGTTTGGCAAAAATCATCCGATGTTGCAGGCTGGCCGCATCGCCACTATCCAGACAGTCGGCGGATCCGGCGCGCTGAAGGTAGGCGCGGATTTCCTTAAGGCTTATTTCCCAGGCTCGCAGGTTTGGGTCAGCAATCCGACCTGGGAAAACCATATCGCTATTTTCTCCGGCGCGGGTTTCCAGGTGAATACCTATCCGTGGTACGACGATGCGACCAACGGCGTGAAATTTGACGAGCTGATCGCCACGCTGAAAACGCTGCCGCCGCAGAGCATAGTGCTGCTGCATCCCTGCTGCCATAACCCGACCGGCGCGGATCTGACTAATGAACAGTGGGATAACGTTACTTCGGTACTGAAAGAGCGAGATCTGATCCCATTCCTGGATATCGCCTATCAGGGCTTTGGCGAAGGGATGGAAGAGGATGCCTACGCCATTCGCGCTATCGCCGCCGCCGGCCTGCCTGCGCTGGTCAGCAACTCTTTCTCGAAAATTTTCTCGCTATATGGCGAACGCGTCGGTGGCCTCTCTGTAGTCTGCGAAGATACGGAAGAAGCTTCCCGCGTGCTGGGCCAGCTAAAAGCCACCGTGCGCCGTAACTACTCCAGCCCGCCGAACTTTGGTGCCCAGGTCGTTTCCTGCGTGCTGAATGATGAAGAGCTGAAAGCGCAGTGGCTGGCAGAAGTCGAAGCGATGCGCGTGCGTATCTCTACTATGCGCCAGACGCTGGTAGATGCGCTGACTACGGCAATGCCGGGCAAAAATTTCGACTACCTGTTAAAGCAGCGCGGTATGTTCAGCTATACCGGCCTGAGCGCGGCGCAGGTCGATCGTCTGCGCGAAGAGTTTGGTATCTACCTGATTGCCAGCGGCCGTATGTGTGTGGCGGGTCTGAACAACGATAACGTGCATCAGGTCGCTAAAGCTTTTGCGGCAGTAATGTAAGCCTTTCCGGCTGCGGTCAAGGTGACCGCAGTCTGTTTCTCCCGCCTGTCGATAAATTTAACTTAATAATAACAACCTTCCGTCATAAGATTTTTATATACTAAACGGCTCATAAGGAGACCGTTTATGTCCAGCAGCAATACTCAGGCGCTGTCCGCTACCTCATTTTCTGAAGAAGCGTGGCGCGGCATACTCGCTACGCTTCCCATTCTTATCGGCATACTGCCCTTTGGGCTGTTGCTCGGTGCCCAGGCGGCGCAGAAAGGCTTTTCAATATTCGACCTGACGTTGATGACCGGGCTCAATTTTGCGGGCGGGTCGGAGTTTGCGGCCGTGGCGCTATGGAGCTGGCCGCCGCATCTTTTAACCATCCTGATGGTCACGCTGCTGGTTAACAGCCGCCATTTATTGATGGGCGCGGCGCTGGCGCCTTCGCTGGCGCATCTGCCGCCGCGTAAAGCGCTATTGGCGCTTTTCGTGATGTGCGACGAAAGCTGGGCGATGGGTGTCGCAGACGTCGCCCGACGCAAAGCGGCTGGGCTTTATCCTTCGTTCAGCACCGGCTTTTATGCTGGCGTAGCGGGTTCCCTTTGGTTTACCTGGGTTGTTGCAACCGGGGCAGGCGTCGTGGTCGGGCCAATCCTGGGCGATATCACGCGCTGGGGCTTCGATATGGCGTTTCCGGCGGTATTTCTGGTGCTGTTAAAAGGCATGTGGAAGGGTTTTCGTTCCGGCCTGCCATGGCTGGTCAGCCTGGTTTGCGCGGGAACAACTTATCACTACTTTCCCGGTGCAGCCTATGTACCGGTCGGCGCAGCCAGCGGTATTCTCACTATCCTTCTGCTGACCAGGAAAGTTGCATGAGTCTGACCATTCTCACCATCGTGCTGATGGCGGCCACCACCTATCTGACGCGTATCGCTGGCTATCTGATCCTGCGCGACAGAATGCTCAGCGCCCGTACCAAAGCCATACTGGAAGCCGCGCCCGGCTGCGTTTTAATCACGGTTATCGCGCCGCACTTTGTTACTACCAATCCGGCGGATCTGCTGGCGTTAGCCATTTCCCTGCTGGCGGCAATGCGCTTTTCCCTGCTGCCGGTAGTAGCGATTAGCGTGATCGTGACCGCTTTATTACGCTATTTGCTGTAAAGCGGTAACACTCTTTTTGCCGTTTCGGGTTTACCTTTTTGCATCCTGCTGCACACTTAACGGGACGCATTCAGCAAAGGAGCATAACGATGTGGTATCAGCAAACCCTTACCCTGGCCCCAAAATCACGCGGCTTTCATCTGGTTACGGATGAGATTGTCGGAGAATTGCGGCGGCTTGGCGACGTGCAGGTTGGGCTGCTGCACCTGCTGCTGCAGCACACTTCCGCTTCGCTGACGCTGAATGAGAACTGCGATCCCACGGTCAGAAGCGATATGGAGAATCATTTTCTGCGCCAGGTGCCGGAAAAAGCGAATTACGAACATGACTACGAAGGCGCGGACGATATGCCTGCGCATATTAAATCTTCCTCGTTGGGCGTGTCGCTGACGCTACCGATTGGCCGCGGAAAGCTGCTGCTGGGCACCTGGCAGGACATCTGGCTGGGCGAGCATCGCAACCACGGCGGCAGCCGCCGCATTATCGCCACGCTACAGGGGGAATAAGATGAACGTATCGGATCTGTTGTCTTACTGCATGGATAAGCCAGGCGCGGAACAGGTTGTGCATAACGACTGGAAAGCGACGCAGATAAAAGTAGACGACGTAATGTTTGCTATGGTGCACGAGCTTGACGGGCATCCTGCCGTAGCGCTAAAAACAACGCCAGCGCTGGCGGAGCTGCTGCGGGAAAAACATGAGGATGTGGTGCCCAGCGCGCATCTGAATAAAACGCACTGGAGCACCGTACTGCTGGACGGCTCGCTGAAGGATTCGCAAATCTATTATCTGATCGACGCCTCGCTACAGCAGGCGCTGGCTGCCAGAACCGCTTAGCAGTAACGGAAAGGCCTCGCAAAGGCCCGCCAGCGACAGCACGGCGGGCCGGAACGCTTAGCCGCGCAGCGTAGCGATATCAATCACAAAGCGGTACTTCACGTCGCTTTTCAGCATGCGCTCGTAGGCTTCGTTGATCTCGTCCATTTTGATCATCTCAATATCTGAAGTGATATTGTGCTTGCCGCAGAAATCCAGCATCTCCTGCGTCTCTTTGATACCGCCGATCAGCGAACCGGAAATGCTGCGGCGCTTGAAGATCAGGTTAAAAACCTGCGGCGACGGGTGATCGTGCTCCGGCGCGCCGACCAGCGTCATATTGCCATCGCGCTTTAGCAGAGTGATGAACGGGTTCAGGTCGTGCGGTGCCGCTACGGTATTGAGGATAAAATCGAAGCTGTTGGCGTGCTGCGCCATCTGCTCTGGATCTTTAGAAATCACCACTTCGTCGGCACCCAGGCGTTTACCATCTTCGACTTTGGAAGGCGAAGTAGTGAACAGCACAACGTGCGCGCCCATCGCGTGCGCGATTTTCACACCCATATGGCCCAGACCGCCCAGGCCGACGATGCCCACTTTTTTGCCCGGACCAGCACCCCAGTGGCTCAGCGGCGAATAAGTGGTGATACCGGCACAGAGCAGCGGTGCGGCACCAGCAGGATCCAGGTTTTCCGGCACGCGCAGCACGAAATCTTCGTTAACGATAACCTGGGTAGAGTAGCCGCCATAGGTGATGTCGCCAGTTTCGCGGTCTTCACCGTTGTAGGTGCCGGTGAAACCGTTTTCGCAGTACTGCTCCAGATCTTCTTTACAGCTATCGCAGGTACGGCAGGAATCGACCAGACAGCCTACGCCGACTAAATCGCCCACTTTGTATTTATGCGTGTGGCCGCCAACGGCGGTGACGCGGCCAACAATTTCATGGCCCGGTACGACGGGAAAAATGGTGTTTTTCCACTCGTTGCGAGCCTGGTGTAAATCGGAATGGCAGACGCCGCAGTAAAGGATTTCAATCTGGACATCGTGCTCACGCAGTTCGCGCGGCTGATATTCAAAAGGCGCGAGCTTAGCATCGGCGCTTTTGGCGGCATAAGCATGGGTGATATTCATGGACTCTCCTGGTAATGGAATGGCGTTTGCCGAAAGGCCCATTAAGGATAGTGGCGTTGTTCGCGTAGAGGTATGCCGAAACCTGTTTAATTCTTGCCTGATCCTGCAAATATCCGCGCGAAATGACAAAAAATTATCAGGAATAAGAAACTTTTATGGCAGAAGCGAAAGAAAAGGGCGGGAAATGGGAAAGCCCCAGGCGCGGCAGAAGATAAAAAAGCGCGAGCAGAAAGCTGCCCGCGCCCGTAAGCGGATTACTTTTTCGCTAACAGCGGCTTAAGGAAGCGCGCCGTATGCGATTCTTTGCATTCCGCTACCGTTTCCGGCGTGCCGGAGACCAGGATCTGGCCGCCGCCGCTGCCGCCTTCCGGCCCCAGATCCACAATCCAGTCGGCGGTTTTGATCACGTCGAGGTTGTGTTCAATCACCACTATGGTATTGCCCTGATCGCGTAGCTGATGCAGCACGGCCAGCAGCTGCTGGATATCGGCAAAGTGCAGGCCCGTGGTCGGCTCATCCAGAATATAGAGCGTCTGGCCGGTGCCGCGCTTGGACAGCTCGCGGGCCAGCTTGACGCGCTGCGCCTCGCCACCCGAAAGCGTGGTAGCCGACTGGCCCAGACGGATATAGGACAGCCCCACATCCATCAGCGTTTGCAGCTTACGCGCCAGCGCAGGCACCGCATCGAAGAACTCGCGCGCTTCTTCGATGGTCATTTCCAGCACCTGGTGAATGCTTTTGCCTTTGTATTTAATCTCCAGCGTCTCGCGGTTATAGCGCTTGCCTTTACACTGGTCGCACGGCACGTAAATATCCGGCAGGAAGTGCATCTCTACCTTGATAACGCCATCGCCCTGACAGGCTTCGCAACGGCCGCCGCGCACGTTAAAGCTGAAACGGCCTGGCGTGTAGCCGCGCGTACGTGACTCTGGCACGCCGGCAAACAGCTCGCGCACCGGCGTAAAAATGCCGGTATAGGTCGCCGGGTTGGAGCGCGGTGTACGGCCGATCGGGCTTTGATCGATATCGATAACCTTATCGAAATGCTCCATGCCGGTGACTTCGCGATACGGCGCAGGCTCGGCGATGGTTGCGCCGTTTAGCTGGCGCTGCGCGATAGGAAACAGCGTATCGTTGATCAGCGTCGATTTACCGGAGCCAGAGACGCCGGTAATGCAGCTAAACAGGCCAACCGGCAACGTCAGCGTCACGTCCTTGAGGTTGTTGCCTTTCGCACCGCTCAGTCTCAGCACCTTGCTGGCATCCGCCTTCACGCGCTCTTCCGGCACCTGAATGCCGCGCTCGCCGCTAAGGTACTGGCCGGTCAGCGACTCCTGCACCGCCATGATATCGTTGACCGTGCCTTCCGCCACAACCTGGCCGCCGTGCACGCCCGCGCCCGGACCGATATCAATGACGTGATCTGCGGCACGGATAGCGTCTTCATCATGCTCGACCACAATCACGGTATTGCCCAGGTCGCGCAGGTGCACCAGCGTCTCCAGCAGGCGCTCGTTATCGCGCTGGTGCAGGCCGATAGACGGCTCATCCAGCACGTACATCACGCCCACCAGACCGGCGCCGATCTGGCTGGCAAGGCGAATACGCTGCGCCTCGCCACCCGACAGCGTCTCTGCGGAGCGGGACATCGACAGATAGTTCAGGCCAACGTTAACCAGGAACTTCAGGCGGTCGCCGATCTCTTTTAATACCTTCTCGGCGATTTTCGCGCGCTGGCCGCTCAGCTTCATGTTCTGGAAAAACTCCATCGCATGGCCGATGCTCATATCAGAGATAGTCGGCAGCGTGGTGTTCTCGACATAGACGTGGCGCGCTTCTCGACGCAGGCGCGTGCCCTCGCAGGTTGCACAGGCGCGGTTGCTGATAAACTTTGCCAGATCCTCGCGCACCGCGTTGGATTCTGTCTCTTTATAGCGGCGCTCCATATTATGCAGCACGCCTTCAAACGGATGGCGGCGCACCGAGGTATCGCCGCGATCGTTAATATATTTGAACTCGATGCTCTCTTTGCCGGAGCCGTACAGAATGATCTTGCGGGCCTTGTCGCTCAGCGAGTCAAACGGCGCTTCGACATCAAATTTAAGGTGCTCGGCCAGCGAGCGCAGCATCTGGAAATAATAAAAGTTGCGGCGATCCCAGCCGCGGATTGCGCCGCCAGCCAGCGACAGTTCCGGGTTCTGCACTACGCGATCCGGATCGAAATATTGCTGTACGCCCAGACCGTCGCAGGTTGGGCAGGCACCTGCCGGATTGTTGAACGAGAACAGGCGCGGTTCCAGTTCCGTCATGCTGTAGCCGCAGATTGGGCAGGCGAAGTTAGCGGAGAAGATCAGCTCTTCCGCCTGTTCATCGTCCATATCGGCGATAACGGCGGTGCCGCCGGAAAGCTCCAGCGCGGTCTCAAAGGATTCCGCCAGGCGCTGTTTGAGATCTTCGCGCACCTTGAAGCGATCCACTACCACTTCGATGGTGTGCTTCTTTTGCAGCTCCAGCTTCGGCGGATCGGAGAGATCGCAGACCTCGCCATCGATGCGCGCGCGGATATAGCCCTGCGAAGCCAGGTTCTCCAGCGTTTTTGTGTGCTCGCCCTTACGCTCTTTGACGATGGGCGCCAGCAGCATCAGACGGCGGCCTTCCGGCTCCGACAACACGTTATCCACCATCTGGCTGACCGTCTGCGCCGCCAGCGTGACGTCGTGATCCGGACAGCGCGGCTCGCCGACGCGGGCAAACAGCAGGCGCAGGTAGTCGTGGATCTCGGTGATGGTGCCGACCGTGGAGCGCGGGTTGTGCGAAGTTGATTTTTGCTCGATCGAAATCGCTGGCGAAAGCCCCTCGATATGATCGACATCTGGCTTTTCCATCAGCGACAGAAACTGGCGCGCGTAGGCGGAAAGGGATTCCACATAGCGGCGCTGACCCTCGGCATAAAGCGTATCAAACGCCAGCGAGGATTTTCCCGATCCCGACAGGCCGGTGACGACGATCAGTTTGTCGCGAGGGATGGTCAGGTTGATATTCTTGAGATTGTGGGTGCGGGCACCCCGTACTTCTATCTTATCCATTCACGCTTCCCGGGTTAACACGGACTCCACCATGCCTGCCCGGCACGGCCAGAATTAAGCCTGTTAGTATGGCACAAAAAAACCTGAATGGATATACAGTGTTTGTGTGTATAATAGGCAATATGATGCTGGCGTAGCCAGCGGCAGGCGCAGATTTTGCGATCCCGCTCTGACTGCCTGATGAAAACCTGTACCTGAAGCAGAGCCTGTACGAGCCGACTCGTAAACGCGGAACCCCAAGGTATAAAGTGCGTCATGGGCGTGTTAGAATTTCATCCTTAAGCTAAGAAAATTTATCGGAGAGACGAACATGGCCAGCAGAGGCGTAAACAAAGTAATTCTGGTGGGAAATCTGGGTCAGGATCCGGAAGTCCGCTATATGCCGAACGGCGGCGCCGTTGCCAACATCACGCTGGCCACGTCCGAAAGCTGGCGTGACAAGCAGACCGGCGAGACCAAAGAGAAAACGGAATGGCACCGTGTAGTGCTGTTCGGCAAGCTGGCGGAAGTAGCGGGCGAATACCTGCGCAAAGGCTCTCAGGTTTATATCGAAGGGGCACTGCAAACACGTAAATGGACTGACCAGGCAGGCGTAGAGAAGTACACCACCGAAGTTGTGGTCAACGTCGGCGGCACCATGCAGATGCTGGGCGGACGCCAGAACGGCGGCGCAGGCGGCGGCCAGAGCCAGGGCAACAACAACGGCTGGGGCCAGCCGCAGCAGCCGCAGGGCGGCAATCAGTTCAGCGGTGGCCAACAGCAGCAGTCCCGTCCGCAGCCGCAGCAGAGCAGCGCGCCAGCAGGCAACGAGCCGCCAATGGATTTCGACGACGATATCCCGTTCTAGAGTTGACTTGTGAGTCATCTGTAAAAAATATATATGCAGGCCCCTGTTAATACAGGGGTTTTTTATTTCTATCGTCGGAAAAAGTGTCTTGTATAAATTGGTGATTTTTCACATAAAGTGTACCTTGTAATTGTGTAATGTTTATGAGGTGTGAGTGCATGGAAAAGAACTACAGAGTTACAACATTTGTCATGGATAGTGGCGAGCGCTATTGCATGGTAGTGGATCGTGCTTCTGGGCTTCCCATGTATTACCCCACTCTGTTTCTAACAACTCAAATCCGCAATAGAGAGGATGCTTTTTCAACGATGTTGGCGGCGGCTAACAACCTGGTTATGTTGTTACGCTTTGTAGAGAGTCGCGACATTGACCTTGAGCAGCGGTTTTTGACCAAAGACTTCTTCAAGCCACATGAGCTGGATGATCTGCGAGATTTTGCTCAGTGCAAACAAAGAAAGGGGCCATTAACTGTGTCCTCTACCTCTTGGTTGGCAGATGCGATGACCGATATCGTTGATAACGGGACACAGCATTCCCGGCTAACAACGTTTGCCAACTATTTACACTGGTATGCGATGCATATCTTAAAGACGACAGAACTGGAAGTTGTCGAAAAGATCAATGCTATGGCGGCGCAGATAAAGACGCGCCGACCATCTAAAAAGCGCAGAAACCACGACTTACAAGACAGGTCATTGAGTGATGTTCAATTGGACGCGCTATTTGAAGTCATCCAGCCTAGATCAGAGTTAAACCCTTTCTCAATAGATGTGCAGCGCCGCAATCGGCTGATGATCTTGCTTCTGTTTTATCTTGGCATCCGAGGTGGTGAATTATTAAATATAAGAATACAGGACATAGATTTTAGCGCTAACAGGATCCGTATCGTTAGGAGAGCAGATGAACAAGCTGACTCTAGAACCAATGAGCCTAATGCTAAAACTAGAGAACGGCTCTTACCGTTGGCTGAGTCCTTAGCTCAAGAACTGCATAGTTATATTCTTCAAGATCGCCGGAAAGTCAGAAATGCGAAGAAAAATGACTATCTGTTTGTAACTTACAAGAGTGGACCAACTCTGGGAAATCCTATCTCCAAGTGGGGATATCATAAAATTTTTTCCGTAGTCAGGTCTATATCACCGCAATTGTATGCAGCGACAGGACATTCGCTCCGCCACACTTGGAATCGCAAGTTTTCAGAAAGAATGGATGCCATGAATGAGCAAGTCAGCGAGGAACGCCAAGAGCAACTTCGTTCGTACTTAATGGGCTGGAGAGATGGCTCGGGAACCGCAGCGACTTACAACAAGCGTTTCATTCGGCAAAAAGGTTTTGAGGCCGCTTTGGCATTACAAGCAGGTAACGGCACTAGCTTGCCAGAGGATTTCAAGGATGACCATGAATAACCTCTTACTTGGGTTAGTACCAGAACGAATCCGTGCCAGGGCCAATGGCTACTCTTTTCTGTTGTATGACACATCGTGGACATTGGATAGAAATATCACTATTAATCTTGCTGATATTCACCATTACTTGTCAGATGGGACGCTAGATGGCTGCCTGCGTACATTGGCGTTTTATGCATCCAATCGTTCTTCTTCTCATACAAAAAATATTCTTGAACGGTTTCAGCACATGCTGCGTGAGACTGACGCGAGAGAAATTACTGATACGGTATTGATTAATTATCGGTCGATGCTGTCGCCTGCAACAGAATGGTATCTAGCAACCATCCGTGGCTTTCTTCGATCCTGGCACGAACTGGGCTATCCCGGCATCAGTAAGGAGGTGAACCGCTTGCTAGATGGCTGGACGCTAAAGGGTAATCGTAAGGGGGATGCGGTTAAGCGCATGGATCCTCAAGAGGGGCCACTGACGGATAATGAGCTGACAGCGTTTAACGAGGGGGCTGTTCGGGCTTATGAAAAGAACTTAATTACTATAGCTGAGTTGGCTATGGCACTTGGCACCAGTCATACAGGACGTCGTCCCATTCAGATCTCGCTGCTTCGTGTGGTCGATGTCCTTTGTGGTAAAAATGAAAAGGGAGAGCCCTTCTATGTGTTGAATGTGCCGCGAGCCAAGCAGCGCAGCAGCTCTTTCCGAATAAACTTCAAACCATTTGCAATATCACTGGAACTATGGGCAATCCTGAGTGCTCAGGCAAGAAATGCGATTGCGCAGGTTGAAAATCGTTTGGGGTTTGAATTGCAGGAAGATGACCGGCAGCAAATCCCTCTTTTTCCTGATCTTGATGTGTTAGATGCCGTCCAATCTCCTTATGAATTCCGCCAACTGCTTGCTACCGACAAACTCCACATTCCCGCCGCAGAGATAACCGACACCCTCCAATACATCGTAGAAAAGTCCGACATCCGGTCGGAACGTACCGGTGAGCTATTACATATCAATGCTCGTCGTTTTCGTTATACCACAGGCACACGAGCTGCCCGGGAAGGCTTTGGCGAGCTGGTGATTGCGGAACTGCTTGACCACGCGGACACCCAAAACGCAGGCGTTTACATCAAGAATATCCCCGAGCATGTGAAAAAGCTTGATGAGGCGGTTGGCTTCCAATTAGCACCATACGCTCAGGCCTTTGTCGGGGCACTTGTCGATTCAGAGAGAGACGCGCATCGAGGTAACGACCCTACCAGTCGTATTCGGACCGAAATGGGTCAGGGTGTTGGTACTTGTGGAGAACATGGCTTTTGTGGTGCCAATGTTCCTATTCCTTGCTACACCTGCATGCATTTCCAGCCTTGGCTGGACGGCCCACATGAAGATGTCTATCAAGGACTGCTCAACGAACGTGAACGGGTGAAAGAGATAACTGGCAACATCCAGATTGCTGCCGTACTTGATCGCAGTATTATCGCGCTGGCAGATGTGATCATGCGTTGTGCAAAACGTCGTGAAGAGCTTAGTTAACAGGGAGCAATAACCAATGGCTGAGATTTTCCTGTTTAAGCCAAAGGCTACGCTGACAGCAGCAGAAAACCTTGAAGCATTCATATCCCAGTGCCGAGATCAATTGACTGTATTCGGCTCTGATCTCACTTGGGAAGATCCTGTTTGGCCAAACATAACTGTATTTGCCAAGTTGGGCATTATTACGAGAAAACCCATACTGGAAGAGACGCAAGACCCTGCTTTCATTGATTTTGCCAAAGCCTATTTCCGTTACCAGCAGGGGCATAGCCTCTCTAGGGCAAAGAATGAAAGTAAAGCCCTCCGTGCGGTTGAGGCGGCTTTGCTTCAAGTAAACGGAAACGCAAATATTGATGGCCTGTCGATTTCTGTGCTGGATGAAGCAGCTGAATTGGCAAAGCATTACTACTCCGATGGCGCCGCATATCATTGTGGCCGTGAGATTGAGCGGCTGGCTAAGTTTGTAGCTGAAAACCAGCTTGTATCAAGTGCTGTACAAAATTGGGTCAATCCAATTAAACGTGCAGAGGATAAGAACAAAACGAGCAGAAAGGCGAAGAAAAATAGGGAAGATAAACTTCCGAGTGATATTGCTCTTAATGCGTTGGCGGAAATTTTTGCCAACGACCCAATTCATGTGCGAGACATATTTACAACATCGGTTTTTGCAATGTTGATGTCGGCACCTTCACGTATTACTGAGGTGTTAGCACTGCCAGTGGATTGCGAGGTTTTTGAAACGGATCGTGAAGGGATAGAACGATATGGTTGGCGTTTTTTTGCGGGGAAAGGCTATGAGGGTGATATCAAATGGATACCCACCGTGATGGTCGGTATAGCTAAGACAGCCGTAGCTAGAGCTAGAGTGCTCTCTGAAAATGCACGACAACTGGCCAAGTGGATCGAGAAACACCCGAATAAGTTTTACCGCCATGCTAACTGTCCCAGTGTAGCCGATGATGAGCCATTGACGATGAAGCAGGCTTGTATGGCGCTCGGTTTTGCACATTACTCTAAAAAGACGTGCAGGTCGTGTCTTGGTAATCGAGGTTTAGCTAAAGAGGATGGTGTACATACTCTAAATAGCCTGTGGCAGCACACAATGGCGCGTTTACCGGATGGCTTTCCGTGGTTTGATAAAGACAAGGGAATTAGGTACAGCAATGCCTTGTTTGTACTGAACGTAAATCAGTTCCACGGGAACAGAGGATGCATACCAGTTGAGTTACATAAGCCAACCAATAATTTCTTCAACAGTGATCTGACGCCTCGTCTGTCCTTGAAAGGAAAACATGCCAGTATCTTTGATCGCCATGGTTACCATGCTGTAAACGGAGAGCCGGTGAAATTAACCTCACATCAGGCTCGACACCTGCTCAACACCATTATCCAGCGCGGTGGCCTGTCAAACTTGGAAATTGCCAAGTGGTCAGGGCGAGCAGATGTGAAACAGAATCGAACTTACAACCACATGACTGAATACGAACTGGTTGGCATTGCTGAACGCCTTGATCCCACAACAGCGCTATTTGGGCCTGCTGGCGAGGTGGCAAAGCATCTGCCCGTGACTATGCAGGAGTTCAATACCTTAGAGCATGCCGCAGTCCATGTGACGGAGTATGGCTACTGTGTGCATGATTACACCATGAGTCCTTGTGAGAAATTCCGAGATTGCGTCAATTGTACCGAACAGGTTTGCATTAAAGGCGATGATGCTGAAAAGTTGGATCGCATTAAGATACGTCTGGAGAAGTTAGAGCGACTGTTTTTTCTTGCTGACGCAGCAGTGGAAAGTGGTGAGATAGGAACTGATCGCTGGTATCAGTACCACAAGAAAACTGTTACCCGGCTTCGTGAACTAGTGGCTATTTTAGAGAATCCAGACATTGAAAATGGTGTCCAGATTAAGCTCCGGGGCAATGATTTCAGCCAGCTTCGCCGTGTTGTCGCAAAGACGTCTATTGTGGCCATCGAGCAAAAAGGCAAAGAAAGTGAAGAAGCTATGATGTTAGATGATTTGACAACTTTGTTAGGAGGTGGCCTTGGCTAAGCATCTGGACAATAGAGACATTAACGCCATCGTAAATCTAATTCGAGGATGGAAGGAACCAAAACTGTCCTGGTCAGCAATTTGTGAGGCGGCAGAACCATTGGTCGGAAAGTTGCCGTCAAGACAGTCCCTTAATGCACATGAGGCAATAGTGACTGCCTATCAAACAAAGAAAGAGGCGCTTAAAGGCCGTGGCCCCAAAAATCCGCGTCCAGCTAGTTTGAACATTGCAGCCGCGAGGATTGTGAATCTTGAAAGCGAAATCGAAGAGCTTAAGGAAGAGAACCGGAGGTACAAACAACAGTTTGTGATCTGGCAATACAATGCATACAAATATGGAATGACAGAACATCAACTTAATGCGCAGCTGACAAAGATTGACCGTGAGCGCTCTGATGGAGAAAGAAGATAGTTGCTGAGTACGATATCGAGGGTACATTTCTCTGTGTAGGGGTAGTTATTTACAAAAAAATAGGAGAATAATTAAATGGTCAAACCAAACTGGGATAACTTTAAAGCTAAATTTAGTGAGAATCCTCAAGGTAATTTTGAGTGGTTTTGCTACTTGTTGTTCTGTCAAGAATTCAAAATGCCCGCAGGTATATTTAGATATAAGAATCAATCTGGTATCGAAACTAATCCAATAACCAAAGATAATGAAATTATCGGTTGGCAATCTAAATTCTATGACACAAAATTGTCGGATAACAAAGCTGATCTTATAGAAATGATTGAGAAAAGCAAAAAGGCTTATCCAGGATTAAGTAAAATCATTTTCTATACTAATCAAGAGTGGGGGCAGGGGAGAAAGTCCCATGAACCTGAAGGCGATAAGAACGCTGATAATTATTTGGAAACTGTCGGAAATAGTAACGATCCCAAAATAAAAATTGAAGTTGATCAGAAAGCATATGAGTCGGGTATCGAAATAGTATGGAGAGTTGCTAGTTTTTTTGAATCACCGTTTGTAATAGTTGAGAATGAAAAGATTGCTAAACATTTCTTCTCCCTTAATGAAAGCATCTTTGATTTATTAGAAGAAAAGCGCAAGCACACAGAAAATGTTTTATATGAAATTCAAACCAATATAGAGTTCAAAGACAGAAATATTGAAATTGACAGACGACATTGCATAGAACTTCTACATGAGAATCTAGTTCAGAAAAAAATTGTCATCGTCAGCGGAGAAGGTGGGGTTGGAAAAACAGCAGTTATCAAAAAAATTTATGAAGCAGAAAAACAATACACTCCTTTCTATGTCTTTAAGGCTAGCGAGTTTAAAAAGGACAGCATTAATGAGCTATTCGGTGCGCATGGCTTAGACGATTTCTCTAATGCTCATCAAGACGAATTACGTAAAGTCATAGTCGTAGATTCTGCTGAAAAGCTTTTAGAACTGACCAATATCGATCCTTTTAAAGAATTCCTGACTGTTTTAATAAAGGATAAATGGCAGGTTGTTTTCACAACCCGTAACAACTACTTGGCAGATCTGAACTATGCTTTCATAGATATTTATAAGATAACTCCTGGAAACTTAGTAATAAAGAACCTTGAACGCGGCGAGCTAATAGAGTTATCTGATAACAATGGATTTAGCCTTCCTCAAGATGTTCGATTATTAGAACTAATCAAAAATCCATTTTATCTAAGTGAATATTTGAGGTTCTATACCGGTGAAAGCATCGATTATGTGAGCTTCAAAGAAAAGCTTTGGAATAAGATTATCGTCAAAAATAAACCTTCTCGGGAGCAGTGTTTCTTAGCGACTGCTTTTCAGCGGGCTAGTGAGGGCCAATTTTTTGTCTCCGCGGCATGTGATACTGGAATTTTAGATGAGTTAGTTAAAGACGGAATTGTCGGCTATGAAGCTGCTGGTTACTTCATTACACATGATATATACGAGGAATGGGCATTAGAAAAGAAAATTTCTGTCGATTATATCCGTAAAGCGAACAATAACGAGTTCTTCGAAAAAATAGGAGAATCACTTCCTGTTCGCCGTAGTTTTCGGAATTGGATATCTGAACGATTGCTTTTAGATGACCAGTCCATAAAGCCTTTTATCGCAGAAATAGTCTGTGGAGAAGGAATATCAAATTTTTGGAAAGACGAGTTATGGGTAGCTGTCCTTCTTTCCGACAATTCAAGCATATTTTTTAATTACTTTAAAAGATATTTACTTAGTAGTGACCAGAATCTATTAAAAAGACTTACTTTCTTATTGAGGCTTGCTTGCAAGGACGTTGATTACGATCTGCTTAAACAGTTAGGTGTAAGTAATTCAGATCTGCTTTCCATTAAATATGTTCTTACTAAGCCTAAGGGAACTGGTTGGCAGAGTGTGATCCAATTTATCTATGAAAACTTAGATGAAATAGGGATCAGAAATATTAATTTTATACTTCCTGTGATTCAGGAGTGGAATCAAAGAAACAAAGTGGGTGAAACGACTCGATTATCTAGTTTGATAGCCCTAAAATATTATCAATGGACTATAGATGAGGATGTCTATTTATCCGGAAGGGATAATGAGAAAAATATTCTGCATACGATTCTTCATGGGGCGGCCATGATTAAACCTGAAATGGAAGAGGTTTTAGTTAAGGTTCTTAAAAATAGGTGGAACGAGCACGGTACCCCATATTTCGACCTTATGACCTTAATCCTTACTGACTTAGATTCATATCCGGTTTGGGCATCTCTCCCGGAATATGTTCTACAATTGGCAGATCTGTTCTGGTATCGGCCACTTAAAGAAACAGGCGAACGTTATCACAGTATGGATATTGAAGATGAGTTCGGTCTATTTAGGTCTCATCACGACTATTATCCAGAAAGTCCATATCAGACTCCTATATATTGGTTACTACAATCACAGTTCAAAAAAACAATAGACTTTATTCTTGATTTTACGAACAAGACAACGATATGTTTTGCCCACTCCCATTTTGCTAAAAACGAAATTGAAGAAGTAGATGTCTTTATTGAAGAAGGAAAGTTTATAAAGCAATATATATGCAATCGTCTGTGGTGCTCATATCGAGGAACACAGGTCTCTACCTACTTACTTTCATCAATTCATATGGCATTGGAAAAGTTTTTTCTTGAGAATTTTAAAAATGCAGATTCGAAAGTGTTGGAAAGTTGGCTTCTTTTCTTGTTAAGAAATACCAAGTCAGCTTCTATTTCTGCAGTAGTTACGAGTATTGTACTTGCATTCCCTGAGAAGACATTCAATGTAGCTAAAGTACTATTCCAAACAAAGGATTTCTTCCGTTTTGATATGAATCGAATGGTTCTAGACAGAACACATAAAAGTTCATTAATCTCCCTCAGGGATGGCTTTGGCGGTACAGATTACAGAAACTCTTTGCACGAAGAAGATAGAATTAAAGCTTGCGATGATGTGCATAGAAATACTTATCTTGAAAATCTTGCCTTGCATTATCAAATTTTCAGGAGTGAAAATATAACGGAGAAAGATGCTATTGAAAGGCAACAAGTGCTCTGGGATATTTTCGACAAATACTATAATCAGCTTCCAGATGAAGCTCAAGAAACTGAAGCCGATAAGACGTGGAGGCTCTGCTTGGCAAGAATGGATCGACGAAAGATGAAAATAACTACCAAGGAGAAAGATGAAGGGATTGAGATATCATTCAATCCTGAGATTGACCCTAAACTAAAGCAATATAGTGAGGAAGCAATAAAGAAAAACTCCGAGCATATGAAGTATGTAACGCTGAAACTATGGGCAAGCTATAAAAGAGAAAAGGATGAACGTTATAAGAATTATGGAATGTATGAGGACAATCCGCAAATTGCTTTACAAGAGACCAAAGAAATAATAAAAAAGCTTAATGAGGAAGGGGGTGAAGATTTCAGACTATTAAATGGTAATATACCAGCAGACGTTTGTTCTGTATTACTGTTAGATTATTTTAATCAGTTGAATAATGAAGAGAGAGAATACTGTAAAGATATTGTTCTAGCGTATTCTAAACTTCCTTTGAAGGAAGGCTATAATTATCAGGTACAAGATGGAACAACCTCGGCAATTTCAGCCTTACCCGTGATTTATCATAATTATCCAATGGAAAGGGAGACTATAAAAACAATATTACTTTTGACACTGTTTAATGACCACTCTATTGGAATGGCAGGTGGGCGCTACTCAGTATTTCCTAGTATGGTGATTCATAAATTATGGCTAGACTATTTTGATGATATGCAGTCCCTATTGTTTGGTTTTTTGATTTTAAAGCCAAAATATGTAATCCTTTCAAGAAAAATCATTCATGAAAGTTATCGTCAAGTAGACTATGACATTAAAAAAATAAATATTAATAAGGTGTTTTTAAATAACTATAAGCATTGCATATCAAATGTCATCGATAATAAAATATCCATAGATGATTTGGGAAGTATGGATAAAGTTGATCTACATATTTTGAACACAGCTTTCCAATTAATTCCAGTTGATACTGTTAATATTGAACATAAGCAATTGGTTTCCTTAATTGTTAAAAGATTTTCTACAAGCCTATTGTCAAGTGTTCGAGAAGATAGAGTTGATTACGCTCTTCGGCAGTCTTTCTTGGAAAGATTTGCCTACTTTACGCTTCATGCGCCCGTGAGCGATATTCCCGATTATATAAAACCTTTTCTTGATGGTTTCAACGGTTCAGAGCCTATTTCAGAGTTATTTAAAAAATTTATTCTCGTCGAAGATAGATTAAATACTTACGCCAAATTTTGGAAGGTTTGGGATTTGTTTTTTGATAAAGTGGTTACTTTGTGCAAGGATGGAGATAGGTATTGGTATGTAGATAAAATTATAAAAAGTTACCTTTTTGCTGAATCTCCATGGAAAGAAAACTCTAATGGTTGGCACACATTTAAAGATAGCAATAGTCAATTCTTTTGCGATGTATCTAGGACTATGGGCCATTGCCCTTCAACTTTATATTCTCTTGCCAAATCTTTGAATAACATTGCCAGTTGCTATCTTAATCAAGGTATAACTTGGCTTTCAGAAATATTGTCGGTTAATAAAAAACTATGGGAAAAGAAATTGGAAAATGATACTGTTTATTATTTAGAATGTTTGGTTAGGCGATATATTAACAATGAGCGTGAGCGAATTAGACGAACCAAACAGTTGAAACAAGAGGTCTTAGTAATATTGGATTTTTTGGTAGAGAAAGGATCGGTTGTTGGTTATATGTCACGGGAAAATATTCTGTGATGTAGTTGAAAATAATAATTTTAATGAGAGCTTTTCCAATTTAGGCTCCAGGGATTGGAGCCTTTTTATTATCGAAAAGATTAATATCTTATAAGTCAATCAGTAAAACGCAGCAAAGCTCGTTGCTCTTGAATGTTCACTCCGTGATAAATTCTTTGATTACCACATAAATAACAAGAACAAGCACAAGGGGTGCAGTAAATTTTCCCTACAACTTTTTCAGTTTTAGCCAACGCAATTCGATATGTTTTTCTCTTAGATTTTAACCGAGATATATGATGACGACGCCATGCCCGATTTCTAACCATTTCCATTCACTCCAATTTTCTACCGCGGTGTTATACCGCGCCCGTATCAATCTTTGGAGTTCGATATCGATCTGACCTTTCATGAATACCTCGGAATTTGTCAATAAAGTGAGTGCTATATCATAGCTTATGGGATGAAAGTTTGATATTTAGCACTTTTCAGCTTTAGGTAAAGCTGTCCTAAATAAAGCTAATTTCTTGTTTATTAATGGAATTTCTATGTGGAAGTGTTAGAAATCCTGTTTTACTTTATCCATCGTTAAAACTTTACTTATTATATAATGATCATAATTTCTTATACTCATAAGGCAAGTTATCAAATTGGAAACGTGGCTATCATCAGGAATAAGTATATATTTAATATCATCGAAAGAAAAACTAATGCCAAATTCAGAGAACTTTTTACTTAAGACGGCCTTTTGGTTAGGTTCCACCACTCGCTCTAAATTTAGGCTAGGCCATAAATCGCCAACAAACGGATGCGGTACATATCTCCATTCTTTTTCGTCAGCGTAGATATAATTCTCAATGGTTTTTTCGTTCGTCCTTTCTAATTTCCCTTTATAATTTTTCATATAGCGTAATAAATTATAAAGGTCAGCGTACTCTTCTTTAAGGCTTTCAAAATACTTACGCTCTTTATTATCAAGAATATGCCTTTTCGACCATAGCGGAATTAACGCATCCTTTAGTTTTCTAATTCTTTTATTATACTTTGAAAATAATTCACTGCCTTGATTCATGTATAGAACGGGATGGAGATCATTTTTCTCAGCCCATTCTTTTGTTAACCCAAATCCAAATTCACCATATTTTCCACTATGATCTTTAATCTGAGAAAGCTTGATGTCACAGAATGAAACCATTGGTACTGCGAAATTTCTTCTTCCTTTTACTCCGACTATGCGTTCACGGGCAAGGAATGGTTTAAAATAGAGTTCTGTTAAAATGCTATAGAATGCCTCTTCATTTTTAGTAAAGTGAAACAACGTTGTTGGATGTAAACTATTAACTTCTTGTATAACTGTTTCTTGGTTTTCTATAGCACTCATATAGTAACTGTTCCATAGTGTAAAACCTGACTTAGCAAAGGTTATCATACTAGTCTTTGTACTGTAAGCACACTTGGTTTAATTCCACGCACTTTTTGAGATTTCCGGTTTTTTGATCTCTTACCAAAATCTATGCCAGATTGAGTCAAAGGTCCGAGCTGGGTCACCAAAAAAAGTAAAATTATGCACTTTGATAGATTATATTTTAACTAAATTCTTTACAGTTAAATCATTTCTTATGTCTTAATTTCTGATAAAAAAGGTTTTTTTTCACGATTTATAAGTATCAGGTTATCTGAACCGTTCTGATTTCCGGAAAAATTCTGGTCTTCAGCTAAAAGTTTGATGACGCCCAACCCAGTGTTTTTACTGGGTTCAAACTGCTGACAAACGTGAAGCAATGGAGGGCCTGTGGCTGGAGCAAAGCATTACGGGCCATGGACGGCAGCCGTCATGGAGGACGTTTTTTGCGTCTTTGCGGAAGACACAGGCCCTCCTGAGCCTGCACCTGCACACTTTGTCATCAAACTCAACCCGGTGTTTTCACTGGGTTTTTTATTTTCTCTTTTTTCGCTTAGCGAGCCGCGGCTAATTTTTCTCGCAAGGTTTTCCCCGGCTTGCATAATAAGCCGTATCGACAGCGCCCCATTTTTTATCTAAACCCAAAATAAATTTTCCCCTCGGACATTCGGTTTCAGCCAGGCTTAGAGTCTGAGTAACGAAGGAACAAGGGGTAAGAGAAAGCATGGGTGAGCAAATCAATGCAGTAATAAATCAGGGCGATTCTCCTTTTATCCCCAGCTGTATCCTTAAAGATGTCACCTTGCCCAACGGTATCCGCCTGCGGGTCGCTATAATGGGCAGCGGCGAGCCTTTGCTGCTGCTACATGGGCATCCGCAAAACCATCTGGCCTGGCGGAAGATTGCGCCTGAGCTAAGCCAGCGCTTTACGGTGGTGATGCCAGACTTACGCGGCTACGGCGACAGCGACAAGCCGGAAGGCGATACCAGCCTCTATAGCAAAAAAGCGATGGCGCAGGATATCGTTCAGCTCATGTCTGCGCTGGGCCATGAGCGCTTCGCTTTTGTTGGCCACGATCGCGGCGGGCGAGTAGGGCATCGGCTGGCACTGGATTATCCTGAAAAGGTCGATCGCTGCGTTTTTATCGATATCGCGCCAACCGCCACTATGTATGCCAAAACCGATAAAGAGTTCGCCACGCGCTACTTCTGGTGGTTCTTCCTGATCCAGCCCGCGCCGCTGCCGGAAAAAATGATCGGCAACGATCCCGCTTTCTTCCTGCAAAAACATATTGAGGGCCAGCTGAAAACGCCTGGCGCGACGGAGCCAGAAATCTTTGCCGACTACCTGCGCTGCTATCGCGATCCAGCGATGATTCATGCAGCCTGTGAGGATTATCGCGCCTCGGCGACTATCGATCTGGAAGATGACGCGGCGGACAGCGATAAGCGCATCGCTTGCCCATTGCTGCTGCTGTGGGGCGAAAAAGGCACGGTCGGCCAGCTTTATGATGTGGTAGCAACCTGGCAGGAAAAAGCAGATAACGTCAGCGGCCAGGCGTTGCCGTGCGGGCATTCGCCGCAGGAAGAGGTGCCGGAAAAGATGCTGGCGGCGCTAATGCCTTTTCTGCAGAAGCCTGACTCAGCTTAGGCGGATGCCCGCATCGATCATAAACTGCGCGCCGGTGCAGCCTCGCGCATCATCAGAGGCGACAAACAACGCCATTGCGGCAACGTCACGGCCCACCAGGGTAATTTTTAACGGCTGCGAGGCCTGAATTTCCGCCTGCGCTTCGGGCGTACGCCACAGCGCCTGCTGTCTGGACGTGGCGATTGCGCCTGGTACCAGGCAGTTAACCCGAATACCATACTGTCCCAGTTCGCGGGCCAGCGTCTGATTTAGCCCCACGATAGCGGCTTTTGCTGTGGTATAACCGACCATGCCCGGCCGTCCTCTCATAAATGAGGTGGAGCTGGTCAGAATGATGTTGCCCGATTTCTGCTGGCGCATGATTTCCGCCGCCGCCTGGCTGGCGAAAAACTGATGATCCAGATTTACCGCCAGCCGATCGCGCCAGTAGTCCGGCTCAACGGCAAAGAGATCGTGACGATCGTCGTTGGCTGCATTGTTGACCAGCACATCCAGAGTACCTTCCTGCGCGGCGATCTTTGCGATCGCCGTACGTAGCGCATCGACATTACGCAGATCGCAATAGTGAAAAGTCGCTCTGAGCTGCTGCGCCAGCTTTTCGCCTTCGCGATCGATATCCAGAAAATGCACGCGGCTTTGCTGCTGAGCGAAAGCGGTGACTAAATCCGCGCCGATACCGCTGGCGCCGCCGGTAATCACTACCGTTTTGTTTTGCAGGCTGGCGTAGCGGGTATAAATTTCCTGCGGCATTAAGCGTTTCTCCTGCGGCTAACCTGAAAACAAAAAAATAAGCGAAGCGGCAACGTTTATGCTGGCGCTTCTATTTAACGCAACTTAGTCAAATCATAGCGTATTTTATCCTTACGTCTTTTAAACAGGCCGCAGAAAAAAGCCGGGTAAATAAAATAATAAAAATAAACATTGCTTAACTGGCTCAGGCATGACTTAATAGCGCCATCGGTTTGGAATACAGACCTTATGAAAGCAGTTTTAGTAAAGCAGTCCTCAGCGCAAGCGTTATCCCAAGATATCCTTCCTTCTGATCTTCTTCTAAGCGCCCCATAAGTTATGCTCTGGAAACAGGCCTTCATGCCCATAAGTGGCTTAAAATTAAGGAAATAAAGATGTCTGGTAAAATGACTGGTTTAGTAAAATGGTTCAACGCGGATAAAGGTTTCGGCTTTATCGCTCCGCAGGACGGCAGCAAAGACGTATTTGTACATTTCTCTGCAATTCAGGGCAATGACTACAAAACGCTGGACGAAGGCCAGAAGGTTGAGTTCACCATTGAAAACGGCGCCAAAGGCCCGTCAGCCGCTAACGTTGTTGCGCTGTAATATTACTAACACAATAACGCGGTAATATTATTCCTGCGCTTACGATAGCGATGAAGGCAACAGCCTGAGCAGTTAAGCGTAAAATAGATTATCGCGATAAAACCCGCCTCGTAGCGGGTTTTTTTATAGCTGAAAATTGTATCCGGTAAAAAACGGTCTTTGACTATTAACATTGCCCTCATCCGCCAATAGTCTTTGCCCCAATCAGAAATAAAAAGCTACCAAGGCAATAATCAGAATTCAGCTACGCCAGCCTAAATTCTCCTCAATGGCCCGGCGATAAGCGGTATCGATCTGTTTCGGTACCCGGCTGAAATAGTCTCTGGCATGCTCACGCTCTTCGCCTTGCAGCCCGTCAAGGTGGGCCAGCGCGGCCTGCAAAGAGGGCACGCGGTTCTCAATATGATTGCAACGCGGCGGCAGACCGGTCCAGACAAGCGCGTCGATATCGCGCCTCTGCGCCCATTTAGCCAGCATGCCGACAGGGCTATGGGTCACTATTAGCGAGCCGATGCCGTCGATACGCTTTTCCGGAATCGCTTCTCGCTCTTTTAATAATTCACAGGCGATTGCCAGATCTTCCGTCGCAAGCCAGGCCCAAAGCACGGGAACGGGCTCGGCATTCAGGCAGATGGCGGTCGCCAGTTCGCCGCCGTCACCGATGCGGGAAAATTCAATGGGTACTGATGGGCCATCCTGATGCCACTCTCCTTTAACCGGCAGCGCGCCGGGCTTCCAGATAAGCGATCCCCAACCCAGACAGGCGATTCTCATTCTTGTCATCCTTAATTAGTCGCGTCCGATAACTATGGCCTGGACTCTGCGTGCCCGCCAGAGCGGCGAAGCCGCAGATGAAAATTGAGGCTAAATGAGATAAATTCTCTTTTAAAAACCATGATGCCGCGCCGCGCCGCAGGACTTTTTCCCAATGACCGATCTTATCCGGCGTATTCTGGTCGTGGATGACCACCGTAAAATCCGCGAGCCGTTAGCGACTTATCTTCGCCGCCATGACTTCTCCGTTGCTACCGCCGAAAGCGCCGATACGCTCTGGCTGATGCTGCGTGAAAAAACTTTCGACCTGATAGTGCTGGATGTGATACTGCCGGACGGCGACGGCATGCAGCTGTGCCACCAGATTCAACGGCGTTATAAAACGCCGGTGATTTTGCTGACTGCCCGCGATGCTATGTCAGATCGGGTCATGGGGCTGGATATGGGCGCAGACGACTATATAGTGAAACCCTTTGAACCTCGCGAGCTGGTAGCGCGCATTCACAGCGTGCTGCGCCGCTACCAGCCGCTGCCGGAAAAGCGGCTGGCGATGCCGCAGGCCTGGGCTTTTTCCGCTCTGCATTTTGTTCCCGCTACCCGGATACTGAGCCATAACAGCGGCGGACAGATGCGGCTGAGTACTATGGAAGGCAAGCTTTTAAGCGCATTTTTGCAGCGGCCTTATACCGTCCTGAGCCGCGAGCAGCTTATCGATCTCTGTATCAGCGAAGGCAACGAAGTTTTTGACCGGGCCATCGATCGCCTGGTGAGCCGCCTGCGCGGCAAGCTGATGCAAATGCTACCGGAAGAGACGCTGCTGGTGACGGTCTGGGGCGAGGGCTACCATCTGGCCGCCGATGTACAGGCGCAGGCATGAAGCGCTTCTGGCCGAAAAAAATGGTTGGGCAACTGGTATTGCTGCTGGTGATGGCTTTGCTGTTGGCGAACCTGGTTGCCTTACTCACGCTGCAACTGGCTGGCTCGCTGCTGCATCCCGAATCGCGGTCGCTGGCGCTGGAGCGATTAGCTTTGGCTTACCGGGCTGGCGACTCGCCGCTGCTCAGCGCCATGCAGGAAGGTGGTGCACGCTTCTGGCAGGACAGGCAGCCGGAAGTTGGGTATTTTCCAATGCGTGAGGAAGAACGCCGTCTTAGCCGCGAGCTGAAAAAGCGGCTGGCTTTGCCGCCTGGGGCGGAGGTTTTGATGCAGCTGGAACGAGCTGACGGCAGCCTGGCGCGTGGCCATCTGTTCAGCGCTTCACGCTGGCAGCCGCTGCGCTTACGCACTACCGTCGCGCTGCCGGATGGAACCTATCTGAACGCCATTCAACCGATGTTTTCTGCTTACGAGTGGAACCGGCTATTGGCTTACGCGCTGCCGGTAGCCAGCGTGCCGCTGCTGCTCAGCCTTTTCTTTATGATCCGCATCGTCAGGCCAATAAAAACGCTGGCGGGCGCGGCTGAGCAAATCAGCCGGGGAGAATGGACGCCGCCGCTGCCGTTGACCGGCCCACAGGAAGCGCGAGAGCTGACCGGCGCTTTTAATCTGATGCAGCTGCGCCTGGCGCGGCACATCGAAAGCCGTACCCGCATGCTGGCGGCAATGAGCCACGATCTTAATACGCCGCTAACCGGTTTGCGGCTACAGGTGGAGCTGCTTGAGCCTGGCCCGGCGCGGGACGATATGCTGGAAAGCCTGAACGACCTGCGAGCGATGGTTAGCGAAAC
The DNA here is from genome assembly GCF_042610525.1 of Pantoea sp. sgz302252. Taxonomy (GTDB): domain Bacteria; phylum Pseudomonadota; class Gammaproteobacteria; order Enterobacterales; family Enterobacteriaceae; genus Erwinia. Next base: position 59,786 of record NZ_JBHDVM010000008.1, read on the forward strand.
GCTGAATTTTGTGCGCGGCGAGGCCAGCCAGGAGCAGTCGCAGCTCTGCTCGCTGACTTTGCTACTGGACGATTTGGTGCGGCGCTATCGTATGCAGGAAAAAGCTATTGCGTGGCAGGGCGCAGAGGAGATAACCCTCAACTGCCGCCCGGTGGCGCTACGTCGCGCGCTGGGTAACCTGATTGACAACGCGCTGGCCTATGGCGGCGATGCTGAACTCCATCTGTACCAGAATGCACAGGGCGTGCATATCAGAGTACTGGATCATGGGCCAGGGATCGCGCCGGAAAATCTGACGCAGGCGCTGGAGCCTTTTGTGCGCCTGACCGACGCGCCGGGACCCCAGGAAGCAGGCGGCGGGCTGGGGCTGGGATTATCCATTGCCCGCGCCTGTATCCACGCGCACGGCGGCGAGCTGACGCTGGAGAATCGTCCGCCCGCCGGTTTGTGCGCAGTTATCGAACTGCCTGCGGCGATTAAAAGTCGATGCTGACGCCGCCCCAGAAAGTACGGCCATAATTCACCGTACCGTAGGTTTCATCATCCAGCCGCTTGTCGCCGATGTTGTAAACCGCGCCGTTCAGCGTCACGCTACGTGTTAACTGGTGAGAAACGCCAATATCGGCCGTGGTGTAGCCAGGCGCAGCATCCGCCGTGACCGAAGTGCCGTATTCCTTGCCGTAATAAGTTGCGGCGGCCCACAGTTGCGTATCGGCAGTCACATCCCATTCGCTGCGCGCGCTGGCTTTGTGTTTTGGCGTCAGCGCCAGCGGCGCGCCGCGATTGCTGCCGCTCTTCTGTTCGGAATCGGTAAAGGTATAGTTGCCTTTCAGCGACCAGGCTGGCGCGATCTGCCAGCTACCGGTTAGCTCCACGCCTTTGATTACCGCCTTATCTATATTCACGCGATCCATCACGATATAGCCGTTCCAGCGTTCCGTGGTGGTAACGGTAGAAAGCTTGTCTTTGAAATCGTTATAGAAAACGGTGGCGCTGGCCGACAGATCGTCGCGGTTTGACCACATTGCCGATAGCTCGTAGTTAGTACTGGTTTCCGGCTTCAAATCCGGATTGCCCAACATCGCCCAGGTATTGCGGCGAAGCACGGCATAACCATCGATTACCGCACGGATTTCCGGCGCTTTAAACCCACGTGCGATGCCGCCTTTAATCGTCCATTCGTCGGTAGCGAACCAGGTGCCGTACAGACGCGGGCTATAGTGATTACCGTACTGTTCATGATTATCCAGGCGTAGACCGCCAGTCAGCGAGAAGGCTTCGGCCATTCGCCACTCATCCTCTAAAAACAGCGCGCGTTGCAGCACTTTGTAATAGTGGTTCTGCTTTGTTTTGTCGCCCTGGTTCCAGTCTTTAAGCTGGTTCTCCTGCCACTGCGCGCCAGCGGTCGTGGTGTGATAAGTTGTCGGCATCACCAGCTTTGCGTCGAAAACGCTGTTTTTAATGGTAGGCTTGCGGCCCAGCACATCGGTTTGCGTCGGGCTGGCCAGACCTTCACGGCTGGTTTTTTCCTGCGAGAACGAAAGGGTAGACATCGCCCAATCCCACTGGCCTTCGTGGGTAAACGACCAGTGATCGCGGTTGTTTTTCTGCTCGCGCGTCGCCCAGTTGGCGCTGACGCCGTCGCCGTTTTTCAGCCTGCTGGCACCCGCTTCCAGTAAAAAGGTCTGCTTAGCGGTTGGCGTAAAGGCCAGACGCGCAGTGACATCTTTATGATGCGCTTTGGTAAAACCGTTAGTGGTCTCGACATTGTCATCCGCCTGGCGATCCAGATAACGTCCCCAGAGCTGTAAGCCCAGCACGTCCGGCAGTAGCGGGCCGTTAAGATAGAATTGCGTGTTGGCGGCATTGCCCTGATCGCGGTGCTGGCGAGCGGCATAATCGTAAGAAAGCGTGCCGCCCCATTGATGGGAAACTTTGCGGGTAATGATGTTGATCACGCCGCCGATAGCATCGGAGCCATAGAGCGAAGACATCGGCCCACGGATCACCTCGATACGTTCAATAGCGGAAGCGGGCGGTACAAAGCTTTGTTCATAGCCGGAATTACCGTTAACGCGCGAATCGCGGCCGCTCTGGCGTTTGCCATCTACTAAAATCAGCGTGTAATCGGCAGGCATGCCGCGAATAGAAATATCGCTTTCGTTGGCGCTGCCGCTTACGACCACGCCTTCCACATCTTTTACCGCATCGCCCAGGTTTTGAATGGAACGCTTGCGCAGCGATTCGCCGGGGATCACGGTAATGGAGGCTGGCGCATCTTCCAGCCGCTGCTCATAACCGGAAGCGGTCACGACCAGCGTATCGTCATCCGCCAGCGCCAGAGAAGGTGAAAAGAGAGCAAAGCTGACCAATGCGGTCAGCGTACGGATTTTGTAAGAAGGCGTCGTCATGCGTTTTATTCCACAGGTGAAAATAAAAACGCGAATCATACGCATCCGCAATTAAAAAAATTGGACAAAGTAAGACAGTTAGCGCGCCTGAAACATAAGGGTATCGGTGCTGAATGAGCCGTCCGGCTGCACGGCATAATGGCGCTTCACACTCTCCGAAGCCTTTTCCTGCAGCAGACGGATCGCCCCGACCAGCGTCTCCGGTGTTTGCATCCTTTCGATCCAGGAAGTGAATTCCAGATCCAGACGATCTACCGCCAGCCGATCAACGATCAGGCCACTTTCGTTGACCATCTTCAGCCATTCGCCCTGCGAATAGTCGCGCACGTGCGAAGGATCGCGCAGCATCTCTACCGTTTGCAGCCAGACGTCCAGCGCGGGCTGGCCAGGCGAAACGATATCCATCAGGATAAATTTGCCGCCCGGTTTCAGGACGCGTTTGATTTCGCGCAGCGCCAGGCCGACATCGTGCCAGTGATGCGCAGAGTAGCGGCTGATAACCACATCAAAGCTCGCATCGGTAAAAGGCAGCGCTTCCGCCGGGCCGTGAGCGGTGTGCAGATTAGTCAGGCCGCGTTCTTTCGCCGCTTCACGTACCACCTGCAGCATTTTTTCCGACAGATCGTAAGCGGTTACCTGCGCGACCTGGCCGGCAGCGATAAAACTGGCGTGACCCGCGCCGCAGCCGACATCCAGCAGGCTGGCCTGAGCATCGTCGCTTAACCATTCCGTCAGCCTTTGCAGATCGGTTCCCTGCGCATGGACGCTGCTGCTCAGATAAGCCTGTGCCCGATCGCCAAACTGACTTTCAACCAATGCTTCATGACTGTTTTTCATGGGAAACCGCCTTTTTATTGAATAGGCAAAGACTATACGATCGGTTTTAAACAGGTACAATATGGCTGCTTATACTGGTATCAGAGGTTACCACGCATGCCACAAACACTTTTGTCTGGTCCGAAAGCCCTGGGGAATTTTTTGCGCAGCCAGCGGGAGAATACCTCGCCGGAAAAACTCGGCCTGCCAGTCGCGCCAAGAAGAAGAACCAAAGGTCTGCGGCGCGAAGAAGTGGCGCTGCTGAGCGGTATCAGTACCACCTGGTATACGTGGATAGAACAGGGCAGAGAAATAGTAGTATCGGCGCAGACGCTGGCGAACATTGCCGATACGCTGCAAATGAAACCGGTCGAGCGCAATTACCTGTTCCGGCTGGCGCAGCAGAGCGATCCACAGGAAGAAGCGGTGCCGGTGATTGAAAACGCCGTGCTGGCGGCGGTACACCAGGTCAGCAATCCCTGTTATCTGCTGGATTTAACCTGGAATATGCTGGCGTGGAACGAGCCTACGGCCAGGCTGTTTCAGGGCTGGCTGGATGCGGACGAGCAGCCAAATATGATGGCGTTTATGTTTACGCATCCGCTGGCGCAGGCGCTGGTGGAGGATTGGGAAGGGCGGGCCAAAAGAATAGTGGCGGAGCTGCGTGCCGACAGCATGCACTATCCGCACGATCAGACGCTGAACGCTTTTATCAGCAGTATGCAGGAAAACGAACGGTTCAAAACCTTCTGGGCACTACAGCAGGTCATCGTGCGGGAAGGCGGCGAGCGTGCTTTCCGGCATCCACAGCTTGGCGAGCTGCACTATCGTCACCTGAGCTGGCAGCTGACCAGTAACCGTTCACTGAAGATGATTATGCTGATCCCGGAGGGCGATAAAGAGCCCGCGCCACAGGATTTGCCGCCAGCTCACGGCTAACGGCAAGGAAATAACAGCGGAACCGGCTTTAGCCTGGCAGGCGGGTTTCATGCAGATGGCGCCACTGGGGTCTGCCGTCCCGAAGCTCGAACACAGCCGTAGACCAGCGTAAGGTCGTCTCCTCTTCCGGCAGCATCTGGCGCTCGCGGTAGCGAACCACGGCGCCTGCTGGCCATTCGGCCACCAGCGTCATTTCATCCAGCTCAATAATCAGTCCCGGCCTGGCGCCGCGCTGCGCATGAAAAAACTCATGCAGCCCCTGAGCATCCAGAACGCTGCCAGCCAGCGTAATCATGGAATAGTCTGCGCTAAAACGAGCCAGCAGCGCTTGCTCATCGCCAGCGCCTTCGCCGAGCCAGCGCTCAATGGCTACGTGGGCAGCAATAACTTCCTGAAAATAAATATTCATGGTTTCTCCGGATGCGTTAACAGGCGTTTCACCGCCGAATTATTCAAGCCGAGGCTTAGTAAAATCGGCAACAGCGTGATGGCCGCCGCGCTGTAGAACGTTAATTTGTAGGCCAGCGGCCGCGAAAAAAAATGGGTAAATTGATTAAACAACAGTGTCAGCAGCGCTATGCCAAAGCAAAAGCTAAGCTGGCGGTTGATATTCCACAGGGCGCTCGCATCCGACAGCTGGCTGTCGCTGACGGAAAGGAAAGCGCTACTTTGCGCCGCGCTGCTGCACAAGCTGCCGCCAGCGCCCATCAAGGTAAAGGCCGCCATTGGTAAAGAGTGCGCCAGCAGCAAAATTCCTGTTGCCTGGCACAGGCAACCGGCAACGATAAGCGGCCGGGGCCCAAGGCGGTTAAATGTTTTTCCCGTCAGCGAAATGGCTGCAAACGAAGCCATCGCCCAGGGGATCATCAGCGCGCCTGCTTGCGCTGCAGAAAAGCCGGAACCTTGCAGATAAAGCATCGCCAGCAGGCTCACGCCGATAAAAACGCCGGGAACGAACTGATAGACCAGGGACGAAAAAGCCATTAGCGGATCGGCAAGCAGCGACAGCTTTAGTAAAGGCGCGGGATGGCGCAGGCTGCGGCGGGTAAAAAAAATTAGCAGTACCGCGCCTGCCGCCACGTAACATGCCGTAAGCCAGTCCGTACCGGCTTCGCCGAGCCGGGTCATCGCCAGCAGGGTAAAAAACAGGCCACCGCAGCCAGCCAGCAGGCCAACACAATCAAGCGGTCGCTTTTCTGCCGAAGATAGCTGCGGCTTAAGCCACACCAGAGCCAGCAGCAGCGTCGGCAGCGCGACAGCCACGCTGGCAAAAAAGATCCAACGCCAGGAGAAACTTTGCGCCAGCCAGCCGCCCAGCGTGGGCGAAAGGGCCGGAGCCAGCAGCCCGACCAGCATAACGGCAGCGGAAAGCCAGGCGCGTTCGTGCTTTGCGTAGAGTTGCCAGGTCAGCGCCTGGCCGACGGGGATCAGTAAGCCGCCGCCTGCGCCCTGAATCGCTCGCCAGAACAGCAACGAAAAGAGTGAATGGCTCAGGCCGCACTGCAAGGTAGCAAAAATAAACAGGCTTAAAGAGAGCAATAGCAGGCGGCGAGCACCAAGGTGTAACGTCAGCCACGCGCTGAGCGGTATTGCCAGCGTCAGGCCCATAATGTAACCGTTGCCGATCCAGGCCAGCTCCGCTACCGAAGCCTTCAGGCTGTGTCCAATCGCGGGATAGGCCACGCTGGCGATAAACATATTTATCAGGTCGATCAAAAACCCAAGCAGATAGACCGTGGCGACTCTGCTGCGATAACTCATAACCTTCTCCGCTAAAGGCCGCTACTCTACTGCGCCTGCCGCTACCGATAAACGGTGCGGCAGCTGATATACTGTCAAAAAAAATTTGACGATATAGCAGGACAGTATGCTGAATCTGCAAAGAGTCGCGACTTTCACTGCCGTAGTTGAAGCCGGTAGCTTCACCGCAGCGGCAGCTAAGCTGGGGCAGACCAAAGCCGTAGTGAGCTTTCATCTGCGTCAGTTGGAAGCCGAGCTGGGCGTAGCGCTGCTGCTGCGCACTACTCGTCGCCTGGCCTTAACGGAAGCGGGAGAGAATTTTTACCGACGCGGCAAAGCCTTGCTACAGGAGGCTGAAAATATTCTGGAAGACGCACAGCGTCACCATCAGGAATTAACAGGCGAGCTGCGTATTACCAGCACGCCAGAATATGGCGCGGGTTTTGTTGTTCCCGCGCTAGCCGCCTTTAGCCAGAAACATCCACAACTGCGTATACGCCATGTTTCCTCTTCACAACAGGCGGATCTGATTGCCGAAGGGTTTGATATGGGGATCCGGCTGGGAACGCTGGCGGACTCCAGCTACCGGGCCGCACTGATACAGCGTTTCGCTATTTTGCCGGTCGCCGCGCCGGAATGGATCGAGCAGCATCCTGTCGCTTCACTGGAGGCGTTGGCGAAAGCGGAGTGGATTATTCACGAAAGATTACCGACGCCATATCACTGGCAGCTGCAGCACGAAGAGAAGGCGGTCAGCCTGACGCTGGCCAGAAAGGCCAGGCTATCGGCCGACAGCGCCGCCGCACTGCTGGCTTTCGCGCTGGCGGGAAACGGCGTCGCGCTGCTGCCCGACTGGCTGGTGGAACCGGCTTTGCAAAACGGCACGCTGCGTCAGCTACTGCCGGAATATCAGTTTCCTGCCCAGGGCATTTATGCGGTTTATCCCGACACGCGACATCTGCCGGAAAAGGTACGGGCTTTTATTGATTTCCTGCGCGGTTGGGTTGGCGCATAAAATCAGGCGTGTTTGATTTGCGGTTCGCAAAGCACCGGGAAATTCAGCGAATTAGCGATAAAACACTGCTCGTGCGCCTGGTGATGCAGCGCTTTCGCCAGCTCGATATCATCGCCCGCGCGCAGCGTGATCTGCGGCTTCAAAACGATTTGCGTAAAGCGGCCCTGTTTAGCTTCCAGCATGGTGCCTTCCGCCTGGTCGTGGTAGCTCTCCACGCTGATGCCCGCCTCGGCGCACAAATGCAAATACCAGAGTTTATGGCAGGCGCTCGTTGAGGCCAGCAGCATCTCTTCCGGATTCCATCTGGCGGCATCGCCCAAAAAAGCGGGATCGGACGAACCAGCGATATCCGCTTTGCCTGCGGCAGCCACGGTAAATTTGCGCTCATAGGCCCGATAAGTTTCAGTGCCTTTTCCCTTATTACCCGTCCACTCTACGGTAACCTGATAGCGATGCTCGCGATCTGCCATAGCGATGTTCCTGTGATTTTATTTTCAGGCGGCAAAGGTTAACGACTTTTTTGGGTTTTGCCAGATGAAGACTGCAGGCGCGACGGATTTTCAGAAGAATTCGACAGCGAGCCGTAGAAATTTCAGGAAAGAGTAATACTACAGTGGAGGCGTGCACATTTATCTGCTTACACAACAATAGCCGTGATTTTTCATCAGGCAAGCAAGGCGCTGTTGGCATGGGTAGCCTGATACAGCGCCTGTCACCAGAGCGTTAAATCAGGCCTTCCGCTTTCAGCGCGGCCTGTACGGCAGGGCGTTCCGCGATGCCGGCAAAATAGCGCTGAACGGTAGGCCACTCATCCAGGCTGAAATCAACGAACCTGCTCCAGTTGAGCACGGTAAACAGATAGGCGTCCGCGATAGTAAAACTTTTGCCGGTCAGCGTGGTTTTACCTTCGATTTCTTTCGCCAGCCAGTGCAGACGGCGGGACAGTTGCGCAACAATAGCTTTTTTCCATTCGCCCTCTACCGCCGGGTTAAACAGCGCCGCCAGGGTTTTATGCAGCTCGGTAGAGATAAAGCTCATCCACTCCAGCACCTCATAGCGCGCTTCGCCCTGAACTGGCAGCAGGCCGCTTTCCGGCTTTAAATCCGCCAGATACTGTGAAATCACCACGCCTTCGGTAAGCATTTTGCCGTTATCCAGCGCCAGCGCTGGCACATAGCCTTTGCTGTTGATAGTCAGAAAATCTTTGCCGCTGCCGGTAGTTTTATTTTTCAAATCTACCGACTCCAGCTCGTGCGGCAGGCCGGTTTCATGCAGGATAATATGCTGAGTCAGCGAGCAAGCGCCGGGATGATAATAGAGTTTCATATTCGTCCTTAAATGTTAGTAAGTTGCCCGATGACGTTACTCCCTCTGTTAATACAGAACAAGTACTTACCATTTTGTTAGCGATCGGCTGCCGCATTTCCAACGGCCAGAATTTCAAGCCCTGCCGTCTCTTTCGGCGTAAAAATACGCCCGTCTTTTTTAATTTCTCTGCGTAACTAATCTGTAAGTTAATCGTAATGATCCATCTATTTATCTTAAAAGTGTAACCAGAAATAAACATTTCACTTCTATATTGGCCTTCCAAAAAGAGGGGAGTCTGATGCGTAGCTGGAATGAACCTGTCAAAAATAAAGCCCATATCGAACTGATCCCGATGATCGACGTGATGATGTTCCTGCTGGTGTTTTTCGTGCTGATTAGTTTGAACGTGATCCCTTCGCAGGGAATGAAAACTCAGCTACCGGGCGCGGCCAGCGCGCAGCAGCTAAAGCCACAACAGCACGCTATCGTCACGCTGGGCGACAATAATCGTCTGGAACTGGATGGTCAGCCGGTTACGCCGGAAACGCTGGTCGGCCAGCTAAAGTCGCGCGGCGAGCAGAAGACGTCGATTGTACTGAACAGCGATAAGAACGTGCCGGTTGAGCGGCTGATTGCCGTGATGGATAGCCTGCGCCAGGGCGGGTTTACCGCTATCTCTATCGCGACACGGAAGCTGTGATATGTATTCCGTTTACCGCTTTCGCCATATCTTCAGTTGGCTGCCGGTATTGCTGGCGGCTGGCTGGATGCTGATGAATCAGCACGCCACACTTTCAATCAAGCCGCGCTATGACGAATCCACCATGGAGCTGGCGCTGGTAGACCTGACACCGCCTGTAGAAGCTCAGCCGGAAGCGCAGCCCGAGCCTGTGCCTGAGCCTGACCCAGAACCTGAACCAGAGGCAACCGTGCCTTCGCCTGAACCCGTGGCGCCGCCGAAGCCCAAACCTGCGCCAAAGCCGAAAGCAGCGGCAAAACCAAAACCCGTTGCCAGACCTGCCAGCAGGTTTGTGGCCGAGCCAGTACGCCGTCAACCAGCTGTAGCACCAGCCACCGCCGCGCCGAAACCTGCCGCGCCGCGCGTTGACAATGCCTCCATCGAAAACGGCTGGGTAGCAGGCTTGCGTAGCGATCTGGAAGCGCAAAAACGTTATCCCACCGGACGTCAGGCCTCGCTGGAGCGGCCGGAAGGCAGTGTCGAAATCTGGCTGGAAGTCGATCGCAGCGGACGCGTACTGGCTTCCGGCATCAGTAATAAAGCCCGCAGCATGCTGCTTAACCGCGCCGCGCTGGGTAGCTTGCAAAACATCAGGCAGGTGAAGCCGTTCCCGACCGACGCCTTTACCGGACAAAACAGCAGGCGTTTTACCGCCACGCTAAATTATCGGGCGCCGTAATCGCCCAACATCAACACACGGGAAAATAATAATGAAGGTATTTCTACGTTCTGGGGTTTGCCTTGCGGTGATGTCTGCCTTAACGATAGCGGCACAGGCAGCGGAGAGTACGGATGTCGGCGCTATCAATATCAAAGGCGAGTCGCTGGGCGGCGGCATGATGGTGCAGGAGGAGTCGGCGAAAGCGCGCTCCACTATTACCAAAGAGGCAATGCAGAAGCAGGCTGATATGGCAGGCAACGCGCTGGATCGTCTGAAATATACGCCCGGCCTGAACGTCAACAGCAACGATGCCAGCGGCCTGAGCGGCGTGGATTACACCATGCGCGGCATGAACTCCGATCAGATTGGCCTGTCGCTTGACGGCATTCCGATCAACGACTCCGGCAACTACGCGGTTTATCCCAACCTGGTCGGCGATGAAGAAAATATTGAAGAAGTCTTTGTTACCCAGGGATCTTCAGAAGCGGACGGCCCGCATATCGGCTCCAGCGGCGGTAATATCGGCCTGGTTACCAAAAGGCCCGCAAAAGATTTTGGCGGCTTCGTGAAGCAGACGCTGGGCAGTAATAACCTGAGCAAAACCTTTGCCCGTCTGGAGACCGGCGAATACAACGGCTTCAGCAACTGGCTCTCTTATTCGCATACCGAGGCGAAAAAGTGGCGCGGCGAAGGGCGCCTCTATTCCAATAAATTTGAGATGAACTCGCTGTTCGAGGCGGAAAACGGTAACAGCAGCAATCTGGTCATGAAATATAACAGTCAGGAAAACGCTAACTACAACACGCTGAGCAAAGCGCAGTTTGAGCAGGGCGGCCGCTATGGCAACGACTATCCCGATACGCCGCAGTACAACAGCCGTGGGCAGATTTCCAGATACTACAAGCTGAACCGCAACCCGTTTGAAAACTTCACGCTTAGCTTTACGCAAAAACTCCAGCTACAGGATAACCTGTCGCTGACGCTGCAACCTTACTACTACTGGGGCAACGGCGGCAGTTTTACCGGCCAGAGCGCCAGCACGCTGGGGCCAACCTCCGACCAGGCGGGCCAGTACGATCTCAGCAATCTGACCAGCAATACTTACTATCGCCCATCCTGGACACAGACGTGGCGACCGGGCATCACCACCAAACTCAAATGGGATATCAACGAGCAGCACAGTTTGGATCTGGGCTACTGGTATGAACGTGCGCGTCAGCTACAGACGCAACCTTTTATCTCGATCAAAAGCGATGGCAATCCGGCTGATTTGTGGGGCGAGCCTGGCGGTTCCGATCAGGTTAAAGATGCCAACGGCAACACCGTTCAGGGCCGCAATCAGTACACCATTACGCCAGCTCAGAAGATCTGGGTACAGGATAGCTGGTTCGTTTCGCCCGACTGGACGCTGGTCGGCGGCCTGGCCTGGCAGCACGTCGAGCGCCGCGGTGAAAACAAAGGCAGCCTGGAAAGCGCGCCAGAGCATCGTCACGCTACTTATCACAAGTTCCTGCCCAACTTCAGCGCCAGCTACCGTGTTAATCAGGAAAATCAGCTGTTCTACAACCTGACGCGCAATATGCGCACGCCGCAAAACTATGTGCTCTATAACGTCGGCGATTCGATCAACACCAAACCGGAACTGAGCTGGAACCACGAACTGGGCTGGCGCTTCCAGCGTGAAGATATGCTGCTCAGCGCCACGCTGTTCTATCTGCGCTATACCGACCGTCAGATCTCTACCACCAACCCGGATGGCGACTACGAAATGATGAACGTTGGCAAGGTGGAAAACCGTGGACTGGAACTCGAGTGGAGCGGCAAGCTGCCCTACAACTTCAATTACTACACCTCTTACACCTATACCGACTCGGAACAGCAGGACAACGTGACGCAGAAAAATATTCAGTTGCCGACCAGCGGCAAGCAGCTGCCTAATGCGCCGAAAAACCTGCTCAATATGACCTTAGGCTATGACGATGGCCGCTATTACGGCAGCGTCAGCGGCAAATATGTCGGCTCCTTTTACGGCGATATGACCAACGACGAAAAAGTCGGTGGCAGAACGGTTTACGATTTGGCGGCGGGCGTCTATCTGCCGGTGGATAAGAAGATTGTTAAAAGCGCCGCGCTGCGCTTCGGCATTCTGAACCTATTTGATAAAGAATATCTCACCTCTGCGCGCACCACGGTATTCAACGCCGATGCGCGTAACGGCCTTAGTGCCAGCACACCTTACTACAACGTTGGCGTGGAACGTACCTACAGCGTCTCGCTGGAAGCCACCTTTTAACCGTGAGAGTAAAGAAGATGAACGCGACCCTGATGCACGATTTAATCTTTTACGTAATGTACTTCTCGCTGGCGGCGGCGCTGGTGATTATCATTGAGCGCGCTATCTGGTTTGCCTGGACGCAGCGCCAGGCAAAACAACTGGCATGCGTGCTGACGGCGGAAACCCGCACGCTGCCGGATAGCGTGACCCGGCGCAGTAGCGTACCGTTACGCGCCGTCCAGCCTGTGCTGGCGCGTAAAGCGCATGCTTCTGCCGAAGCGCTGAGCGACGAGGTGGACGAACAGTATCTGCTGAGCAAATCCGCTATGACGCGCGGCTTGTGGCTGCTGGAAACGGTAGTCACCGCCGCGCCGCTGCTGGGTCTGCTGGGAACGGTTATGGGGATTATCGATACCTTTAAAGCGCTGGCGGCAGCGGGCGTTTCGGACGCCAGCCAGGTTTCTGCCGGCATGGGTACCGCGCTGTACGCCACTGGTCTGGGCATCGCTATCGCGCTGCTCTGCCTGGTGAGCAATAACTTTTTGCAGAATCGAATGGAGCGCATTAATGAGTTACTCAAGGTGCTGCTGCTGCGGGCGGCTACGCCCGTGCAGCGCGCCGCTGGCAAAGATAACCAGGCGGAGTGGGAAAATGGCGTCCAGCGCTATGCCTGAAGCCGGAAAAGTTTTCCGGCGGATTAAGCAGCTGATCTGCTGCGGGCTGCTGCTGTGCAGCCCGTTCGCCCAGGCGAAGACCCCCGGTTTCGAACTGATTTATGACGCACCAGCGGAAACTACGCTGGCTGCGCCTGATTTACGCCGCAGCAGCGACGTTTGGCAGGAGATGTTTGCCAACGCGCGCGAACAGATCGATATTGCGCAGTTTTACGTAGCCAACGAGCCTGGCTCACGCCTGGATAAAGTAATACAGGCGCTGCGGCAGGCTGGCGAGCGCGGGGTAAAAATCCGTTTTCTGCTGGATAAAAACGGCCTGAAGCTGAGCACGCCGGAAACGCTCGCGCAGCTGCAAGCTATTCCAGGAGTGACGCTGCGGGTGCTCCCTTTCAGCAAGCTGGCTGGCGGCATTATCCACGCGAAATATATTCTGGTAGACGGCAGGCAAAGCTTTGTTGGCAGCCAGAATTTTGACTGGCGGGCGCTGGAACATATTCAGGAAACCGGCCTGCTGATCGGGGATGCCGCCGTCGTTACGCAGATTGCCGCAATCTTCAACCATGACTGGGCCGCACAGCCGCTGTTAGCGGCGGGTGAAAAAGTACCGGAAATCGGAACAGACGCGCGGCCTGAAAATCTTCGGGCTGGAAACTATCTGGTTGCCAGCCCGCGCGCCTGGAATCCGGCGGGCATCGCCGATTCCCAGGCGGTGTTGCCACAGCTGCTGGCTTCCGCCAGAGAAAGCATCAGGGTGCAGGTCATGGAGTATGCGCCGCTCTCGTTCGGCGCTAAAAAAAGCCGGCCTTTTTACGCCGTGATCGACAATGCCCTGCGCGCTGCGGCGGCCCGTGGCGTACAAATCGAGCTGATGGTCGCCAGCTGGAACACAAAGCAGCCCGATATCGCCTGGCTGAAGAGCCTGGCGCTGGTGCCCGGCATCACCATAAAAGTGGTGACGATACCGGAAGCGGGCAGCGGTTTTATTCCCTATGCCCGCGTGGTGCACAGCAAGATCATGACTATCGACGGCGAGCTGGCCTGGGTCGGCACCAGCAACTGGAGCGGCGGCTATTTTGATAACTCGCGCAATCTGGAACTGGTACTGAACGATGCTGCTATGGCGCAGCGGCTAAACGCGCTTTACCAGCAGCTATGGCAGAGCCGTTACGCCGACCCCTTACGCATCGACTTTGATTATCCTGCACCCGATCCTGGTGGCCTGAAAAGGCAGCCGCACTGATGCAGCCGGGAAAGAAAACAGGCGCTGGCCGGTACGCTGTCGATCAAGGTTAACCAGCGCCTGAGAATTTGTCTCCGCTCTCAGGGCTGACCAGGATAAAGCATACGAGAGAGCAGCACGGCGAGGCAATCTGGTTCTGGCGGTATTAGCGCGACCCGGTCAGAGTGGAATGGCCCAGCAGCGTAGTTAAAAAGCCGGGCTCGCGGGCGGCCTCAGAACCAGGCGAACCCTCTGGCTATCAGTACCGCCAGGCCCAGCGTGGCCGTAACGATAGCGCTAAACAACAGCCGGAAATCCGTGCGCGCCTCTTTTTTTATCTCCCGAATATCGCCTTTGATTTCTCCTACGTCGTTCTGAATGTGCCCGACATCCGCTTCCAGTCTTGCTACGCTGGATTCCAGTTTAATGACTCGTAATTCCATCTTTTGTCTCCCTGACTGACTTGCCGTTATGCAAGCCGCCATGATAATCCCAATGAATTGTCGTTTCCGACGGCGCAATAACTTTATAACCGCATTAAGTTCAGGCCTACTCTTTTTGCCATCTGAATATCAGAAATGATTAGGTTTTCGGCACGGCTCGCAATTGTTGCCGCCCGTTGCAGCAAACGGGCCGTTAAGGTGCGGGCGGATACAGTATTAAGGCGGTCTGCTGCGGGCTAAGATCGATTAAGAAAAAATCGCGGTAAAAGGCTCGCGTCTTCTTTTCTATATCGATATCGGCGAAGCGCCCGTCCGTTGATATGAATCAATATCCGGCCATTGCTCATTAATTGCGCATGTGGCATTAGTGGTCGGCGGCGTCACCCGGATGCTGCTAACAGGAAACTACCAAAGGAGATGTTATGCCCCGTTCAGTCGTCGCTGCGCTGCAGCTTGGTTCCTCTCCGGCAGGAAAAGCCGATACGCTGGCGCAGATCCTGAGCTTTTCCGAGGAGATCCGCCGTAAAAACATTGCGCTGGTGGTGATGCCGGAAGCGCTATTGGGCGGCTATCCCAAAGGCAGTAATTTCGGCACCTGGCTGGGATATCGTCAGCCGGAAGGGCGTGAAGAATTCGCCGCTTATTTTGCCGAAGCGATTGACGTGCCGGGTCCGGAAACAGAGGCACTAGCCGATTTAGCCAGCTGCACCGGCGCGGATATTGTTATCGGCGTGATTGAACGCGCGGGCAGCACGCTCTATTGCAGTTCGCTGTTTTTCTCAGCGGAACAGGGGCTGGTAGCGAAGCACCGCAAGCTAATGCCGACCGGTACGGAAAGGCTGATATGGGGCCAGGGAGACGGCTCCACGCTGCCGGTTGTCACCACGAAAGCGGGCAAAGCGGGCAGCGCTATCTGTTGGGAAAACCATATGCCGCTGCTGCGGGCTGCCATGTACGCCAAAGGCGTGGAGATCTGGTGTGCGCCAACCGTGGATGAGCGGGAGATCTGGCAAGCCTCCATGCGGCATATCGCCCATGAAGGGCGCTGCTTCGTTATTACTGCCTGTCAGGTACAGTCCTCGCCCGCCGAGCTGGGTATTGAGATAGCCGGTTGGGAAGCAGAAAGGCCGCTTATTCGCGGCAACAGCATGATCGTCGGGCCGCTGGGCGAGGTGCTGGCCGGTCCGTTCAAAGATGCCGTTGGGCTGTTGACGGCAGAGATAGACACGGACGAGCTAATCCGTGCCAGATACGATTTTGACGTTTCCGGGCACTATTCACGTCCGGATGTTTTTTCGCTTCAGGTGGACGAAAGAGCAAAAAAGACGGTTAATTTTCTCTCAGAGGAGCGTTAAGCGAAAGGCGCAACGGCGCTCAACAGAGTGTTGCAAAAATGTTATGCTTAGCCCGACCGAAAAAAAGGAGCGGGAAATGGCAATGGTGTTACTGCCGGGCGTAATGTGCGATGCCGGGCTATGGCAGGCGATGGCGGCAGATCTGGCGCCGTTCGGCCCGCTGATTTATGGCGATTTGGCTAATGAGAAAGAGCTGGAAGCGATGGCGACCAGCGTATTGCAGCAGGCGCCTGAGCGCTTTACCCTGGTCGGTTTTTCGATGGGTGGTTTCGTCGCGCGCGAAATGATTCGCCAGGCGCCAGAGCGGGTGGAAAAGCTGATTCTGATTGCCACCTCCAGCGAGCAGGACAGTGAGCAAATGCAGGCCTTTAAAGCGGCCACCGCCCGTGCGTTACGGTCGGCAAGCGGCGATTTTCGGGGGCTGGGGCAGAAAAGCATCGCGCTGTCGCTCAGTAAAAAGCATGCGGAGGATGAGCATCTGAAGGCGCAGATTTATCAGATGAGCCTGCGCATGGGCAAAGAGGCGTATTGCCGCCAGCTGCTGATGGCACGCAACAGCGATACCCATTTGCTGGCGCAGATTAAGTGTCCGACGCTGGTTATTGCTGCCGAAGAAGATCGGATGCGCACGGTGCAGGAGTCGCGGACGCTGTGCGAGCATATTCCGCACGCCACGCTGGAGGTCATTGCCGACTCTGGCCACATGCTGCCGCTGGAACAACCCGCCGCGCTGGCGGCAGCAATGAGCCGCTGGCTCCGGTACGGTATAAACATTTACTAAAAAAAATGCAGAAACTGGTTCACTCCGAAAAATGAAAGGGTAAATTAACCGCACAGCGCGGAGCCGCCGCGCCAGAAAGTAACGGGCAGAGATAGCATCGATGAAAAAATGGATACTGGCGCTGGGCATAGCGCTACTGACGTCGCAGGCAGGCGCGGCGGGACAGGATCCGCAAGAGGTAAGCCAGGCGTTTTATAGCTGGTATCTGAAAGCGCTGAGCCAGGATGAAAGCCCGATAGATGAGCACGACCCGGTGCTGAACCAATACGTTACGCCGCAGCTGCTGCAAAAAATCAATGTGCTGATCAAAAGTCCGGACGGCATGGACGACGACTTTTTTTTACAGGATCAGGACTACAGCGACAGCTGGGTGGATCACGTCAGCGTCAGCGGATTTACCATCAACGGCGAGATCGCTTCCGGTGATGTCACCTTAGGCAAAGATTCTGACGATCGTCAGCTGCTGCTGGTGACAATGCGTAAAGATAGTGAAGGCTGGAAGATTGACGATGTGGAAAAGGAAAACCACTAAGGCAATCCGTAGGTATACGGAACGGATCGCCTCCGACAAAAATTATCGCCCGTGCGCAGCGAACTGCAGGGCAAGCGCGTCCAGCAGCTCATAACGTTTGCGGTATTCTGAACGTTTCTTGCTGGCGATTTCTTCCAGCGGCTTACGCGCAAAGGTCATCGGCACGCGATAAAGCGTTGGCGAAAGCGGCGTAGCGTTCAGCGTCTGCCAGAACTCATCATAGCTGGCATGAAACAAGCTCTTCTTTTTCAGGCGATAGCGCCAGCTGCGGAAAATATGACCGCTGTCGCTGACCGCCTGAATCTGCGTAATGCCCGTTGCCTGGCAGAACAGCGTTAGCGCTTCCATCAGCAGACGTTTCGGGAATAACCCGTAACAGGCTTTAGTTGCTGCGCGGATCAACTCGTGCGGCGTGTCGCGGTGCGCGCCCTGAATACCCCCTACCATCGCCACTTTTTCACCATGCTGTTCGGTGACGGCAAATGTCACCATCGCCAGCTTGACCTCATCCTGACTGAAGAAAAGATTTACCTCGCCCTCTCTTTCGCAGCGGCCGGTACAGGCCAGGGTAATAGCGAAACGTTCGCCGCCTTTGCCGGTAAAACGCAACAGCTCCGAACCCTGCTGGCTAAGCAGCGCCTGACGAAAAACAGGCGAGGAAAGATGCCTGGCGAAGCGGTAATGGGCGATGATCGCATCGGCCCGCGCCGACACTGGCATGCCGGTATAAAGGTAAGGACGATGAATCTTGCTCGGTAGCGTGTGCTGAATGGGCAGCATTTCGCGCATCACCGGCTCGCGGATAATAGCATCCGTCATTTTTATGGTCTGACGTGGGCTGATTAGCGAGCGAAACAGGTATTTGATGCGATATTCGCGGTCATACCACAGCTTTCCCGGTTTCAGCTTGCCCGTGACCAGCGACAGGTAAAGGGCCAGGCTGCTCTCCTGAGCAGGCATAAGTGTGATATCGGACATCTTCGGCATTCCAGTGAAAAAAAGCCAGTTGAACACCGGAAACTTCAACGTCGGGTAAATGGTGACAGACGAGTTAACGTCATTTTCAGTTGGTTGAGATAATGTTTAATCTTTGTCTTATTTAAGGCAAATTTATTACATAGAGAGCAAGATGAAGACTGGCATTACGCATCCTGTTATGAGCTTGTTTCGCAAATGCCATGACACACGACGGTGAAAGGTTTTACGCTGAACATCCAGCACTTGTCGCAGGTTTGCCTGCCAGCGCCCGTTTAAGGAGAAGCACGCGCGCCAGCTTTCGCCAGCCTGAACGACTGGCGGACACAGGGCTTTATCCCGCCCTAATCCCCACTATGCTGCATCAAAGGCTAATGAAGTTTCGCTGCTTTCTGACCCACGCATTGGCTTTTATCGTGTCAGAAATGTTCATAAGGCTGTTTTGCTTTTGGCCGGACACGCCGTGCAGATTGGTTAGTCTGCTTCTGATGGCCCACTGATTGTTTTCAAATCAAACCAAAACCGCCTGAAAAGAACGCGTTATCCTGGCAATGCGTACGTTTTACATACGAGGCCGCGCACAGAAAAAACGTTTTTTTGCTTTTCCTTGTTGTTGCTGGCCGCATTGGGGCGAAAATTTGGCTCTATCTGTGATTTTTATCACGTTTTTTCTTGATAGCGGCTAAGAAAAACGGGGCTGGCAGTCTTAGCGGCTATGACATATTCCCTTATTGTTCTGCTATAAGAATAATCGCTAATCTGATTTGTGTATTTTTTAGTACAGTCAATCTTCTCTGTAGATTCATTCCAGCTGATTTTTTGAGACGCTTTTTTTAGAGGCAAACCAATTTTAACTCAAATTATCACCAGCAAAAGAGGCAGGCTGTAGCCTGGCGGCGGAACGAAAACATTAATAAACCACAAGAAAAGTTAAGCTATAGTCATGTTTTAAGAGGTTGTTGAGCAGGAATCTTAAGCATTTTTGCATAATTACTGGCATTTAAAGCGGTGCGTTAGAGCGGGGTTGGGCATCTTGTCAGGGTTTTTCGGGTTCACCAGCGGGTTTAGTGTCAAGAAACAATGAGATTTATAAACCATTTGTAAACGGCAAAGTGTTACCGTAACTAAAGTAGAAAGGCGGTTTTGCGGGCGATGGGTAAGCGGGATTTATGTCATAGCTGGCGCATTTATCTTTGACGGCAAAGATAAATGCGCTCGTAACTATATGAAAATCAGAGTTTTTTTCTGGTGACGATCAATTGCAGCAGCCCGGCAGGCGATGTATCCAGGAATAAACTCATCACCAAAACAGGTCGCCATAAAAAGGCAGATGACTTTTTAATAAAGGATCGGAATATTTTAATTTGGTCCTGGTTAATAAAAAAAATGTGTATTGCGTCTCAATTACTGATTTTCACAGTTGTATGGGTAGTGATAAACGCTACGGCTAATATCGAGTAATCGACAGCTACGGCGCGTACCGATATCAAAAGTATCCTGCAAAAAATTAACTGCCTGACGCTTATCATTGGTCGTGAAGAAGTTCTTCAGGACGCTTTGCAGCATCTCTTTGTCAGAAGAAAGCATATTCAGCTCACGCTCCATACTGTGCACTCTTTCTTCCAATTCCTTGATTTTTCTGCCTTCTTCAGAGAAAAGGCCAGCATATTTCTTTTTCCAACTATAGAAAGTGGCCTCGGAAATCCCCAGCTCTTCACAAATCTCCTTAACCTTTACGCCGCATTCAGATGCTTTAATGGCACTGGTGATTTGCTCTTCTGTATATCGTGACTTTCTCATAGATGCTATTACCTTTCTTAACTATAAAATGATGAGAACGGTCGTACTAATGAATGGATCTAATTTATCCATTAATCAGGGCGACGCCGTTAAGTACGCGATTCGAATTGCAGGCTTTAAGTTAAGGGATTATGAATAAATATCATCATGGGATTTCTCCTATTTTATTTGCAAAGTCCCTGGTGAGCTTTCGATAAACGGCTTTTTGTTATAAATTCGATTCATGCCATTAACAAGGCCAGCAGGTAATTCAGAATGATCCAGCATGCGACGATAAAAATCTGTGCCAGGATATTCTTCAGCGGGGTGCCTGCTGACATGAATCGCATGCCCGTTATCAAGTCCAGGAAAAATCAGACGCTTCGTTAAAAAAACGATCTGATAAAAATAAATCTTTTAAATAAGAGCGGCTTCCCATTGTCCGTAAAATAATATTCCGGATGTTAATTTTGCCAGGCGCGCCCAGGCTGTACTTTCTCTGTTGTAGACAAGGATGTATTGACTTTCGTTATAAGTTATTAGTTCTACGAAGGAAGCTTCAATGAAACACAGTGTCGTCTCTAACGCTGCCTGGATGATGTCAGAGAAGGTAGTCTCGGTATTTGGTGTAATTTTTGTTACATCCTATGTTGCAAAATCTTTTGGGCCTTCTGTTTTTGGGCAAATCGCATTTTCTGCATCCATTTTTTCAATTGTTCAGACCATAGCCATTTTTGGTACGGAAACCATTCTGTTCAAAAGTATCAGCAAAAGCGCGGCTAAAGGCCTTCGCCTGATGGCCGTAGCAAAGCAGCTACGTATGGCGCTGCTGCTGCTGCTCTCCCTACCGGTGCTGGCATGGGTCTGGCTGGAGATGCGCGAGAACTTTCTGATTTTTGCCGTAGCATCGTTCTTATCAGCTATTTTTGTCACTCAGGATATTTTTAGCGTTTACAACAATGCGCGGTTGGAGTCACGGATGAACACTGTCGCTAATGCGACGGGAATGATTATCAGTTTCGCGATCAGTTTCGCTATCGCATGGTTCAAACTCAATCCGCTACTGCTGTCGTTCTCTATCGTCGCGGTGACGCTGGTGCCTTATCTGATCAAGCGTACAATGTTTTTTCAGACGAACAGCATCAGCCCGCCGCCAAAGCGCAAGCACCGTAATTATCTGCGCTATCTGTTCCACGCGGGGCTGCCGCTGGCTATATCCAGCGTATTTATCTCTATCCAGGTGAAGCTGGCGCAGTTTTTCCTGGTAGGCGTTGGGTCAGCACACGACCTGGGTCTGTTTACTGCAGCTAATACGATATCAGCCTCGTGGATATTTATTCCGGTGGCGATTATTACCTCCAGCTTTTCTGAGATTTTCAGGGAACGCTCAGAGGTGGCGCTGAAGCTGGCCGCCAGGCTCAGCGGCTACGTGATGGGTGTATCGCTGCTGATGCTGTTGATAGTGGGATTGTTTGGGGAAAAAATAGTCAGCCTGCTCTACGGGCACGACTACCAGCAATCAGGCAACCTGGTCACTTTGCTTTCCCTGGCGACCTGTTTTTCGGCAATGGGCACCGTGGCCTATCGCTATATGGTAAAAGAGGGCGGCTTTAATTATCTGCTGGTGAAAATCATTGTACTGGTAGCGGTCAGCATTATAACTAACTGGTTTTTCATTCGTTTCTGGGGACTAACAGGCGCGGCCTGGAGCGTACTGGCGACGGAGCTGTTATCCCTGACGCTGATGAATTATTTCTTTAAGAATGGCGTCATTCTTAGAATGCAGCTTTCCTCACTCAACTACAAAACCTATAAGTGAGTAAGAAAATGGTAAACGCAAAACGAGAGATCAAAAAGGCCGCGTTGAACTGCATCCGAATTATGCCGTGGTCTTGCCAGGACAGATTATATTATTTTCATCGGTTTAAACGTCTGCCGCACATTCGTCATCCTGAATCTTTTAATGAAAAGGTATTATTTCGTAAGTTTATTAAAGGAGATTACGATTGTTACGCGGCGTTATCAGATAAAATCCAGGTACGGGATTATATTGCCCATACAATTGGTAAGGAATATTTAATCCCCTTGCTGCATACCACGGATAATCCTGAAACCTTATTCGAACTTGAAACGTTAAAAGATACCGTTATCAAGCCGAACCACGGTTCGGGTATGGTCAACGTTTTCATGGAAGAGCCGGATTTTGTTGAAAAATACAGGCTTATCGAGCGCTGTGCTGAATGGCTTGCCAAAGACTATTCGCACGAAGCGCGCGAAATACACTATCGCTATATTAAGCCGCAAATCATGGTGGAGCAGCGCGTAGGCGACGGCAAATCTACCGCCATTGATTACAAGTTTCATATGTTCAACAAGCAGGACGGAAACTTCGAGTACGTGCTGCAGGTAGTATTTAACCGTAACGACAACCAGCCGCTGTCGATGCTGTTCTATGTCAACAACCTGGATAGCTGCTTCTACCGGCGCTTTGACACCGGGCTGGATATCAGCGCTAACCGGGAAGGGCTGGAGAAAGCGCTGGCGTTAAGCAAGAAGCTGGCCAGCGACTTCGACTATGTCCGCGTCGACTGGTATATCAGCCAGGGCGACGTCTACTTTGGCGAACTGACCTTTACGCCAGGCGCTGGTTTGATGCCGGTACTGAAACATGGTCTGGATGAAATGATGGGCAAAATGTGGCAGCAGGATGGCAAAACGGCCTCCCTGCCGGCACAGCAGAGCTGCACGCCGTCTACGGCATGGAAAAAAACGCCATAAAAACGACGGGCGTCCGCGATAGCTGTTTAATCCGCTAAAAAGGGCGTCCCGTTAAGAACTATCTCGTAAGCGCAGCATCGGCTTACCGGATCCTGAAGGGATCTTTTCGTCAGTGAGTTTTTCTCTCTCTTCCGGCGCTGGGGGCATGAACCCGACGCGGTACTTCAGGAAGCAGAGACCCTAAGCAAAAACGGGGGTAACAACTGACGGATTTTGTGTGTCTGCCGGGGAAAATGAGACGGGTGTGTCGCAGATTCTGACGATAAAAGAATCGCTTACCGGGCAATTTTCCCCACAAAACTATAAAGCCTGCAAATGAGGTCGAAAATGCCAAAGCTCAAGGCAGAATTAAGAAAAGGGTTTATGTTCCTTTTCAGGAAAATGCCCTGGTCTTACCAGGACAGAATCTATTACCTGTGTAAATTTAAAAGATTGCCTAACATACACCAGCCAAAATTGTTCAATGAGAAGGTGCTGTACCGCAAATTTGTGACGGGCGACTACCTTCGCTACGGTCTGCTTTCCGACAAGCTGCTGGTACGCGATTATATTTCGCAGACGATCGGCGAAGAATATCTGATCCCGCTGGTCCATGAAACGGCAGATCCCATCACGCTGCTGGGGCTAGGCTCGCTGAAAAATACCGTGGTGAAGCCAAATCATGGTTCAGGCATGGTAGAAATTCTGCTGGAAGAGCCGGATTGTCTGCAAAAGCAGCTGTTGATCAAACGCTGCGAAGAGTGGCTGAGCCGCGATTTTTCGCATGAAGCCCGCGAAATACATTACCGCTATATCAAGCCACGCATCCTGGTTGAACAGTATGTGGGCGATGGAAAATTTGCTGCCGTTGACTACAAGTTCCACATGTTCAACAAAAAAGACGGCACTTTTGAGTACGTTCTGCAAATTATCTATAACCGCTGCGGTAACGCGCCTTTGTCGATGAATTTCTATGTCAACACGCTCAAGACGTGCTTCTATAAAATTCGCGATACGGGTCTGGATATCAGCAGCGAGATGGAAACGCTTGAAAAAGCGCTGGCGCTGAGCAAAAAACTGGCCAGCGATTTCGACTACGTGCGTGTTGACTGGTATATCAGCGAAGGGCAGATCTACTTTGGCGAACTGACCTTTACGCCGGGTGCCGGGATGGTGACGGGGCTGGATCAGGGGCTGAATAAGCTGATGGGCGATATGTGGCTACAGGAACGTAAACCCAAAAAGCTGGAAGCGATCGGCGGCGAAGCAACGGCGCTGGCGGGAAATCTTAAAAAGGTCTGAAGGCAAAAGCCGCATCGACAATCAATGCGGCTCTGTCGCTTACGGCAGGGGATAATCGGCGGGCGTATGGCTCATCACATCGACGAATACGTCTTTGGTGATATGCCAGAAGTTAAGCAGGTTATCCATGCTTAACGTGATACCTAACAGGCCGGTGACAAACCAGCAAGACATGCCTATCCCAACGCCGGTAAAAATGAAAGCCATGCCTTTACGGCTGGTCTGACGACACTTTACGTTAAACGTGCTGGCGAGAAACATCATGACTGCACTAACCAGTTCCCATCTCATCAGCACCAGGCTAGCGGTTAAGGTACCCATATTTCTGAAACTCCGCGTAAAATCAGGCCTGGCAAACAAAAAAGGGCGTCATCTTTCCGGACGAAAAGGCCAGGAATGCTTTTCATCTGTGCGGAAGTGGGGTGTAAGTGTGATGACGGTCACATTATAGCACTGCGTCCGACAAGTTTTGAACATTTTTAAAACCGATTACGTCCGTTTTTTGCGCGTAATGAAATAAATACGCGTATTTTCGCAGAGTTAGCAGTAAGAAAATATTTAGCCACGGCAAGGGTAAGTTAATGAAATTTTAAATTAAGTTAAATTGATGGTTATTTTTGAGACAACTGATGATAATAATTTTCATCAATAATCTCATCTTATCCGACATCCTTTTATTTCCAGCCGTATATTCTTTCCTGCACCAGTATTTGCAAAATTATTCGCTTATTTCTGGTAATAATCGAATTTATTTAAGATGAATCTGACCAATGAAAAGTTGTACAACATAAAGAGGAGTTGTAGGATTTTTGATAACTTTTTTTTGCCGTCTTTTATTCTTTGTTAACGGCCGTCGGGCTACAACGGCGGCAACGGTGGGAAAAGTACTTTACCAGGAGCCTGCATGTTCGCCAGTGGTTGTTCAGGGTTGAAAAGCCGTGCCCGCCCGGGATCTTCTCCACGCTAGCTCTTATCTCAGAACGAGGCGGCCTCGCAAAAGCTTTACTTGACGTTTGCCTCTTCAACAACGGTGTCGGCTGTTATACCGGCCGTGCCGATGCAGAAGCGCTGCCCGGGCGATTAGCCGTTCGGCCAGCGCGGGAGGAATCGTGGATCATGATCATTCTGCGGGAAACATTACCGCGCAACCGGCAGCAAAGCCGCTGCCGACGCTAAGTAAGTCGCTACGGCGCATTCACCTGACCATTATCCTTGTGACGCTAATATTTAGCGGCACGTCGCTTTCGCTGCTTTCCGTATTGGCGCTGCGCAACTACGCCGAAAATAACTCCGAGCTGTTGGCAGCGACCATAAGCTATAGCGCTCGGGAGGCAGTAGTGACAGGCGATGGTGAGGCGGCGCGCGCTGTTTTGCAGAGTATCGGCGCCAAAACGCAGTTCAGCCAGGCCCGCATTTTTGATGCCAGCCATCGCCTGCTGGCAAGCTGGTCGGCCCCCAGAGACGGGCAGCGGCATCCTTTCAGCGAGCTGGGTTCACACTGGTTGTTTCCAAAACCATTCCAGATACCCATTTTGCAGAACGGTAAGGAGGTCGGCCAGATATGGCTGACCGGTGATGGCTGTCGGGTAATACATTACCTTGGGCAGGCACTGACATGGCTTGGCTGTAGCATGCTGCTCTCCGCGATGCTGGCGTTTTATCTGTCGCGCAGGATGCATGCGGGCATTCTGCGGGCGCTGCAGAACATCGCCTGCGTGGCGCATGAGGTGCGTAAACGTCGGGCTTTTTCCCTGCGTGTGCCTTCCTCTTCTATCGCCGAACTGAACAAGCTGAGCGGCGACTTTAACAGCCTGCTGGACGAACTGGCCGAGTGGCAGCGGCACCTGCAAAGCGAAAACGACACGCTGTCTCACCAGGCGCGGCACGATGCGCTGACCGGCTTGCCTAATCGCACGACTTTCGAACAGGAGCTGCAGGCCCAGCTAAGCAATCCTTTGACCGCCGATCGGGTGGCGGTGCTGTTTATTGATGGTGACCGTTTTAAAGAAATTAATGACCGTTATGGCCATGCTGCTGGCG
Source organism: Pantoea sp. sgz302252 (assembly GCF_042610525.1). GTDB lineage: Bacteria > Pseudomonadota > Gammaproteobacteria > Enterobacterales > Enterobacteriaceae > Erwinia. The sequence goes on from NZ_JBHDVM010000008.1 coordinate 85,547, forward strand.
ACAGAGTACTGGCCGCGACTGCGCAGCGCCTGCGAGGGCGCCTGCGCAAAGGTGACCTGGTCGCCAGGCTGGGTGGAGACGAGTTCGCCGTGCTGCTGACAGCGATCGACAGCGGTGAACAGGCGGGCCGCGTAGCGCAGGACGTGATGGAAGCGATGCGTGAGCCTATCCTGCTGGATGAAGGCACGCCAATTACTCAGTCGCTGAGCGTGGGGATAGCGCTGGCTAAGAATCATTATACCGGCGAGGCGACCATCGCCCAGGCCGATGCAGCGATGTACCACATTAAAGCGCTGGGCGGTGGCTGGTATTTTTCGCCCGCGCTGTGGAGCCAGCGGCAGGCGAAGGCTTCGCTGGCTTGCGAAGAGGCTTAGCCTTTAGCAGCGACCGCAGACGGAAACTCCGAGCAGTCAAAATAGAGCGGGCGCTTTTGCGGACGGCGCATAGTATTACGCCAGGCCGTCGGCGTTTGGGCAAACTGGCGGCGGAAAACGCGGGAGAATGTTTGCTGCGAATCGTAACCGTACTGCATCGCAATATCGAAAACCGGCCGCTGCGTCTGGCAAAGCTCTCTGGCAGCCAGCGTCAGGCGGCGTTCACGAATATAGTTGCCCAGTGTCTGTTTGGTTACGGCGCGGAACATCCGCTGCAAGTGCCATTTCGAATAGCCGGAGCGCGCGGCGACTTCATCAATAGAAAGCGTTTTATCCAGATTGCGGTCAATCCAGTCGGTAAGGGTTTGAATGATATCGTCATGCATACTGCTCTTCTCCCTGGTGCCGGCGGCAAATCACTACGGCGAAAAATCGGACTTCGCCTGTTCAGGGACTGGAGTATAATTCCTCAAGTTAACTTGAGGTAAAGCGCAAAATGAAAAAAAATCCCGGTTTAAACAAGCGCGAGCTGACGCCCGGCGACGTGGCGGCCCGCTGCGGCGTGGCGGTCTCTACGCTGCATTTTTACGAAAGCAAAGGGCTGATAACCAGCTTTCGCAACGGCGGCAATCAGCGCCGTTATCATCGCGACGTACTGCGGCGGGTGGCGGTGATTAAAATCGCCCAGCGTATCGGTATTCCGCTGGCGACTATTGGCGAACACCTGGTACAGTTTCCGCCGGGCAAACGGATGTCATCCAAAGAATGGGCGCTGCTGACCCGCAAATGGCGCGAAGAGCTGGATAGCCGTATCGAGACGTTGACCCGGCTGCGTGACGATCTTGATGGCTGTATTGGCTGCGGCTGTTTATCAATGGAAGACTGTCCGCTACGCAACCCGGATGACCGGCTGAGCGAGCGCGGCACGGGCGCAATTTTGCTGGAGCCTGAGCGTAATTAAGGCCGTCTATACTGATAGCACTTCGCTTACGCACAAGGAAAAGTCATGATCACCGTTCATCATCTGAACAACTCCCGTTCGCAGCGTGTTCTCTGGCTGCTGGAAGAGTTAGAAACCCCTTATCAAATCAAACTTTACCAGCGCGAGAAAACCATGCTGGCGCCCGAAGCGCTGAAAAAAGTGCATCCGCTCGGCAAATCGCCGGTTATTACCGACGGAAATCGGGTAATTGCCGAATCCGGTGCCATCCTGGAATACCTGGCGGAGCACTATGATGCCGAAAATCGCCTGCAACTTATTACCGAAGATGAGCGTATTGAGTCTCGCTACTGGCTGCACTATGCGGAAGGATCGCTGATGCCTTTGCTGGTGATGAAGCTGATCTTCAGCAAAATGGGCGAAGCGCCAGTGCCGTGGCTGTTAAGGCCGGTCGGCCGCGCTTTCGGTAAAGGCGTGCAGAAGGCGTATCTGGATAAACAGCTTGCCACTCATCGCAATTTTATTGAGCAGCATCTGACGGCAAACGAATGGTTCGCCGGATCCCGCTTCAGCGTAGCTGACGTACAAATGAGCTTTCCGCTCCAGGCGCTCAGTGCTCGCGGCGGCGCAGGCGATTCGCCCGCGATTCAGGCCTGGCTGGCGAAAGTGCAAAACCGGGCAGCCTGGCAGCGAGCGCTGCAAAAAGGTGGCGCGGTAAACCTTGAATGAATTCGGCCCTGCCTGTGCAGAGATAAGAAAGCGCTATGACGAAGCGGCGACAAAGCCCGTTAAAGTCTGTGCAGGCGGTGAACGGCGTAAAATAGACGAAAATAAGCAAACTTAGCGGCCCTGGTAGTTGAAAGTGCGGCCAGAAAGGCAGGATAATCGTTTGCCTTTTATAAAAGCGCAGTTTGCGCGTCGGGTTAAACGTTTGCTTTTTTCCGATCGCCGCCTCGTCACGGGGATTTTGGCGATCTGCAATAGCTGGATCAGGGATGTAAACGTTATACGGAGCCGCCGTCGCGCATCAATAATTCAAAAATTCAGGGGATTTTCACTATGTCGACCCATCATCAGACCGGCGGATCGTTAGACGCCTGGTTTAAAATTTCCGCACGCGGCAGCTCTGTCCGCCAGGAAGTTTTAGCCGGCCTTACGACCTTTCTCGCTATGGTCTATTCGGTGATTGTTGTGCCTTCCATGCTCGGCAAGGCGGGTTTTCCGCCCGCGGCCGTTTTCGTTTCTACCTGCCTGGTCGCCGGTTTTGGTTCGGTGATCATGGGGCTGTGGGCCAACCTGCCGATGGCGATCGGCTGCGCTATCTCGCTGACCGCTTTCACCGCTTTCAGCCTGGTGTTAGGGCAGCATATCAGCGTACCGGTAGCGCTGGGCGCCGTGTTCCTGATGGGCGTGCTGTTTACGCTGATCTCCGCGACCGGTATCCGCGCCTGGATCCTGCGTAATCTGCCGATGGGCGTGGCGCACGGCACTGGCGTAGGTATCGGCCTGTTTCTGCTGTTGATCGCCGCTAATGGCGTTGGGCTGGTAGTAAAAAACCCTGTTCCGGGCGCGCTACCGGTTGAGCTGGGCGATTTCGCCTCTTTCCCCGTCCTGATGTCGCTGGCGGGCCTGGCCGCTATTTTTGGTCTGGAGAAGCTGCGCGTGCCGGGCGGCATTCTGCTGACCATTATCGCGATTTCCGTGCTGGGTCTGATTTTTGATCCGGGCGTAAAATACCAGGGGCTGTTCGCTATGCCTTCGCTGTCGGACGCGCAGGGCAACTCGCTGGTGTTTAGCCTGGATATTCTGGGCGCGCTCAAACCAGCGGTACTGCCAAGCGTGCTGGCGCTGGTAATGACCGCAGTGTTTGATGCCACCGGCACTATCCGCGCGGTCGCGGGCCAGGCGAACCTGCTGGATAAAGACCACCAGATCATCAACGGCGGCAAGGCGCTGACCACCGACTCCGTCAGCAGCATCTTCTCCGGCCTGATTGGCGCTTCGCCTGCGGCGGTTTATATTGAGTCCGCAGCCGGTACGGCGGCAGGTGGCAAAACCGGCCTGACCGCTATCGTAGTGGGCGTGCTGTTTCTGCTGATTTTATTCCTGTCGCCGCTGGCCTATTTAGTGCCGGGCTATGCCACCGCGCCTGCGCTGATGTATGTCGGCCTGCTGATGCTGAGCAACGTCTCTAAAATCGATTTCAGCGATTTCGTGGACGCAATGTCCGGCCTGCTGACTGCCGTATTTATCGTACTGACCTGCAACATCGTTACCGGCATTATGCTGGGCTTTGGCTCGCTGGTCATCGGCCGCATTTTTGCGGGCGAGTGGCGCAAGCTAAATGTTGGCACCGTGGTTATCGCTATTGCACTGGTCGCTTTCTATGCGGGCGGCTGGGCGATCTGATTTGCCTTAGGGGGCCGGTTTTCCGGCCTTTGTTCCTAATTTCAGCTTTTTTCCTCTGCAATAGCACACTTCAGGTTTTTCAAGCCATTTCATTTTTGCTTTACTATCATCCAGGACATTAATTGTCCCGCACATGATGTTATATCGCTATCTGGAAGCTATGTAAGGACAACATGGAAATCTTTTTTACTATTCTGATCCTCACGCTGATGGTGTCGCTTTCCGGCGTCGCCGCACGCATTATCCCTTTTCAAATCCCTTTGCCGCTGGTGCAAATCGCGATGGGCGCGCTGCTGGCATGGCCGACTTTCGGGCTACATGTCGACTTCGATCCTGATCTATTCCTGGTGCTGTTTATTCCGCCGCTGCTGTTTGCGGACGGCTGGAAAACCCCGACCAGCGAGTTCTTGCATCACGGGCGCGAAATCATCGGCCTGGCGCTGGTACTGGTGCTGATTACCGTGGTCGGCATCGGCTATCTGATCTACTGGCTGGTGCCCGGCATTCCGCTGGTGCCCGCTTTCGCGCTGGCAGCCGTGCTGTCGCCAACCGATGCGGTCGCACTTTCAGGCATCGTTGGGGAAGGGCGTATTCCAAAGAAAATTATGTCGATCCTGCAGGGTGAGGCGCTGATGAACGACGCTTCCGGCCTGGTGTCGCTGAAGTTTGCGATCGCGGTGGCGATGGGCACTATGGTGTTTACCGTGTCCGGTGCCTCACTGGAGTTCGTTAAGGTTGCTGTCGGTGGCCTGGCTGCAGGTATCGCTATCTGCTGGCTGTACGGCAAATCGCTGCGCCTGCTCAGCCGCTGGAGCGGTGACGATCCGGCGACGCAGACGGTGCTGCTGCTGCTGCTGCCTTTCGCCTCCTATCTGATTGCCGAACATATTGGCGTGTCGGGCATCCTGGCTGCGGTAGCAGCAGGCATGACCATTACCCGTTCCGGCATTATCCGTCAGGCGCCGCTGGCGATGCGCCTGCGCGCCAACAGCGTCTGGCAGATGCTGGAGTTTGTTTTTAACGGCATGGTGTTCCTGATGCTGGGCCTGCAGCTGCCGGATATTCTGGAAAACTCCATTAGCCAGGCAGAAGTCGATCCCAACGTCGATTTCTGGATGCTGATCCTGTCGGTGGCGCTGATTTACGCCGCGCTGATGGTGGTGCGCTTCGCCTGGCTGTGGACGATGCGTCTGATCAGCCAGCGCCTGCTGAAGAAAAGCCCGATGGAGTTTACCAGCTATAGCCTGCGCGAGCTGCTGATCGCCTCTTTCGCTGGCGTTCGCGGTGCTATTACGCTGGCTGGTGTGCTCTCTATCCCGCTGTTTTTACCGGAAGGCGATGCTTTTCCGGCGCGCTATGAGCTGGTATTCCTGGCGACGGGCGTGATCCTGTTTTCGTTGCTGATTGGCGTTGTGGTGCTGCCGCTACTGCTGCGTGGTGTGACGGGCCGGGATAAAACGGCACATCGCCATGAGATCCAGATGGCGCGCGCGGTAATGGCGGAAACCGCTATCGACAGCCTGCACAAGATGGAGGAGCGTCTGGTGGCGGATACTGAAGAGAATATCGATGCCGATCTGGTGAAAGAGATCGCCTCCAGGGTCATCGGTAATATGCGCCGCCGCGTGGATGGCAAAGAAGATCTGGAGCGGGCGTTAACAGCAGAAAATCTGGAGCGCCGCTTCCGTCTGACCGCGCTGCGCGCCGAACGCGGCGAGCTGTATCATCTGCGCGCCACGCAGAAAATCAGCAATGAGACCATGCAGAAGATGCTGCACGATCTCGATCTGCTGGAGACGCTACTGATAGAGAAAGAAGAGTAAGGTTCTGGCTGCGGGTCGCCCGACCCGCAGCTTTTCTCATTTCTGTCCTGCCGATCGCCTTTACGCCACCGTCATCTGGCCTCATACGATACGCCATGCTGCTGATAGCTGTACTCTTCGCGCGGATTTAGTCTGGAAGTCTTTTCAACCTGCCAGCTATTCTCGCCTTTGACTGAGGAGTTTATATGTCAGATATTCCGCTCGATAACTACGCTGATGATTTTTTGCTTCCGCTGGACGTTAACGCGGCATTTCAGCAGCATGCCGTTGACCTTATGCATATGTATCAGGCGCAGCCGCTGCCGGCGAATTTTACCCATTTCTTTGGTGCCGGGCCGCGTCTTACTGCCGATTTTCCGGCGCTGTCCGCCAGGCTTAATCCCCACGGTTTAAATCAAAACTGCTATTTTTGCACTGTGGCAGCGTTAACCAATAAAACCGTGCTGGAGCTGGTTGAGCATACGGAAACGATGCAGCAGGACGGGGCGACGCTGGATGAAATCACCCAGCTGTTTAGAGACTCTGGCATAGAGAGCTTCCTGATCAGCGATGACGCTGCTTCCAGCTCGCCGCAACAGCTCTGGCAGCGCACCTGGCACTATCTGAATCAGGAGCTGTCGCCCTGTGAGGCGCTGGGGCTGGCCTGGCAGCGTCCGCGCGCGTTTAATCAGCAGGATGTCTTTTCGCCTGGCGGAGGACATATGGTTGTGGTTGCAAAAGACGAGAGTGGGACAATAGCCGCGCTGGACTATCAGTCCGGCACGCTGGCAGCGCTGAGCGAAATGCAACCGCCCGAGTATGTTTATCAGCAGAGCTATCATGTTTTTCAGCGCGTGGGCGCTACGGTGCTGGCTCAATGGTCACAGGCCTGGGATTTTATTATGGGGCAGTATGCCCGAGGGCGTTCTGATAAAGGTGTGGCGGCGGTGATACAGAATGGGCAGCTAAACTGTTTTTTCTGGCAGATAACGCCGCACAATACGCTGTGGGCCGGAATAAATGGCCAACCCACGCAGCTTTTAAGAGAAGACGATCCGCGAGGCGACCAGACAGATCCTCACGCCCTGTGGCGTATCTGGCCTGCGAAATAGCCAGCATAGTGGTTGTCGCGGGTTATTCTGCGGCTGCCGCAGTGCTGCCGGCATGGCAGGCCAACAGCAGGCATTCTCTGCGACCTGCTTAAACAGGAATTAATTTTCTTCCAGTAACAGCGGGCCGTCTGGTTTTTGGTAGTAAGCACCTTTGTCGCCTCTGTACCATGTTGCGCCATCCGCTCCACTGCGAAGGTACAGCAAAATATTTTCTTTTTTTATGCATCTTTCCGCTTCTTTTATCTCCTTAAAGCAGAGCAAGTAACTGGTGTCCTTATCCGGGAAGAAAGTATTTTCATCAGGTCTTTCAGTCTGATAACCGTCTCTGAAATCCCAGATATTAATGGTGGCCGCTTTAGGGTCAATGGCGTAACGTGTTTTCAACAACGCCGCATTTTTCTTCCACCAGTCAATTTTTCCTTTGTCGGTTAGAGGGAAGTGCCGCACCAGAATATGATTTTGATGAACCGCCACAATCTCCACAGGCTGGAGCATGCTGAAAGCAACGTATAGCCAGCTTAATACGACAAGGGCCGGGAAAAATTTTCTCACCTTCTTCACTTTTTCTTCCTGTCAAAACGCTTCTGTCTATGGCAATAAATAAAAAGTTAGTGGGCGTCAAAAACACGCTTTTCCAGGGTCAGCGGGCCGTCTGTTTTTTGGTAGTAAGAGGCGCCTTTCATGGTGTAGCTTATGGTTCCTGTTGTTGCCCTGGTAACCAGCATTAGCCAGTTTTCTTTTCGAATACATCTTTCCGCTGCTTTAATTTCCTCAAAGCAGAGCAGATGATCGGTGCTATGGCTGGGAAAAAAAGTAGTGTCATCGGGTTTCTCCTGCTGATAACCGTCTTTAAAATCCCAGATAGTTATCCAAAAAGTCTCGCCCGATTCATTTAAAATGAAAGGGTATTTTTTATTGAGCGCTCCGGCATTTTTCTTCCACCAGTCGATCTTTCTTTGGTTGGTCAGAGGAAAATTTTTCACCAAAATATCAGTAGTGAATTTATCATGATGTACCGCCACAATCTCTACAGGCTGGAGCATGCTGAAAACAACGTATAGCCAGCTTAGTACGACAAGGGCCGGAAAAATTTTTTTCACCTTCTTCATATTTTTCTTCCTGTCAAAACGCTTCTGTCTATGGCAATAAATAAAAAGTTAGTGGGCGTCAAAAACACGCTTTTCCAGGATTAGCGGGCCGCCTGTTTTTTGGTAATAGACAAGCCCCCCGGTTCGGTAACGAGTTATTCCGGTTGACGATCTGCCAAGAAACATCAATAAATTTTCTTTGCGAATACATCTTTCCGCTGCTTTGATCTCCTCAAAGCAGCGTAAGTGATCGGTATCATCACTGGGGAAAAAAGTGGTCTCGTCCGGTTTTTCGATTTCATATCCCTTACCAAAATCCCAGATATAAACCATTTTGGTTCCTGAATCCTCATACTCCTCAGGCAGCCCAAACTTTTCTTTGATCGCTACCCGGTTCCTTTTCCACCAGCTGATTTTTCCTTTGTCGGTAAGGGGGAAATGCCTGACCAGTATATTGTTTTGATGAACCGCCACAATCTCCACAGGCTGAAGCATGATAAAGACAACGTATAGCCAGCTTAATACGACAAGGGCCGGGAAAATTTTTTTCACCTTCTTCACTTTTTGCTTCCCGTCAGCGTGATGGTCGCTTCCATATTGGTCAGGAAGGGCTTATACGCATACTTTTGCCAGCGTTGTAGGACAAACCAGATGCGGAAAATATTTAAATGATGGAAACGGGGATCCATGATATCGCGCTCATCAAGGCCAAAGTGATCCTGGCCTTTGTAATGCAGAATGGCTTTGTAGTTACCTCTGTCAACTTCCAGAGACTTCAGGGTGATTTTTGTCGCGTAGACACCGTGAACTGACATGCCAAGACCATTAATAGTATCTTTCCAACGATTAAAGTTAGGTAAGAAACTGTTCTCCACAGCCTCATAAAGAGCGTCCTTTTTTTGTTGTGGATAAAATTGGGTATTTTTGGAAAGGATATCAGTCAGAGCTTCGTTAATTTTATAAAGAGAACTGCCCTCATTTCTTCTCTCTATCAACCTTTTATAAGCCCCATTTAATTCGCTGCTGGAAAAGGGTTTGCCGTCGCCATGCTGAAAATGGTCGATCAGCGCCGTAAACAGCCCGCGATGGCCGAGAAAAGAGAAGGGTAGCGAGTCGCGGCGGAATTCGTTAAATAGCTTAGCCGCCACCTCACTATGGGACATCTTGTGGCGTATCACCGCATAGTTGCTGATGGGAAAATCGGTTCTCTCTGCCCGCCACGGATCGTACATGCCGGAAACTTTCTCCAGCCGAAATTTTTTTCTGAGCTGAAGCTCGCTCAGATCCCCACAGCGCATATCATCGGCGCTGTCATCTTCCATGCGGTTCTGCGTCTGGAAAACAATGAAAGGCAGGCGCAATGCCTGCGTTGTCTGTGTCATGCAAAACTCCTTTTGCGGGTTAGCGAGCGTCATTGCTCTGGCTCATTACCTTATCAGCTTGTTTTTTCTACGTCTTTAGCTGCTCAACTAAGCGTAACCGCTATACCGACAGCGTCGGCGTCTGGCCCGGCCAGAACTGGCGGCAGCAGGCGATCCAGGCCTGGGCACTTTTGGACAGATAGCTGCCTTCCCGCCAGATCAGCCCCAGCTGCCAGACCAGCTCCGACTCCAGCGGCAGCCACAGCAGATGGCTTTTATCCAGCCGCTGGCAGATAGGTTCCGGCAGGATAGCGACGCCCATGCCCGCCTGCACCATGGCAGCCAAAAAATCCCACTGGCCGCTGCGCACCGCAATCTGCGGCGTAAAGCCGCTGGCCTGGAAAGCGCGCATTAGCTGGCGGTTTAGCGAGAACTCCTCGTTATAAATAAGGATGGGATGCCCGGCCAGCTCCGCCAGAGGAACGTGGGTGCGGCGCAGCCATTCGCGAGTTTTTGGCACCAGAACGCAGAGCGGATGGCTCATCAGCGGCAGCGCGTTAAGCGGCAAATCTTCCGCTACCGGTAACGCGGTCATCGCGATATCCAGCGTGCCGGAAAGTACCGCCTGCTGTACGGTCAGGCCGCCGAACTCGGAAATCTTTAGCTCGACGCCGGGATAGCGCTGGCGAAAGGCGGAAATCGAACCGGCAATCTGCATGCCGACCATCGGTGGAATGCCCAGCCGCAGCTCGCCGGTTTTCAGATCGTTGATATCGCTGATCTCCGCCTCCAGCTGTTTAAACTCCTGCAAAATAGTTAACCCGCGCTGATAAACTGCCTGGCCGGTATCGGTCAGATGCAGCTTGCGCCCTTCACGGATCAGCAGCGTGCAGCCCAGCTCATCCTCCAGCTGGCGCAGCATTTTACTGATGGTGGGCTGCGTGACGTACAGCTGCTCCGCCGCGCGGGTAAAGCTTTGCTGGCGTACCACTTCCACAAAATAACGCAGGGCTCGGACGTCCATAAACATTCCTGTAAGGCATAGTTAAAATAATATTAAGTCATTTTTTTCACCCTTTGGTACGGCTTTATACTCTCTTTACCTATTATTCAGAGAGAGACCACTATGACGGTGGCAATACGCCCGCAAAAAACGTGGCCGCAACGTATTCAGGTGCCGCTACAGGTTTTACTCTATATCGCCTTTTTTCTGGCCGCGCAGGCGCTGGTCGACTGGCTGCATCTGCCGCTGCCCGCCAATATCGTCGGCATGCTGTTGCTGTTAGCGTTGATTATGCTGCGCGTACTGCCGCTGAACTGGGTGAAAGCCGGATCGCGCTGGCTGCTGGCGGAAATGCTGCTGTTTTTTATTCCAGCAGTGGTCGCAGTGGTTAATTACTCGCAGCTGCTGCGGGTGGAAGGCTGGCGCATTATGCTGGTGATCACCCTTAGCACGCTGCTGGTGCTTTCAGCTACCGCGCTGGTGGTGGATCGCGTGTACCGCCTGGAAATGTGGCTGGCCGAACGCAAGAAGGAAAAGCGCGGTGCATGATTTTATCCTTAGCCTGGCCTGCCTGCTGGCTACGCTGCTGATCTACTTTCTCAATAAGCGGCTTTACCGTCGCTGGCGCAGGCTGCTGCTGATGCCGCTGGTGATGACGCCGCTGGTGCTGGTAGCGCTGCTGCTGCTGACCCATATTTCCTGGCAAAACTACATTGGGGAAAGCCACTGGCTGCTGTGGCTGCTCGGCCCGGCCACGCTGGCTTTCGCCGTGCCCGTTTATGAAAATATGGCGATTATTCGCCGCCATTGGCTTTCGCTCAGCGCGGGCGTGTTTACCGCAACCCTGGTAGCGGTATGCAGTTCGGTATGGCTGGCAAGATGGCTGACGCTGCCGGAAGCTATCCAGCGTAGCCTGGCGGTGCGTTCCATCACCACGCCCTTTGCGCTGGCGGCGGCAAAACAGCTTGGCGGACAGCCTGATTTGGTGGCGCTGTTTGTCGTGATTACCGGCGTGTTTGGCATGGCCGTAGGCGATCTGCTGTTTATCCGGCTTGCCGTGAAGCAGGGGCTGGCGAAAGGCGCGGGCTTTGGCGCGGCTTCGCATGGCGCAGGCACCGCACGCGCCTATGAAATTGGGCAGGAAGAGGGCGTGGTCGCCAGCCTGGTAATGATGCTTTCCGGCGTAGTCACCGTAATTATCGCACCGCTGATTGGCCGTATTATGTGGACGATAGTTTAACGGACATACTCTGTTACTGTGCGACAGCAACGCTAACTAAACGGCAGGTCTGTTTCATCGTATTCTCATTTGCTTCCCCGAAATGATGGTCTATGCTTCGGGGCCGTCAGGAAACGGCGTAAATCCACCAGGAGAATAAAATGAAAGCAGTGGCAACTACCGCAGGCGCTCTGGCGCTGTTAGTGCTGGCAGGTTCAGCGCAGGCGATTGAAGGCGGCGTCGATGTGGGTCGCGATTATACCAACCTGCATGCAGGTCTGGGCACCACTACGCCGGGCTTCGCGCTTTCCGGCAACTGGCTGCGTAGCGACCATGACGGCAGCATGGGCAGCCTGGGTCTGGGTTACAACGTGGCGCTGGGCGATTTTATGATCACCCCAGGCGTAAAAGCTATCTCCACTAACCCGACCGATAACAAAGACGGTTACGCTGTTGCAGTCGGCGTTGGCGCAAGCGCTCCGATCACCAACATGTTCAGCGTTTACGGCCAGTACTATTACTCGCCGGACGCCTTCTCCAGCCATATTGACGACTATCAGGAAGCTTCCGCAGGCGTAAGCTTCCAGCCGATTTCGCTGGTTGACGTGCGCGTCGGCTACCAGTATCTGGCGATGAACGGCAAAAACGGTCGTAAAGACAACGTTATCGCCGATGGTGCCTATGTCGGTGCCTCTCTGCATTTCTGATGCCGCTGGCGCGATGATGCCGCCACGATCTTAATGCAGCCGAGTCCGGCTTTCTGCCGGACTCGCTTTTCTCCTTGCGTCCCTTAATGGCTTTTGCCGCTCTCAATCCCAACGCCCGTTTGCGAACGCACAAACTGCGCCTGAAAACGCTGACGCTCCTGCTGGCCCTCTGCTGAATGGTCGGTAACGGAGAAAAGCCAGGTGCCGATAAAGGCGATTAGCATAGAGAACAACGCCGGATATTCATAAGGGAAGACGGGCTGCGCATGGCCCAGCACCTGCACCCAAACCGTCGGCCCCAGGATCATCAGTATCACCGCCGTTAGCAGCCCCAGCCAGCCGCCCGCCATTGCGCCCCTTGTGGTCAGTTTCGACCAGTACATTGACAGCAGAATAATCGGGAAATTACAGCTTGCCGCGATAGAGAAGGCCAGCCCGACCATAAAGGCGATGTTCTGCTTCTCAAACAGAATGCCAAGCGCAATCGCCACGATACCCAACACCAGCACGGTAATTTTTGAGACGCGCAGCTCCTGCTTCTCCGTTGCCTGGCCTTTTTTCATTACGCTGGCGTAGAGATCGTGCGACACCGCCGATGCGCCAGCCAGCGTCAGTCCGGCGACAACTGCCAGGATAGTAGCGAAGGCCACGGCGGAGATAAAACCCAGAAACAGGCTGCCGCCGACGGCGTTAGCCAGATGCACCGCCGCCATATTGTTGCCGCCGATCAGCAGGCCAGTCGCGTCCTTAAAGGCCGGATTAGCGCCGACCAGCAATATCGCGCCAAAGCCGATAATAAAGGTCAGAAAATAGAAATAGCCCATGAATCCGGTGGCATAGAACACGCTTTTACGTGCTTCGCGGGCGTCGCTGACGGTAAAGAAGCGCATTAAAATATGTGGCAGGCCAGCCGTGCCGAACATTAGCCCCAGTCCAAGCGACAGCGCGGAAATCGGGTCGTGCACCAGACCACCGGGACGCATAATCGCCACGCCTTTCGGATGCACCGCCATTGCCTGGGTAAAGAGGTTATTAAAGCTGAAGCCCACGGTTTTCATCACCATAATCGCCATAAAGCTGGCGCCGAACAGCAGCAGCACCGCTTTGATAATCTGCACCCAGGTAGTCGCCAGCATGCCGCCGAACAGCACATAGAGCACCATCAAAATACCGACCAGCACCACGGCAACGTGATAGTCCAGCCCGAACAGCAGCTGGATGAGTTTGCCCGCGCCCACCATTTGCGCAATCAGATAGAGCGCGACCACCACCAGTGAGCCGCAGGCGGAAAGCGTGCGGATCGGCAGCTGCCGCAGCCGATAAGAGGCGACATCGGCAAAGGTATAGCGGCCCAGATTGCGCAGCCGCTCGGCGATCAGAAACAGAATAATCGGCCAGCCGACCAGAAAGCCCAGCGAGTAGATCAGGCCATCGTAGCCGGATGTGTAAACCAGCGCGGAGATCCCAAGAAAAGAGGCGGCGGACATAAAATCACCGGCCATCGCCAGGCCGTTTTGAAAACCAGTGATATTACCGCCAGCGGTATAGTAGTCGCTGCGTGAACGGGTGCGTTTGGAAGCCCAATAAGTGATGCCGAGCGTAGCCGCCACGAACACTAAAAACATCACGATCGCTTCAATGTTGGTGGCCTGCTTTTGCACCTCGCCGCTAATGGCATCGGCTGCCCGGGAAGAAAAGGGCAGCAGCAGAGCGAAATAAAGAAATAGTTTCATCCTTTTACCTCTTCCAGCAGCGCTTTGGTTAAACGATCGAATTCGCCGTTCGCTCGCCAGACATAAATACCGGTTAACAGGAAAGAAATAACGATCAGGCCGATACCGATGGGAATTCCGCGCGTGACGTTGGTATTGGCATCCAGCGGCGTGCCCAGCCAGCCAGGCGCAAACGCGATTAATAAAATAAAACCGACATAAAGAATAAGCATTATTACCGAGAGCAGCGCGGCGAAAGCCTGACGTTTTCTTACCAGCTCTTTAAAGCGCGCGCTTTTTTCAATCCGCTGATATCTGTCGTTCATCACAGGGTCTCCAGAGGTAATGGCGTTACGGGTTCGGGTTTTACTCGCCATAACTATCCGGCAGCAGCATTTTGCCGCCGAATAAATAAAGGGCAGCGTGGTAATTATTACGCTGCCCGATATTATTTTATTTCTTGTCCTTCTCTTCAGGGCATTGCGATACCCTGTTTTTCCTCCAGCAGTTTTTCCACTACGCCCGGATCGGCCAGCGTTGAGGTATCGCCTAAATTAGCGGTATCGCCAGCGGCGATTTTGCGCAGAATGCGACGCATGATTTTACCGGAGCGGGTTTTCGGCAGGGAGTCTGTCCAGTGCAGCACATCCGGCGTGGCGATAGGGCCGATCTCTTTACGTACCCAACTACGTACTTCGCTGTAGAGTTCGGGCGTAGGCTCTTCGCCGCTGTTGAGCGTGATATAGGCGTAAATAGCCTGGCCCTTGATGGCATGCGGAATGCCGACCACCGCCGCTTCGGCTATTTTCGGATGCGAAACCAGCGCCGATTCAATCTCTGCCGTGCCCAGGCGATGGCCGGATACGTTGAGTACGTCATCCACACGGCCGGTGATCCAGTAATAGCCATCCTCGTCACGCCGCGCGCCGTCGCCGCTGAAGTACATATTTTTAAAAGTGGAAAAATAAGTCTGCTCAAAACGGTCGTGATCGCCAAACAGCGTGCGCGCCTGGCCTGGCCAGGAATCAACAATTACCAGGTTGCCTTCGCAGGCGCCTTCCAGCGCGTTGCCTTCGTTATCCACCAGCGCGGGCTGCACGCCAAAGAAAGGTTTGGTGGCCGATCCTGCCTTCAACTCCGTGGCGCCGGGCAGCGGCGCAATCATAAAGCCGCCCGTTTCCGTCTGCCACCAGGTATCGACAATCGGGCAGCGGCTGTCGCCGATTTTCTGGTAATACCATTCCCAGGCTTCCGGGTTGATAGGTTCGCCTACCGAACCGAGAATACGCAGCGTGGAGCGATCGGTGCCCGCAATCGCCTTATCGCCTTCCGCCATCAGCGCGCGAATCGCCGTTGGCGCGGTATAAAGCAGGGTCACTTTATGTTTATCCACCACTTCCGCCATACGGCTCGGTTTCGGCCAGTTGGGCACGCCTTCGAACATCAGCGTAGTGGCACCCAGCGCCAGCGGGCCGTAAAGCAGATAGCTGTGGCCGGTGATCCAGCCGACATCGGCGGTACACCAATAAATATCATCGGCATGATAGTCGAAAACGTATTTAAAGGTGGTCGCCGCGTAAACCAGATAGCCGCCGGTGGTATGCAGCACGCCTTTCGGCTTGCCGGTGGAGCCGGAGGTATAAAGGATAAACAGCGGATCTTCCGCGCCCATCTCTTCCGGCTGGTGGTGCGCGCTGGCCTTGTTCATCAGCTCGTGCCACCACATATCGCGGCTGTGCCAGCCGATATCCGCGCCGGTGCGGCGGAACACAATTACGTTGCTGACCGTAGTGACATTGGTGTTAGCCAGCGCCTCGTCGACGTTTTTCTTTAGCGGAATAGTGCGCCCTGCGCGAATACCTTCGTCAGCGGTGACCACCAGCTTCGCGGCGGAATCGATAATGCGACCGGCAACGGCCTCCGGGGAAAAACCACCGAAAATTACCGAATGTACCGCGCCAATGCGTGCGCAGGCCAGCATGGCGACAGCGGCTTCCGGCACCATCGGCATATAAATCGCCACCACGTCGCCTTTGTTGATACCCAGCTCTTTCAGCGAGTTAGCAAAGCGGCAGACTTCCCGGTGCAGTTCGCGAAAGGTCAAGGTTTTGCTTTCGCTGGCGTCATCGCCTTCCCAGATAATCGCCGGATGATCGCCGCGGTTATGCAGATGGCGATCCAGACAGTTGGCCGCCAGGTTTAGCGTGCCGTCTTCATACCAGCGGATATCGACGTTGCCCGGCGCGAATGAACTGTTTTTTACGCGGGTATAGGGTTTTATCCAGTCGAGGATCTTGCCCTGTTCGCCCCAGAACGCCTCGGGATCCTGCACGGATTGCTGGTACATCGACTGATACTGCGCGGCAGTAATCAGGGTATTTTCCGCAATGTTTGCGGGAACGGGATGTCGGTGTTGTTGGCTCATGGCTACTCTCCTTGAAGATGTTAATAATATGTCAATCAAAGGTTGGATGGAGCGAGCCGCCGGGCTTTGTTTGCTTTTTGCGCTATGGATCACGCCGTGGCGTCGGGCCATGAAATAGAGTAAAAAGTTGGCAAAATGAGGTGGAACTTTCCGCGTTCGCTGTCCACTCATTCGCCGCATAACGCAAACGAGCTGTACAAAAGAAACACAACTGAATCAGGCCGTCCGGCTACCGCTTTGGAAAAAACTGCATATCTATGCGCGGGGTCTGTCAAATATTACCAATTATAACAAAGGGTTAGTAATAGTCGGTAATTGCAGAGCTTTATCCTGTGCGATGACTAAAGTTTAGCCATATATCACTTAGGGTTGCATTTATACCCGTTAAAATGGTACTGATTACGCGCCTGCAATTCAGGTATCAACCATCCATTATCCGCGCATTCGCCGACATCGGCCTGCTTCCCTTGAGAGTGATAGCTCCGCATGACAGACGCGGAGAGCGGGTTTTGTTAAGGAAAAAACTATTATGAAAGCTGCAAAATTCAGCCTTGCCTGGCAAATATTGACGGCGTTGGTACTGGGGATCGTCGTCGGCGCGATACTGCATAATCAACCGGAAGATCGTGAATGGTTAATCGCTAACATTCTCAGTCCGGCCGGGGATATCTTTATCCACCTGATCAAGATGATCGTCGTGCCTATCGTGATTTCCACGCTGATCGTCGGTATTGCCGGCGTGGGCGATGCGAAAAAACTGGGACGCATCGGCGTCAAAACTATCCTTTATTTTGAAGTGATAACCACCATTGCCATTGTGGTAGGGATTACCCTGGCGAATGTGTTTCAACCTGGCTACGGCATTGATATGTCGACGCTGGCAACGGTGGACATCTCTAAGTACGAAGCCACGACGGAACAGGTACAGGGCGGCCCGCATAGCCTGGTGACCACTATCCTGTCGCTGATCCCGCAGAATATTTTTGCGGCGATCGCCAAAGGCGACATGCTGCCGATTATCTTCTTCTCGGTGCTGTTTGGTCTGGGCCTGTCATCGCTGCCCGCAGAACACCGCGAGCCGCTGGTGAAGGTGTTCCGTTCGACTTCGGAGACGATGTTTAAAGTTACCAATATGATCATGCGCTACGCGCCGATCGGTGTGTTTGCCCTGATCTCGGTGACCATTGCTAACTTTGGCTTCGCTTCGCTGTGGCCGCTGGCCAAGCTGGTGATTCTGGTTTACGCCGCGATTCTGTTCTTTGCTTTTGTGGTGCTGGGTACGGTGGCGCGCGTCTGCAAACTGCGCATTACTACGCTGATGCGCATCCTGAAAGATGAGCTGATCCTGTCTTACTCTACTTCCAGTTCCGAAACGGTGCTGCCGAAGATCATGGAGAAAATGGAAGCCTACGGCGCGCCTAAATCCATCACCAGTTTCGTAGTGCCGACCGGCTACTCGTTTAACCTGGACGGCTCCACGCTGTACCAAAGCATCGCGGCTATCTTTATCGCCCAGCTGTACGGCATCGATCTGTCGATTACCGATGAAATCGTGCTGGTGCTGACGCTGATGGTGACTTCTAAAGGTATCGCTGGCGTACCGGGCGTTTCTTTTGTGGTGTTGCTGGCAACGCTGGGCAGCGTGGGCATTCCGCTGGAAGGTCTGGCCTTTATCGCGGGCGTTGACCGCATCATGGATATGGCGCGTACCGCGCTGAACGTGATCGGCAACGCGCTGGCAGTGCTGGTAATCGCTAAGTGGGAAAATCAGTTCGATGCTAAACAGGCCGTGGCCTATGAGGCGCGCCTGGCGTCATCCGCTTCCTGATAAAGCGTTTTAGCAAGATTATTATGACTAAAAATGGCCTACGGGCCATTTTTTTTAACCGTAATAGTTTTCCCGGTTATTATTCTGCATAAAGTCTTTTTTTAGCTGTTATTCTGCAATCGCCTAATTTTATTCATAAAGCGATTTTTTTAAGTTTATCCTCTTTTCATTCCTCAACATCTTATATTTTATCTTATTTAAAGATAGCGGCACTTGCTTCTTTTTTCTTTATTAATCAATAAAAGAACTGAATTTTAAGTGCCACTAATAATTAAAGCATACAGCGGTATTATTCTTAATTTAACCGGAATGCCGCTTAGCGCAGCAACTTTCGATAGATATTTCTGTCCGGCAGTGATTTGATTGTCATTAACATTTATTAATTTTTTGTCACGCCGCATACATGCCTTTTTTTGCATTTAATACGGCGCGGCGTTTTTGCGACGTTTTTCTTCTTGTCTGGAGGAAATATCCTTGTTCAAACTACATCCCCTTTTTTTAAGCCTTGTGGCGGCACAGGGCGTATTTATTCCCGCATCCACCACGATGGCGGCCACGCTCAAACCTTTTTCGCCCTACGTCAACGATAATAAAGTTGGCGTTTTTTGCGTTTGCAATGGCTCCACGCAAACGCTTAGCGGCAACCAACAATTCAGCGCTGGCCTGAGCGGTGCGCAAAGCCTGACGCTGCGAGAGCTGCAAAGTCAGGTCAGCAATCCCGACATTTCGCTGGCACTGGCGCCGGGCCTGGATCCGGGCGGCAGGGATTATGCTATTGAGATCCCGGACTGGGAACAAGGCGGCTATAAAACCATTTATGTTTATAACTCCAATGGCATGACGGAAACCGCGCCTTTGGGGCTGGATACGCCGCTGCCGAATTATGTCCCGGTCGAGGGCGGCCAGTATATTAATACCCGCGTGGCCCAGGTCAGCAAAGGCACTATCAATGTGGATATCGGCCAGAAAGGCGCGGCTACCACGGCGGAGACCAACGGCTGGAGTATGGCGGCCAAACAGAGCCGCCTGTTTACCGCGACCGGCAGCGGCAATATGAACTGGAACTCCGCCAACCGCCTCACTTTTACCTCCGTACTGCCACCTTATGGCGGCCCTTACCTGACCTATGACGTCGATAACGTGGCTTTTTACAAAGGCGCCTTCAGCGTGACCACCACGGATAACGTCACCACCGATTTTAACGTTACCAGCTTTGAAGAGTTTAAAAGCTACAACGACTGGCTGATCCTGCAGCTGGAGAGCAGCAGGCTCGATCCGGACAGCTACAGCGCCGAACTGGATAAAGCGGTGACCATCACCAGCGGCCAGATCGTTTACGGCAAAGTTCTGCAGGACTACGACGATGACGAAGCGGCGCAGCCCATCGGCGAACTGGTGGTGCTCAGCGCGGACGGCAAAAAAGCCACGGCCAGGGTCAACGGCACGCTGGAAGTGGCCAACGCCAGCAGCGCGGTACTGGCTGCCAACGGCGCGACGGCCATTATCAACGGCAAAGTTGCCAGCACCAGCAATGGCGCTATCGAAGGCGACGCGCTGAGTTTAACCGGTGCCAGCACCGGCATTAACAAGGGCGTGATTAACGGCGGCTTTTTCAATAATGCCGATGGCAAGGGTGTAGACAGCAGTTCGGTGGGTCAGGGCGTCAATGCAGTGCGGCTATTGGACAAAAGCAAGTTCACCAACAATGGCGTTATCAACGTTGCAGGCAGCGGCACCGGGCTGGGCATTTTCGACGGCAGCGCCACCAACAACGGCAATATCAACGTGGGCGTGTCGGATTACTCCAGCAGCGCGAGCGGGGTCTTTGTTAACGGTGAAGGCGCCAGCTTTGTTAACGCAGCCAGCGGAACAATCTATCTTGGGCGTTCGCCGCAGAACAGCCTGAAGGATAAAACCACCGATACGCGGGTATACGACTCGGTAGGTATCAATATGGTGACGGACGGCAGCGCCGTCAACCAGGGCCGTATCGTGATTGGCTCACTGACGCAAAGCAGTGTCGCTATGCAGGTGGAGAATGGCCCGAACGCCCGGTTGCAAAACAGCGGCGTTATTGACGTAAACGGGCGGGATAATCTACAGCCGGAAGAAAATGTCGCTATGGCGGTAATCGATTCCGGCACCGGTGGGCGCGTCGGCAACTCAGGCACTATCAATCTCAACGGCGATAACGGCACCGGGCTGAAAGTGATTGCCACCAGCGGTAATCAGTCCAGCGCTTATTCCAGCGGCACTATTAACGTGATCGGCAATGCCGATCCGCTGAGCAGCAATACCAATACGGCTGTCTGGGCAAAAGGCGAAGAGGGCGGCAAAGCCTACGCAAAAGTTACCGGGAAAATAAACCTGACCGGCACGGGTGCAGTTGGGATACGCGCCGAAGGCAACGCCACGGTTGATAATACCCAGTCGATTAGCTTACGGAATGCTGAATACCAAACCGGCTACCTGGCTATAGGTTCTGATGCAAAGATCAACTATGGCGATTCCTCTACTTATGGCACCTATGGTAAAGCCAGCCACTCGACAATTTTCCGTGTTGAGGACGGCGCTGATTTCAACGGTAGCAGCGGCCTTACCCTTGAGCCACATACGGCTTACTCTACCGGCATCGCCGCCAGCGGCAGCGGCAGCGAGGTCAAAACCAACGGCGCGGCCTTCGATATTGGCGAAAATGCCACAGGCGTTAGCATCAGCAACGGCGCTAGCGGCACGCTGAATAATGGAACCTGGAGCGGGCAGTCCAGAGCAACCAGAATTCATCTCAGCGGTAGCAACGCTACCGGCGCGACAGTGGATGGCGAAGGCTCGACGTTAATCAGCAATGCCAGCATTACCGATGAACTCAGGTCAAACGGCGGCGAGCTCGGCGTGGTTAATGGCGACGGCTCACGCATTCCTGTTAATGAAACCGGCCTGCTGGCGACCAACAAGGCGAGCTTAACCAATACAGGAAGAATTAATCTGTACGGTGAAGCCACGGCCATCCGCGCAGAAAGCGGCGCTACGGTAAACAACAGCGCCCATATTACTATCTGGAACAATAGCGTCGGGCTCTATGCCAAAGGCAACTATGACGAAGGCGATGGCGTGACGCCAACCGTTATCACCAATACAGGCATAGTCGATCTTTCGCGCCTTGTTTATCCTTCGATCGGCGTAGTAGCCGACGGGCCGCTGGCGCAGATTTATCAGAACGGCAATATCTATATTAGCGATCGGGATGCCGTCGGCGGCAAGGCGATCAACGGCGGCAAAATTTTTGTCGGCGAAGCAGGAACGGTCGAGTTCAGCTATAGCAGCGACGGTCAGACGGGCTACTGGGCCGACGGCAACTTTTCCACCATCACCAGCAACGGTGGCAAAACCACTATCTATGATACCGCTTCGACGGTTTATCGCCTGACCAACGGCGCCTGGTTTGAATCGATCAACCCGGCGGAAATTGATTTATCATACGGCGGTAGCGTTGGGCTTGATGCTTCCGGTGGTTCCTATGTCGCCGCAACCGATATTTTTAATCTCGGTTATGCTGCAAAGGCTATCAAGCTTAGCAGCGGAGCCAGCGCTACCATTACTAATCCGATCGCGCTGGAAGGCGATAGCTCTACAGCTGTTGCAGCGGACGGTGAAACCACTTCGGCCTATAACATTTCTACGATTTCCGGCGCAGGCGCTGAGGCAACCGCTTATGACATGAGTAACGGCGCGATAGTCTCGCTGGCGCAGGGTTCAAGTGTAAATCTGACCGGCCGTGGCAGTACCGCTTTCCGCGTGACTAACGGCGGTTCCGTCTTTAACCAGGGCTACGTCAACGTGGCTAACGGTGTCGGCATTGATGTTATCGGTGGCAGAACCCAGTACTTCCCGGAAAGCGCACAAATTCAGGCTGGCGGCACGGCGGCGATGCGAGTAGGCAGCGACGGCACGCTTGCTGTCTATGGCGACGGCACTTTCCGTAACCAGATCACCGGTACGAATGGCGCGGATGCCATTTTGCTGGATACGGGTGCTAAAGGGCTGTCGATTGAAGGCACCACTATTACAGCGGAAGGCGGCGGCAGCGCGATTGATAACCGCGCTGAAATCAGCAACATCTCTCTTGCCAGTACTTATATCTACGCCCGAGGCGCTGGCAGCAGCGGCATCCGTTCCGCCACCTCGTTTGATGGCCAGGGAACCTTCGTTATCGAACCTTCTAACGGCGCTACGGGCTATATCTTTGCCAACGCCGATGGCTCCACTACCAGCAATGACCTGGTATCGCACGGCACTATCCTGGCCGGTAGCGGCAGTAACGGTATTCAGGCGAACACCACGGGCAAGGTTATTTCGGAAGGCAATATCTACGTCACCACTGAAACCGGTGGTTCAGCAATTGTCACCAACACCGCCAGTGAAGTGATTAACCGTGGCGAAATCTTCTCCTGGAGTACAGAAGCGCCGGTTATCGATCTGCGCGGCGGCACTACAACGTTTATTAACGAAGGCACCATCGGCGCGCAATATCCGGATACGGTTATTGTGGCGGGCGGTGCAACAAGCAACCAGATCGCTTTGGTCAGCGGCGCAGTGGTGGGTGATGTAAATACCGGCGAAGGTACGGATACCGTGGCGCTAACCGGCGGCACCATTAACGGCAGCCTGACCATGGGCAGCGGCGTGGATAACCGTGCCTATGTGCAGAACGTCAGCCTGGCCGACGTCAGCCATATTACTACGGCGGGCGGCGAAGGCAGCACTTTAAGCCTGAGCGAGATAGCGGCCAGCGGTGGCTCTTTCGCCAGCGACGATCTGAGCCGCGGCGTTAACCTGGGCGCGGGCTGGAGTACTATCAACTTCTACAATACTGGCTGGACCCTGACCGACAACCTGAAACTGGCGCACAGCACCATTAATATTGATGCCGCCTCAACGCTCTACGCTGGCGACAACGTTAATCCGGTGCTGGCGGGTGCCACCAACGATTCGCTGGTGGTAAATAATGCCGGTACGCTGGATTTAACCAATGGCGCAGGTTCGCCGGGTAATACGCTGACCATCGACGGTACGCTGAACTCGCTTTACGGCAAGCTGAAGCTGGCCAGCGCGATTAACGGCGGAACCAGCCAGAGTAGCGATACGCTGCGTGTCACGGGCGATGCTAACGGCGTAACCTTAATCGAGGTAACGCCAGCGGCAGGCAGTACTGGCGCGCTAAGCGACCTGAACCAGAATGGCGTGACCGAAGCTAACGAAGGTATCTCGCTGGCGCAAGTTGCGGGCAGCGCCAGCGCCAGTAGCTTTGCGCTCCAGGGCGGCTACCTGGCAGCCGGGCCATGGCGTTACGATCTCTACAGCTTTGCGCCGGGCAGCAGCGACGCCAGCCAGCGTCTGGTGGACGGCAGCGGTAATCAGTTCTGGGACTATCGCCTGGCTAACGCTTTCGTCAGCAACGGTTCTTCGACTCGCGCCGCAGTAGTACCGCAGGTTCCGTCTTATGTTTCTGCCCCGGTGGGGCTGGCTTACTACTCGGCGGCGACGCTTAACGATCTGCATAACAGACTGGGCGAGCTGCGCCAGGATCAGGGGCAGAGCGTCGGCGGCGAGATGTTCCTGCGCTATACCGGCGCCAATATGCGCTACAGCACCAGCCGCAGCTTTAACGACTTCGGCTATAACTTCGATATGGACTATAGCGCGATGCAGGTTGGCGGCAACGTGCTACACCTGGACGGCGCAAACGGCACGCTGCGCGGCGGCGTAGCCTATACGCGCGGCAACAGCCGGATCAGTCCGGACGCGGCGGATGGCTATAGCAGCACCTCGTTTGACAGCGACACGCTGTCGCTTTATTCCACCTGGCTTCAGGAGAGCGGTTTCTATCTGGACGGCACGCTGTCGTATAGCTGGCATCGCGGCGAGACAGATATCGCGCGTAAAAAAGACGTAGCGAAAATCAAAGGCAAAGGCTGGAGCGCCTCGCTGGAGAGCGGCTATCCGTTCGAACTGGGCAGCGGCCTGCGGCTGGAACCTCAGGCGCAGCTGACTTACCTGCATCTGGGCCTGGATAACTTTAGCGACAAGGATAATCTGGCAGTACGCTACGACGACTACAACCAGACCATCGGCCGCGTTGGCGCGAAGCTGGATCGCCGCTGGAGCGACGACAGCGGACGCCAGTACACGCCTTATCTGCGCACCAACTACTACAAAGGCTGGGGCAGCGAGGCGAAAACCAAAGTGGGCGCGAAAGGCGTCGAAGGGCTGGATCAAAGCTTCAGCAGCGGCAAGTTTGGCCAGATGTGGGATGCTGGCGTCGGCGGCACCGTTACCTTCAGAAATAACGTTTCGCTCTATGCCGAAGCGGATTATCGCAAAGAGATCGACGGCAACGGCGGTAAAGGCTGGGGCTATAACGCTGGCGTGAAGTGGACTTTCTGAGTTAGCAAAGGCCGGGGATCTCTCAGGGGAAACCCGGCTTTTTTGTACTACAGCAGGCGAAAATTTTTGTACATAAAAGTGCTGGCAGGCGGGTAGAGAGTCCTTTCTAAGCATTAGCCAATACGTCTGGTTAACGTTCTATGCGCATTGGGGTATCAGGTTATAGAGTAAGCAAGTCAGTCCAGGCCAGATAGAGAGCATCAAGCATTTATTTTTATTTTTTTATAATAAAAACAGTGGTTTGAAATGATGTGAGAGGCCGAGGTAGTCCTTGAGTCAAGCAACGGTCAAGCAAATTACGCCCAGCATGGAATGTAACGCATCGCTTTTGTTCCGGCTTCTGGATCATAAGGACGAATCAATCCTGCATTCAGGGTATCTTTTATAATACGACTAACCTGAGCCTGATTTTTTTGCTCAATTTTGAACCGCTCGCGTAGCGAAGTGTTATTGGTGTGCATCCTGCTTACGTAACGCAGGCAGCAATGTAGATAACATGCTCTTATGCGATCTTCTTTATCCATATCTGAAAACTTTTTGTAAGAAAAAAGAACTGCTTTAGTATGATTTTCAGTTACTTCAAAAATAGGGGCAGGAAGTTGATAGAGCTCTGTTTGGAATACAACTTTATCTACGCCAGTTCCTCGTTCTTCACAAATATTAATACGCCTCATAAATGAGGCTAAAGCTTCGTTACGACTCTGTGGTGGAGAATCCAGAAATCGCTGTGTTGATATTAAAGGGATTCCAGGGTTTGTTATTTCCATTCGAGTCTGGAATATCTCAATGAGCGGGCCAGTACCCGTAATAGAAAAATCCTGGTGAATTATCGCATTTGCTACCAACTCACGAATAGCAAGTTCTGGATAAATGGTTTCTTCTTTACGGAATGCTTTACCAATATGTTCATTACTTGGTAGTAAAGTCTCGAGGTAGTCAATTAATCCAGAGAAACCAACGGCATAACCTTTATTGCCTTCTATCTCACGAACCGTTTCAATTCGGCTATCGCCTTTGTACAAAACTAACCGTACGGCTTTTCTGTTCAAATGCGGAAAACTGGATAACTTACGTGCAAAGAGAATCGCCCCGAGGTTAGTGATATGAAAAAGACCGCCAGCAGTACCTTGTATAATGTTATCGGCTTTTAATGCATCAACAATCCCGTTTCTGTTATCAGGCAAGGGCAAGCTTGTTAATTCAAAATAGGCTGGATAATCCAATAGGTTTAGTACAGATTCAATGTTTTGATTCTCTGCCGCCAACGCTTTTTCGAAAGGCGTTTTATCAAATGTACGCCATAATTTTCTTTCTTTTTCTGGAAATTCTTTCAGCTTTTTCTTGTAAGAGCCTATGCGTAAATATTCTACATTTTGATATTATACAGGAATATGACTGGCGGCCTGAATTTCAAGGATAACAACAGGTAATTCATTATTATTACCAGCTGTAAATTCGTAAAAATGAAAATGAATTTTTGGTGTTATTTTTTGCAACAACCAACTTTCAATTTCCTGCTGTTTGTACTTTTGTAGTGAAGGTCTGAATGAAGTCCCAACAATTTGATGCGTTTTATCACTGACCCCATAGACGAGCCAGGCGTTTTGTTTCCCTGTTAGTGCAGCTGAATTGGCTAATGCCGAAATGTACTCGCCGATCTTTTCAATATCCGCATTCTGCTTAAATTCAACCCACTCGGTTTCACCTGGCAGCTGACACAACTCTTTCAGAAGGCTACGCAGATAGTCAAAAGTAAATTCAACAGGCATCTTTTTCTTTCCCTCTTGCTCTTCAGATATCCGTTAAGTCATTCATGCATCATAGCGAGCCCTAAAGCAAGGAACGTTGTAAAGTTTCTGGCGTAAGCCAGCAGGAAGGGCTCACTGATAACCGAAGAGCAG
The DNA here is from genome assembly GCF_042610525.1 of Pantoea sp. sgz302252. GTDB lineage: Bacteria > Pseudomonadota > Gammaproteobacteria > Enterobacterales > Enterobacteriaceae > Erwinia. The sequence continues at coordinate 111,872 of NZ_JBHDVM010000008.1, forward strand.
TTGCATGATAAATACTAAAAATTCTCTGTTTAATAATGGCTTACCTTCCGCAAGGTCTTACGCAGCTCTGGAACCGGTTCTTTCCTCGCCAGCTCCTGATACGCCTGATGCCGCTCTTTTCGGCCAACATCGCAACATTTAGCTTTAGAAGCTAAAGTTCGCGCTTTTCGCGCCGAAAATATAACAAAAGATAATTTATCTACTTAAAGTTAATCTCGCCTCAAGGATTTCCCCCTCATGCGTACGAATCTACCCGTAACACAGCAGGAATTTGTGTTTGATGATAACGCCACGCTGATGTCCACCACCGACGCCAGCAGCCATATCACCTATGCGAACGACGCTTTTATCAAAGTCAGCGGCTTTACGCCGGAAGAGATCGACGGGCAACCTCATAACCTGGTGCGTCATCCGGATATGCCGCCGGAAGCCTTTGCCGACATGTGGTCAACGCTAAAACAGGGCGAGCCCTGGAGTGCGCTGGTAAAAAACCGTCGTAAAAATGGCGACCATTACTGGGTTCGTGCCAACGCCATCCCGGTTATTCGCGCAGGACAGGTGCAGGGTTATATGTCCGTGCGCACCAAACCGGCTGCCCAGGAAGTTAAACAGACCGAGCAGCTGTATAAAGAGTTTCGCGAAGGCAAGCGTGCGGGCTGGCGTTTTCATAAAGGGCTGCTGGTGCGTACCGGCATGCTGCGCTGGGCCTCGGCACTGAAAACCATGCCGCTGCGCTGGCGTATTCGCTCCACTCTAATAGCGCTGTGGCCGCTTGCCATAGCGGGCGTCTGGGCGCTGGGCATGCCTGGAGGGTCGCTGGCAATATTCAGCGCCATAATGGCCGTTTTATTGCTGCTGGCATCGGGCTGGCTGGAACAGCAAATTTCTCGTCCGGTTGAGCGTTTATGCAAACAGGCGCTGAGCGTGGCAACCGGTGCCAGCCACCAGGTTGAGCAAATGGATCGTGTGGATGAGATCGGCACTACTTTACGTTCGATCGGGCAATTGGGACTGATGTTCCGCTGGCTGGTAGATGACGTCAGCGGCCAGGCGGTCAACGTGCTGAGCGCCAGCGACGCTATTGCGCGAGGTAACAACGAACTCAGCCGCCGTACAGAGCAGGCTGCGGCCAATGTGCAGCAAACCGCCGCCACCATGAACGAAATGACCGCCACGGTGAAGAGCAATACGGAAACGGCGCAACAGGTAAATTCGCTTTCTGCCAGCACCCGCGATGCCGCAAGCAAAGGCGGCGTAGTGATGAAGGACATGGTTAGCATGATGGCGGAAATCGCCGAAAGTTCGAAGAAGATCGCCAGTATCACCAGCGTTATTGACGGCATCGCCTTCCAGACCAATATTCTGGCGCTAAACGCCGCCGTTGAGGCTGCCCGCGCGGGCGAACAGGGCAAAGGCTTCGCGGTAGTGGCTGGAGAAGTGCGCAGCCTGGCGCAGCGCAGCGCGAAAGCCGCCAGCGAGATTAAAGCGCTGGTTGAGAACAGCGCGCTGAAAGTACAATCCGGCAGCGTTCACGTTAACGATGCGGGTAACACGATGGAAAGCATTGTTTCTCAGGTGCAGAACGTTACCTCACTGATCGCGCAGATTAGCTCGGCTACTGCCGAACAGGCCACAGCGTTGAGCGAAGTGAGCCTGGCGGTAGAAGATCTTGATAACATCACGCATCAGAACGCCGAGCGCGTGGAAGAAAGCGCGCAGGCTTCTGGCCGCATGACTCATCAGGCGACGCGCCTGGTGGAAGCGATTAGCGTATTCCGGTAGATGACAGGGCGGGTTTCAGCAGAAACCCGCGCTTAATTTAATAAGTCGGAGTAAAAAAAGTTAACGGTCCTTTATAGCCTGTCAGGGTGATCCCCGTTAACACTTGCACACGACAATAACCGCCTTCTCAGCTACTTTGCCAAAGTAGCCGAAAACCTCCACGCTTCCTGATTACTCTGTTGCAAAGTCAGTAGTCATGTTAATTTTTCCGGGTGGCCTTTACCGGAAAACTCTATGTCGACCACGTTCATTCCCTGCTTTAACCACCGTCCGCTGGTGCCGCTGGCGCACGACTATCAACACGGTGACAGCGAACCGTTGCACCAGCATGATTGCGCGCAGCTGCTGCACAGCCTGAGCGGCGTGATCCGGGTTTCCACTGACGCAGGCGACTGGGTCGTGCCGCCTGGCCGCGGCGTCTGGCTGCCCGCAGGCGTCCGGCATGCGCTACAGATAACCGGTCAGGTAGCGGCGCGAACCCTGTTTGTCGATCCGCTGGCCCGTGCCGATCTCCCCGCCAGTTGTCAGGTTGTGCAGGTTTCACCGCTGTTGCGCGAACTGATTGTCGCCTCGCTGGCGCTGCCGGAAAGCTATGGGCCTGCCTCACGAACAGAGCGGATCTACGAGCTGATCCTGGATGAAATCCGGGTAATGGACGTCCTGCCTTTCAGCCTGCCGGAACCGGCCAGCCCACCGCTAATGGCGCTTTGCCAGCGTATCCGGACGGAACCAGCGGCCCGCTGGCAGCTGGAAAACAGCGCCGCGCAGCTCAATATCAGCAGCCGCACGCTGGCGCGCCGTTTTTATCAGGAAACCGGAATGCAGTTTAGCGACTGGGTACGGCGGGCCAGGTTAATGGCGGCGCTGACGCGGCTGGCCGCCGGCGATTCGGTGCTGCGTGTATCGCTGGAGATGGGCTATGAAAGCCACAGTGCCTTCAGCGCCATGTTTCGCCGCATCATCGGCGTGTCGCCCAGCGACTACTTCCCGGAAAGAGGCAGCCAGTAAGCTGCGGCGTTCAGCAGCGCCTGTAGCGATGCCCGCGCCACATCGCTGTCGATACCAACGCCCCAACTGCTGCTGCCATCGGGCAGGGTACAACGCAGAAAGGTCGCGGATCGGCTGTCGCTGCGCTGACCAAGGCTATGCTCGTGATAATCCTGAATCGACAATGGCAGGCGGTAAGCCCGGCCCAATGCAGTAGCAGCCGCTGACAGCAGACCGTTGCCTCTGCCTTCCAGCTTCTGCCGTTGGCCGTTTTGCACTATCTCGCCCTGAAACAGCAGCTCGCCGCCTTCGCTTTGCGTAGCGTAATCGTTCAGCCGCAGCCCTGGTGACGTCAGGCCATAGAGTCGACAAAATAGCTGCCAGATAGCCGCCTGGGTCATTTCAAGGCCTTCGCTGTCCGCCTGCTGCTGCACATGCTGGCTGAAATGCTGTTGCAAAGCGCGCGGCAGCTGCAGTCCGTGGTTCTGCTCAATCATCCAGGCGGCGCCGCTTTTTCCCGACTGGCTGTTGACACGGATCACCGCTTCATAGCTACAGCCGATATCGGCCGGATCCAGCGGCAGATAAGGCATCTGCCATTTTCCTGTGGGGTCGCGCTGACGTGCGGCGAAGCCTTTTTTTATGGCATCCTGATGCGAGCCGGAAAAGGCGGTGAACACCAGTTCGCCTGCATAGGGATGCCGCGGATGGACAGGCAATTGATTGCACTGCTGGACTACGTCCACTACCTCTTTAATACGGCTGAAATCAAGTTCGGGCGCGATGCCCTGGCTATAAAGGTTCAGTGCGAGCGTGACCAGATCGACATTGCCGGTGCGTTCGCCGTTGCCGAACAGGCAGCCTTCCACGCGATCCGCGCCAGCCAGCATCGCCAGTTCAGCGCAGGCGATGCCGGTACCACGATCGTTATGCGGATGCACGCTAATGCAGACCTGATTACGCAGCGAAAAGTGACGGCAAAAATATTCTATCTGGTCGGCATAGACGTTTGGGGTATTCACTTCCACCGTCGCTGGCAGATTGATAATCATCGGCCTCGCGGCGCAGGGCTGCCAGACGGCGGCGACGGCTTCGCAGATCTCCAGCGCAAAATCCATCTCGGTAAAGCAGAAAGTTTCCGGCGAATATTGAAATGACCACTGCGTCCCAGGCTGCGCTTCACAGCCCGCTCTGATCTGCCGTGCTGCTTTCACCGCCAGCGCGACTATTTCTTCGCGGCTCTGACGAAACACCAGCTCACGAAATAGCGGCGCGGTAGCGTTATACAAATGCAGCGTGGCCCGTTTGGCACCCTGTAGCGAGGCAAAGGTGCGCTCAATCAACTCTTCTCTGGCCTGCGTCAGTACCTGAATAGTGACGTCATCAGGGATCAGCTGATTATCGATTAGCTCGCGGACAAAATTAAAATCGGTTTGCGACGCGGAAGGAAAAGCCACTTCTATTTCTTTAAAGCCGCACTGCAGCAGCAGTTGCCAGAACGCTTTTTTGCGCGCAGCGTCCATAGGCTCGGCCAGCGCCTGATTACCGTCGCGCAGATCGGTAGAAAGCCAGCGAGGCGCACGGCTCAGTCTCTGTTCCGGCCAGCGCCTGTCGGGCAGAGGCTGTAAAGGGAAGGCAACATATTTATCGGCGGGATTCAGTAACATAGCGGCTCTCCTGTTAAGTGAGCCACCATTCTGCCGGGCTTTTCATCTTTATACTGGCGCAAAACTGACAGCTTCTGGCGGATAAGCGACGACAAAAAAAAGAGCAGGCCTTGCGACCTGCTCTGCGTAACGCCCTGGTGGTGGCGTGGTCTTACCTGTCCTGCTATAGAGGGTAAAATTCGTTTGCGGAAGATTTATAGAAGTTAGGGGTGTTTTTATCGCTTACCGCAGAACGATAACCAAAACTGTATAATAGTCAGCAGGTATACTGCAATCTCAAAACCGAAAGCAACATAAAATTAGGAATAAGGCGAAGTTAAGGAAATTTAAATGCCTTAATTATCATGGCACTAATTTTTTATATTAAGACTTATCTTATGGCGAACTAAAACAGGCCCGACCAGCGAAGCGGCGAAAAAACGGGCTTGCAGGCGACAGTTAAAGATAAAATATACTGTTGTTTTTTCGTCGGCAGCCGCAAAAAATGTGACCGGCAAATAAAAGGATTTTTCTCTTTTGCGGCAGAAAAGCTGGCGTGTAGCGCGACGCGGCCGCAGCAAGAATTCAGCTACAGTTAGTGACTCGGGTTCAGCGAAAAGAGAAAAATTTATGAGTCAGTTCTTTATGCACCAGAAAAACGATCTGGTCAGCGAAGCTCTGCAGGGCGCGCTGGCCGCTACTCCGTATCATAACCTCAGCCTGCTTGATGTCGGCCCCGATATTCGGGTAGTGGTACGCAGCGACTGGGATAAAAAGCAGGTAGCGCTGATTTCCGGCGGCGGCTCCGGCCATGAGCCAGCCCATGTCGGCTTTGTTGGCAAAGGTATGCTTACTGCTGCTGTCTGCGGCGATATTTTCGCCTCGCCGAGCGTTGAGGCGGTACTCAGCGCCATCATCAACGTCACGGGCGAGCAAGGCTGTCTGCTGATCGTCAAAAATTACACGGGCGATCGTCTCAACTTCGGCCTGGCGGCGGAAAAAGCCAAAAAGCTGGGTTTCAACGTCGAGCTGGTGATGGTTAGGGATGATATCGCACTGCCGGATAATCCCCAGCCGCGCGGCATTGCAGGCACTGCGCTGATCCATAAAGTTGCTGGCTATGCTGCGGCCAGCGGCAAATCGCTGGAAGAGGTCGCCGCGGCGGCTAACGAGGCGATAGCCGCTACCGCCAGTCTTGGCCTGGCTTTCAGTAGCTGCCACGTACCGGGTGACAGACGCGACGAACGGGTTAAAGAAGGAGAAAGCGAATTAGGCATGGGCATTCATGGCGAACCGGGGATCACGACGCTGAAAACTCAGGATAGCCGTGAAATTGTCTCACTGATAGCGGAGAAGCTGGCTGAACATAACCCGGAAAACAAAAAGACCGCGCTGCTGATCAATAATCTGGGCGGCTTTTCCGAACTGGAAATGGCGGTTCTGGCCCACGAAGTGCTGCGCTCGCCGCTGGGGAAAAACGTGGCTTTGCTGATCGGCCCGGCAACGCTGGTCAGCGCGCTGGATATGAAAGGTTTTTCGCTTTCCACGCTGCTGCTCACCGACGAGCTGGCGGAAGCATTACAGGCACCAGTGGAGACCAGCGGCTGGCAACCGGCGTTTAAACCCGCTACGCCGCAAACCATTAAAGGGGAAAAAGCCGCCCGCCAGCAAAGCTTTGCCCCTTCTGACAATGCGCAGACGGCTGCCGTTGTGGCGGGGATCTGCCACACGCTAACGGAACTGGAAAAGGAACTTAATCAGCTGGATGCAAAAGTCGGTGATGGCGATACCGGTTCCACCTTTGCCGCTGGCGCAACAAAAATTCTTCAGCAGCTTGAGGCGAAAAAGCTGCCGCTGAACGAGCCGGAAAGCCTGCTGACCCTGGTTGGCGAAGAGCTGGCGATAGCGATGGGTGGTTCCAGCGGCGTGCTGATGTCGATTATGTTTACCGCCGCTGGTCAGAAGCTGGAAGCGGGCGAAGAGCTGGCACAGGCGCTGAGCTACGGGCTGGAACGCATGCAGCATTATGGCGGTGCGCGGCCAGGCCATCGCACTATGATCGACGCGCTCGAGCCTGCTTTCGCCGTGCTGGTGGCGGGCAAAGGACTTAAGGCGGCGGCGCAGGCGGCCAAAGAAGGCGCGGAGAAAACGGCGCAAATGAGCAAAGCGCAGGCAGGCCGTTCTTCCTACCTGAATCAGGAGAGCCTTAACGGCGTGAAGGATCCTGGCGCTTATGCGGTTGAGCAGGTCTTTGCCGCGCTGGCCGGGCAGCCGTAGCCCGAACCAGCTTTCGCGTTTCCGCTAGCCGGCGGAAACGCGGTCTGTTTCTTCCGTAGGCATTTCCCTGTCCAGCACCTGTTCAAACAGCCGCAAACGCTTGTAGATCGAGAGCAGTTCAACCAGCGTGCTCCACGAATAGACCAGATACTGAAAAGCGCCACGCACCTGTTCAAAGACATTATTGATCTGCTGCAGCAGTCCAAAAGTAATGGCGGCGGTCACTATGGAAGGAAACAGCACCACCAGGCCGAAAACATTGTCGAGCTGCAGATAAAGCGAACGGGCTATATTGAAATAGAGATAGTGAAAGTAAAGGCGAAAATAATTTTTACGTATCAGCCCAAACAGGTTCTGCACCGTAGGCGGGCTGGCACGTGCAGGATCGTCCTCGCCGTAGACCAGCTCCTTTCTGTAGGCCGCTTCCACCCGCTGATTACGAAACGAAAGGCCCGGCAGTTTGATGCCGACCGCCGCCAGCAGGCCGGTGCCCAGCAGCGACCAGAGCACGACGGCAATCACCAGCGCATAGGGCAAATTACCCAGCAGCGGCACATCTTTAACATGCACCGACAGCCCAACCAATACCGGCAGAAAGGCGATTAACGTCATTACGGCATTGATCAGGCTAACGCCCATATCCTCCAGCGTGGAGGCAAAACGCATAGTATCTTCCTGTACGCGCTGCGCGGCGCCTTCGATCCCGCGCAGCCGCGACCAGTGCATCATGTAGTAGTCATTCATCGCCGTGCGCCAGCGAAAAATATAGTGGCTGATAAAAAACAGATTCAGCACATCCACGAATACAGAAATCAGCGCGATACTGAGAAAGCCAAAAAGCTGCTGATAAAGCGTGGCGATCTGCACCGAATTGGGATGGGTCAGTGCGCTCTGAATCAGATCGTAAAAGGGTTCGTACCAGGCGTTGACGGCCACATTCATCTGCACGGAAAACCAGGTGACAAAAATAATCAATGCCGAACCGGCTACCGACCAGCGCTGCCAGGGATGCGGGCTGAACCAGCGCCAGAACCCGGCAAACAGCGCAAAAGCGGTAAAATAGTAGAGATAAAAAGCGATTTCCGAAGGCGCGATAAAGCGCAGCGCGTTATTGGGCAGCGGCCCGGCATGGGCAAACGGTGCAAAGTGAAACAGCCAACTTTTACCGCCTGCGAACCAGACCAGAACAGTAAAGGCGCACCAGGCGGCGGCGCTGCTGAAAAACAGCGCGGGCCGGGGAAAAAAGGATTTAAACATAGCGACTCCAGAACGATTACCCCTCCATATAACGCCATTAGTTGTTACCGGTCTTATGTCCTTTGTATCCGCCGGTGTCAGTTTGCCCATTTTGGTAATAATTCGGATTTTATTGCTTATCAGCCCTGTTTTTTTAAGCTGAAATCTGTTTTATCTCTCTGAGCGGCAAAGAGAAAAATAAATGCTGAATATTATTTAAACGAAGCCGATAACTATAAAGCACATTCAGGCACCGGGGCCTGATTCAGCAAGGTTTACAGGGAACAGCGGCGCACGATCTTCTCAGAAAAGGCAGCTTGCCCCTACGGATCTCACGGCAGGCCAGGCCTTCTTCGGGGCGGCGTTCCCCAGGCGGAAAGAGAATGAATAAAAACAATGATGTAATGTACCGTCTGCTGGTGCAGAGCGTGGTCGGCTACGCTATTTATATGCTGGAGCCTGACGGCACCGTGGCTAACTGGAATGCGGGCGCGGAGCGGGCGAAAGGCTATCTGCCGGAAGAAATTATCGGCAAGAATTTTGACTGTTTCTACAGCATGGAAGACAGGGAAAAAGGGCTGCCGCAGCGCGGTCTGGCTATCGCCCGGGAAAAGGGCCGCTTTGAAACCGAAGGCTGGCGCTACCGCAAAGACGGCAGCGCTTTCTGGGCGCATGTGGTGATAGACGCCATTTACGACGACGAGGGCAAAGCGATCGGCTTTGCTAAAATCACCCGAGACTGTACCGAACAGCAGGCACAGCTCGCGGAGCAGCGGGCCCAGGAACAGAAATTCCGCCTGCTGGTGGAAGGCGTGGTGGATTATGCCATCTATATGCTCGACCCGGACGGCTACGTTGTAAACTGGAACGAAGGCGCAAGGCGTTCCAAAGGCTACAATGCCGATGAAATCGTCGGCAAACACTTCTCCTGCTTCTACAGCACTCAGGACCGGCTGGCTAAGCTTCCGGAAACCAATCTGAAAACCGCCTATCGCACCGGCAGGTTCGAAGAACAGGGCTGGCGCTACCGCAAAGATGGCACTTCTTTCTGGGCACACGTAGTGATCGATGCCGTTCACGACGACGACGGCAAGCTGATTGGCTACGCCAAAATTACCCGCGACTGTACGGAACAGCAGCGTACGCTGCGCGAACAGCGTGAAAGAGAGCAGGTATTTCGTTTGCTGGTGGAAGGTGTCACCGACTATGCCATCTATATGCTCGATCCCAAGGGGCATGTAGTGAACTGGAACGCCGGCGCGCACCGCGCTAAAGGCTATACAGCTGACGAGATTATTGGTAAGCACTTCTCCTGCTTTTACAGCGCGCAGGATCGGTTCGCCTGCCTGCCCGATAAAAACCTGTCGATCGCGCAAAGCGTTGGTCGCTTCGAAGACCAGGGCTGGCGCTATCGTAAAGACGGCAGCGCGTTCTGGGCGCACGTGGTGATAGAGGCTATCCATACGGATGAAGGCAAGCTGCTTGGCTTTGCCAAAATCACCCGCGACTGCACCGAAGTACGCGAGTACGAACAACAGATCCTGCGAGCGAAAGATCTGGCGGAGCAAAACAGCAACAGAATGGCTTCGCTGTCGAAATTTCTCGACACCATTATCGCCAATATCCCTTCCTGCGTGATGGTGGAAGATGTCATCTCGCGTGAGGTGCTGCTGCTGAACAGCAAGGCGGAACAGCTGCTGGGCGTAAAAATGAAGGAAGTCAGCGGCAAAAGGCTGGCCGACTTTATGCCTTCGGAACTGAGTAGCTACTTCGCCCAGTTAGCAACCGCAGCACAGCGCAACGAAGGCGTGCATAAGAACGAGCAGCTATTGCGTACGCAGGGGGGCGAGCGGATCATCAGCGCCTCTGCCTCAATCATCAACGGCAACGAGGCACACAATAGCTACGTGCTGCTGATCGCCAATGATGTTACCGATCAGCGCGCGGCAGATGCCCGCATTCACCATATGGCGCATCATGACAACCTGACCAGCCTGCCGAACCGCGTGCTGTTCAGCCAGCGGCTGAATGAGGCGCTGCGTACCGATTTTGATACCGGTAAAAAAACAGCAGCGCTTTGCCTGGATCTGGATAATTTCAAAAACGTGAATGACGCGCTGGGTCATCAGGTTGGCGACGATCTGCTGCGTGCTGTCGCCAGCCGCCTGCGTAGCGTCCTGCGCGATCAGGACACGCTGGCACGCAACGGTGGCGATGAGTTTTCCGTAGTGCTGCCCGGCCTGTCGCAAATGGAAGAGGCCGAAGCTGTAGCGCGTCGCCTGATTGATGTTATCCGGCCGACTTTCAACGTGGACGGGCATAATCTTTCGGTGGGGTTGAGCATTGGCATTTCTGTCGCCGCAGGCGGCCTGACCACGCCAGACGAACTGCTGCGCTGTGCCGATATGGCGCTGTACGAGGCCAAGCGCAACGGGCGTAACCGCTTTGAGCACTTCTCTGACGAAATGGGAGAAGCCGCCAGCAAGCGCCGCATGATCGAAACCGATCTGCGCGAGGCGATGACCCACCGGCACCTGAAGCTCTACTATCAGCCAATTACCGACGGCGAAGGCCAGCAGATCATCAGCTATGAGGCGCTGATGCGCTGGCATCATCCGAAGCAGGGGCTGATCATGCCGCTGGACTTTATCCCGGTGGCGGAAGAGACCGGGCTGATTCACTCGCTGGGCGCGTTTGCCCTGCACGAAGCCTGTCGCGAAGCGATAAAATGGCCGGATCACCAGAGCGTGGCGGTCAACCTTTCGCCACTGCAATTCAAAAACAGCTCGCTGGTCTCGGTAGTGGAAGCGGCGCTGAAGGAATCCGGCCTGGCACCGCACCGGCTGGAGGTGGAAATTACCGAGTCTGTGCTGCTGGACAACACAAGAGCCAATATCCGCATTCTGCAAAAGCTGAAAAAGCTGGGCGTGCGTATCGCGCTGGATGACTTCGGCACTGGCTATTCGTCGCTCAGCTATCTGCGATCTTTCCCTTTCGACAAGATAAAAATCGACAAATCCTTCATCAACGATATGAAAGAAAGCCGTGAAGCGCTGGCGATTATCCGCGCCATCACAGGTATGAGCCGCAGTCTGGATATCCAGATCACCGCGGAAGGCGTGGAAAGCAGCGAGCAGTTCGAACAGCTGAAAATAGAAGGCTGTACGTTGTTCCAGGGCTACTATTTTGGCCGCCCGCAGCCTTCGGAGACGCGGCTCAAGCTGTTTAATGTCGAGGAAAAAGTTGGCGGGAAGGTTCGGTCAGGAACGGGTTTTACTGCGGTCGAATCTTTGCCTGCCACCAGCGAGGTGAAAAAATAGTTTGCCTGAGGCGGGCAGAGAAATCCGCTCGGCCTCAGGCAATAAATTTTTGAGCTACTTAACATTTTAGTCATGCCAGCTTCGTAGAATAGAGCATTTAACAAGGACAAACCGGATGTTCTTCTTACCTGAGCTGGCAGCAGTCGCTGCATTCTTTCTTTTCTTTAACGCTCCGGCCCATGATAACGAGGCGGATCTTAGCAGGCTGAAAAAAATAAGCTGGTTTTCTGTCGGCATGAATGGCTTCGTCGGGCAGCAAAGCGAGGGCGAAAGACTCTACAGAGCAATAGCGGCAAAAAACACGGGTAAAGCGGCTTTTATCTCACTGGCCAGCAGCAAAGATGCCACACCAGAAGCAAAGCTTTATGCAGCCTGTGGCCTGCACGCTCTGGCTTTTAACGGTATGGACGAGCTGTTTTCGCAAGATAAAAATCAGGAAGTTACCTTGTTACAGGGTGATATATTAAGCCGCACAAAGTTTAATCTTATTTATAGCAGGATAAAACAATCCGGCTGCGAGTAACCCGCCTCCCTGATTGTTATTAAGCACTGTCACCCGGCGCTGCTATGCCGCTATTTAGCCTGGGCTGTGTAACCTGTTCCGGGCTTCAACCTTCTTCTCAAACATCGGCACTTCCGCACGGCATTTTTGCTCCGGGTATCTTCTTTCCTTTTTGTTAATGAAATTGTGCGATTTTGTTTCTTTACGCTAATTTTTTGCGGCAATACCTGTTAAAATTCAGTAATTGTTACCGGTAACATTGATACAGATCACGATGACGTCCGATTTTTTATAAAAAAACAGGTCACCTGATCGCCAGCCGCAAATACTTATTCGCCGAAAAACCAGGCAATTTTGATAAGGCAATGTCATGTCGAAAGAGAAGATCGGAAGCTCCCGCAGGGACTTTCTGCTAAGAACCATTACGCTTGCGCCCGCCGTGGCGATTGGCAGCACTGGCCTGGGCGCATTAACCGCGCCAGCGCCTGCCGCAGCAGCACCGGAACCCGCCGGCCCGCAAACAGCCCGCGATTACCAGCCAACCTGGTTTACTCCGGAAGAGTATGCTTTTGTTAAAGCTGCGGTAGCGCGGCTGATCCCCGCGGATGAACGCGGCCCCGGCGCGCTCGAAGCGGGCGTGCCTGAGTATATTGACCGCCAGATGAACACGCCTTACGCCACCGGTTCCAACTGGTATATGCAAGGGCCTTTCCATCCCGATGCCGACAAAGAGCTGGGCTATCAGTATCCGCTGATCCCGCGCGATATCTATCGTCTGGGCCTGGCCGATGCGGACGCTTTCGCCAAAGCGCAGTATGGCAAAGTCTTTGCGGAGCTTAGCCATGACCAACAGGAGGCGCTGCTACAGGCTTTCGAAGCGGGCAAGGCGGACTTTAAGCAGGTGCCGTCGAAGATTTTCTTCTCTTTTCTGCTGCAAAACACCCGCGAAGGATTCTTTAGCGACCCTATTCACGGCGGCAATCAAAACATGGTCGGCTGGCAGCTGATCGGTTTTCCGGGCGCGCGCGCCGATTTTATGGACTGGGTTGAGCGCGGTGAGCGCTATCCGTTCCCGCCGGTATCGATTCGTGGGGAAAGAGCGTAATGGCAAACCAAATGAAAAAAGTAGACGCGGTGATCGTCGGCTTCGGCTGGGCAGGATCGATCATGGCGAAAGAGCTAACCGAAGCGGGTCTGAACGTAGTTGCACTGGAGCGCGGCCCGCATCGCGATACTTATCCTGACGGTGCCTACCCGCAGGTAATCGACGAGCTGACCTATAACATCCGTAAAAAGCTGTTCCAGGATCTCTCCAAAAGCACCGTGACCATTCGGCACAATTCGGCGCAGACCGCGCAGCCTTATCGCCAGCTTGCGGCGTTTTTGCCAGGCACAGGTACCGGCGGCGCGGGTCTGCACTGGTCTGGCGTGCATTTCCGCGTCGATCCCATTGAACTGCGGATGCGCAGCCACTATGAAGAGCGTTACGGCAAAAAGTTTATTCCTGAAGGCATGACCATTCAGGACTTCGGCGTTACCTATAACGAGCTGGAGCCGTTCTTCGACAAGGCGGAAAAAGTGTTCGGTACCTCAGGTTCCGAATGGAGCGTCAAAGGCAAAGTGATCGGCCAGGGCAAAGGCAATCCGTTCGCGCCGGATCGCTCCGACAAATTCCCGCTTCCGGCACAAAAGCGGACTTTCTCCGCGCAGATGTTCGCGCAGGCTGCGGAAGCCGTAGGCTACCATCCTTACGATCTGCCTTCCGCTAACACCTCCGGGCCTTATACCAATACCTACGGTGCGCAGATGGGGCCGTGCAACTTCTGCGGCTACTGCAGTGGCTACGCCTGCTATATGTATTCCAAAGCTTCACCGAACGTGAACGTGTTGCCTGCGCTGCGACAGGAAGCGAAGTTCGAGCTGCGCGAAAACGCTAACGTACTGCGCGTGAATCTTACCGATGATAAAAAGCGCGCTACCGGTGTTACCTATGTTGACGCGCTGGGCCGCCAGATCGAACAGCCTGCGGATCTGGTGATCCTTTCTGCTTTCCAGTTCCATAACGTGCACCTGATGCTGCTGTCCGGTATCGGTAAGCCTTACGATCCCGTTACTAACGAAGGTGTCGTTGGTCGCAACTTCGCTTATCAGAACATCTCCACCATCAAGGCTTTCTTCGATAAAGACGTATTTACCAATAACTTTATCGGTGCGGGCGGCGCAGGCGTGGGCGTGGATGATTTCAATGCCGATAACTTCGATCATGGCAAGTACGGCTTTGTCGGCGGTTCGCCGTTCTGGGTCAACCAGGCGGGCGTGAAGCCGATTTCTGGCTTACCGACGCCTCCGGGCACGCCGAACTGGGGCAGCAAGTGGAAAGCGTCGGTCGCCGATCACTATACGCATCACGTCTCTATGGATGCTCACGGCGCGCACCAGTCCTATCGCAACAACTATCTGGATCTGGATCCGAACTACAAGGATGCTTTCGGCCAGCCGCTGCTGCGTATGACCTTCGACTGGCAGGAAAACGACATCAAAATGTCGCAGTTTATGCATAGTCGCATGCACAAAATTGCCGAGGCGATGAATCCGAAGCTGATTAGCGGCTCACCGAAAATGCCAGGCACGCATTTCGACACCACCGTTTATCAGACTACGCATATGAACGGCGGCGCGATCATGGGTGAAGATCCGAAAACCAGCGCCATCAACCGCTATCTCCAGAGCTGGGACGTTCATAACGTATTTGTGCCGGGCGCTTCCGCTTTCCCACAGGGGCTGGGCTACAACCCAACCGGCATGGTGGCGGCGCTGACCTACTGGTCGGCTAAAGCGATTCGTGAACAGTACCTGAAAAACCCGGGTCCGTTGGTGCAGGCGTAAGGATGACCATGATGAAAATGCTGATCCCGGCTCTGCTGCTGGGCATGACTACTTTTGCCGCGATGGCGGCGGACGACAACGGTGCCGACCTGATCAAGCGCGGTGAATATCTGGCGCGCGCGGGCGACTGTGTGGCCTGCCACACCAAAATGGGTGGAGAATCTTTTGCTGGCGGTCTGTCGATGGCGACGCCAATCGGTAATATTTACTCCACCAATATCACGCCGGACAAAAAAACCGGCATCGGCGACTACAGCTATGACGACTTCGAGAAAGCGGTACGTCATGGCGTGGCGAAAAACGGCGACACGCTCTATCCCGCAATGCCTTATCCTTCTTACGCGGTAGTCAGCGATGAGGATATGCACGCGCTTTATGCTTACTTTATGCATGGCGTAAAACCGGTTGAAGCAGCCAATCACGAAAGCGATATCCCGTGGCCGCTATCAATGCGCTGGCCGCTGTCGATCTGGCGCGGCCTGTTTGCGCCGGACGTAAAGGCCTTCCAGCCGATTAAAGGCCAGGATGCGACGCTGGCTCGCGGCCAGTATCTGGTGGAAGGGCTGGGCCACTGCGGCGCCTGCCATACGCCACGCAGCTTCACCATGCAGGAAAAAGCGCTGAATGACAGCGAGGGCAGCGACTATCTTTCCGGCAGCAGCTCGCCGATCGACGGCTTCACGGCAAATAACCTGCGCGGCGATAACCGTGACGGTCTGGGCCGCTGGAGCGAAGAGGATCTGACGCAGTTCCTGCGCTTTGGCCGCAACGATCATACCGCAGCATTCGGCGGCATGACCGAAGTGGTGCAGCACAGCCTGCAACACCTGAGCGACGAAGATATCATCGCTATCGCGCGCTATCTGAAATCGCTGGGCGCGAAAGATCTGAACCAGGTCGGCTTTACGCCAGACGACAAAGTAGCGAAAGCGCTGTGGAAAGGCGATGACAGCAAGCCGGGCGCAGCGCTTTACGTCGATAGCTGCGCCGCCTGCCACAAAACGGACGGCAGCGGCTATAAGCGTTTCTTCCCGCAGCTCAGCGGCAACCCGGTGGTGCTGGCAGAAGATCCAACCTCGCTTATCCACATTGTGATTAGCGGCGCGACGCTGCCGGGCGTGAAGGATGCGCCTTCGGCCATCACCATGCCGGCTTTCGGCTGGCGGCTGAACGACCAGCAGGTTGCCGACGTGGTGAACTTTATCCGCACCAGCTGGGGCAACACGGCTAAAGAACAGGTCAGCGCCAGCGATGTGGCGAAAGTGCGTAAAAACGATGCTGAACAGCAGGGCAGCGCGGATATCGAAAAACTGACTGAAGTGAAATAACCCCTATATGCGCAGGTGCGGCTGCAGGCAGAGCAGCTCGCGCCTGCGTTCTTTCGTTAATTTCAGGACAAGTGATGCCCAAAGCTTATCCGAATCTGGTTGTCTTAAAACAGTTATTTAAAAAGGCGAAGCATTGTTGGCTCATTCTCTGGTTTCATCTAATCCCATGAGTAGCGTTTCCCGGGGAGCTGTAACCGCTATTTCAGGATATTTTATTCAAAGGTGATAACGACCTGTAGCCTTGACGACAATAACCAGTCGATAAAAGGTAATTATCCTTAAATATTGTTAATACAGTTTTTCCCTATTGAGCCAACGACGCCAATTCCTGACAGGTTAATTTCTGTTATACAAATTTTTATAAATCATAATCGGAATCATAATTGGAATCATAATCATAATCGGAATCAGAATCAGAATCGCACCCCCACCCACATTCCTCAAACACTGTCTTATTTATAGAAACATTTTCAATATTCTCAATATCAATCGAGCATCGGAATAATTTACTGTTGTCAAAGTTTGATCCTGTTAAATCAGCATTATCAAAGTTAATATGCGCCAAAGTCATATTTGATAAGTTTGAATATTGGCAGTTAATTAGACTTTTTGCCAGCCCCATGCACTCTTTATGTTCTGCTGCCGTAGAAAACCCCTGTTTTAGCCAAGCGCGTATAAATGAATCACTTTTTAACGTTGTGATTGCCCGTTCTGTTGATTCCCTCATTTCTTTTCGTTGTTCGGGGCAATTAATAAAAATCCCTGAGTTAACTCTTGTTAAATCCATCCACTCTTTAACTTCGGCTTCTTCCATATGTTCAAGGTCAATACCTTCACTAATTAGTTCATCAAAAACATTATAATGACGAACGATTAACCGCTCTTTAAGAATTCCTGCATCAGCCAGCATACTTGTAGTCCGATATTTTTCATCAGTACTAATCAGTTTTAAAAAAGCAATTTTTTGTTTATCATCCAGATTCCTGACTGCTTGCCGCGCGTCAGAATCGTTAATTAAACATTTAAAATATTTCTCTTTTATCGTTTTGTTGACTTGTGCTGCTGCAAAACTATTAATTCCTTCTCTTCCTTTATCTAGCCTGGTGCATTCAGAATTGTGAATATAATTATTTATGTCTTTAGAGGTAAGAAGTAAATTTTTTATATCTTCAGGTGAGAGACGTTGTGTTCTGTATGTATGCGTTAGTATATCTATTCCAGCCCCGAAATTGCTTTGTTCTTTTACTTTTGCTGTCTGACAGGCTTGCTGTTGTTTGGGCGATAAGCTGGCCGTCGGGCAGTTAGTGACCAAAGTAAGATGACTAAGCCTGGAGGTAGAAGGCTGCTGGTTTGATTCGGGTAATTTTTCATATTTATTAATGATGTGGCTGTATTCTGTGACTTTCATGATTTACTATTCCTGGTGTAGATGATTTTTTTCTTGTAAAATATAATTAAATAAAGATGCGTACTATATGGCCTGAATATTAATGACTCATTCCATGCCCGGTCCGTACTATAAAAGTTTCTGGTTGGCGACAAATATAATGTCTTGTCATGTAAGTTTGGTATTATATCTGTTGTCGTGGCAAACAATATAAAAAAACAACTATCTTATCTTAAGTTCAGCCAGACAGACTATCCGTTCCTGATGCCACAACAGTTAAATTCCAATTAAAATTGGCACTACTCCCCCGTTTGCGACGGCAGCGGTTTGTAGGCAGAAAAAAACCAGCACTGTTAAAAGTATCCAGAATTCACCAATAAATCAGCAAGCTTCCGCTTCCTGGCTACACTTTCTCTGAGGTTCAAATCCAGACACCCAACCAGAACAAGGGAGACGTAATGCAACTTTCACCCTATTTGTACTTTGCGGGCAACTGTGAAGAGGCTATCGCTTTTTACCTGCAGGCCACCGGCGGCCAGCTGACCTATAAAATAACCTGGGGCGAAGTACCGGCTGAGAAAAAACAGCAGCCGCAGAAACAGAACAGCCCAAGCGCGGAGCAGCCTGGCGACGATAAAATCATGCATGCCTTGCTGCACGTCGGCGATGGCGAACTGCAGCTATGCGACAGCGTGGAAGCAGTTAACTACACCGGTTTTGCGGTCAGCCTGTCGAGCAACGATCCTGCCGAAGGCAAACGCTGGTTCGATAATCTGTCGCAGGGCGGTAAAGTGACGCTGGAATGGGAAGAAACCTTCTGGGCTGCCGGCTTCGGCACGCTAATCGATAAATTCGGCGTGCCATGGCGCATTAACGTTAACAAGCCTTCTACTGACTGATTTCCAGCCGATCCAGCGCGGCGAGCAGCGCGTCAACCTTTGGCAGCAGCTGCTTTCTGCGCGGCCAGACAATAAACAGCGGCAGGCCTTCTATCGCCAGCTCTGGCAGGATCGGCACCAGCGCGCCGCTGGCTAACTCTTTTTCCAGCAGCCAGGTCGCCATTTGCGCCACGCCCAGCCCGGCCGTGACGGCGGCGACCTGGGCTTCACCATCGCCCAGCGCCATTCTGTAAGGCATGGTTCGGGTTATCGTGCGCCCATCCGGCGAGCCGATATGCCACGGGCTGGTGCTGCCATCGACGCGATCGTAAACAATAGCCCGTCTCCCGGTCAGCGCCTGGAAAGAATCCGGCATGCCGTGCTGCGCCAGGTAGTCCGGCGAAGCGCAGAAAATCAGCCGCTCATTACCTAAAAAGCGATAGCCCAACGAAGGTGGAAAATCGATTGAGCCGCCAATGCGCACTGCGATATCCATGCCTTCCTCAAACAGATCGACAAAGCGATCGGAGAAGGAAAGGCTGATTTGCATCTCAGGATTCTGCCGACAAAACTCATTGATTAAAGGCATAACCCGCATACGACCAAAGGTATTGGGTACAGCAATCCGCAGCCGTCCAACGGGGCTTGCACGCTGGGCTGCTAATACGGATTCCGCCTCCGTTAGTTCGCTCAGTACTCGCGTGCAGGTTTCATAAAAGGCCTGACCGGCATCCGTTAGCGTCAGCCTGCGCGTAGTGCGTTCAAACAGCCGCGAACCGAGCCGCGCTTCCAGTCGCCCCACGCTTTTACTGACGGCCGAGCTGGTCAAATGCAGCGAGCCAGCGGCCGCCGTAAAACTGCCGTGTTCTACGCTGGCAACAAAAGGTGTGATGTCCTTAAGGCGATCCTGATTGGCCATGATTTGTGCCTTATATTCACTAATAGTGTGAATTTTTACCTGAAATAAGCTTTTAATTCTCTATTAAGCTTACTGATATCGCAATCAGGAGGAGAAAATATGCAACAACGCGCACTTATTGTTGGCGTCAGCGGCGTAATCGGTACCGCGCTGGCAGAACAGCTCACTGGCGATGGCTGGCAGGTTTACGGTCTTTCGCGTGGGCGCACAGCCATTCCGGCAGGCTGCACCTCGCTAACTGCCGACCTGACGGATGCGGAATCCGTTAAAAAAGCGCTGGCGGACGTCAAAGTGGATAAAGTCTTTTTCAGCGTCTGGGCGCGCCAGGCTAACGAAAAAGAGAATATCCGCGTAAACGGCGCGATGGTGCGTAACGTAATCGAAGCGCTGGGCGATGGGTTGAAAGGCGGCCACGTAGCCCTGGTAACCGGCCTCAAACATTATCTTGGCCCGTTTGATGCCTACGGCAAAGGCGCAGTGCCAACAACGCCATTCCGTGAAGAGCAGGGTCGCCAGCCGGTCGATAACTTCTACTACGCGCAGGAAGATGAAGTGTTCGCAGGTGCAGAAAAATATGGCTTCACCTGGAGCGTACACCGTCCGCACACCATTATCGGCTTCGCGCTGGGCAACGCGATGAACATGGGCCAGACGCTGGCCGTTTACGCCAGCCTTTGCAAACAGACTGGCCAGCCGTTTGTTTTCCCTGGCTCAAAAACGCAGTGGGAAGGCGTCACCGACATGACCAGCGCAAGCGTGCTGGCGCAGCAGCTGGAATGGGCCGCTACCACGCCTTCAGCGCAGAACGAAGATTACAACGTGGTTAACGGCGATGTGTTCCGCTGGCAGTGGATGTGGAGCCAGATCGCCGACTATTTCGGCATCGAAGCCGCGCCTTATCCCGATGAGATGCAGCCGCTGGAAGGGCGCATGGACGCAGCGGCAGAGCAGTGGAAAAACATCGCGCAGCAGTTCGATCTGAAAGAGGCGGACATTGGCAGGCTGGTTTCCTGGTGGCATACCGATGCCGATCTGGGGCGCCCGATGGAGGTGATTACCGACGTCAGCAAAAGCCGCAAGGCGGGCTTTACCGGCTATCAGTCGACGCGAGACGCCTTCTTTGCGCTGTTCGATAAGCTAAAAGCGGAAAAACTAATCCCGGGCTGACAGGCATGGTCGGTTTAGTAAAATCAGCTTAATTAAAAAGCCTCCCTTTGAACAGGTACAAGTCGGAGCGGGGGCCGAATTAATTTCAGGCAAAGAGGCCGGTAAATTCGGTTCTGTTTTAAATAACAGCTACTACTCGCAAGTCACCTGGTGTCAGGTTAGCTTACGAAGCTCGCTGGCAACTGTCTCTACATCATGCATACCCTGCGCGGCTTCTACTACAAAATCGGCAAATTCATCATCCGGTGTTAATGTTATGCCATTCATATCTAAAAAAATCATTGCACAAGCGGCAGCTGTACGTTTGTTTGCATCGTTAAAGCCATGACCCCTTACTATCGAAAGTAATAAGGAAGCGGCCAAAATGAATAGATCATTTTCTTCCTGATAAACCCGAAGATTTTCAACGCGTGCAACCATGCCTTCGACCAGGCCTCTGTCACGAAAACCGGGCAAACCGCCATAATCTTCTAACTGCAAGTCATGGATAAAAATGACTTGTTCTACAGTTAAAAAGAAAATCATTTGTCAGCAAGTTCTTTAAATAAGGCCTGATTTTTAGGCTTATTGGTTACACGGGCTAGTGAGGCTTCAAATTTGGCCTGCTGTAGCTCAGCAAATTGCTCTGCCGTAATGACAACCATGTCTGGTGCAGAGCGGCGAGTAATTGTTACTGGCTGTTTGATCGCTGCATCCAGAACACTGGAGAATTTTTGACGCACATCAGAGAAAGTCAGCGTCATCATAAGGGGCCCCTTTGTACGTCGGTTCAAGAAATTAACAACTGAGTTGTACAATTCAGTTGACGATGACGTCAGTGTATCATTTGCCCAAAAATGGGCAAGCAATAAGGAAGAGGGAAGTTATCAACGTTCTTATGCTACGTTGCGCATAAAGTACTCCTGACGCAGCATGCCGTATAGCGCGCAATCCCAGCGCTCTTCGCCTACCGCTACGCCCTGTCGCTGTACGCCTTCCCGCACAAAGCCCAACTTCTCGTAAGTGCGTATCGCCGCCTGATTGAAGGTATAAACCCGTAGCTCAATACGTTCTATGGCTTGCTGTTTAAAAGCCGTAACGATCAATTGTTGCAGCAGCTTCTCCGCCAGATTGTTGCCGCGCATGGCCGGATTGACCACTACCCGACAGATGCAGGCCAGGTGATTATCCCAGTCAAAGCCCAGCTGTGAGACGGCGGCCAGCTCGCCATGAATCTTCCCGACAAAGGTCAGCAGGCTGGCAGGTTGCTGGCTGGCGGAATTCTCCAGGCTGGCGAGAAAAGTCTCTTCCAGCGGCCAGGCGATGCCCGGCCCGGCCCATTGCGTAACAGCGGCCTGCGAGTTAAACCAGCTGCTTAAACCCGGTCGATCTGCGGCGGTGAAAAAAGCGATCTGCATAGTATTCTCACTCAGGATAAAAAAGTGGGTGGCGCGGGAACAGAAGTGGTTCGGCTGCATATGATAAATAAGCATCAGTACGATTCGGCAACAGGCAAACGCTTTGTAGCGGCGCTGATGGCAACAATTGTCTCCCATTGGAAACAATGCTGGGGACATGCCGTAGACTGTTGCGAAAAGAGCGGGCAAGGTTCAGGATGAAGTTATCCGGTCAGGCAACAAAAGCGCTGGCCCCCTATTTTCCCTCTAGCTTTGCAGGTGCGACCATGAGCAATAAAACCATTCACTGGAACGGCGGCTTACAGCCAGAAGCGGTTAATATTTTGTCTGCCGACGGCGGCATGATTGTTTGCCCGACGAAAGTGGGCTACATCATTATGACTTCCGACGCCAGAGGGCTGGAGCGTAAGTTCGAAGCCAAGCAGCGCAACCGCAACAAGCCTGGCGTAGTGCTGTGTGGCTCGCTGGAGCAACTGAAAGAGCTGGCGCAACTGAACCCGGAAGTCGAAGCGCTGTATCAGCAGCACTGGGACAAAGACGTGCTGCTGGGCTGCATCCTGCCATGGAAAGCAGAAGCCGTAGCGCGTATTCCGAATGATGGCTCACAGGAGCTGATGATGGATCGCCGTAATACCAGCTGCTTCGTCATTAAATTCGGCGTGCCCGGCGAAAATCTGGCAAAAGAGCTGTGGGAAAACCATGGTAAATTCTCTTTCGCCAGCTCGGCTAACCCGTCAGGCAAAGGCAACCGCGGCCTGGTGGAAGGCATCGGCGAGCGTATCGAATCCCAGGCGGATCTGATTATTGAAGCTAACGACTATGTGAAATCCATCCAGCCTAATGAGTCGGAAAAAACTCGTTACGAGCAGGGCGTAATGGTGTCGATGGTGGATGATAACGGCAAGCTGGTGCCGGAGCAGAAAGGCGAGCGCAATGTTACTCCTTGCCCGGTACTGATCCGCAAAGGCCTGGACGTGGATAAGATCATGTCGATGCTGTCGGATACTTTCACCACCTGGGACTACCGCCACGGTAACTACTACTAAGAGTACAGGCGGAACTTTAGTTCCGCCTGAGGTTGATGACAAATTATGTCAGTGCCGGCTCAGGAGGACCTGTGTCTTCCGCAAAGACGCAAAAAGCGCCATCCGTGGCAGCTCAGTACGGGCCGTCCATGGCCCGTAATGCTTTGCTCCAGCCACAGGTCCTCCATCGCTTAAATTTTGTTAATAGTCTGAGGCGGAACGCTGGTTCCGCCTTTCTTAGCGCAGCGCTTTTTGCAGCGCGTCGATAAACAGCCTGACCCGTGGCGAAATCAGGCCGTTTTCGCGGGTTAAGATCCAGGATTGATAGAGATCCATTTCCCATTCCGGCAATACCCGACTTAGCTTCCCTTCCTCTGCTGCCTGCACGGCGATATAGTCCGGCAGATAGGCTATGCCCGTTTGCGCTACCGCTGAGTTCACCAGCGCCGTACTGTTGTTGGCGCGAAAACGGCTGCGCACCACGATATCCCGCTTTTGCTTCTCTTTACGAAACGGCAGCGAAAGAGTATGGGCCGGGCCGCGAAACAAAATAAAGTCGTGGCGCGTCAGGTCTTCTGGTTTATTGATGGGTTTAAAACGCGCCAGATAGTCGGGCGCAGCGTAAAGCCCCCAGCTAATATCCATCAGCGGCAAGGTATGCGGATGTTCGGGTCTGTCGCGGCGGATCACGATGGCTAAATCGAGGTTGTCGTCCGCCAGGTTCACCGGCCTGTCGGTAAGATCGAGATCCACGCTGACATGCAGATTGCCCGCCACAAATTGATTCAGCACCGGCACGATGCACTGGCAGCCGAAAGTTACCGGCGCGGCGACGCGCAGGCTGCCGGTTGGCTCTTCGTGATATTGCCGGATAAAAAGCTCCGCGCTTTTTACTTCGCTGAGAATACGCGCGCAGTAGTGGTACCAGGTCATGCCGACTTCGGTAACGGCGATTTTTCTGGTGGTGCGCAGCAGCAGTCTTGTCCCGAGGCGCGTCTCCAGCGCCGCTATCTCTTTGCTGATCGCCGATTTAGAAATCCCCAGCTGTTTTGCTGCTTCGGTATAGCTCAGCGTCTCCACTACGCGGGCGAAGAGCGCCATTGCGTGTAGGTTCTCGATATCCTTCATTAGCGGGCAGAGATTGCCAGCGCGCTGCCGGCGAAGACAAACAGGCCGCCAACGGCGCGGTTAAGGATGCGCAGACGAGACGGGCTGGCGAACACGGCGGAAAGGCGACGTCCAGCGCAGGCGTAGGCAAACATCAGGCCACAATCCGTCACGGCCCAGGTCACGGCCAGCGTAGCGAACTGGATAGCGTGCGGCTGGCTGGCGTCGATAAAGTTCGGGAACAGCGCGGCGAAAAACAGCAGATCTTTGGGATTGCTGATGCCGACCATGTAGCCTTTGCGAAACAGTTTAAGCATGCCCGGCATCTCCTGCGGCTGGCTGCTTAGCGTTATGCTTTCCGCTGGCGTGCTGTTGCGCCAGGCGCTGATGCCCAGCCAGATCAGGTAGGCGGCGCCAACCACTTTCAGCACCGTAAAGGCGGTGGTGGAAGCGGCCAGAATCGCGCCCAGACCCAGCGTGGAAGCAGTCATTAGCGTCATCGCAGCGGTGACGCCGCCCAGCACCGTCGCCAGCGCGCGGCGTCTTCCGTAGCGCAGGCCGTGCGTCATGCTGATCAGCGCAGAAGGGCCGGGCACGGCGATAAGCACGGCGATAATACCGGCATAGGCAAGCCAGAGATGAAGCGACATAGCGGTTATCCTTGAACGATAATCCCCGCGCAACGGCAGGAACCAGAAAAGTGGCAGTAGCTTAATGGTTGAGCAGAGGGAAGTAAATTAAGCAGAAGAGGATCGGGGCGGAGAATGCGAGCCGCCCCGTAAAATTAGCGAACTTTCTTCACCAGCACCGGGATCTGGCGCAGCTTATTCGCCAGCGCCAGGCCGCCCAGCAGCATCACAGCGATAAAGGCCGAGACGCCCGCCCAGCCGTAGCCGTGCCAGAATACGCCGCCCAGCGTGCCTGCCACGCTCGATCCCAGGTAATAGAAGAAGAGATAGAGCGAGGAAGCCTGGCCTCTGGCGCGGCGTGCGCGATGGCCTACCCAACTGCTGGCAACAGAATGCGCGGCAAAGAAGCCAGCAGCAAACAGCATCAAACCGGGCAGCACCAGAAATAGCGTAGTGAACTGAGTAGCGATTAAACCGGTCAACATCAGCGCTAAAGAGCCCATCAGCACTACGCCGCGTCCGTAACGTGCCGTCATTACGCCCGCTTTTGGCGAACTGTAGGTTCCGGTCAGATAGACTACCGAAAGCAAACCCACTACCGTCTGGCTCAGGGAAAAAGGCGCGGCCAGGAAACGGTAGCTGACATAGTTAAACAGCGTCACGAAGCTGCCCATCAGGATAAAACCAACCAGGAACAGCATCGGCAGCCCGTTATCCCGCCACTGGAACATAAAGTTAACCAGCAGCTTGCGCGGACGCAGCGAGCTGGCGCGAAAATGCTGTGAGGGTGGCAGTAAACGGAAAAAGAGCGCGGCCGCTGCCAGCGCAAACAGGCCAACCACGAACAGCGACACATTCCAGGAAAAGTGATCCGCCAGCATGCCGGTAGAAAGCCGTCCAACCAGGCCGCCAATTGAATTGCCGCTAATATAAAGCCCCATCGAAAAAGAGAGGAACACCGGATGCAGCTCCTCGCTCAGCCAGGTCATGGCTACCGCTGCGACGCCGCTCAGCGCCAGGCCGGTTAGCGCGCGCATCGTTAGTACGCCTTCCCAGCTGTTCATCGTGGCGCAAATCAAGGTGAAGAATGCGGCCAGCAGCAGCGAAACAGACATCACCGACTTGCGGCCGATAGCGTCCGAAAGCGGGCCAGTCACCAGCAGGCCCAGCGCCATCATGGCGGTAGTGACCGAAAGCGACAGGCTGCTTTGCGCAGGCGTTAGCTGAAAGCTTTGCGAGAAAACGGGCAGAATAGGCTGCACGCAGTAGAGCACGGCGAAAGTGGAAAGCCCGGCACAAAACAACGCGAGCGTGGCGTGCATAAATCGGCGGGTGCCGCGAATAATATAGGTTTTATTTATGTCAGAAGTATCGGCGGGAGAAACTAAACTGTCCTCTTCATCAGAGAGACTTTCCGAGTGCAACGCTGCGGATTTATTTACTACCGGTGCCACGAGATTTCCTTGGTTATATTTGAAAAGGCTGGTTTGCTATCAGATAAACTTATTGCTGCCAGAGCCGTAGCGGCATTTGGCGCGGCATAATATTAGGCGCTTTAAATATAATGTAAATGAGAATGTTGAATATTTTTTCAAAGCGTAAAAAATCAGCGTGCGCATTTTCTTTGGGTGATTTTTGTACAGAAAGGGCCTTTGCGCAGGGATGAAAAAGTGAGTCCAGGCCTTGTTGAATCAGTGTTATTGCTTTGCTTGCTCTCAGGTTAGTAGCTGATTTATTTCATTTTTATCGACTATGAAAATGATGTTTCACTCTTTGTAAATAATCCGTAAGCGCAATTCTGTTTATTTCCGGAAATATTATCTTATCTTCTGTCATATTATTTGCCGTTTGCAATATGAGACGAGAGTACTACACTTATCTTTTACGCAAAATAAACCGATAACCACGTTGTCAATCATCAATATCAGGAGGTTTTTATCACTTTTAATCATAACGACCTGCTAATTGACAATAACCTGGCGGATTATGAGGCTTATTATCACGATTACGAAGCGCTGGACATGCTGGCCGAGCCGCAACCCGAACCAATACAGGGTCTGCCTGCGCCTGACATCCTGACGCCTGCGGATCGCTACCAGGAACTTTTCGAAGCAGTACAAAGCGCAAGGATTTTTAGCGACAGCAAAACCTTCGCCGACTGCGCGCCGAAAATCGAGCCGGAGCGGATCCTTTACCGCTACTTTATCCAGCGAGAGCGCGAAGATTTTAACCTGTTGGCTTTCGTGTTGGAGAATTTCGATCTGCCGAAAATCAACGATAGCCGTTATGTTGCCGATCCCGAAAAAAGTATGGGCGAGCATATCGATTCGCTGTGGCCGGTACTGACGCGCAAGCCGGAAAAGCACTCGGAATTTTCTTCGCTGCTGCCGCTGCCGGAGCCTTACGTAGTGCCGGGCGGCCGCTTCGGTGAGACTTACTACTGGGATTCCTATTTCAGCATGCTGGGCTTTGCGGCAAGCGGGCAAAACGAGCTGTTACGGCAGATGGCGGACAACTTCGCGTGGATGATTGATACCTACGGGCATATCCCGAACGGCAACCGTACTTACTATCTGAGCCGTTCACAGCCGCCGGTCTTCGCGCTAATGGTCGAACTGTTCGAGAAGGATGGCGTCAGTAAGGCACATCGCTATCTCAGACAGCTCAAGCGCGAATACGCTTTCTGGATGGATGGCGCAGAGTCATTAACGCCAAACGAGGCATCTCGTCACGTAGTGATGATGGCGGATGGCTCGCTGCTAAACCGCTATTGGGACGATCGTGATACGCCGCGTGATGAATCCTGGATTGAGGATGTAGAGACCGCCCGTAACTCGGCGCGTCCTTCCAGTGAGGTTTATCGCGATTT
The DNA here is from genome assembly GCF_042610525.1 of Pantoea sp. sgz302252. Classification (GTDB taxonomy): domain Bacteria; phylum Pseudomonadota; class Gammaproteobacteria; order Enterobacterales; family Enterobacteriaceae; genus Erwinia. The sequence goes on from NZ_JBHDVM010000008.1 coordinate 139,214, forward strand.
ACGTGCGGGCGCGGCTTCCGGCTGGGACTTCTCTTCCCGCTGGCTGAGCGAAGCGGGAAGGCTGGAGAGCATTCAGACCACCAGCATAGTCCCTATCGATCTTAATGCGTTTCTCTACAAGCTGGAAACCACCATCGCGCGTCTGTCTGCCAGTAAGAATGACCATGAGACAGCGGCGCTGTATCAGCAAAAAGCCGAACGTCGTCGTGCAGCGGTAGACACGTGGTTGTGGGATGCGCAGGCCGAACTGTACCGCGACTATAACTGGCGCGAACGTGAAAAAGGCGCCTTCTCGGCGGCAACGGTTACGCCGCTGTATGTCGGGATGGCAAGCCTGGAGCAGGCAGTGGCGACAGCAGCAGCCGTTCGCTCGCATCTGCTGGCACCTGGCGGCGTACTGACCACGGTTGAGGAAACCGGCGAGCAGTGGGACAAACCCAACGGCTGGGCGCCGATGCAGTGGATGGCCATCAAAGGTTTTAATAATTATGGCGAAGAGCTGTTGGCAAAAGAAATAGCCGCGCGTTGGCTTCAGGTAACGGGTGCCACCTATCATCGCCATCATAAAATGGTAGAGAAATATAATGTCGCCGGACGCGCGCCGGTATTGGCTGGCGGCGGCGAATATCCGTTGCAGGATGGCTTTGGCTGGACCAACGGCGTCACGCGGCGGTTATTAGCGATGTATCCGGATGCCGCGCCAAAGCGGTAAACTGATTAGCAAAGGCCTTCATAATGAAGGCCTTTTTTTATACGTACGCCCCTGAAAAAATGGAAGAAATGTGTCATAAATATATAATATGAATTTTATTAACCATTTTGCAAAGGCGGGAGACAACATGCGTATTGGACTAGTAGGCTACGGTACGGGCGGCCAGCATTTTCATGCGCCCTTTATTCAGGCGGCAGAAGGTCTGGAGCTGGTTGGCATCGTGGCGCGCGCGCCAAAGACCATTGCAAAAGTCAGAGCGGATTTTCCCACCATCCCTGTCTACCAAAGCCTGGGGGAACTGCTGGCAGCAGGCGTCGATATCGTGACCATAACTACGCCGCCACAAACCCGCCGCGAGCTGGTGCTGGAAGCGATAGCCGCAGGCGTGGCGGTTATTGCCGACAAGCCTTTTGCGCCTGATGCAACCACCGGACGCGAGCTGGCGGCAGCCGCCAAAGCTAAGGGCGTGGTGCTGGGCGTTTACCATAACCGCCGTTTCGATGCTGATATCCGCACGCTGCGCGCAGTACTGGAGCAGCAGCGGGTCGGCAAAGTTTGGCGGCTGCATAACCGCATGGATTTAGACGATCCGGCTACGCTGGAAGGCGGCGAAAGCGGCGGCCTGCTGCGCGACTTAGGCAGTCATCTGGTGGATCAAACGCTGTGGCTGCTGGGGCCGGTAAAAGCCGTTTTCGCCCAGCTTGATTATGTTGAAAGGCCGGAAGGCCGCACCGATGCCGGTTTCGTTATTACTTTGCTCCACGCCAGCGGCGTGCATTCGCATCTCTCATCCAGCAAACTCAATCACCTTGCCGCGCGCGATCTGCGTCTTTATGGCGACAAAGGCAGCTATGTGGCGAACGGCAGCGATGTGCAGGCGCAGGCTATTTTTGCCGGCCAGCGTCCGGCAGACGACCTGGCTGGCTGGGGTTATGAAAAGCCTGAACTGTGGGGCAGGCTGCGTACGGCGGCGGGTGAAGAAAAAATCCCTTCCGAACAGGGCTGCTATCACGCTTACTATGAAGCCTTCGCCGCAGCGGTTAAAAATGGCAGCGAGCCGCCAGTGACGGCGGAAGAGGCGATCCATACGCTGGCAGTACTGGATGCCGCGCTGCTCAGCGCCAAAGAAGGGCGTCTGGTAACGCTGGATTAAGCCAGTTCTTTATCCGCTTTAGCGAACCGGCGGCGATTATCGATAACCTGCTGCATATTGGTCTCTATCCAGTCGGCAAGGCCGGTAACCCGATCGCGTGCTTCATAGCCAAGCGGCGAGAGTCTGTACTCGACGTGCGGCGGGATCACCTCATAAGCGATACGCTCGACAAAGCCATCCTCTTCCATAAAGCGCAGCGTCTGTGCCAGCATCCTTTCACTGACGCCGCCAATTTTGCGGCGCAGTTCGCCAAAGCGCAGCGTCTCTTCATCCAGCGCGAGCAGCACCAGTAGACTCCAGCGGCCAATCAGACGTTTTAATACCTCGCGCGATGGGCAGTCGCTGTTTAGCAATTCACCCCGCTGCAGCCTGTCGCGCAGCGAAGCCGGAACATTATTTTTCATACTAACAAACCTGTAAGTACTTACTTTTTGTTAGTGTATGGCATAGTCTGGTTGGACACAAGGCTTCCGGCGCCGGGCCGGATCCGCTTTTCTCGCTAAAAAGGAGCACATCATGATTGCAGTAACTGGCGCAACCGGCCAATTGGGCCGCCTGGTGATTGACGCTTTACTGAAAAAAGCCTCTGGCGAAGAGATCGTCGCCGTTGTACGCTCGCCGGAAAAAGCGGCCGATCTGGCCGCGCTGGGAGTACAAATCCGTCAGGGCGACTATACGCAACCGCAAACGCTTATCGAGGCTTTTCGCGGCGTGGAAAAAGTCCTGCTGATCTCTTCCAGCGAAATCGGCCAGCGGGAAGCGCAGCATAAGGCAGTAATCGACGCCGCAAAAGCAGCGGACGTGAAGCTGCTGGCCTATACCAGCCTGCTGCATGCCGACAGCACGCCGATGGGCCTGGGCGGCGAACACCGCACAACCGAACAAGCGCTGATCGCTTCCGGTATTCCTTACGTCATCTTGCGTAACGGCTGGTACAGCGAGAACTATGCTGCCAGCATCGCGCCCGCGCTGGCGCACGGCGTTTTTATCGGTGCGGCGAAAGAGGGTAAAATCGCCTCCGCCAGCCGTCAGGATTACGCGGAGGCGGCCGCCGTAGCGCTGACTGATAAAGAAAGCGTGAATAAAATCTATGAGCTGGCGGGCGACAGCGCCTACACGCTGGCGCAGTTTGCGGCAGAGATAGCCAAAGCCAGCGGCAAAGAAGTCAGCTATCTCGATCTCCCGCAGGCAGATTTTGCCGCCGCGCTGACAAAAGCGGGTCTGCCAGAGGCGATAGCAGAAATGCTGGCAGATTCCGATGCCAACGCGGCGAAAGGCGCGCTGTATGACGATAGCCATACATTGAGCAAGCTGATTGGCCGCGCGACCACGCCCTGGCAGGATGTGGTTAAAGCTTTTGTCGCCAGCGCCTGAGTTAACGCAGGGAGAGCAGTATGCTCTCCCTGGATCGGTGAGCGATCGCTAAAGATCAACGGCGTAAAAAAGATCCAGCCCGTGTCCTTGCCTAATCTTTTTGACAAAGCCGGTCAAATATCTTCACTATCGGGCAAAGAAAGAATCCTGCACTATCCTTAAACACTTCCGGTGAAAATAAGGATAAATCGCATGTCGCTACTCAAAAAAGTTACTCTGCCGTTGTTAATCAGCTCCGCGCTCTGGTCACAATTCTCTACCGCTGCGCCGGTCACTTATGCAATGGATAGCGGACATACCTCCGTAGTGGTTTCCTGGACGCACTTTGGTTTTTCCCATCCAACGGCCGATCTCTCTGATATCACCGGCAACATCGATTATGATGCCGCTAAAGTCAGCGATTCTAAAGTTGACGTAACTATTCCGCTGAACAGCATCGATACGCATGTGGACAAGCTGACCGAAGAGTTTAAAGGCGCGGAATACTTTGACGTCACCAAATATCCGAATGCGACCTTTAAGAGCACCAAAGTGGTCAGCACCGGCAAGGATAAACTGGACGTACACGGCGATCTGACTATTAAAGGCATCACCAAGCCGGTTGTACTGCATGCGGTACTGAACAAGCAGGGCATGCACCCGATGGTGAAGAAAGAGGCGGTTGGTTTTGACGCCACCACCACTTTCAAACGCTCTGACTTTAAGCTGGATAAATACGTGCCAGCCGTCAGCGACGAAGTGAAGCTGACTATTACCACCGAAGCCTACGCGAAGTAAGTTTCCTCCCGGTCGCTGCTATTCAAACGCGGCGACCGGCGCTTTAAAGCGGCTATACATAATAGCGCCTGCGGTCGGCACTACCTCTGCCTCCGCATCCGGCAAGCTGCGCTCGTCCTCCAGCGAAAAGCTGTCCAGCATCAGCTCATTCACCCGATATGGCGTGAGATTGCCGATAACCGCGAAACCGCGTGCGTCAGTAGTAGTGCCGTACTGGTTGATAATGCCGATGCCGCCTGTTTCCGGGACTTCCAGCAGCGCCACTGTCTCGCCCAGAGTTTGTCCGAGCGTAATGCCATCCTGATGCAGCACTGCGCTGCCTGTCAGCCCCAGGTATTTGCTGCCGCCGTGTTTTTTCCGGTTATAAATGCCGAGCGCGTTGCCCGCATTGTACTGATAGTTCAGGCTCATTTTCTGCGTGCTGTTTACGCCCTTTTCTTGCGTATTGCTGAGGCTATAGCTCAGGCTGTAATCCTCCAGCAGCGTGCCGCTGACACCCACGTTACGGCTGGAGGTAGGCAGTCCGCTTTCCAGGTTTAGCCTGGCGTGCGGCAGGCCGAGGCTTTTTAGCGGCAGCGTCAGCGATAAAGTGAACAGGGCCTGTTCCCGCTCGCCCTGCCGTTGCTGCCAGCTGAAGCCCAGCGCGTAGTCCACAGCGCCGTAGCTGCCGCTGTAGCCCGCTTCCAGCAGCCTGTCGCGCTTTTTTTTGCCGCGCAGCGTCTTGCTGGTCAGCGTCAGATAAAGATTATCTTCTTCGGAAAAGTTCTGGCTGTAGCTGAAGGCGAGCGAATGCTTTTTCTCTGTGCCAAACTCGCCGATAAAGCGGTCACCTTCCCAGTCCCACCCGTAGCGGGTTTGTTGGGAAACCGCCTCGCTGAAGCTGCGGTAGCGCTGTTTAGGATACCAGGCGGCGGTCAGGCTAAAGGCGGATTGCCAGTCGGAGAAGGCTTTAATATAGCGCCAGCGGGCCTGAGTACCGCGATCGGCCTGCTGACGGCGAGGATCGGCGGCCTGCGAGAAAGCGATATCCATGGAGACAGCCCCCCATTGCGCGAATCTTTTGCCCGTGCCGATCGCGCCGCTGTGATAAAGCGACGACAGCATGGCGCCGCCGTACAGCGTAATATCGCCCGGCAGCCCATAGCTGAGCGTGGTTTGCGAGAATAGCGGCTGCTGTTCGTCCAGCAGATAATAGGGACGATAGTTGCCAAAGGTGACGGCATATTTCCACTGGCCTTCACGTACCAGATTGGGCATGGCGGTATAGGGAATAGTGCGTACGGTTTCCGTGCCGTCTTCTTCTTTAATCGTCATTTCAAGGTCAGCGCTGGCGTCCACAGGATAGATATCTTTCAGGATGAAAGCGCCTGCGGGCACGGTGATTTGATAGATCAGCGTGCCGTACTGACGAATTTTTACCTCCGCTTCGGTACGGGCGAAGCCGCGGATCCAGGGCGAAAGCGGGCGCAGCTCGTCGGGCAGCATGCGATTGTCAGTGACGAGGCTAACGCCACGGTAGTCTACACTGTCGAAGACGCTATCGGGCGTTGTGCCGTCGCCGAGCGTAAGAAGCGCGCGTAGCGAGCGGAAAGTACGGAACGCGTTCGCTTTTTCTGTCCGCCAGCGCGGATCGCTATAAATATCCTTGCTCCAGACCGGCTGGTAGCGAAAGCGCCAGGCGCCAAGGTTGAGTGCCCAGGTGGTGGCGACCTCCAGCGAATGCTGGCGCAGGCCGTAATTAACGCCGGTGTAGTGCGTGTAGCCGATGTCGTAATCGAGAAAGGCGGCATTGATGCCGTCATCCCAGCGGCTGGTGGCCACGCCGTTGGTAACATGATTGAGTATGTCCTGCGGAATTTGCAGCGTCAGTACCTGCGCTTCGCTGACATACCAAAGGCGAATCTGATGACGGGCCAGCGCCTCTGGCAGCACGCAGCCGGAAGCGGAGAACGTCAGGGAAGCCAGCACGCCGCGCAGCATGCCCCATTCCTGTAGCAGCGGCGCAGTAATGCAAGGCTGCCGACGTTCGTCAACGTCGAGCGTGACGAACCCGCGCCAGCTTTCGTTGACGATAATAAATACCGGGGTGCTTTCAGCCGCGCAGGCAAAAGCCGCAGCGAACAGCAGCGGCATCAGCCGCAGTAAGCCTCTCATCCGTGAACGGTTTTATCCCTGGAAACCCTAACAAAAAGGCGCCAGCGGCGCCTTGAACAGCAAGGAAGAACTTAGCTCAGCGCGGCCAGCTCCGCTTTGGCTTTTGCCAGATCGGCTCGAGCCTCTTTCAGATCCGCCTGCTCCTCCAACAGTTTTTTCTGGTATTTGGCAATTTTTTTGCTGTTGCCGGCCGCCTGAGCCGCGCTTAAATCAGCCTGTGCTTCGGCGACTTCCGCCTGCGCTTTAGCGACTTTAGCCTCCTGTTTGGCGACTTTTTCCTGCGCGCGCACCAGCTTAGCGTCGTCGGTGCAGTTCGCTTTCACCTGCGCCAGCGATTTTTGCAGCCCGGCGACTTTCGCCGTATTGCCGTGCGCCTGCGCCGTAGCGATTTTTGCCTCCAGTACGCTGATTTTAATCTCGCAGTCGGCAAGAGCCATGCCGCTGAAGCCTGTGCCCAAAACCAGAATCAGTAAACTTGATTTCATATTCATGATGACATCCTTGACTGTTGACATAATCGGGCGTTTTTCTTTCCGCCCCGTAGAGCACAGACTACCGCGATAGCGCAGAAGTAAAAACGCGTCGGCGGCTTCATTGTTTTGTAGGAACGGCTTCATTCTCTGTAGTCCCTGAAAGCTGGTGCAGCGCGGCTATCGCCCGGTTCGCCGCCTGCAAAACCTTATCGATGTTTTCAGTCGACGGCGCAGCGTGCAGCTCGCGGCAGGCGGCCTCCAGCTCAGCCGCCTGCATCAGCCGCGCGCCGCCGAGCAGCTTATGCGCCAGCGCGGCTATCGCTTCTTTTTGCCATTGGGAGCGCTGCCTTTCCGCCGCCAGCGTGACCGTATCCTCTTCCAGGCTGGCTAACAGGGTTTGAGTAAATTCGCGGAAAACAGCAGGCGACCGTAGTTCTTCCGGCAGCCTGCTGGCGTCAAAAACGGCGCGCTGCGGCGCGTGCAATTCCTGAAGCTTAAGCCTCAGCGTCTTCAGCCCCACCGGTTTAAACAGACAATCATTCATTCCTGCTTTGATACAGGCTTCGTAAGCACTGCTCTGCGCATCAGCAGTGATTCCCCAGACCAGCGTGGGCGGTTGCTGTTGTTCCTCTTCCAGCTGGCGCAACTGGCGGATAAAGCGGTAGCCGTCGATATCCGGCATATGGCAGTCGGTAATAATCAGATCAAAATGCTGCTGCCGACAGCGCTCAAGTGCCTGCCTGCCATTTTCAGCCGGGACTGCCCGATGCCCCAGGTGGTGCAGCTGTTGCAGCAGCAGGAAGCGTCCAGGCTGGTGATCTTCCGCCACCAGAATAGTTAGCGGCGGCATCTCTTTGGCTGGTTCGGGTAGCGCTGTCGGGAGCGACAGCTTCGCCATGCGCGGCAGGGAAAGCGTTACGCTGAATTCGCTGCCGATGCCAGGCTGGCTGGCCAGCGCGATTTCCCCGCCCATCATTTTTACCAGCACCCGACAAATATAGAGGCCCAGGCCTGCGCCTTCGTCTGGCTGGCCGCCCTGCACAAAAGGCTGAAAAAGCTGCTGCTGCACGGCGGGATCGATGCCCTGGCCGGTATCGGCAAGATGGAAACAGACTTCCAGCCGCTCCTCGCTGCTGGTGATTAGCCGGGCGCTGAACGTCACCTGGCCCTGCGCGGTGAATTTGATGGCGTTGCCGAGCAGATTCGACAGCACCTGTTTAAGCCTCACCGCATCCGTCAGCACGTCACCAGCGATGCCGTTTTCTATTTCCAGCCGGAAGAGCAGCCCTTTCTGCCGGGCGACGCCTTCAAACAGCATAGCGACGGTCTCAATCAGCTGGCGTAAGTCGGTTCGGGCCGGATGCAGGATCAGGCGGTTGCTCTCAATGCGGGAAATATCCAGGATATTGCCGATCAGCGCCAGCAGAGAGTGGGCCGATTCGTGGGCGAGGGTCAGCAGCGGAATATCGGCCTCTTTGCCCTGCTGACGCTGGCGCAGCGCCAGTTCCAGCGTGCCGATAATGGCGTTGAGCGGCGTACGGATTTCGTGGCTCATGGTCGCCAGGAAAGTGCTTTTCGCCCGGTTGGCCTCGTCCGCTTGCTGCTTCGCCTGCCTGTAGCCCGATGTCAACGCCTGCTGGCGGCTCAGCATCCGGCGGTGATAGCCGCACAGCCCCAGCAGCAGCGCCAGACAACAAACCGCCGCCAGCACCGTGGCCCGATCGAAGAGCGGTACGGGCAGGCTTTCGCTGTTTATACGCGTAACGCTGCTGTACCAGCTACGCGTCATGGCATGCATTTCTTCCGGCGTAAGGCTGGAGAGCGCCTTATCAAGAATGGTCGCCAGCGGATATTTATCGGCCGCCACGCCAAATACGAAGCGCGCCTGGTCGGTATTCAGCCCGTTCAGAATCGCCAGCTCCGGCTGCTGCGCCAGCAGATAACGTGCTTCCATCATCGGCAGCGCCAGCGCCTCCACGCGGCGATCCTTTACCGCTTCCAGCCCTTCCCGCGCGGTTTTAAAAGCCAGCGGCTGACTTTGCGGATACTGCTCCCGCAACACATCCTCCAGCCGATGCCCATCGGGCAGCGCGATGTTGCGTAGCTGCCGCGTCTCCTGACCGGATGAATAACCAACCAGCACCCAGGAATTTTGCAGCCACGACCGCGTAGTCAGCAAACCGTTAGGCCAGACGGTGTCTCGCGGTACGCCAGCGATAGCGTCGGCCCGGCCTGCTTTTATTTCGGCCAGCGCCGCCGGCAGGTTGCCTGCGCGGATCAGCGTGAATCGCAGCCCGGTGCGTTCCGCTATAGCGCTGATAATGTCAGCAGTAAGTCCTCGGAAATGGCCGGTGTCGTCAAAGTAGTGCAGCGGTGCGTAATCGTCGTTGACCACCAGCCTGACCAGCGGCGTTTCTTCCAGCCAGCGTTTTTCCTGCGAGGAGAAGAGCTGATTGGTCGCGGCGAAGGAGGAGGGCGCGCCGCCCCGCCAGCGGCCGATAAAAGCGGCAGGCATATTTGGCGGCATAACGGCGAGCAGGGCGTTGAGGATCGCCTGTAGCCGCTGATTTTGCGCGGCCAGGCCGAAGCAAAAGCCGCTGCCTTCTTCCTGGGTCAGAATTTGCAGCCGCAGATTGGTCAGGTTGATCTGGTTGATCAGATAGCGCGCCGCCGTGGCGTCGCCGATCCAGGCATCAAGATGATTAAAGGAAAGCGCCTCCAGCGCCAGACGAGGCGAATCATAAACCCGGATTGTATTGCCGCTGACGTAGCCCGCCAGGCTTTTACGATGGCGATACAGGCGCTCAATGGCTATCCGCTTTTCCGCCACCGGCTGGCCTTCTGTACGCTCCACCAGCGCGGGCATTGAAGGCTGGTAAGGACGAGTCAAGAGTATGCCGCGATCCTGCTGGCTGGCGTTACCGATCAGGTCGATTTCGCCTTCTGCCAGCGCCGCCAACAGCCGCGAGCGATCCGCATAGGCGTATATCACAATCTGGATATTGAGGTTAAAAGCCAGCAGGCTCAGATATTCCGCGTTCAGGCCATCATAATCGTGGTAGCCGGTACTGATGTCGTAAGGTGCGTATTCCGGCGCCGCGAAACCGTAGCGCAGCACGCGTTTATGCCGCAGCCACTGCCAGTCGGCCTGGCTTAACGGCGGTTCGGAAAGCTGGATCTGTTCGCGGCTGGTCAACTGCAGCTCACGCCAGGCCGGAGGCTCCGCCGCCAGCGCAGGCAGGCACAAAAAGAATAAAAGCAGCCAGTTAATCATTGTCCGACCCCGCTGGCTGAGGGGCAAGCAGCGCGCGCAGCGACTCGATATTTTCCTGCTGCAGCTTGTCGAGCAGCCGCCGTTTGTAAGTACTGATGGTTTTGTTGCTCAGCAGCAGGCGCGATGCGATCTCTTTATTGCTCATGCCGCTAACCAGATAACGTAAAACCGTCAGCTCCCGGTCGGAAAGCGCAGCCAGCGGATCCTCGACAGGCGTTACCGCAACCGACGTGGTGGGCAGCGTGCCCTGCGGAAAACAGCTGTAGCCCTGCAACACCAGCTGGCACAGCGGCGCCAGCTGGCGGATATCCGCATCTTTATTACAGAAAGCCGCCGCGCCTGCGCGCATTGCTCTCGGCGCATAGATTTCCGTTGGCAAACTGGTATAGATGACAACCTGAACGTTCACTGCCTGACGTCGGATATGCTGCAGCAGCTGCAAGCCGTCCATCCGGTTGAGCATAATATCCAGAATCACTAAGTCAGGCCGCTGCGCTTTGATAGCGGAAAGCGCGTTAGCGCCGCTGGTGGCGGTATGGATTGTCTCCGCAAGCGGCGTGAGAATGGCCTTAACGGCGAAGCAGATCGCCGGATGGTCGTCAATGACCAGAATGACGGGCATAGTAAAAATCCTTTTTCCGCGCTCTTCCTGAGCAGGCAAATCCTGCCTTAGCGCTTTGTCCGGGATTATTACCCCTGGCTATCGCTTTGCAAACCCGCAAATAATCCTAAATATGCGGTCGCCCTGGCAGGCAGCGCTGACGGGTTGAGATCACTTCCTGAATGACCACGCCAAGAATAGTCGCCTCATGCAGGCCTTTGCCCTCGATCGTTTCGCCTGACATCGTGACAAACTTTTCCGGAGCAAAATGGGCGATAGCCCACTCGCAGCGGCCCGCGATGTCGAGCAGCACGCGGCTGCCCGCTACGGCAGGCCGATAGCGGTCGATAATGCAGAAAAGGCCGTTACAGGCGCTGAGGTAGCAGTCATCATTGGTTGGCACCAGATCCTGCAGCCTGTCGGCCAGGAATTTGAGCTGATGAGAGGCCGCTAATGGCGGCGGTGCGGACGTTGCGCAGGCGCGGTAAACCCGATTTTTCAGCATGCTTACTCCATCGCTTTAATAGTGAAGGTCACGACGCCGAATATCTCTAATTGCTCTTCTTCCGCCAGTTCGATCGGCGGCCAGGCCGCATTCATAGCCAGCAACCTGACACAGGGGCGCAGCTGTAGCTTTTTCACCGTAAACTCGCCGTTAACTGCTGCCACCACAATATCGCCATGTTCCGCAGTAATAGCTTTATCCACTACCAGCAGGTCGCCATCATCAATACCGGCGTCCTGCATAGAGTCGCCGCTGACCCGAATGTAATAGGTGCTTTCCGGCCGCTGCACCAGCAGATCGTTTAAATCCAGGCGCTGTTCAATATGATCTTGTGCGCCGGAAGGCGAGCCGCAGGGGACTCTGGCCAGAAAGAGCGGCAGGCGCACCAGCGCGCGCACTTCGGCAGGACGAAGTAAATTCATGGGGTTGTTCCGTAAATGACTGTATATAAATACAGTATTATCATTTATGGGAAACGATCAAGCCTGGCGAGGTTTTTTTTGGCGGCGGCGACGGCTGAATCAACGACGCAGGCCCGTCGGGCAAGGCATGCCGGGCAGTACAGCAATAATCTGAAAAGGGCGACGGGCAGAAGGGAACGACAGGGGCAGGACTTATGCGTCTTTTTCAGCGCGGGTTTTTAGCCAGAGCGCCAGCAGGGTCTCGGCAAAATCTGCATCAAGGGTATAAAAATAACATTCCGGTACGTTCAGCACTTTAGCGAAAGCGCACATGGTTTCAAAGGTAGGACGATGAATGCCGCCTTCATACTGCGAAACGCGGGAGCGCGCCGTTTCTTCCTCGATGCCCGCCAGGACGCCCAGCTTTTCCTGAGTCAGGCAAGCACGTAGTCGGGCCGCTTTAAGGCGAGCTGGGATCATTCATAGCACCATCAATGTCATACATTGACTTACTGTTTAGCATTACTTAACATCGTAGTTGTTTAGAGATACTCAACAAGTTTTGCCCGACGGAAACGGACAAGGATGATGAAAAAAATCGACAAGGACTGGCATCCGGCAGACATCATTGCCGGGTTGAAAAAGAAAGGCACCTCGCTCTCTGCCGTATCGCGGCGGGCAGGGCTGGCCTCCTCTACGCTGGCGAACGCCCTGAACCGCCACTGGCCGAAAGGCGAAAGGCTGATTGCCGAAGCCCTGGGCGTAAGGCCGGAGAAAATCTGGCCTTCACGTTACCGCTCGCCGTCTTGATGAATGCCTGACGTGCAGTAAACGATTTTTCTTCCCGGCAACAAAGCCGTTAGCCGGGCAGGATCTCGTCAGGTATTTTCAACGCAGTGAACAAAAAACAAACGGGCGCTTACTTTCCTGCTATAGCTAATTAGCGCCTGTGGTTTCCTGCTGCGGCATCTTGTCCGTCAAGGACAGCGACATGTCTGTTTATGGCCTTCAAATTCAACTCATTAACAAGCATTATAGATTTAACAAGAAGCGGTACTGCTCTCAGCCGGAATCTATTAAGATGCAGGCTATCTGGCTACAGACGGAACAAGAGCACCATGAGCGTAGATGTCTTCTTCTTAATATTACCGAATATGATGATGTTGGATATTGTCGGGCCAGCCGAAACGCTGCAGCTGGCAGGCGATCACTTCAAAATTCATTATATTAGCCCTGAGGCGAGCGTGCAGTGTTCGACAGGGATGATGATTGGCGATCTCAAGCCCCTGCCGGAAAAGCTGCCTGAAGGGAGTTTGCTGGTGCTGCCCGGCGTCACTAATTCGCTGGTGGATTTCGATACCGAAGAGGCGTTAGTCACGCTGAAGTGGCTGAAAGGATGGCGGGAAGAGATAAAGCGCCAGGCGTTCAATATTGTCTGCATCTGTTCCGGGGCGCTGTTAGCGGCCAGAGCCGGCCTGCTGGACGGCATCCAGTGTACGACTCATCACGATATTCTGGATCGGCTGCGTGCGCTGGCACCTGCGGCTCTGGTGAAAGAAGACCGCATCTTTATTGAAGATAAAGGCGTTTGTACCTGCGCAGGTATTATGGCGGGCATTGATTTAGCGCTGCATCTGGTTCATCGCTTTTGCAGCCCGCAGGAAGCGATGAAGGTAGCCAGAGAAATGGTGGTTTATTTCCCTCGTGCCGGGGAAGATGCACAAATGTCGCCCTGGCTAAGGTTCCGGCACCACCATCATCCGGTTATTCATCGCGCTCAGGATATTATTGCGATTTCGCCGGAAAAAAACTGGAATATTGAAGAGCTGGCCGCACTTATTCACGTTAGCTCACGCCATCTGTCGCGTTTATTCCGCCAGCATCTTGGTATCAGCGTGCGTGAGTTTCATGAGCAGATGCGGCTGGCGATTGCGCAACAATATATTCAAAGCGGCATGGGCGTTGAAAAAGCCTCGCTGGTAGCCGGTTTTTCCTCCGCTCGCCAAATGCGCCGGGCCAAAATGCGTGCAGAAGGGTAGTCTTAACTTTATAAAAGAATAGCTATCCCCGGAACTGAAATAAAGGCGAATCACTTTCGCCGTCACCGGCACGCCTTTGCCCTGTGAAAATAAATATCATTTAAATTAGCTATTAATAATCAGGGGTGCGCCGATATGGACAATACCAATCAGTCAGCTGTAGCTTTGCAACGTTTCGCCGTTATTGTCGATCCCTTTTCCAGCGGCGCGCTATTAGCCGAAGAATTTAAAAAACGCGGGCTGGAATGTATCGCGCTTATTTCGCAAAAAACAATTCCTGCTGTGTTTGCTGGTTCTTACCGTCGCGATGACTTCTTTATGGAAATCCGTTTTGATGGCGACGCTAAAAAAATTGCTCGGGCGCTAAGCCGCTTAAATATACAGGCGGTGGTCTCCTGTCTGGAAACCAGCGTGGCCTTAGCGGATCGCATAGCGGATTTGCTGGATGTACCGGGTAATAACGTCTTTACCAGCGACAGACGCCGCGACAAATTCGCTATGGGCGAAGCGGTACGCGCGGCAGGCTTACGTGCGCCGCTGCAAAAAATGAGTGCCAGCGCGGATGAGATCCTGCGCTGGGTTGAAGAACATAAGGTCTTTCCGGTAGTGGTTAAGCCCGTGAACTCCGCCGGTTCAGATAGCGTTACCATCTGCAATGACCTTGATGAGGTGAAATACGCCTGCTCGTTGATTTTAGGCAAGCTGAACAAGTTCGAGCAGGAAAACGCTTTCGCGCTGGTGCAGGAGTTTCTGGACGGCCCCGAATATGTCGTGGATACCGTTACGCTTGATGGGCAAACCGTCACCTGCAACGTCTTTGTCTACGACAAGGTAGCGGCAAATAACGTCGCTTTTGTTTATCGCGCTATCCGTGCTCTGGAACTCGACGACCCTGTAGCAAAAAAACTGATCGCCTATAACGATAAGGTGCTTAAGGCGCTGGATATCCACCAGGGCGCGGGCCACAGCGAGATTATTATCAGTAACGGCGAGCCGGTACTGGTCGAAGTTGGTGCGCGTATGCACGGCGGTAATATCCCCGCGGTAGTACAGAAGTGCGCGAAATGGTCGCAAATAGAATTGCTGGTAGATTCTTATGTCGACAGGGCTTCTTTTTATCGTCGTGCTAATGAGCCTTTGCAGCTGGATAAGAAAATACTGATCCACTTCTATATTTCTGGCGAAGGCGGCGAGCTGAAAGCGATTCGTGGGCAAACCGTTGTAGAAAATATGCCCTCCTACTTTGACGCTTTCTGGTATGTAAAACCAGGCGAAGCGATAGCGGAAACCGTTGACCTTTATACCTGCCCGCTAAAAGTTATTCTGACCCACGATGATGTGCAACAGATTGAAAAAGACAAAGAGCTTTTATTAAAGCTCGAAGAAGAGAAGTTAATGTTTGAAGTGTAGCGCTTTCCCTCTATTTTTTAAAAAGGTGAACCAATGAAAAAAATTGCTGTGCTGACCAACGATCTGCAATATGACCTGGTAGAAAAAAATCCTGAACGTATTGCGGCGGTTGATGCCTTTAAAGAACGCTTTGTTTCTTTTATGAATAACATGCGTGAAATGGGCCATATGATTGTTCATCTGCAGCTGGTTAACCTGCCGGACGATCCGAACGTTGAGCGTTACAACGGCTTCCTGCCGGTACAAAAAGGGACTCACGGCGCGGATATTATCAGCGAGTTTTTAGACCCGGCCGATATCGTGGTCGAGAAAAATAAAGACAGCGGCTTTTATGAGACCGAGCTGGATAAAATCCTCAAACAAAACGATGTGGACACGGTAATTATTACCGGTATGCAGACGCAGATCTGCGTGCAGACTACGGCGGCTGATGCGTTCTTCCGTGGCTATAACGTTTGGGTGCCGACCGACGGCGTAGTTTCCGCTCAGGATGAAGATAAGCAGCGCGCGTTGACCTGGCTGGCGGGCTACTGCGCCACCGTCTGTTCCAGCAATGATATTCTGCAGACGCTCAGCGAGAAAGGCCATCTGCCGCGTAAAGAAGTCAAAATTCCCTAAGCCAGAGCGAGCACGAAATGAACCAGCAGGACAAAATTGTTCTCGACCATGGAACGGGCGCAAAATTAAGTCAGGATCTTATTCGCACTATGACCGAGCTTTTGGGCGAGGTGCATATTGGCAAAATGGAAGACAGCGCGATCCTGAATATCGGCAGCGGCAAAATCGCTATGACCACCGACTCCTTTGTGGTTTCACCGGTTTTTTTCGGTAATGGCGATATTGGCAAAATAGCCGTATGCGGCACGGTAAACGATCTGGCGGTGATGGGCGCGAAACCGTTATATATCACGCTGGCGATGATTATCGAAGAAGGCTTTTTAATCGAAGACCTGAAACGCATTGTTATCTCTGTACGTGATACTGCCCGCGAAGCAGGCGTAAAAATCGTGGCGGGCGATACTAAAGTTGTCGGACGCGGCGAGGCGGATAAAATCTTCCTGAATACCACCGGCATCGGCATTTTCGAGCGTGAGCCTTTAAGCATGCAGAACGTGCGCAGCGGCGACAAAATTATTCTGAGCGGCAATATCGGCGATCACTCTATCCATTTGCTCTCTATCCGCGAAGGTCTGGGATTTGAGCAAAGAGTTAAAAGCGATTGCGCGCCGCTGAACAATATTATCGAAGCGTTGCTGAATTCTTCTCTGGCGTCTGCGGTGGTTTCGATGCGTGACGTAACGCGCGGCGGTTTCAGCGAAGTGATGCACGAATATAGCCAGTCGGTAGGGCATGTGGTGCGCTGTGAAGAAGAACAGCTGCCGATCCAGGCCGAGACGCGAATGGCGGCGGATATGCTGGGCGTAAATCCTATCCATTTAGCTAACGAAGGCTGCCTGTGCCTGTTTGTGCGTCCTGAGCAGGCGGATGAAGTGGTCAATTTCCTGCGCGAATTCGACCAGTCAAAAAACGCGGTTATCGTCGGCGAAGTCAGCGCCGAAGCCGGCAGCACGGTTATGATGTGCCAGCCTGATGGCGATGCCTACACCTTAGAACAGCTGGTTGGGGCTGAACTGCCTCGCCTCTGTTAATTTTAAAGCGTTGTTGTAGCGGGCCAGCCTGGTTGGCCCGCCGCTTGCCGTTACCTGTTCCCGATAATAGTGGCTATCCAGCAAAATAAATTATGTCCATACATAAACAAATAAGAGTCAACGGCGTGGTACAGGGCGTTGGTTTTCGCCCCTTTGTGCATAAAATCGCGTTAATAAATAATTTGTCCGGTTGGGTACTGAATGATTCCGAAGGCGTACTTATTGAAGTGCAGGGAAGCATTGAAAACTACGGTAATTTCAAAAAGCAGTTACTGGAAGATAAGCCGCCGATGGCAAGAATTGTCTCCTGTGTAGAGACGACGCCGGAAAGAGTTGCTGATAAATATACTTCTTTTGTGATTAAAGAAAGCCGCGAAAAATTAACCACCATGACGGTGGTGCCGCCAGATGCGAATGTATGCGCTGACTGCCTGGAGGAAATGTTCGATCGTTCGAACCGCCGTTATTTATATCCGTTTATTAACTGCACCAACTGCGGCCCGCGTTTCTCCCTGATTAAAGATATGCCTTATGACCGCAAGCAAACCACTATGGCCTCTTTCGCCATGTGCGCAGCCTGCCAGAAGGAATATCAGGATGTTGCCGACCGCCGCTACCATGCGCAGCCAAACGCCTGCCCGGATTGCGGGCCACGAGCCTGGCTTGCGGACAGTGTAGGACTGGAAATCGCTCACGCTCAGCCGCTGGCCCAGGCCCGCGATATGCTGCGCAGAGGGCATATTCTGGCCGTAAAATCGTTGGGCGGCTTTCATCTTGCGGTAGATGCCACTCAGGAAAGCGCCGTCAATTTGCTGCGCCAGCGCAAACGCCGCGACGGCAAGCCTTTTGCCATTATGGTCAGGGATGTCGCCGCAGCGCGATATTTCTGTGAGGTCAGCGCGGAAGAAGAACGCGTTTTACAATCTCATCAGCGACCCATCGTTATCCTGAAAAGGCGCAGCGATTGCCCGCTGCCCGATGCTATCGCGCCGTCAAATCCTTCGCTTGGCGTCATGCTGCCTTCCGCGCCGCTGCATTATCTATTGCTGGATGACGCAGAACTGCCGGCTCTGGTCATGACCAGCGCTAATCGCTCAGGTAACCCGATAGTGTTCCGCAATGAAGATGCAGTTGCTGAGCTGGGACAGATTGCGGATGGCTTTGTCCTGCATAACCGCGATATTCATACCCGCGTTGACGATTCTTTGGTGCGGCTGGCGCCAACCCGCTGCGGGGAAACGCTGACTATGCTAATCCGGCGCTCGCGCGGCTATGCGCCTTATCCGGTGCAGGTTCGCCAGCAGCTACAGCCGATTATGGCGGTGGGCGCGGAGCTGAAAACCACGCTGGCGCTTGCCAGCAAAGATCAGGTCTTTCTCAGCCAGCATATTGGCGATCTTAAAAATGATAAGGCCTTTAGCGCGCATGAACTCTGTGGGAAAACGCTTGGTCACTTATTAGATATTCAGGCAACGGCCAGGGCGGCGGATTTGCATCCACAGTTTCGCTCTGCGCGCTATCTCGCAGAGCGTGACGATCTGCCGCTTTACCGCATTCAGCATCATCACGCGCATATGGCTTCCTGTATGGCAGAGAACGGGCTGGAAGGGCTGACCATCGGCGTGATATTTGACGGCACCGGCTATGGCGATGACGGCACCATCTGGGGCGGTGAATTTCTTCTGGGCGACTATCGGGAGGCGCGTCGCGTCGCCAGCCTGCATCCGTTTGGGCTGCCGGGCGGTGATAAAGCGGTTAAGGAGCCTTATCGCGTGGCGCTAAGCCTGCTGTTCGAAACCTTTGGTGATGAAGCGCGTCATCTGCCGCTGCCGTTTCTCCAGGCGCTGGAAGCCGACCAGATCAATGTGCTGCTGACCATGCTAAAGCGCGGCGTTAACACCGTAAAAACCACCAGCATGGGGCGGTTATTTGACGGCGTGTCGGCACTGATTGGCGTGCGCGGCAAAATTGATTACGAAGCTCAGGCCGCTATTGAGCTGGAAGGCTTGCTTGGCCGCGATCTTGCCGAGGCGGAAGTTTTCACCTGCGAATTCGTGGCAGATCAGGAATTGCTGCGTCTTGATTACCGGCCGATGATTGCCGAAATAGTAGCCTGTTTGCTTGAGGGGACGCAGAGCGCCGCGCAGCTTTCGCGCCGCTTCCATGCCACTATGGTGGCAGCCACATACCAGCTATGCCAGCGCCTCGCTAAGGCCCATAACATTCACCAGTTCGTGCTCAGCGGCGGCGTATTTATGAATGAATATTTGTTGGCTAATACCTACACAGCGTTAAAACAGGGCGGCTTCGCTGTTTATGTACAGCAGCAGGTTCCGGCTAACGATGGCGGTATTGCTTTAGGGCAATTAATGGTCGCTAACGCCCGGATGACCATGTAAAACAGCAGCCCCATCTGCAAAGGTGGGGCATGACGATGTGATAAACAGACAGGGGAAAGAATATGGAAAACGTTACCAGCCAGAAGGGCAGCCGTTTTGGCGTCGGCTATATACTGATATTTAACCTCCTGTCAGGTATCCAGGCGGTTTATCTGTCGGGCCTGCTGCAAAAGGCAAATCTGTTCGCCACTATTACCATTACTTTTTTCTTTGTCAGCGTTTTCTTTATGGGCGTCTCTTTCTTCTATAAAAAGAAAGAGCAGCCTCAGGCCGCGCCTGAGTCAAAGTTTTATAACGTGCTGGCTATCAATCTGACTACGGCGGGAAGCTGGTTGGGCTTTTTTGTCGCCTTAAAATATATTGAGCCAGCGGTGGTCTCAGCGCTGGCGAACGCAATAGGCCCGCTGCTGATGCTGTTTATTACGGTGAAAATCTACAAAAGCGACAGGCTAAGCCGTGCGGAAGCGTTTGCTGCGACAGGCGTTTTTGTCTGTATGCTGATGATGATCCGTTCTACTATCAACGGCACCAGCGCGCTGGGGAATATTTCAAAGGAGCATGCCATTATCGGGATCGGCATGGCTTTTCTGTGCGGGCTCTCTATGGTGCTGAACACCGTTTTTTCAAAGCGGTTAAATAACCAGGGCGTAAAACCGCACAGCATCATGACGTTTCGTTTTGTGCTGATTGTGCTGGTTGGCGCTTATATCGCGGGCTATCAGGAGATTTGGGCTACGCTGCAGCAGTACTGGCTAACCTTGCTACTGGTCGCGCTGCTGGGCAACGTTTTGCCGCTTTATATTCTGCAGGTCGGCATCAGCAAGGTGCAGCCTTTGGTGGTCTCATTTGCCTTAGTGCTGGCACCGCTGTTCTATTTTCTGTCGCAGCAGTTTAGCCAGCGCGTGGCGTTTTCAGCAGAGACGCTGACCTGGATCCTCTGCTCGCTGCTGCTGCTTTCCTGGGGAATAGTAGCGAAATCCCGGGCAAAAAATCTGCTTGCGCAGAGCGTAGAGGTGAAAGAGTAAGAGAGAAGGCCGGTGGGTTTTGGCCCGCTGGCTATTTAAACGAAACCGCCGCAAAAATAATTTACCCGCATCCAGTCCAGCCCGTTGTACCTGCAGTCGGACGATCTGTGCACCGTTTCACACTTTTATTCCGCATGCGCTCCAGCCGGCTGGACTCGGCAAAAGCCTCGATCCGCTTCACAATTTTTAGCTGCGGCTGCCGCAACACTGAGTCCACTATTCAGGAGTGGAGTCCAGCATGGTGGAATCAAGTAAAGTGCCCGCGCTTACCCGAGCGCTGGATATTCTTAATCTTATCGCCCGTATCGGCCCGTGCAGCGCCGCGACCATAGTTACGGAACTGGCTATCCCTAAAAGCACGGTCTATCTGCTGCTGGGAGAGTTAAAGCGACAGCGTTTTCTCAGCATGGACAGCCACGACAACTACTGTCTGTGGACGGCGCTGGTGGAGCTTGCCGGCCACGCGCTCAACAAACTGGATCTGCGCGATACCGCCCGTCCGGCGCTTACCCGACTGATGCACGAGACCGGGCTGCTTTGCCATCTTGGCATTATCGATCGGGAAAACGCTTACTACATCCTCAAAATCGAATCTTCCTCAACCATCAGCGTGCGCTCGCACGAGGGAAAAAGCCTTTCGCTCTACCGTTCCGGCATTGGCAAATGCCTGCTGGCCTGGCAGCCCCCGGCAACGCGGGAAGCCATTATCAGCCAGCTGAAATGGGAGCAGGCCACGCCAACAACTATTACCGGGCCGGAAAGGCTCAGGGAAGAGCTGACTCTGATCCGCACGCAGGGCTGGAGCTTTGACCGTGGCGAAGATTTCCCGGACGTGCGCTGCGTGGCCGCGCCAATCTTCAATGCCCGCCATGAGCTGACGGCGGCGATTTCCGTGGTCGGCACCCGGCTGCAAATCAATGACGACAACCGTGATTATCTGGCAGGCAGAGCCATTGCCTGCGCCAGGGAGATCTCGCGTTTGCTCGGCTGGAAAAGTCCTTTTGAACAACAGGCCTCATAACAAGGAGAACAGCATGACTTTACCCAAAATCAAACAGGTGCGGGCATGGTTTACCGGCGGCGCAACGGCAGAAAAAGGCGCGGGCGGCGGCGATTATCACGATCAGGGCTCGGGCCACTGGATTGACGATCATATCGCCACGCCAATGAGCAAATACCGCGACTATGAGCAGTCGCGCCAGTCATTCGGCATCAACGTGCTGGGCACGCTGATAGTAGAGGTCGAAGCGGATAACGGCCAGACCGGCTTTGCTGTTTCAACGGCGGGCGAGATGGGCTGCTTTATCGTGGAAAAACATCTTAATCGCTTTATCGAGGGTAAATGCGTTAGCGATATCAAACTGATCCACGATCAGATGCTTGGCGCCACTATGTACTATGCAGGATCCGGCGGTCTGGTGATGAACACCATTTCCTGCGTGGATCTGGCCTTATGGGATCTGTTCGGCAAAGTGCTTGGCCAGCCGGTATATAAACTGCTTGGCGGCGCGGTACGGGATGAAATCCAGTTTTACGCTACCGGCGCGCGTCCCGATCTGGCGAAAGAGATGGGCTTTATCGGCGGGAAAATGCCGACGCACTGGGGGCCGCACGACGGCGATGCCGGTATCCGTAAAGATGCCGCGATGGTGGCGGAATACCGTGAAAAATGCGGGCCGGATTTCTGGCTGATGCTGGACTGCTGGATGAGCCAGGACGTGAATTACGCTACGAAACTCGCTCACGCCTGCGCGCCTTACAACCTTAAATGGATAGAAGAGTCTCTGCCGCCGCAGCACTATTCCGGCTATGCGGAGCTGAAGCGCAACGCGCCAGCGGGCATGATGGTGACCAGCGGCGAGCACCACGGCACGCTGCAATCTTTTCTCACGCTCTCCGAAACCGGTATCGACATCATGCAGCCGGATGTCGGCTGGTGCGGCGGCCTGACTACGCTGGTCGAGATCGCCGCCATCGCCAAAGCTCGCGGGCAACTGGTGGTTCCGCACGGCTCTTCTGTCTATTCCCATCATGCGGTGATCACTTTTACCAACACGCCGTTCAGCGAGTTCCTGATGACCAGTCCGGATTGCTCGGCGCTGCGTCCGCAGTTCGATCCGCTGCTGCTGAACGAACCCGTGCCGGTCAATGGGCGTATCCATAAATCCGTGCTGGATAAGCCGGGATTTGGCGTCGAGCTTAACCGGGACGGCAATCTGATACGTCCTTATCAACACCAGCCGCTGTAAGGAGTCGATGATGAATAGCGCTTTGCTTGAGGGCGCGGTGAAAAAAAATCGCGCGCACCTGATCCCTTTTATGCTCACGCTGTACGTGCTGGCGTTTCTGGATCGCTCCAATATCGGTTTCGCTAAAGAAGCTTACCAGCTTGATACCGGCCTCAGTAACGAAGCCTATGCGCTGGGCGCGGGGATTTTTTTCGTGATGTACGCCTTCCTTGGCATTCCGGCGAACCTGCTGTTGTGCAAACTGGGCGCACGCAAATGGATCGGCTGCACCACGCTGCTGTGGGGATTTTTATCGGTGGCGATGGCCTGGGCGGACAGCGAAGCGAAATTCTTACTGATCCGCACGCTGCTTGGCGCGGCGGAGGCCGGCTTTTTCCCCGGCATGATCTACCTGACCGCGCAATGGTTTCCACAGCGCAACCGCGCCAGCATTATGGGGCTATTTTATATGGGCGCGCCGCTGGCCCTGAGCCTCGGGTCACCGCTTTCCGGCGCGCTGTTGGAGCTGCACGGTTTTCTTGGCTATGCGGGCTGGTTCTGGATGTTTGTGATTGAAGGAATGCTGGCAGTGCTGGCCGGAGCCTTTACTTTCTTCTGGCTGGATGACTCGCCGCAGCAGGCACGTTTTCTCAGCGTAGAAGAGAAACAGGCGCTGACGGCCCAGCTGGCAAGCGAGGAGCAGCAAAAAGTCACTTCGCGTTTTGCCGATGCGCTGCGTAGTGGGCGCGTCTGGCAGCTGGCGATGATCTATATGGCGATTCAGATCGCCGTCTACGGCCTGATTTTCTTTCTGCCGACCCAGGTCGCGGCGCTGCTGGGCACCAAAGTCGGCTTTACTGCTTCGCTGGTCACGGCGATCCCGTGGGTTGCTGCGCTGGCGGGCACCTTGTTTATCCCACGCTATTCTGACCGCACCGGCGAAAGGCGCATTATCGCCGCGCTGACGCTGCTGGCCGCCGGGATCGGCATAGGCATTTCCGGGCTGGTCTCGCCGCTTTTCGCCATCCTGGCGCTGTGCGTGGCTGCCGTTGGTTTTATCGCCGTTCAGCCGGTTTTCTGGACTATGCCGGGCCAGCTGCTTTCCGGCACCGCGCTGGCCGCCGGAATTGGTTTTATCAACCTGTTCGGCGCGGTTGGTGGCTTTTTGGCGCCTCTTATCCGCGTAAAGGCGGAAAGTTTTTTCGCCAGCGATGCCGCCGGCCTGCTGGCGCTGGCGGGTGCCGCTTTAATCGGTACGCTGCTTATCTTCCTGCTGGGCGTGCGCCGCAGCCTCGCTCCCTCTACCCAGATACGCTACTGAAATAAGGAAAAATATGAATCAGGTTCTCGCTAATCCTTTTAAAGCCGGATTACAAAACGGGGAAGTGCAGATTGGGCTGTGGCTAAGCTCTACCTCTTCTTATCTGGCGGAGATTGCCGCCACTTCTGGCTATGACTGGCTGCTGATAGATGGCGAACACGCGCCCAACACGGCGCAGGATCTTTATCATCAGCTACAGGCGATAGCGCCCTATAACAGCCAGCCGGTTATCAGGCCGCTGGAAGGCAGCCGCGCGCTGATTAAACAGGTGCTGGATATCGGCGCAAGAACTCTGCTTATCCCGATGGTCGATGATGCAAAGCAGGCGCGTGAAGTGGTTGCCGCCACGCGCTATCCGCCTGAAGGCGTGCGCGGCGTGGGAGCCAGTGTTGCCCGCGCGGCGCGCTGGGGAAGGGTAGAGAATTATATGGCGCAGGCTAACGAAGAATTTTGTCTGCTGATGCAGATGGAGAGCAAAGCCGCGCTGGAAAATCTGGATGAGATCCTCGAGGTAGAAGGCATTGACGGCGTATTTATCGGCCCGGCAGATCTGTCCGCTTCGCTTGGCTATCCGGATAACGCGGGGCATCCTGAAGTACAGCGCATCATCGAGCAGAGCATTCGCCGTATTCGCAACGCGGGCAAAGCCGCCGGTTTTCTGGCGGTCGATCCGGCGATGGCGGAAAAATGCATAGAGTGGGGCGCGAATTTTGTCGCTGTCGGCGTGGATACGATGCTCTACAGCGAAGCGCTGGATAACAGGCTGGCGATGTTTAAAAAGCGGAAGACGACGAAGGAAGTGAAACAAAGCTATTGAGGTTTTGCTTCTACCTATAATGCTGCCTGTGCGGCTGCTGTGGCCCGCGCGCTGGCGTCCGGCGAATCACCAGCCGACTTTCCAAAAGAAAATTATGAGGTTAGCTGGAAAAAGCGTTTCACTCCCGACCAGCTCAACGCCAACGGACGCCGCAGTCTCGGGCTGGGCTGAATGTCTTTCGGGCGCAGCAACGTGCGCCGCGGACTGGCTTTCTGGTAAGCTTGATGAAAAAGTTTATCGGCCAACACTATGAATTTACGGCATCAAAAGATTATTCAGCTTGTTAGTGAACGCGGCAGCGTCAGCGTCAGCGAACTGTCTCAGATCGCCGGCGTTTCGGAAGTGACGATACGTCAGGATCTGAACGTGCTGGAAAAAAGCGGCCTTCTGCGTCGTGTGCACGGCTCGGCTGTAGTGCCTGAAAGCGATGACGTAGGCGCAAGGATGCGCACCCGCTATGCCGTTAAGAAGCGCCTCGCAGAACACGCCGCTTCGTTGGTGAATGCCGGTGAAGTGGTCTGTATTGAAGGAGGAAGCACTAACGCGCTGCTGGCGAGAGAACTTAGTGAAAGACGTGACATCACTATTATTACGGCCAGCCACTATATTGCCACGCTGCTCAGGGATACGGGCGGAGAAGTTATTCTTCTTGGCGGGCTGTACCAGAAAAGCAGTGAATCCGTAGTAGGGCCGCTTACCCGGCTCTGTATCCAGAATATCAATTTCCACAAAGCCTTTATCGGCATAGACGGATGGGATGCAACGACAGGCTTCACCGGGCGTAATATGCTGCGCTGCGATGTGGTCAACGCCCTGATGGCTAAAGAGACGCAGACCATAGCGCTGACCGACTCGTCGAAGTTTGGCCTGATCCATCCTTACCCACTCGCGCCCGACCGTCCTTTCAGCCGCGTTATTACCGATAACGGTATTCCCGACGCCTGCAAAGAAGCGCTGGCAACGCAGGGAGTGGCTGTTGATGTTGTTGATGCCGCCTGATAGCTGTTTTGCAGCGCTCAGGCCTTAATAGTCATCCTGCTGACGGTGGAAGAGATCGCTTATCCAGTCGATAAACACCCTGACATTAGGTGACAGGTAACGTCTGTCCGGCCACAGCACGGAAACCGGTTTAGACACGGCCTGGAAATCGGGCAGCAGCTCAATCAAATCCCCGGAGCGGATATGCGGCGCCAGAGCAGCCCGAGGCGCATGGAGGATCCCAAGCCCGGCCAGGCCGCTGGTTAGCAGCACATCGGAGTTATTGACCAGCACGCCGCTGGCGGGACGTCGGGAAATGATTTTTCCGTCCTGAACAAATTTCCAGTCCATCACTTCCCGGCTGTGCTCGCTGAAAAAATTGACGGCCTTATGCTGCAATAGCTCATCGGGCGATGTCGGCTGGCCGTAGCGGCTGATATAGTCCGGCGAGGCGCAGGTTACCATGCTGGCCTGACCCAGGCGGCGAGAGATGAAGCTGGAGTCCGCCAGCTCACCCAGACGAATAACACAGTCCACGCCTTCACCGATCAGATCGGTTATTTTGTCTGATGCGGTCAAAACAATCTCAATGTCCGGATACTGTGCCTGGAATTCTGCCAGCGCGGGAACGATCATGGTATGCACCAGCGCCAGCGGCGCATCCAACCGTAGACGACCGCGCGGCGGCTGCGCGGGGGAAAAAGAGGCCATGATGCCCTTTACGTCGGTAATGACCTGGCGAGCGCGCTGGTAGAACTCTTCGCCTTCCGCCGTCATGCTCAGTTTTCGGGTAGTACGGTGAAGTAGTTTTACCCCCAGTTCATCTTCAAGCTGCTGGACAGCTTTGCTGACGGCCGGGCGATGTATCTGCAAGGTGTCCGCCGCACGAGTAAAGCTGCCCTGTCCGACGACCTGCACAAAGATTTCCATGTGTTCCAGCATATTTGAACGCATTTTCTTTCCTGATCTATCCGGATCGTTTACCCGCTACGGGAGCCCAAACCCTGATTTTACAACTTTCCCTGAGTATTAAGCGCGAATTGTTTCCTCTGGAGTACCAGTGAATTATTCCGGCGTCTCTTTTTCATCTGCGTGGCTCTTTTTATGATCGCTATGGCTCTGCATTTTGACCTGCCGTGGCGGGCAGGTGATGAATTCACTGAAATGAGGAAATAACATTATGAAAGCATGGTTACTAAAAGACTTCGGCCTTGAAAAGCTGAAACTCGAAGATGTCCCGACGCCGACACCAGGGCCGGGCGAACTGCTGGTTAAAGTTGGTGCCGTCTCTCTCAACTTTCGTGATAAAGCGATCGTTGAAGGCTTTTACGAGCCTCATCTGGTGCCAAAATCTCTGATCCCGGTTTCCGATGCCGCCGGAACGGTTGTTGCCGTGGGCAGCGGTGTCTCACGTTTCGAAGTGGGAGACCGCGTTAACTCTCATCTGTACTCACACTGGATCGACGGTGAGCCGGCAGCAGATGAACCGGCATGGTGTCTTGGTATGCCGCTGCCGGGCGGCCTTGCCGACTATATGATTATCCACGAGAACGCGGCTGTTAAAACGCCAGCTCATATGTCCGACGAGCAGGCGTCCACGCTGCCAATCGCCGCGCTGACAGCATGGTATTCCCTGATGGATGTGGGCAATCTGCAGCCGGGCCAGACGGTACTGGTGCAGGGCACCGGCGGCGTTTCCGTCTTTGCTGCACAGATTGCGCATGCTCACGGTGCGCGCGTTATCGCCACGTCCAGTAAAGACGAAAACCTTGAACGGATCAAAACCTTGGGTGCCGACGAAGGAATTAATTATAAGACCCATCCGGACTGGGAGCAGAAAGTGCTTGAGCTTACCGATGGCAAAGGCGTTGACATCACTATTGATGTCGCTGGCGGGAACGGGATCAACAAATCCGTAGCGGCCACTAAAGTAGCCGGCATTGTCGCGCAGGTTGGCTTTCTTACCGGGCAGACAGCCCGGCTGGATTTGATGCCGGTTATTTTTCGCCAGACGACTATTCGGGGCATTGCGGTTGCGCCGCGAACTTCTTTCGACCGCATGAATCCCTTTCTGGACAGGCATAAAATCGCTCCTGAAATCGAGCGCGTTTATCCGTTTGAAGAGGCAGTGGAGGCGTTTAATCACCTCTCACGCGGTGCCTTTGGTAAAATCGTTATCAAAGTCGGTGAATAAACCCGAGTCGGCACAATAGTCGTTTTACCCGTTGGTTCTGCTGACGGGTAAAATTGGCCTTTGCTGGCTATTGCCTGTAGAGGTTTCCCGACGCTGATCAAAGGCTTTATAAGCTTAGTTACAGGCTTAAAACGGCTGATAGCGTGCTTGTGGACCACCGGTTTATAACAACAAGAGCGCGCATTGATTATTGTTTTTCATCCTTTTAATGCTTCGCTGACTTATGCCGTCGCTGTGGCTATCGCACGAGACATCACTGAAGAAAATTCAGCAAATACTTTTTTAATCGCCGACTTGATGCAGGAGAAGTTTAATAAGGTTTTTTAGAATGGTGATCTGCACTGATTTTGTCAGAACAGAGTCCGGGCCTTACGGCCAGGACTTTGTGGACAGCACCTGGCTTCAGACTATCAAACGCTCAGGTTATCAATTTCGAACTGGAGGATAATCGGGTAGCTTTTATTAATGTTATTTTTATTAAAGCAATTATCTAATAATTGCTGAACTTCGCCATCCTCCCAAAAATAGTTGTTCCGGTTTGAAAGGCCTGTGTAGCGGCCCAGTTTATACTGGTTATTGCCGATGAAAACGGTTAAAGGTGCTGCCGGGTTGTTTTGCAAGAATTTTATTAACTTGCTTGTATTGTCTTGCGCAATCTGGAATAAAAAGCCATTTTTCTTATTGTAAATAGATTTGTCGTAGCCGCAGCATGTTTTTACCGCTACCGTCTCGGGGTCAAAAATATCGGTTGAAGTTAGCTTAAATTCTCCAATTCCCCATCCGCTGTAGTAACCATAATTGTGTTGAGAGCCAGTATGGAAATAACTTCCTATTGTCACCACTCCTTTGATATGATAAATTTTTTCCTGCGGGGCTCAATTTCTTCTGAATAGCTAATCCAGTCTTCCGCCAGCAAATCTTCATGCGTTTCTTGCCACTTTTTATAACCACCATCCTGATAGACCAGTGAGATAAATTTATCACCCTCGTCTTTGGTGATGGCAAGGTAACCTTCGGCATTATCCCAACCTGAGCGTGCTACTTTATTTCCGGATTTTATTTCCAGTAAGGCCCAGGAAAATCCATTTGAGATACTGTTATTTCCAGTTGTCATCTTTAGTTCCCTCTTGACTGCGGTTATGCTTCCTTATCGTATCATTCAAAAAGGAAAATAGGCAATAAGTAATGTGTATACGTGCATATGCGTTACTATAAACAATATAAAATTATTACTTTATGATTTGTAAGTAGTGCCAGAGATGCTCCATAACTTTATGGGACACTAACTATAAAATTGTACTGAAAGAATAATTTTTCTTATCCGTAATGGCGCCAGCCTGCAGCTATGCTTTAGTGACGGGCAAGCAAAGTGCCAGCACCTCTGCGCTGGCTGCTTTGTAACAAATCGACTGGCGCTTAGCTTTTTCTGAATCTAACAAGCGTTTATTAAGACGCGCCTGAGCGGTAGCAATCATATCCTGAAAAAACGCTACAAAGCAGGCTGGTCTGCTACGGGCCATATGGGCGTTATAACATAATGGCTGGGATTGTCGGATAACGCATTTTTTATACTTTGATAGAAAAAAATCAGGAATTGAAACTGGCGTAAAGAAATATTGATTTCCAACGCCTCCAGCCACTTTTTTTAACTCGCATTCGGTAAGTTCATACATATCAACCTCTTTTGATGGTAATTATCTTTATCACTATAATTTATCTTTTTGATTGTAATGCTATTTTTACGCGCATTTGGAATATCATCTTCTGACATCTACAGCCTGTAAATAAAGCAAGATAGGTTATGGCTGTAATGCAGGAGTAGATACATATTTCTACTAAAAAATATGTGACCTGAATCAAGTAATAAAAAGAGATTGCGATTTAGCCATGCTAAAAGGTGTGCTGATGTTTAACGTGGAGGAATGGGTAATGAGAGCATTAATATATATAGAGCGAAGGCTGTCTGTGTTTATTGAATAGCTACAGGTTATAGTTTCCAGTTGTAGCCTGTAGCTATAGCTGCGCATAATTTTTATAAAACAACTGGAATGTCAATATCGCTAAAATATAAAAAGATCATCAATAATTGGAAAGTTTCGGGGGGGATTTAAAATTAGTCTGGTCGTAGGCATCCTTAAGCCAGCAAGTAACTTACTGGCTTTTGGTAATGGATTTTATTTTTATAAAATAAAAAAATCAATTTGGCTATTGCAGATTAATAACCCTGTCGGCCGAGGCGATAGTCGAGGGCCTATGTGCGACTATAATGCGGGTGATTTTTAGCGAGCAGATCGCTTTATTAATGGCAGTCTCATTATCAATATCGAGATGGCTGGTCGCTTCATCCATTAGCAAAATATTAGGGCGACGGTAAAGAGCACGCGCAATAAAAAGGCGCTGTTTCTGCCCGCCCGATATCCCCGCGCCCAGTTCGCCAATCAAGGTTTCATAGCCCATCGGCATAGCCATTATTTCATGATGGATATTGCTATAAACCGCGCAGGCCATAATCAATTCTTTATCGGCTTCAGGAGAAAAACCGCTAATGTTATCGGCAATTGAACCGGAAAAAAGTCTGTCATCCTGCAGCACGCAAGCGATGCTTTGACGATAATTGTTAAGGCCGATTTTATGTATATCCAGGCCGCCCGCCAGTATCTGCCCGCTGGTGGGATTGAGCAGGCCACTCATTACCTTCAGTAACGTTGTTTTCCCCGCTCCGGACGGGCCGACGATAGCCACGCTTTCGCCTGGCTGAATCGTTATATTGAGATCGCTGAAAATCGGCTTCGACAGGGCGTCATACTGGTAGGTCAGCGCTTTTGCTTCAAGTGCCACGCCAGCGCCGGGTTGAAAGACCGCACGCGGAGAAATATTTACTTCCGCCTCGGTAAAGACAATATCGGAGATCCTCTCGTTATGGAGAGAAAGCATCCGTAAACTCAGCGTCAGATCGATCAGGCTGGAGGCGCGTTGCGAAAACTGCCCGCGGTAGGCGTTAAAAGCCATAAACATCCCGAGGGTCATATTATTATCAATTACCATCGCTGCGCCGAGCCAAAGAATAGCCACCTGATCCAGAGCAGATATCAGCGTATTCAGTCCGCCAAACATCATATTAAAACGGGTGGTTTTAATGCCGGTGTTGGTGGCATCAATATTGAGGTTCAACCAGTGGCTGGAACGAACATTGTCAATGCCCAGCGCCTTAACTGTGGAAATACCGTACAGCGTCTCCATAAAATGCGAGCTGGATTTAGCGCCTTTTACAATCTGCTCTTCTGAGAGCTGTCGAAATATCCGGTAAGTACCAAAACGGATCAGGGCATAACAGGCTGTAAAGCCAACAACAACCCATACCAGCCAGCCGCCGTAAAGCATCATCATGGCAAACAGGCCCAGGGTCATAATGCCGTCGATAATACCGGTGACGATACTGTTGGTAAACGTTGAACGGATAGCGTCCAGCGAAGAAAAACGCGATTGAATATCACCGAGATGCCTTTTTTCAAAGAAGGATAAAGGCAGTTTCATCAGATGATCAAACAACGTAGTTTTCCACTGAATGTCGGTCAGGGTGCCTAAAGTAATGGAAATCCAGGCACGAGCCATACTGACAAGCGATTTAAACAGGGTAAAGATCACCAGGCCAAGACAGATAACGGTAAGCAGATCGTAATCATGCGCCTGTATAACATGGTCGGTAACCAGCTGCGTACCGACCGGTAGCAGCAAATTCACGGCTTCGATAACCACCGACAGCGCGAAAATTTTCAGCAGCGCGCCCGCTAGCCCGTCGATATTTTTCATCAAATCCAGCAGACGCAGCCTGGTTTTGACCGTTTCTTTATGAAACTCTTTATCCGGCCAGAGTTCCAGCGCTACGCCGGTAAAGTGACTGGACATATCCTTCATGCCGACGATACGTCGGCCAAACGCTGGATCGTGGATCACAAAGGATGAGCTACGAACTTTTACCAGCACCACAAAGTGGTTCATATCCCAGTGCAAAATGCAGGGCGTTCTGAGTTTTCTTATCTCATTGATATCTAGCGATAAAGCCCTGTTTTTCAGCTGTAGCCGGGAAGCGACGTTAGCTACCAGTTTCAGCGTTGCCCCTTTGGTTGAGACGTTAAATTTCTGGCGCAGATTAAACAGATCGACGTTAAGGCCATAGTAGCCAGAGATCATTGCCAGGCAGGCCAGCCCGCATTCTGAAGATTCTGACTGTAAAATTTGGGGGACTTTTCGGTGTAGGGTAAAATTTATTTTGCTGTTAATTTTTTCAAAAAGTGACTTAGTTGTCATCAACCACTCCGGTTACGCTGTTTTTAATTTTATTAATTGGCGCAATGGCCCACTGATATAATGGCTTCTTTTCCAGGAAAACAATGGATTTAGCCTGTAGGCCACTGGCTATTTCCAGCCTTTTACCTTTATCGCTAAACTCAGTTGTCTTAATTGAAACCAAAACCTTATAGTATGCGCCTTTTTCCTGACGCAAACCGCTGCTATAGCTGCTCATTTCCTGTGGCGACGCGGGAATAGAAGAAATTGAAGTGATTTTTCCAGGGAACTGGCCAAATTTATCTGCCGGAAAAGCATTGTAGCGAATATTTATGCCATCGCCCTTTTTTACATAGGGAAGACTATGATCAGGAAGCCATAGCATTAAATAATATTCGACATTATCCACGGGTTTTATCTGCGCCAGGCTGGCGCTGGCTTCAACCATCTGCCCCGGCGTAACGCTGAGCGATTCAATGATACCGTCCAGTTTAGCATTAACGATCAGGCTGTTATTGGCTTTATATTCAGCCAGCTGGCGTTCTAGATCGCTGAGTTGCGATTCACTCTGTGAGATCTGGTTATCGAAATCAGCGCCACGGGTCATTTTATCGCTACGCAGCTGGGATAACTGGATATTTTCCTGAATACTTTGATTGCTGAGTGATTGATATGCGCTCAGCTGAGAGAGCGACTGGGCGCGCTGATAGTTAAGTTGGTCCTGAGTAATTAGCCCCCTTTTTAAATGTTTTTCATAATTGTTAAGGCTTTCTTCCATTTTCCTGGCGCTTTCGCGTGCATTTTTTACTGCCTTTTCCGTCTCTTTATGAGCTGCCGCATAATTATCGATCTGCGTCTGCAAATTATCCAGCGTATACTTTTTATTATCTTTTAGTTTACGGATGATTTCGTGTAAATTTTCTTTCTGAACTTTAATAGACTCAACGGCAGCGCTGCTGACATTGCCCGAAGAAGTCGTGCGTGAAACATCAATTTCATAAAGCGGATCGCCTTTTTTTACTCTGTCGCCGACTTGCACGAAATTGGTAATGATATAGCCCTGCTGTGGAGAATAGATATTTATCGAATGAGGCAGGGTGATAACTTCGCCATCAACATCAATACGACGGCTATAATCGAAAAACGCCATACACAGTGCAATAGTAATGACGAAGGCCAGGCAGGATCCCGTAATAGCGAGTGCGGGAATTTTAGAGATAAGCAGCGCTTTGCCTACCCATTTTTGCCGCTGGTAGTCAATAGCCTCGCTACGGAATATACTTTTATTTTTATTGTCGGTCATGAAAACTTCCGGAAAGGAAAAAAGAGCCACAAATGTGGCTCTGTAAAAAAATTAAACAAGAGTACCGTTGGTAAAACCGTCAATAATTTTATCAAACAGCTCATTGGTATTATCCCAACCGGTAGTTGCACCATATATGCCGCCACTAATTCCACCCAGGATGCCACCTGCGATCAATCCCACTCCTTCTGCAATAATACCGAGACCAAGCAGACCACCGCCGTCACCGCCATGGCGACCACCAACGTAAGCTCCGCCTGTGGCGCCGATTGAAGCGCCTAAAGTTGCAGATGCTACCAATTCAACTGCATTCGCGGCAAGATTGCCAAAAAAAGACAGGGGATCTGTAAAGTTCCAGCTGTATGCACCAGATACATCATCCATTTCAATGACGGAAAGTTCTTTCATAGTGAAGCTCCTTTTTTTAACATACCGGCCTTACAATAAGGCCTTCCTTGGTAATTACCCGGTTTTTCCGAGTCCTTTAAAAATAGGGTTTATACCTTTCTTTTATCAACTCATTTAATATCATCTCATTTTAAATGAGATTTTATTTTTTCTAAAATTCGTGAACTATAGCTATGAACTATCTCTGATAGTGATTTTTTATAACCTGTGGTTGTTATGTCCTGATGTCAGGGATTTATGCATTAATTCTGCGTAATCGTAAACGTCATTGCAGCGTTTGCTGTGCCAGTGCCGATCGTTCCGGTTTGCTTATAGCGCGCGACTAGCGGTATTTCAATGGTTCTCTCGGAGGCGTTGTGATAAGTTTTAGCCGTCGCAAAGCTTAGCGGCGTACGGCTTGCATCAAGAACTTCTACAGCAACGCCTGTTGCTGAATTGGTTTCCGAACTGATGGCTAATAAACCGTCGCCTGAGACATCTCCTACGGGATCGAAAGTAACCTGAACAGGAATATTATCAGCCTGGCATTGGAGCAGTACGCTAAAATTGCGCTCTGACGAGGCGGCGACGCTGCCTATTCCGCTAAATTCGCTACGTACTGGGCTACCTAAATCAACAATTTTATTTTGTGAATTCACATCGGCCAGACAGCTTTTTTGCGTTACCTTCATACTGTTCATTTTTATACTCGCGAATACCTGCGAATTCAGATAAAAACTAGCAATGGTTTTACTTCCCGCTGTTCCTGGCGTGATCGGGCCTGTTTTTACAAAGGTTAACCTTACTTCATTTTGGTTTAGCCACGGCGTTAAAACATTGGGCGACAGCGAAGTGGTATAGGGAAGCGTCATTGCTGGTTTATAAATATCGCTGATAAAAACGCCGACTCCGGCAATATCCGTTTCATAGGCGCCCTCTACCGTGGTACTGGCGGTTAATAGCGGCACCGCACGATAGGGCGAGCTGCCAGTACAGGTCACTACCAGCATTTGGCCCGTAAGGCCTTTACTATAGCGATAGCCTAATATATCACCTACGTTAACGCGTGGATCGATTGCTAATTCCAGTGCGCCCGTAGTTACATTTGGTGTCGTTCCCATTATACAATTGCCAGCATATGATATTGAGGGTAATAGAAATATTATAAGTAGTACTTTCATTTTAAGAATCATTTTGATTATTTTCATGCTTTTACTCCAGACAGGGCCGCGAGGTTATCTTTAGTCTTGCTGACAAACGCCTTTTAACATCTGAACACCACTTAGCGCTTTCTTTTCAGGCAAGACGTAAGCGACACGGCATTTTTTATCGGCCGATTTTCCCCACTGAACCAATAAATTACCTGTAGGTTTTAAACCACTCAGATAGACCTGGCCATCGTCGCCGACAATATTGATTTGTTGATCGGGCAGCGCTTCATTAACAACCAGCGCGCCAAAGGGCACCGGCTGGCCTTTCAGCGTCAAGGTCATAATAGCTCTCGCGCCGACCTGCGCAGCAAAAGTTGCCCGGACGATTGCACCTCTGGTGGGCACAATGCTTTTAGTTGTTAGCGTCAGATCGACATCTTCAGGTAGAGACGTGGTATCAAGCATGATGTCCGATACGCGATAGGGCGTAATATCTGGCACAACGGTATAGCCTCTGAAATCTGTTTTAACGCCAGTACGGCTGGCCACCCGAACGCCGCTGGCGCCGGGCGCAATAACCAAAGCCGCCGTATTACTAAAAGCCTGGCTCAGAGTAGCGCCATCCCGATGTATCAGTAATCCGCCTTCCAGGCCATAACTCAGTCTGTGCATCTCTTTGTCGTAGCCGTACCCTGCGGTAATTTCGCCATAGCTTCCGCGGTAGTTGGCATCGAGATTGCCGCTGTTGCCAACTCCCTGGCTGCCATATCCTTCACGGGCGTTCCAGGATAATCTGTTACCTTCAAGCGCGGTCCCGTTTAAGCTAATACTTTGGCCGGTATTGCCCGGTTTGCTGCTGGTCAAGGTGTAGCTTGCCCATGTATTGGAGAGCCAGCGATCCAACGGCATGGAAAGATTAAAAGAGAAAATCTGATCTTTACTGTGTCTTTCGCCGGAACGGCTCGAGGTATTACGATTAAAGCTATAGTTAAAGCCATAGCTGATGCCGTTATAGCTGTTATTGTAACTGGTTGCGAAAGATTCCATGCGGCGATGAGTTCGCCAGTAATCTTCTCTTAATAAATTTACGCTGAGAGAACCTGCCGATGGCCCCAGGTTCTGGTTGAGTGTTAATTCAGTACGGTTACGTGCCTGTTCACGCCATAAAAGGGAACGATCATGGCGAAAAGTATCCATTAATTCCGGCAGTGAGTAATAATCGCGCGTTGAGTAGCGATAGCCGGCAATGGCAAAATTAGTTCCGGTTTCATAGAAATTCTTGCTGTAGCGCATCCTTAAAGACTGGCCGACCTTTTTTTCACTGTCTTTAGCGGTTGCCCAGGAGTTAATGATATCGGTAGAAAATGCGCCAAACCCGCCGAAGTTTTTCCCAATGCCAAAGGCGAGCGACTGATAATGAGCGGAAAATTGTCCCCCGCCGAATAGCGTGATATTCCAGGGAAGGCCATAGACCATCGTCGCCTGGCTAAAATAGTTTTTTTCCACGCTGGAATCATAAGGACGATACTGGCCAGAGGTCAGGCTGTATCTGAGATGCCCCTCGCGCACCAGAACCGGCAGCGAAGCATAGGGCACCACCAAATGCTGTTCGCTGCCGTCAGCTTCTTTGATAGTGACATAAAGATCGCCGCTGCCGCCGGTAGCATAGAGATCGGCGATCTCAAAGGCGCCAGGCGCGACATAGCTTTGATAAATGATATATCCGTTTTGCCTGACAATTACCTGAGCATTGGTTCGGGCCGTGCCGTGAACCACAGGAGCGTAGCCGCGCAGGCTTTCCGGCAGCATCTCATCATCTGAAGCCAGCTGCGCGCCACGGAAGGGGACGCCCTCGAAAATGTCGGAAGGCGCAGTGCTTTCACCCAGCGTCAGCTGCGACCGGGCAGAGATAATATTACGTTGTAGATAAGTATAAACCGAGTCCCATTTTCCCCCTTCTGATGAGGTACTACTGCGATTCCAGGTCGTGTAGTTGCGCAGGCGCCAGGCGCCGATATTGAGGCCTGGCCGCAAATTAAGATATTGGCTCTGGCTATTTTGCGCATATTTATTACGAGCGGTATTGCTGGCGCCGGAAAAATGGTAGTTCATCAGAAAAGCGTTAATCCCTTCATCAAACTGTGTCGGTGATACGTAACCTCTGGCGCTGGCCAGCAACGCAGCCTGAGGGATACTCAGAATCAGGCGCTGATTGTTGAAATTAAATGTCGCCGAAGCCTGCGGGATAACCGTGATATCAGTACAACCGCGTTCGTCTTCTTTAAGACTGGGAAAAGCTTTTATCCGGACACCGTAAGATTCCAGTGTTGTTAGCTTTAAACAGGGCACCAGATTAGCATTGCCTTCACCAGCAGCAGAAAAGAAGGTGATTTTTTTAGATTCAACAAAATGATTGTTCAACCATACGTCGACAATATAGTCACCCGGTGCCTGCGAATGACTGTTCTCGAAAACAGAAAGATCGTAGGTGGCGGTACTGCCCGTGCCGGTCTGTAAAAAAGCAGGATTGAAAGTTAATCCTGCTACAGATTTGTTCGGGCACAAAAAAAGTACAACAACCGGGATAATCACAATAAAAGTTAAGTATTTCTTCCCATTTTTATTATTTTTTTCTTTGCTGGATTTGTTCATGTCGACATTCCATTGTGCAATTCTGATAAAATCACATGCCAAATGGCTACGCTATGTACCGGCGCCCGATAACATATACTTTTATCAGATCTTATTGAGGTGAACCGGGCCTGTACCACCGTAATCATTGATTAGCTTCCAGCTAATCTCACCAGCTGTTTCACCAGACGGAAGGTCAAAAGCAGCTGAAGACTCAGGCATAACAACGCCGCCATCCACAACTTTTTTGTTATTAATCCTGATAAACATAAAGTTCATTAAATATTTTGATGGGTTTATTACAACCAATTGGTTTCCTTTCTTTTTCCACTCCAGCTTCTGAACATGCTGCTCGGGAGTTTCATCAACTAAACTTTCAGGGCGAAAGATCAGCTTTAAGCGTGTGCGTACAGCAATTTGTAAAGTATTATGCTCTGTATCAGATTTAGCAGGAATAGATTTTATGTTTAGCCAGAGCAGGGTTTCCCTGTCCTGAGGTAAACTATTTTCCGTTCTGATAATCCGTAACAGGTTTTTTTGCTTGCCATCAAGCCTGAATAAAGGCGGGGTAACGATAAATGGCGCGTTATCTTTTATCATGTTCCCTGTTGCATCTTCGATCCATGACTGGATAAGAAAAGAAAAAGCATCGGGATTTTCCACACTAATAGCTTTTTCTTTTTCATTGCCTTCATATACCATTCGGCTGCCGCCAATTATTACTCCGGCATGCGCGCTGGCCAGGCCAAAGGCAAGCATCAGGATGAAAAACAAAGTGGTTTTACGCATGTTATAACCTTCTGTAAAAATCAGGCACCACTCTTAAACATCAGAATGGTGCCGGCATACATCTATTAATAATTAACAGTAAAAGTTGCTACAGCGTTGGCCGGTCCAACCGTAACTGCCGCATCTTTCTGAATATAGCGGGCATAAAAATCCAGGGTATTAACATTGTTACCGGAGACCAGCGTATAACTGGCTGATTCAGAGAAAAGCGGCAGTACACCTGATTTATCGGACAGCTGAATACCTACGCCAGTGGCGACACCGGTTTCCTCGGTCAGCGCCAGAACCGTGTTATCGCCCGAATAGGCAATGCCATCAAATTTGACTGTTGCAGCTTTAACGGTATCAGGACAACCTTTCAGAAGAATATTAAATTTTGTTGCGCTTGCTGTTCCGCCAGCGGTAGAGCCAACGCCAGTAAAGGCATTTTTATAAACATTGCCCAGCAGTACATCCATGGTCGTTGCGCCTGCGCCGTCCAAATCAACGGTACAGGCAGCATCAATAATTTTCCCTTTGAAATTGATCGTTCCATCAACTGCTAAAGCGGGCGCTGCTGCGACAGCGTTGATTAGAGCCAGAGTGGCAATCATCTTTTTCATAATTATGTTCCTTATTTGGTTATCCAGGGTATGTATCTTCCTGAAAGCATACCCTGTTGATAACAGCGTTTATTTCCCTTTAGGCACAAAACAAATGTTTGTGGTTAACCTCTGCAACTAACTTATGCGTTGCAGTAGCAAGAATTATAAACTTTACAGGATTGCTTAATCTAATGAGATTTTTCTTAAGCGCAATAATTCATCTTTAATACAAATAGTAGAATATATATTTTTTTTATGATTTTTTTTTAAATCAAAGCCTGCTATCAGCATTATCATTAGTTCTTTTGTATATAGGCTGGCATGCTGTGCTTTTTATTTGTAATCTCAGGTTATATTAAACGCAATAAAATCAATGGGTTTGTCCGGTGTTGGGTGAGACTTCAATATGTTCTTTATTCGGGCAGGCTTAACTTTAGCCGCGTCCGGGAATGAAGGACAATAATTATGTCTAACCCACATGCAGGCATAATCCATTAAGATTATTATGAGGTGATGAAGTGAACTCTTTACAGATAATTCTGTGATATATATTTGTGATTCAGACTGAAGAGAGACGTAGTATCTGCTCATCCAATTTCATTGAGTAACTTTTCACAGATACAGGTTGAAGTTTTATCGTATCCTGGACGGCATTCACAACTTTGAGGCGGCATGAATAAATCTCAGACAAATAGCATCTTGCCGCCTTTCATCAAGCCTTTCTTTACTTAGTTTGTTTACTGTTATTAGCGAAAATGCGTTCCCTCCAACAAGTACAATGACCCGATATGAGAGTAGATCCCATCGTCGTTGACTTAGTTTCTTAAGGATGGCCAGGAAAATATATTTACGTTAATTTAACTTTTTATTTGTAGGCATAAGACAATGCACCCGGTATCATTCGGACTGTCCTTATAGTTTTCATGTGCCTGCACGTAAAGCTGCATGATCTTGCTCGAGAGCAAAATGAGCAAAATAGTAGATAAAATAAATATATTAAATTTCAACAAGGTGTATTCGCTCAGCGCAGGCAGAGATAAAAAAAATGAGCCTTTCTTCGCGCGATCTTTTTCATGTTTTTGGGTGGATAGTGGCTGCCCGGCGGTTGCTTCCGGAACGGGTATAGTTCCTTGCTGTTCATTTGGCGTTACGACGTTTTTTTGCTGGGGCAAGGCAAATGGTTCTGCAACAGAATGATTTTGCGGCGGGTGACCAAAAGCAACCGCGGCAGAACTCGTTAGTCTTATCGCGTCACTAGTCATCTCATTTTCTGACTGTGCTATTCTGATATCAATATTTTTAGAGAGCGATAAACCAATGCGTGGGATTGTAATAACAATGTTGCTACCCAATCCAACCTTTTTTAGCCCTTTACGCAATATCGAGATGTTCTGATAATAGGTATTAGGCGCGACAAATATTCCTTGTTTTTGCCATACTTCGTCCATAATTGACTGTTGACTCAATATATTCCCTTGTTGTTTAAGCAGCATCAACAGGCAGCGGCTGGCGGGAGAGTTAATAATAACTGTTTCTTTTTCTCCATCCAATCTTTCAAGCTTGTTCTCTATAGGGCAAAATTTCACTAAGCCATTAATTATATAATAGTTTTTCATATTCCCTCTGAAAAAGAAAAATCACATCCGGTGATTGTTGTTGTTTTTTTGTGAAAAACTCGTTTTTAGTTTTAAGGGAGGTTTCTTCCCGTTCAACAGATTACTACCAGGTATTTCTGCTTCAGGTAAATTACCCTAGGTCTTTTTTTTTAAAAAGTCAATTTACAAAATCATCGTAATTCATATGAAATTTAGACGTGATGCAAAAAATTAATGAATTGCAATTGCAGCTATAACCTAATAGCTTGTTGAGTATAGGTCACGTTTTTGCTATGTAAAAACGCATATTTTAAATCATTATTCTCTTTTATTTATTCAGGTGTACAGCAGGTAGCATAATATTTTTATTATATAAAACTTTTTTATACAAATGGCATAATTACAGGTTAAGTCTTTATTGATTTACTGTTGTTATTTCAGTGCCGAAATACCACAGGTAGATAATAAAGGCTGTGCGTACGCTCAACATTTATTTCTGTTGAAGCGAACTTTCAGCGGGTCTTCCCCGCAGGTTGCTTAAGCGGAAACTGTCGCAATAAAATGCATTTCGCATTTTCAGCTAACTTAGCTCTGCTGGTTTAGCCACAGTATGCACCTACTCAATCCTTCACCGGTTTACGTAACAGGGAGCTTCTGGCATGCATGCATTGATCGTTATTTCTCATCCGCTTGATACCTCATTAACTCATGCCGCGGCTGCGGCTATCGCACAGGGTATTGCTGAAGCAAATCCGGCAAATACTTTTGAAATCGCCGATTTGACGCAGGAGAAGTTCAATCCGGTTTTTTCTGCGGAGGATATGGCGGCTTTTCAACAAACGGCTGTGCCGCCGTCCGACGTGACCGCAGAGCAGGCCCGCATTGATAACGCAGATGCGCTGGTGCTGGTGTTTCCGGTTTACTGGTGGTCAATGCCGGGTTTGTTAAAAGGCTGGATCGATCGCGTCTTTGCGAACGGCTGGGCTTATGAAGAAACGGCAGAAGGGAAGGTAGTAAAAAAGCTGGGCCATCTGCCTGTGCATCTGGTGGCGCTGGGCGCGGCAGGAAAGGGCGTTTATGAAAGGCATGGCTACACCAGCGCCTTTAACGCGCAGATCGCCCACGGAATTTTTGATTACTGTGGTGCAC
This sequence comes from Pantoea sp. sgz302252, assembly GCF_042610525.1. Lineage (GTDB taxonomy): Bacteria > Pseudomonadota > Gammaproteobacteria > Enterobacterales > Enterobacteriaceae > Erwinia. Next base: position 180,574 of record NZ_JBHDVM010000008.1, read on the forward strand.
CGGTGATAACTAATGAAATCTTGCTGATGCCTGAGCTTAAAACGCCGGAAGCCTGCCTTGAGGCGGCGCAAGATATTGGGCGTGGTGTTTTCAGATAAAACAACAGGTCGCAATGAGCTAAGGGCTTCCCGAGGCGCTGTCGTTATTTTCGGGAGTTCGCAGGCAAGCGGCTATCAGGGTTGCTGTCAGCGAACAGGGCGCCTGGTGGACTATCAGGAAAGTTGTAAGCAGCGGCTAAATGCCCAAAAGCAAAAACCCGCCACGGGGGCGGGTTCTTTAAATAGTGGTGCCCGGACTCGGAATCGAACCAAGGACACGGGGATTTTCAATCCCCTGCTCTACCGACTGAGCTATCCGGGCAACGGGGCGCATTAAACCGTAAAGGCCGCTCGCCGTCAACGGCTTTGTTATAAAAAAGCGGTAAAGCGTGACTGATTGCGTGCTTTTCGGACAGTTAGCCTGAAAGTCACGCAAAGCAGCCTGCCATTTTCAGGTCAGCGCACCATTCTTGCGGCACAGCGCGATACTCAGCACATCTTCCGCCAGCGAACGGGCCGTGACCACTTCCTGCACGTTGCGCTTCACCAGCAGGCGGCTCAGGCAGCCTTCCAGAATCAGCTCCATCTGATGAGCGAGCAGTTCGGGATTATCGGTTTCCAGCTGCGTCAGCAGCTCATGGGTATATTGCCAGGAAGCGCGTTTCTGCTGCTCGGCAACCTGATGGATAGGGTGATCCGGCTGCGGATAGAAGCTGCATGCCGCGACAAACAGGCAGCCGGGATAGCGATTATTGTTAACCGCCTCTTCCAGCACCTGATAGCGCGCCAGCAGTTTTTTCGCCGGGCTCAGGGGCTCATCCAGCAGCAGCCTGCGCCGCCAGATATCTACCTGCTGACTGTGATAGCGCAGGGCGTCGTAAAGCAGCGCCTCGCGATCGGGCCAGTAACGCTGTAAATCTTCCTGCTGGCAGGCTGCGGCATTCGCCATCATGGCGAAAGACGTCGAGGCGGCCAGCCCGTTTTGCTCGAGTACGTTCAGTGCATGCTCGAGTACCTGTTCACGCTGCAAGTGACTCTCCTCTTGAATGCATTATTTACGGCCGTGACCGTAAAATTCCTCTCTAGTGTCGTTTACTGCGCTACTTTCTGCAAATGCTGCCGGAAAGCTGCCGCGTCCATAAAACCGGTCACGCGCGAACCAGGGATCTCTTTACCCTCGGCGTCGAAAAACAGGATGGTAGGCAGTCCCAGCACCTTTAGCTGTGCCAGCAGCGCTTTGTCCTGAGCGCTATTGGCGGTGACATCAGCCTGCAATAACTGAGTTTTATTCAGCGCATTCTGTACCGATGACTGGCTAAACGTGTATTTTTCGAACTCTTTGCAGGCCACGCACCAGTCGGCATAAAGATCGAGCATGGTTATGCCGCGATGCTGGCCTAACGCCTGATTAAGCCGATCGACATTATCGATGCGGGTAAAATTCAGTGCCGCATGATTTTGCACGGCAGGCGTGCCAAATGCCCAATCCTGTAAAGGTCGGGCTGCGACCAGCGCCGCCACCAGCATTAGAATTTGCGCCAGACGCTGCCAGCCGTTAGCGGATTTAAAGCTGATAAAGGCCCAGCCAAAGAAAGCGACGGCCAGCAGGCTCCAGAGACGCATGCCCCACATATCGCCAACCACGCGCTCCAGCAGGAAAACGGGCAGCGCCAGGATCACAAAGCCGAAGCCTTCTTTCACCGTCTGCATCCAGGGGCCGCTTTTCGGCAGCAGGCGATTGCCGAACAGCGTCACTGCTATCAGCGGCAGCCCCATACCAACGGCATAGAGCCAGAGCGTTCCTGCACCAGCCAGCATATTGCCGCTTTGTGCGATGTAAAGAAGGATGGCGCTGAGCGGCGCGGTGGTGCAGGGCGAGCAGATTAAACCAGCCAGCGCGCCCATCAAAAATACGCCGGGCAGGGATCCGCCTTGCTGACGATTACTAAGCAGCGTCAGCCGGGTTTGCAGCGAAGAGGGAAGCTGCAAGGTAAACAGCCCGAACATCGATAATGCCAGCAGTACAAATAGCGCGGAAAGGCCGATCAGTACCGCAGGCGACTGCAATGCGGCCTGGAAGCGCAGCCCGGCTGCCGCGACGATGACGCCCAGCGCCGTATAGGTCAGCGCCATGCCCTGCACATACACCATGACAAGGGCAAACAGCCGTTTCAGCGAATAGCGGCGGCTGCTGCCCAGGATAATGCCGGAAATCAGCGGATACATTGGCAGCACGCATGGCGTAAAGGCAACGCCAATACCGATCAGCAAAGCCCATAGCGGTGAGAAGGGCAATTTGTTTTCAGCGGGAACAGGCTGCGCATCCTGAGCTGATTTAGCGGACGCATTGCTGCCAGCGGCGACCTCATTCAGCGGCACGCTGCGGGTTTCCGGCGGATAACAAAAACCGGCGGCGGCGCAGCCCTGATAAGTCACGCTAAGCGTTGCGCCCTTGTCTGCCTGCAGGATGGTCAGCGGCACTTTCAGGCTGTCGGGATAAATTTCCGTTTTGCCGTAAAACTCATCCTCATGCGGCTTGCCCGCAGGCAGCGTCCAGTCCGCGAGCTTTGCGCCGTGAGCCGTCAGGGTAATCTGCTGGCGATAAAGATAGTAGCCGGGTTTGACCTGCCAGTTGAGGGTGAGCCGATCGGCCTGCTGGGAAAAATCAAAGCTGAAAGCCTGATCGACGGTGCCAAAATGGCTGCTGGCGCGCTGGTCAAACAGCGAGGCGCTGGCGCCCAGACTGAAAATCAGGGCCAGCGCCAGCAGCAGAAAGGGGGTAATGCGCTTAATCATGGCTGGGATCTTTTTCACTATTGATATAAACCAACGGGCGATCCCCGGCCAGGCCAGGGATCTTGTACAAGGCGCAGACTATATCACGGGCTGACAGCCGCTGCTTTTGCAGGATGTAACCGGCTACAGCGCATTGAGAACCGGTTTACAAAGTGGCTACAGGAAAAGATGGGCGAAAACAAAACCAAAGGCGACCGACAGCGCGATCGCCAGCGTGCCCGGCACGATAAAAGAGTGGTTGAACACGAATTTGCCGATACGAGTGGATCCGGTATCGTCCATTTCTACGGCAGCCAGCAGCGTAGGATAGGTCGGCAGCACGAACAGCGCCGAAACGGCTGCGAAAGAGGCGATGGCGGTGTGCGGCGAAACGCCAAGCAGCAGCGCCGCAGGCATCAGCGCTTTGGTGGTGGCCGCCTGCGAGTAAAGCAGCGTTGAGGCGAAAAAGAGGATCACCGCCAACATCCACGGATAGTCGCGCAGCAGGCTGCCTGCCACGTCCTGAATCTCGCCGATATGTGCCTTAACAAAAGTGTCGCCCAGCCAGGCTACGCCCATTACGCAGACGCAGGCGCTCATACCTGAGCGGAAGGTGCTGGCAGAAAGGATTTTCGCGGTATCGACTTTACAGCTCAGGCAAATCAGCGAGGCTATGGTCAGCATAAAGATCACGATGGCTTCATTGCGCGGCAGTACGGGATTTTTTATCAGGCCGACGGTATCGCTGATCGCCGTGGCATACAGCACGACGGCGACAATGCCCAGTAGAAAAAGCAGCACCGAACGTTTAGCGCCGGGCTTTTCTTCAAACTGTGTCTCGCCACGCAGCGTGACCTCGCCTTTTGCCACCCGCTGCTGGTAAACCTGGTCCTCGTGCAGCTCTTTTCCTAAAAAGTTGGTGATCATTGCGGCGACAAAGATAGCGACCATAGTCGAAGGAATAGCGACGGCCAGCAGGCCCAGATAGCTGACGCCTTTGGGTTCCAGAATGCCGGAAAGAAAGACCACGGCGGCAGAGATAGGCGAAGCGGTAATAGCGATTTGCGAGGCGACCACCGCGATAGAAAGCGGACGCGAAGGGCGCACGCCTTGTTCTTTCGCTACTTCGGCAATTACCGGCAGCGTGGAAAACGCAGTGTGGCCAGTACCTGCCAGCAGCGTCATGGCATAAGTCACCAGCGGCGCCAGGAAAGTGATATAGCGCGGATGCTTTCTCAGCAGGCGCTCGGCCAGGCTGACCAGGTAATCCATACCGCCCGCGACCTGCATCGCTGCGATAGCCGCAATTACACCCATTATGATTTCAATCACGTCGAACGGAATGACGCCCGGCTTGATCTGAAAACCCAGCGTCAGGATCAGCATGCCGACCCCGCCAGCGAAGCCAATCCCGATACCGCCCAGCCGTGCTCCCAGATAGATCGCCGCCAGCACGACAATAAGCTCTGGTAAAATCATAGTTTGCTCCCCTGGTCTCTTTGGTTAGAAATTAGTTGATGGCATGTTGCCAGCAGCATAAAAAAAGGCACGTTGTTCAGCGAACCAACGTGCCTTGTCTGTTTAACGCCGATAATTACTCTTCATCGGTATAGCGTTTGGCCTTGTAGACCGGATACATCAGGTTTTGCGTGGAGAAAATGTCGTCCAGTTCCGCTTCGGTCAGCAGGCCGCGCTCCAGCACCACTTCACGCACGCTTTTGCCCGTTTCGGCGCAGATTTTGCCGACGATATCGCCGTTATGGTGGCCGATATAAGGGTTCAGGTAGGTGACAATGCCGATGGAGTTAAATACATAGGCTTCGCACACCGCTCTGTTAGCGGTAATGCCATCCACGCATTTCTCCAGCAGGTTAGCGCAGGCGTTGGTCAGGATATCCACCGATTCGAACAGCGCCTGGCCAATTACCGGCTCCATCACGTTCAGCTGAAGCTGGCCCGCTTCCGAAGCCATGGTCACGGTGACATCGTTGCCGATAACTTTAAAGCAGACCTGGTTCACGACTTCCGGCACGACCGGGTTAACCTTGGCGGGCATAATGGAAGAACCAGCCTGCAGTTCCGGCAGGTTTATCTCATTCAGGCCAGCGCGCGGGCCGGAAGAGAGCAAACGTAAATCGTTGCAGATTTTCGATAGCTTGACCGCCAGACGCTTCAGCGAGCTGTGCACCATTACGTAAGCGCCGCAGTCTGAGGTCGCCTCGATCAGGTCCTCTGCGGGTACGCAAGGCAGATTGCTGACTTCCGCCAGCTTTTGTACCGCCAGCTGCTGGTAGCCGTCCGGCGTATTCAGACGTGTGCCGATAGCCGTCGCGCCCAGGTTTACTTCCAGCAGCAGTTCGGCGGTGCGCAGAATATTTTTAATCTCTTCTTTCAGCAGCACGTTGAAAGCGTGGAATTCCTGGCCCAGCGTCATCGGCACCGCATCCTGTAGCTGGGTACGGCCCATTTTCAGGATGGTGTTAAATTCAATCGCTTTTCGTTCGAAACCTTCGCTGAGTTTGCCGATGGCTTCCAGCAGCTGCAGGATGGAGCTGTAAACCGCGATGCGGAAACCTGTAGGATAGGCATCGTTGGTGGACTGGCACTTATTGACGTGATCGTTGGGGTTTAGATACTGATATTCGCCTTTCTGGTGCCCCATCAGCTCCAGGCCAATATTAGCCAGCACTTCGTTAGTGTTCATATTTACCGAAGTACCGGCGCCGCCCTGATAGACATCAACCGGGAACTGATCCATGCATTTGCCGTTGATCAGCACTTCATCGCAGGCTTTGATGATCGCGTTGGCAACGTTGCGGGGAATGGTTTGCAGCTCTTTATTAGCCATCGCTGCGGCTTTTTTCACCATGACCATGCCGCGCACAAAAGCCGGGATATCGCTGATCTTACTTTTACTGATATAAAAATTCTCAATCGCACGCAGCGTATGAACACCATAATAAGCATCCGCCGGAACTTCTCGCATACCTAACAGGTCTTCTTCGATACGAATGTCGTTAGCCATGAGCACCTTCTTGTTATTACTGCCGGTTATACTAGCCAGTGTCAGAGTGATTCGTTTGTCGCCATCAGTCCGGGGCGATATGTTAACGTTTTCCCCGGCGGGAGCACGACTATATTCTGTGAATTATTGACGTGTTTCACTTTAAAGCGCGCTTTTTTTGTCGCTGTATCCCTGCTGTTTATTTGATGAGAGCGCAGGGAATTTCCCGCTCGTGGTTGAAAAGGGCGCGAGGCATGCCCATCTTTAACCGATACGATCTTTTTTTCGCCGTTGCGCGTGTTGCGGGGCGGCTCTAACCGACAGGAGACTGCGGTGCGCTGGTTACCGTTTTTACTACTTTTCGTTCTGGCCTGGATCGAGATCTCTATTTTTATCCAGGTCGCCCACGTATTAGGCGTGCTGGTGACGTTGCTGCTGGTGATCTTCAGCTCTGGCATCGGGATCTCGCTGGTGAAAAACCAGGGCATGAAAAACTTTATGCTGATGCAGCAGAAGCTGGCCGCAGGTGAAAGCCCGGCGGCAGAGATGCTGAAGAGCGTTTCGCTGATTCTGGCGGGCTTCCTGCTACTGCTGCCCGGCTTCTTTACGGATTTCCTGGGGCTGCTGCTGTTACTGCCGCCAGTGCAAAAACACCTGACGCTGAAACTGATGCCGCACCTGCGTAGCTGGCGCGGGCCGGGCGCAGGCCCGGATAGCGGCTATACCGTCGACGGCGAGTATGAGCGTAAAGACACTACGCTGATCGAGCATGACGACAAACGCGACGATCGCTAAACGCAAAAAGGCGGATCCCCACGCCTTTTTCAGACTGCTGACAAAGCTAAAAAAGCTCAGATAAACATCTGTTTTTTATAGCAACTTCGCAGCTTTATGGCGGCAGAGGCTGAGCGGATAAGCGGACCGTTTGGCGCATGGACGCGCCAACCGAGCCTACATGGAAGTATTTACGGCGTGTCCGTGTTCCGATCTGCCTCTGCTGCTCTGTCACTGATTTAAACGCGACCAGGGGTTCGTCATCAATCTTAAAAAGGCGGATCCCCGCCTTTTTTCTTTTTTCCCGCCGGTTGTTATTTGCTCAGTTGTGACGCAGAAGCAAAATTTTTATTTTTTGCCCCTTGAAAGGGGCAGAGCCTGTCCCTATCTCTTTCGTCACGAAGCCGAGCCGGTGAAGCGAGGCGTTCATCCCAAAATGACTGATTGGACTTCTCAAAGGAGAGCTATCAATGAAAATTCGTCCATTGCACGACCGTGTTATCGTCAAGCGTAAAGAAGTGGAATCTAAATCAGCTGGCGGCATCGTTCTGACCGGCTCAGCAGCAGGGAAATCTACCCGCGGCGAAGTGCTGGCTGTTGGCAATGGCCGTATCCTGGAAAATGGCGAAGTGAAACCGCTGGACGTTAAAGTCGGCGACGTCGTGATTTTCAACGAAGGCTACGGTGCGAAAACTGAGAAAATCGACAACCAGGAAGTGCTGATCATTTCTGAAAGCGACATTCTGGCAATTGTTGAAGCGTAATTTACGTAACTCATTGAACGAAACGAATTTAAGGGATATTAACAATGGCAGCTAAAGACGTAAAATTCGGTAACGACGCTCGTGTAAAAATGCTGCGTGGCGTCAACGTACTGGCAGATGCAGTAAAAGTTACCCTGGGCCCGAAAGGCCGTAACGTGGTTCTGGATAAATCTTTTGGTGCACCGACCATCACTAAAGATGGCGTGTCCGTAGCGCGTGAAATCGAGCTGGATGACAAGTTCGAAAACATGGGCGCGCAGATGGTGAAAGAAGTTGCCTCTAAAGCGAATGACGCGGCAGGCGACGGCACCACTACCGCGACCGTACTGGCTCAGTCTATCGTTAACGAAGGCCTGAAAGCCGTTGCTGCGGGCATGAACCCAATGGATCTGAAGCGTGGCATCGATAAAGCCGTGGTTTCTGCCGTTGAAGAGCTGAAAAAACTTTCTGTTCCTTGCTCTGATTCCAAAGCTATCGCTCAGGTTGGTACCATCTCCGCTAACTCCGACGAGAGCGTGGGTACCCTGATCGCTCAGGCGATGGAAAAAGTGGGCAAAGAAGGCGTTATCACCGTTGAAGAAGGCACCGGCCTGCAGGACGAGCTGGACGTGGTAGAAGGTATGCAGTTCGATCGCGGCTACCTCTCTCCTTACTTCATCAACAAGCCAGAGACCGGCGCGGTTGAGCTGGAATCCCCATTCATCCTGCTGGCTGACAAAAAAATCTCCAACATCCGCGAAATGCTGCCAGTTCTGGAAGCAGTAGCTAAAGCAAGCAAGCCTCTGCTGATCATCGCTGAAGATGTGGAAGGCGAAGCGCTGGCTACTCTGGTGGTCAACACCATGCGCGGCATCGTGAAAGTGGCTGCGGTTAAAGCACCAGGCTTCGGCGATCGCCGTAAAGCTATGCTGCAGGATATCGCTGTACTGACCGGCGGTACCGTGATCTCTGAAGAGATCGGTATGGAGCTGGAGAAAGCGACCCTGGAAGACCTGGGCCAGGCAAAACGCGTTGTGATCAACAAAGACACCACCACCATCATCGATGGCGTGGGCGAAGAGTCTCTGATCTCCGGTCGCGTTACCCAGATCCGCCAGCAGATCGAAGAAGCCACTTCCGATTACGATCGTGAAAAACTGCAGGAGCGCGTAGCTAAACTGGCAGGCGGCGTAGCCGTTCTGAAAGTAGGCGCGGCAACTGAAGTCGAAATGAAAGAGAAGAAAGCACGCGTTGAAGATGCTCTGCACGCTACCCGTGCAGCAGTAGAAGAAGGTGTGGTTGCCGGCGGCGGCGTGGCGCTGGTACGCGTTGCGGCCCTGCTGTCCGAGCTGAAAGGCCAGAACGAAGATCAGAACGTGGGTATCAAAGTTGCGCTGCGCGCGATGGAGGCTCCACTGCGCCAGATCGTTTCCAACGCAGGCGAAGAGCCATCTGTGGTTGCCAACAACGTGAAAGCGGGCGACGGCAACTACGGCTACAACGCGCAGACCGAAGAATACGGCAACATGATCGACTTCGGTATCCTGGACCCAACCAAAGTGACCCGTTCTGCACTGCAGTACGCGGCTTCCGTTGCGGGCCTGATGATCACTACCGAGTGCATGGTTACCGACCTGCCTAAAGCGGATGCCCCGGATATGGGTGCTGCCGGCGGTATGGGTGGCATGGGCGGTATGGGCGGTATGATGTAAGACGACGCCCGTCGTTGATAAGCTAAAAAACCTGCCAGCGATGGCAGGTTTTTTTATGGGCGGCTGCGGGCAACTCCCGCGACTGCCAGGCAAGCATGGTTGCCCGCAAACATTTTGCATGTAGCGCTTCTTGTGCCACCCCGTCAGAAGTACAGGCACACAGGTCATTTTATGTTAGTCTGCGGGGGAGTCTGTTAATAATAATGGAGATTAAAATGCGGATTAACGTCTTGCTGGGGCTCTCTGTGGCGGCGTTGCTGCTGGCTGGCTGCAGCAGTTCTACCCACCTGAGCCCGGCAGGTGAGCGGGTTACCTTCACCGATCAACAACCGGCAAGCAATTGCCAGCTGCTGGGCAACCTGACCGGTTCGCAAAGCAACTGGTTAAGCGGCGCGGGCGGCGGCGAAAGCAGTTCACTACGCGGCGCGGCTAACGATTTGCGCAACCGCGCGGCGGCAATGGGCGGCAATGTGATTTATGGCGCTACCAGCCCGACGCAAAATATCTGGTCGAGCTTCGCACCGCTGGACAGCAAAATGAGCGGCCAGGTCTACAAATGCCCCTGAGCCGTTAAAGGCGTCTATTAAATTACAGACAGGAGAGAAGCCTCTCCTGTTTTTTTATTGCTGGCGCAGCTGTAAATCCAGCGGCGTTTTGCTCGGCTCGCCGCCAATCTCTCTTGCCAGCTTCGGCACCATATAACCGGAAACCTGGCTCAGCAGCTCCCGCATTATCTTCCTTGCCCGCTCGTCGTCCACATAGAAGTGCGCCGCGCCCTGGACTTTATCCAGCACGTGCAGATAGTAAGGCAGGATACCGGCATCAAAAAGCGCGTTGCTCAGCTCGGCCAGCGTGGCGGCATCGTCATTGATACCGCGCAGCAGCACGCTTTGGTTCAGTAAGGTTACGCCAGCCCGTTTTAGCTGCTGCATGGCTTCCCGCAGCTCATGGTCAATTTCACGCGCGTGGTTGATGTGGGTCACCAGCAGCATTTGCAGCCGCGATTCTGCCAGCCGCTGACAAAGCGCGGCAGTGATCCGCGACGGAATGACCACCGGCAGCCGACTGTGAATCCGCAGCCTTTTCAGGTGGGGGATCTGCTCCAGCTCGCTAATCAGCCACGCCAGTTCACTGTCTTTAGCCATTAACGGATCGCCGCCGGAGAAAATAATTTCATCCAGTTGCGGCTGCTGTCGGATATACTCCAGCGCCTGCTGCCAGTTACGCTTGTTGCCCTGATTTTCCGCATAGGGAAAATGACGGCGGAAACAGTAACGGCAGTTGACGGCGCAGCCGCCTTTGACCAATAGCAGCGCGCGATTATGATATTTATGTAACAGACCCGGCACTACGCTGCTTTGCTCATCGAGCGGATCGGTACTGTAACCCGGTGCATCAATAAATTCCTGGCTTTGGGTGATCACCTGAAGCAGCAGCGGATCCTGCGGATCGCCTTTGCGCATTCTTGCTGCAAAGGCGCGCGGCACGCGTAGAGCGAAAAGACGCCGCGCGTCGCCGCCAGCCCGCAGCTCGGGATGCGAATCAAGGCCTAAAAGCTGGAGTAATTCATCTGGGTCAGTGATTACATCTGCAAGTTGATGCAACCATTCTTCTCGCGAAGGGGTATTTAGGGTTACAATGTGTGCCATTTTTTTGGCTAAGTACCAGTATTAAATTGTAGAGGGCCTTTATGGCGACTTATTCTAGCAACGATTTCCGTCCCGGTCTTAAAATCATGTTCGAAGGCGAACCATACGCCGTCGAAGCCAGCGAGTTTGTTAAACCAGGTAAAGGCCAGGCTTTCGCACGCGTTAAAATGCGTCGTCTGCTGACCGGCACTCGCGTTGAGAAGACCTTTAAATCTACCGACTCCGCAGAAGGCGCGGACGTAGTAGATACCAACCTGAACTACCTGTACAGCGACGGCGACTTCTACCACTTTATGCACCCGGAAACCTTCGAACAGCACCCTGTTGAAGCGAAGACCGTGGGCGATGCGGCAAAATGGCTGCTGGACAACGCAGAGTGTATCGTAACGCTGTGGAACGGCAAACCGATTCAGGTTCTGCCACCGAACTTCGTTGAGCTGGAGATCGTGGATACCGATCCAGGCCTGAAAGGCGATACCGCAGGTACCGGCGGCAAGCCAGCCACGCTCTCTACCGGCGCGGTAGTGAAAGTGCCACTGTTCGTGCAGATTGGCGAAGTGATTAAAGTAGACACCCGCTCGGGCGAATACGTTTCTCGCGTAAAATAAGCCGTAGGGGCCTGCGCCAGCGGGCCCTTATCTTTCAATGAGCCAGCCCACCATGTCCCGTATCCTGTTAATTGCTGCGGCCCTGTTTATCACCTGCGCGCTGAGCGCCTGCAACACCTTTCGCGGTTTCGGCGAAGATGTCCAGCATCTGGGCGGCGTTATCTCACACGCAGCCAGCTAAGTTTTTCTCTCTTTCGCCTTACCAGACGCATTCGCAAAATTACGACTATGCTTAACACGCTGTACTTTATTTCTAATTAAAAGGATCTGGTTATGCTAAAGAAAAGTATTGTCGCGATCTTTTCCGTTCTGGTGCTTTCTTCTGCGCTTACCGCCTGTAATACCACCCGTGGGGTAGGCGAAGACGTTTCCGCAGGCGGACGGGCGATTCAGCGAAGCGCGCAGTAGCAGTAAAAGCGAGGCCGGTGGTTACACCGGCCCTTTTGTTTCATGGTCAGGCAAATTTAGTCCTGTTTTACCCAGATCAGCTGGCTAACGTCGAAACCGGCCTGGCGTGCTTTTGTGGTCAGCTCTTCTTTGACTTTGGCATCAAGCTGCGGCGTGCGCGATAAGATCCACAGATAGTTTCTGTTGGGCCCGCAGACCAGCGCGTGCTGATAGGCGTTATCCAGAGCGATAACGTTATAGCCGCCGTAGAACGGGCCGAAGAAAGAGACTTTCAGCGCCGCCTGGCTCGGTGAGCCGGTAAAGTAAGCTTTGCCGATGCTTTCCTGCCAGCGCTGTTTCTTCACGTTAAAGCCGCGGTTAATCACCTTGAGGCCGCCGTCGTCGCGCTTGCTATAGGTAGCGGTGACGTGATCCAGACCGCGCTCGAAGCGGTGATCCAGACGGGCTATTTCATACCAGCTTCCCAGGTAAAGATCGGCATTAAAGCCTTCTACAGGCGTTACGCCTTTGGGCGGCGTGGTGGTGCAGGCAACAGAGAGAAGGGCGCCGGCGCCTGCCGCCAGCATTTTCCACAGAGACATAAGCGATTCCTTTGCGTTTGAACCGCTTAAGTATAGGCGCATTTTGCGCCGCGCGGCGATCACAGCGTCAGTACACCGATGGCGGAGACCACGGTCAGGATTGCGGCCAGGCCGTAGAAGAGCCATTTGCTGGCTGGCAGCGTGATTTTTAAATCGTGCATCATATGATGCAGGCGATGCAGCGCGCACCAGAGCGGCAGAACGATAGCCAGAAACAGAAAAGCGCGGCCCGGCCAGCTTTGGGCGAAGCTGAGGATACGCTCAAAGCTGAAGGCCCGCGGCGAAGCCAGCCCCAGCGGCATAATTACCCCGAGCAGCAGCGCCACAACCGGTGAAACCAGCGCCGCCCACATGCCGCCTGCGCCAAACAGCCCCCAAAACAGCGGCTCGTCAGAACGATGTTGTTTTTTCATTATCCCTCCCGTGCCAGCAGCACTACGGCCAGAATCACCAGGCTGATCAACACCATTGCCGCCCACAGCCCTTTGACTATCGGGCCGGACGACAGCTTTTTATCGCCGACTACGATAACCGCCGCTTTCGGCGCCAGATCGAACCAGGTTTTACTGTGCAGCAGCGCGGCCGCCAGCACCATCATATTCAGCAGCAGCACTACAGGGTGCTGGAGGAAATCGACAAAGCCCGCCCAGCTTTCCGCGCCGCGCTTGAGGGCAAACAGCCCGAAAATCATCTCCAGGCTGAACCACAGCGCTGGCAGGGCGGTGCCTTCGCGCAGCATATAGAAACGGTAAAAAGCCGATTTTTGCCACCAGTCGGCCGTAACCGGACGGTGATAAGGGTTGCGTTTAGAACTCATCTGCGGCTCCTTATTGTGGCCTGAGGCTGGCGATCAGAAAGTCTTTGGCGCTCTCTACCTTGCTTTGCTGGATAGCGGCAGCCGGATCGACATGTTTTGGACAGACTTCCGAACAGAAGCCGACGAAGGTGCAGGGCCAGACGCCGTTATCGCCGTTGAGCTGCGGCATACGCGCTTTTTTGCCCTTGTCGCGGCTATCCAGGTTATAGCGGTGCGCCAGCGTAATGGCGGCGGGCCCAATAAATTCTGGGTTAAGACCGAACTGGGGACAGGCCGCGTAGCAAAGGCCGCAGTTTATGCAGCCGGAAAACTGGTGATAGCGGGCCATTTGCGCTGGCGTCTGGCGGTTGGGGCCGTTCTGCGCCTGTTGCGGATTGTCGATGATGTAAGGCTTGATCGCCGCCAGGCTTTCGATAAAGCGGCTCATATCAACAACCAGATCGCGTTCGACAGGGAAATTTGCCAGCGGCTCTACACGCATGCCCTGTGGATAGTGGCGCAAAAAAGTTTTGCAGGCGAGTTTAGGCACGCCGTCCACCATCATGCCGCAGGAGCCGCAAATAGCCATACGGCACGACCAGCGGAAAGAGAGATCGCCGGCCAGGTTATCTTTTATATAGCCCAGCGCGTCCAGCAGCGAGGTCTGCTCGTCCCACGGCACCTGATAAGTTTCGACATGCGGCGCTTTGTCCGTCTCCGGGTTATAACGCTGGATGGCAATATTGCAGTCAGTCATGCTGCACCTCCTTATGTTCTGACTCCGCGCCATAGACGCGTTTCGCTGGCGGCAAGCGGGTGATGGTGACCTTATCCCAGGCAATAGTTGGCGTGCCCTGCGCGTTGAAGTAGCTTAGCGAATGCTGCAGGAAACGCTCGTCGTCCCTTTCGCGGCAGCCTTCATCCAGGCGCTGATGCGCGCCGCGCGACTCTTTGCGTGCAAAAGCGGCATGCGCCATGCATTCCGCCACGTTCAGGCCGTGCTCCAGCTCGATGGCATAAAGCAGCTCGGTATTAAAAACGCTGGAGGTGTCACGGATGCGCACGCGCTTAAAGCGCGCTTTCAGCTCCGCCAGCTTATCGATGGTTTGCTGCATTAGTTCCGGCGTACGGTAGATGCCGCAGCCTTCTTCCATCGCCATGCCCATCTCATCGCGCAGCGTTGACCAGCGCTCGTCGCCCGGCTGATTGACCAACGCCTGCAGCCGCTGCTCGCAGTCGCGGCTCTGTGCTTGCAGTGCGGAGGTGGCGAAGTCAGGCGTTTCCAGCGCTCTGGCTGCGGCTTTCTCTCCGGCCAGGCGACCAAATACCACCAGTTCCGCCAGTGAGTTTGAGCCGAGGCGGTTAGCGCCGTGCAGCCCCACTGAGGAGCATTCGCCCACGGCGAACAGGCCGCGTACGGTGGTTTCACAGCTGGCATCTGTGGCTATGCCGCCCATGGTGTAGTGCGCGGTTGGCCGAATAGGGATAGGGCTGGTGACGGGATCGACGCCGACGTAGGCTTTGCTCAGCTCGCAGATAAAGGGCAGCCGCTCCAGCAGCTTTTTTTCGCCCAGGTGGCGTAAATCGAGATGGACGACCTCGCCGCGCGGCGTATGAATGGTGCGGCCTTTCTGCGACTCGTGCCAGAAAGCCTGTGACACTTTATCGCGCGGCCCCAGCTCCATGTATTTATTTTTAGGCTCGCCGAGCGGCGTTTCCGGCCCCATACCGTAATCCTGCAAATAGCGGTAGCCGTCTTTATTAACCAGAATGCCGCCCTCGCCTCGGCAGCCTTCCGTCATCAGAATGCCGGAGCCAGGCAGACCGGTTGGGTGATACTGCACAAACTCCATATCCCGCAGCGCTACGCCGTGACGCAGCGCCATGCCCATGCCGTCGCCCGTAACGATGCCGCCGTTAGTGTTATAGCGATAGACGCGCCCTGCGCCGCCCGTGGCCAGCACCACCGACTTCGCCAGGATAGTGATCAAAGCCCCTTCCATCATATTCATTGCTACCAGCCCGCGCGCCTCGCCCTCGTCCACCAGCAGATCCAGAACGAAATGTTCGTCGAAGCGGGTAATTTGCGGGTATTTCAGCGAGGTCTGAAACAGCGTATGCAGCATATGGAAGCCGGTTTTATCGGCGGCGAACCAGGTGCGTTCAATCTTCATGCCGCCAAAGCGGCGCACGTTGATAGTGCCGTCCTGGCGGCGGCTCCACGGGCAGCCCCAGATTTCCAGCTGTGCCATTTCCTGCGGGCAGTGTTGCACGAAGTAGTCCACCACGTCCTGCTCGCACAACCAGTCTCCGCCGGAGACAGTATCCTGGAAATGCAGATCGAAGCTGTCATGCGCCTGGGTGACAGCGGCAGAACCGCCTTCGGCCGCTACGGTATGGCTGCGCATGGGATAGACTTTCGAGACCAGCGCAATGGAAAGGGTGGGATGAGCTTCCGCGGCGGCGATAGCCGCTCGCAGCCCGGCGCCGCCCGCGCCGACAATCACCAGATCGGCAGTAAAAGTTTGCACGATATTCTCCCTGTCAGGCCGTGATGGGAAAGGGGAGCCGCGCTCCCCGATTTGCGAAAACGCCAGTATAAAACCGGCTATGGCGGGCAAAATTGATATGCTCAGGCATTAAGGTCAAAAAACAGCCGTAAAAGTGTTAAAACGTTAACCCGTCGCGGCGAATTTTTTAACGGCGCGGGTTTGTTTGTCCGTGTCGCCTCGGGTAGACTGCTTCACCCTGATCCCTGAGGAGTACAAACTATGAGCGATACGGCCAGCTGGCAGCCGAGCGCGCCCGTCACGAACTTATTAAAACGGGCGGCGATTATGGCTGAAATCCGGCGTTTTTTTGCCGATCGTGGGGTGCTGGAAGTGGAGACCCCGGCGATGAGCCAGGCAACCGTAACCGACGTCCATCTGTTTCCTTTTCAGACGCGCTTTGTCGGGCCCGGCGCCGCGCAAGGTCTGGATCTCTATCTGATGACCAGCCCCGAGTACCATATGAAGCGGCTGCTGGCCGCCGGCAGCGGGCCGATTTTTCAGCTTTGCCGCTGCTTCCGTAATGAGGAAGCGGGCCGTCATCACAATCCTGAATTCACTATGCTGGAATGGTATCGTCCCCATTACGATATGTACCGGCTGATGAACGAAGTGGACGATCTGTTGCAGCAGGTGCTGGAGTGCGCGCCCGCGGAGACGCTTTCCTACCAGCAGGCGTTTATTCGTCACCTGGAGATGGATCCGCTGTCGGCGGATAAAGCGCAGATGCGGGAAGTGGCGGAAAAGTTGGGCGTAGGCGATCTCGCCAACCGCGAGGAAGATCGCGATACGCTGCTACAGCTGCTGTTCGTGACCGGCGTGGAGCCGCAAATCGGCAAAGAGAAACCGGCTTTTGTTTACCACTTTCCGGCCAGCCAGGCGGCGCTGGCGGAAATCAGCACCGAAGATCACCGCGTGGCGGAGCGTTTTGAGGTCTATTTCAAAGGCATCGAGCTGGCAAACGGTTTCCGCGAACTAACCGACAGCCGCGAACAGCGTCAGCGCTTCGAGCAGGATAACCGCAAGCGCGCGGCGGTGGGCCTGCCGCAGCAGCCTATTGATACTAATCTGCTGGATGCACTGGCGCACGGCATGCCGGAATGCTCCGGCGTAGCGCTGGGCGTGGATCGTATCGTGATGCTGGCGCTAAAAGCCTCGCAGCTTAGCGAAGTCATCGCTTTCTCCGTTGACCGCTGCTAACGGGTCAGCGGCAAGAAAAAAGGCCCGGAATCGCTTCCGGGCCTTTTTTTATAGTCCGCCTGACTTGTAAGTGCGGGCGGCCGGTGCGCCGTTATTGACCGGCGTTTTGCGGCCAATGGTTTCCATTCGTACCTGGAAAGGCGGGAAGGGCATCTCCAGCCCGTGCTCGTGATACCCTTGCAAAATCAGCTGGTGCAGCTCATGGCGCAGCGGCATGCGATGCCCCATCTCCGCTGCATGAATGCGCAATTCAAACAGCTGAATACCCTGTTGCAGATCCACCAGGAAAGCTTCCGGCTGCGGCGTATCCAGCACGTACTGACAGCGCTGCGCGGCGGTCAGCAGCACACTGGTAACTTCTTCGCTATCCGCTTCCGCTGCGGCAGGAATGGTCAGGACTACGCGCGTTACCGAATCAGAGAGCGACCAGTTGATAAACTGCTCGGTGATAAAGGCCTTGTTGGGCACGATAATCTCTTTGCGATCCCAGTCGGTAATGGTAGTAGCACGCGTATTAATGCGTGTAATGCTGCCAGTCAAATCGCGGATGGTTACGGTATCGCCGATGCGGATCGGTTTCTCGAACAGGATAATCAGGCCGGAAATAAAGTTGGCGAAAATTTCCTGTAAGCCAAAACCCAGTCCCACACCTAATGCGGCTACCAGCCATTGCAGCTTCGACCAGTCGATGCCGATCATGGAGAAGCCCGTCAGGCCGCCGATCAGGATTAGCGTGTACTTGGTCAGCGTGGTGATGGCGTAGCCGGTGCCGGGCGTCAGGTTAAGGTGTTGCAGCAGCGCCAGTTCAAGCAGCGCAGGCATATTGCGCACCAGCTGGGTGGTGATAATCAGCACCAGGATCGCGATCAGCACCGAACCCAGCGTAATAGGCTCAGGCGTTTCCACGCCCTGTACCGTGGTGCTGGCGTCCCACAGCCGGATATTTTCCAGGAAGCCGAACGCCGAATGGATTTCCGACCAGAGCACGATAACCGACACCAGCGCAATCAGCGTCAGAATTGAGCGCACCAGCCGTAGCGACTGGGCGCTGATGGCATCCAGGTCGATCACGGGTTCGTCGACTTCCGCTTCTGTACTTTGCGTGGCGGTCGTCTCTTCTTCGCCTTTGGCGCGCTGAGCCAGAATTTCTGCACGGCGGTTGCGCGCGCGGTCAAAGGCGATGCGCCGACGCTGAATCAGCATCCAGCGGCGAATGATATGGTAGATAATCAGCAGCAGGAACCAGATGGCCAGCGAGGTCTCTACCCTGGCCAGCAGCGCCTGCGCGGTCGCCAGATAGCCAATGCAGGAGGCGAACGCGGCGATCATCGGGATGCAGATCATCAGGTTCCACAGCACGTTGCTGATAAAGTTTTCGCCGTTGCCTTCTTTATCCAGATAAAGCGGAATGCCTGCCCGTTTCAGGCTGACGGTCACCAGGCTAAGCGCGCCGCAGATCAGGATAAAACAGAGGCGGCCCAGCGTGGCGGAGAAGTGGCGCTCGTCCAGATTATCAAAGCCGATCAGCAGCATGATCATCGGCACCACAAAGCCAATGCAAAGCGTGTAGAAGCGCATCGCGCGGGCTACCCGATTCCGCTGCCAGCGGAAGTGGACAATAAACAACCCGTCAGGCCGGGCGAAAGCGGCGCTGATCATAAAGGCCCACAGCAGCGGCACGGTAGCCGTGATGCCGTCGCCGGTCGCTACGGCAACCGGATAAGGCCAGGCGTGCTGTAAGCCATAGCCCAGCGCCATCCATAACACCGGTAGCGGCAGAGCGACCAGAATTGACCAAAACACGGTGCGCATGGTCAGGCCGAAGCGATCCTGGGTGACCTTGCCTACTTTGCTGGCGGAACGATTAAGGAAATCGCGGTAGTGGCGGCGCGAGCTGAGGCTGAAACCCACCAGCAGAAGCGCGCCCAGAATTGGCAGCACGGTTTCACGGTTGGTGCACATCATCACCAGCGCGCCGCCCAATTGGCCGAGCGTATTCAGCGAAAGCAGGTTGCGCAGATCGCGCATCAGCAGCAGCGGGAAGTCGAGGTGGATCGCGCTAACGTCTGCCGTCCAGAACAGGTAGCGATGCGTCGCCTCTTTCACTTCCAGCAGCGCATCCTCTAACTGGCCGTTCGCTACTTTCAGCTTGGTGACTTCCAGAATCAGATTATCGCTGCCGGAAAGCAGCGAACCGATCAGCTCGCGCTGTGTTTTTAGCTGCGCATCCAGGATCCGGCGCTGCTCGGTAGTCAGCGGCGTGCCGTCGTCCTGTTTAAGCTGGCGCAGCTGCTGCTGGCGCTCAAGCAGATCTTCATAATGCAGCCGCTGCACGCGTAGCTGGGCCATATCATTGTCCAGCTGCTGCGGTTTAGGCATCTCTGGCAGGCGCGCCACCTGTGCGCGTAGCGCCTCGCCCAGTACATTGGAGACGCCAAGCCACTGCGACTGTTCGCGAATGGTGCTCAGTGCCTGGCGTACCTGGATAGTTTGATTAACCGCAGTGCGCTGTTGCGAGGCGACGAGATCCATCCGCTGCGCCTGCTGATTCAGCGCGGCGGAAAGCTCGCGGTTAACGCGAAACTGCTCGCTGAGCTTCTTCGGCAGCTCGCCGCTGTTTTCCGCCAGCTGCTCGGTTTTCTCCAGCGCGATTTCGGCTTCGCGCTGGCGACGGCTATTGAGCTGGTTACGCAGATCCTGCAGATAGTTATCAAGCTGGGTGGCTTTGCGCTGATGAAGCTCGCCGCGCATGCGCGCCAGCTCCTGACGATTGTTGGCGGAGAGCTGCGCCAGCTCCAGCTCATCAACTCTTGCCTTACGCGCTGCGGACTCTGCCTGACGAGCGTAAAGCTGCGCCTGCGCCAGCGGCGTCACTGGCGTCGGCTGTCCCTGCAGGCGGCGCTCTATTTCGTTTAGCGCGCGGCGGGCGTCGGTTTGCTGCTGCGGCAGCTGGGCGAGCGAGTCGCTGATTTCCCTGGCGCGATCCTGCTCCTGCTGCGCCTGGCGACCCTCTTCCAGCAGCTGGCTACTGACCTGCAGGATCTCCTGATCCAGCTCTGCCGCTGTCATAGTCGCACGCACCGTTTTGCTGCTGTCGGCGAGCGTGGTCAGCTGCTGGCGCAGCTCGCGGGAAAGGCGAGGGAAATCATCGATAACCTGCTGGTAATCGGCGGCGTTGGCCAGCGATTTCTGCTGATCTTCCAGCCAGTTCAGCGCGGTTTGCAGCGCTTCCGCTGTTTCCGCCTGATTAGGCGTATCCTGTTTGGATTTCGTCTCCTCAAGGGCCTGCTTGATCTGCGCGGTGTCGGGCGCGCTGGCGGCCCAGGCGGGCTGGAGCAGCGCCCAGCCCAGCAAAAGAGTAACTATCAGGCGTAACATGCTTCTCTGCTATGGGTGATGTAAGACTTCTTCGGCGCTGGTTTTTTGCAGTGCGATAGCCAGCGGCTGGCCCAGACGCGTTTTAGTTTCCGGCGTCAGGCTTTCTGCCAACTTCACTTTGCCCTGCGCGAACAGGTTGATAACGGTGGAGCCGAGCTTGAAGCGGCCCATTTCCTGGCCTTTCAGCAGCACCACCGAGCCTTCTTCATCCGCGCCCGGCCAGCGCCAGCGTTTTATTACGCCTTCGCGCGGCGGCGTGACGGTGCCCGCCCAGGCGGTTTCGATGCTGCCAACGATGGTGGCACCCACCAGAATCTGCGCCATCGGGCCGAATTCGGTATCGAACAGGCAAATCACGCGCTCGTTGCGGGCAAAGAGGTTAGGGATATTTTGCGCGGTCAGTGGATTGACCGAATAAAGGTCGCCTGGCACGTAGATCATCTCGCGCAGGATGCCGTTGCAGGGCATATGCACGCGGTGGTAGTCGCGTGGTGCCAGGTAAGTGGTCACAAACTCGCCGTTGCGGAACATCTCTGTCATAGCTACATCGCCAGCCAGCAGCGCTTCCAGCGTATAAGTATGGCCTTTTGCCTGGAAAATCTGGTCGCCTTCAATGTGGCCGAGCTGGCTGATTGCGCCATCGCAGGGCAGCACCAGCAGATTAGGATCGGTTTCGATTGGGCGCGCTTCGTCACGCAGCGGGCGCACGAAGAAATCATTAAAGGTGCGGTAGCTGGCGGTATCCGGCTTCTGCGCTTCGCTCATATCTACTTTGTAGAACCAGACGAAAACGTCGATAACCGCTTTGGTCAGCCAGCCGGCGCGTTTGCCTGCGCCCCAACCGGCGAGTTCAGTAAGGCCTTTTTTAGGCAAAACAGCATTCAGGCCGAGCTTCAGACGATCCAACACAATAGCCTCCTGGCTTTCGATAATATAAAGGGTGCGGATTGTAACAGCGTCCGCCGATTCAGGCTATGGCGCCCGCCGCGCGGTGCTTAATCGCTATTTTCGGAAAAATTACGGCGCGTTTTGAGCTGCATGTCCGCCATGCTCTCCAGAATACGGTGGTAGTTTTCGAAACGCGATTCGCTAATTTGGCCCTGTTCCACTGCTTCGCGGATGGCGCAGCCCGGATCGGTATCGTGCTTGCAGTCGCGGAATTTACAGTGACCCAGAAATTCACGAAATTCGACAAATCCGCGCGTGATTTGTTCCGGTTCCAGATGCCATAAACCGAATTCCCGCACGCCGGGTGAATCGATAACGTCGCCGCCGTGCGGGAAATGATACAGGCGGGCTGCGGTAGTGGTGTGCTGGCCAAGGCCGGAAACGTCAGAAACATCGTTGGTCAGGATCTCTGCCTCCAGTTCCAGGCCCAGCAGGGCGTTAAGCAAACTGGATTTGCCTACGCCGGACTGGCCGGCAAAAATGCTGACGCGGCCAGCCAGCGCGCTTTCGAGCTCGCTCAGCCCCTCTTTACGGCGGCTGGAAGCCATAATCACGCGGTAGCCAATTTCACGGTATATCGCCATTTGCTCTTCAACAAAGGCCATGCCTTCTTGATCCAGCAGATCCGTTTTGTTGAGCACCAGCAGCGGTTCGATTTCCAGCGTTTCGCTCGCCACCAGATAGCGGTCGATAATATTCAGCGACAGCTCGGGCAGAATAGCCGAGACGATGATAATCTGATCGATATTGGCAGCAATGGGCTTAACGCCGTCATAAAAATCCGGGCGGGTCAGTACCGAAGTTCGCTCATGCACCGCTTCTACAATGCCTTTGGCGCTCTGCACGCCCGGCCGCCAGAGCACGCGGTCGCCAGTTACCAGCGAGCGCAGGGTGCGGCGAATGTTACAGCGGTGAACGCTGCCGTCCGCATCTTCTACGTCGGCGTGCATGCCGAAGCGGCTGATCACTATGCCGTCGCGCGCCTCACCAAACAGGCTATCGTCCGGCTCCGGCTTGTCGGCGCGCTGCTTCAGGCGGCGCTCGTGGTTGGCGCTGACGCGACGTTGCTGACCTTTAGACAGTTTGTTCTTGCTCACTCTTCCTCACACGGCTTAGCTTCGCCCTGACAGGGCAAAACGTTTATGATACACCCTAACCCTTGATGATATAAGCCACGGCGAGAACCCTATGACTGTAAATGCCAGTAATCTGATCTGGATTGACCTTGAAATGACCGGCCTGGATCCGGAACAGGATCGTATTATCGAGATCGCCACGCTGGTGACCGATGCCGATTTGAATATTCTGGCGGAAGGCCCGACCTTTGCCGTTCACCAGTCCGATGCGCAGCTGGCGCTGATGGACGAGTGGAACGTCAACACCCATACCAGCAGCGGGCTGGTGGAGCGGGTTAAGACGAGCCAGTACGACGATCGGGCGGCCGAACTGGCGACGCTGGAATTCCTGAAAAAGTGGGTGCCGGAAAACAGCTCTCCAATCTGCGGCAACAGCATCGCCCAGGATCGCCGCTTCCTGTTTAAATATATGCCGGAACTGGAGGCTTACTTCCACTACCGCTATCTGGATGTCAGCACCCTTAAAGAGCTGGCGCGCCGCTGGAAGCCAGAAATCCTGACCGGTTTTAAAAAGCAGGGCACGCACCAGGCGATGGATGATATCCGCGAATCCGTTGCCGAGCTGGCGTATTACCGCGAACATTTTATCCAGCTTTAAACCAGACCAGAAATGGCGGGGCCGGGCGCGCTCCGCCGCTTCCAGGCGCTGGCGGCTTGCCGTATAGCGGTTTTTACGTATAATAAGCAGCTGTTACCTAAAGCGGGAATAGCTCAGTTGGTAGAGCACGACCTTGCCAAGGTCGGGGTCGCGAGTTCGAGTCTCGTTTCCCGCTCCAGTCTTGTTGCCTCAGTGGTTTCTTATCGTCAAACAGGCGGGTGCCGTTTACACGCGCTGGCTGTATTGCCTTCCGGTTAGTTTCATTTTTTACCCGCTCAAAAAATTATCTGTTTCTTTATCGCATTTTTTAAAATAAAGCCTTTTTGCGCAGCAGAGAGTGAGTATTATAAAAGCGCCGGGTCCAGAGTAATGAGAAAAAAACAGCATAAATGTCGTTTCTGGAAGTATTCTTAAGAAAAAGAAAAGGAGCTGTTTTATTTATATTTCCCGGCTTGACTATTAACAGCAATATTAAGACTCAAGGAAAGAATATGTCTGATCAGAAATTTTTGAGCCATAATGATGTGGATCGGCTAATTTCCGCTATTCCGGATAGCGTAAACGGCTGGCGAGATCGCTGTATGCTGCTGATGTGTTTTACGCATGGGCTACGCGTCAGTGAGCTTTGCGGACTCCGTCTGGAGGATGTGGATCCCGCTATCAATTTTTTGCATATCGACCGTCTGAAAAATGGTTTTCCCGTAGAGCATCCGATTGAGTTTCGTGAACGTATCACGCTGATAAAATGGTTGCAGCAGCGGCCTGCTTATCTCCGTTCAGAAAGCCCATGGTTGTTCCTGTCGAGAAATGGGAACAAAATTTCGCGCCAGCAGCTATACCGACTGATTAGATCTTATGGCGAGCGTGCCGGTCTCAGCAGGAAGGTTCATCCGCACATGCTCCGCCACGCCTGCGGCTATGCTCTGGCCAACCGGGGTGTAGATACGCGCCTGATTCAGGATTATTTAGGGCATAAAAACAGACAGAATACGGCTGTCTATACAACCGGTCAGCTTTAGCGAAACGGGCTATTATCAGCTTAACACCCTATAGTCGCGACGATAAACCCGGTCGCGACTATATTACGAATTATCGGCGTTAAAACGCATCTACGGACCAGGTCAAATTTATATGGCCAGATTATAGATAGCTAAATCCCTGCCCAGCTGTTTTTTAAGCGAAAAAAGCTCGCTGTTATTTTTCACCTGAAGTTTGCGCATAGCGCTGCATTTATGTGTGCTGATGGTTTTAATGCTGCAATGCTTGAGAACGGCAATTTCCTGTAACGTTTTCCCATTAAATAAATAGGCTAATATTGCGCATTCGCTGCGGGTCAGTCTTTGCAGGTTAATACTGGTATCGGCGTTTTTTTGCGCCAGATAGCCGTGCATCATTGGGCTGATTACCCGCTGGCCGCTAAGGGCATAGCTGATTAACTCCCGTACCCGCTGTAGATCTTCATTACGGGAAATCAGGCTGATGGCGGGATTATCCAGCAGAGGACTAAGCGCCTCGCTTTCCTGACAATGCGTATAGACAATAATCTTCAGCGAAGAGAGCTGGGCGCTTAAGCTTAAAATACGCTCTCGCACCTCGTCCAGGGACTCATGGTAGCTGTATAATTCCGTGAGCAACACGGCGACCGGCTGGTAAAGCAATTTTTCATAGATATCTACCATGCTGTTGCTTTGAAAAACAATATCGCTCTGGCGATGCCAGCTGTTGATAAAGTTAGAGAGGCCCAGCAGCGCTACAGGGAAGGGATCCATCAGCGCCAGGCCGCCGGGTCTGTGTGCCAGTAATTGCATGCTGCCTCCTTGCAGACATACTTTGCTTGTTGTGACTGACGATACCACTATCGGGCGAAAAGCGGACCTGTTTTTGCCATCCACATGCCCTGTAAATAGAGTTCACCATCGCTGTTTATACCCAATTTATGCATGGCGTTGCGTTTATGCGTGCTGACGGTACGGGCATTGCGCGCTATTTCCTGCGCGGTGCCGGTGACGTTTTTTCCGGCGAAAAGATGGGTTAATACTTCCAACTCTCGCGGCGTCAGGTTTTCGCTGCCAGCAGGCTGCTTAGAAAGCAACTGTTTGACTTTGTGACTGAAACTTTTGGTGCCAGCTATAACCTGCTGCGCGCATTGCAGCAGCGCAATAGCGGGTTCCTGCTTTAGCACCAGACCTTGAATTTCTGTGGCCGCCAGCAGCTGCAGAATACGGGTATCGGTAAAAGCTGTATTAATGATAATGGCGGTTGTGGGCCAGCGGGCGAGTGAGAGCCTCAGGAATTTTAAGCCGTCCAGCACTGAGTCATTTTCCCCACAGAGCTCCATGATCAGCAGCTGCGCCGGGGCGGAGTGCAGGGCATCTGCTGCTTCTGTAAGGCTCTTTGTTATACGTACATCCCAGGTAAAGCCGCCGCTCTGGCTTAACACATCGCGAATACCAAGAGCGGTTATTTGACAGGATTCCATAATTATCGCGCTACCCGTTTTCTTGTCAGTAGCTACCTGGTTTTGCTGAAATTGAGCTTTCTTCATATTGTTCCCCCGTCACGCCTGTAAGGCAAAAACCGTCATGACCTCCGCCATGACGGCAAAAGGATTACTGATAGGTAAAGGAAACCTGTACAGAACCTGCAATATTGCCCGGGGTTGCGCCGCCCTCAACGCTATAGGCCCGGGCCTGTAAAGCGAAAGAGGCGGCGCTGGCGCTTACGGGAGCCTCCATCGTGCTGTTATTGCCCTGGCTGGCGCCGGTTTCGCTATCCTGCAGCTCAATCTGAACATTCTTAGCGCTGCCGGTGTTTTCATACATATCAGCCGCGCCCGTTGCCGTCGCTGGTGTGCCGGTAAACTTAGCAATGGCGGCCGTGGTGGTGGCCGGACAATTTTTCAGCAGGATGGTCACCGGCACCCAGTCCGTATAGCTGTCTTGTGCTGCCAGTTTTGTCGCCTCGATATTTTTCCCCAGATCAACATTAATTGTATTGTCCGAACCGGCATCCACCTCGCACGGCGAAGCTTTTATCGTGCCGGTAATATTTAATGTTATATCCCCCAGCGCTGTACCGCTGAAGGTTATTCCTGCTATTGTCAGACTTAACAAAAAGACCTTAACTAATTTTTTCATTATCATATCCTTATGGTTACTCATTTCTGATCCAGATCGCGTCCGGTAACGGGCATAGCATCAATTAATTTCAGCTCTGATTGTCGCGTGTGCCTCAAATTCGCCGACTTCCGGCGCCTCGCCAGAAGTGCTGATGGGGTAAAAGTTTATTTCCGTCGAACCTTCGTTGGAAGGATAATCAAAATCTACGCCAAGTAGGCCACTGTTAGGGGTAATAATATTGCTGTTTTTGTCTACCATCCTGATAGCGATATCGCTGTTAGTCGTTTTCAGTGCATCGCTAAAGGAAGGATCCTGGTTTCCCTGGAAAGAGAGCGAGACGATAACGCCTTCAGAAATATTCGAACATTTTAGGGTCAACTGCTTGTTGATTATATTTACGCTGTCAGGTTTGGCGCCAGCCGTTTTAAAATCTGTAGAGAAGATATCACCAAAATCCACGGTAATTTGACTCTCATCGGGGTTGATTACGCAGCTTTGCGGAACGGTTACAGTGCCGCTCATATAAACTTCAGCCGCCGCCTCCGGAGTAACCACGCCATTTTCTGTTGCAATATGCACTTCAACCAGCTTGGTCAAAGGAATGGTGGTCACGCCGACAAAAGGACGGATAAAGTATAAATCAACAGACCCTCGGGAACCGCTTTCAAATGTATGACCAGCACTATTTTTGCAGGATTTCTGTAAAGCATATCTTTTGTTATTTACATTGGTGAAAGGGATTGGCACCATATCGTTGTTCAAAACGAAAACTTTAGCTGAAATAGCAAGGTATTCGTTGAGCTGGTAGTATTCGCCGCCTTCGCTGGTTTGTTTTCCCAGTATCGGCAAAGGCGAATAAGCTGAAATATAAGACTCTCCTATGACTCCATTACAATCGCATTTGAGCTGATACGTATTACTGTAGCCCCAATTTTCTTTTGACGCATTAGAGATAATCTGTCCCGTCTTGTTTTCTTCCGGCGTCTCCAGCCTTGCATCAAAGGTAAAGGTGTAACGCTGGGGTGTTCCACTGAGCGGCGTACACATTCCTGTTTCGGCCTGCGCCTGTTGGCCCAGACCAGCAATAATCAGGCCCCACAAGAGCAGCCTTGCCTGTTTTTTTAGATTATCCATAATCGAACCTTTATATACATTGACTGTTCAGCAAAAGGATGCCGATATTTTCCTGCTGCTTCGGCAGGCTCCAGGAAGCGTGGCACTGCTGCCCTGGGGAGTTGCCCCATTTCACCTGCAGCGTGCCGCTGCCGGCCATGCCGGTAAGGTAAACCTGACCGCCATCGCCGACGATGCTGTCGTCTCCTCCTTCTGCTGGCGTGACGGAGGCGCCGAAAGGCACGGGCGCGCCATCCTGCATTAATAGCGTCATCAGCACGCGTTGCCCAATATTTGGGTTAAAACTGGCGCGTACTACGGCACCCCGAGTGGGCACTACGGTCTGTTTGGTCAGCGTCATATCTACATCATCCGGCAGGGTTGTGGTATCCAGCCCGATACTGTTTTTGCGATAGACCGATGCATAGGGAACTACGGCATAGCCGCGCCAGTCTGTAATTACCCCTGTTTGATTAAGCAAGGTAACATCTTTGGCGCCAGGCGCTTTTACCAGCACTACCGTTTCGCCCAGCGACTGAGAAAACGTCACGCCGTCTTCATGAACCAGCACGCCGCCGTTCAGTCCGTAGTTAAACTGCTGCTGTGAGCGATCGTAGCTATAACCCAGGTTAACGCTGCCTGAACCGCCCCGATAGTTAAGAGTGGCGCTGCCGCTGGCGCCAGTTCCCTGGCTGGTATAGCCCTGACTGACGCTGTAACTCAGATTGTTATGGGGCAAAGCCGTACCGTTAAGGCCCAGCCTGTTGCTGGTGGCGCCCTGGCGGTTGGTATTCAGGCTATAGGTAGCGTAACTGTTAGGCAGCCATTTGCTTAGCGGTATGCTGAGGTTAAAGGCGAAGACCCGATCGGTGTAATAAAGCCGGTCGCCATTACTGTCATAGCCGTTTTTACTATAGGTATAATTAAGCCCATAGCTGATGCCTTTCAGGCTATTGTTGTAGCCCAACGCCACAGACTGGTTGCGTCGATTGTTATTCCAGTAATCCTCATTAATCAGATTCAGAGAAAGCGAACCCGCGCCGCGCCATAAAGACTGGCTGAGCGTCATCTCAGCCCGGCTCTTTTTATGGTCATAGTTGGCAATATAGCTATCCCGATAACTGTTTAAAGTCTCCTGTAGCGTATAGAAACCCTTGGTTGAATAGCGATAGCTCGCCAGGCTGAAGTTGGTGCCGGTATCGATAAAGTTTTTACCGTAGCGCATCCGCCAGGATTGGCCGCTTTCTTTAATCTGATGCGCCTGAGTAGCCCAGGCCTGAGTAATATCTGCGGAAAGCGCGCCGATCGCGCCTAAATTTTGCCCCCAGCCTACGGCGACGGATTGGTATTTGCTGGCTGCCTGCCAGCCGCCGTAAATTGTTGCTCCCCAGGGTAAACCATAGATCGCGGTGCCCTGAGAGAAAGGAGTGTGCTCGACGTTGCCGTTGGAAGAACGATATTCGCCGCCGGTAAGGCTGTACTTTAATCGCCCTTCACGCTGCAGTACGGGAACGGATGCAAAAGGTACGGTCAGGTTTTGTTCGCTGCCGTCAGTTTCGCGAATGGTGACATAAAGATCGCCGCTGCTGGCCGTTGGATAGAGATCCCGGATTTCAAAAGCGCCGGGAGCGACATAGCTTTGATAGATAATGTAGCCGTTTTGCCTGATGGTCACCTGTGCATTGCTGCGGGCGATGCCGCGCACAACGGGAGAGTAGCCTTTCAAACTTTCCGGCAGCATATCGTCATCCGAAGCAAGCAGCGCGCCACGGAAAGAAACGCTGTCGAAAACTTCACCTGGAGAGGAACTTTCGCCCAGTATCAGTTTGCTTTTAAGCGCAATAATATCGCGTTGCGCATAGGTATTAATTGAACGCCAGCGATCCTCGCCGCTGCTGTCTCTGTTCCATGTCGAATAGTTCCGCAGACGCCAGGCGCCAATATTAAGACCGGAACGCAAATTCATATACCAGCTATGACTGTCGGAAAAATCTTTTTGCCGGGCATAGGTGTTGGCGCCGCTAAAGGTATAATTCAGCAACATAGCAGGGATCCCCTGGTCCCATTTCGAAGGGGGAACATAGCCACGAGCGTTTTTCTGCAGAGCCGCCTGAGGAATGCTTAAATCCAGCCGCTGTTGGTTAAAGCGAAAAGTGGCGCTTGCCTGAGGAATAACCCGGGGAAGATCGACACATTCGTCCGTTGCGCCAATGGCAGGAAAAGCCTCAACCTTTACACCAAGGGTTCTCAGAGTAGCGCTGTTCAGACAGGGGTGCAGGCTCTTTGTTCTGGCGGACGTCTGCGAGAAAAAATCAAGATTCAGCGTATCGACCATTGAGCCATTAAGATAGACATCAACCAGATAGGCGCCTGGCGCCTGAACGCCTTCTTCAAATCCGCTTAAATCAATACCTTTATAGGCCGGATTATCCAGTTCAAGCAGGGCGGGATTAAAGTATTCGCGCGCCTGCACGCCGGGGGCGAGGAAAAGCGGCAGCTGCCAGGCGATCAGACAGGCCAGAAAGGCGTAGCGAAACTCGCCTGGGGTCAAGCTTTTTGAGTTACTCATCCATTTAACTCCATTTATCAGCAGACTGCGATGGTCAGCCTGCTGTATCCCTGATCCCTCACTACCTGTGCAGGGATTACTTTCGTGTTTGCTGGTTAAATATGGCCGACAAACGGTTTACTGGCGCCGCCATAGTCATTGATGATTTCCCAGCTTATTTCACCGCTTTGCGTGCCGGCAGGCAGTTGAAAACGGGCGCTGGATTTAGGGGCGACCAGCGAAATTTTTTCTAATAAAATGCCGTTAACTTTTATTCTAAAAAAATTAACGTAGTAGGCTGAAGGGTTAGTGACCACCAGTTCGTTGCCGCTACGCTGCCACTGTAAGCCCGCGGCCGCATCGCTTAAGGTTCCGGTCAGCCCGCGGGGGCGATAAATTAGCTTGATACGAGTTTTAACGGCTATTTGTAACGTGTTCGCTTTTTTTTCGGCTGCGGGAATCGATTTTATATTCAGCCAGAACAGAGATTCCCGGTCAGTCGGCAGATCGCCGCCGGCACGAACCACGCGCAGAATATTATCTTGCTCGCTATCCAGACGAAAAAGCGGCGGCGTAATGATAAAAGGCGCCTTGCTGCGGTCACCTTCCTGCGACTCAACCCAGGATTGAATTAAATAATTGATTTTGCCTGGATTGCTGACGGTGATGGAAGACTCTTTCAGGCCGCCGTCATAGACTAAACGCGTTCCGCCTACTCTCACTCCAGCCTGAACCTGCTGCCCGCAGAAAAGCAGCAGCACTGCAACGATAGTGCTTCGCCATACGTTCATTTTTTTATCCATTATAAGTAAAATATAAAAGTCAGGAAGGCGTCGCCCTTCCTGACGGATACTGCGCTGGCTGAAATCAGACCAGAAGGTTAGTTATAAGCGATGGTGAAATTAGCGACGGAATTAGCTACGCCAGGTACAACTTCAGTATCGCCAAGTCGGATATAGCTGGCGATAAAATTCAAGGTGGCGCTGCTATTTTTGATATCGTATTCAGAAGTGTTCTGATGCAGAGTGACGGCCTCCCTGCTGTCGCTTTCAACAATGCGAATTCCTACCCCGGTAGCTGCGCTTATGCCATCGACAGCTTCCGTGCTTAAAGCAAGAATAGTACTATCATTTTCACTTTGAGTCCCTTCAAAGAGTACAGAGGCTTTCTTTAGCGTATCCGGACAGGCGGTTAATACAATGGAGAACTCTTTAGCGCCCGCTGTTGAACCTGCTTCCGGAAAAGCGCTTTTGGCAATTTTTCCAAACTTTACAGTCTGCTCGTCGGTGTTTGAAGATATATCACAACCCTGAGCAATAATCTCACCTTCAAAATTTACCGTTCCCTCAGTGGCAAAAGCTCCGGTGCTAAAAATTGCCAGAGCCAGCGCAGAAACTGCAATTACGTTCTTTTTCATCAGTGCATTTCCTTTTGAATGTGCGCAAAAAATTACGCTTTATTGGCATAACGCATGCCTTTCCTTTTTATTTAGTTCCTGAACCGAGATTGCCTGGCTGTTGTCAGGGGAGCGCTAACTTCATCTTTCGGAACATTCGCATGAACTAAACTGTAACGTAATTTAATGAGGCATATAATTAATGTCAACCGGTTAAGAGATTTTTTTATAGTACGTATTAGCGGAAAATAACAAGGTGTTAATTGAAAAAGCGGTGCTGCCTTTATTATTGTGGTTAATTTAGGTTCTTTCTGAGTTTATCCTGTTTTTAATGACGAGGTTAGCTTTGGCAGGTTAGTGGATCGTCATTCAGTGAAGTGCCTCTTTGCTTTCGGGCATTTTTCAATAACGCTAAGCGCATCACGCACAAGGGAAAAATTCAATCCCCTAACCTTTCAGATGCGTAAGGCTTTAATTTAACTTGATGTAATAACCTGGTATTGTAGTTTATGTTATTGAATAAGATAAGTATATTGATGTGTGTATATATTATTGGCCTGACAAACCTTGCTTTCATTTATAAATACTTCTTATGATAAGTAAGCATGAAACGATAGCCGTATTAATAAAATTCCGGGGTAAGAAAGTATGTTTGTTTTTATAAGGAACAACCAGGTTAAATCTACGGCTTACTCCCTGAGATATAATAAGCGCTTTTTGGCTAATAATCTTTAAAAGATACCTTTTCTTTGTGTTTGACCATCAGACCAATTGTCGGGAAGCCAGAAATACCCTTAGATAAGCTGATAATAAAAAAAATTTTTTTATATTTTTTTTGTAATTTTAATCGTCATTCTTATGGTTGTTCTCAGAATTAACCTGTAAAGACATGGCGCTTCTGGTCTTACGTGAGCAGGAAAAAACTATTATTTTTTATCTTATCCAGGTGTTTTCCTGTATGAGGAAAGATTTTATTAACTGGCGAGAACGGAAGAGCGTAGAAAAATATTGTTGATATTAAAAATTCCTCTGTTTATTATCGGTTCCATTAAAAAAACAAGGAAACACCCCCTACTCTTTGATAAAAGACGTTGTCAATCTTTTGTCTTAAGGGAATCTTTCTGATGAAAAACAGGAAGAGGAATTCCTGCTTTAACAGCCGGGAATGAAAACTTAAATGCCTTTATAAGGAATTTTTTATGAAAAAAATTGATTTAAAAAATGCAGCTAAAGTTATTGGTGGATGTAATACTACTACCTGCAAATCAGATGGTATTATTCAGATGAGTGATGGCGGTTGCTATAACAGAATTAACTGTTTTGATAAAAATGGCAAACTTGTCGAAACAAATTTACAACAGGTGGCTTCTTCCCTCTGTAGTGAAATATCTTGATAAAAAATCAGCCTGAGTTAATTAACTCAGACTGAAAAACAGTGCTGATGTGATAAGTTCCGGGCGCATCAGCCTTATTGTTATCTATTGTCCCTCTGTTGGTTCTGGTTATAGTCAACGAATGTCATATCATAATTACTCCTGAAATAATTAGCCAATGAGCTATCTGCTCTTCATGGAAGAACCTTATGCTGAAAAACAAAATTGGTTTATTCATCTACACGCTGGTGGTTATTGTGATCTCTTCATTGATCACTACCGCTTATTTCCATCATTTTGTGTTGCGACCGCTACCTGAATATGAAGCGTTAATCTCACTTAGTGAGGGGATGGTTAAAAAAAGCCCGATCAAAGAAGACAATACCATTATTGAAATATTTTCCTATGGCTGTCATTACTGTTCTGCCAACGAAGAAAACGTCAACAAGCTGGCGGAGCAGATGCCGGCTGGAACCAGATTGGTTCGTCTGCATTTCAACAGTAAAAGCGGCGCCGGGCTGGCCAGTTTTTCCTCGCTGTTTTCCACACTGACTGTAATGGGCGTCGAACCGCAGTACAGACAAAAAATGTATGACGCCGTGCTAAAAGAGCACCTTGATCTAAGCCAGGCGGAAGTCCGTGACGGCTGGCTCAAACAGCAAGGCATCGATCCAGAAATATACGCGCAGGTCAGTCAATCTTCTCAGGTTCAGGAGCTACAAAACTATCTTACTGAAGTTTCCAGCTACTACCAGATTCAGGCAACACCCAGCTTTATCGTCAATAAGAAATGGCTGGCCACGCAGGAAGGAGAATTCAGCGATTTTACTCAACAGCTGCTGTCGCTGCTGCAGCATGATAAGCCGCTGGTGAAATAATGGTTTTTTCCGTGGTGTGGATCTGGCTGGCCTGGCACAACTTTCTCGCCAGGCTGGCGCGAGCATGCAGACTATTTCGTCAGGTACGGCATAAAATTTTTTGCTGGCTGCTGCGGCATTGCGACTACCGCTGGCTGCTGCGGCTGGCAGCGCTGGGCCGTCGACTGGGCCTGGGCAATC
Organism: Pantoea sp. sgz302252; assembly: GCF_042610525.1. Taxonomy (GTDB): domain Bacteria; phylum Pseudomonadota; class Gammaproteobacteria; order Enterobacterales; family Enterobacteriaceae; genus Erwinia. The sequence continues at coordinate 214,078 of NZ_JBHDVM010000008.1, forward strand.
GGGCGGAGCGAAGGCGCGCTTTTGTCGCCGCTGCCAATAAACAATGCCTGATTGACGATGGCAGACGCCTGGATTATGCCGCGCTGTGCTACCGTCGGCGACTGTTTGAACTGGCCGCTACTTTCGGGCAGAACCCGCAGCTGCTGGCGCAGCTTGAACGCTGTAAAACCGAGCTTGATGCGGTAGTAAAACCGCTACACCAGGCCGGATCGCCCGTGGTGCTGGCTCCGCTGCATATGGTTTCCGATGTGCTGGCCGGTATCGTCGGCAGCGCCGTTTTTCCCGGTAAGGCAACCGTAATTGTTTCTGCCAGTGTTGAAAATTATGACCAGCAGACGCGGCAGGCGGCAGGCATCAATCTCTCTTATTGTTCAATTCATGATGATAATCGGGCGATTGCCGATAATTTAACTTCGGCAATTATGGCGGCGGCAACGAACCAGCAAAATATTATGCTATTTCCGGACATTACGCCGGATTACACCGCTCAGGGCCAGGCCGCGAAATCGGCTAAGCTGGGCTGTCGACTGTTTGGCCGTCCCGCCAGGCTGCACAGCGGTATTATTCGTATTGCCCGGGCGCTGGCCGCGCAGGTCGTTTTCTATTATCTCTATTACGATAAAGGGATAAAAATTTATATATATCAACCCGTCGCTTCGAGAGATTTAAAGGGAAAACTGCCTGAAATTATCGAAGCCTCGCTTCGCCGACATCCTGACGACTGGACGCTGTGGCACTCGCATTCGCTGTTTTTTATTAATGAATAATCCGGGAACCTGGAAAATCAAATCATGGAAAAGATTATCCCCTCGCTGGTCTGGCAGGGCGAAACAACGGAGTGTGGTTTAGCCTGCATCGCCATGATGCTGCAGACGCGAGGTATTGATATTTCGCTGGCGGAGCTGCGCGAGCGCTATCCCGCTTCCGTACATGGGACTTCGCTGGCTTCGCTGTGCACCATTATGACAGAGCTTGGCGTACCGGTTTGCCCGGTAATGTTCGAGCATAATGAACTGGCAGAGCTGCCGCTGCCTGCGATTCTGCATTACGGCGCCAGCCACTATGTGCTGCTGGCTTACCGTAAAGGCGACTATGTCTGCGTAATGAATCCCGCCCTTGGCATGCAGCTACTGCCTGCCGCGTCGCTGAAAGCAGATATCAGCGGCTATGCCCTGATCGTGGATGACGAGGCGGAGGCGACTTTACCGCAGCCTTCGGCAGGAAAACGCCGAAAAACCGGCGCGCTGGCATGTATGAGCCTGCAGGAGACGGCGAAAGTCCCGGGTATTTATCGACTGATGGCGCTGGCATTTTTAATCTCCCTGACGCTGTTTATCATGCCGACGATGGTCAGCAGCGCTATCAACCAGGTTTATTCCCAGCCGGGCAATAAAGAGTTTCCCTACTTTTATTATCTACTGGCTTTTGTGGTATCAACAGCGCTGGCATTGGGCGTCCGCTGGATTACGGAGCGCTTTGTTAAACGCTTTGTGGTCGTTAACAGCGCGGCGGGCTTTTCGCGTTTGCTCAGCAATTCACTGACCTTTTTTGATAAGCGCGCGCCGGGCGAAATCTTCAGCCGTTTTTCTAACTGGCAGGCGGCTTCGGCCATAAAAATCGAGCTGGATAACGGTTTACGCACCGACTGGATTATCGGCGCCATCGCGCTGGCCGTGATGTGCTATATGAGCCCGAGGCTGGCGATGGTGTCCGCTGCGGGCGTCACGTTCATGGGGCTAATCAGCGTCTGGGCCATTTATCGCGACCGCTATTATACCCAGCAGCTTCAGGTTAAAAACGCCGAGCAGAGCGATTTTATCCTGGAGAGCATCCAGGGATTTTCCACCATTAAATCGGCTCGTCTGACCAGCCAGCGTAAAAGCCGGTTTGTTCACTATGCACAGTCGCTTTTTACCTGTCAGCAGCGGCAGAAAGTTTATGAACAGGTGAAAAACAGCCTTTACCAGCTGATTGGCAGCCTGGAGATGGTATTTTTTATGCTGCTGGCGCTGCCGCTGTTGAACAACGGCGTCATTACGCTGGGCGAATTTTTTGCCTACAGCTTTATCCGGCAAATTTTTACCTCTTACGTCACCAAAATTTTCTTTGCCGTGCTGCAAAAAAATCAGCTTCATGTGATCGATACCCGCGCGCAGGATCTTTTTCCTGCCGCCACAGAGCGGGAAATGATAAACGAAGCTTCTGTACCTTCTTTTCATTCCCGACTGAGCTACAGCGGGATCGCCTTTGCCTATACCGCAGACCAGGGGATTCTTGAGGATCTCTGCTTAACGGTTACTGCGGGCGAAAGCGTAGCAATTATTGGCAGCTCAGGAGCGGGAAAAAGCACGCTGCTAAAGGTAATGACCGGCTTGCTGGCGCCGATGCAGGGCGATATCGCCGTTGACGGTCAGCCGGTGGATTATCGTCAGGCCGCCAGGTTGTTCTTTCTGCAAAGCCAGGAAGATATTCTGTTTAACGCCACGGTTTTGCAGAACATCACTTTGTTTGACGAGCGTTTTGATACTGCGGGCTATCAGCGGATCGAAAAGGCTCTGGCAGGGCTTAATTTAAAAGCGGTTATCGATAACCTGCCGGGCGGCCTGAATGCGCTGGTGCGCGAAAGCCATGCAGGGCTTTCTCTCGGGCAGCGTCAGCGCCTGCTGCTGGCGCGGGCGATGTATAGCAGCAATCCAATCCTGGTGCTGGATGAGCCAACCGCCAATCTGGATGAAGAGACGGCGCTGCAGGTAATGAAAACCCTGCTGCTGCACTGCCGGGATCAACGTAAAACGCTGATCACCGTTACGCACAGCGAAAGCGTGCTGCCGCTGTTCGACCAGGTTTATCGCGTGGCTGAAAAGCGGCTGGAAGAGGTCTGCATTGAACGATGCGGAGGTGCATGATGGCCGCTTCTTTACGTAATAAAGGCTTTATATTGCTGGCCGTCGCGCTGACAGTGGCCGTAGCGGCCAGTATTGGCTGGCGTCTGTTGCAGCCGGGCCACGCGACAGCTCTTTCTGGCGTTGCCGTAACTCGTGGCGATATCGAAAAAACCGTGCTGGCGACCGGCATCTTAAAACCTTCCGTGCAGGTTAGCGTCGGCGCTCAGGTAAACGGCCAGTTGCGCAAACTTTATGTGAAACAAGGCGATCGGGTCACTCGCGGCCAGCTGCTGGCCGAGATCGATCCTACTTTGCAGCAAACTGAGCTGCGCAACACCGAAGCGGCACTGCAGAGCGCCGTATCGCAGAAAGAGGCCAGTCAGGCGCTGCTGGTGCAGTATCAACAGGAACTTACCCGGCAGCAAAGAATGGATCGCGAAGGATCGGGGGTGAAAAGCGAACTGGAGCAGGCGAGGGCAAAATATCGTTCTCAGATCGCCCAGGTAAAGGTTAACGAGGCGCAAATTGTTCAGGCGCAGATGAATCTGGAAACGGCTAAGGCAAATCTGGGTTTTACCCGCATAGTCGCGCCTGTTGATGGCGAAGTACTGGGAATTGTCACTAAAGAAGGGCAAACCATAGTTTCCTCACAAACGGCGCCGACAATTCTGGTATTGGCGAACGTCGACACTATGGCAGTACATACCCGTATCTCCGAAACCGATATTCTCAAGGTACACAGCGGGCAGCCTCTGTGGTTTTACGTCGTGGCCGATCCCAAAACCCGTTATGAAAGCATTATGGGCGTCATCCAGGGAGCCCCAGACGAGGCGTTGCAGGAAAGCGGCGTACCTTCAACAAGTCAGCAGCAATCTTCAGCCATCTACTACAACGGCGTATTTTCCATTGCTAATCCACAGCATCTGCTGCGCACCTCCATGACCGCGCAGGTATTTATTATCGTGGAACAGGCAAAAAACGTATTGCGCGTGCCGGTCGCAGCACTGGGAGAAGCGAAAGGCGAAGATCGTTATCAGGTACAGGTGATCAATGGCGATAAGGCAGAAGAACGTTGGATCCGCACGGGCTTAAACGATCGCCAGTTTATCGAAGTTAAAGAAGGATTAAAGGAAAACGATCTTGTGGTGGTGACGCAGTATGCCACCGGAGGAAGCCGTAATGGCTGAATGCGCTTCTCCGTTGATTGAGCTGCGCGGCATATCGCGCCATTTCGTTTCCGGGCTACAGAAGGTAGCCGTACTGAAAAATATCTCGCTGACGCTGCATCGTGGCGAAATGGTAGCGATCGTCGGCGCATCCGGCTCCGGAAAATCCACGTTGATGAATATTCTTGGCTGCCTGGATAAGCCTACGCTTGGGGAAATGACTATTAAAGGCATTGCTACCAGCCAGGCCAGCAGCGAGCAGCTGGCACAGCTGCGCAGCCAGTATATCGGTTTTATTTTCCAGCGTTATCACCTGATGCCCTATCTGAGCGCGGTGGAAAACGTCGCTGTTCCCGCACTGTATACCGCAATGCCGGCGGCAGAGCGTTTAACGCGGGCTGACTATCTGCTGGCGAGATTAGGACTGCAGGAAAGGATGCATTACAAACCGGCGCAGCTTTCCGGCGGTCAGCAGCAGCGGGTCAGCGTCGCCCGCGCGCTGATGAACGGCGCGGAGATTATTCTGGCCGATGAGCCTACCGGCGCGCTGGATAGCAGCAGCGGCCATGAGTTAATGAACATTCTGCATTCGCTGCATCAGGCTGGTCACACCATCATCATCGTTACGCACGATCGCGAAGTCGCTAATCAGGCGCAGCGCATTATTGAAATCAGCGATGGCGAGATTATCGCTGACAGGCTTAACGAGGCCGCCGCGTCGCCAAAAATCCCATCAGCTTTGCCGGTCGCCGTCGCTACCGGGCGCACGCCGTTCTGGCCAGCGCTGCAAGAGGCGGTAAGAATGGCCTGGCGCGCGCTGCTGGGGCATCGGGCGCGGGCCTTTTTATCCATGCTGGGGATCATCATTGGCATCGCTTCTGTGGTTTCCTCTATGGCCGTAGGCGAAGGCGCGCGTCAGAGCGTGCTGAAAGAAATCAGCCGGCTGGGAACCAGCACTCTGGAGATTCGTCCAGGGCTGGGCTGGGATAATCCTCGTCCCGATCTGATGCATGCCCTGAAAATTTCCGATGTAGAGCGGCTGGCAAAGCAGCCATATGTTGATGGCGTATCGCCTGTGGTCAGCCATACCGTGACCGCCGTGCGCGGAGGAAAACAGGGAACGGTAACGATTTCCGGCATCGGCAACGCTTATTTTTATGTGCAGGGGCTGCATTTTCTTTCCGGTAACGGCTTTACCCTGCGCGATCAGCAAGAGCGCGAGCCAGTAGTCATTATCGATCCGGCTTTGCGTAAAACTTTATTTGCGCCAGGTGAAACGCCGGAAGGGCAAATTATTCAACTTGGCGGCGCCTCCTTCCACGTCATTGGCGTGGCCGAACGCAACGGCATGAAAATCAGCGGCATGATGCGCGACGCATGGATGCCCTATACCTCGCTGCTGGGACGCATGACCGGCGCTATGCCGGTGTCATCAATAACGCTACGCGTCCCGGAGGGGCAGCCGATACAAGAGGTGCAAAAAAGTGTGGAGCGGTTGCTGGAGCAGGCGCACGGCAAGCGTGATTTCTTTACGCAAACCAACGATCAGATGACGCAGGCCATGCGTAGAGCTTCGGATTCAATGTCCCTGCTGATCACCGCTATTGCTGGCATCTCTTTACTGGTCGGCGGCGTGGGCGTGATGAATATCATGCTGGTCTCCGTTACCGAACGAACTCACGAAATCGGCATTCGCTTATCGGTAGGTGCCAGGCCGACGGATATCATGCGCCAGTTTTTGATCGAAGCTATGGTGATCTGCGCGCTGGGAGGCGCGATCGGCGTAGCGGCCTCTGGCCTGGCCGGGTTGATCTTCGCCTGGCTGACGCTTGATTTTACTATGGTCTTTACCTGGCCGCCGCTGGTGCTGGCCTGCGGTTTCTCTGCCCTGATCGGTCTTGGATTTGGTTTTTTCCCCGCGCGCAATGCGGCACGGTTAAATCCGACTGAAGCGCTGGCGAGGGAATGATAATGAACAGACTCCTGCTGGTCACATTACTGGCCGTCTGGCTTACAGGCTGCGGCTCTTTAGTTAAAAGCGACTATCAGCGCCCTGAGATAGTGATACCGGCGTCCTGGCGAATGGAAGCGAGCGGCGTCGGCTATTTAAAGCAGTCTGGCCGCTGGTGGGAAAACTTCGCCGATCCACAGCTTTCAGCCCTGATTGACCAGGCACTAAGCGTCAACAACGATCTGGCGGTAGCTGGCCTGCAGCTACAGCAGGCAAGGCTGGCTGCCGGGCTGGCGAACACTAATCTGACGCCGGACGTTACGCTCAGCGGCAGCGGCAGCCAGCAGAAAAACCTGCGCCGACAGAGCACCACGACAGATACCTACAGCGCTTCGTTAAGCCTGAGCTACGAACTTGATTTATGGGGAAAATTGGCGCGGGCAAGAGAAAAAGCGCAGTGGCAGGCTGAAGCTTCACTTCAGGACAGGCACAGCGCCGCGCTGACGCTAATCGGCGAGACCGCGCAGTATTACTGGAAAATTGGCAACCTTAACCAGAAGATCGCGCTGCAACAACGGGCGATCGCCGTAGGCAGCCAGACGCGAGATTTGGTGAAATCCCGTTACCAGGCAGGTGCGACCAATGAAAGCGAGCTGTTGCAGGCTGAACAATCGCTGCTCACTCTGAACAACACGCTTCACTCTTTGCAGCAACAGCGCGAAGAGGCCCGCAACGCGCTGGCTATTCTTTTTAACCAGCCGCCGACAGAGCGGCAGCCTGAGCTGGCCTCTCTGGATGTTTCACAGGAAGTGCCGATCGCTATTACCTTGCCGGTGGCAGTCATCGCCCGCCGTCCGGACGTGCGGGCCGCCGAAGCCAGCCTTCGTGCGTCTTTGGCAGGGGCGGATGTGGAACGGCTAAATTTTTATCCCAGCCTCTCTTTGACGGCGGCGCTCAGTGCGGGCAGTACCGTTTTTCAACAATGGTTCAGCAATCCGGTTCGCGCGTTGGGAAGCGCCGTCACCCTGCCTTTTGTCCAGTGGAACCAGATGCGGCTGACGGCTAAAAGCGCGGAACTTGACGTTGAGCAGGCGGTAATCGCTTTTCGCAGCACGGTCTACGCTGCGCTGGCCGAGGTGGATAACACCATGACGCAGCGGCTTGATTACCTGCATCAGAAACAGCAGCTGGCAAAAAATCTTCGGCTGAGCCAGCGGCGGCTGACGCTGACGACCAGCCAGTATCGGGCGGGCGCCGTCTCTCTGGAAACTTTGCTGGATGCTGAAGATGCGCTGTTAAGCGTAGAAACCAGCCTGTCGGATATGCAGTACAACTACCTCTACGCCACGCTAAAACTCTGGCTGGCGCTGGGAGGCGGTACGGAAGAAAACACACAGGGAACAGCTTATGAATAATAGCTCATTGCCACGCCGGGTAGTGGTTACCGGCTATGGCGCGGTAACGCCGTTGGGGATGAATAGCGAGCAATGCTGGCAGGCCATCATGAACTATCAGCTGGGCTATCGCTATTACGATCGCTTTAACATGGATATCCAGACCCGCTTTTTAGGCATTATTGACGAAGAGCCGAGTCTTAAAGGCGTGCCTGCGGCCATACGCCGTCGTCTGCCGCGCTATGCGCGACTGGCGTTAGGCGCTGCACGGGAGGCGATCGCCATGGCTTTTCAGGAGCGTACGCCTGCGGATTGTTACGATCCGCTGGAGTGCGGCGTGATTATCGGTAGCGGTTGGGCAGCTTACGATGACATTTGCGCCAACTATGCCGATATCCTGCGTACAGGCCTGGGGTCGCCATTCGGCTGCTTTTTTTCCATGCCGAACGTAGCGACGGCAGCCTGTAGCCTCAACTGGGGACTGCGCGGTTATCAAAACAGCCCGATAGCGGCCTGCGCTACCGGAACTATGGCTGTTGGCGACGCTTTCGAAGTGATCCGCAGTGGTCGGGCGACGATGATGCTGGCGGGCGCGGGCGAATCGCTACGTTCTGACGCCGCTGTATGGAACATTGATGTTCTGCGCGCTTTGACCAGCGAACAAGAAGATATTACCAAAGCCTGCTGCCCGTTCAGTCTGGATCGCAATGGTTTTGTGCTTTCAGAAGGCGCGGCGGTCTTGTGCCTGGAAGAAATGGCAGCAGCGCAGGCGCGCGGCGCGACGATACTGGGAGAGGTCAAAGGTTATGGCAACTACTCCGATGCCGTTGATTTTACCGCGCCGGCAGAAGATAAGCTTGCCAGGCAAAAAACGATCCAGCGTGCTTTACAGCAGGCCGGACTAACGGCTACGGAAATTGACTATATCAATGCGCATGGCACCTCCACGCCGCTGAACGATCTGAATGAAACCGAGGCGATCAAGCTGGCGCTTGGCCCGGCCGCCAGCACTATTCCCGTTTCCAGTACTAAATCTTACTCCGGGCATCTGATTGCGGCTGCGGGCAGTTTCGAATCGATCATTTGCCTGCAGGCGCTACAGCACCAGATGATGCCCGCCACGCTGCACCTCAAAAATGCCGATCCGCAGTGCGATCTGGACTATATCAGCGAAGGTCACCGCGCCGGCACGTTGCGTAACATCCTTAATCTGAGTTTTGGGTTCGGTGGCGCTAACGCGGCGGTGGTTATAGGAAAAGTATGAATACTCTGCTCTATACCCAACGCGATGCTGAGGAGTGGGCCGCCTTTTCCGGCGATTATAATCCCGTTCATTTTGATAATGGCTACGCCCACAAAATCGGCCTGGAGAAAACCAGCGTTCACGGGATGAGAATGATGCTGGACATCAAGCAGCGTCTCACCACAGCGTTGCTCACCGAAAAGCCGGAAAACGATTTCTATCTGTGCAGCACTCGCCTGCGCTATCCGGTTCTGTGCGGAGAGCCTTATCAACTGCAAATTGCTGGTGTACCCGGGCACCCGGTTGCCAGGCTGCTGAATGCCGCTCAGGAAGGGTGTGTGACCAGCAAACTCGCGCCTGCGCCAGCGCTGAAAGAGCCCGAAAGCCAGCGCCATGAACGGGAAATCGCGGCAGAGCAAATCATGGCCTTTAGTGGGAAGTATCCGGGAAATGCTGAAGAAAATGCGTGGGTCTTTTTTGACGCGCTGCTTTTTCACCTGCTGTTGCAAACCACCGATACGCTGATGGCGCTACCGGAACTACAGGCGACAAAGCTTAACGAAGTCTTTACCCGGTTGCCGGTCATGCAAACGCATCACGAAACGCACTTCAGCGCCCGGTTATTTCATGCCGGCCGTTCACTGCTGGACGAGCCGCTTCGCTGGACGAGTCAGCCTACGCTGGTAATGGGCAGCAAAGAGACAGGCTATATCTTACGCACGGTGATTCAGGCAAAAGCGCAGCAGCCGCTGATTGCTACTGCTGTGACCTTAAAAACCTGGGCAATTGGATAATGACAAAAGGAAGATAAAAATGGAAAAGCATGAAAAGGTCTACAACACCCTTTGCGAAACTATCTGTGATGCAAAAGATTTAGGAATGAGCAGTCTCTCGCCTGACATGCTGCTAACGCAGATAGAGTTGGACAGCCTGGACTACGTTGAACTGATGGTACTGGCAAAAAGGGAATTTGACGTCACGCTTACTGCGGATATTTTTATTAAAAATCCGCAGATGACCCTGGGCGAACTCTGTCTGATCCTTGTTGAAAGGCAGCAATGATGAACAGGTCGTGGGTATTAGTCACGGGGGGAAGTCGCGGTATTGGTCGTGCGGTAGTGGAAGAGCTGGCCAGCCGGTGGAACGTGGTCTTTACCTGTCGCAGCGAAAGTGGCCTGCAGGAACAGAAAGAAACTGAACAGACTGGATGGATAAGACGTTGCCTTTGCGATGGCAGCGATCAGCAGGCGGTAGACGTTGCCGCGCCGGCACTGCTGGCACAGTACGGTGCGCCCTTTGCCCTTATTCATAATGCAGGCATCACGCATGACGATTTGCATATAAAGCAGACCGGTGAACGCTGGCGGCAGGTAATAGAGACGAACCTGAGCGCCATCTTTTACTGGAATCGACACTTGCTGCCAGCGATGATTGCACAGGGCCAGGGGGCAATAGTGCTGATGTCTTCAGTAACCGGTATTAAAGGCAATATCGGGCAAACGACCTATGGCGCGACCAAAGCGGCGATGACGGGGATGGCAAGGTCGCTGGCGCTGGAAGTTGCGCGTTTCAATATCAGGGTAAACTGTCTGTTGCCGGGGGTTATTGCGAGCGAGATGACCGGGGCGATCCCTCCTGAGGCGCTGAAAGCGTTACGCAGACAAATTCCGCTGCGTAGATTAGGCAAAGCCAGTGAAATAGCCCGCGCCGCCGCTTTTCTGATTAGCGACGAGAGTAGCTATATGACAGGCCAGAGCCTGGTGCTGGACGGTGGCCTGACCGCCTGATCCAGACAGGCGGCCGACAAAGCCGCCTGTCTGACGCTTTTTGCGAGCATAAAGTAAACATTCGCGCAGGCGCAGGCCCTTTCATCAAGCTCAGGGGTTGCTAAGGCAAAGGGATTAGTCCATAATGCACACCATCTTGCGGAGCGCTTTTGATACAAAATTGTTATCTATCAAGAACATAGGTCAATTTAAAGCGTTTTGAAAGTGGTAAGTCGGGCGGGAATAGCTCAGTTGGTAGAGCACGACCTTGCCAAGGTCGGGGTCGCGAGTTCGAGTCTCGTTTCCCGCTCCAA
>NZ_JBHDVM010000009.1:0-157001 GCF_042610525.1 Pantoea sp. sgz302252
TGCGATAACCCCGACCGAAAGGCCGGGGTTTTTTGCGTTTGAACCTCAGAAAAGCCTGCATCGCAGCCTGTTTTGGCAAAACCACTAGCCCCCTAACAGTAAATCCCTCCACGCTCCCGGCCCGGATCGGGTAAACTACCGGCAGTTAAATTTGTTAAGGCCGTCTCATGTCCAGCCAGCAGCACTCTCTGAAACCTTTTAATACCTTTAATCTTGATCGCTTTGCTCAGGAACTCATCATAGCCACCACGCCAGAGGCCTTAAGCGCTGCCTGGCAGGAGAGCCAGCTTCGCCAACAGCCCGTCTTACTGATCGGCGAAGGCAGCAACATCCTGTTTTTAGATGATTTTCAGGGCAAAGCCATTATCAATCGTATCAAAGGTATAGCGGTAAAAGAGGGTGCAGAGGCCTGGCATCTGCACGTCGGCGCCGGGGAAAACTGGCATCAGCTGGTTAAATACACGCTGGAGAAAGGTCTGCCCGGCCTGGAAAACATGGCGATGATCCCTGGCTGCACGGGTTCCGCGCCTATTCAAAATATCGGCGCTTATGGCGTAGAGCTGAAAAGCATCTGTGAATATGTTGATGTCCTGCATCTGGCTACCGGCGAAATTGAACGTCTGCCAACTGAGGCCTGCCAGTTTGGCTACCGCGACAGCATCTTTAAACATAAATACCAGTACGGCTACGCTATCGTTGCTGTCGGGCTTATTCTGAATAAAAAGTGGCAACCAGTACTCTCCTACGGCGATTTAGGCAAACTTTCCCCGCAAACGGCAACGCCGCAGCAAATATTCGATACCGTTTGCCAGATGCGCAGCAGCAAACTGCCCGATCCTGCTAAAACAGGCAATGCTGGCAGCTTCTTTAAAAACCCGGTGGTCAGCGTAGAGCAGGCAAATGCTATTATGGCCGCCTGGCCAGATGCGCCGCGCTATCCGCAGGCCGATGGCAGCGTCAAGTTAGCCGCTGGCTGGCTGATCGATCGCTGCGATCTGAAAGGCTTTGCAATAGGCGGAGCGGCAGTTCATCAGCAGCAGGCGCTGGTGTTGATCAATCAGCATCAGGCGACCAGCGGCGATATCGTAGCCTTAGCGCATGAGGTGCGTCAGCGCGTTGGTCAGAAATTTAACGTATGGCTTGAACCTGAGGTGCGATTCATCGGTGCACAGGGTGAACAGGATGCCGTAGGAGTGATTGCATGAAAGATCAGACAGTACCGCTAAAACTTATTGCGATCCTCGCCGACGGTGAATTCCACTCGGGTGAGCAGCTTGGCGAGCAGCTGGGCATGAGTCGTGCCGCGATCAATAAACATATTCAGACACTAAAAGAGTGGGGAATCGATGTCTTCACCGTAACCGGCAAAGGCTATAGCCTGCCAGCGCCAATCCAGCTGTTAAATGAAGAAACCATCATTACGCAGCTCGATCACGGACGGCTGGCGGTGATCCCGGTGATCGACTCTACCAATCAGTATCTGCTGGACAGAATGGCGGATCTGCAATCCGGCGACGCCTGTGTGGCAGAGTATCAGCAGGCGGGACGCGGCCGTCGCGGACGCCAGTGGTTCTCTCCTTTTGGTGCCAATCTTTATCTTTCCATGTACTGGCGGCTGGAGCAGGGGCCGCTGGCTGCCATGGGGTTAAGCCTGGTGATAGGGATAGTCACGGCAGAAGTACTGCAGGCGCTGGGTGCAACGGATGTCAAAGTAAAATGGCCCAACGATCTTTACCTTAACGATCGTAAACTAGCGGGCATTTTAGTCGAACTGACTGGAAAAGCGGGAGATGCGGCTAATATCGTTATCGGCACCGGTATTAATTTGGCCATGCGCTCACCGGACAGCAGCGTAGTCAACCAGGCGTGGATCAATTTGCAGGAAGCGGGCGTTGCGATTGATCGTAATACGCTGGCAGCCGCGCTGGTAAATAAGATGCGCGACTCTCTTCAGCAGTTTGAACGTGAAGGCCTTGCGCCCTTTGTTGAACGCTGGAGCAGGCTGGATAACTTTATGGATCGTCCGGTGAAGCTGCTGATTGGCGATCGAGAAATTCCGGGCATCGCCAGAGGCATCGATCAGCAGGGCGGTTTGATTCTGGAACAGGACGGCGTGCGTAAATCCTGGGTTGGCGGTGAAATCTCGCTGCGTCCGCAGAACTAATAAAAGGGGCCGTGGCCCCTTAAACTCAATGCGACTGCAGGAAAGCCAGTAAATCTTCATTCAACTGCTGCTGATGGGTAACGGCAAAGCCGTGCGGCGCGCCGTCATAAATTTTCAGCTGCGCGCCTTTGATTGTTTCTGCGGCCAGCTTGCCGGTCGCTTCAAAAGGCACCACCTGGTCGCTGCTGCCGTGGATCACCAGCGTAGGCACATCGATTTTCTGCACGTCCGGGCGGAAGTCGGTTTCTGAAAAGGCAGTGACGCAATCCAGCGTGCCTTTCAGTGAAGCCAGCAGCGCAATATTCAATGTCTGCGTTTTTACTCCCTCTGACACCGTCATCCCCTTATTCAGGCCATAGAAAGGCGTAGCGAAATCGCTGATAAACTGCGCGCGATCTTTACGCAAACCTGCCTTGATATCATCGAAAACGGATTTTTCCACGCCTTCGGGATGATCATCGGTTTTTATAAAAATCGGCGTAACCGCACCCAGCAGCGCCAGCCCGCTAATGCGTTCGCTGCCGTAGCGGCCGATATAGCGAGTTACGTCCCCGCCGCCCATAGAAAAGCCGACCAGCGTCACGTCGCGTAAATCCAGATGCTCAATCAGATCGTTGATGTCGGCGGCGAAAGTATCATAGTTATAGCCATCCCACGGTTGATCGGAACGGCCAAAGCCGCGGCGGTCAAAGGCGATAGCACGATAGCCGCGTTCAGCCAGGAAATTAAGCTGGCTGTCCCACATATCCGCATCCAATGGCCAGCCGTGACTAAACAGTACCGGCTTGCCTTTACCCCAGTCTTTATAATAAATCTGCGTGCCATCCTGCGTCGTGAAAGTGCTCATGCTTATTTTCCTCAGCTTGTGGTTGATTCAATAACCTTAGCGCTTTTCCCGTTAGCAAGTTAAAACAAATTTTTAACGACATAATCAGGGGATCAGGGGGAGTGGCATCGCCAAAATCTAAGACTGGCAGCCATGAAAGCACCGCTTATTTTTTCAACAATCATGGATAAAGTGTGAAGTTATGTAGAATCTATGCAAACAGTAACAATTATCGTTATCATACGCATTCATTGAAACAAACAGACATATTCAGGGACTGGATTATCATGGTTGACTCAAATGCGTTGCAGTACAAAAAGCTGGCGATAGCGCTTGCCGGTATTTTAAGCGGCCCGGTTTTCGCCGCAGAAGAAGTAAAAAGCGATGAAGCTCAAATGGTGGTGACTCGTTCTGCCGAAGAGCAGCTAAAGCAGCAGCCCGGCGTTTCAGTTATCACCGCGGAAGATATTGCCAAAGACCCGCCCGTTAATGACCTCTCCGATATCATCCGCAAAATGCCCGGCGTCAATCTGACCGGCAATAGCGCCACCGGCAGCCGTGGCAACAATCGGCAAATCGATATCCGTGGCATGGGCCCGGAAAATACGCTAATCCTCATCGACGGCGTACCGACGCGCTCGCGCAATTCCGTGCGTTATAGCTGGCGCGGCGAACGCGATACGCGTGGCGACAGTAACTGGGTGCCGGCGGAAATGGTGGAGCGTATAGAAGTGCTGCGCGGCCCGGCTGCGGCACGCTACGGTTCCGGCGCGGCGGGCGGCGTGATTAATATCATCACCAAACGACCCACCAATGACTGGCATGGTTCGCTGTCGCTGTTTACCAATCAGCCGGAAAACAGCAAGGAAGGCGATACCAGACGCGCCAACTTCAGCCTGAGCGGCCCGCTGGCGGGCGAGGCGCTCACCATGCGGCTCTACGGTAATATCAACAAAACCGATGCCGACGCTTTTGATATTAATACGGCAGAAAACGGCAGCTATGCGGCGGGGCGGGAAGGCGTACGCAATAAGGATATCAACGCCCAGCTATCGTGGAAAATCACGCCGACGCAAATCCTGGATTTTGACCTCGGCTACAGTCGACAGGGCAATATCTATGCGGGCGATACCCAGCACAGCAACGGCAATATCAGCAGCCTGGTGCCAATGCTGTACGGCCATGAAACCAACCGGATGTATCGTCAGAATTACGGCGTGACGCACAACGGCGTATGGGACTGGGGCCAGTCAAAAGTCGGCTTCTATTACGAAAAGACCAACAACACGCGCCTGCATGAAGGCACAACAGGGCGTAATGAAGGCATGATCGATAAAGAAGAGTATGGCACCAGCCGCCTGCAAAATTACCGCGCCAGCGGCGAAGTCACCATTCCGGTAGAAAAATGGCTGGAACAGACGCTAACGCTGGGCGCAGAGTGGAACCGCGAGGCGCTCAACGATCCGGATTCTATGCAGGCCACCAGCACTAATGGCGGTACAGGCGGCGGGATCAGCGACGATCGCAGCGCCAAAAACAGTGCGGAACTGAGCGCTATCTACTTTGAAGATAATATTGAACCTGTGGTGGGCACCAACCTCATCCCCGGCTTGCGCTTTGATTATCATGACAAATTTGGCGGCAACTTTAGCCCCAGTCTGAACGCATCCCAGGCGCTGGGCGAATATTTCAAACTGAAGGCGGGTATCGCGCGCGTCTTTAAAGCGCCTAATCTTTATCAGTCAACCGAAGGCTATTTGCTGAAAACTCGCGGCAATGGTTGCCCTATCGGTATAACCAACCAGTGTTATCTGATAGGCAATACGGATCTGGATCCGGAAATCAGCATCAATAAAGAAATTGGGTTGGATTTCAACAAAGACGGCTATGCTGCCGGCATTACTTATTTCCGCAACGATTATAAAAATAAAATCGTTGCCGGAACCGATATTATTGCTAAAACCTCGGACAATTATAATGTCCTGCGCTGGGAAAATGGCGGCAAGGCGCTGGTGGAAGGGCTGGAAGGTAACCTGACCATTCCGTTGATCAAAGAGAAGCTGGAATGGCGTACTAACGCGACCTATATGATCACTTCAGAAAATAAAGACACCGGCAACCCGCTGTCGATTATTCCTGAATACACTATAAACACCATGCTGGACTATCAGGTGACGGACAAGCTTTCCGCCAATCTGAACTGGACGTTCTATGGTAAACAAAAGCCGCGCCAGTATGCGGAAATTAATACGGAGAAAGAGGGGCTGTCGGATAAAAAAGTTGGCGCTTACTCCGTAGTTGGCATTGGCGCTGACTATAAAGTGGTGAAAAACGTCCAGCTCAAAGCAGGGATCAGCAACCTGTTTGATAAACGCATCTATCGTGAAAACGAAGGCGCTTCCACCTATAACGAACCGGGTCGCGCTTATTATGCGGGCGTAACCTATTCCTTCTGATTAGCTTAACAGCAGGCCAGTTCGGGCTGGCCTGCTGTTTTGTCTGCTACCGCGCTTACGGACATAAAAATATTTTTTTATCATCGCACCGGTGATTAATCGCGTACGCGCCTGCTCCTTTCAATTTTTATTTTGAAGTTGCTTTTCCTTCCCCTGCGTAAATATAAGCGCGCCTATACTCCCTGCATTATTCATAAGAAAGCTGTTGGCATACAGCACCGGGCGGAGAGGCGTTTTTTATGGCGAAAATAAGATATTTTATTCGTTCCCATCGCTGGCTCAGGATCATAGCCTGCCTGTTGCTTTTACTGGTCGCCGTATTTATCGCCTGCCGCTTATTTAGCGGCGTGGCCGCCGAGAAAGTTTTCCCGGATCTGGCGCAGCCGGAAGAAACGGAAGCGCCTTCCACCTTTACCACTTTTCGCTCCTCGCTGGTCACGGAAGCGATTATTGGCGGCCAGGGCACCGGCCTGAACTGCTCTATTCCAAAAATGATGGAAAAAGTCGCCTTCAAGCCCGCTGCGGACGGTTCGGATATCTCTTTACGCTTTCGTCAGGCTTGCGTCATGCACGATCTCTGTTATCGCCACGGCTACGCGACTTATGGCTACACCCAGGACGATTGCGACAGCCAGCTACAGCAGTCCGCCTACCGTTTATGCCGCCAAATCAATCGGCAGGGAAACACGCAGGATCCACTGTCGGCCTATACGGGATGCGAGCATGAGGCTAAAGAAGTCTTGCTGGGCGTAACACTTGGCGGAGCAGGCTCTTTCCACAGCAGAAGAAGCTCAACTTATTTCGAATATGATCCTCAGCCTGCCCGTGCCGATGACTATATCGTAGGTCGCGCCGTGCCTGAGGATAGCGTCAGCGATGCAGGCAAAGACTTCGGCATCCGCACTTTCTACTTCAGGCGCAATACCGTGAAAATGCGCATACTGGCTACGCCGCCAGAGAGCAGCAGCGTCAAGGCAGTTTCGTTCCCCGATGCGCTGGTAGCGACGCCGCCAATTTTAACGGGTCAGGCCGCAGGCGCGGGGCTGCCATCGCTGGTGTCGCTGGCACGTAACTCTTTTACCGAAACCAGCGTACATCTGATCCCTTTTGCTATTACTCGCCAGGACGCGGCGCCGAAGGCGGGCTATCTGCTGACCCTGCCCAACTGTCCGGGAACATCTGATGCCTGTACGCTGGACGCTGACGCTTCGATAAACAAATTCGCCATGATTGACGGTAAGCCAACGCTGATCTCACTGACCCATCGCGGCGTGCTGGGCCGTAACAAAACCACCGTCAAAATTGAGCAAAACGTATTTTTACAGGGCGAGAGCAGAACCCCGATGAGCGATTACGCTCTGAACGGCCCGCAAACCTCGATTCATAATCAGTACCGCTTTCTGTCCCATGACATGCTCTTTGAACGAGATAACCGTGGCGAGGTTACGCATGCGCTGGCATTTGCTCGCGGCGTGGCGGTTGCGCCGGATGGCACAAGATTTATCCGCGATGACAGCGGAAAAGATTACGCCACGCGTCTGACCGTAGCGCGACAGAAATTGGGCAATAGTCAGGCCGGTTCGCTGCAGCGCTTTTCCCTTAACGCCGCAGAGACGGACGAGCCTTTGTCAGTTGTCCGGCTGGGTAAGGAACAGGGAACGGGGCTAATGGGGCTGGCCTGGTCGGCGGAAGATCTGCGGCTGGTGGAAAACGGCAAACCGGCAGAGCATCCGCCACTGGTAAAGCTTTGGCGACTGCCGCAGGACGGGGCCAAACCTAACCCTGACCCGCAAACGTTGAGCATCCCGGTGCCCGTTCCAAATGGCTATATTAGCCTGCCGCCGATCGTTGCTTACATAAGCACGCAGGATGCGCCGTTAATGATCCTGACCCGTGTTGCGCCCGACAGGTGGCAGAACCAGAGCGGACAAAACGCGACGACAGTTAAAACCGATACGCTGGCGATCGATTTCTTTATCACCTCGTTAGTAAGCCCGGCGGCTGGCAGCAGCTATTTTGCCGACAGCTACCAGCTACGCTGCGAAATCAGCCTGGACAAACAGCTACAGTCGCCCGAAGCCGGTTCACTAAGGCAGCGAGCCTACCGCACGCTCTACGGCCGCTACAACTCGCAGCTGGAGGCGCAAAACCCCGCCTGGCAGCTCAACCTTGTGAAATCGGATCTGGCCCAGCGCTGGCGCATGAGCCAGGTTATCGTTTCC
Organism: Pantoea sp. sgz302252; assembly: GCF_042610525.1. Lineage (GTDB taxonomy): Bacteria > Pseudomonadota > Gammaproteobacteria > Enterobacterales > Enterobacteriaceae > Erwinia. The sequence continues at coordinate 7,669 of NZ_JBHDVM010000009.1, forward strand.
GAACGGCAGCTTAAAGAAGGCCCGGCTATGGCGCTGACCATGGTGTTCAACGGTTTTCCTGCGATGTCTTTTCAGGCGCTGCTGAAAGCGGAAAATGGCCAGCTACGCTATCTGCCGTTGGATACTCTGCCGCGATTTATCAACCACTGCTCGCTTAAGGCGCTGCCAGCTGAGGCCAATAAAAAAGGCCAGCGATAGCTGGCCCTTCAGGCTGCTGACAAACCTGAACCCTTCATCAGGACTGCCTCTTTTTACAGCAATGCTGCAGCTTGATAGCGGCAGAGGCTGAGCGGATAGGTGGGCGCATGGACGCGCCAACCGAGCCATCAGGGATGATTTCACGGCGTGTCCATGTTCCGATCTGCCTCTGCTGCTCTGCCACAGATTTAAACGCGACCTGGGTTTGTCATCAATCTCAGGCCAGCGATAGCTGGCCCTTCAGACTAAACGCGCAATTAGCGCATAGTGACAAACTCTTCCGCACCGGTTGGGTGGATAGCCACAGTATTATCAAAGTCTTTCTTGGTCGCGCCCATTTTCAGCGCTACCGCGAAGCCTTGTAGCATCTCATCCATGCCGTAGCCGATACCGTGAATGCCGACGATTTTCTCGTCTTTGCCCACGCAAACCAGCTTCATGCGGCATGGCTGGCGGTGCTGCGTGACGGCGGTATACATCGCGGTAAAGGCGGATTTATATACCTTCACCTCTTCGTCGCCGTACTTCTCGCGCGCTTCCGGCTCGCTCAGGCCCACGGTGCCGATTGGCGGATGGCTAAAGACCACGGTTGGCACGTTGCTGTAATCCAGATGCTCGTCCGGCTTGTTGTTAAACAGACGCTCGGAAAGGCGACGGCCAGCGGCCACGGCTACCGGCGTCAGCTCTACCGCGCCGGTGTTATCGCCGACCGCATAAATACCTTTAACATTGGTATTCTGGTACTTATCGACCTGAATATAGCCTTTCTCATTCAGCTCGACGCCGGTCACGTTCAGGTTCAGGTTATCGGTCGCCGGTTCGCGGCCAATTGCCCAGACCAGGCAATCCACGGTCTGCTCTTTGCCGTTTTCCAGCTGCAGCGTCAGGCTGCCGTCGGCATTTTTAACCACTGCTTTCGGGATCGACTCGGTATGCAGCGTTGGGCCTTCCGCATTCATCACTTCCACCAGCGTATCCACAATCAGCGGATCGAAGGTGCGCAGCGGCGCATGCTTACGCACGAACAAATGGGTTTCGGAACCCAGCGCGTTAACCACGCCAGCGATCTCAACGGCGATATAGCCCGCGCCCACGACAGCAGTGCGTTTTGGCAGCGCGTCCAGATCGAAGAAACCATCGGAATCGATGCCGTATTCCGCGCCCGGAATAGACGGATGGCTCGGACGACCACCTGTAGCAATCAAAATATGATCGGCCGTGATTTTTTCACCGTTTACTTCCACGGTATGCGCATCGACAAAACGAGCGAAACCTTTGATAACATCTACTTTATTCTTGCCCAGCACGTTATCGTAAGAGGTATGGATGCGATCGATATAGGCGCTGCGGTTCTTAACCAGCGTCGCCCAGTCAAAGCTGTTGACGGTGGTATTAAAGCCGTAGTCAGGGCCATACTGATGAATAGCTTCTGCGATCTGCGCCGCATGCCACATCACTTTTTTCGGCACGCAGCCAACGTTCACGCAGGTGCCGCCAAGGTCTTTCGCCTCGATCAGCGCGCATTTCTGGCCATACATAGCCGCACGATTAATGGAAGCGATGCCGCCGCTGCCGCCGCCGATAGCAAGGTAGTCATAGTGTTTGGTCATCGAAAGAGTTCCATATAGAGTCAAATAAACTGCGCATAGTGTAACGCCTGTAAGCCGGATGCCGCAAAGTTTGCGTCTATGATTGTGATAGGGCGGGACGCGTGACAGCCTGACAGATATTTTTAGCTTTAAAACCGGCAAAGAGAGATTAAATGGAACTGCTTTTCTTAGGTACCGGCGCGGGGACGCCCAGCCGCCAGCGCAACGTTACCAGCATCGCGTTAAACTTACAGGGCGTGCGCAGCGGCAGCTGGCTGTTTGACTGCGGCGAAGGCACTCAACACCAGATTATGCGCAGCGCGACAAAGCCCGGTAAGCTGGAAAAAATCTTTATTACCCATCTGCACGGCGACCATATCTTCGGCCTGCCGGGCTTGCTGACCAGCCGCTCAATGAACGGCATCAGCGAGGGGATCACGCTTTATGGGCCGCCGGGTATAAAAGCTTTTGTCGAAACTTCGCTTAGCCTGAGCGGCTCCTGGCTAACCTTTCCGTTGGAAATCGTGGAGATCGGCGCCGGGGAAGTTTTCCGCGATGAACATTTTCGCGTAATCGCTTATCCGCTCACGCATCCTGTGGAATGCTATGGCTTTCGTATCGAAGAGCACGATCGCCCGGGCACGCTGGACGCAGAGCGTTTGCTGGCAGACGGCATCAAGCCAGGACGGCTTTTCCAGCAGCTAAAGCAGGGTAAAACCGTCACGATGGAAGACGGGCGCGTAGTGGACGGTAGCCGCTATCTTGGCCCGTCGAAAAAAGGGCTGACGCTGGCTATTTTCGGTGATACCGCGCCTGGACCAGCAGCGAAAGAGCTGGCGGCCGGGGCAGATGTGGTGGTGCATGAGGCGACGCTGGAGGCGGCGATGGAAGAGAAAGCCAACAGCCGTGGGCACTCTTCAACGGTACAGGCGGCTACGATGGCAAAGGAAGCACAAGCAAAAAGGCTGATAATTACCCACCTCAGCTCGCGCTATCTGCGTGAGGACACTGAGCGGCTACTGGCAGAATGCCGGGAAATTTTCCCCGCTACCGAGATGGCGCACGACTTCGCCGTGTTCCCGCTTTAGCCGCAAAAAGCCGGTCGAAATAGCCCGACCGGCGCTACAGTGTTACTCCGGTACAATCCAGCTAACTTTGGTGTGGCCGGTGCCAGTCGGAACCAGCTGCTTGTGCAGCCACGGCAGCACATTGTTCATCTGCTGTTCCAGCTTCCACGGCGGGTTAATCACGATCATGCCGGAAGCGGTCATGCCGCGCTGGTCGCTGTCCGGACGCACGGCCAGCTCAATCTGCAAAATACGGCGAATGCCGGTCGCTTCCAGATCGGCCACCATACGCTTAATCTGCTGACGTAATACCACTGGATACCAAAGTGCGAACACGCCGGTGCCGAAACGCTTGTAGCCTTCCTGGATGCCTTTTACCACGGCCTGGTAGTCCGTTTTCAGCTCATAAGGCGGATCGATCAGGATTAGCCCGCGGCGCGACGGCGGCGGCAGTTTCGCCTTTAACTGCTGATAGCCATCGGCTCGTTCGGTACGAGCGCGATCGTCTTTAGAAAATTCGTTGCGCAGCAGCGGAAAGTCGCTTGGATGCAGCTCGGTCAGATTCAGCTTGTCGTCTTCACGCAGCAAATGACGGGCAATTAGCGGCGAGCCGGGATAAAAACGTAATTTGCCGTTAGGGTTCAGCGCTTTGATACAGGAAAGATAGCTCTCCAGCTCGGCCGGCACGTCGTCCTGCTGCCAGATCCGGGCAATCCCTTCCAGATACTCGCCGGTACGTTCGGCATGCTCGCTGCTCAGCTGATAGCGTCCGGCGCCCGCATGGGTATCGAGATAAAGGTAAGGTTTCTCTTTCTCGTTGAGCGCGTCGATGATCAGGCTCTGAACGGTATGTTTGAGAACGTCGGCGTGGTTGCCGGCGTGAAAACTGTGGCGATAACTCAGCATGTCGTGGGATCTGTCCGGTGGGAGAAAAGCAAGTGTGCCGCCTGAGCGGCACGAGTCGGGCATAGTATAACGCTCCGGCGGAAAAAATGCGCTATCCGCTCTGGTGCTGCCAGAAAGGGTAGGTAAAAAACAGCAGATGCAGCAGGTTAAAGGCAAAGTGAAGCAGCGTAGAGACCCACACCCGCCCGCTCCACAGCCAGGCCAAACCATAAATCACGCCAGCCAGCGCTGCAAAACAGACCAGCAGAGCGCCGCCTGGCGCATGCGCCAGCCCGAACAGCACGGCGGCGATAGCCAGGCCCCAAAAATTGCCCAGCCGCTCGCTTAGCCGCTGTTGCAGCCAGCCGCGAAACAGCGCCTCTTCCGCCAGCGAAACAAAAAAGAGATTAGCCAGCATAAAAGAGCCGAGCCAGGCGGGAGAGTGCGACTCCACGCGCAGGCCGCCAGCCAGCGTTGCCACCAGCAGCAAAAGCGGCGCAGAGAGCAGCAAAACCAGCCACCACAGGCGATTGGCGGGCGGAACGGCGGGACGTTTTAACAGCGTCGGCAGCGTGCCCAGCAGCACAAAGGGAACCAGTGCCTTATCGAAGTTGTACCAGAAAGTGAAGGGCGCGCTCTCCGGCCCGGCCTTGACGCCGGAAACCACCACCAGATTCTGGAAACCAGGCAGCAGATGCAGCATTAACGCGACGGCGCTGCACACCAGAAAGGCTTCCGCCGCCAGCGTCAACGCGTTGCGCTCCTGCTGGCGGTGGCAAAAAAATGCCACGGCACCTATTGCCGCCAGCACGCCAATCGCAGGCAGTTGCAAAGTGTGGTTGCTGACGGCGGCAATCAGCGACACGGCCAGCAGGCCCAGCGAAACCCGGCGGTAAAAGGGCAGAAAGAACAGTGATGCGGCAAGGCAATACCACATAAAAGACGCTCCCTGTTAAGCAAAAAATAGATAGCGGAAAAAGTATGCTCCCGCTGCGCTTCCCAGGCAATTCCCTTTTTGGCGAGCGTCGTCGCCCCATTGATTTTCGCTACACTTAGCCTCATGTTAGCTTAATCGCGCGCGGCAACGCGCCTCATACATCGATAACAAGGACTGCGCTATGACCAATCCGTTGCTGACTTCTTTTACGCTTCCCCCTTTTTCCGCCATCAAACCAGAACACGTGGTGCCGGCGGTAACAACCGCGCTGGAAGATTGCCGCGCGGCAGTGGAAAAAGCTGTCGCCCAGGGCGCGCCCTACACGTGGGAAAACCTGGTGCAGCCAATTTCCGAAGTGGACGACCGTCTGAGCCGTTTATTCTCGCCGGTCAGCCACCTGAATTCAGTTAAAAACAGCCCGGAACTGCGTCAGGCCTATGAGCAAACGCTGCCGCTGCTGTCGGAATACAGCACATGGGTAGGCCAGCACGAAGGGCTTTATCAGGCTTACCGCAACCTGAAAGAGACCGGCTACGCAACGCTGAGCGCGCCGCAGAAAAAAGCGGTGGATAACGCGCTGCGCGACTTTGAGCTTTCCGGTATCGGCCTGTCAAAAGAGAAGCAAAAACGCTATGGCGAAATCGCCGCGCGCCTCTCCGAACTGGGTTCCACCTACAGCAATAACGTGCTCGACGCCACTATGGGCTGGAGCAAGCTGATTACCGACGAAAGCGAACTGGCAGGCATGCCGGAAAGCGCGCTGGCCGCTGCCAAAGCGCAGGCTGAAGCGAAAGAGCAGGAAGGCTGGCTGCTGACGCTGGATATTCCAAGCTATCTGCCAGTGATGACCTACTGCGACAACCAGGCGCTGCGCGAAGAGATGTATCGCGCCTATTCAACCCGCGCCTCCGATCAGGGGCCGAATGCCGGTAAATGGGACAACAGCGAAGTGATGGCGGAAACGCTGGCGCTGCGTCACGAACTGGCAGAGCTGCTGGGCTTCTCCTCCTATGCCGATAAATCGCTGGCGACTAAAATGGCCGAAAACCCGGCGCAGGTTACCGACTTCCTGACCGATTTAGCTAAACGCGCTCGTCCGCAGGCAGAAAAAGAGCTGGAGCAGCTTCGCGCGTTCGCTAAAAAAGAGCATGGCATCGACGAGCTGAACCCGTGGGATCTCACTTACTACGGCGAAAAGCAGAAGCAGCACCTCTATGCTATTAGCGACGAGCAGCTGCGTCCTTACTTCCCGGAAGAGCGTGCGGTCAACGGCCTGTTTGAAGTGGTTAAACGCATTTACGGCATCACGGCTAAAGAACGTAAAGACGTGGATGTCTATCATCCGGACGTGCGCTTCTTCGATCTGTTTGATGAAAGCGGCGAGCTGCGCGGCAGCTTCTATCTGGATCTTTATGCACGCGAAAATAAACGCGGCGGCGCATGGATGGACGACTGCGTAGGCCAGATGCGCCGCGCCGACGGTTCACTGCAAAAGCCTGTAGCTTATCTGACCTGTAACTTTAACCGTCCGTTGGGCGGCAAACCCGCGCTGTTCACGCATGATGAAGTGACCACGCTGTTCCACGAGTTCGGACACGGCTTACACCATATGCTGACCCGCATTGAAACTCCGGGTGTGTCCGGCATCAATGGCGTGCCGTGGGATGCGGTAGAGCTGCCGAGCCAGTTTATGGAAAACTGGTGCTGGGAGCCGGACGCGCTGGCCTTTATCTCCGGCCATTACGAAACCGGCGAGCCGCTGCCTCAGGCGCTGCTGGACAAAATGCTGGCGGCGAAAAACTACCAGGCGGCGCTGTTTATCCTGCGTCAGCTCGAGTTCGGCCTGTTCGACTTCCGCCTGCACGCCGAGTTCGATCCGGCTAAAGGCGCGCAGATCCTGGAAATGTTAAAAGAGATTAAAAAGCTGGTGGCCGTGGTGCCGAGCCCGGCCTGGGGTCGCTTCCCGCATGCCTTTAGCCACATCTTTGCTGGCGGTTACGCGGCGGGCTATTACAGCTACCTGTGGGCGGACGTGCTGGCGGCAGACGCTTATTCGCGCTTTGAACAAGAGGGAATTTTCAATCGCGAAACGGGCCAGTCTTTCCTGGACAACATCCTGACGCGCGGCGGCTCCGAAGAGCCTATGGAGCTGTTCAAACGCTTCCGCGGTCGCGAGCCGCAGCTGGACGCGATGCTGGCGCACTACGGCATTCAGGAACAGGTTGAGTGAAGATTTGCTTAGTTGACGAAGCGGGCGCCGGAAACGGCGCCTTATCTCTTTTGGCCGAGCGCTGGCGGCTGGAGCACGATGAAAACGCGCCGATGGCACTGGTTATGACCGCCGAACATCTGGAGCTGCGCAAGCGCGACGAGCCTAAACTGGGCGGCATCTTTGTTGATTTCGTTGAGGGCGCGATGGCGCACCGGCGTCGCTTTGGCGGCGGCCGCGGCGAAGCGGTGGCTAAAGCGGTTGGCATCAAGGGCAGCTATTTACCCGTGGTGACCGATGCCACTGCGGGCCTGGGCCGCGACGCTTTCGTGCTGGCTTCGCTGGGCTGCCGCGTGCAGATGCTGGAACGGCATCCGGTGGTAGCCGCACTGCTGGACGATGGCCTTCAGCGCGGCTATCGCAACGCGGAAATCGGTGGCTGGTTACAGCAACGGCTGACGCTGCTGCACGCCTCCAGCCTGGAAGCGCTGGCGCAGCTTGGCGAAAAGCCGGACGTGGTCTATCTGGATCCCATGTATCCGCACCGGCAAAAAAGCGCGCTGGTAAAAAAAGAGATGCGTGTTTTTCAGACTTTGGTCGGCGCGGATGAAGATGCGGACGGGCTGCTGGAACCGGCGCGGCGGCTGGCGAAAAAGCGGGTAGTGGTCAAACGGCCCGACTATGCGCCTCCGCTGGCGGGCATAGTGACGCAGTCCGCTATCGTCACCAAAAGCCACCGTTTCGATATCTATCCGCCGCTGAACGAGCAATAACCTCTTTCGGGGCGCGCCTCACACCGCTAAAAAGCCGCTTTCATCCAACAGGCGAAAGCGGCTTTTTTATGGTCCAAAGTGAAAGCCTTAGCCTTCTTCTTCGTCGCGCAGCGGCACAATCAGCATATCGATATGTACGGTATTGATTAGCTGGCGCGCAGAGGACATCAGTTTGCTCCAGAAATCCTGGTGATGGCCGCAGACCACCAGATCCACGTCGTAGCGCTTGATGGCATCCACCAGCACCTGGCCCAGATCGCCGCTACCGCTAAGGGTTTCGGAAATCGGATAGCCAGCGCTGGCAGAAATATCGGACAGCGCGCTGTGGGTCTCTTCGGAAATCCTTTTTTGCATATCGCCAAGATTGACGTCAATCAGGCCGGTATAAAGATCGGAGTAATTAACATCAACGTGGATCAGCGAGACTTTGGCATCGTAAGGACGAGCCATAGAAACCGCTTTAGCGACCAGCAGTTTACTTTCCGGTGACAAATCCACGGCAATCAGAATGTGTTTGTAAGACATAACGCTACTCCTTCCATTCGGTGCGGCTGCGTATTCGCAGGCAGTCTGGCATCATAACACATTGAATTAATGCGATGTGGCAGGGTTCGTGGCGCCTGATAGAGCGCATTTATTATCTGTTCAGTATAGCGAAAATTGTTAACAAATCCCGGTTTGCGCCTCACCTTTGCGAGCCGGATCAACATGAATCGCGCGCTCTTTTTTATCGCGGCGGCTGGGGCGCTGGCAAAATATTCAACTCATCTCCTAAACTGAAGAGATAAAAACGCTGAGCGGCGATTTTGCCGTTATCACAGTCTGGTCATGGGGTTGGCTCAACTCTGTGCAGGCGGCGCCCGTCGCGTCGATCGACAGAGCCTTGTCGTGGAGGGGATCATGATTAGCACCATTGCACTTTTTTGGGCACTTTGCGTGGTTTGTCTGGTGAATATGGCACGCTACTTTTCTTCTTTGCGCGCGCTGTTAGTGGTGCTTCGCGGCTGCGATCCTTTGCTCTATCAATATGTTGATGGCGCAGGCTTTTTTACTTCTCACGGCCAGCCGGGTAAACAGGTGCGGCTGGTGCGCTACATCTGGCTACAACGCTATCGCGATCATCACGACGAGGAATTTATTCGCCGCTGCGAACGGGTGCGCGGCCAGTTTATCCTGACCAGCTCGCTGTGCGGGCTGGTGTTTATTAGCCTGATCGGCCTGCTTATCTGGCACTAAAGCCAATAAAAAAGGGCGGGGAAATGCCCCCGCCCTTAAACTGTTTCGGCTTGATGAATCAAGGCACCAGCTTCAGCGCCAGCCAGTAAAGGCTACCTGACAGCACAATAGACACCGGCAGCGTGAACACCCAGGCCAGCAGGATGTTCTTGATCGTCTTGCCCTGCACGCCGCCGCCGTCAACCAGCATAGTCCCGGCGACGGAAGAAGAGAGCACGTGGGTCGTCGACACCGGCATGCCGGTATAGCTGGCTACGCCGATAGAGACCGCAGCGGTCATCTGCGCGGACATCCCCTGAGCATAGGTCATGCCTTTTTTGCCGATTTTCTCGCCGATAGTGGTGGCGACGCGGCGCCAGCCCACCATAGTGCCAAGCGACAGCGCTAAGGCGACAGCGATGATGATCCAGACCGGTGCGTATTCAACTGTGTTCAGCATATCGCCTTTCAGCTTGCTGAGAAAACGCTGGTCTTCGGCAGGCACGGTTGGCAGCTTAGCCGTTTTATCGGCGGTATCAGAAATACACATCAGCAGACGACGCAGCTGGCTGCGCTGCTCGACGTTAAGCGCATCGTAGCTTTGCAGATTATTCAGCAAGCCCTGAGTGCGCTCAATGGCAGGCATCACGCGAGTGACATCGCAGTGGAACTCTTGCGGATTGCCCGGATTTTGCTCCGGCGTCGGCAGCGCGGGCGGCGCCATCTGCATCATCTGCGTCAGCACGTCGCCATGCTGCTGATAATACTGTTCCAGATGATTAACCGCATCGCGCGTGCGCGTGATGTCGTAGCCGGAAGCATTCATATTAACGATGAAGCCCGCTGGCGCTACGCCGATCAGCACCAGCATAATCAGGCCGATGCCTTTCTGCCCGTCATTAGCGCCGTGCGAATAGCTCACGCCGATAGCCGAGACAATCAGGGCAATACGCGTCCAGAACGGCGGCTTTTTCTTGCCGTCAATCTTCTCGCGTTCCGCTGGCGTCATATGAATACGGCGGCGTTTTTTACTGCCGCTCCAGCAGCGGCGCAGGATAAACACCAGGCCGCCAGCCAGCACCAGGCCGACAATCGGCGAGATCACCAGCGACAGAAAGATGCCGATCATTTTCGGGATATTCAGCGCGTCCACCACCGAAGTGCCGGTAAGCAGCGCGTTGGTCAGGCCAATGCCGATAATGGCCCCGATGAGGGTATGAGAACTGGAAGCAGGCAGGCCGAAATACCAGGTGCCCAGATTCCAGATAATAGCGGCCAGCAGCATGGAAAAGACCATCGCCAGACCGTGAGCCGATCCCACGTTAAGCAGCAAATCGGTGGGTAGCAGATGAACGATAGCGTAAGCAACGCTTAGCCCGCCCAGCAGTACGCCAAAGAAGTTAAATACGCCGGCCATCACCACCGCCAGTTGCGATCGCATTGCTCGGGTATAAATTACGGTAGCCACCGCGTTTGCCGTGTCGTGGAAGCCGTTGATGGCTTCGTAAAACAAAACAAAGAGCAGGGCCAGGACGAGTAACAGGCCGGTATGATAATCAAGACCAGCAAACAGATGTAGCATAAGCGTTACGCCATTTTGGAGGACATGAACGCGGCGCATTATCAGCGAGAAACCGCGCCTGGGGAAAGTGAAATATAGACTTTTTTTGACATTAATGCGTCAACCGGAGCAAATAGCGGCCCTGAAGCGTATGAAAATCATTCAGTTGCAAAGCTGGCGCCCTGTGACGCTTTTATGACGCTGGCGGCCAACGGCGCTTGTCATTACAATCACCGTTTTTTAAGCGGCAGGCCGGAGAGCAGTGTGGAAAAATTTGACGTTATCGTAATCGGTGCCGGCGCGGCTGGCCTGTTCTGCGCCGCCCTGGCGGGGCAGCGGGGCAAACGCGTGCTGGTGGTGGATAACGGCAAAAAGGCCGGACGTAAAATCCTGATGTCGGGCGGCGGCCGCTGCAACTTTACCAACCTTTATACCGAGCCTGCTGCCTATCTGTCGCATAATCCGCATTTTTGTAAATCCGCGCTGGCGCGCTACACCCAATGGGATTTTATCGATCTGGTCAACCGGCACGGTATCCAGTGGCATGAGAAAACGCTGGGCCAGCTATTTTGCGACGATTCGGCACAACAAATTGTGGATCTGCTGCTGAAAGAGTGCGAGGCGGGCCAGGTAACGCTGCGGTTGCGTAGCGAAGTACTGAAAGTGACTCACGACGAAGGCTATACCCTGGAACTGAACGGCGGCACGGTACAGGCCGAAAAACTGGTCATCGCTTCCGGCGGCCTGTCGATGCCGGGACTGGGCGCTTCGCCTTTTGGCTATAAAATCGCGGAGCAGTTCGGGCTGAAGGTTTTCCCTACGCGGGCGGGGCTGGTGCCTTTTACTCTGCATAAGCCGCTGCTTGAACAGCTACAAACGCTTTCCGGCGTCGCTGTGCCTGCCGTAATTAAAGCGGAAGACGGCACCCTTTTTAAAGAAGCGCTGCTGTTTACCCATCGTGGCCTCTCTGGCCCGGCGGTGTTGCAGTTATCCAGCTACTGGCAGCCGGGTGAACATATCATCATCGATCTCTCGCCGGAACGTGAACTCGGCGCCTTTATCAGCGAAGAGCGCGAGGCACATCCCAATCAGAGTCTGAAAAATACGCTGGCTAAAGTATTGCCTCGCCGCCTGGTCGAGTGTTTGCAACTGCTGGGAATAGTACCTGAATGCACGTTAAAGCAGCTCAACAGCCGCCAGCAAAACGAGCTGGCAGAAGTGCTGCACGGCTGGCGAGTGCAGCCCAACGGCACCGAAGGCTACCGTACGGCTGAAGTGACGCTGGGTGGCGTTGATACCGACGCGCTTTCTTCCAAAACCATGGAGGCACGCGAGGTGCCGGGCCTTTACTTTATCGGTGAAGTTGTGGACGTCACGGGCTGGCTTGGTGGCTATAACTTCCAGTGGGCCTGGAGCTCGGCCTGGGCCTGCGCGCAGGCGCTGTAACTGGCGCCCGCTAAGAATAAGGCTATGCCTGCCTAAAATCCCCCTTTGGCATTGCCTGGTTGTACTTTTTCTGTCAGCAACCAGTAGCGGTGCCGATCCCGTGGCGCTTTTAAACGCTCAGCGGCAGGTGATTTTTTATTAATTCCAAATAGCGATTTCAATAAGCGTATTTTTCTGCGGGAAATAACATTCTGCCGATTACTAACCCTGATCGAGCAGGCAATATTCCGCATTAAATAAAGATTTCCTCGCTTTATTTTATAATAAAAACAGAGGCGAAGAAAATGTATCCAGGAAAATTCTGCTTTTTTGTCGGCTTTAAAGTTATATTTGAAGCGATTAAAAGATCCAGTAAGTTTTTAACGTTATTCGAATTGATAAATAAAGTCTGGCTTTGTCCTAATTTCGTAAAAAAAATCAAAAAAATGCTTCTCGGCTTTATGGCTATCAATTAGTATAGCCAAAAAAGGACGCCCGGCGCGCCCGAAAGGTCTGAGCAGGAAGCTTTGGACTCATCACCCTCTTATTGGCTGCTTAATTGCAAGGAGCCAGAAATAGCTTTCCGCTAAAAAGCCGGGTAAAACGCGCTATTTTATGGATATTAACGAAAGGATGCACTATGGCTAGCAAATCACGGCCTTTCGCCCTCGGTTTTTTTCCGCTACTGCTTACACCTTATTATGCCGTCGCGGTTTCGCCATGGATGGTGAATGACGGCACCACCCTTCAGGTTACTTCAGAGTACTATTCTACAGAGGCGGATGATATCCCTCTTCAGGTTTCCGGGGCGGGAAGCGAAATAGTAACCGACAACGGACTCTCTTTTTCTACCTCGGGAGCCTTGACACCGGTTGCTCGCGTAACCGATGGCGGTAGCCTGACGTTAAATAATGCTGCCTTAAGCGCCCAGGGAACAAGTTCCAGCGCGGTAGTAATAACGTCAGGAACGCTGGCGGTTACCGGCGGCTCGCTGGCAGCAACCGGCGCTACAATAAATGCAAAGGACAGCAATATTAACCTTATTAATACATCTGTAATTAATAACGGTGGTAACGAAGCTATTAAGGTGGCAGGAGGTATGCTAACTGCCGATAACCTGACGCTGAGCAGCATAATAAGCGGTATCACAATAGATTCTTACGAAGGCGTCGATGGCGAAGTCAGCATAAATAATGCGAATATTAACTTATCCGGAACAGGCGCACGTATAGCAATTGATGTATTTCAGGGGAGTTTTACCGGCAGCGATATTACTATTAGCTCAGCCAGTCAGCAAAATTGTCAGGCCATTAAGGTTGGCCATAACGGTGAGACTAAAAGCACCTTAACATTAAGCGACAGTACCATTAGCGTAAATTATGGCGGGATACTCGCCATGAAAGCGGATGTAGAGTTAACTAATGTTAACGTTACGACCAATAACTTTGGCTCTTATGCCCTTTCTATTGTTGAAGGCTCCAATGCCGTTGTTCGTGGCGGTACTTACATGACTAACGGAAAAGGCTCTTATAGCGTTTATATGGGGGAGGCAACGCTGGATGCCGCTAACGCCAGCTTTATGACTACCGGCGAGTTAGCGCATGCGCTGAATGCCTATCGTGGCGACGTAACCCTGGCGGACGTAACGGTGCAAACCTGGGGTAAACAAAGCTATGGCATGCTTACCAGGGCCAGCATTGTGGGAGAAAACGTAACCGTTATCACCTCTGGCGAAGAGAGTTATGGTGCGTATGCACAGGCGGATAACGTATCTTCAGGGGTAATCACCTTAACCAACTCCCACATAACAACGCTTGGCGACACGGCTTATGGCGTTATTGCGTCAAGAACAGGCGAACTGCATTTAACTAACACGGAAATCAGCACAAAAGCCACCGGTGCCTATATTCTCGGCAGCCTCACGCTGAACGATTCCTCGGTTAAAACCTCCGGCCCTGGGGCGTATAGCGTGTGGGCTAAGAATGGTGGCTCTGCAACGCTTACCGGTTCCACCCTGGTGACTGAGGGTAAAACAGCCTATGGCGTAGCCGCCTCCAGCAGCGGCTCGGTGACAATCAACGGCAGCGAGATAACCGCTTCCGGCGATGAGAGCGCAGGCCTGTATGCCGGTTCGTCCGCAACCATTAATGCCGACAACGTCACCGTCACCGCTTCCGGAGACAACGCTTTCGGCATGCTGGCGGTGCTCGGCAACTACACTATCAGCAATAGCGTTATCGCCAATACGGGGACGGCCACGCCAGCGGATAAACCCGGCGCCGTCGGGCTCTATGCCACCAGCTGGTCAGATACGCTGAAAAGTACGGTAGCGTTGGATAACACGACGTTAAGCAGCGAAGCGGGCACCGGCGTGCTGGTAAAAGGTTCCGCGCTGGATCTGTCGCTTGATAACAATACGTTGGTTTATGGCGGCAACGGCACGGCGGTAAGCGTGCTTGCAAACGAAACCGACGATGGCACGGTGTTAACCTCTACGGTTAACGTCACGGCGGATAACAGTTCACAGCTGCTGGGCGATATTATCGTCGACAGCTACGACAGCCCGGTCAGCCTGACGCTGGCAAACAGCTCAACGCTGAACGGCGCGACGCAAAACGTTAACCAGCTTATCCTTAACAGTGCCAGCAGCTGGCTGGTCACCGCCGATTCCAACCTGAAAAACCTGGCGCTGAATAGCGGTTCGGTCATCTTCAACAACGCTTCAGGCTACAGCACGGTAACCGTAGATGGCGATCTCACCGGTTCCGGCGCGTTTTACTTCAATACGCAGCTGGGCGACGACAGCTCGCTCAGCGATAAACTGCTGGTGAGCGGCGATGCCTCAGGCGCCTATGATGTAACCATCAGTAACAGAGGCGGAATGGGCGCGTTAACTAACAGCGGTATTCTGCTGGTCAGCGTGGCTGGTGATGCTTCTGCGGCAGAGTTTAACCAGAAAAATACGCTGGTGGCGGGGAACTATCAGTACCTCCTGAATAAGGTCGGCGAGAACAACTGGTATCTGCAATCTTCGCTGACGCCGGTAGATCCGGGCGAATCCACCGATACCGATGTTATCCCCGATCCCGATCCTGCACCAGCGCCTTCGCCAGGAGTCAAAGCCTACAGGCCAGAAACGGCTGGCTATCTGGTCGCGCCTTACCTGAACTCGGCCTACGGTTTCGACACTATTGGTGCCTGGCACGAGCGTCTGGATGCTTACCAGCAGGGTACGGCCTGGTGGGCGCGGGTATCGGGGCGTCACGACAGCTATGATGCAGGCCGTTTTGCGTTCAATGTCAATAGCGTATACCTGCAACTGGGCGGCGACCTGGTGCGCGTGCCGCTCGCCAGCGGCTGGCATCTGACGGCTGGCCCGCTGATGACGCTGGGGCACCAGCGCAGCGAGAACAAGGATACCGCTCGCAGCCTGAGATCGGAGCTCTCAGTCGATGTCGGCAAAATAGATACTACCGCTTATGGTCTCGGTGGCTATCTGACGGCCTGGCATGATAGCGGCGCCTATCTGGATAACGTGGTGCAGGTTACGCGCTACAGCAATAATTTCTCCAGCCTGACCAATGCCAAAATGGACAGCTACGGCGTAGTCGCCTCGGTAGAAACCGGTATACCGCTTTCGCTGGGCGGCCAGTTGAAGATCGAACCGCAGCTGCAGGCGATGGGGCAATATATGAACATCAGCCAGACTTATGCCAGCGACGTCAAGCTGAGCGATCAGAACAAAATGGTGGCCCAGCTGCGTGAAGGCATACGCCTTTATTACGATAACCCTGTGCTGAAGCCTTATCTGCAGGCGGACGTGGTACAGATGCTGGGGCATACGCCAGGCATTGAAATGAATGACGAAAAAATGACCCCGGACGTGCGCCGCAACTACTGGCAGGCGGGCGCGGGCATCAGCAGCCAGCTTAACCCGCACTTCAGCGTCTACGCGCAGGTGAAATATTCGCACAGCTTCGGCGCAGGTACGGAAGGCTATACCGGCAACCTGGGCATGCGCTATAAATTCTGATTTTCATCACCCCAAAGATTATCCGCAGACTAAAGGGCCTTCGGGCCCTTTTTCGTTGTTTTAATCGGCTTTTTGAAATTGCTAATAGCAATGAAAATTATTATCATCCGCGCCAATTATAACGACAGCCTGCGCCTATTATGAAAACACCTTTTGCTATGCCTTTTGCCGCCTCAGGCGCTAAAGGAAAAACGCCCCTGTTTTTACTCTTTTCCCTGATTAGCACCGCCGCGCTGGCTGCGGAGAACGGCGCTGAAACGCTTACCGTTACTGCCGCTCGTGCCGACACGGCGGGCAGCTATAACCAGGACACAGCCACCGCCGCAACCAAAACGTCCGCGCCGCGTAATGAAACGCCTCAGTCTGTCAGCGTGGTCACGCCGCAGGTAATCGAAGACTATCAGGTTAAAAGCGTGACCGACGCAATGAAGTTTGTTAGCGGCGTGACCCAGGGCAATACGCTGGGCGCGATTGAAGACGGCTTCGTCAAGCGCGGCTTCGGCAGCAACTCAGATGGCTCTATTTTTATCGATGGCGTGCGCAGCAACCAGGGCCTGTCGATGGACAGCACCATAGACCATGTGGAGGTGCTGAAGGGTTCCGCCTCGCTGCTGTATGGCATTCAAAATCCCGGCGGCATTATCAATCTGATAAGCAAAAAGCCGCAGTATGAATGGAATACCCGTATTAGCGGCGAAACCACCAGTTCAGGCGGCGGCGCGGGCAGCGTAGATATCACCGGCCCGCTGGGCGACGGTTTCGCCTTCCGGTTGATTGCGGAACGACAGCGTGAAGACTACTGGCGCAACTTTGGGGTAAAGGAGCATACGCTGTTGGCCCCATCGCTAAGCTGGTACGGCGATAAAGCCTCGTTCAACATCAGCTATACCGAATATAAGTTCGATATTCCTGTCGATCGCGGCACCGCTTTTATCAACAAGAAGCCGATCAACATCCCTTACAACCAGCGTATCGACGACAGCGCCAACCATGCCTGGGGGAAAAACAAGCGCCTCAACGTCAGCTACGGCTACAATCTGGATGAGACATGGGAAACCCACTTCAACTACGCCTGGATGCAGCGCCGCTATGACAGTAATGAAGTGCGCGCGACAGCAATCAACGCGACAACGGGCATTGTTTCCCGTCGTGCGGATGCCAACCGCGGCTTCAACCATCAAACGACTTATCTCTCCTGGGATATTGGCGGCAGCCCGGAAATCTGGGGCATGCAGCATGACATCATGCTGGGTCTCGACTACGAGCAGGATGAAACCTATAAAGCCTATTCTTACCGCGGCAAGGTTTCGAAAACCTTCAATATGTACGATCCGGTTTACGGCGAAGAGCCGCCGGTCAACGCCAGCACGGTTTCTGACGCTCAAAGTAACCTGCGCACTAATCTTTATAGTCGCTCGCTTTATGCCAAAGACAGTATTCACCTGACGGATAAATGGATAGCGGTAGCGGGTGCCCGCTATCAGCGCTATACCCAAACCGCCAGTAGCGGCTGGAGCGATCCGCAGACCACGCTGAACGATCGCGGCGATGCTTTCCTGCCACAGATGGGATTAGTGTACAAAGTACGGCCGGATCTGTCGCTTTATGGCAGCTACAGTAAATCCTTTACGCCTTCAACCCAGACCGATGACGACGGCAATGTCGCCTCGACGGAAAAAGGCACCACCTATGAAGTGGGTGCCAAGTGGCAAATGGTGCCTGCGGTGTCCGCCACGCTGGCGCTCTACCGTATCGACGAAAAAGATATGTCGGTATTGATTAACGGCAGCACGCGCAATATCCCCAAAGCGCGTTCGACCGGCGCGGAAATGGAAATCAACGGCGAGCTGGCGCCTGACTGGAATCTGATCGCTACTTACAGCCACGATAAAACGGAAATCGTCGAGGATGATGTCAATTCCGCTAACGTCGGCAACCGATTGGTCAATGCGCCAACCAACAGCGGCAGCCTCTATCTGACGCATGCCATGCGCTTCTCCTGGTTGCCGGGCGATATCCGCGTAGGTGGCGGCGCACGCTATGTCGGTTCGCGTGCAGGCGATCCGGAAAACAGCTTCACCATGCCGGACTATACGGTTGCAGATGCTTTCGTCGCCTGGGACAGCAAGCTGGTGGGCAAACAGACCCGTCTGAAAGTCAACGTCAACAATCTGTTCGATAAAGAGTATTACGAATCCAGCGGTGGCAGCCTGCGCGTCAGCGAGGGAGCACCGCGTGAAATCGTGGTCTCTGCTTCTGTAGATTTCTGAACCGACAGGAAAAACCATGAAGAAATGGCTGATAATGCTGCTGCTGGTTGCCAGCAGCGCGGCGCAGGCGAAAACGGTAACCGATATTTTGCAGCGCAAAGTCACAGTGCCGGACAACCCGCAGCGTATCGTGCTGGGCGAGGGACGCCTGCTTTATACGCTGGCGCTGGTGGAAAAAGGTAATCCGCTGCGGCGTGTGGCGGGATGGCCTGCCGATTTAGAACATTACGATCGGCAAACCTGGGCGCGCTACACAGCCGCTTTTCCCGCTATCAAAAATATACCGCTAATTGGCGGAGCCGCGCCCGGCCAGCTCAGCGTGGAAAAAATTATCGCGCTGCGTCCCGATCTGGTTATTCTGCCGCTTTACGCTAAAAAGCCAACGACGCAGGATAATTTGCTGACGCAACTGAGCGCGGCGGGCATTCCGGTTATCTATGTTGATACTCGCGTGGATCAGCTTAAAAATACCGTGCCCAGCCTGCAAATTCTGGGCGAAGCGCTGGACGACCAGCAGCAAGCCCGGCGTTTTATCGCTTTTTACCAGCAGCATATGGGGCTGATCCGCGAGCGGCTGCGCCAGGCCGATCCGAAAAAGCCGAGCGTGATGCTACAGCTGCATATAGGCCGCCGCGAAGAGTGCTGTACTACCGTTGGGCACGGCAATCTTGCTGATTTGCTGGCCTTCGCAGGCGGCAACAATATCGCCGCCGGCAAATTCAGCAGCGTATTTGGCCAGTTAAGCCCGGAGACGGTGCTGGCCGCCCAGCCCGACTTTTTCCTGGCGACGGGATTAGGTAACGGACAGCATCAGCTGCAGTTGGGCCCTCAGGCTACTCAGGAAGCGGCGCGGCACTCTTTTTCCCGGGCGCTGGCCGCTCAGCCGGTGCTGGCGCAGCTGGCGGCGATTCGCCACGGCAGAACGCTGGCGGTCTGGCACAATTTCTATCTCAGTCCCTGGCATCTGCTGACGGTAGAAATCTTTGCCAAAACGTTACATCCACAACTATTCCAGGATGTGGATCCGGCCAATACGCTACGGGAAATGAACCGGGATTTCCTGCCGCTGCCGGAAACCGGTACCTACTGGACCACGGGCGAAAAGCTCTGACAGGCGCATAACAGACGAAAAAAAGCCCGCGATAGCGGGCCTCAGACTACTGATAAACTCGAACCCTTCATCAGGACTCTCTTTTTTTACAGCAATACGGCAGCTTGATAGCGGCAGAGGCTGAGCGGATAAGTGGACCGTTTGGCGAATGGACGCGCCAACCGAGCCATCAGGGACGATTTCACGGCGTGTCCATGTTCCGCTCTGCCTCTGCTGCTCTGGCACTGATTTAAACGCAACAAAGAGTTTGTCATCAACCTGAAGCCCGCGATCGCGGGCCTCAGGCTAAAACAACTTCGTACAGATTACTCGTTAATACGCGGATGCTGGTTGATCAGATGCTTACGCTTTTCTTCCAGCTCGGCAATCTGCTCATTAATATCTTCGATCTTGCTCTCGATATTATCGTGGTGTTCCTGCAGCAGCTCTCTGGCTTCGGCAATATCAGACGCCGCTGGCGTAGCGCCGCGCAGCGGCATATTAGCCGTCTCTTTCATTGCGATACCGGTAATCAAGCCGACAACCGCTACCACCATCAGATAGTAAGCTGGCATATAGAGATTAGCGGTGTATTCCACCAGCCATGCCGCCAGCGTCGGCGTCAGGCCAGCCACCAGAATCGAAATATTAAAGGCGCTGGCCAGGGCGCTGTAGCGGATATGGGTAGGGAACATCGCTGGCAGCGACGACGCCATCACGCCGGTAAAGCAGTTCAGGATCACCGCCAGCAGCAGCAGACCGGCAAAAATCAGCCCCATTACGTTGCTGTTAATCAGCATAAAGCACGGCAGCGCCAGCAGCAGCAGCGCGATACTGCCGATAATCACAAACGGGCGACGGCCGAACTTATCGCTCATCAGCCCCATTACCGGCTGAATAAACAGCATACCGATCATGATCGCAATAATAATCATCACGCCGTGATCTTCGGAGTAATGAAGGTTATGCGACAGATAGCTTGGCATATAGGTCAGCAGCATGTAATAGGTCACGTTGGTCGAAAGTACCAGACCGATACAGGCCAGCAGGCTTCTCCAGTGTTTGGTAGCAATTTCCTTAAAGGAAACTTTCGGGCCATCGGCCAGGCCTTCGCGGTCGCCCTGTTCCAGCTTATCGACGTGCTGCTGGAACGCCGGGGTTTCCTCCAGCGCGTTACGCAGGTAAATACCGATTAGCCCCAGTGGCAGCGCCACGAAGAAAGGAATACGCCAGCCCCAGTCGAGGAAGTTCGCTTCGCCGACCACGGTTGAAATCAGCACTACCAGGCCCGCGCCCGTCACGAAACCGACAATGGAGCCGAAATCGAGCCAGCTACCCATAAAGCCGCGCTTGCGGTCTGGCGAATATTCGGCCACGAAGATAGAAGCGCCGGTATACTCACCGCCGACTGAAAAGCCCTGCGCCATTTTGCACAGCAGCAGCAGGATCGGCGCCCAGATACCGATACTGGCATGAGAAGGTATCAGGCCGATACAGAAGGTACTGACCGACATAATAACAATAGTAATAGAAAGGATTTTCTGACGGCCATACTTATCGCCCAGCGCGCCGAAAAACAGACCGCCAAGCGGGCGAATAAGGAAAGGAACGGAGAAGGTCGCCAGCGCGGCGATCATTTGCAGACCTGGATCGGCACCCGGGAAAAACACCTGGCCCAGCGCATAGGCCACAAAACCGTATACCCCAAAGTCAAACCACTCCATGGCGTTGCCAAGCGACGCGGCGGTGATGGCTTTGCGTAACCTGGCATCATCAATGATCGTTACGTCTTTTAAGCCAATCGGCTTAACACGCTTCCTACGTAGCTTCATATAAAACACCCTGTAATTGACTGTTTCCTGAAAAAATCATCCGTTCTGCCACGCGACTGTAGCGGGGCAGAGCGAAATAACGTACGGACTTTTGTCCTACAGACAGAGATTGGTAGCAAGCTTGTTGTTCCTGTAACAAATTCCTGTCTGCTTTCAGTATATCGTCTCTACGCTGCGTAACATAATTTCTAACTGAAATTAGATTATGTTACCAATTGTTACAGCGTGGGCGGCGCGCTTGCCATCACTCCTCAAGGCGAAAATGGTATCCGCAACGCGGCCACAGCAGGCATAAATAGCCGCAATAAACACATTTTTTTATATTAAAATCAAGCCCAGAACCCGGATGAATTAAGTATTGCACCTGCTTCTTTGATCAGTAATACTGCCAGCCGCAGTTATGCGGAGTGTGCAATGTATAATAAAACAAAATCTCCCTTTGAAAATTATTGGTTGTCTGTTACCGAGGTTAATTTAAAATTTTCCCAAAAGGTCACAAAATTAAACCCTGGTAAAATTAAGGTTTATGCAGACCAAAATGCCTGGTTAGATTGTGGTAAAAGCGCAGACAAGATGCTGCAAAAGTGTGGGGTCAACTCAGGGGAATTAGCCCTGTCGCCCCCCAAAACAAAAGGAGTAAAATCAAATTATTTAGCTGATTTTACTGGTGAAATAGAGGGTTTCAGAGCTGAGAGAGATCGCCCAAAAAATCAGCATGAAATATATCAGGAGTATCAGCAGCTCACGGAAAGTATTATATCCACGCTGGAAAGGATTAATGAAAGACAGCGGTTAAAACGTGAGGAAGCCGGAATAAAAACGAATGTTCAGAAAAGCCTTTCCGAAGATGAGGCGGTGACGGTAGCATTACGCGCCGCATTACGTCATCGCAAATGAAATTGTAAATCGTTACGCATTTAGATCGCGTTGTTAATACCAGATGCGATAAATGATTAAATCAGCGGACGTTGGCCTTCCTGTTTTAGCCAGGCCATTAGCGCGCCGCTGTCCATCGGATACGCATAATAATACCCCTGAATAAATACTACGCCGCGATCCTGCAGATAATGCAGCTGCACAGCATTTTCTACGCCCTCCGCCACAATTTTCAACCCAAGCTTGTGGCTGAGCATGATGATTGCGTCCAGCACCGGCGCTTCGCCTTCCACCGCCTCAATGGCGTTGATAAACCCCCGATCGATTTTCAGGTAATCAAGCGGAAAGGTTTGCAGATAAGAGAGCGAACAGTGGCCGGTACCGAAGTCGTCAACGGCGATATGAATGCCTTCGCTACGCAGCAGCTGCAGTTTTTGCACGACCTCTTCGCCATCTGAAAGCAGACTGCGCTCGGTTAGTTCCAGCGTAATGTCCGGCTGATGCACCGCCATACCGGCAGCGAAATAGCGCATATCATCGACAAAGTCGGCGTGCTGCACATGCGCAGCGGCCACGTTAATCGCCAGACGAAAATCGGGCGGTAGAATCCACTGCTTTGCATCTTCAAGCACCAGCTCTATCAGATGGCGCGTTAGCGGCACTATCATGCCTTCATCTTCAGCAGCGGCGATAAACAGATCCGGCCTTACCCAGCTACCGTCCGGCTGCTGCCAGCGCATCAATATCTCGGCGCCGCTGGCCCTGCCAGTAGCAATATGGTAAACGGGCTGATAATTCACTGAAAATTCGCGGCGTAACATGGCCTGCCGCAGCCGATCGCGCATAGAAAGCTTACGTTTCAACCAGTTATTGGTCACGGTCATCAGCAGTAGCGAAAGGATTAGCGCCATAGGTAAAAAAGTAAACAGACCGTGGCGCCAGTTCAGCGCAATATCGCTGGCGGGCGAAGTCACCTGAACGGCGATGGGGTAGCGGCCGGAACTTTTGCCCAGCGTCGCCGCCTGTAGCAGGCTGTGCTCGTGCGTTTCGGTCATATGGCTACTTAGGGCGAAGCCGCTGCCGAATTGCAAATCGATGCTGTTGTTTTGGCTACTGCCGACCGCATTCATCACGTCCAGCAAATATTGGCCGTCTACCAGTACAAAAGTGCTGAAATGGCCCGGCGCATCGTACATAAAAATTACGGCAGGGCGATCCCGTACGGCCCAGGTTTTGCTTAAGGAAAGCATCCACCGCGCGCTGCGGTTTTCCGGCGGCTGACGCTGGATAATGGTGGCGATATTGATGCTCATGCTGCCAAAAGCAGAAGAGCAGGACACCAGATCGTCCTGCATCAGCCCTACCGAACGGAAATAGGGGAACAGCGCCGCATAGCGCCGCAGCTGCTCGTTAATATCCGGGCAAGACTTTCCTGTAAAAAGCTGTAGCCGATCGATCATACTCCAGGCTCGATCGGCGATCGCTTCAGCATGCGACAGCAGCATATCGGCAGTGGCTTCCTGCTGCCGTTTAACAATTTGCCTGGCGTCAATAAAAGTAAAAACCAGACAAAGCAGCAGCGGAACTATGCCAGCAACGGCCAGCAATACGCCTCTTTTCTCACCATTTTTTTTCGGCACGTCCAACCCCTGTGAGCGGCATTCCTGCGCCGCCTGAAAAAAGTAAAGGTAGCATGGCGCCGGGAAAAAGCGTGTCGCCGCCGCTTAGCTAATTTTATGCAAATTATTGCCGTATTGATCGTTTCCGCCCGGCGTTTCTTCTGTGCCAGGATGCCCAGGCTACCCATCATGCTGTTATTCAGGAGGTTTTTATGACCGGCGCTCTGCATTCCGCCGATTCGCTTCGTGCGCGCATTACCGACGCCGAATGGCAGGCTCGCGTCAAACTGGCGCAGTGTTACCAGCTGGCCGCGCGGCTGCGTTGGACAGACCATATCTATACCCACTTTTCGCTGCGGGTGCCGGGTGACAAGCCGCATTTCCTGATCAACGCCTATGGCCAGACTTTTGACGAAATTGCGCCGGAAACATTGGTAAAAGTCGATCTGGACGGCGAAATTCTGGATGACCCCAGCGGGCTGGGTATCAATCCCGCAGGCTACGTCATTCATAGCGCCATCCACCGTGCCCGGCCACAGACACATGCTGTCCTGCATACGCATACGGCGGCGGGAATTGGCGTGGCGGCGCAGAAAAACGGCCTGCTGATGATCTCGCAGCACAGTATGCGTTTTTATCGTCGGCTGGCCTACCACGATTATGAAGGTATCGCGCTGGATCTGGATGAACAGCAGCGTATCGTCGGCGATCTTGGCGATCTGAATGCGCTAATCCTGCGCAATCATGGCCTGCTTACCTGTGGCCAGGATCTGGAAGAGGCCTTTTACAACCTCTATTACCTGGAACGCGCGTGCGTGGCGCAGCTGGCCGCGCAGTCCGGCGGCGCGGAACTCACGATTGTTCCCGATAACGTGGCGGAAAAAGCCGCGCAGGTTTTTGATAACGGTATTAAAAACAAAAAATATCTTCTGCACTGGGATGCCTATATCCGTCAGCTACAGCGCAATGCGCTTTAAGGAACAAGCATGAAAGCAGGAAAAGTTGCGCTGCTGCTGTTGGGGCTTATCGCGGTAGCTGGGACGGCAAAAGCGGAAAAAGTCACGCTGGTATTGGGCGATCAGGCGCGTAACCTGCGCTCGCTGGTCGAGGCCTCGGGCGTCATGAAGGATGCGCCTTATGACTATCGCTGGGCAAATTTTCAGGGCGCCGCGCCGCTTTTTGAAGCGCAGCGCGCTGGCGCGGTGGATACTTCCTATGCAGGCGATCTGCCGGTGTTAATGGCGGCTTCTGGCGGCGTCGATCTAAAAATTATCGCTACCAATGTCGGCGACGGTGCCGCCAACGGCCTGATTGTGCCAGCGGATTCACCGCTGCGCAGCGTTAAAGATCTGGCTGGAAAAACGGTAGTGGTTTCCTCGGCTCGCGGCAGCATCTCGCAGCATCTGCTGTACGAAGCGCTACAGGAGGCTAAAGTGCCGCAAACGGCGGTTACGGTGCGCTTTGTCCTGCCGACCGACGCCAGCGCGGCGTTTAATTCCGGGCAAATCGCCGCCTGGGCTACTTTCGATCCCTACCTCGGCATCGCTGAACAGCACGGCGCCCGGCTATTGCGCGACAGTAAAGGCCTGACTACTTCGCTCTCTTTCGTCACCGCGACCGGCAGCTCATTGCAGGATCCGCAGAAGCGGCTGGCTATCGCCGACTTTGCTCGCCGCCTGGCAAAAGCGCGCGCCTGGGGAATTGCCCATCCTGCAGAATATAATCAGGTTTACTCTTCGCTGACTCGCCTGCCGCCAAAAGAGTCCGAAGCTATTACCGCGCGCATTTCTCACGGCATACGCCCGGTAACGGCGGAGGATATCCAAAAAGTTCAGCAGGTGGCCGATCTCTTCTCATCGCTGGCGGTTCTTCCCAATAAAGTCAACGTCCAGGCCATTACCGACACCAGCGTTTTTGACGCGCGCTGACGGCTACTTCTGCAATTTGGGCTTCGGCGTACGCGGCGGCCTGCCGTTGCCCAACAGAATAGCCAGCTTGCTGCCGCCCGGCGTGGTCTCCATCAGGATCTTACACACGCTGGTAAGAGGGACAGAAAGCAGCATACCTACCGGGCCCAGCAGCCAGCCCCAAAAAATCAGCGACAGAAAAACCACCAGGCTGGAAAGGCCAAGGCCTTTTCCCATGACGCGCGGCTCAAGCATGTTGCCAAACACCATGTGAATAGCGCTAAACAGTGCGGCGACCAGGCCCGCTTCGTAAATACCATTTAACAGCAGCGCCTGTAGCGTAGGCGGCACGCCAGCGATAATAGGCCCGATATTGGGAATGTAGTTTAAAACGAAAGCTACTACGCCCCACATCAGCGCGAACTTCACGCCCAACAACATCAGCACCAGCCAGACGGCAAAGCCGGTAATCAGGCTAATCAGGGTTTTCAGCGCCAGGTAATGGGTAACCCCTTTCAGCGCCTTGTGCAGGCCAGCAATACGGATTTTGGGGTTGATCAGCGCGAACCGCAGCTTGTAGGGCAGGTGGTGCACCTCGAACAGCATAAAAATGACCGTCATTAGCAGCAGCACAAAGTTAGTCAACGCCCCGGAGAACTGACTGAGGATCAGCGTTGCCATGCCCATGATAGCGTTGGGATCGAGCCGGGCGGCCAGACTGTTAGTGGACAAATTAATATGCAAAGGCGCGACAAGCTGCTGTGCCTGCGCCAGCTTTTGCGTCATCTGCTGCTGAAGCTGCGGATAAACGGTGGTGAACTCGTCCGCCGAACCGGCGATCATCGCTACTAATAGCCCCAGTGCTATCAGCATGGCGGCAACCACCAGGCTGATAGCCAGGCCGCGCCTCACGCCGCGCCGCATCAGCATCGTTACCAGCGGATTTAAAACAATGGCCAGAAACAGGGCCAGTAAAAAGGGAACCAGAATGGAAGAAGCCGCTTTGATGCCTGCCAATACTACGACCAGCGTCGCCATCTTCAGCAGCATATTCTGCCCCATCTTCTCCTGCTGTGGTGCGTTCATGCCTTCTCCTTTGGGCTTTTTGTGATTAAGTGTAGCGGCAGTTCGCCAGCAAGCGCCTGATTTCAGGAAAGCTCTTAACACGGCACTAGTGCGCAGGCCGCAGCAATCGCTGGCCTGCGCCGGAGAAGACACCGCAACTGATTTTTTCGTTGGGTGTCTGGGCAGGATAAAATCAGGTTATAGTTATTTTTATCTCATCCCGGAAAGGATATTCCCTGCCATGCCTGAACAACCCGCGTCGGAAGCTCCTGGCGCTTTACGCCTGAATCTGCGCATTATTTCCGTGGTTATTTTCAACTTCGCCGCCTACCTGACCATAGGACTGCCGCTGGCGGTGCTGCCTGGCTATGTTCATGATGTGATGGGCTACAGCGCCTTCTGGGCCGGGCTGGTGGTCAGCCTGCAATATTTCGCCACCTTGCTTAGCCGCCCGCATGCAGGCCGTTTTGCCGATCTGCTGGGGCCAAAAAAAGTAGTAATACTCGGGCTTTGCGGCTGTTTGATTAGCGGACTCTGCTATGCGCTTGCCGCTTTAAGTGCGGCAGCACCTGTGGCGAGCCTGCTGCTGCTCTGCCTGGGTAGGGTAATTCTCGGCGTTGGGCAGAGTTTTGCCGGCACTGGCTCAACGCTCTGGGGCGTTGGCGTGGTGGGTTCACTGCATATCGGTCGCGTTATCTCCTGGAATGGTATTTTCACCTATGGCGCGATGGCGATAGGGGCGCCGCTGGGCGTAGGCATCTATCGCTGGGGCGGTCTGCTGCTGCTGGCTGGCGTGGTCACGGCAATCGCGCTGGTAGCACTTTTGATGGCGCTGCCGCGACCCACGGTTAAAAGCGCTAAGGGCAGGCCGCTGCCTTTCCGCGCCGTACTGGGCAAAGTCTGGCGCTTCGGCATTATTCTGGCGATGGGCTCGGCCGGTTTCGGCGTTATTGCCACCTTTATCACGCTTTTTTATCAGGCCAAAGGCTGGGACGGCGCGGCCTGGGCGCTAACGCTGTTTAGTAGTGCCTTCGTCGGCACGCGACTGCTATTTCCCAACGCCATCAATCGCTATGGCGGCCTGATGGTGGCGGCGGTCTGCTTTGCCGTAGAGGCGGTTGGTCTGTTTCTGGTCTGGGGGGCGGTTGATCCCTGGATGGCGAAGCTGGGCGCGCTGCTGACCGGCGCCGGTTTTTCGCTGGTTTTTCCGGCAATTGGCGTAGTGGCGGTGAAGGCCGTTCCGGCGCAGAATCAGGGCAGCGCGCTGGCGACCTATACCGCCTTTATGGATTTATCCCTGGGCATCACCGGGCCGCTGGCGGGGCTGGTAATGAGCTACGCTGGCGTGCCGACTATCTATTTGCTTAGCGCGCTGCTGGTCTGCCTGGCAATGCTGCTGACGCTAAAAGCCCGCCGTTTGCTGGCAGCAAGCGTTCAGGAAAGCGGCTGAAAAAAGCGATTGCCGAAACCGTTAAAAAAAGGGCGGCCATAAAGGCCGCCAGACACAACACAGATAAAAGAGAGGAAATAAGGGATCTGACAATGGCGAAATAAAGCTGGTGGCTACAGAGCCTGATCCTGCAGCAGCCTGATGCTCTGGCGAATTTCTCGCTCGATATCCGCCGCGCTCCAGGCCTCCATGACCGAAGAGAAAGGCTCCAGCGCGTAAATGCCTTTATAACCCATACGTTCCAGCCGCTGTACCTGAGCCGCGCTCTTCAGCAGATCGCCTTCGCTCAGCATAATGCGTTCTTCATCGGTCAGCTCTGCGGTCGGGCGCGTATCCTCGACGCCGGACAGGTGAACCAGACCGATATTGTCGATATCGATGCCGCTTTCAAATTCTTCTTCCGCTTTTTCATACAGATGATGATGGAAAGTATCCAGCAGCAGGCGGAAAGGCACGTTGGCATCGCGGATCAGCGACTGCGCCTGGACGGCAGAGCGCAGCGAGCTGATTGGGAAGCCCAGCGGTTCGACCAGCCCTTCCACGCCATACTTTTCAAAAAGCGGCGCCAGCTTTTTCAGTGCGCTGATGGTTTCTTCCGCCGAAACCGGCGTGCCGTCGTTTAACGGACAGAGCACCAGCGCCTTTGCGCCAACGCCGTTAGCATCTTTCAGCAGGCCTTCCGCTTTTGCCAGCAGCGCGTCGTCAGCCTGATTAAAAGGATAGACGGCGTTAATGGTGACTATCTCCAGACCGTAGCGCTGCGCCAGCTCGCGAACTTCACCGTAGCTCAGATTATCCGTTACCTTGCCGCCGGGCATATCGTTACGCAGCTCAACCTTGTTCAGGCCGAGGCCGTGAACCAGCTGAAAGAAAGACTCAATGCTGAGACCGGGCGCGATCTTGCGGTTAACACAGAAACGGGTTGGATCAATGGCCATCTTGCTGCTCCTGCAAAAGAAAGGGGACAAATGTCGCCAGCGCTGACCTGGGCAACCAGCCTGTTATCAGCACGGCGAGGCTATGCGGCTTAAGAAAACATTTATTTCATAACAAAGGAACTATGAAACTTAAATTTTTGGATCCCTCTCGCAAAATTTCGTTTTTAGCCTGGTGATAGCCCAGTGGCTGGCGCGGTTTCTGAACCGGGCCCTAAGAAGGTTTTTCTTCTGCTGTCCGGATTTTTTAGTGCATCAGACCGCAGCAAAAGCGGGTTCGTACTCTTTTTCATCCTGCTCAGAGGGCAGAGGTTTCCCAACGGCGGGCCAGCAAAAAAATGCGATCTGCGCCGCTAAAAACAGATTTTCTAAAGTCGAGTATTTGAAAAATTTATTCCAATATAATACTGTCTTTGCACGCATTCGGGAATTGCCCGGTCGGGTCGTTTGCCATCAGGGCGGCCGCCGACGGGGAACACATACATCCAAGAGGCCAGAACATGACTATCACAGGAAACTTTATCGGCGGGAAAACCTCTCTGAGCGCCAGCAATGAAACGATTCCGGTTTACGATCCGGCGACCGGCAAACCGGTGCGTGAGTTAACGCAAAGCACGGCGGAAGAAGTAGCCAAAGCCATTGAGGTCGCGCATAACGCTTTTGACGGCTGGTCACGTACTTCGCCGCTGCGTCGCGCCCGCGTGCTGTTTAACTTTAAAGCCCTGATGGAGCAGCATCGCGACGAGCTGGCCGCGCTGATCGTCAGCGAGCACGGCAAAGTCTGGTCAGATGCGCTGGGCGAACTGACCCGAGGTATGGAGGTCGTTGAATTCGCCTGTGGTATTCCTCATCTGATCAAAGGCGAAAATTCCGCAGACGTGGCGACCGGCGTAGACAGCTACTCGCTGATGCAGCCGCTGGGCGTGGTGGCGGGTATTACGCCGTTCAACTTCCCGGCGATGGTGCCGCTATGGATGTTCCCTATCGCGCTGGCCTGCGGCAACACCTTCGTACTCAAGCCGCCAGCGCTGGATCCATCCGCCTCCGTGCGCATGGCCGAACTGCTGACGGAAGCAGGGCTGCCGGACGGCGTCTTTAATGTTATTCACTGCTCAAACGAAGACGCAGAACAGCTCTATACCGATCCGCGCGTTCAGGCAGTCAGCTTTGTCGGCTCCTCCGGCGTGGCGGAACACATTTATAAAACCGCCAGCGCGCACGGTAAACGCGTGCAGGCCTTCGGCGCCGCCAAAAACCACGCAATAGTGATGCCGGATGCGGATCTGGATGCCACCGTTAACGCCATTATGGGCGGCGCTTTTGGCTCAGCTGGCGAACGCTGCATGGCGCTGCCTGTGGTCGTCGCCGTCGGCGATGATACCGCAGATAAACTGATCGCCGCGCTCACGCCGCTGGTCAAAGCCCTGCGCGTGGGGCCTGGCATACAGAAAGGCAGCGAAGAAAACGAAATGGGGCCGGTAGTTTCCGCCGCCCATCAGAAAAAAGTGCTGGGCTATATCGATAAAGGCGTGGAAGAGGGCGCGAAGCTGGTAGTAGACGGCCGTAACTTCCAGGTGCCGGGCTATACAGAAGGTTACTATGTTGGCGGCACGCTTTTCGATAACGTCACCTCAGATATGGTGATCTGGCGGGAAGAGATCTTTGGCCCGGTGCTCAGCATTATGCGCGCGCCGGATTACGCCACGGCCCTGCAGCTGGTTAACAGCCACGAGTTCGGCAACGGCAGCGCTATCTTTACCAGCAACGGTCATACCGGACGCGACTTTGTCCGCGAAGTACAGGCGGGTATGGTAGGGGTTAACGTGCCGGTTCCTGTGCCGATGGCCTTCCATAGCTTCGGCGGCTGGAAGCGTTCCGTGTTCGGTGCGCTCAACGTTCATGGGCCGGACGGCGTTCGCTTCTATACGCGGATGAAAACCGCTACCGTGCGCTGGCCGAGCGGTCAGAAAACCGTCTCTGAATTCAGCATGCCAACCCTGGGCTAATCTACAAGGAGAAGCGTGATGTCATTGCTGTCTAAAGCACAACGCCCGGATGCGCAGGGGCGCATCCAGCAGGTGACGCCGGAAAGCGCTAACTGGCGCTATGTAGGCTTTGAAGCCTGGCAGCTGAAGCAGGGCCAGACTTTGCAGCTTGAAAGTGGCGGCCAGGAGCTGTGCCTGGTGCTGGTCGCCGGACTGGCCTCGGTGAAAACCCGTAACGCCGAATTTCCCGGCATCGGCAAACGCATGTCGCCTTTTGAGCGCACGCCGCCCTATTCGGTCTACGTGCCGCATAACGACAAGGTAGAGGTACGGGCGGATTCCGATCTGGAGCTGGCGGTATGCCGCGCGCCCGGCAGCGGCAACCTGCCTGCACGGCTGATTGCGCCAGGCGATGTGGGCGTCGAAAGACGCGGCAAAGGCCGCAATAAGCGGCTGGTACACAACATCCTGCCGGACGATAAGCCAGCCGACAGCCTGCTGGTGGTCGAGGTCTATACCGACGAAGGCGATACCAGCTCTTATCCCAGTCACAAGCACGACCAGGAGAATTCAGAAAGCGAAACCTATCTGGAAGAGACCTATTACCACCGCTTTAATCCGGAGCAGGGTTTCGCCATGCAGCGCGTCTATACCGACGATCGTTCGCTGGATGAGTGCATGGCGGTCTATAACCACGATGTGGTGACGGTGCCGCGCGGCTACCATCCTGTGGCGACCATCGCCGGTTATGACAACTACTACCTGAACGTGATGGCCGGGCCGGTACGTCTGTGGAAGTTCAGCTGGGAAAAAGATCACGCCTGGGTAAACAGCGAGGAGTATCCACGCAAGCCGGAGTAGTTTCAGTGAAAGCCGGGCAGACCTCCAGGACAGCAGCCAATACGGAGAAACCGAGGCGGTCGGGCAAAAGCAACAGGGCGGCAGGCTGCAAACGCGGCCTGAACTAACCTGAACCAGGTTGACTGCATGCCCGGCACACAACGGCGGCATTTTATCCGCTCAGTGCCGGAGCTGCGACCCAAAGGTTGGTTAGCCAACCGGGTAAGGTGCAGTCCAGCCTGCTGATAAACCTGAGGCTTCCGGCGGGTTCGACTTTTCTACAGCTGCTCCTGGTTTAAACGCGACCAGGCGCCTCAGTTATTATCCGCGGGTCTGTTGAACCACGGCTGTGTGTGCTTTTCAGACCTAATCCGCTTCTTTCGCCTTTTGTTCTCTGGCCCGACGCAGCAGCAGCCACATTCTGACCGTCCTGACCGCTACGGTACGTGCTGCCGTAGACTGAACGAGTTCTTCGGGTGCGCAGTTTACGCAGCTGCGGTTTTGAAACTGAGCGCCTTTACCGTTCAGGATCAGGTTCGCCACAATCGCCACGCAGGTGCCGACCGTAATACCGCTGTGCAAAAACATTTTTGCCATCTCCGGGAGCTGCGCGAACAGCGCAGGCACCAGCACGGGCATTAATCCCAGACCCAGCGTCAGCGCCACCACCATGCCGTTGTTGTTGTTGCGATAGTTGACCTCGCCCAGCGTGCGGATGCCGGAAACGGCAACCATGCCGAACATTACCACGCCAGCACCGCCCAGCACCGGTTTGGGCACGATAACCACCAGCGCGGCCATTTTGGCAAATAGCCCCATTAAAATCAGAATGCAGCCGGAGACAGCCACGACAAAGCGGCTTTTTACGCCGGTCAGGCTAATCAGCCCCACGTTTTGTGCAAAGGCCGCATAGGGAAACAAATTAAAGAGGCTACCGCAAAAGGTGGCCATGCCGCAGGCAAGCAGCCCTTTCTTCAGCGTCTCCCGATCGGCTTTACGGCCTACCATTTCACCCGTAGCAATCATGGATGACATGGTTTCCACCATCACCACAATCATTACCATCGACAGCAGCAGGATTGGCACCAGATGAAACTCCGGAGTAGCAAACTGTAGCGGAACGGGCACGTTCACCCAGGGGCTGAACGCTACGCGGCTGAAATCCAGCGTATCGACGAAATACCACAGCGTGGTACCTGCAACCAACCCGATCAAAACGGCAATATTTTTAATCAGTCCGGAGCCAAAGGTATAAATATTCAGAATGATCACCAGCGTCAGGGCGGCCATCGCCAGCGAGGTGACGTTACCAAATCCGGCCATGCCGCTGCTTCCTCCGCCTATCCAGCCACCGGCCACCGGCATAATCGACAGGCCAATCAGCGTGACGATAGATCCCATCACGACTTTGGGGAAAAAGCGTACCAGTCGGCAGATCCAGGGCGCGCTAATTAACGTAAAACCCCCGGCAACCATGACCGCGCCGGAGATGCCGCCCATGCCGTACTCCCGGCCAATCAGCACCAGCGGGATCAGCGCGGCAAAGGTACAGCCCTGTACCACAGGCAGGCGACAACCCAGCCAGCGTCCGGCACCCAGCGTTTGCAATAGCGTAGCCAGGCCGCAAATTACTAAATCGCAGCTAATCAGGATAATAATTTGCGCGTCGCTGAGGCCAAGCGCCGCGCCAACTACGAGCGGTACGGCCACGGCACCGGCATACATAACCAGCACATGCTGGAGTCCATAGAGGATCATTTGTCCAACGGGCAGCACCCGATCGACAGGTAAAACAGAAGCCGGAAGTGATTCGGTGTGGACTGCAGAGGCATTCATTGATGTATCTCCCTTACGGCCGGGCACTCGTCCCGGCTACGATTCGAAGGCTTACCGATTTACAGCCCGGCTATGTTTTGCCACAGCCTGGCAGCGGCTTTGCGCGCGCGCGCATAAAGCGGTTCAATGTCAAAGGGGAACTGGCGATCTTCATAAACCAGCTTGCCAGCGACCATCACGCTGTGTACCGCCGTGCTGTTGAGGCCGAAAGCCAAATGTCCCGCCAGGTTTTCTGCCCGGAGCGGCGTAGGCGAAACGTAGTCGCAGATGGTCAAATCTGCGGTATAACCTGCAGCCAGCTGGCCGAAAGGCTGTAAGAAATTCCGCTCCAGCACGATATTGCCGTTATGCAGCATGCGTAAGAAGCTGTCTGGCCAGAGCGGGCCGCCCGCATCGCGATGTTTAAAGTAGGCGAATTTCAGCTCCTCAAACATATCCGCGCCAATGCCGTCGGTACCTAACGCTGCCAGCTGGTAGTCGGCCAGATGATGGTTATAGCCGACATGGTTATTCATGTTGGAACGAGCATTGTGCGCCAGGCAGGCCTGACGCTGATTAAGCAGCGCGACTTCCTCCGCCGAGAGCCAGAGCGCGTGCGCAATCAGTGTTTTTTCGTCCAGCAGGCCGAACCTGTCCAGGCGGGCGATGGGAGCCATACCGTACTTATCATGGCTGTGCGAGACGTCGTAGCGATCCTCCGCTACATGGATATGCAGCCCACGGCCTGTTTCCCGCTTTGCTTCGGCCAGCATCGCCAGGCCGCTATCCGGTACGGTAAACGGCGCATGCGCGCCAAGGTGGCACTCAACCAGCCTTTCCTGCAGGCTGTCGGCGCGGCGGGCATCGATCAGGCGGGCGAAATCGATGTTTTCCGATACGCCCGCTTCAAGCTCGCGCAAACCGCCGTTGCGATCCGTGGTTTCAAAACAGGTCATGCCACGCAGCCCGGCTTCGATAAATCCACGCCGCAGGATCGCCAGCGATCCTTTAATGAAGTTCGGCGAGGCATGATGATCGATAACCGCGGTGCAGCCGTGGCGGATCGCCTCAAGTGCGCAGATCAAACCGCTGTAATAGAGCGACTCTTCATCCAGGGCTCGGTCCAGTCGCCACCAGAGATTTTTTAGCGTGGAGATAAAATCCGGGCAGGGAGGAATCGGCGCCAGCACGCCGCGTGACAGGCCTGAATAAAAGTGGTTATGCGCACAGACCAGCCCCGGCATAACCAACTTACCGTGCATGGGCTTAGAGTAGGCATCCGGGTAATCCGCCGTGAGATCGCCGCCAACGGCAACGATTTTATCGCCGTCGATGGCAATATCGCCGTTTTCGACGACCCGGGCGGGATAAAAATTAACAAGAGTACAGTTTTTCAGCAGCAGCATGGTTATTCCTCCACTCTGCCCAGCAGGTAAGCATGTTGCTGGCGCGTGTAGCTGATAATGTTGGCCATGGTTTGCAGTTCGTCAGGGATCTCATCCGTGATATTGCCCTGGCTGTCGAGATCCAGCTGCCAGACGCGTTTGTTCAGGCGTAGCCGAACCTGCTGTTTGTCGAGTAAAAAGCCGGGATTGGTACTATTTTCAAAATCGTCCTGGCGACTGAACAGGGTGATTTTGTCTTTATAGGGTTTCCCCTGCCACGGACAGAACTGCGCGCAGTTGCCGCATTCGTTACAGAGCGCGTCCAGATGCAAAATTTGCTGGCGGCTGCTAAAGCCCGGAACGGCAAGCGCAACGTTAGCGCGATTCGGGCAGACATCCACGCAGCGGGCGCAAACGTAGTTGCATTCCAGACAGCGGGCGGCTTCCTGACGGGCAAAAGCCTGCGCGTCGTCTGCCTCTATTTGCTGCACGGCAACGACGCCGTGGCGGCGATAAATGGCAATGGGATCGCTGTTCAGCCAGCGTTTGTCTTCATCGTTGCAGTGAATATTTTCTCGTTTGAGAATGGCGCGCGTGGCCTTGCGCGCGCCACCAATCGCCGCAACCACCGAAGCCGGGCCGCTCTGCACATCGCCAATTAAAAAAACGTTTGGCAGGCTGGTTTCCAGCGTGTGCGGATCGACCTCGACATGGCCGGAAGCGGAAAGGGGCAGACCGATTTGCTGCAGAACCTGTTCATCCGGTTTTTCGCCGGTGGCGGTGATTAGCGCGTCAAAATTCCGGCTCAGCGTTTGCGCGGTGGCTTGCGGACGGCGTCGGCCCTGGTCGTCGGGTTCTCCGGGCTTCATGACCCGCAGCAGCAGCTCGCCGTCGGGCATATAGCTTTCGGGGTTGACCAGCGTCATAAACTGCACGCCTTCCTGCCTGGCTGCGGCTATCTCTTCCGGCCAGGCGGGCATATCCTGTTCTTCCCGGCGATAAAGCAGGGTGACGGAATGAACCCCCGGCACTTTCAGCGCGGCTCTGGCGCAGTCCATCGCCGTGTTGCCTGCGCCCACCACGGCTACGTCGCCCTGAATCGCGCCATCGACGCACTGCTGATTAAATGCCTTCAGGAAATCAAACGAGCGGAAGACGTGCGGATTGCCGCCCGCCAGCGGCAGCGCATTGTTTTTTCCGGCGCCGATGCCGAGACAAATCCAGCTGAACCCCTGTTGGCGAAGCTGCGCTATGGTCAGGTTGGGGTCGCAGTTGAAAACGAACCTGACGCCGTGGTCGGCGATAAACTGAATATCCTGCTCAATCAGCTTCGCCGGGATGCGGAACCGGGGCACGATATGCTGCACGACGCCGCCGGGGCTGGCTTCGCGTTCAAACAGTGTGACCGGATGGCCCGCCCGCGCCAGAAAGAAAGCGGCGGCAAGCCCGGCTGGCCCGGCACCTACTACCGCAGCGGGATGTTTATCGCCTGAGCCTGCCGGTTTATGCCAGCGCTGGCGATACGCCTGCCAGCCTTTTTCCAGCACGATTTTTTTAATCTGGCGGATATTAAGCGCGTTGTCGTAATCCAGGCGAGTACAGTTATTCTGGCATTGATGATCGCAAATATGGCCGGTAATCGCAGGCAGGGCATTACGCTGGTAGATTAAATCCAGCGCCTCGACGTAACGGCCTTCGCCCGCCAGCCGGAGATATTCAGGAATATCCTGGCTGATGGCGCAGGCGGTGACGCAGGGCGCGACATAGCAATCCGTCAGCGGTAGCGGGCCGCCAGCGTCGATTTGTTCGCGGGATTTCCAGGATTTTTGCGCCCAGCGCGCGGACAGCGCCTCGTCGGCCAGCTTTTGCAGCCGGGGAACATCAATGGCCTGGCGCGCCCAGCCCTCGCTGTTTTCAAGGATCTGCGCGCAGGTTTTCATCCTTAAATAGCCGCCGGGCTTAAGCAAATCGGTCGCCATCGTGATTGGCTGGATGCCGGTAGCAAAAATCTCCGCAATATTGTACTGGCTGGCGCCACCGGAATAAGAGATGGGCAGCCTGCCGTCGAAATGCTGCGACAGCAGCGCAGCAACGTTAATGGAGAGTGGATAAAGCGCGCGGCCTGACATATACATTTCTTCGCCCGGCAGACGCTGTTTATGATTACGCGTGCCCAGCGTGTTGGTTAACTTCACGCCGAAGGTTCGCTGCTTTTCCCGGCCCAGCGTCATCAGGCGTTCGAGCATGCCCAACGCCTGCTCAAGCGGCAGATCGTGACTAAAGGATTCTTCGCTCAGCTCTATATAGTTAAAGCCATTGTTATCCAGAATTTCCCGCACTCGCCTGTAGCCCAGCAGCGTGGGATTCAGCTTGACGAAAGTATGCAGCTGTTTCTCCGTCAGCATATAGCGGCAGATAGACTCGATTTCGTCTGGCGGGCAGCCGTGCATGGTGGAAAGCGTAACGCTGTTAACCATACGGGCGGAAATTCGCTGGGGCAGTGCCTGTAGATCGGCAGACCGTGCTTTTTGCAGCAGCTGATAGCCGCCGTGGGCGAGAAAGCGCTGCAGATTTTGCCGATACAGCGTGAATTTTTCATGTTTACCGGCATCCAGCATATCGTTAATAAAGGTCTGCATCGCGGGCTGCTTTATTCCCTGCAGATCGTAGCCGACGCTCATATTAAAGATAAAAGAGCGCCCCGTGCCTTCAGGACGCGGCGTGTAAAGCGTTTCCAGCAGGTGTAGCACGAACCAGGCCTTAAGATATTCATCCCAGGCTTTTTTCAGCGTGAATTCAGTAGACCACTCGGTATTAAAGGCTTCGTCGCTGGCGTCAATGCAGGGTTTCTCCAGCTCCAGCCGGTCCAGAATCTGCACGGTTTTCAGTTCAATAAAGCTGCCCCCGGTGAGCCAGGAGACGATAATATTTTGCGCCAGCTGAGTGTGCGGCCCGGCGGCTGGCCCGACCGGAGTATCGCAGCGCTCGCCGAACAGCGCTATCCGCCGCTGCGGGTTCCGTTGATAAAATTCCGTTTCAGGAATACCGAAGATCGAACGATTCTCCTGATATTCCGCGCCTATTCGCGTCAGGAGTTCGTCGAAAGGAATGGGACGCATGATGTCACCCATAAGTAGCTCCTTAATGCTGCCAGTTAGCCGCTTTTCCAATACCAGCGGTTTGGCTGGGCCATAGCAACAAGCGAGCCAGAGTGTTTTTTTGCTGCTTTTTCATCCCTTTTTCGTGATGGCTTTCGCAAATTAGCCAGCGAAGCCAAAACGGCAGCGCGGCGGGTGAGAATGACTGGCATTTGCAAAATCCCGGGCCGCCGTGACGGGCGAAAATCGTCGCAATATAAGAAGACTGGCTCTCATTATGAGAAGGTGAGAGAAAAAAATAATCTATACCATTGAATGTAAAGAAAATAAAAACGGCACAGGGGTTGCATCTGGCTGAGGAAGGAACCATTGCGAGGGAGTGAAAATGAGTCTGTTTGCGCTGGCCAGTCGCCTGGAAAAAGAAAACCGCGCTTTTGCGCTACTGCATATTATTGAGTGCCGAGGCTCTTCACCGCGTCATTCGGCTACCATGCTGGTATCGGAGGAGGGCGTGACGGCAGGCACCGTTGGCGGCGGAATGATTGAGCGTCTGGCGGTAGAACAGGCCATGTCCGCGCTGGCAGAAGAGCGCTCGCGCCTCTTCCACGGCAAGCTGGCGCGTCAGGGCGCGGATGCGGTGGGTTCTGATTGCGGTGGCGCAATGACTATCTATATTGCTGTCTATCCCCGTCGCCCGGCGCTCTTCCTGCTGGGCGCGGGCCATGTCAACCGGGCAGTGGCTCAGGCGGCCATACCCCTGGGGTTTCAGGTTACTATCGCCGATCCCTGGCAGGAAAATCTGCGGCATCCGGCGCTGCCGAAAGCGTGCGAGCGCGTCAGTGGCACCGACTATAGCGATATTCTTGCCCGGCTTAAGCTAACCGACAGCAGCCTGGTGATTGTGGCGACCAACCACCAGGACTGGGAAGTGCTGGAGAAAATTATTTATCTGCCGCTGGGCTACCTGGGGCTGCTCGCCAGCCGCCGCAAAGCGCAGCACTACCGCGAAAAACTCAAGAAACAGCCGCTCGACGAAGCGCGGCTGCAAAGTCTGCACGCGCCGGTAGGGCTGGATATTGCGGCGGAAACGCCAGAGGAAATCGCCACCAGCATTCTGGCAGCGCTGATCCAGCACCGTCGCCGGATCGTCACCAGCGACGAGCAAATAATCGATAAAGTAGACAAATTGCTGGCCGCTACTGCTGAATAAGAGTACCGGTCTGGCCCGCAATGCCTTCCCGGGCTTTGGCAAGCAGCGTAATCAGCGTTTGACGGCCCGGCTTTGACTCGGCAAAGGCAACAGCGGCTTCAATTTTCGGCAGCATAGAGCCAGGCGCAAACTGTTTATCGGCAATATAGCGTAGAGCTTCCTGAGGCGTCAGTTTATCCAGCCAGCGCTCCTGAGGCTGACGAAAATCCACCGCAACTTTTTCGACGGCCGTCAGGATAACCAGCATATCCGCGTCGATATCCTGCGCCAGAGCCGCGCTGGCAAGATCCTTGTCGATCACGGCATTGGCACCCTGAAGGTGGTTCCCCTGAGCGATGACCGGAATGCCGCCGCCGCCAGCCGTAATCACTATCTGACCGGCCTCCAGCAGGGTTTTGACTGCGTGCGCCTCAACTATTTCTAAAGGTTTGGGCGAGGCGACCACGCGCCGCCAGCCACGACCGGCATCCTCCATTAACAGGATCCCCATCGCCTTCAGCTTGCGTGCCTCTTCCTGCGACAAAAAAGAGCCGATCGGTTTATCAGGATGCAAAAACGCCGGATCTCGCGCATCCACGCGCACCTGGGTAATTAGCGAAACCACGTTTTTACTGATGCCCCGATCGAGCAGCGCTTCACGCAGCGCATTTTGCAGATCGTAACCGATATAACCCTGGCTGAGCGCCACGCAAACCGACATCGGCAATATTGGCGAATGGGCTGCCGTATGGGCCGCCGCTTCAAACGCCTGGTGGATCATGCCGACCTGGGGACCATTGCCATGGGTAATAACCAGCTCGTGGCCTTCCGCTATCAGCTCCACGATAGTTTCTGCCGTACTCTGCACGGCCTGCATCTGTTCGGTCAGCCCGGCGCCAAGCGCATTGCCGCCCAGCGCCAATACGATTCTTTTTTTCATCAGTGACTCCCTGTTACAAATGGCTTACGAGAAATAAAACGACCGTGTCCGGCCTGGCCAGTAAAGCGGCCTTCCCGACAGACAACTTCTCCCCGGGAAAGGGTCATAACTGGCCAGCCCTGACAGCAAAATCCTTCATAGGGTGTGTAGTCGCCGTTATCGTGCAGATCGGCGTGATGCACAATTTGCTGGCGGCGAGGATCGAACAGTACCAGGTCGGCATCGGCACCGGGTTGCAGACTGCCTTTTTCCGGCCACAGGCCAAACAGTTTCGCGGGCATGCTGCTGGTCAGTGAAACAAAACGCGAACGGCTGATGCGGCCCTTCATAACGCCTTCAGAAAAAAGCAGGGCCAGCCGGTTTTCTACGCCGGGCAGGCCGTTAGGGCAGCGGGTAAAAGCACCCGTCGCCATCTGCTGGCGCTGCCGGTAAGGGAAATTGCAGTGGTCGGTCGCCAGCGTATCAATAGCGCCGTCGGCGATGCCTACCCACAATTTATCCAACTCGCTGTGCGGACGTAGCGGCGGGCTGAGGATATATTTCAACCCGTCAGGCAGCAAATAGCGGCTGATATCCAGTAACAGATACTGCGGGCAGGTTTCCGCCCAGACCGGCTGCCCGCTTGCCCGTGCCATCCGGATATAGTCCAGTCCCTGTCCGTTAGAAAGATGAACTATATATAAAGGCGCGTTATCTGCCATTCTGGCCAGGTTGATAGTGCGTGAAATCGCCTCTGCTTCACAGGCCAGCGGCCGGCTGTGGGCATGCCAGATCGGTGCGGTTTTGCCCTGCTGGCTAAACTGGCGCAGACGCCAGCGTATCGCCGCATCGTTCTCCGGATGCACCGTCGCCAGCGCGCCCGCTTCGTTAAGCCTTTGCAGCACCTCCAGGATAGCTTCGTCCTGCAGCATATGGCCGTAGGTCAGATAAAATTTAAAGCTGCTAATCCCTTCCCGCTGCACCATGGGCGCGATTTCCTCCAGAATTTGCGGATTAACATGCTGAATAACCCCGTGAAAGCTGTAATCAATAACCGCACTGGCGGCATCACGGTGATACTTCTCCAACTGGTGATGCAGCGAACAGCCAGCCGGGCCAAAGCCCATATGGTCGACAATGGTGGTGGTGCCGCCGCACGCCGCGGCGCGTGTGCCGGTAAAAAAATCGTCGCAGCTTTGCGCAATACCAACGTCTATATTGAAGTGGGTATGCACATCTACGCCGCCCGGCATGACCAGCAGTTCACGGGCGTCAATGACGCCCATGGTTTCATCTGCATCAATCTGCGGCGCGCGCCGAACGATTTTCCCCTGCATAATCAGCAGATCCTGACGGTACTCCCCGGCGTCGTCCACCAGGGTGCCTCCTTTCAGCAATATCTTCATTCTCGCTCTCCTGCCCGCGCCAGCTACGCCAGCATCAGGCCTGCTGTTGCAGCCAGGTCAGCGGCGTAGCGGCGTACAGGGCAGCACAGGTCACCAAATGCGCTTTCCAGGTTTTTTCATTTGGCGCGTGGGCTTCCGGCTCTTTGCCCGGCCCGAAGCCGATAACGGGAATGCCGTGGCGGCCCATAATAGAAACGCCGTTGGTGGAAAACGTCCATTTATCTACCACGGGTTCGCATTTAAACAGGCCGCGGTAGGCAGTGCTAAGAGCTTGCACGGTGAAGTGTTCAGGCCCGACTTTCCAGGTAGGGAAGTAGCATTCAGTGGGATAGACCAGCCCGGTCCAGGAAGGCCGTTCGTAGGTATAAAGCGAAACTTCTGCTTTCGCTGCCTTAACGGCAGGCAAAGCACGGATCTCCTCCAGCGCGTTTTCCCAGGTTTCGCCCCAGGTCAGGCGGCGGTCGATGGAGATGGCACAGCTGTCCGCCACTGCACAGCGGCTGGGCGAAGTAAAGAAAATCTCAGAAACGGTCAGGGTGCCTTTGCCAAGGAACTCGTCATCACCCAGTTGGCCGGAGAGATCCTGCAGCTCGGTCAGGATTGGTGCCATTTTGAAGATGGCATTATCGCCGCGTTCCGGTGCCGAACCGTGGCAGCTTACGCCCTGTACCTCGACCCGGATCTCCATACGCCCACGGTGACCGCGATAGA
This sequence comes from Pantoea sp. sgz302252, assembly GCF_042610525.1. Taxonomy (GTDB): domain Bacteria; phylum Pseudomonadota; class Gammaproteobacteria; order Enterobacterales; family Enterobacteriaceae; genus Erwinia. The sequence goes on from NZ_JBHDVM010000009.1 coordinate 49,953, forward strand.
TCTTACAGTCCGTAGGCTCCGTGCTGATAACGAATTCGGGCCTAATGTTCATCTGTTCAATCAGATACTGCCAGCACAGGCCGTCGCAGTCCTCTTCCTGCACTGTGCCTGTTATCAGCAGCGTATAATCATCTTCCAGATGCAGATCTTTAATGATCTTAGCCGCATAGACCATTGCCGCCATGCCACCTTCCTGATCGGAGGCGCCGCGTCCGCCGATCAGCTCATCATCCTCCATGCCCTCGTAAGGATCGAAATGCCAGTTTTTACGATTGCCGATGCCTACCGTATCAATATGGGCATCCATAGCCAGCAGGCGAGGGCCGTGGCCGATATAGCCCAGGATATTGCCCATAGGATCGACCTCGATCCTGTCGAACCCGACTTTTTCCATCTCCTCGCGGATACGTGCTATCACCCGTTTTTCATCGCAGCTCTCGCTGGGAATGGCGATCATATCGCGCAGAAAACGCGTCATTTCCGGCTGGTATTTATTTGCCAACTCAAGGATCTCTTCGAACGGAACGGTTTTCATGATTCACTCCTGTCAATGGTAACGCCGTCTTTTCCTTCCCATACCACTTCGCGATAGTGCTGCGGATCGGTGTCGCCTTCGGTGCTGAGCAGCAGCACGCGTGAAGCTGGGGTAAGCTTTAATTTCTGTTTCAGTGCCTCAGCCTGCGGATGGTGCAAAATAGCGGCCAGCACGCCTGCGCTGACCGCGCCCGACTCGCCGGAGACGATGCGCGGATCTTCCCCCAGCGGATTACCTAATACGCGCATGCCTAAAGCGGCCACGCGATCTTCGCAGGAGATAAACTGGCGGGCGCAGTCGCGCAGCAGCGGCCAGCCAAGCGGGTTCGGCTCGCCGCAGGCCAGCCCGGCCATAATGGTGTTCATCTCGCCGCCAACATTCACCATCTCTCCCTTTCTGGCCGAGCGAAAAAGGCAGTCGGCTTTATCCGGTTCTACCACCACGGCATGCAGCTTTTCGGCATCGTAAACATCGCTCAGGTAGCCAAGTACGCCAGCGGCCATGGCGCCTACGCCAGCCTGAAGAAAAACATGGGTAGGGCGAACAGCCATCGCCTGCATTTGTTCTACCGCCTCATCCGCCAGCGTGGCGTAACCCTGCATAATCCAGGTGGGCACTTCGCTGTAGCCTTCCCAGGCCGTATCCTGCACCACCTTCCAGCCGTGCTTCTCGGCATTGCGCATGGTCAAACGCACCGTGTCGTCATAGTTCATCTGGGTCACGATGCACTCCGCGCCCAGCTCGGTGATGTGTTTGACGCGGGCCTGAGAGGAACCTTTAGGCATATAGATAACGGCCCGCTGTCCCAGCTGGCGCGCTGCCCAGGCGACGCCGCGGCCGTGGTTGCCGTCCGTGGTGGTGGCGAAAGTCATAGGTTCGCGCTGCTGCTGCCGAAAGGCGGCAAATGAAAAATCGTGAATATCACAGCCGGTTTCTTTACAGAGCAGACGGGCGATAGCCCATGCGCCACCAAGCATTTTGAACGCATTCAGTCCAAAACGATGGGACTCGTCTTTAACCAAAATTTGTTCAACGCCAAGCGCGGCGGCAAAGGCGGGCAGAGAGAGTAATGGCGTAGGCCGATAGCCCGGCAGCTTGCTGTGAAAGGCTCGCGCCTCTCTGGCGGATTGCCGGTTAAACAGTTCGGAACGCCGGGGGGCAAAAGCGGTGTTATCCGCAATAGTCATTTTTAACGTGAAATTCGACATAGCTGACCTTTCCTTAAAAAAGCGAGCGGGTGGCCCTCAGCATTTGATTCTCGGCAGCGCTTCCTGCAGGCGCTGGCGCAGCACGACCGCGGGATCGGCAAATTTTCTGGCGAGGATCATGCTGGCGATAATCCAGGGCTTCCAACTGGCTTCTTTGTAAGTCGCGATGCGATAACGTTCGAAAACGCTGGCGGCCACTTCTCCCGCTTCGCAGGAAACGCCGGTGATATCGGCAGGCAGACAGTGCATATAGAGCGCTTTTCCGCCGCGGGTCAGCTTCATCATTTCTTCCGTACAGTGCCATTGTTGATGCTGCGCGTTTTGCTGCAGGCACCGCTGTTCCAGCGCTTTCAGCCCCGCACCGTCCTGACTGCGCAGCAGCGTGGTTCGCTGCTGCATCACCTGCCAGGGCGCCCAGGATTTCGGATAGACGATATCGGCATCGCGGAAAGCTTCCTCCATGCTGCTGACCTGGCGGAAGCTGCCGCCGGAGGCTGCGGCGTTGCGGCGGGCTGTCTCCAGCACCTCGGGGATCAGGTCGTAGCCTTCGGGATGCGCCAGCGTGACATCCATACCAAAACGGCTCATCAGGCCGATAATGCCCTGCGGTACCGAAAGCGGTTTGCCATAGCTGGGCGAGTAGGCCCAGGTCATGGCGATTTTTTTACCTTTCAGCTTGTCCAGCCCGCCGAAATGCTCTTTTAGCCAGGCCAGATCGGCCATCGACTGCGTAGGATGATCGATATCGCATTGCAGGTTAACCAGCGCAGGCCGCTGCGGCAGCACGCCCTGCTCGAAGCCCTCATCCAGCGCTTCGCCGACTTCTCGCATATAGGCGTTGCCCGCGCCTAAATACATATCGTCGCGGATGCCGATCGCATCGGCGCAAAAGGAGATCATGTTGGCGGTTTCCCGGACGGTTTCGCCATGGGCAATCTGCGATTTTCCTTCATCCAGATCCTGCTGCGTCAGGCCAAGCAGGTTCAGCGCTGAAGCATAGGAAAAGCGCGTGCGCGTGGAGTTATCGCGGAAAACCGAGATTCCAAGGCCGTTATTAAAAACCCGCGTGTCGATGTTTTTTTCCCGCATCATTTTCATTAACCTGGCGATATCGAGGATTTGTTCGAGCTCGCCGCGGGTCTGCTCCCAGGTAAGCAGAAAATCTTTACTGGCGAGGTCGGTTTTTCTCTGGCCAATGGCCTGCAGCAGTGCGCCTGTCTCTTCCATTTAAGCGGTTCCTTATAACGATAAAGTTATTCCACCGCTGACGGCGCGGCGGAAAGCCTGCCCGCTGTAATCAACTTTTGTGCCAGGGCGTACTGGCGTGCGCTTTTATGCGAAAAAAATGTGATCAATTTCTGAATTTGCGAGGCTTGCTGCAAAATAAAAACGAAATTGTTAATGAACGAGCTTTGTGCAGGGCAATGAACATGACAGCCGGTCGCCTGAAGGAGTATGGTGTTACGCGATCGTTGAATTCTCAGCGCTCAAAATGATAAAGCCCGCGGTTTCTCTCAAAATGAGATTCGGCGTCAGATTCTCCCGGATAAGAGAATGGACAGTGGATAAAAGGATATTTTCCATGGATGAAACCCCAACGCTGCCTTCGACCCTGATGGCGATACAGCCGACTATCCTGAATTTCAGTAGCCTGCTGGCTAACGTACTGGAAATGGAGGTGGAAGTTGTCGATCGCCATCTGATCCGCATTGCCGGCACCGGCCCCTATGGCCATCATTTTGGCCACAGCCCGGAGGGCAATACCAGCCTGCTGCGGAACGTCATCGAAACGCAGAAAGAGATGGTAGTGGTGGATTCGCGCCACAATCCTTTGTGCAAAGCCTGTCAACACCGCTCGACCTGCAAAGAGCGGGCCTTTATCGGCGTGCCTATTTTGGCTCCCCAGCGCTGTCTGGGCGTTATCAGTCTGATCGCCGTTAACAATGAACAGCATCGTAAACTTAGTGATAATGCGGAAATGTTCGTGCAATACATGCAGCATGTTTCCCGCCTGCTGGTGGCTAACCTTGCCAGCGTACAGCAGCGGCTGCCACAAAATGATGCCGTTTTACATATTTTGCTGGGTAATATGGATCAGGGCGTGATCCTGCTGGATCGCGACAGCAAAATTAAAGTTGTTAACGATCGGGCGCTAAGCCAACTGCATGCGACGCAGGACAGTTTAACAGGGCGGCCACTGATTATTGAGCCGTTAAGCCGCCAGCGTGAGGCGAGTAAAGGTAATGCGCAGTACCGTGTCAGGCTGGACGATCGGCAACTGCTGCTAACGGGTCAGCTGCATCACGCCGGAAATCAGACGCTGTTTTTAATGGCTTTTCATCAGGATGCTTCCGGCACGCCTCTTCTGGTCGAAAACGAGCCGCCCGGCATTGAACGTCTGGTAGGAAAATCGGATGTTATCTGCCAGCTAAAACAGTTAATCGTGCGCATCGCCTCCAGCCCTTCGAGCGTGATGATTCTGGGTGAAAGCGGAACCGGCAAAGAAGTGGTAGCGCGGGCGATTCATCGGCTCAGTAAAAGACACGATAAGCCGTTTGTGGCAATAAACTGCGCCGCTATCCCGGAGAACCTGCTGGAAAGCGAGCTGTTTGGCTATGTGAAAGGCGCCTTCACCGGCGCGGCGCCAGGCGGGCGGGCGGGGCTAATCCAGTCAGCTAATGGCGGCACGCTGTTTTTGGATGAAATTGGCGATATGCCACTAAGCCTGCAGGCCCGGCTACTAAGGGCGATTGAAAACCGCGAAGTGCTGCCGGTCGGTGCCAGTCGACCCGTGCCGGTTGATATCCGAATTATTTCCGCCACGCATCAGAATCTGCGAAGGTTTATCGCGGAAGGAAAATTTCGTGAAGATCTTTACTACCGTCTTAACGTTATCCCGCTGGAAGTGCCGGCGCTGCGCGATCGCAGCGGCGATATTGAACTACTGCTGCACTATTTTATTAATCTTCATTCGCAGCGCGTCGGCTGCACCTATCCTGGCGTTAGCCGGGAAGTGATCAGACTGCTGCAACGTTACCCCTGGCCAGGCAACGTGCGCGAGCTAAGCAATTTGGTCGAATATTTGGTCAACATAGTACCGGAAGGGGAAGTGATTGATAGCGCGCTGTTGCCGCCGCTGTTTCATACCGCCGTTCGTCCGGTCACGCCAGCGCTTTCCATGCCGGAAATGATGGATGAGCATCAAGAAGAAGAGGGTGCGAAGCTAAAATTCCTGGAAAAAAACCTGATTGAAGAGGCGTTGCAGCGTACCCGTAATAAAAAGCAGATAGCGGAAGAGCTGGGCATCGGCGTGGCGACGCTCTATCGCAAAATAAAGAAATATGGACTTAAAGCATGAGTCCTAACAGGCGGTGGCCAGCCGCTTTTGATATTGTTCGGGAGTATCCAAATCCCAGTGAATGGCCCGGCTTTCCACCGGTACGCTGGTATAGCCATATGCGCGGATCAGCGATCGCAAATTGCTTTCTTCCGGCGCGGCCAAAATATGAGTAGCCAGCGTAAAAGGCAGCAAAACCGGATGGCCGTTTTTCCCGGCATAGCTCGGCAGCAGACAGCCGCAGCTCTGCTGTTGCCAGAGCTGCGCGTAGACTTCTGCATCGATAGCTGGCATATCGCCCGGCACCACAAAAAATCGTCCGCCAGAGAGGGCGGCCGCGCCGCAGCGAACAGATGAAAACATGCCCGCCTGATAGCGCACGTTATAACAAAGCTGGACAGCAGAACATCCCATGTAGCGCTGGTGTAGCTCGGCTGCGCGATGGCCGGTTACCAGTATAACCCTGTCGCAGAATGCCAGGGCGTTATCCAGCGCGCTGTCCAGCACCGTGCTGCCTTGCCACGGCAGCAGCATTTTCCAGCTGCCCATCCGCGAAGAGAGGCCGGCCGCCAGCATAATGCACTCTTTCATCTGCCTTAATCTTTTAGTACGGCTTTAATTGACTGAATAATCGGTTGATAGCCGGTACAGCGGCAAAGATTGCCCTCAAGGGCTTCGGCTATCTGGTTATCGCTGGGCTGGGGGTGTTTATCCAGTAGCGCTTTGGTGCTCATCAAAACGCCCGGCGTACAAAAGCCGCACTGCACGCCGCCATGCCGCACAAATGCCTGCTGGAGTTTCTGACCGATCTCATCCTGATGCAACGCCTCGATAGTGGTAATTTCCGCGCCTTCGCATTGTGCCGCCAGCAGCAGGCATGAACAGACGGATTTGCCGTTCATGATAACCGTACAGGCTCCGCACTCGCCTACCGAGCAGCCTTCTTTAGTGCCGGTCAGCTGCAGATCCTCCCGCAGAAAATCAAGCAGGCGTCGATTGTCCCCTACCGTTGTTTCAACCTGTACACCATTTACTGTCAGCCTGATCTCATTCATGCTTTGCTCCTTAATATGCCGCGGCTTCACGGGCTTCCTGCAATATCTGCCGTAACATGTCTAACGCTACCGGCACTTTGTACGCAGCGGACCAGCGATTGCCTATTGCGGCCATTAGCTGTGCCTCAAGGGCCTGGGCCGCCGCCTCGATTTGGGCGGCGGTCAGCGTTTGTCCGGTCAGGACTTTTTCAACCGCAATCAGGCGCTGCGGTTTGCTTAACAGCGCGCCGTCTACCAGCCGACAGCGGACTAAAATCCCCGCTTTGTTAAAGGTGAACTGGCCGGTAAAGCTCTGGCGGGTGATATTTAACGCGTTGCGGCGGCCCAGCTGCAGATAACGCTGCTGTAAACCAGCGTCACGATAAGGCGCAGGCAGGATCACCGCCGTCAGTAACTCGTCCGGTTGTAGCTGAGTGCGATAGCCAGCGGTAATAAAATCCGCCAGCGGCATGTTGCGCCGGGCCTTATGGCTTTGCAGTACCACTGCCGCATCGTAAATAATCAGTGGCGGTACTGAATCTGCGCAGGGCGCGGCGTTGACGATATTGCCGCCGATGGTGGCGCGGTTGCGTAGCTGTAAGGAGCCAATGGTGTTGCAGGCAGTGACCAGCAGCGGATAGTCCGCCTGAATCTGTTTGTTGGCCGTTAGCTCGCTAAAGCACACGCCCGCGCCGATAGTTATGCCTTCTTCGCAGGGCGCAATAGTTTTTAGCTCAGCCAAACCAGAAATATCTACCAGCGGCAAAGGTGCCGTGCTGAGCCTTGCCTGTACCAGCACATCCGTACCGCCAGCGATTGGCCTGCTGCTGCCATCGGCCAGCGCCTGAAGCGCTTTCTCCAGCGTTCGGGCGCGATAAAACCGCAGCGTATTCAGGCGCAGAACCTGTTTTTTATCGCCAGATTCCGCCAGCAGCTCGCTCTGCCTGACCGGTTTTTTCAGGGCATAACCCAGGCGAACCTGCTCCAGCGTAAGCGGTAGCGCGTAGTTGCGCCGCCCAAGCGCGAAACTTACGGCGTTATTCAGCGCTGCGCCGCCCAGTTCCAGCACGGGTTCGCCGATAACTTTCGCGCCGTAAGGGCCAGCCTTGTCGTGATTTTCTACCGCGACGATATCAATATTGGGGACATCTTTAATGGTGGGCAGCAGGTAGGTATCGAAGTTCTCTGACTTGACCTCGCCCTGCTCAATATTGAACTCCTCCAGCATGGCGTAACCGATCATGCCCTGCACCAGGCCGCCGTATACCTGCCCTTCAAAGCCAACTTTATTGATTACCTTGCCGACGTCGTGCACCGCCGTGGCATTGTTGAAGGAAATTTTCCCGGTACGTGTATCCAGAGCGATATCGGCGACCTGACAACCGTAAACCCAGGTGAAATAAGGGCTGCCGCAGCCTTTTTCTTCATCCCAGTGGATATCCGGCGCTACGTGCCAGCCATAGGCGGAAAGGTTGGCACCGGTGGCTCTGGTAATATCAACAACCTGCTGAAAATCCAGACGCTTCCAGGGATGTCGGGCATTGAACACCTTGCCGTTTTCAAACACCAGCTCGTCATCGGTGGCTATCTCCAGCTCTTTTTTCAGCGCTTTTTTCATGCTTCGCTTGAGCTGGTCTGCCGCGTTAAGCACCGCCTGGCCGCCCATCAGCGTCCCGCGTGAAGCTACGGTGGAACCGCCATCGGCAATCATGGCGGTTGCCGGGTCGGTAAAATGGACGCAATCCAGGCTCAGGCCGAAAGCCTCTGCCGCGATCAGCGACATCGTGGTTTGCAGACCCTGGCCATTCTCAGAGACGGAGGTGGAAACATTAAGGCTGCCGTCGGCGTTGATTTGGATCAGTGCGGAAGAAGCATCCAGCCCCTCGGCACCCAGCGAACAGCCGCGGTGGCTCAGTGCCAGGCCAATGCCGTATTTAATCGGGCCGCCCTTTTGGTTAAGCTGCTGATAGTATTCCCGCTTTGCCAGAAACTCGGTTTTATCAATAGCTTTTTCCAGTACTTCCCGGGCGGAAACCTTATGTTCGCTGAAAACCTGCCCGGCCATGCTGGTGTCGTTTTGCTGCAGCACATTTCTCAGGCGCAGTTCCACCGGCGACAGCCCCATTTTCTCGGCAACTTCGTCCATTAAAGATTCGTTAGCGAAAATAACCTGCGGCGCGCCGAAGCCCCGATAGGCGGAGGTGTAATTGTTGTTGGTGTAAATGCCAGTAATATCGATGCGAACGTTAGGGATCCTGTAGGGTCCGGCGGCCTGCACGGAGCTGCGCCAGGTCACGAAAGGCGTCTGTCCTGCGTAGCTACCGCCATCCGCCAGGATATCGATTTTAATTGCCTGAATGCGCGCTTCGTCGTCCAGCCCAATTTTATAATGCATTTGGTAGGGATGGCGCTTATAGCTCTCCCGCATTGACTGCTCGCGGTTATAGGTCATTTTTACCGGGCGCGAAGTCAGTAAAGCCAGCAGCGCCGCGCGGCAGGCCAGATGATCGATAATATCGTCCTTGCCGCCGAAAGAGCCGCCAAGAATGGAACGCTTCACGTTGACCTTAGCCTGAGGAAGATCCAGATATTTGGCCACCATGCCGCGTACGCGATGCGCATTTTGTATTGACCCATATACCGTTACGATCTGTTCGTTATCGTCATAACCGACGGTAATGGACTCTGGCTCTATATAAGCGTGTTCCTGAAAACCCACCTCAAAATCACGCTCGAGAATATGGGTGGAAGCGGCAAAACCCGCTTCGATATCCCCTTTGATCGTGTGGTGGTGGTTGATGATATTGTTCTCTTTATCGCTATGGATTAGCCGCGCACCGGGCCTTATTGCTTCTTTGACCGAGGTGACCGGCGTCCAGGGCTTATAGGTCACGCGGATTTTATCGGCGGCCTGGCAGGCTATCTCATAGCTTTCCGCCGCGATTACGGCGATAACGTCGCCACGGAACGCGATTTCACGATCGACGATAGGGGGGTAATCGGGGATGACTACGCCGATAAAACGCTGGCCAGGAATATCTTTCCAGGTGGCGATTTTGACCACGCCCGGTATTTTCTCTGCCTCTGTTAGATCCAGCGAGGCAATCTCTCCTGCGGCGATATCGGCATAGCGGCACACGCCGTAAAGCATATTTTTTAATACGACATCGTCGCCATAAACGGCAGCGCCCTTGACCTTCGCCAGGCCGTCAACGCGCGGCACTTCACTGCCAACCAAAAGTGTTTTCACAGGGTTTTGCCCTCCTGATACGCTGCACCAGGCCTGCCCCAAGCAAGCGTTATGCCAGAACAGAATGCAGCGCTTCAGAAACACCAGGGTTGTGATCCGCATCAGAACAAACCCGATAAAATGTGCAAAGCCCCGGCTCAACGCCGTGGCGTAAGATTTCACTTTGGCGTTTTTTTTCTCAAAATGAGAAGCCTTTCTCGCAAGGGAGTAGGCCTGTGACCGCGCTAAGCCTTGAGAAACCAGGTTTTGCGCTGCGAAATGCGGGCCGCTTCACAAAATCTGTCTTTACTCCGCTTTTTGCCGCAAACGGCCCTTTTTTTGCATCTTTCAGGACAGTGAAAGGGATCTGTGCGGCACAATAAGGAGAAAAAATGAACCGGTTTGTCACTGTTAATCCCGGCGAATGTATTGATTGTCACGTCTGTGAGGTGGCCTGCGTGCTGGCGCATGGCGATGGAGAATGGCCCGCTATCCGCCAGCAGTTCCGCCCGCGTATTCACCTGGTCAAAGGCTGTGGCCCCGTTACCTGTCGCCAATGCAATAGTGCGCCCTGCGTAGCCAGCTGCCCGACCGGTGCACTGGCTTTCAGCCGTAGCAGCGTGCAGCTATATGAGGAAAAATGCATAGGCTGCAAAAACTGTCTGCTGGCCTGTCCGTTTGGCGCGATTGAACCAGCGGCGTCAACAGAAACGGTAAGCAAGTGCGATCTCTGCCAGCAAAGCGAAAAGGGCGCGCCGGCCTGCGTGGCCTCCTGTCCTACGCAGGCGCTGCACCTGATGGACGAAAAAGCGCTGGCGCAACTCCAGCATAGCCGCCAGCATGCCAGCGCCGAAGGCAGAAAGCATCCTGCAACGGCAAGGCGCGCCGCCAGGCTGCTGGATAAGCCGGCTCGTATTGGCGCACGCAAACTGGAGGCCAAAGCGCGTAAGCAGCATTTCCATGAAATTTACCAGGGCTTTTCCCCGGCGCAGGCCGTTTATGAAGCGGAACGCTGTCTCTATTGCGCACAAAAAGCCTGGTGTGGCTGGGCCTGTCCACTGCATAACGCCATTCCCGACTTCATCCGTCTGGCGGCACAAGGGAAAATTATCGAAGCGGCGGAGCTTTCCCATCAAACCAGCAGCCTGCCGGAAATTTGCGGACGGGTATGTCCACAGGATCGGCTCTGCGAAGGTGCTTGTACCCTGAATGGGCGCTTGGGTGCGGTCACTATCGGCAATATTGAACGTTACATTACCGACGAGGCGTTAAAACAGGGCTGGCGGCCAACTTTCCCGTCGGTCGAACCGCGTCGGGAAAAAGTGGCCGTAGTGGGAGCCGGGCCCGCCGGGCTGGGCTGTGCCGATATTCTGAAGCGCGGTGGGGTGCAGGTAGATGTTTACGATCGCCATCCTGAAATTGGCGGCATGCTGACTTTCGGCATTCCCTCTTTCAAGCTTGATAAACAAGTGATGGTAAATCGGCGCGCTATTTTCAGCGAAATGGGCATTCGCTTTCATCTCAACTGCGAGATCGGCCGCGATATGCCTTTTTCCCGACTGCTTGAAGAGTACGATGCCGTGTTTCTGGGGGTTGGCACCTATCAGCTGATGCAGGCGGGGCTGGAGCATGAAGACGCGCCCGGCGTTATTCAGGCCCTGCCTTATCTTACGGCTAACACCCGCCGGGTAATGGCGCTGGAAGAAGACAAGCGGCAGCCATACATCTCAATGAAGGGCAAAAAAGTAGTCGTGCTGGGCGGCGGCGATACGGCGATGGACTGCGTGCGTACAGCTGCCAGGCAGCAGGCGAAACAGGTGATTTGCGCCTACCGTCGCGATGAAGAGAGCATGCCAGGCTCGAAGAAAGAGGTCGCCAATGCCCGCGAAGAAGGCGTGGAGTTTATGTTTAACCTTTTACCGCAATTTATTGAGCTGGATAAATCCGGGCGGCTGAGCGGCATTGGCATGATCCGCACCGTTTTAGGCGAGCCTGGCAGCGACGGGCGGCGCAAGCCGCAGCCGGTTAAAGGTTCCGAATTCGTCCTTGCCGCTGATGCGCTGATCCTGGCCTTTGGTTTCCAGGCGCACGAGATGCCCTGGCTGGCCGGACAAGATATCCGCTTCGATCGCTGGGGACTGATCGAAACGGGGGTTGGATGCTACACAACGCAAACCAACAACCCAAAAGTTTTTGCCGCTGGCGACGCCGTGCACGGTGCCGATCTGGTAGTAACGGCAATGGCGGAAGGCCGCCGCAGCGCGCGCGAGATCCTTGCCATGTTCGCGCAAAACGGAGCAGTTAAGGAGCAGGCGTCATGAGCCATTTTATCGTTGCCCAACCTGAAAAATGCATCGGCTGCTATACCTGCGAGGTTGCCTGCGCCGTTGGGCATGAGGGGACGCCTCTGCTGGCGGCCCGTCACTATTTTCCCCGGCTAAAGGTAGTTAAATCGGCGCAAATCAGCGTGCCCGTTATGTGCCGCCAGTGCGAAAATGCCCCCTGCGTGGCGGCCTGTCCCGTGGCGGCGCTTTATAAAGGCGAGCAGGCTATAGAGACGCAGAGCCAGCGCTGCATCAACTGCAAAAGCTGCGTAATCGCCTGTCCTTTCGGCGCGATAGAGATTGTCGGCAAAAACGAGGCGGTGCCGCAGATAGTGAAGTGCGATCTCTGCGCCGGGCAGCAGGCAGGGCCAGCCTGCGTTCGCGTTTGTCCAACCGGCGCGCTTACGCTAGTGACCGCCGGCGACCTGACTCGCCAGCAGCAAAAACAGCAGCGAGCCGCAGCGAAAAGCCAGCTGCATGCTCATATTCCGGAAGAGGTAAAAACGCATGGATAAAGCTATTGTGGTTTGCCCCTATTGCGGCTGCGGCTGCAAAATCGCGCTACAGATTGCAGAAGGTAAAGTGGTTGGTGCAGAAGGTGCCCCGGGCGTTACCAATGAAGGAAGACTCTGCCTGAAAGGCTACTTCGGCTGGGAGTTTCTGAACAACACCCGTCTGCTCACACCCCGACTCCAGCATCCCGCTATTCGTCGTAAACGCGGCGGGCCTTTTGAAAAAGTAAGCTGGCAGGAAGCCATTGACTTTGTAAGTTCCAGGCTACAGAAAATCCGAAATAAATTCGGTCCGGAAAGCATTATGGTCACCGGTTCGTCGCGCGGGCCGGGCAACGAAACTAACTACGTTATGCAAAAATTCGTGCGTGCCGTGCTGGGCAGCAACAATATCGACTGCTGCGCAAGAGTTTGCCACGGCCCGTCCGTTGCCGGTTTGCAAGCCACGCTGGGCAACGGGGCGATGAGCAATTCCCTGCAGGACATTGAAGAGAGCGACTGCCTGCTGATTTTCGGCTATAACGCGGCGGATTCTCATCCCATCGTAGCCAGACGGATCCTGAACGCAAAGGCAAGAGGCGCCAAAATTATTGTCTGCGACCCACGCTATATCGAGAGCGCCAGGCTGGCCGATCTGTGGCTGCCGCTTAAAAACGGCAGCAATATGGCGCTGGTAAACGCTTTTGCCCACGTTTTGATTGCAGAAAAACTGTGGAATAAAAGCTATATCGATAAGCATACGGAAGGGCTGGAAGCCTGGTGTGAAGTGGCGCAGCGCTATTCGCCCGAAGCGGTACAGTCGATCACGGGCCTGAAACCGGAACGGGTTCGCCAGGCGATGAGGATGTATGCCAGCGCGCGCAATGCCACCATTTTATGGGGGATGGGCGTAACCCAGTGGGGCCAGGGCGTTGACGTGGTGAAAGGGCTTTCCGGCCTGGCGCTGGCTACCGGTAACTTTGGCCGGCCTGGCGTCGGCGTTGGCCCGGTCAGAGGTCAAAACAACGTACAGGGTGCCTGCGACATGGGCGCTTTGCCAAATGTTTATCCAGGCTACCAGTCCGTTGCCGACAGGGCGGTAAGAGAGAAGTTTGCCGCCGCCTGGGGCGTTGAATCGCTGAGCGACAAACCCGGCCACTCGATTACCGATGTACCGCACCTGGCGCTGGAAGGCAAGCTGCATGCCTACTGGATCATGGGCGAAGATCCGCTGCAAACCGAACCGGATCTTGCCCTGATGCGTCAGGCAATGGCGAAGCTGGATCTGATCGTAGTGCAGGATATTTTTATGACTAAAACCGCCGAGCTGGCGGATGTGCTGCTGCCAGCCACCAGCTGGGGCGAGCATGAAGGGGTTTATACCAGCGCCGATCGAGGGTTCCAGCGTTTCGATAAAGCCGTGGAGCCGCAGGGTGATGTGCTGGTGGATTGGGAAATCATCAGCAGGGTGGCGCGGGCGATGGGCTATCCCATGCATTACGATAACAACAAAGAGATTTGGGACGAACTGCGCGCGCTCTGTCCGCTCTATGCTGGCGCAACCTGGGAAAAAATGGCCGGGTTCGGCTATGTGCAGTGGCCCTGTCCCGATGAATCCCATCCCGGCACGCGTTATCTCTATGAGGGCAACCGCTTTTCGCGCCCTTCTGGCAAAGGCCTACTTTATGCCTGTGACTGGCTGCCCCCAGCTGAGGAGACCGATCGGGAATGGCCGCTGGTGCTCTGCACGGTAAGAGAAGTCGGGCATTACAGCTGCCGTTCCATGACCGGTAACTGCCACGCGCTGACGGCGCAGGCGGACGAACCCGGCAGAGTCCAGATAAATACGGAGGATGCGCGTCAGCTGGGCATTGAAAACGGGGAACTGGTATGGGTAGCGTCCCGACGCGGTAAAGTAATCAGCCGCGCCGACGTTAGCGACAGGACAAATAAGGGCGCCGTTTATATGACTTATCAGTGGTGGATTGGCGCCTGCAACGAGCTGACTCTCGATCACCTTGACCCGGTAGCGAAAACGCCAGAGTTCAAACATTGCGCCGCCAGAGTAGAGAAAATAGCGGATGCGCAATGGGCAGAGCAGCAGGTAGCGGAACGCTATCAGCAGCTAAAAGATCGGCTGGCGCAAGCGGCGGCACCGCTGGCCTGAGAGTTATTATCCGGCGCTGTCGGCACGGGTAGGCGCCGGGTTGTCGTTAAGGCTTAGTTGCAAAAAGCCTTTCTGTGAAAGCCTCTGGCTTATTGCCTGAAACAGGACGGCCCGCTGCTTGTTGACGCAGCCCGTTCGGTCAGGTTTTGGCGTTATTCAGTGCCAGGGAGACGGCCAGCGTTTGCGCCAGGCAAAGCGAGGCCACCTGTGAACGGAAGCCGTCAACCTGAGCTTCGCGCACCACGAAGCAAACATCGCTAAAGGCGGCCAGCGGGCTGACCTGGCTGTCGGTAATAGCTATCTGCTGTGCGCCACGTTTGGCACCCAGTTCCACCAGCTCCACGGCTTCGCGGGCATAAGGCGAATAGCTGATGGCGATAACTACATCTTTTGGGTTAACCATGCTGAGCTGTTCGGTAAACATGCCGCCAAGGCCGTCGATCAGAAAAGCCCGACGCTCCAGATGACGCAGCGCGTAGGTCAGATAGGAGGCAACGCTGAACGAGCGGCGCAGGCCGATCACATAGATGTTTTCCGCCTGGGCCAGCAGCTCTACGGCTTTGTTGAGCTGTTCCGGATTGGTCTGCATCGCCAGCTGTTGCAGCGCCTGCGAATTAACCATGGTAAATACGTTAAGGATTTCAGCGGGATTCTCCGGCGGCGTGGCCGTTTCATCCGTGGAGGTCTGACGGAAGAGGCGGGCGCGTTCAGTATAGTTTACGGTCTCTTCCATCAGATGCTGGCGGAAAACCTGTTTCATTTCGTTGAAACCGCTAAAACCAAAGGCATTGGAGAAACGGATCAGCGTGGAAGGGGGTACGTCCGCCTGCTGGGCAATCGACGCCACGGTGTCGAAAGCGATACTGTTGCTGTTGTCGAGGATATAGCGAGCCACCTGTTTCAGGCGCTTACTCAGGGTGTCGTAGCGACGACGGATATCGTCCTGTAACAGGGAAAGCTGTGTTGGGGTAATAGTCATTCACTCAGGCTCGCTAAAATTTAGTCATATTCTTCTGGCGGTTATTCTATCAGATGAACAAAAAATTTCACTTGCAAACGGAATTCAGCGGTTCTATTTCATCGCTATATGAATTGCATCACAGAAAAAACACGATCGGCGCGCCTTTGCAGAGGATCGCTTTATTTAGCTACCTGAAACAGGCTAAAGGCAAACGGCGGGCAGGATAACCGCACCGCCGACAGTCAGAGAAAACAGCCAACGGTGCGGGTTACGGGCAGAGAATTAGTTGGACGGACGAACTTCCTGCCAGTAGTCAATCAGGCGCAGATAGTTGCCTTTGACTTCAGCGATCAGCGCCTCGTCGTTGAGCTCGCCCTGTAGCCACTGGCGCGAAGGCTGGCCGAAAATGGTGCGGCCTACGGCAAAGCCTTTTACCCATGGCGCCTGCGCCGCCGCCGCGAAACCGGCTTTTAGCTTCTCTTCCGGCGCATCCAGACCCAAAATCAGAATGCCACGGCACCAGGGATCCTGCTGCTCAATTAGCCCGCTGATGGCCTGCCAGCTTTCCAGGCTGAGCGGCGGCAGCTTCCACCAGTCGGGCTGAATGCCCAGCGAGTAAAAGTGGCTCAGCATCTCCAGATAGTAAGACTCTTTTTTATCCGGGTTGTGTTCCGGCAGGATCACCTCTAACAGCAGCTCATGACCGGTTTTATTACAGCCGCGCCAGACGTCGAGGATCAGCTCATCCTGCTCTTTGCGCAGTTCAGCGCTGTCGTGTGGATGGTAGAACACCAGACACTTCACCACATGCTCCTGCGGCCAGTCCACCAGCTGGGAGCCGATATTGCCATGTTCCAGCCGCAGCGGCCTGGAACTCGGCATTTCAATCGGGCGTCCAATCCACCAGCCTTTGCCGGTAATAGCGTTCAGTGTCGACTGCCCGAAAGTCGTATCCGCCAGAATACCGCTGCGGCGATCCAGGCCGGCTTCTGTTGCCGCTTCCTGCGCCGCGCGCAGCAGCAGCAGCTTCAGTTCCGGCAGGCGCGTGGTATCCACGCCCGCTTCGTTCGCCATATCCACCAGCTGCTTGCGATGATCGAAGGCGAACACGCAAAGCTCAGGCCACTGCTGTTTACGCGTAGTGACGCGGTGCAGATGGTTAAGCCGGCTATCCAGATCCGGACGTTTAACCTCGCTGTGGCGGCTGAGAAAATCATCCAGTTCGGCTTTGGTCGGCATAGCAGGCGCGCAGCCATGTCGGGAAACCACCAGCGCGCCGCAGGCATTGGCATAGCGGCATGCCTGCTCCCAGCTTTCGTCGTTCAGCCAGCCGCGTAGCAGGCCAGACATAAAGGCATCGCCCGCGCCGAGTACGTTCAGCACCTCTACGCGCACGCCGCTTTGCAATTTTGTTTGCTCCCAGCTATCCGGAATGTCGCCTTCCAGTACTACACAGCCCAGCGCGCCGCGTTTACACACCAGCGTCGCTTTGGTCGCCTGGCGTACGTTTTTCAGCGCGGTTAGCGTATCGGTGCTGCCGCCAGCGATATGAAACTCTTCTTCAGTGCCAACCACCAGATCGAAATAGTGCAGCACTTCCTGCAGCTGCTGCGTTACGTGGCTGGATTCGATAAAGCGGGTTTCGCCGTCGCCGAGCGAGGTCAGGCCCCACAGCACCGGACGATAGTCGATATCCAGCGCGGTGCGCAGGCCATGACGGCGCGCTATTTCCAGCGCTTTCAGCACGGCGGCGCGGGTATCAGGATGAGACAGATGCGTGCCCGTCACCGCGACAGCGCGAGAAGAGGCGATGTAATCTTCTTTAATATCTTCGGGCGTCAGGCCCATATCGGCACAGTTATCGCGATAAAACACCAGTGGAAAAGTATCCTGATCTTTGATCCCCAGGATGACCAAACCGGTCAGCCGGGTTTTATCGGTGATCAAACATTCGGTATCTGCGCCCACGCGCTGCAGCTCTTCCCGCAGAAAACGGCCCATGTGCTCATCACCTACGCGAGCCAGCATGCCGGATTTCAGCCCCTGAATAGCCGTGCCGTAAGCGACGTTTCCGGACGAACCGCCGAGATATTTGGAAAACGTGCTCATATCTTCCAGCCGGGCGCCGATCTGCTGACCGTAGAGATCAACGGCAATGCGCCCGATACAGATCACATCAAGCCGCTTCTGTTGTGTACTCATTCTGTTTTCCTTCTGTGATAAGCCAGCCGCGCTGTTTTAGCGCATCCTCCTGAACGCATAGCGGCGTCCGGATAGGGGGTGAAAGCAGTATGGGGAATAAAAATTTCAACTTCAACATGGAATGAAATTATTACCCCAAAAATGTGAAGTGGCTAAAACTCTCGCCAATCACGCCCGCTTTTCCGCCACCAGAGAGAAATTTCATCTATTCGCAGGCCAGAAAACAGCACGCAAAGTGCCGGATATTTTGCAGTTAAGAGGCTGAATAGTATTGGAATTATGCTTGACTATTCTTTCTGGAAAAGCCCCGAATCCGTCTGTTGGGACGCTTGCCTTTGCAACAGCCGTTTCATGACATTATTTGATCTCTCTCGCAAAATGAAATGTTTCTTCTGTAATGTAGTTTAGTGAAAAAAATATTTGTTTATAATCGCCTCACGTTTCACTTTCGGCCATTACCGCAGTGGCGATTACTCAGGCGAAGCGCGGCAGGTCAACGGCCTGTCGCCTTACCGTAAAGGAAGAGCAAATGGGCAAGATCAGATTAACCACGGCACAGGCCCTGGTCAGATTTCTGGACAACCAGTATCTGTCGGTAGATGGCGTCGAGAGCAAATTCGTGAAGGGCATCTTCGCTATTTTCGGCCACGGCAACGTATTGGGATTGGGGCAGGCGCTGGAGCAGGACAGCGGCGATCTGGTGGTGCATCAGGGCCGTAACGAACAGGGCATGGCGCATGCCGCCATAGGCTATGCCAAACAGAAGCTGCGCCGTGAAATCATCGCCTGTACCTCTTCCGTAGGGCCTGGCGCGGCCAATATGATTACCGCAGCGGGCACCGCCTCTGCTAACCGCATTCCTTTACTGCTGCTGCCCGGCGACGTCTTCGCCACGCGCCAGCCCGATCCGGTGCTGCAGCAGATCGAGCAGCATCACGATCTCAGCATCAGCACCAACGATGCCTTCCGCGCGGTCAGCAAATACTGGGACAGGGTAAACCGGCCGGAGCAGCTGATGACCGCCTGTATCAACGCCATGCGCGTGCTGACCGATCCAGCGGAAACCGGCGCGGTAACTATTTCGCTGCCGCAGGATGTGCAGGGCGAAGCCTGGGATTTCCCCGACTACTTCTTCCAGAAGCGCGTGCATCTGTTAGATCGCCGTTTGCCAACGGAAGCGCAGCTGGCCGCCGCGCTCAGGCTGCTGGCAGGCAAAAGCAAGCCGCTGATCGTCTGCGGCGGCGGCGTAAAATATTCCGAAGCGGGCGAGGCGCTGCGCCAGTTTGCCGAACGCCACCAGATCCCTTTCGCGGAGACCCAGGCAGGCAAGGGCACTCTTCTCTCCGATCATCCGCTGAACGTTGGCGGCGTGGGTGAAACCGGCTGCCTGGCGGCTAATCTGCTGGCGAAAGAGGCCGATCTGGTGATTGGGGTCGGCACCCGCTACACCGACTTCACCACCGCCTCTAAATGGATCTTCCAGAACCCGGATGTCAGCTATATCAATATCAACGTCAGCAGCTTTGACGCTTACAAGCTGGATGGCGTTCAGGTGGTGGCCGATGCCCGCGAGGCGCTGACCGCGCTGGACGATCGCCTGGCCCGGCAGGGCTTCGCCAGCGGCTGGGGAGAAAAAATCACTCAGGCGCAGAGCAAGCTGCTGAAAGAGACGCAGCGCGTTTATCAGGCGGTGTACAGCAGTGACGGCTTCGTGCCGGAAATCGACGATCACCTGGATCGCGAGGCGGTGTTCGCCGAGTTCAACCGGCTGACGGATTCCTTCCTGACGCAGAGCAGCGTACTGGGCACGCTAAATGAAAATCTCCCAAAGGATGCAGTGATCGTCGCCGCTGCCGGTAGCCTGCCGGGCGATTTGCAGCGCGTGTGGCGTAACAAGGACTACAACAGCTACCACGTCGAGTACGGCTACTCCTGTATGGGCTATGAGGTCAACGCCTCGCTGGGCGTCAAGCTGGCTGAGCCGCACCGCGAGGTCTATACGCTGGTCGGCGATGGCTCTTTCATGATGCTGCACTCCGAGCTGGTGACCTCTATTCAGGAGAGAGCCAAGATCAACGTAGTGCTGTTCGACAATATGACTAATGGCTGTATCAACAACCTGCAAATGGAACATGGCATGGACAGCTTTACCACCGAGTTTCGTTTCCGTAATGCGGAAGGTGGCAAGCTGGACGGCGGCTTTGTGCCGGTGGACTTCGCCGCTATTGCCGCCGGCTATGGCTGCAAAACCTGGCGCGTTACCACGCTGGAGCAGCTAAAGCAGGCGCTGGAAGAGGCACGCCAGTCGCCGGTCTCGACGCTGATTGACGTCAAGGTGCTGCCAAAAACCATGGTGCACAAGTATTTCAGCTGGTGGCGCGTTGGCGGCGCACAGGTGTCGCAGTCTGAACGCGTCGACGCCGTTGCCCGCATGCTGAACGAGCATATCGACCAGGCGCGTAAATACTAATTAATTTTTGTGGCCTGAACCGGACTGGATTTTCCCGTCCGGAAGACTCCCCTATAACCTGGATTTGAACGGAGTAGTTATGACACTGAAACTTGGCGTAATCGGCACCGGCGCAATCGGACAGGAACATATTCGTCGTTGCAGTAAAGTGTTGCAGGGCGCGAAAGTGGTAGCTGTTTCCGATATTAATATCGAAGGCGCCAAAGGCGTGGTCAGCCGCCTGGGGCTGGATGCGGAGGTCTATGCCAACGGGCACGACGTGATCCGCTCTTCCGACGTGGACGCGCTAATCGTGACCTCCTGGGATCCCACGCATGAAGAGTTTACGCTGGCGGCCATCGCGGCTGGCAAGCCGGTATTCTGCGAAAAACCGCTGGCGCTGACCGCCGAAGGCTGCCGCCGCGTTGTGGATGCCGAGATCGCTCACGGCAAGCGTCTGGTACAGGTTGGCTTTATGCGCCCTTACGACACAGGCTACCGCGCGCTGAAGCAGGTTATCGCCAATGGTGAAATCGGCGAGCCGCTGATGCTGCACTGCGCGCACCGTAACCCAACGGTGCCGGAGAGCTATACCACAGATATGGCGATCACCAGCACCCTGATCCACGAGCTGGATGTGCTGCGCTGGCTAACCGAAGACGACTATAAAACTGTACAGGTGGTCTTCCCGCGCGACACCAAAAATACCCATGCGAAACTGCGCGATCCGCAAATCGTGCTGTTCGAAACGCAAAAGGGCCTGCGCATTGATGTCGAAATCTTTGTGAACTGCGCCTACGGCTACGATATCCAGTGCGAAGTGGTCGGTGAAACCGGCATCGCCAGACTGCCGGAACCTTCTTCCGTGCAGCTGCGTAAAGAGGCAAAACTTTCAACTTCCATTCTGACCGACTGGAAAGATCGCTTTATCGATGCCTATGACGTTGAGCTGCAGGCCTTTATCAACGACGTCACTGCTGGCGAACTACACGGCCCGTCAGCCTGGGATGGCTATGCAGCATCGGTAGCGGCAGATGCCTGCCTGAAGGCGCAGGAGAGCGGCGCGATCGAAAGCGTAGAGCTGCCGCCGCGTCCGGCGTTCTACAACAAATAGTCTCCACAGGCTCCTCTGCGCAGGCGGAGGAGCCGCCAAACGATTAGCAGGGAGAAACTGATGAAGATTGCCTTTGACGTTGATGTCATCAAAGATTTAGGCATCACCAAAATGGTTCACCAGGTGGCGGAGTGGGGCTACAAATACATCGAGCAGTCGCCACATCCGCAGATCAACCCATTCTACAAGCACCCTAAAGCCAGCCGGGAAATCATCACCGAATACAAAAACGCGCTGCGCGAAACCGGGCTGGAAATCTCCTCTTATATCGTGGTCTATCGCTGGTCAGGGCCGGACGAGGCCAGGCGCCAGGCGGCGGTACGCAACTGGAAGCGCATGATCGAAATAGCGGTGGAAACCGGTGTTCAGGTCATTAATACCGAACTTTCCGGCAACCCTAACGAGCCGGAAATCTGCGAAGAGATGTTTTACCGCTCCATGGAAGAGCTGCTGCCCATCGTCGAACGGGAAGGCATCCGCATCGAAATCCAGTCCCATCCGTGGGATTTCTGCGAGGAAAACAACGAAACCGCCGACCTGGTGAAGTCGTTCCGCAGCGAAAACGTAAAATACCTCTACAGCGCGCCGCACACCTTCTTTTACGACAAAGGCAAAGGCGATGTGAAAAGCATGCTGGAGTATGCGGGCGGCGATCTCTCGCACGTGCTGATTGCCGATACCATGAACCACACCAAACACTGTCGCTACATCGTCAATCCGCCAGGCGTAGACGCCACCATTCATCAGCACGTAGGCGTAGGTGAAGGCGAAGTGGATTTCGATACGCTGTTCAAAACCCTGCGTGAGATGGATTTTGCCAACCGCACTTATAAAGTGGGCGGCGAGTCGATCATAGCCGCGTCGCTGTTCGGCTATCCGGAGAAAATGAAGCATCAGGCGATAGAACACCGCGAACTGATTGAACGAGAGCTGCTGCGCTAACGCCGGGCAAGCGTCCCGATGAAAACCAAAGCGCGGAAAGCCGGATCGGGCGCCCCGCGCCACCCTATGGATTGACCGCTGAGAAACCACTATGAACAAAGAAAACGTAAAGCTGGCAATAGCCCCCATCGGCTGGACTAATGATGATATGCCAGAGCTGGGTGCGGAAAACACCTTCCAGCAAATCGTCAGCGAAATGGCGCTGGCGGGCTTTACCGGCAGCGAAGTCGGCAGTAAATATCCCCGCGATCCGGCGGTGCTGAAACCTATGCTGGAAATCCGCGGCATTCAAATCTGCAACGCCTGGTTCAGCACCTTTTTCGCCAACGGCGAAAAAGCGAAGACCATTGATGAATTTATCAATCATCGTGATTTTCTGCATGCGATGGGCGCGAAGGTAATCGGCTGCTCCGAACAGAGCAAAAGCATCCAGGGCACCGGGCTGGCGGTACTGGAAGAGAAGCCGCATTTCACCGAAGAAGAGTGGCAACTGACGGCGGAAGGCTACAACGAGCTGGCCAGGCTGGCGGCGGAAAAAGGCATGCAGGTCTGCCTGCATCACCATATGGGCACCGCTATCCAGACCACGGCGGAAATAGACAAATTTATGGCGTTGACCAACGACGACGTTTATCTCCTGTTCGATACCGGTCACGCTTATTATTCGGAAGGCAGCCAGGCGCAAATGCTGGCTATCCTGGAAAAGTATCTGCCGCGTATCAATCATGTGCACCTGAAAGACGTGCGCGATGAGGTAGTTGCGCAGGTCAGAAGCCAGCGCCTCTCTTTTCTGGACGGCGTAAAAAAAGGCACCTTCACCGTGCCGGGCGATGGCGTAATCGACTTTGCCCCGGTATTTAAAATTCTGGACGAATCAGGCTATAAGGGCTGGATGGTCGTCGAGGCAGAGCAGGATCCGGCCTTAGCCAATCCGTTTGAATATGCCGTAAAGGCCAGGAAATATATCCGCGAACACGCGGGCCTGTAGATTATCTGGCGCTAACGCAATGAATTAAAATGGCCCCTGACCATAATGGCAGGGGCCGTTTTTCTGAGGGCTGGGTCTTACTTCAGCACTACTGTATTGATAATGTTTTCTGCTTCGGTCTGCGACTGCTGCTGGTTATCCGCAGGCAGCGTGATTTGCAGCGTCAGCAGCTTGCCGTCCACTTTCGCCAGCAGTACCGACGACCAGGAAGACTGGCCCTTGGCCGAAATCACCGTATCCAGCTGCTGCGCGGGCTGGCCTTTCAGCTCAATAGATTTACTGGTGACGACCTGCAGCTGCGGATCGCGATTGCGCTGCTGATCTTCCAGACGCTTAGCCAGCACGTCCAGGCTCTCTGTGGTGGCGTCGCCTGCGATCACAATAATCGCCTTCTGACCGGTGGCGTCGGCGTAAACGTGCATATTATTCGCCTGCGTACCCATCTTGCCGCTCTGATCGGACATGCCCGCCGGCAGCGAGAAGCTAAGCTTGCCGTCCATCAGGGTCACCGTCTGGCTGCTTTGGCTGCTGCTGACGCCGTTATCGTCGGCCGCGGCTTTATCATCTTTGCCGTCGCAGGCGGCCAGGCCGACCACCAGTAAACCGATACCGGCATATTTCAGTAAGTTACGCATCATGATCCCTTTACGTTAGTCGTATGCTTTATTCAGCAACTTATAGAATAGCAATCAGTGAGTAAAAGCAACCGGCCAGGCCAAAGCGGCGTATCAGGCCGCGGCTGGCTTAATCTCACTGCCTGACAGACTAGCCGAAGTTAACCTGGGCGCCAGAAGATTTTTCCGTTAAACGCTTCAAGGTAGCGTTAAGCAGTACGCCATAGGCAGGAAGGAAGAAAATCATGCAGATAAGCACTTTAAAGCTGTAATCCACCAGCGCAATCTCCACCCAGTTCTGCGCCATAAAAGGATCGGGGCTTTTATAGAAGGCGATAAAAAAGAATGCCAGCGTATCGCTGATATTGCCCAGAAACATGGCGCTGGCAGGCGCTATCCACCACTGCGGCAGCTTGCGCAAGCGGTTAAAGACATGCACATCCAGAATCTGGCCCAGCGCATAGGCCATAAAGCTGGCGCAGGCGATACGGGCGACAAACAGATTAGCGCTTTCCAGTGCGGCCATTCCCTGCCACGCGCCCTGGTAAAACAGGGCAGAAATAGCGTAAGAGATAAACAGCGCCGGGATCATCACCGCCAGGATAATACGGCGGGCCAAAGGTGCGCCAAAAATCCGCACTGTCAGATCGGTAGCCAGAAAAATAAACGGAAAGCTGAAGGCACCCCAGGTGGTGTGGAAGCCGAAAACTGAGATAGGTAGCTGTACCAGATAGTTACTGGAGATAATTACCAGTAAATGGAACAGCGATAGCCAGACCAGCGCATGCTTGCGCTGACGAGAAGAGAAAGCAATCATCATGTCACCTTTTTGAACATTGGGGTGAGGGAACCCAAAAAAATTGTATGTCGCCTGAGCGATTGCGCGGCATCTTACCGAAACAGCCTGCTAATGCAATGGTTAATTTTAGCGCAAACGTTAACGTCGGGTGCCTGGCTTGCACATGTTGTTTGCAGGGGTAAAATAGAGCCATTTCCTGTCTGATTGAGAATAAAATGAGCGAACTCTTCGCAAATCCCGACCAAACCCTGGACGCGCTGGGCCTGCGCTGTCCCGAACCGGTAATGATGGTGCGCAAGGCCGTGCGCCATATGCAGGAAGGCGAAACCCTGCTTATTATCGCGGACGATCCGGCTACTACTCGCGATATTCCTGGCTTCTGCCGTTTTATGGAGCACCAGCTGCTGGCGCAGGAGACGGACGCGCTGCCCTATCGTTATCTGTTGAAAAAAGGATTGTAGCCCCGTTTAACAGCCGCTCGCCCTGCCGGAACCCGCAGGGCAAGATGCTAAGTTAGCGCTTACTCAGTAGCCGTAACGCATTCGCCGTCACCAGCGCGGTTGCGCCGGAATCTGCCAGCACCGCCAGCCACAGCCCGGTTATTCCCAGCAGCGTGGTCACCAGAAACAAACTTTTCAGCCCTAGCGCCAACGTAATATTCTGCCGGATATTGGCATGTGTGGCGCGTGCAAGACGGATCATCGTCGCCAGACCCGCCAGCCGGTTATGAGTTAATGCGGCATCGGCGCTTTCCAGCGCTACGTCGCTGCCGCCGCCCATTGCAATCCCCAGCGTCGCTGCCTTCATCGCGGGCGCATCGTTGATGCCGTCGCCAACCATAGCTACGGCGCTTTGCTGATTAAGCTCGTGAATAGCCGCAACCTTATCTTCAGGCAGCAGACCGGCCTGATAGTCGATAGCAAGCTCGCTGGCGATGGCCGCCGCCGCTCGCGGATTGTCGCCGGTCAGCATCACTGCTTCTATATTCAACGCGCGCAATTCGGCCAGCGCTGCAGCGGCGTCCGGGCGCAGCGTATCACGCAGCGCTATCAGGCCAATCGGCTGTTCATTCTGCACGACGATGACTACGGTATTGCCTGCCGACTCCAGTTTCGCAACCTGCGCCTGCCGCTCCGCTATCAGCATCCGCTGGCCCGGCGCGCAGATTAGAAGTTTGTGATCGCCAACTACCGCTTCAATACCGCTTCCTGCCAGTGCTCTCTGCGCCGTGGCCTGGGGTATGATCAGCCTGCGCTGTTCCGCCAGTTGCACAACCGCCTTCGCCAGCGGATGAGAAGATCCCCGTTCGACAGCGGCGGCTTTCGCCAGCAGCACCGTTTCGTCTTCGTTGTCGAAGGCCAGAATCATGACAATTTGCGGTTTGCCCTCGGTCAGCGTACCGGTTTTATCAAAGGCCAGTGTGCGCACGCCGTTCAGGATTTCCAACGCCGCGCCACCCTTAATCAGCACGCCATGACGCGCGGCGGCGGCCAGGCCTGAAGTAATAGCGGCTGGCGTAGAGATAACCAGCGCGCAGGGACAGCCGATCAGTAGCAAGGTGAGCCCTTTATAGATCCATGACTGCCAGTCGGCGGCAAACAGCAGCGGCGGTACCAGCGCCGTCAATAGCGCCACCGCCATCACCAACGGCGTATAGACGCGGCTGAAACGATCGAGGAAACGTTCGACCGGCGCACGATGGGCATCAGCTTCCTCAATCAAATGCAGGATGCGGTCAATAGCGCTTTCGCCGGGTTTGGAAACCACTTTCAGCCTGACCAGACGATCGACGCTCAGGCTGCCAGCGGCGATGCTTTCGCCCGCCTGGCGTTCTACCGGCATTGACTCGCCGGTCAGCGCGCTTTCATCAAAACTGGCGAAAGGCGTAACAAGGCTGGCATCGGCAGGTAAACGCCCGCCAGCGGCAACCTCAATAATATCGCCAGGCCGTAGGGCATCGACCGCTACCGTTTCACCAATGTCGCCACGTATCCGCAGTGCCTGCTCAGGTTTTAACGCCATCAGCGCCGTCACGCCACGGCGGGCGCGACCTGCGGCAAAAGCCTCCAGGCGTTCGCCCAGCATAAAAAGTAACAGTACCATTGCCGCTTCCGCCGTTGCGCCGATAAAAAGCGCGCCGACAGCAGCCACCGTCATTAATGTTTCGATAGCGAAAGGCGTGCCGCTGCGCGTCAGACGCAGCGCCGTTCGGGCAACCGGCCAGCAGCCAGCCAGCGTGGTCAGGATAAAAGCTATTTTGCCGGCTTGCGGGTTGAACAACTGCAGCAGCCAGCTGGCGACCATCAATCCGGCAAGCGCCATCAACATCCCGTTTTCCTGCCAGAAGCCTTCTTTTTCCCTCGCTGGCTGCGCGGCTGAGCGAAGAGTAAAGCCCGCTCTGGCGACCGCATTTTCAACCTGCTGACGAACATCTCGATCGGCGTTAACAACCAGCTTCTCGGTGGCGAACAGAACGCGAGCCTGAGTAACGCCTGCCAGCTGGCCCACGGCATTCTCTATTTTCCTGGCGCAGCCCGGACAATCCATACCGCTAATCTGCCAGCTATAATCGCCGCTGTGGGGTTGGGTTTCTGACGGGGAAGTACAGCTGTTGGCGCCGCAACAGGTTTTCTTAGCTGCGGCGAGCTTCACGCCTGACGCTGGCCGACAATCTTTTTGACCGACTGCATGGCGCTGCCCGCAAGGGCAGGAAGAAGATAGATTCTGATGCATAACGCCTCCTGATAAGCCTGGCGAGCGAACTCCCCGCCAGGCCCATCTTACACTCTGGAGTCGACTCCAGAGTCAAGGCGAAAATCAGAGATAAAGCGAGCGAACAATCATAAAGTGCCCGGCAAAATAGCAGGCGGCGGTAATAGCGCTGTCGGCCGTAAAGCGGCGGCGATAATGGCTAACCAGCCAGACAATATTGGCGAGCAGCAGCAGCGAGGTCCCGATCATCAGCGAAAAAGCGTAGTCCGTTGGGCGGAAAAAATATTGCTCGGTGGTTAGCCAGACCATCAGCAGCGTCATGCCGATAAAAGTACAAACCGGCCAGCGCAGTTCAGCCAGTTTTGTCCAGATAGTCGCTATCAGCAGCACGCCGATAACCAATACCGTCAGCGGGATCGGCCAGAAAAAAGTCAGCGTCATATGGCTGGCGAAGCAGATGGTATAGAGCAGGTGCGACAGGAAAAAAGCGCCGATGGCGTAAAGCATGCGGCGCTCGGGCAGCAGCATCAGCGCATCGCCCACCAGCGTCGCCAACAGCCCGAACAGGATCAGATAATCCGTGGCATTCAGTACCGGTGCCTGCCAGGCCCAGGCAAGCAGCAGCAAAAGCGTAACCGGTTTAAAGACCCAGCGCTGCCACTGCGGCCCGCGGTAAGTCGCGTCCACGTATAGCCAGCCGGAAAAAAGCACTGCCAAAAACGACCAAATCATAATGTGTCCCTTTGTTTTAGATGCAAAATTCCACAACTCTTTTTAAGCTTAGGCCAGTTGCCGACGATGTGACAATGAGAGGCCTCTGGTTGTATTCTTTCCTTTTACGTCGTGAAACGAGGAGAAGCCGTGAAGCCGCCCCTGATCTTTTTTATTACGCTGGCTATTATCGCCGTGCTGGCCACCCGGCAGTTTATCAAGCAGCGGCAGGAAGTGGCGGTCAACGATGCGCTGCCCGTTCGCACCTTGCCTGTCGAGGTAAAAGAAAAGAGAGAAGTGTCTACTTCCGCGCTGCGGTCGCGCCAGCGTGAAAATATTCCGGTCGAAGCGATGCGCTATGAGGCATGGTTTCATCCGCTGAACGGCGCGGGTGATTTCAAGCTGGTGCTGGAGGCTAAAGACTATCACCAGCTTGAACGGGGAGAAAAAGGCGAGCTAAAAGTGAAGGGCACCAGGTTTGTCGCCTTCCGGCCTCGCTAAGCAGAGCGCTTTACTGTTTTGGCAACTGCTTTTTCTGCCAGGCCAGCAGCTCAAAAACGCCGAAAAAGAAAATCTTAGCCTGAAGCGCGCCGCTTAACTTCGGCCCCTCTTTCGGCTGGGTAGCGCGCATCAACACCAGCTGCAGGCCGTGCATAATCACCATAAAAAACAGCGCGACGTTGATAAAGTACTTCAGCGGCGCGGGGTAGGGATGGATCAGGTTAAGCAGCAAAAAGGCCCAGACGCATACCATCAGCGCTCTGCCCAAATTAATCAGCATGACTTTCTCTCCTTTCCGGGGAACGGCGGACATAAAGGCGGTAAGCGACCTGCCCGGCGATCTTCTCGCGATGCGGCAGCCAATTAGCCGGCACCGGCGGCGCGCCGTTCTCTACTTCGCTTTCTACGTAAATTAACGCTTCTTCAGCCAGCCAGCCCTGGGTTTCCAGCAATGTTATCGTCTCTTCCAGCAGGCCCTTGCGAAACGGCGGATCGATAAAAACCAGCTGATGAGGCTCGCCTGCCTGTGCCAGAAACTGCAGCGTATTGGCGTTGATAACCCGACCATTAGCCGCGCCCAGCGTGGCAAGATTTTTCTCCAGCTGCTGCGCCACGGGGCGCTCCAGCTCCAGTAGGGTAGCCGAAGCCGCATGGCGAGACAGCGCTTCCAGCCCCAATGCGCCGCTGCCGGCAAAACAATCCAGGCAGCGCGCGCCCTGAATATCCGGCGCGAGCCAGTTAAACAGCGTCTCACGTACGCGATCGGTAGTCGGGCGCAGCCCGGCGCTATCGGGCACCGGCAGCTTTCTGCCGCGCCACTGGCCGCCAATAATGCGGATCTGTCCGGCGCTGCCGCCGCGAGGTTTTTTATTCATCTGACTTAACTCTTCATAATTTGTTGCACAGTTTAACGGGCTTACCGGGCAGAGGAAACGTAAAAAGGGTGCTGTGTTGCGTTAGCAGGAAAGTGTTAGACTAGGGGATTAAGATTATTTTCAGAGACCTGACGGTTTTTTTCCCCGCGAGGAGTGTGGTTGCACCATGGCAAAAAATAAAAAACGTGGCTTTTTTTCCTGGCTGGGATTAGGACGCGAAGAAAAAGCGCCTGAGGAAGAGATCCAGACGCCGGAGCAGACCGAAGCGGCGGAGAGCGCCACGCCTCCCGAAGCAGAGCAGCACGCTGAAGCTATCGTTGAGGCTACCGAGAAAGTGGCTCAGGAACAGGCAGAGCAGCAGGCCGCTCCGGCTGAGCCGGAAAGCGCCGTGCCAGCTAAGCCAGAAGAGGAACTACTGCCGGAAGACATCGCGCCAGCTAAACCGGAACCAGAAGCAGAGCTGCTGCCAGAAGAAATCGAGCCAGCTAAGCCAGAGCCGGAAGAAGAGCCGCTGCCAGAAGAAATCGTGGCAGTAGAGCCGGAAGAGGAACCGCTGCCGAAGGAAACGGCAGCAGTAGAGCCGGAACCGCTGCCGGAAGAGCTGGACGAAATCATTACGCCGGAAGAGCTGGAAGCCGCCGCGCTGGCCGCAGGCGCTTCCGAGGCCGAGCAGACGGTTATTGAAGAAGAAGAATCCGTTGCTGCTGCGCTGGTAGCCATCGAGCATGCCAACGCGGCTGAACAAGAGCAGAGCCACGTCGAAGAGCAAGCGCGTCCAACCAAAGAAGGCTTTTTCGCCCGACTGAAGCGCAGCCTGGTTAAAACCCGCCAGAATCTGGGATCCGGTTTTGTTAGCCTGTTCCGCGGCAAAAAAATCGACGACGAGCTGTTTGAAGAGCTGGAAGAGCAGCTGCTGATTGCTGATGTGGGCGTTGAAACCACGCGCCGCATTATTACCAACCTGACCGCTCAGGCAAGCCGCAAACAGCTGCGTGATGCGGAAGCGCTCTATGGCCTGCTTAAGCAGGAAATGTCCGAAATTTTGGCAAAAGTTGACGCGCCGCTGGATGTAACGGGTAAAACGCCGTTCGTTATCCTGATGGTCGGCGTTAACGGCGTGGGTAAAACCACCACCATCGGCAAGCTGGCGCGTCAGTACCAGGCCGAAGGCAAATCGGTGATGCTGGCGGCAGGCGATACCTTCCGTGCGGCAGCGGTAGAGCAGCTACAGGTTTGGGGCCAGCGCAACAATATTCCGGTCGTAGCCCAGCATACCGGCGCGGATTCCGCCTCGGTGATTTTCGATGCGATTCAGGCGGCGAAAGCACGCAATGTAGACGTGCTGATCGCCGATACGGCAGGGCGTTTGCAGAACAAATCGCACCTGATGGAAGAGCTGAAAAAAATCACCCGCGTGATGAAAAAACTCGACGAGCAGGCGCCGCATGAGGTGATGCTGACCATCGACGCCAGCACCGGCCAGAACGCTATCAGCCAGACTAAGCTTTTCCATGAGGCGGTTGGTCTGACCGGCATTACGCTGACCAAGCTGGATGGCACCGCTAAAGGCGGCGTGATCTTCTCGGTTGCCGATCAGTTTGGCATTCCGATCCGCTATATCGGCGTCGGCGAAGGCATTGAAGATTTACGATCGTTCAAGGCGGACGATTTTATAGAGGCACTATTTGCCCGAGAGGACTAATTAGGATGATTCGCTTTGAAGAAGTCAGTAAGGCTTATCTCGGCGGGCGACAGGCGCTGCAGGGCGTAGATTTTCACCTGCAGCCAGGCGAGATGGCGTTTTTGACCGGACATTCCGGCGCGGGGAAAAGCACGCTGCTGAAGCTGATTTGCGGCATTGAGCGCCCCAGCGCTGGTCACATCTGGTTCAGCGGCCATGATATCAGCCGCCTGAAAAGCCGCGAGGTGCCGTTCCTGCGCCGCCAGATCGGCATGATTTTTCAGGATCACCATCTGCTGATGGACAGGTCTGTTTATGACAACGTGGCAATCCCGTTGATTATTGCGGGCGCGAGCGGTGAAGATATTCGCCGTCGCGTTTCCGCCGCGCTGGATAAAGTCGGGCTGTTAGACAAAGCGAAGAGTTACCCCATTCAGCTGTCGGGCGGCGAGCAGCAGCGCGTGGGCATCGCGCGCGCCGTGGTCAACAAGCCTGCCGTACTGCTGGCGGATGAGCCTACCGGTAACCTGGATGAGGCGCTGTCCGAAGATATCCTGCGCCTGTTTGAAGAGTTCAACCGCGTGGGCGTCACCGTGCTGATGGCAACCCATGACCGGGCGCTGATCGCCCGCCGCAACTATCGTCTGATGACGCTGAATCAGGGGCGTCTGCACGGAGGCAACTATGGCGAATAAACGCAATCCGCGTCCGGCCGCGCCGAAAGCCGCAAAGCAGCCTTCTAAAAGCAAAGCGCTGAAGGGCGGCTGGCAGGAGCAGTGGCGCTATGCGCTGCGCGGCACTTTATCCGATATGTGGCGGCAGCCGCTGGCCACGCTGTTAACGGTCATGGTTATCGCTATTTCGCTGACGTTGCCGAGCGTCTGCTTTATGGTATGGAAAAACGTCAGCAGCGCGGCGCAGCAGTGGTATCCAGCGCCGCAGCTAACCGTCTACCTGAGTAAAACGCTGGATGACGACGCGGCGGAAAACGTTGTGGCGCAGCTGAAAAAAGAGGACGGCGTAGACAAGGTTAACTACCTGTCGCGCGAAGAGGCGATGGGCGAGTTTCGTAACTGGTCAGGCTTCGGCGGCGCAATGGATATGCTGGAGCAGAATCCGTTACCGGCGGTAGCTATCATCACGCCACAGATCAATTTCCAGAATTCGGACACCATGAACAACCTGCGCGATCGCGTGGCGAAAGTGCAGGGCGTGGACGAAGTGAAAATGGATGACAGCTGGTTCGCCCGGCTGGCGGCGCTGGCTGGCCTGGTGGGCCAGGTAGCGACCATGATCGGCATCCTGATGATAGTGGCGGTCTTCCTGGTGATCGGCAACAGCGTGCGGCTTAGCATCTTTGCCCGCCGCGATACCATCAACGTGCAGAAGCTGATTGGCGCGACGGATGGCTTTATTCTGCGGCCGTTCCTGTATGGCGGTGCGCTGTTGGGATTCTGCGGCGCGCTGCTGTCGCTGGCGCTTTCCGAAGTGCTGGTTTTCCGCCTGGAATCGGTAGTCACCCAGGTCGCTGCGGTCTTTGGCACCACCTTTGTACTGCACGGCCTGGCATGGGATGAGAGCCTGCTGCTGCTGCTGATTTCCGCGATGATCGGCTGGATTGCCGCGTGGCTGGCGACAGTGCAACATTTACGTCGATTTACGCCGCAGTAACCTCTTCTCACTTTTTTTGTTATACTATTCCTCTGTTGCATGAACGCCGTGCCGCAGAGGAAACCTCCTTAAGTAAAAATTTCCTTCCGGCCCGTTCCCCCCACCCGAGAAATGTGTGTATATTACGCACAGCTGATAGTGAACTTGTGGATAACTTTGCAGTCGAAGTAGCACGGATTGCTCTCCTTTCTCGTGGAGGTTCACGTAGGCTTGTGAACCGCGCAGGGAAAAGTGCGGCAATATCGCTTAAAACAGAGAGGGTTTGAATGACCAAAGAAATGCAAACTTTAGCTATTGCTCCTTTAGGCAACCTGGATTCCTATATCCGGGCGGCCAATGCCTGGCCTGTGCTGACGGCAGAAGAGGAAAAAGCGCTGGCTGAACGGCTGCATTACCAGGGCGATCTGGAAGCAGCCAAAAAGCTGATCCTGTCTCACCTGCGCTTTGTTGTTCATGTCGCTCGCAACTATGCCGGCTACGGCCTGCCGCAGGCGGACCTGATTCAGGAAGGCAACATCGGCCTGATGAAAGCCGTGCGCCGCTTCAATCCAGAAGTGGGCGTGCGCCTGGTCTCCTTCGCGGTACACTGGATCAAAGCCGAAATCCACGAGTACGTTCTGCGCAACTGGCGTATCGTTAAGGTTGCCACCACTAAAGCGCAGCGCAAGCTGTTCTTTAACCTGCGGAAAGCCAAGCAGCGTCTGGGCTGGTTTAACCAGGATGAAGTCGAAATGGTGGCGCGCGAGCTGGGCGTAACCAGCAAAGACGTACTCGAGATGGAGTCGCGTATGGCGGCCCAGGATATGACCTTCGATCCCACGCCGGAAGACGAGGGCGAAGGCCGCTCAATGGCGCCGATGCTCTATCTGCAGGATAAATCTTCCGACTTTGCCGATGGCATCGAAGAAGATAACTGGGATAACCACGCCGCAGATAAGCTGAGCGACGCTATGCAGGGCCTGGACGAGCGCAGCCAGGATATCATCCGCGCCCGCTGGCTGGATGACGACAACAAAACCACGCTGCAGGAGCTGGCCGACAAATACGGCGTTTCCGCCGAGCGCGTCCGCCAGCTGGAAAAAAATGCGATGAAAAAGCTACGCGTTGCCATTGAGGCATAATTCGCAGTAGCGAGAAAAGGCGGCCTTCGGGTCGCCTTTTCTGTTTTGGGCCTGGCTACAGCCGCCCGGCTTAACGCTGATAAACCCAGCCGCCGGTTTGTGCCGTAAATCCCTGCTTTTGCATAAAGGCAGCCAGACCTTCCCGATCTTCGCCGCTCACATCCGCCATCCACCACTGCCTGATAGCCGCATTCTGCGCCAGCGTCTCTTCCAGCAAATAGCCGCCTACGCCGCGCCTTCTGGTGACTTCCCGTACCCTAAAATCCGTTAGCTCGCCCTGGGTTCCTGTCAGCGTCACTTTTACGGCGGCCAGCAGCCGATCGTTAAATTTCGCCGCATAGAGTCGGTGATGCTCATCCAGTGTGCTTTCCAGCGTGGCCGCATCGCTTTCCGGCCAGATTTTGCTCAGATCTAGGCAATCCTGAGCGGTAAGGCGTTGCAGCCTGAGAATAGTCAGTTTCATAAAAAGTTACCCTGCCGACGCGAGAGGCAGATTGTAGCGAAATTATACGCAAAGGGGCGCGTAACTTTTTTTGTATAAAAACAAAGCAATCTGTCAGGGTGGCGAGTAAAGTTAAAGAGAAACGCTGAAGGAGTAGCGAGAACGCAGAATAACCCGCTGGCAAAACGCCGGAATAACGCGCGTTCGTGCCAGTCATTTGTGCTGAAGTAAGCGGCGATATCACATTATGTCAGTTGATTTACAGAAGAAAATTCCTGTTTAATAACCTGAAATTTAAAGCCTTATTACTAAAAAGACCCGTTTCCACGCTAAGCCGTTATTCTCACAGCATTTATTGATGGCGACGGGATAAAAAACAGCAAACACAACTGATGGGGTAGTCAGGATGAAAATAAAAGGTAGCGCGTTTTTAGCTGGTTGCATGGCGCTGGCGCTCAGCCAGGCCGCGATGGCAGAAGATATCAAAGTGGCCATTGTTGGCGCGATGTCGGGCCCGGTCGCACAGTATGGCGATATGCAATTTACTGGTGCTAAGCAAGCCATTGCCGATATCAATGCCAAAGGCGGCGTAAACGGCAATAAACTGGTCGCCGTACAGTATGATGATGCCTGCGATCCAAAACAGGCCGTCGCGGTTGCCAACAAAGTGATCAACGATGGCATCCATTACGTGATCGGCCACCTCTGTTCCTCTTCCACCCAGCCTGCTTCCGATATCTATGAAGACGAAGGCGTGCTGATGATTACGCCTGCGGCCACCAACGCCGATCTCACCACGCGCGGCTACAAGATGATTATGCGTACCACCGGCCTGGATTCCGATCAGGGGCCAACGGCGGCAAAATATATCCTTGAGCAGATCAAACCGCAGCGTATCGCCGTTATTCATGACAAACAGCAGTATGGCGAAGGGCTGGCTCGCTCTGTTCAGGCAAGCCTGAAAAAAGCGGGCGGCAACGTAGTGATGTTTGAAGGTATTACCGCGGGCGATAAAGACTTCTCTACGCTGGTGGCTCGCCTGAAGAAAGAAAACGTCGACTTTGTCTACTTTGGCGGCTACTACCCTGAAATGGGGCAAATCCTGCGCCAGTCCCGCGCGGCTGGCCTGAAAACCGGCTTTATGGGGCCGGAAGGCGTGGGTAATGCTTCGCTCTCCAACATCGCTGGCGCTGCCTCTGAAGGCATGCTGGTAACGCTGCCGAAACGCTACGATCAGGTGCCCGCGAACAAACCTATCGTCGATGCGATTAAAGCGAAAAAACTGGATCCAACCGGCCCGTTCGTCTGGACGACCTATGCAGCGCTGCAGGCCTTAACCACCGGCATGGAACGCAGCAAGAGCAGCGAACCGGAAGAGATTGCTAAAAACCTGAAAGAGGGCGCGCCGGTGCCAACGGTGATGGGCGATCTGAGCTGGGATGCCAAAGGCGATCTCAAAGGCTTTGAGTTCGGCATCTTTACCTGGCACGCCGACGGCTCTTCTACCGCCGTAAAATAACAACAACAGCGGGCGTCGCTGACGCCCGTAGCGCTACGCTTCACGGGCCTGGCCCTGTACCAACGCACATCCGGGGTATAGAGGGTGGAAGGTCGGGGCTGACCCGATAAAGGAATTTTTCCTCCCGTGTCGATAAGGCAATTCTCTTTCCGCCAGGGCGGATAGCAGTAAGGTATTCTTTATGTCCGAGCAGCTTCTCTATTTTCTGCAGCAAATGTTCAACGGCGTCACGTTGGGCAGCACTTATGCGCTGATCGCCATCGGCTACACCATGGTTTATGGCATTATCGGCATGATTAACTTCGCCCACGGCGAAGTTTATATGATCGGCAGCTATGTCTCTTTTATCGTGATCGCCGCGCTGATGATGATGGGTATTGATGCCAGCTGGCTGCTGATCGGCGCCGGTTTTATCGTGGCTATCGTTATCGCCAGCGCCTATGGCTGGAGCATTGAGCGCGTGGCCTATAAGCCGGTGCGCTCTTCCAAACGGCTGATTGCGCTGATTTCCGCCATCGGTATGTCCATCTTTCTGCAAAACTACGTCAGCCTGACCCAGGGTTCGCGCGATCTGGCGCTGCCGGGGCTGGTGACCGGGCAGTGGACGCTGGGCGTCAGCAACGGCTTCGCCGCGACTGTCTCTACCATGCAGGTAGTGATTTGGGCGGTGACCTTTATCGCCATGCTGGCCTTAACTTTGTTTATTCGCTATTCCCGCATGGGCCGCGCCTGTCGCGCCTGCGCGGAAGATTTAAAAATGGCCAGCTTGCTGGGCATCAATACCGACCGCGTGATCTCGCTGACTTTCGTTATCGGCGCGGCGATGGCGGCGGTAGCGGGCGTGCTGCTGGGCCAGTTTTACGGCGTGATTAACCCCTATATCGGCTTTATGGCGGGCATGAAAGCCTTTACCGCCGCCGTGCTGGGCGGAATAGGCAGCATTCCCGGCGCGATGCTGGGCGGTTTGATCCTGGGTATCGCAGAAGCGCTGACCTCGGCCTATCTGAGCACCGAATATAAAGATGTGGTCTCTTTCGCGCTGCTGATCGTAGTGCTGCTGGTGATGCCTACCGGTATCCTGGGCCGTCCGGAGGTAGAAAAGGTATGAAAAACCTGTTTAATGCCTTCGCTTCTGCCCTGATGCTGCTGGTGTTAGCCGCGTTCTTTATGGGCATGCGCCTTAACCTGGACGGGACGCACCTGGTGGTCAACAATGCGGGCAGCGTACGCTGGAACTGGATAGCCGTCGGCTGCGCCGTGGTCTTTTTCTTCCAGCTTTTGCGGCCCGTTTTCCAGCACGGCCTGAAGAAGATTTCCGGCCCGGCGCTGGTGTTGCCGGGTATCGACGGCTCCACGCCAAAGCAGAAGCTCTTCCTGCTGCTGCTGATCGTCGCTGCCGTCGCCTGGCCTTTCCTGGTCTCTCGTGGCACGGTAGACATCGCTACGCTGACCTTGATCTACGTAATGCTTGGGCTGGGCCTGAACGTGGTGGTTGGCCTTTCCGGCCTGCTGGTGCTGGGCTATGGCGGCTTCTATGCCATTGGCGCTTACACCTTCGCGCTGTTGAACCACTATTTCGGCCTCGGCTTCTGGGAATGTCTGCCGCTGGCGGGCATAGTAGCGGCGCTGTTTGGCCTGCTGCTGGGCTTCCCGGTACTGCGTTTGCGCGGTGACTATCTGGCGATAGTGACGCTGGGCTTTGGTGAAATCGTCCGTATTCTGCTGCTGAACAATACCGAAATCACTGGCGGGCCGAACGGCATCAGCCAGATCCCTAAGCCCTCGTTTTTCGGCCTGGAGTTTAACCGCAGCGTGCGCGATGGCGGCTGGGATACTTTCCACCACTTCTTTGGCCTGAAATACGATCCCAGCGACCGCATTATCTTCCTCTATATGGTGGCGCTGCTGCTGGTAGTGCTGACGCTGTTCGTGATTAACCGGCTGCTGAGAATGCCGCTGGGCCGGGCGTGGGAAGCGCTGCGCGAAGATGAGATAGCCTGCCGTTCGCTGGGCCTCAGCCCAACGCGCATCAAGCTGACCGCCTTTACCATCAGCGCAGCCTTCGCCGGTTTCGCGGGTAGTCTGTTCGCGGCGCGGCAGGGCTTCGTCAGCCCGGAATCCTTTACCTTTGCCGAATCGGCCTTTGTACTGGCGATAGTGGTGCTGGGCGGCATGGGCTCGCAGTTCGCCGTCATTCTCGCCGCCGTGCTGCTGGTGGTTTCACGCGAGCTGATGCGTGACTTAAATGAGTACAGCATGCTGGTGCTGGGTGGCCTGATGGTGCTGATGATGATTTGGCGGCCGCAGGGATTACTGCCGATGCAGCGACCGCACCTGAAATTAAAAAGCGTGGAAAAAGGAGAGCAGCCATGAAGCCTCTATTAGCCGTAAATGGCCTGATGATGCGCTTCGGCGGCCTGCTGGCGGTCAACAACGTTGAGCTGGAACTTAGAGAGCAGGAGATCGTTTCCCTGATTGGCCCTAACGGCGCCGGGAAAACCACGGTATTTAACTGCCTGACCGGTTTCTATCGGCCAACGGGCGGCAGCATTATGCTGGGCGAACGCCAGCTGGCGGGCCTGGCGGGGCAAGAGATCGCACGAATGGGCATAGTGCGCACTTTTCAGCATGTGCGTTTGTTCCGTGAAATGACGGTAATCGAAAACCTGCTGGTAGCGCAGCATCAGCACCTGCAAAGCGGCCTCTTTGCCGGGCTGCTGAAAACGCCTGGCTTCCGCAAAGCGGAAAGCGAAGCGCTGGACAGAGCGGCAACCTGGCTGGATCGTGTGGGCCTGCTGGCGTTGGCTAACCGTCAGGCGGGCAACCTGGCCTATGGTCAGCAGCGCCGTCTGGAAATCGCCCGCTGTATGGTGACGCGGCCGCAAATCCTGATGCTGGATGAACCGGCTGCGGGCCTGAACCCTAAAGAGACGCTGGAGCTGGACGAGCTGATCGCCGAGCTGCGCAATGAGCATAAGGTATCGGTACTGTTGATTGAGCACGATATGAAACTGGTAATGGGCATCTCGGATCGCATTTACGTGGTCAATCAGGGCACGCCGTTGGCAAACGGCACGCCGGAAGAGGTTCGTAATAATCCGGATGTAATCCGCGCCTACCTGGGAGAAGCGTAAAATGGCCATGCTCTCTCTGGAAAACGTCAGCGCGCACTACGGTAAAATTCAGGCGCTGCACAACGTCAGCCTGCATATCAACCAGGGCGAAATTGTTACGCTGATTGGTGCCAACGGCGCAGGAAAAACCACTATCCTGGGCACGCTCTGTGGGGAACCTCGGGCGACGCAGGGAAAAGTGCTGTTCGACGGCAAAGATATTACCGACTGGCAAACCGCGCGCATTATGCGCGAGGCAATAGCTATAGTGCCGGAAGGAAGGCGAGTATTCTCGCGCATGACGGTGGATGAAAACCTGGCAATGGGCGGCTTCTTTGCCGATCGCCAGCAGTATCATTCGCGGATCAAGCGCGTCTATGAGCTTTTCCCCCGTCTTTACGAGCGCCGCGTACAGCGTGCCGGCACTATGTCTGGCGGCGAGCAGCAGATGCTGGCGATTGGCCGCGCGCTGATGAGCCAGCCGCGCCTGTTGCTGCTGGACGAGCCGTCGCTGGGCCTGGCACCCATTATTATTCAACAGATCTTCGACACCATCGAGCAGCTGCGTCAGGAAGGCATGACTATCTTTCTGGTGGAGCAGAATGCTAACCAGGCGCTGAAGCTGGCCGATCGCGGCTACGTGCTGGAAAACGGCCACGTAGTGCTTGAAGACAGCGGCGAAGCGCTGCTGGCTAACGAAGCGGTGCGCAGCGCCTATCTGGGCGGTTAACCGCGTTTTCTCAGGCCCGGTCTGATCCCCTTCAGCCGGGCTTGCTGGTCATCCTTCCGTCATCCTGCTGTCATCTCGCTGTTATCTTTCCGTCATTTTTGCATGTCATGTTACCTGCCGAAGCGTTACGGGACGCGGCTTTGCGCGTAATAAAAACGGGTACAGGAAAACCGATATGGCATTGTTCTCATTTCGTCACACCGCACTTTGCATGGCGCTGGGGCTGACCTTTAGCGGACAGGCGCTGGCCGCCACCGATATCCCTTTCTGGCATTCGATGGAAGGCGAGCTGGGCGTGGAAGTCAATTCACTGGCGCAGCGTTTTAACGAGTCGCATCCTGACTACAAAATAGTGCCGACCTATAAAGGCAACTACGAACAAAGCCTGGCCGCCGGGATTGCCGCCGTGCGTTCCGGCAGAGCGCCCGCCATTCTTCAGGTTTATGAAGTAGGCACCGCGACCATGATGGCCTCGAAAGCGATCGTGCCGGTAAACGAGGTTTTCCAGAACGCGGGCATCGTCGTAGATGAAAAGCAATTTGTGCCGACGGTTTCCGGCTACTACAGCGACGCCAAAACCGGCCATCTGATCTCGCAGCCTTTCAACAGCTCCACGCCGGTGCTTTATTACAACAAAGACGCCTTTAAAAAAGCGGGCCTGGATCCGGAGCAGCCGCCGAAAACCTGGCAGGCGCTGGCAAAGGATGCCGCCGCGCTGCGTAAAGCCGGTCTGAGCTGCGGTTACGCCAGCGGCTGGCAGGGCTGGATCCAGATCGAAAACTTCAGCGCCTGGCATGGCCTGCCGGTCGCCACTAAAAACAACGGTTTTGACGGTACCGATGCCGAGCTGGAATTCAACAAGCCGACCCAGGTGCGCCATATTCAGCTGCTGCAAGAGATGAATAAAAAGGGCGATTTCACCTATTTTGGCCGCAAGGATGAATCCACCGCCAAGTTTTACAACGGCGATTGCGGCATCACCACAGCTTCTTCTGGCTCGCTGGCCGATATCCGTCATTACGCCAAATTCAATTATGGCGTTGGCATGATGCCTTATGACGAAACCGTGCCGAACGCGCCGCAAAACGCCATGATCGGCGGCGCCAGCCTGTGGGTGATGAAAGGCAAAGACGCCGCAACCTATAAAGGCGTGGCGGAATTTATGCAGTTCCTGGCGCAGCCGGAAATTGCCGCTGAATGGCACCAGAAAACTGGCTATCTGCCGATTACTACGGCGGCTTACGAGCTGACCCGTAAACAGGGCTTTTACGAGAAAAATCCAGGCGCGGATATCGCCACGCGCCAGATGCTGAACAAGCCGCCGTTGCCGTTTACCAAAGGCATGCGTCTGGGCAATATGCCGCAGATCCGCACCATAGTGGATGAAGAGCTGGAAGGCGTCTGGACAGGCAAAAAAACGCCGCAGGCCGCGCTGGATAGCGCAGTAACGCGCGGTAATATCCTGCTAAGACGTTTCGAGCAAACCGTTAAGCAATAATCAGCCGCGCCGCCGTGCAACCCACGGCGGCGTACAGACCGCTTTCACGTCCTGAGTTTTTTTATGTCCTCTTCACGTCCCGTTTTTCGCTCGCGCTGGCTACCTTATCTGCTGATGCTACCGCAGCTGCTGATCACCCTGATTTTCTTTCTCTGGCCCGCTGGCGAAGCCCTGTGGTATTCGGTGCAGCAGGTCGACCCTTTTGGCGTCTCCAGTACTTTTGTCGGCATGCAAAACTTTGCCCGGCTACTGGACGATGAGTATTACCTCGATTCGTTTAAAACCACCCTGATTTTCAGCGGGCTGGTTACCGTTATCGGCCTGACGCTCTCGCTGTTTTTAGCCGCGCTAACCGACCACGTACTGCGCCTGAAGCGTTTTTATCAAACGCTGTTTCTGCTGCCGTACGCGGTCGCGCCCGCCGTGGCCGCAGTACTGTGGATGTTTTTATTCAGCCCCGGCCAGGGCTTGATTACCCATTTTCTGGGCCAGCTGGGCTACAGCTGGAACCATGCGCAAAACAGCGGCCAGGCGCTGACGCTGGTGGTGCTGGCTTCCGTCTGGCAGCAAATGAGCTATAACTTCCTGTTTTTCTTTGCCGCTTTGCAATCGATACCCAAATCCCTGATCGAGGCGGCGGCCATCGACGGCGCAGGCCCGGTGCGGCGCTTCTTCCAGATATCATTGCCGCTGATTACGCCGGTGGGCTTCTTTCTGGTGGTAGTGAATCTGGTTTACGCCTTCTTTGACACTTTTCCGGTGATCGACGCCGCAACGGGCGGCGGGCCGGTGCAGTCCACCACTACGCTGATTTATAAAATCTATCGCGAAGGCTTTGCCGGTCTGGATCTCTCTTCCTCTTCCGCGCAGTCGGTGGTGCTGATGGTGCTGGTGATCGCGCTGACGGTAATCCAGTTCCGCTTTGTCGAGAAAAAGGTGCGCTACCAATGATTGAGAACCGACGCGGACTGACTCTTTTCAGTCACCTGATGCTGGCTTTGGGCGCGCTGACCGTGCTGTTTCCGCTTTATATCGCTTTTGTCGCCGCCACGCTGAACGATAATGAAGTGTTTCAGGTGCCGATGCCCCTGATCCCCGGCAGCTCGCTATGGCATAACGTCAGCGTTA
Organism: Pantoea sp. sgz302252; assembly: GCF_042610525.1. GTDB lineage: Bacteria > Pseudomonadota > Gammaproteobacteria > Enterobacterales > Enterobacteriaceae > Erwinia. The sequence goes on from NZ_JBHDVM010000009.1 coordinate 92,049, forward strand.
TCTGGCAGCACGGTATAGGGCAAAACAGCGCGCCTTTCAGCAGAATGCTGTTCAACAGCACCTTTATGGCGCTGGCCATCACCGTAGGGAAAATTTCAGTGTCGATACTTTCTGCGTTCGCGCTGGTTTGGTTCCGCTTTCCGCTACGCGGCCTCTTTTTCTGGCTGATTTTCATCACCCTGATGCTGCCGGTGGAAGTACGCATTTTCCCGACCGTAGAGGTGATCGCTGACCTGAAAATGCTGGACAGCTACAGCGGGCTGACGCTGCCATTGATGGCTTCCGCTACCGCCACCTTTCTGTTTCGTCAGTTCTTTATGACGCTGCCTGATGAGCTGATCGAGGCGGCGCGTATCGACGGTGCTGGCCCGATGCGTTTTTTCTGGGATATCGTCCTGCCGCTGTCGAAAACCAACCTGGCCGCGCTGTTTGTTATCACTTTTATTTACGGCTGGAATCAGTATCTCTGGCCGCTGCTGATTATCAATGAGGTCGATTTGGGCACCGCGGTCGCGGGCATCCGCAGCATGATTGGCAGCGGTGACGGCACCACCACGCAGTGGAATCTGGTGATGGCGGCGATGCTGCTGACTATGATCCCGCCGGTAGTGATTGTTTTAGTAATGCAGCGCGCTTTCGTTCGCGGGCTGGTGGAGAGTGAGAAATAACATGGCAGGCGTTAAGTTTCAGGCGGTCACCAAATCCTATGATGGTAAAAACCAGATTATTCAGCCGCTTGACGTGGATATCCGCGACGGTGAATTTATGGTGATGGTCGGGCCTTCCGGCTGCGGCAAATCTACGCTCTTGCGCATGGTCGCCGGGCTGGAGCAGGTCAGCAGCGGTGATATCTATATTGACCGCGAGCGGGTCACCGATCTGGAACCCAAAGATCGCGGCATTGCGATGGTATTCCAGAACTACGCCCTCTATCCGCATATGAGCGTCGAGCAGAACATGGCCTACGGCCTGAAAATTCGCGGCATGGGCAAAGAACACATTCGCCAGCGCGTGCTGGAAGCAGCGAAAAGCCTGGAGCTGGAAGCGCTATTGCATCGTCGACCGCGCGAGCTTTCCGGCGGCCAGCGGCAGCGCGTGGCGATGGGCCGCGCTATAGTGCGTGAACCGGCGGTGTTCCTGTTTGATGAGCCTTTATCGAACCTGGACGCGCGGCTGCGGGTGCAGATGAGACTTGAGTTACAACAGCTGCACCGTCGCCTGCAAACCACCAGCTTGTATGTCACGCACGATCAGGTCGAGGCGATGACGCTGGCGCAGCGGGTCATGGTAATGAACAAAGGCGTTCTGGAGCAGCTGGGAACGCCGGTAGAAATCTACGAGCGACCGGCCACGCGCTTTGTCGCCAGCTTTATCGGCGCGCCCGCTATGAACTTACTGGAAGGCGAAATCAGCCAGGACGGCGCAAGGCTAATGCTGGCGGAGAGCGCTATTCCGCTGCCGCAGCCCAAACAACAGTGGGCTGGTCGTCAGTTGACGCTGGGGATCCGGCCGGAGCATATTAAGCTGGCCGACCGGCACAGCGGGCTGGCGCTGGCGGTGGAAACGTTGGAGATGCTGGGCGCGGATAACCTGGCGCACGGCAAATGGGGCGACCACAATATGGTGGTGCGGCTGCCGCACGTTGAGCGCCCGGCTATCGGCAGCCTGCTGTGGCTGCATTTGCCGTCGGAGTCGCTACACTTCTTTGACACTTACAACGGACAACGGCTCGAATGACTATTAAAGCCTGGCCTTACCCGCCCATCGTCGCCCATCGCGGCGGCGGCAAGCTGGCCCCGGAAAATACCCTCGTCGGCATTGATACCGGCGCGCGTCTGGGCCATAAAATGATTGAATTTGACGTCAAGCTGTCGCTGGACGGCGAAATTTTTCTGCTGCATGACGACACGCTGGACCGAACCAGCAACGGCTGGGGCATTGCTGGCCAGCTACCCTGGGAAAAACTGATCCAGCTGGATGCGGGCGGCTGGTTTGGCAAAGATTTCACCGGCGAGCGGCTGCCGCTGCTTTCTCAGGTAGCGGAGCGCTGCGCCTCTTACGGCATGATGGCGAATATTGAGATCAAGCCGACTACCGGGCTGGAAGAAGAAACAGGCCGCGTAGTCGCGCTGGCGGCCCGCGAACTGTGGCAGCATCAAACTGCGCCGCTGCTTTCCTCGTTTTCTTATGAAGCGCTGCAAGCCGCTCAGCAGGCCGTGCCTGAACTGCCGCGCGGGCTGCTGCTGCATGAATGGCATGATGACTGGCAACAGTTAACCCAGCGGCTGGACTGCGTTTCGGTGCACTTCAATCATAAGGTGCTGAATCAGCAGCGAGTTGCGGTGCTAAAAGCGGCGGGCCTGAAGATTTTAGTTTATACGGTCAACCAGCCGGAAAGGGCAAGGGAATTGCTGAACTGGGGCGTTGATGCCATCTGCACTGACCGCATTGACCTGCTGACGGCGGATTTTGCGGCGCTTCAGGCTGGCGGATAGCTGGTTGGGATAAACGCGGCCTTTTGCCGTCCGGCCGCGTAGACGGAAACTTAATTATTATTCTGCTGCACCGGCGGCGAGGTAGCATTCCCCGGCTGGGATTGCAGCACTCGCTGGGAAGCACTGTTGCGCTGCTCCTGCACCTTACGCTGTAGCTGCTGGCTCTGCTGCTGCTGATCCTGGCGCAGCTTCAACTGCTGCTGTTGCTGCTGCGTCTGCATCTGCTGCTGCATACGTTGCGAACTGGGGTTGTAGCCCGGACGGTTTGGCTCATTATTGTTATTCAACATATTGGCCATGCTGGCGAAAGGCAGCAGCGCGGCGCATACGAGTAACCATTTCATTTTTCATCTCCCTGTTGCTGTTGCTTCAGTGTATGCCAGAGCGGCGGCACCAGCCTGCGTATTACTCTGAATTCGCGCGAATTCTCGCCTTTTTGCTTATTTTGTGCATAGTTAGAGACGGTAAACAAACGTAAATAATACTAATAAGAGGTTTCTATGGGCACTAAGCAGTTGGCAGTATCGCTGATGGCAGGGCTGTTCCTCTGGCAGGGCGCCATAGCGGCGCCAACCGCGCCGCCAATATCCTATGGCGTAGGCGCGGACACCTTTCATCCGGTTAAAGAGCAGCACGGTATGGTCGCCTCGGTAGATGCGCTGGCAACCCAGGCTGGTGTGGATGTGCTGAAGCGCGGCGGCAACGCGGTAGATGCGGCAATAGCAGTAGGCTACGCGCTGGCGGTTACGCATCCGCAGGCCGGAAATCTTGGCGGCGGCGGCTTTATGTTGATCCGCACCGCTTCCGGCCATACTACTGCGATCGACTTCCGCGAAATGGCACCGATCAAAGCCAGCCGCGATATGTTCCTGGACGCTCAGGGCAACGCCGACAGCAAAAAATCGCTGACTTCCCATCTCGCTTCCGGCGTGCCCGGCACCGTTGCCGGTTTTGCTTTAGCCAACAAAGAATACGGTACGCTGCCGCTGGCGCAGCTAATCGCTCCGGCAATCCAGCTGGCGGAAAAAGGTATAGTGGTCAACGAGGCGCTGGCGGATGATTTAAAGGTTTACGGCAAGGAAGTGCTGATTAATCATCCCAACAGTAAAGCTGTCTTTTATAAAGCGGACGGCCAGCCTTATGCGCGCGGCGAAAAGCTGGTGCAGCATAATCTTGCCCGTAGCCTGAAGCTGATCGCCACGCTGGGGCCGGATGCCTTCTATAAAGGCGCAATAGCCGACGAAATTGCAGCGGAAATGGCGGCCAACGGCGGCCTGATCGGTAAAGAGGATCTGGCTAACTATAAAGCCGTAGAGCGCAAGCCCATCAGCGGCACTTATCGCGGCTACGAGGTCTTCTCTATGCCGCCGCCATCGTCCGGCGGTATTCATATCGTGGAAATCCTCAATATTCTGGAAAACTTTGACCTGGCGAAAATGGGCTTTGGCAGCGCCGATGCAATGCAGGTCATGGCAGAGGCGGAGAAACATGCCTATGCCGATCGCTCGGAATACCTGGGCGATCCCGATTTTGTAAAGGTGCCGTGGCAGGCGCTGACCAACAAAGCCTATGCAAAATCGCTGGCGCAGCAAATCGACGTTAACAAGGCGCTGCCTTCCAGCGAGATCAAACCTGGCAAGCTCGCGCCTTACGAAAGCAACCAGACTACGCACTTTTCAGTAGTGGATAAGCAAGGCAACGCGGTCGCTGTCACCTATACGCTGAACACCTACTTCGGTAGCGGTATCGTGGCGGGCAAAAGCGGCATCCTGCTGAACAACGAAATGGACGATTTCTCCGCCAAGCCGGGTACGCCGAATATTTATGGCCTGGTTGGTGGCGAAGCCAATGCCGTGCAGCCTTACAAACGGCCGCTTTCTTCCATGTCGCCGACCATCGTTGCTAAAGACGGTAAAACCTGGCTGGTAACAGGCAGCCCGGGCGGCAGCCGGATTATTACTACGGTGCTGCAAATGGTAGTGAACAGCATTGATTTTGGAATGAACGTAGCAGAGGCAACCAATGCGCCGCGCTTCCATCATCAGTGGCTGCCGGATCAGCTGCGTGTGGAAAAAGGCTTCAGCCCCGATACGCTGAAACTGCTGGAAGAGAAAGGGCAACATGTGAAGGTACTGCCTGCGATGGGCAGCACGCAAAGCATTATGATTGGCCCGGACGGCACGCTATATGGCGCATCGGATCCGCGCTCCATTGACGATCTGACGGCGGGTTATTAAGAGTGGAAGGGCGCAGGGTTGCGCCCTGAACTTTAACTGCATCAACCCAGATTTCAGGGCAAAGCCTTTAATTGCTGTTCCTGTCATCTTCCATCGCTTCGCGCAGGATCTGGTTAAGGCGGGTCTGGTAGCCGGGGCCGGGTTGTTCTAACCAGTACAGAACATCAGCATCAATCCGCACCGTGCGCTGCTCTTTCCTGGGCCGGTAAAATTTGCCTCTTTCCGCTCTGTCCCAATTGTCGCCAGCTTTTTCCAGCGCCTGCGGAGACTTAGCGGCATCTTCAGTGGCTTTTTGTGAAGCTTTTGTTTTTAAAAGCTTAATCTGTTCCTGACGGTTCATTTTCGGTACCACCTGATTTCGCGAGGTTCAGCCAGTCGGGCCGAAATAATCCTGGTTGCATCATTACGCTCGGTTGTGACCACAACCAGAAGCGCGGTCGTTTCATCCAGCCACACTTCGCCTAAATGCCTGTGCCTTATCTCACCATACCAGGCAGAGGCATCTTTTACGGACAGCAGATTAGGGTCGCTAAATACTTCACAGGCGAGTTCGGAATGCACGCCATGCTTTTCAAGATTTGCAGCCAGCTTGTCCTTGTTCCATTCGTACTGCCAGCCGTTATGGATAAAACGCTCGGTATATGCCACGCACCTATCCTTGTACTTACATATTTGTAGTTACAGTATAGTCTTTTTTTTGCGCAATAAAAGCACTTTATCTCAGGAACAGACCCCGATCCGGACAGGCTGAGGTTGTTGGCAGCGAAAGGGGCTGGCCCATGCTTATTCGTTTACAGGCGGCCTGAACCTTGCCATATAAAGCGCGTCTACCAGCTTGCCGTTGCGCATGGCGAAGCGCCTCGCCCTGCCTTCTGTTTCAAAGCCAAAACGCTGATAAAGCCCGACTGCAACCTCATTGTCGGCAAAAACCGTCAGCTCTATTCTTTCTACGTTTAGCCAGTTATCACACAGGCTAATCATCTCGCGCATTAAAGCCGACGCTACGCCACGGCCACGAAAATGATAATCAACGCACAGGCCGAACGTCGCCGTGTGCCGCCGCCGTGCGCGGTTGTTTACCTCCAGATAAAGATCGCCGACCACCTGCTGGTCAATGCAGGCCACCAGCCGCTGCGTACCGGGCTGAAAATTCTGCAACCTTTCCTGAGTAAGCTGAAGCGAAGGATGAGGAATTTGCAGAGTATCGGCATAAGTCTCCGGCTGGCTTAACATACGGTACAGCGCAGCGGCGTCTTCAACAGCGGCATGTCTTATCGCAATCTCGCTCATTTCCTGCTCCTTTGGGGTATTTCCTTCCTAAATTCATGGGATTTACCCAAAAAATCAAGGAAAAAAAGCGCGAAAAACTTTACAAGTGCGAATGATAATGATTATTATTGTCATGCGTTTTCGATACGGACTTCACGGACCGGTCGGGAAGGCACGACATTGCTCACATTGCTTCCAGTTTTACTTAGCCAGCTCGGGTGCTGGCTTTTTTTTTGCCTGAAAATGGTACGCTCGCTCCTTACCTGAACCTTTGCGCAAATGGCCTGAATAGCCGTCGGTCGTTTAGTCGAATAATTTGAACAGAGGAGACAATTTTCTCCGCTATCTTCCTTTCCGTCGCAGGCGCAGACTAGCTGAAAACGTTGAGGAGGATTGAATATGATTTATTTACGCAAAGCAGAAGATCGCGGTCACGCTAACCACGGCTGGCTGGACAGCTGGCATACGTTCTCCTTCGCTAACTACTACGACGCCAACTTTATGGGCTTTTCGGCGCTGCGAGTGATTAACGAAGATGTGATCGACGCGGGTCAGGGCTTTGGTACCCATCCGCATAAAGATATGGAAATCCTGACCTACGTGCTTTCCGGCACGGTCGAGCACCAGGACAGCATGGGCAATAAAGAGCAGATCCCGGCAGGCGAGTTTCAGATTATGAGCGCCGGTACCGGCGTACGTCACTCTGAATACAACGCCAGCAAAGAAGTGCCGCTGCATCTCTATCAGATCTGGATTATCCCGGAAAGCACCGGTATCACGCCGCGCTATGACCAGCGTCGTTTCGCTGATATCCAGGGCCGCCAGCTGATCCTGTCGCCGGATGCGCGGGAAGGCTCGCTGAAGGTTTATCAGGATATGACGCTCTCTCGCTGGGTGTTGGAACAGGGCGAGCAGGATAGCGTACAGGTTGATCCGAACCGCCGTGTCTGGATCCAGGTCGTGAAGGGCGATGTTACCGTCAACGGTGAGAAAGCGGGCACCAGCGACGCCTTCGCTATCTGGGACGAAGCCACCCTGAGCCTGGAAGCCGCCAGCGACGCCGAAGTGTTACTGTTTGATCTGCCGCCGGTTTAAGACAAAAAGCTAACCACAGGGCGCAACATACTGCGCCCTTTCTTTATGATAGCTGCTGGTTTTTTGCCGAAGCCGGAAAAATTAAAAACGGAATTAGCAGATAAGGCGCGATAACCAGTAAAACGATAACGCCGCGCGAATAGCCCGCATCGTTTATTCGGCGCACGGCGCAGGCTAAACCAGGTAAAATAAACAGCAGCAGCGCGATAAAGCTTATTTCGTTATCCGCAGCGGTAAACCAGTTCAGATAGCTACAAAACCATAAAAGCTGAAAAGAGAGGAAAACCAGATAACGTCCACGTGTTTCCCGCTCATCATAGTTAAAGCTTTTTAGCAGATTCTCTTTGATTACATGCAATAACCAGGGCATCTCTTGTCTCAGTAAAAATCGAACGGCAGATCATAATAACCAGAGCCAGGCCGCTGATAAAGACAGGCCGATTAGCGACAGCCCGGCAATCGTACTCTGGCCAGCTTGCGCCCGCACTTTGCAAAAGGTCTGATACTGGCGCTCCCCGTTTTCCCGGCTTTTTTGTTACACTCAGTTTCTCTTCCCCTGACTCGCTGAAAACAATGAAGAAAAAAAGACCGGTGCTACAGGACGTTGCCGATCGCGTGGGCATCACCAAGATGACCGTCAGCCGTTATCTGCGCAACCCCGATCAGGTTTCCGTCGCCTTACAGAGCCGTATCGCCGCCGCGCTGGACGAACTGGGCTATATTCCCAACCGTGCGCCGGATATTTTATCTAACGCCACCAGCCGGGCGATTGGCGTGCTGCTGCCTTCACTCACCAACCAGGTATTTGCGGACGTGCTGCGTGGTATCGAAGCGGTAACCGATGCGGCGGGTTATCAGACCATGCTCGGCCACTTTGGCTACAGCGCAGAGAAAGAAGAGCTGCAGATGCGTTCGCTGCTGGGCTGGAATATCGACGGGTTAATCCTGACCGAACGCACCCACACGCCAGCGAGCCTGCGCATGATTGAAACAGCGGGCATCCCGGTGCTGGAGATGATGGACTGCGTCTCGCCGTGCCTGGATCTGGCTGTAGGGTTTGATAACGTCGAGGCGGCGCGGCAAATGACGCACGCAATCCTGCGGAAAGGACATCGCCGCACGGTATATCTTGGCGCACGGCTGGATGAGCGTACCTTGCTGAAACACCAGGGTTACGAACAGGCAATGCGCGAGGCGAACCTTGAACCGCGCAGCATTATGATGGAAGAGGCTTCGTCGTTCTCAATGGGCGGCACGCTGCTGCTGGAGGCGCAAAGGCGCTATCCCGGCACCGACAGTCTGTTTTGCACCAACGATGATTTAGCCGTCGGCGCGATGTTCGAATGCCAGCGGCAGGGGCTGCGCGTACCGGAAGATATGGCGATAGCGGGCTTCCACGGTCACGATATCACTCAGGTCGTTACGCCAGAATTGGCGACAGTGCTGACGCCGCGCGAAAAAATGGGGCAGGTTTCCGCCTCGTTGCTGCTGGCAAGAATACGCGGCGAGCAGACGGGATCGCAGCAAATCGACCTGGGTTTTACCATTTCCGAAGGCGGCAGTATCTGAAGCGGTAGGGCCGATAACCTCGGCTCTTTGTCTCTTTGTGCCGCTAACACTCCTAATCTGTCATTTTTTTGAACCACCTCACATTTACCAGCTTTTTCCCGTCCAGCTGTTGCCATACTTCACAGGCGTCCAGACAATGTTACCGATAACAACATAACGCTAACATCATGGGCTGGCCCCTGACATCTTCGCCGGAGTAGAACAATGAACAAATTACCTGCGTCCAATCATGTGTTTGTGCTGATGGGCGTTTCCGGCAGCGGCAAATCCGCCGTTGCCAACGCCGTGGCTTACCACCTGAAAGCGGCCTTTCTGGATGGCGACTTCCTGCACCCTCGCAGCAACATTCAAAAAATGGCGGAAGGACATCCGCTGAACGATGAAGATCGCCAGCCCTGGCTGAAAGCGATCAACGATGCCGCTTTCGCTATGCAGCGCACCAACCAGGTCTCGCTGATCGTCTGCTCTTCGCTGAAGCAGAGCTATCGTGACATCCTGCGCGAAGGCAACGACAACCTTTCTTTTGTCTATCTGAAGGGCGATTTCGATACTATCGAGTCCCGTCTGCGCGCGCGCAAAGGGCATTTCTTTAAGCCGCAAATGCTGGTAACGCAGTTTGAAACGCTGCAGGAGCCGGGCAGCGACGAGCGCGACGTACTGGTCGTGGATATCAACCAGACGCTGGATGAAGTTGTGGCTGCCACTATCGCCACCATCGAAGGTGCGATAAACAAGTAGGAAGTCATGGCAACTGCAACACTGGTATTAACGGCGGCGGGCTCTGTCCTGCTGCTGCTGTTTTTGGTGATGAAAGCCCGTATGCACGCCTTTCTGGCGCTGATGCTGGTTTCCGTCGGCGCGGGGATTTTTTCCGGCATGCGGCTGGAAGATATCGCCACTACCATGCAAAAAGGCATGGGCGGCACCCTGGGCTTCCTGGCTGTGGTAGTGGCGCTGGGCGCAATGTTTGGCAAAATCCTGCATGAAACCGGCGCGGTCGATCAAATCGCAATCAAGATGCTGAAAACTTTTGGCGAAAGCCGGGCGCACTATGCGATGGGCATCGCTGGTTTGATCTGCGCGCTGCCGCTGTTCTTTGAGGTGGCGGTAGTGCTGCTGATTAGCATTGCTTTTGCCGTGGCGCGCCGCACCGGTGACAACCTGGTCAAACTGGTGATCCCGCTGTTTGCTGGCGTGGCCGCTGCCGCTGCCTTTCTGCTGCCTGGTCCGGCGCCGATGCTGCTGGCTTCGCAGATGCATGTCGACTTCGGCTGGATGATCCTGCTGGGCGTCTGCGCCGCTATTCCCAGCATGCTGATTGCCGGGCCGCTGTTCGGGAGTTTTATCAGCCGACGCGTACAGTTTACTCTGCCTACAGAGACCAACCAGCCGGAGTTCGAAGAGCATAAGCTGCCGTCATTCGGCTTCAGCCTGTCGCTGATCCTGTTTCCGCTGGTGCTGGTCGGCCTGAAAACCATTGGCGCGCGCTTTGCCACTGAAGGCACTTCGCTTTATGAGTGGCTGGAGTTTATTGGCCATCCGTTTATCGCCATCCTGCTCGCTTGCCTGCTGGCTATTTATGGTCTGGCATATCGTCAGGGTATGGATAAAGAGCGCGTCATGCAGATTTGCGGCAGCGCGCTACAGCCTGCGGGGATTATTCTGTTGGTGATCGGCGCGGGCGGCGTGTTTAAGCAGGTGCTGGTAGATTCGGGCGTTGGCCCGGCGCTGGGCAACGCTTTGACCGGCGCGGGCTTACCTGTTGCACTGGCCTGCTTTATTCTGGCGGGCGCGGTGCGCATCATTCAGGGTTCCGCGACGGTAGCCTGCCTGACGGCGGTCGGCCTGATTATGCCGGTGATTGAGCCGCTGCACTATTCCGGCGCGCAGATGGCGGCATTATCTATCTGTATCGCTGGCGGATCGATTATTTTCAGCCACGTTAACGACGCGGGCTTCTGGCTGTTTGGCCGCTTTACCGGCGCCACCGAAGGCCAGACGCTGAAAACCTGGACGCTGATGGAAACCATTCTGGGCACCACCGGCGCGATTGTCGGTATGGTTGCCTTCGAGCTGCTTTCCTGATTGGCAGAGGCATTCGCCTCTGCCTGGCCCGCCGGCAGGCGGGCTTTATTTTTCCCGGAACGCTTCTTGCACCCTTAACAGCGGCCGTAGCATATAGCTGAGCAACGACTTTTGTCCGGTGCGGATATCAACGGTAGCCGTCATGCCTGGAATGATCTCCAGCTTTTTACTGCCCTCTTTAGTCAGCGTATTGTTGGTGGTGCGCACCACTACCCGATAGTAACTGGTATCCATGCCGGGACGGGCGGCCGCTTTGTTTTCTTCATCCTTTAGCGTGCCGGAACTGATCAGCTCTACGTGGCCGTGCAGGCCGCCATAAACCGAATAGTCATAGGCGGAAAGCTTGACTACCGCTTCCTGGCCTGGCGCCAGAAAAGCGATATCGGAAGGTTTTATTTTTGCCTCCACCAGCAGCGAGTCATTCAACGGCGTAATGCTCATAATCTCCGCGCCGGGCTGAATAACGCCGCCGAGCGTATTGATTCGTACGTTATTAACCACGCCGTGAACCGGAGAGCGCAGCTCCGTACGGACAAGCGTATCTTGTCTGCCGTGTGCCGTTTCTTCCAAACCTGCCAGCTCGGTTTCCACTTTAGTGAGTTCTGCTGTCGCTTCCGAAATATAACGGTTGCGCCGCTCGGTAATTTGCAGCGTGATATCGTTAGCCTGGCGTTCCAGTTTAAAAACTTCGGCTTCGGAAAGTAGCCGTTTCGCCGCCAGTGAACGCGCCATTTTCAGCTCTTTTTCCAGCAGCTTCTGGCTTTTCAGATAGCCCGCCAGCGACTCTTCCAGCGCGCGGCGGCGTACGCGCCAGGCCTCGGTTTCACGCTTTACCAGCTCTTCGTGCGGCTGAATTTCGGCCGTGAAAGTTAGCGTGGCCTTGCCCAGAATTTCCGCATCCAGCCTTTCCGACTGGGCCTTCAGCGCCAGCATACGGTTGGCGCTTTCCCGGAAAGAAGCCGCTGCACGGGTGGGATCGATACGGGCGACAATCTGGCCTTTTTCCACCGTATCGCCTTCGTGCACTAAAAGATCCTGCAAAATTCCGCCTTCCAGACTTTGCAAAATCTGTTCGCGCGAGCTGGGGATAATGCGGGCGCTGCCGGTCGTAATTTCCTCCAGCTCAAAGTTAGCCGCCCACACCAGCGTGAGCATCAGCATCGCCACGCTGCCCCAAAAAATATAGAGCCAGCCGTCCCAGCGATCTTTGGCCGCCGTGCGCACCAGCTCGCTGGCGATAAGCGGCGTAATTTCCTCGGTTTTACCGGAAAAAAGTTGTCGGAATTTTTTCATTATTACGCCTCCACGACACCGCTATATGCCTGCTGGTTTCTCAGGGCAGAGGCGGAAGGGACTTTGCCGCTGTTCAGCAGCTCCAGAACCTGCTGCTTTTCGCCGTCCGCTACCTTCATTCCGCCGTCCATCACTATCACCCGGTCGACATACTGCAGAATGGCCGGACGATGGGTAACAATAACCACCGTGCGCCCGGCAATAGCAGAAGAGATCGCCTCTAAAACCGCCCGCTCCGAGCCCATATCCATACCGGAAGTTGGCTCGTCAAGCAGTAGGATTTGCGGCCGGCCCAGCAGAGCGCGCGTAAGGGAAATAGCCTGCTTTTGCCCGCCGGAAAGGTTATCGCCACGCTCGCCGATCGGCATCCCGTAGCCCATTGGATGAGCGGCGGCGATGTCGTTAACGCCGGTCATTTCAGCTGCACGCATCATCTCTTCATCGCTGACGGAAGGCGCGCCCAGCAGTAGGTTGTCGCGCAAAGTGCCGAACATCATGCGGGCATCCTGACTAACCAGCGCCACCTGGGATCGCAGCTCGGCAGGCGAAATCTGACGGGTATCCACGCCAGCTAAAGTAACGGAACCCGCTGTAGGCTGATAAAGCCCGACCAGCAGCCGCAGCAGGGAAGATTTGCCGCTGCCGATTTTGCCTAATATGGCAATTTTTTCACCAGGCTGGATCTTCAGCGCCAGGTTATCGATAACAGGCGGCAAATCCGGCTTGTAGCGCAGCGAGAGGCCCGAGCAGAGGATTTCGGGCGCCGCGCCCGTGGGCAACTGGACATACACTTTGTCCCGGCTGTATTCCGGTTCGGCAGCCATAAATTTTTCCAGGATCTGAAAAGAGGTTCTGGCCTGCTGAAAGCGAAGCGCCAGCGCGGCAAGCGTGCTGACGGGCATAATGGCTCTTCCCATCAGCGTCATAGTGGCGATGATGCCGCCCATAGAGATTTCGCCGTCGCCGACCAGATAGGCTCCCCAGACCAGCAGCCCCACGGTGCCGAACTGCTGGATAAGCTGAATCAGCGTCGTGCCGGCCGTGGATAAAAAGCGCGCTTTCATGGAAACTGCCGACAGCCTGACGCTGGCGGTATCGTGTTTGGCAGCGAGATGATTCTCTGCCCGCAGCGCTTTGATGGTTTCCAGATTGTCCAGCGTCTCCATAACCAGGCCGTGCCGGTTGCTGCCGATTTTCATTGAGGCCTCGGCATGTCGCCTGAGCGGTATCTGCATTAATAGCGCGATGCCCGCTACGGTAAGCAGGATCAGCAGTACGCACCACACCAGCGGCCCGGCGACGAACCAGATAACCAGCAGAAACAGCAGTACAAAGGGTAAATCGGCTACGGCGGTTAAGGCCGCTGAGGTCACTAAATCGCGCACGCTTTCAAAACTTTGCATCACGTTGCCAAAGGCGCCATTGGACTGCGCACGGTTTTCCATTCTGCCGTTAAGGACGTGACGGAAAATGCGCGCGCCCAGCAGTAGATCGATCTTTTTTCCGGCGCGATCGGTGATCCAGGCTCGTGTCAGGCGTGCGGCCAGCTCAAAAACCAGCGCCATACTGACGCCGATCGCCAGCGTCCACAGCGTGACGTAGGTTTGATTCGGCAACACGCGGTTATAAACGGTCATGGTGAAAATGGACATTGCCAGCGCCAGCATATTGATGACGACCGAGAGCGCGGCGGCCTCGGCAATATAGCGGCGAAAATTCCAGAGCGTGCTCCAGAACCAGTGCTTGCCGCGGGTGACGATAAGGTCATCCGCCCGCCGATCGTCGTGATGCAAAGGGCGGAACAGCAAAATCCGTCCGCTATAGCTCAGCGCCAGCGCGGCGGTATCCATAGCGACGGGGTGAGAGCCAAGCTCGGGCAGGATCACCCGGCACTCTTTTTCGCCATATTCGCACAGCACGATAAAACTCTCGTTCAGCTCCAGAACGGCGGGTAAAAAGGCGGGATTCAACGCCTGCAGAGCCGCCGACTGCCAGGCGGCCTGCAGGCCCGACTTTTGGAATGCGTCGAGTAACCAGCGACGATAAATAGCCTGGTCACTGCCCGCCGCAACGGCAGGCAGGCCATCCTGAATTTCATGAGGTGACGCCCGTAGGTTAAACAGGCGTATAGCATATTCCACAACCTTAACTAATTCAGGCGCGTGCAGTTCTGCTGAATAAGCCGCGGTATCATGCGTATTTTCTTTTATTTCCACGGCCAGGCCCTCAGGTTATTATTTTCGACTGTCAACATATTTTCCCCAGGTTCCGTCGCGGGTTTGGTTATAGCGGTTTGGCTCTCTTTGAACGGATTTTTGCCTGCGCTATTATTTACCGGTGCAGGTCGCCGAATATTATTCAACGCTCTTTTATTTATTTCATATTGCCCGAGGTTTTTGTTAAGCACAGGCGCGGAAAGAGTAGGGCGATCCTTTATTAATTTACTAATACGGCCAAGCGCAGACATAATTTTCCACTGAGTAGCGACATACTGCACCTGATTATCCTCATAGCTCGCCATACTGGCGTAATAGTCGCTGATAAAAGAGATTAAATCGGTCAGCGGCCTTCTGCCGGCGAGAAACTGTTCTTCACCGGCTTCTAATGTCTTTTTCGCGACTGCCGTCTGGGTTTCTAACGTGGCAAGCTGTTTTTCCCGTAGCGGCAATGAAACCCAAAGCTGGCGTAGCTCCTGCGTCAGGCTTCTTTTGGTCGCTTCAAGCTCGGCGTCGGCGGCAGAAAGGCGCAGCGCCTGGCTTTTTTCATTAGCGGCTCCGCTTCCGCCATCGAAAAGATCGATATCCGTGCTGAACTGTAGCGTCGTCGTTTTAAAGAGCTCGATATCGCCGTTCCGGCGAGGACTGTCCATACTAAGCTGAACTTTCCACTGCGGGCGGTTCCATTTCGCTGCCTGCCTGGCGGTAGCCTCGGCTTCGTCACGTTTGAACTTGCTGGCGGCAAGGCTGGGATGCTCTTTAAGCAGCTGCTCCGCCTGCTCCAGCGAGGCAGGAAAAAGCCCGGCTTTTTTTAAATCAGGCAGCTCATGCGTCAGAGAAACGTTTTCCTGCAGTAGCTGGCTGAGCTGTTTCCACGCCTGCTGGCCGGAAATATCCCGGGTTTCCTTGCTGACGAGTGCTGAATTTAGCCTTGCTTCGACCTGGTTGATTTCAAAAGCCCGGCCTGGATCGATAGCGGCGATTTTTTTTATCCGGTCGCGTAAGTCTGTTAGCGCTTTGATTTGTTCATCCATGACCGCGCCCATTTTTGCATCGCTTAAAGCCGTGACGTACCAGGTCAGGATCTGTTTCTGTACCGATTCCCGCGTGGCGATGGTTTGCGCCTGCTGCATATAATAAGCCGCTTCACGTCCATTAATTGCTGCATCGGCGCGGCCGTGGTCATAAAGAATTTTACTGGCGCTAACATGAGGTGAAAAAAGCGTATTTTCATACCCGCTGCTTTGCCCGGCATAGCCTACCGCGCTGACGCCCGCGCTAACTTTTAAGCTGTTGGCGGCTTTAGCCTGGTCTATATCCGAAAGCGCGGCGCTGGCAGAATTCTCTGCGGAAAGAATAGCGGGATGATTATCCGCCATTCTTAATAATTCCGTAAATTCCGTTGCGCTGGCGCTGGCGGAGACTAAAGCCAGGGCAGCGGCTACGGATACAGCAAATAAATGCTTTCTGGTGGTCAATTTTAAATTTAACAATTTTTATATTTCCATTGTTA
Source organism: Pantoea sp. sgz302252 (assembly GCF_042610525.1). GTDB lineage: Bacteria > Pseudomonadota > Gammaproteobacteria > Enterobacterales > Enterobacteriaceae > Erwinia. The sequence goes on from NZ_JBHDVM010000009.1 coordinate 107,821, forward strand.
TCTTCCCTGCAGCCATGAAAAGCAGGCCGGCGGCATCCACCGTCGGCCTTATGGACATCAGATAACGTTCATTCCTTGTTGAATCATCAACTTCACGGTTGAATCGTCATTGCTGACATAAACGTTCCAGGTCACGCCATCTTCGGTTTTCGCCTCGGCGCTTTCCGTCCAGAGCGACAGATCCAGATTGACCGTATCCTTCGCACCTTCCGCTGAAGCTTTGCCATCATCGCCGGTGATGCGCAGTACAAATTCATCCTGCTGCTCGCCTGCGGTGATATCCAATACATCTTCAGGACGGATGGTCAGTACCTGCGCCGCATTGTTTCCCATATGAATGGTTTCAATACCGGACAGCTTGTTGGAAACCGATCCTAAATCCAGATCGTTGTTGGAATCCCACACCAGCGTATCCTGACCCGCCCCGCCGTTGATGCTGGTAAAGTTGGTGCTGCTGATCACGATGGTATCGTCGCCTTCGCCTGCATCGACCGTTGCGGCATTACGCGCGTCCAGAACATCGTGCTCGCTGGTACCGTACATCTGGGTTTGCGCCGGTACGTAGTCAATCAGCGTCACGCTTTCGTCGTCCGAACTCAGACCCAGCGTGGTTTCCAGATCCACCAGGCGCGCCTTGATCGCCGTGCCGCTGCCGTCGCCCACGCCGTGGTCGGTCCAGGTGATCAGCAGCTGGCCGCCTTCGATAAAGGCGGCGTCCACCTCGTCCTGCACGCCGTACGTCAGCTGGTTGACCTGCATCTCCTGGCCAACCTTGTTGCCGTTCTTGTCGAAGAACTGCACGTAAATACCAAAGGTATTCGCGCCCGGCGCCGGATCGGTCTGCGAGGTATAAACAGCCGCGAAGCTGCCGTCCGCGCGGCTGACCACGCGCACCATCTGCTGGTCGTTGGCGGTGGCGGTGTTGACCATAAACTCGCCGCCGAGCGCGTTGCCGTCCGCGTCGTACAGGCGGCCCCAGACGCTCAGGCCGCTCTGGTCCGGGCCGCCGTTGTCGGTGGAGTCCCAGGTCACGATAAAGTTGCCGTTGTCCAGCGCGGTGATGCTGGCCGAGGCCTGGTTGCCCGCCTGGGTCTGGTTCACCTTCACCTCCTCGCCCAGCGCCTGCGTGGCCGGATCGTAAGTGCGGTAGCAGACCTCGTAGCCCACCGAGCTTTGCGTCACGGTGTAGCTGATCACCAGGGTGCCGTTGCTCAGCTGGGTCACGGCGGGCAGCGGATACCAGGTGTCGAACAGGCCGGTGCCCATGCCGGTTTCGCACAGCTGGGTTTCGGCGCTGACCGGGGAGCCGTCGGCGTCGTACTGGCGGCCGAACACCACCCATTTGCTGTTGACCACCGCCTGCCAGACCACCATGTAGCCGCCGCCGTCGAGCGCGACGATTTCCGGCTCGCCCTGGCGGGTGGCGGTGCCGCCGGAGCTGATGTTGAACTCCGCGCCCTTCGCCGTCACGCCGGTGACTTCGCCGTCGGTGTTGTAGCTGTAGGTATAGGTCTGTCCCTTGACGTAGCTGGCGCTGCCGGAGGCCGGGCTGCTCCAGACCACCTGGATGTCGCCGTTGGCCAGCACCGCCACCTGCGGGTCTTTCTGGTCGCCGGCGGTAGTGCTGTTAATCACGAACTCGCCGCCCAGCGGCATGCCCTGGGCGTCCAGCAGCTGGCCTTTGATGCAGGTGCCGGCGCCGTCGCCGGAGGCGGACTGCCAGACCACGATGGAGCCGCCGTCCGGCAGCGCGGCCACGGCGGAGACCGTCTGGTCGCCGGTGGCGTCGGTGTTGACGGCGAACTCGGAGTAATAGCCGGCGTTGATGTCCACAATCACCGACTCCACGCCGTTTTTGGCGCCGTCCACCTTGTCGGACTGCCAGCTGATATAGACGTTGCCGTCGGCCATCAGGGTGGCGTCCAGCACGTGGCTGACGTCGAAGGAGTCGCCGCCGGAGCCCTGGTTGCCGTCGGTGGTGACGTTGACCAGGAACTCGCGGCCGAGGCGGTTATCCGCGGCGTCAAAGCGCTGGGCGTAGATGGCCGAGCCGCTGCCGTCGCCGCCCTCCGAGCCCCAGACCACCAGGTAGCCGCCGTCTTCCAGCGCCACCACGACCGGCTTGTACTGCTTGCCGCTGGTGTAGCTGTTGACGATAAAGTCGCCGGTGCCGATAACCTTCACCTGGCCGGTGGCGGCGTCAACGGCGTAGTGCACGGCGCGGATATCGGAGCCGTTCGCGCCGGAGTCGCTGCTGTCCCAGACCACGACAAAGCTGCCGTCCGCCAGGGTGACCACGTCCGGATAGTTCTGGGAACTGTCGGTGGTGGTGTTGACCTGGAAGGCGCCGCCGAGCGGCCTGCCGTCGGCGCCGTAAATCTGGCCCATAACGCCGGTGCCGCTGCTGTCGCCGGTGCCGCCGGTACAGCTCCAGACGGTCACGTACATGCCGCCGTGCGCCCCGTCGCTGAACACGGCCATTTCCGGGCCGCCGGTGGCGTTAAGGGCGGTGCCGGAAGCCACAATCACCTCGTCCGTGGCCGGCGTGTTGTCGGCGTTATAGATGCGCTGCATCACGGTGTTGGTGTTGACGTCGACCCAGGTGATGACGTAGCCGCCGTCGGGCAGCGCGGCCACGCCCGGGCAGTTCTGGTCGTTTTTTATGTTCTGGTTGACCAGGAACTCGTCGCTGACGGCCTGGCCGTCGGCGCCGTAGCGGCGCGCCACCACGCCGTCGTCGCTGGTATCCAGGCCGCCCTTGTTGGACTCCCAGACCACGATAAAGCCGCCGTCCGCCAGCGCCGCAACCTGCGGCGAATCCTGGTTGTCATTGGTGCGCTGGTTAACCTGCTGCTCCGAACCCACTTTGGTCACGCCGTCGGCTTCGTACATCTGCATGTAAACTTCGTAGCCGCTGGTGCCGTCGCCCTGCCAGATCACCACGATGCGGCCGTCGCTGAGGCGGGCGACGCTCGGGTTCTCCTGGTTGCCGGCAACCGTAGTATTCACCTGCACGGTATCGCGTAGAAGATCGTAACCGCTTAACGCCGCGCCTTCGATCGCCACAGGATCGCCAGCGTTATTCGCTTTGTCAGTGGCAAAAATAGTGCCTGGTTTTCCAAAGCCCAACGGATTTGGCTCGATTGTCCAGCGTCCGTTTTCATCAGCGATGGCCGTATAAATCTTCCCGTTGGCATCGGTAACGGTGACCGTGGCGCCCGCTTCGGTCTGGCCGCTTAGCGTATTTTGGTTGTTAACCGATATGCCTACGTTTGGCGCCAGATAGTCGGAGTTCACGGTAGCCGCCGGCTGGTAATCAATCAGCGTTGGCTCTTCGCCAGCGGCTGTTTCATGTACCAGACCCAGCGCGCTCTCCAGATCCACCAGGCGCGCCTTGATCGCCGTGCCGCTGCCGTCGCCCACGCCGTGATCGGTCCAGGTGATCAGCAGCTGGCCGCCTTCGATAAAGGCGGCGTCCACCTCGTCCTGCACGCCATACGTCAGCTGGTTGACCTGCATCTCCTGGCCAACCTTGTTGCCGTTCTTGTCGAAGAACTGCACGTAAATACCAAAGGTATTCGCGCCCGGCGCCGGATCGGTCTGCGAGGTATAAACAGCCGCGAAGCTGCCGTCCGCGCGGCTGACCACGCGCACCATCTGCTGGTCGTTGGCGGTGGCGGTGTTGACCATAAACTCGCCGCCGAGCGCGTTGCCGTCCGCGTCGTACAGGCGGCCCCAGACGCTCAGGCCGCTCTGGTCCGGGCCGCCGTTGTCGGTGGAGTCCCAGGTCACGATAAAGTTGCCGTTGTCCAGCGCGGTGATGCTGGCCGAGGCCTGGTTGCCCGCCTGGGTCTGGTTCACCTTCACCTCCTCGCCCAGCGCCTGCGTGGCCGGATCGTAAGTGCGGTAGCAGACCTCGTAGCCCACCGAGCTTTGCGTCACGGTGTAGCTGATCACCAGGGTGCCGTTGCTCAGCTGGGTCACGGCGGGCAGCGGATACCAGGTGTCGAACAGGCCGGTGCCCATGCCGGTTTCGCACAGCTGGGTTTCGGCGCTGACCGGGGAGCCGTCGGCGTCGTACTGGCGGCCGAACACCACCCATTTGCTGTTGACCACCGCCTGCCAGACCACCATGTAGCCGCCGCCGTCGAGCGCGACGATTTCCGGCTCGCCCTGGCGGGTGGCGGTGCCGCCGGAGCTGATGTTGAACTCCGCGCCCTTCGCCGTCACGCCGGTGACTTCGCCGTCGGTGTTGTAGCTGTAGGTATAGGTCTGTCCCTTGACGTAGCTGGCGCTGCCGGAGGCCGGGCTGCTCCAGACCACCTGGATGTCGCCGTTGGCCAGCACCGCCACCTGCGGGTCTTTCTGGTCGCCGGCGGTAGTGCTGTTAATCACGAACTCGCCGCCCAGCGGCATGCCCTGGGCGTCCAGCAGCTGGCCTTTGATGCAGGTGCCGGCGCCGTCGCCGGAGGCGGACTGCCAGACCACGATGGAGCCGCCGTCCGGCAGCGCGGCCACGGCGGAGACCGTCTGGTCGCCGGTGGCGTCGGTGTTGACGGCGAACTCGGAGTAATAGCCGGCGTTGATGTCCACAATCACCGACTCCACGCCGTTTTTGGCGCCGTCCACCTTGTCGGACTGCCAGCTGATATAGACGTTGCCGTCGGCCATCAGGGTGGCGTCCAGCACGTGGCTGACGTCGAAGGAGTCGCCGCCGGAGCCCTGGTTGCCGTCGGTGGTGACGTTGACCAGGAACTCGCGGCCGAGGCGGTTATCCGCGGCGTCAAAGCGCTGGGCGTAGATGGCCGAGCCGCTGCCGTCGCCGCCCTCCGAGCCCCAGACCACCAGGTAGCCGCCGTCTTCCAGCGCCACCACGACCGGCTTGTACTGCTTGCCGCTGGTGTAGCTGTTGACGATAAAGTCGCCGGTGCCGATAACCTTCACCTGGCCGGTGGCGGCGTCAACGGCGTAGTGCACGGCGCGGATATCGGAGCCGTTCGCGCCGGAGTCGCTGCTGTCCCAGACCACGACAAAGCTGCCGTCCGCCAGGGTGACCACGTCCGGATAGTTCTGGGAACTGTCGGTGGTGGTGTTGACCTGGAAGGCGCCGCCGAGCGGCCTGCCGTCGGCGCCGTAAATCTGGCCCATAACGCCGGTGCCGCTGCTGTCGCCGGTGCCGCCGGTACAGCTCCAGACGGTCACGTACATGCCGCCGTGCGCCCCGTCGCTGAACACGGCCATTTCCGGGCCGCCGGTGGCGTTAAGGGCGGTGCCGGAAGCCACAATCACCTCGTCCGTGGCCGGCGTGTTGTCGGCGTTATAGATGCGCTGCATCACGGTGTTGGTGTTGACGTCGACCCAGGTGATGACGTAGCCGCCGTCGGGCAGCGCGGCCACGCCCGGGCAGTTCTGGTCGTTTTTTATGTTCTGGTTGACCAGGAACTCGTCGCTGACGGCCTGGCCGTCGGCGCCGTAGCGGCGCGCCACCACGCCGTCGTCGCTGGTATCCAGGCCGCCCTTGTTGGACTCCCAGACCACGATAAAGCCGCCGTCCGCCAGCGCCGCAACCTGCGGCGAATCCTGGTTGTCATTGGTGCGCTGGTTAACCTGCTGCTCGAAACCCACTTTGGTCACGCCGTCGGCTTCGTACATCTGCATGTAAACTTCGTAGCCGCTGGTGCCGTCACCCTGCCAGATCACCACGATGCGGCCGTCGCTGAGGCGGGCGACGCTCGGGTTCTCCTGGTTACCGGCAACCGTGGTGTTTACCTGGATCGTATCGGTCAACAGTTTGCCGTAGCTGCCCAGCGCCGCGCCCTGGAACGCCTGCGCCTCGCTCTGGTTGCCGGAAGGATCTGTCGCATAGATGCTGCCCACTTCGCCGGTGCTCAGTGGATTCGGCACCATCAGCCAGCGACCGCTATCGTTCGCCACTGTGCTATGGGCAACGCCATTGACATCAACAACGGTCACGGTTGCGCCAGGTTCCGTCAGGCCGCCCAGCGACTCGTTGCTGTTTTGGGTAATGCCGACGCCAGGCGCTGTGATATCCAGTACGAAGTTCCAGTAACTGCTCTGTTCACTCTGGTTACCCGCTTCATCGGTAGCCGTCACGCTGATGCTGTGTGCGCCTTCCACCAGATTAGTGGTCGGCGTGTAGCTCCAGTTACCTTTTTCATCAGCTACCACGCTGCCCAGCTTTTTGCCGTTGTCGTAAAGGGTCAGGGTGCTGCCTGCTTCTGCAGTTCCGCTAAAAGTTGGCGTCGGATCGTCAGTAACATTGCCTCTGGCGACGGAAGTAAACTGGATTGATCCAACATCGTCGCTCAGAGAGTTAACGAGCGGCGCTTCTGGCGCGGTGCTGTCGATAGTCAGCGTAAAGCCCGCCTGCGCCTTGTTGCCCGCGCTGTTGGTGACTTCTGCCGTCCAGCTGTGCTTGCCCTCGCTCTGCTCCGGCAGCACAAACGACCAGCTGCCGTCGGCCGCCGCGGTGGCGGTACCCAGCGCCGTGCCTTCTTCGTCGCGGATGGTGACCACGGAGCCCGCCTGCGCCTTGCCCTGAAGTTCCGGCGTGACGTCGTCGGTTATGCCGTTATTGGCGACCGCGCCCCGGATGCTGCCCGCGTTATCGATAGCCTTGCCGATGCTGACCTCAACCGCGCTGGTATCCACGGTAAAGCTCACCTTGTCCGATGCCGTTTCGTTACCCGCCGCATCGGTGATAACCGTCTGCAGGCTGTGCTCGCCGTCGGCCTGTTCGGTCAGCTGCAGCGACCAGTCGCCGTTTTCGTCCACGGTGGCGCTGCCCGCTTTTTCGCCGTCCACGTAGACGGTCACGGTGCTGCCCGCCTCGCCTTTGCCTTCCAGCAGCGGGGCGCTGTCGTCGGTCGTGCCGCCCGCGGCGATGACGCCCTGAACCTCGCCCTGGTCGTCGAGCAGATCGGCGGTGGCCGCCTCCGGTGCCGTGGTATCAAGCACTATCGGGAAGCCGCCGGTTTCCGGCGAGGAAACGCCTGCCGCGTTTTCTGCAGTGGCGGTGAGGCCGTATTCGCCGTCTTCGCCCAGCGCTTCGGTGGTCACCGTCCAGCGGCCATCTTTATCCGCGGTGGTGGAGCCGACCTCGCGGCGGTTGCCTTCGCTGTCTGTGGCCCAGACAGTGACGGTCAGGCCCGCGCCTGCGGTGCCGCTCAGGGTCGGGGTTGCGTCGTTGGTGGCCTGGCCTTTTTGCAGCGCGCCGCTGTAGTCGCCGTCGCTCAGGGCCACGTCGTCCGTCAGGCTTTCAATGGCAGGCGCAGCGGGCGCGCCAATCAGCAGGCTGAAGTCCCAGCTTTCGTCGTCGGTGCCGCTGACCTGCGGGCCGACGTTGCCGGCAAAATCCACGGCCGCCACGGTAAAGCCGTGTGCGCCGCTTGCCAGCGCGATGGACGGCGTAAAGCTCCACTCGCCGGTGGTCTGATCTACCTCGGCCCGGCCAATTTCCACGCCCGCGTCATAAACGGCGACCTCTTTTACGCCGCTTTTCAGCGCTTCGGCGGTGATAACGCCTTTATATTCCGGCTGGCTGTCGTCGGTGGCGCCGCCGTCGGCAATCGGGCCCTGAACCGCGCCCACGTCGTCCAGCAGCGTGATGCTGCCCGCCACGAAAGACGCGTCGCCGTCCGGCGCGGTAACGTCAATGGTGAAGTCCCAGCCGTCATCGTTGGTGCCGCTTGTCTGCGGGCCTTCCTGACCATAACGATTTACGGCAGAAGCGCTGTATTGATGCGCCGAGCCGTCTGCCAGATCGGCTTCCGGCGTAAAGCTCCAGCTGCCGTCCGCCTCCACGGCAACGCTGGCGACCAGCTCGCCATTATCGTAAATATTTACGGAGGCGATATCGCTGGTTGCCTTGCCGCAATAGGTCGGCCGCATGTCGTTGGTCACGCCGCCGTCGGCGATAGTACCGGTGATCGGGTCTATGTCGTCGGTCAGCGTAATACTACTGACGATTATGCCCGAGGTCTCGTTGTCCGGAGGTTGTACATTCGGCCCATCGGTCAGGGTGCTGGCCTCGTTGCCTGCGCTATCAGTGGCGGTAACCGTTACCTCTTTATCGTCCGGGGACAGCGGATTTTCCATGCTCCAGTTGCCATCTTTATCGGCTGTAGTTTCTCTGGTGGTGCCGTCCGCTAGCGTTACGGTTATTGTGGCTTCCGGCTCGGCAGTACCCGCCAGCGTGGTATCGTCATTGATCGCCACGGTCGGCGTTTCCGTGCTGATATCCAGCGTAAAGTCCCAGCTTTCGCTACGCGCGCTTTCATTACCCGCTTCGTCGGTAGCCGTCACGCTGATGCTGTGTGCGCCCTCCACCAGGTTAGTGGTAGGCGTGTAGCTCCAGTTGCCTTTTTCATCGGTTATCACAGCGCCGAGCACTCTGTCGCCATCGTAAAGGGTCACGGTGCTGCCCGCTTCGGCGGTTCCGCTGAAAGTTGGCGTCGGATCGTCGGTTACACCGCCTTTTTCCACGCCGTATTCCGGCGATTGATAGAGGCCGACATCATCGGTAATAGCGGTAATGATTGGCGCTTCTGGCGCGGTGCTGTCGATGGTCAGCGTAAAGCCCGCCTGCGCCTTGTTGCCCGCGCTGTTGGTGACTTCTGCCGTCCAGCTGTGCTTGCCCTCGCTCTGCTCCGGCAGCACAAACGACCAGCTGCCGTCGGCCGCCGCGGTGGCGGTACCCAGCGCCGTGCCTTCTTCGTCGCGGATGGTGACCACGGAGCCCGCCTGCGCCTTGCCCTGAAGTTCCGGCGTGACGTCGTCGGTTATGCCGTTATTGGCGACCGCGCCCCGGATGCTGCCCGCGTTATCGATAGCCTTGCCGATGCTGACCTCAACCGCGCTGGTATCCACGGTAAAGCTCACCTTGTCCGATGCCGTTTCGTTACCCGCCGCATCGGTGATAACCGTCTGCAGGCTGTGCTCGCCGTCGGCCTGTTCGGTCAGCTGCAGCGACCAGTCGCCGTTTTCGTCCACGGTGGCGCTGCCCGCTTTTTCGCCGTCCACGTAGACGGTCACGGTGCTGCCCGCCTCGCCTTTGCCTTCCAGCAGCGGGGCGCTGTCGTCGGTCGTGCCGCCCGCGGCGATGACGCCCTGAACCTCGCCCTGGTCGTCGAGCAGATCGGCGGTGGCCGCCTCCGGTGCCGTGGTATCAAGCACTATCGGGAAGCCGCCGGTTTCCGGCGAGGAAACGCCTGCCGCGTTTTCTGCAGTGGCGGTGAGGCCGTATTCGCCGTCTTCGCCCAGCGCTTCGGTGGTCACCGTCCAGCGGCCATCTTTATCCGCGGTGGTGGAGCCGACCTCGCGGCGGTTGCCTTCGCTGTCTGTGGCCCAGACAGTGACGGTCAGGCCCGCGCCTGCGGTGCCGCTCAGGGTCGGGGTTGCGTCGTTGGTGGCCTGGCCTTTTTGCAGCGCGCCGCTGTAGTCGCCGTCGCTCAGGGCCACGTCGTCCGTCAGGCTTTCAATGGCAGGCGCAGCGGGCGCGCCAATCAGCAGGCTGAAGTCCCAGCTTTCGTCGTCGGTGCCGCTGACCTGCGGGCCGACGTTGCCGGCAAAATCCACGGCCGCCACGGTAAAGCCGTGTGCGCCGCTTGCCAGCGCGATGGACGGCGTAAAGCTCCACTCGCCGGTGGTCTGATCTACCTCGGCCCGGCCAATTTCCACGCCCGCGTCATAAACGGCGACCTCTTTTACGCCGCTTTTCAGCGCTTCGGCGGTGATAACGCCTTTATATTCCGGCTGGCTGTCGTCGGTGGCGCCGCCGTCGGCAATCGGGCCCTGAACCGCGCCCACGTCGTCCAGCAGCGTGATGCTGCCCGCCACGAAAGACGCGTCGCCTTCCGGCGCGGTGGCATCAATAGTGAAATCCCAGCCGTTGTCAGCGGTACCGCCGATCTGCGGGCCGATATTACCTGCCTTATCGACGGCAGCAGCGGTATAGGTATGCGCAGAGCCATCGGTCAGTTCGATATCCGGCGTAAAGCTCCAGCTGCCGTCCGCCTCCACGGCAACGCTGGTCACCAGTTCGCCATTGTCATAAATGTTGACGGTGGCGATATCGCTGGTAGCCTTGCCGGAGTAGGTCGGCCGCTTATCATTGGTCACGCCGCCGTCGGCGATAACGCCGGTAACGGGATCCACATCGTCGGTCAGAACGAGGCTTTCGCGGACAATACCGGAAGTTTCGTTGTCCGGTGCAGTAGCATCAATAGTAAAGTCCCAGCCATCGTCGGCGGTGCCGCCGATCTGCGGGCCGATATTGCCTGCCTTATCGACAGCGGCAGCGGTATAGGTATGCGCAGAGCCATCGGCTAAATCGGTTTCTGGCGTAAAGCTCCAGCTGCCGTCCGCCTCCACGGCTACGCTGGCAACCAGCTTGCCGTTATCGTAAATATTCACGGAGGCGATATCGTTGGTAGCCTTGCCGGAGTAGGTTGGTTGTGTATCGTTGGTCACGCCGCCGTCGGCGATAACACCGGTAACGGGATCAACGTCATCCAGCAGGCTGAGGCTTTCCGGATCGAGGCCAGAGGTGATATTGTCCGGTGGCGTCACATCCGGACGTTCAACGATAATGGTTTCAGATGCGTTACCTGCGGGATCGATTACCGTGATTTCGTTGGTTTCGCCTTCGCTAACAGGATTCGGCTCTACCTGCCAGTTGCCTTCATCGTCGGCAACTGTGGTAGTTTTCTCACCTGTTACCGGATCGGTAATCACCACGGTAGCATTTGGCTCTGCCTTACCGGCAAGCTGCTCGTCATCGTTCACGGTCACGTTCGGTGGCTGAGGCGCCACGTTATCGATAAAATCGATGGCCGCTGAGGCTTCATTGCCTGCCTGATCGGTAACGGTAACCACCAGTTGACCGTTCGGCTGGCTGTTTGGCGCTTCCGCACTCCAGTTACCCTGGCTATCGGTTTGCGTAGTGATGACGCTGCCATCGGGCAGGGTAATGGTGACCGTAGCGTCTGGCGCGTTGCTGCTGCCGCTGATTTCTGGGCGACCATCGCTATCGGTATCCGTCGGTTCATTAATGGTTATCTGCAGCGTTTTATCTGCGGCGTCTTCGCTATCGCCGTTGTGGCTTAAAGCGAAGGCGGCGCCTGCTGCAGCCAGGCCGCCGGCGCCAGCCAGCAGCAAAGGCAGCCAGGCAAAGTCATTCTCGTTATTTTCAGTGGGATTGGCGCTGGTATGGCCTTCGCCGCCCAGCGCAACTTCGCTTTCCGCGCCTTCTGCCAGTTCTGCTGGCGCATCTTTACTATCGCCAGTGAGCGGGATATATTCGTAATATTGTCCGTTTTCAGCGCGGCCGATCACGCTAACTTCATCATTGTCATAAAAGCCTTTGATAATAATATCTTCCGTCTCACTGCCGGAAAATATTAATACCAGATCTTTGCCTACGCGTTTAAGGCTGACGACCTGCGGCGCTAAACCCGTAGTTTCATCAATAAGCTCAATATTGAGCTTACCTTTTGCTGGCAGGCCAAGGATAAAGGGCGATTTTTTTTCTGCTGAAATTTCATAAGTATTCAGAATGCCGCGGGTGCTACGTACATTTATTTTTATGTTGTTGTGCATATGTTTATTCACTCAATCTATGTGTCTGGTGTTTTAAAGAGGCTAAATAGGTTATTTTTTTGACTCAATGTTGGGCGAGTCATAAACTTCCAGGGAAACGCGCCTGTTTGGTTGGTTACAGCTAATAATGTCGGCGCGTTTGTGGTATTGACGATCGCAATCTGCGACCAGCAGTTTTTCCGCGCCAAAACCGTTTTTAATAATCAAAGAATTATCTATGCCGTTATCGGTTAACAGGCGCGCGACGGTTTCCGCTCGCTGGCGAGAAAGGTGGAGGTTATAGCTGGCGTCGCCTACAGGATCGCTGTAACCATTTACTACTATTTTCGACAACGAGGGATATTTATCCTTTAACTGCCGGGAAAGTTCCTCAACGACCTGACGGCCCTCTTTTTTGATACCCGCATAGTCGCTTTTGCCAAAACGAAATAGCGTAGTGGCATCAAGAAAGAAAACCTCGGCAGGGCAGTGCGTATGCGCGGCAACCCGGCTTAAGGTATGAGCCTGGATATGCAGACTCGACACAAGATCTCGCGCCTGATCTTCATTAACAAAACGGCCCTGGATAATACCGTTGTCTTCCGCATCAATCTGATAAAAGGCGGCATCGCCTGCTTTCAGGTTGCGATAAACCTTATGACCGGAAGAAGCCTCTTCGCCTTCAGGCACAATATTAATACTGTTGATACCGGGACAAACGTTGGCAATCCATGTCCGCTTTTCCGGTAGGAGCGTCGAGTGATAGTCATTATTAATATAAATTTTCAAAGGAGTAGCGTTAGCGCCGGCGCGAGCCAGACGAAAAACAACAATCCTTGTGGCGCCTGTGGCCGCAAGCGGCTCCTGTGCTCCTGCAACGCTCATTGTCCATGGCAGGGACGGCGCTTCCTGTGCCGCGGCAGCAGAAACGGCAGAACAGCATAACAGGAAAAAAGCTATTGCTTTGATATAAGACATATTTCTACCTTAAATAACAACTATTTTATGTATGAGGAAAAGTTCATCCGTGACTTAAAAATGGATTACACTTAATAAGTTATAAATAACCCAGGGTCAATTCGTCATAAAGTAATAAGGTTTGACGTTCTCTGTTTTTACCCGATAGCCCTTTTTTACTCGCTTAATAAAATCTTCCGGAACGCCTGACAACATAAGCCTGTATTTTAACGACTGCATAACCTGCCACAGGCGTGAGACAGAAGACTGCAGGCCGTACTTGTCCCAAACGTTTAACAAAATCTCTTCATCTGTAACTTCACCTCCCTTTTCTTTAGTTTCCAGTAAAAAAATAAGAAGCCTTAACATCGTGTTACGAAGGATATAGCTTTGTTTATTATCCGGATGCGATTTAACATTAATAATTTTCCCGGTGTTTATTTCAAGTTGAACATCATTGCCAATGTAATATCCAGCCAGGACTGCTTTTATCATTAAAGACCTTTTTTTAACGAGGTAGATGTCGATGCAACAATTTTTACCGTTCTTAATTAAGAGGGGTGAGCGAATTTTTACTAAATTTACGGGGTGAAGTAAATCAACAGACCTTAATAATAAGTGATAAATTTTTTATTCTTATTGTTTTGAGATGCTAAGGTTTTCTCAGGATTTAAGTCTGTTTAATTGTAGAAATTAACATTTTATTCTGGTGATTAAGCTTGTTCAGGAAATAAAGTAGCCGGAACCCGGTAGTTAACTAATAAGGATATTATTCTAAAGTTTCATAAAAAGAGAGCAATGATTCTGGAAAGGGCGGGAACCCTTTAGCGAGGTTGCTATTTTTGAATAAAAATTAACTTTAATTTTTCATTTATAACAGTTTTGGCGACTCGGTAAGAGCGCTAGCGCAGTAGTTTATTCTTTAAATTAAAAGACTGGATGATTACATCTACTAATTGTGGGGGCTTAATAAGGCGCATTCTCCTTATTAAGAAAGGATTATGTCTCTCTGACCGGTGAGAGAAGAAAAATTATTTAATATAAAAGGAGGAATGTATTGTTAAGGTGATAGTAGTGATACAAAAGTTGATCGTTTGTTTCATTGGTTAGGATCTAAGCCAGGCCCGGATGCCATCCAAAAACATCTGCGTTGCCAGCATAATCAGGATTAAGCCCATCAGACGCTCCAGTGCATTAACGCCTTTCTCGCCCAGTAGCCGCAGAAACAGTCCTGAAAGCAACAGTATCGTCACCGTTGCGCCCCAGGCGATTAACAGCGCGCCCGCCAGATAGCCAATGTTGTTGGGGTACTGGTGCGACAGCAGCATCAGCGTTGCCAGCAGCGAAGGGCCAGCTACCAGCGGAATCGCCAGCGGCACCAGAAAAGGTTCTTCGCCTGCGGGCAGCCCGCTGCTGTTGCTCTCGTGCGAGGGGAAAATCATTTTAATAGCGATTAAAAACAGGATGACGCCACCAGAAATCGAGACCGTTTCCGTGCGCAGATTCAGGAAGGCGAGAATTTTTTCACCGGCGAAGAGAAACAGCAGCATGATTGCCAATGCGATCAGCATTTCGCGGATCAGCACCGCCCGTCGACGTTTCGGCTCCAGATGCTTTAAAACCGACATAAAAATCGGCAAATTGCCTAGCGGATCCATAATAAGCAACAAAAGTATCGTAACCGAAATCAGCTCTGACATGGTTTTTCCCTCGTGACCGGCGGGCTGCGCGCTCCGTTATAAGCAGTTCTGCTAAAAAAACGACGCTAATCGATTTAATTCACTTGCCACTTTTCCAGCATTTTGTAAGGTGATAGCCATCTTTACTATTTATCTACTCTAACAGGTCAGGCGTTATTGTCGCAGACAGTTTGCATTCGCCAGTTCGCGCAGCCCATTAAGGGTACGCTTTGGCAGGTAAACCAGCCTGAAACAGGTGCAATATGAAATCAGTAGGCTTAATTGGGTGGCGCGGCATGGTCGGTTCCGTGCTGATGCAGCGGATGGCGGAAGAGCGCGACTTTGACGTTATTCGCCCGGTGTTTTTCTCTACTTCTCAGCACGGTCAGGCCGCGCCGCAGTTTGGCAGCCAGTCGCCGGGCCTGCTACAGGATGCGTATGATCTGGAAGCACTGAAGGCGCTGGATATCATCATTACCTGTCAGGGCGGCGACTACACCACAGAGATCTATCCAAAGCTGCGTGCGGCGGGCTGGCAGGGCTACTGGATCGATGCGGCCTCTACGCTGCGTATGCAGGATGATGCGCTGATTATTCTGGATCCGGTCAACCATCACGTTATCCGCCAGGGCCTGGATAAAGGCATCAAAACCTTCGCCGGCGGTAACTGCACCGTCAGCCTGATGCTGATGTCGCTGGGCGGCCTGTTTGCTCATGATCTGGTGGAGTGGGCTTCTGTTGCTACCTATCAGGCTGCTTCCGGCGGCGGCGCGCGCCATATGCGCGAGCTGCTGGCGCAGATGGGCATGCTGCACGATGGCGTGGCGAAAGAGCTGCAAAACCCGGCTTCCGCTATTCTGGATATTGAACGCAAAGTCACCGAGATGAGCCGCAGCGGCGTGCTGCCGACCGATAACTTTGGCGTACCTTTGGCGGGCAGCCTGATCCCCTGGATTGACAAGCAGCTGGAGAACGGCCAGAGCCGCGAAGAGTGGAAAGGGCAGGCGGAAACCAACAAAATCCTGCAGCCGAACCGTACTATTCCGGTCGATGGCCTTTGCGTCCGCGTCGGCGCGCTGCGCTGCCACAGCCAGGCCTTTACCCTGAAACTGAAAAAAGATGTGCCGCTGGCGGAAATCGAACAGCTGCTGGCCGCCCATAATGAGTGGGCGACAGTCGTGCCGAACGACCGCGAGCTGACCATGCGCGAGCTGACGCCTGCCGCAGTGACCGGCACGCTGAAAACGCCGGTAGGCCGTCTGCGCAAGCTGAACATGGGGCCGGAATACCTTTCCGCCTTTACCGTCGGCGATCAGCTGCTGTGGGGTGCCGCCGAGCCGCTGCGCCGTATGCTGCGTCTGCTGGTAGACTAATTTTTGCCGCGCCCTGGCGATAACGACAGGGCGTTATCTTTCCAGCCTTTCTTCTTAAAGACTGCTTTTTTGCATCCGTTTTTATTTCCCCTCTGTTTTTGTAACGTCACTGCCAATACGACAAAAGTATCCAAAAATTAACCTCTGCCGCAATGTAAACGCTTAACCATCCGCCCTGCCTGCCTTAATGCAAGCCCTTGCCTTGCGCACCAGCGTTTTTTGGAAGTTATTAATCTGTGAAAGTTTGATCTAAAAGCAATATTTTTCTGCATTCTGTGCTGGCTTTGGTGGTGGCCTGGCTATGCTTAGCTGTATCGCCCGATTGCAGGATGACGGAGCTGTCTGCCGCGCCCGATCGCGTTTTGAGGATCCAACTGAAGATGTCGCACGCTGCGGCGGTTCTTTCGCACCGGATGGTCGCATCCGCCAGCGTGCTTTTGGCTCAATGAAGAGCAGCACACTCCTCCATTCTGTGGTGGGTCGGCTGCCATACATCACGGGAAGACAGTCATGTCAGAGCTTACGGATCGCCGGCTAATTAATACGTTAATTTCCGGCCATTATGCTGACCCTTTTTCGCTGCTTGGCATGCATCAGACCCCAAAGGGGCTGACGGTGCGCGCGCTGTTGCCGGACGCCACCGAGGTCTGGGTGATTGAAACCAATACCGGCCGGAAATGCGCCCAGCTGGAATGCATCGACTCGCGCGGTTTTTTTGAGGGAGTGATCCCGCGTCGTAAAAATCTGTTTCGTTACCAGCTTGCTGTGACCTGGCACGGACAGCAAAACCTGATTGATGACGCCTATCGCTTTGGGCCGCTGTTAAAAGAGCTGGATAGCTGGCTGCTGGCGGAAGGCACCCATTTGCGGCCTTACGAAACCATGGGCGCGCATGCTGACGTGATTGATGGCGTGCCAGGCACCCGCTTTTCCGTTTGGGCACCCAATGCCCGTCGCGTTTCCGTAGTTGGCGACTTTAATTTCTGGGATGGCCGCCGTCATCCAATGCGGCTGCGGCAGGAAAGCGGCGTCTGGGAACTCTTTGTGCCCGGCGCGGTGCAGGGCCAGCTCTATAAATATGAAATTATTGACAAGCATGGCCAGCTGCGTCTGAAATCCGATCCTTACGCCTTTGAGGCCCAGATGCGGCCGGACAGCGCCTCGATGATTTGCGGCCTTCCGCCGAAAACGAAGATGTCGGAAAAGCGGCAGCGGGCCAACGATTTTGACGCGCCCATTTCGATCTACGAAGTGCATCTTGGCTCCTGGCGCCGCCACACGGACAACAACTACTGGTTGAGCTACAAAGATCTGGCCGAGCAGCTGGTGCCTTACGCTAAAGAGATGGGCTTTACCCATCTGGAGCTGCTGCCGATCAACGAACATCCTTTCGATGGCAGTTGGGGCTATCAGCCTACCGGCATGTATGCGCCGACGCGCCGTTTTGGCACGCGCGACGAGTTCCGCAATTTTATCGCCGTTGCGCATCAGGCCGGACTGAACGTGCTGCTGGACTGGGTTCCAGGCCACTTTCCCTCCGATGATTTCGGCCTCGCCAAATTTGACGGCACCGAACTCTACGAACATGGCGACCCGCGCGAAGGCTACCACCAGGACTGGAACACGCTGATTTACAACTTTGGCCGCCGCGAAGTCAGCAACTATTTGACGGGCAACGCGCTTTACTGGATCGAGCGGTTCGGTATCGATGGCCTGCGCGTGGATGCGGTCGCCTCAATGATCTACCGCGACTACAGCCGTAAAGAGGGCGAGTGGATTCCCAATCATTTCGGCGGCAGAGAAAACCTGGAGGCTATTGCTTTCCTGCGTTATACCAACCGCACGCTGGGCAATGCCGCGCCCGGAACCGTGACTGTCGCTGAAGAATCGACAGATTTTCCGGGCGTCTCGCGGCCTTCCGAAACCGGCGGTTTGGGTTTTTGGTACAAGTGGAATCTGGGCTGGATGCACGACACGCTCAACTACATGAAGATAGATCCGGTCTACCGCAAGCATCACCACAATAACCTGACCTTCGGCATGCTTTATAACTCCACCGAAAACTTCGTGCTGCCGCTGTCGCACGATGAGGTGGTGCACGGCAAACGCTCTATTCTGGATCGCATGCCCGGCGATGCCTGGCAGAAGTTCGCCAACCTGCGCGCCTACTACGGCTGGATGTTTGGCTTTCCCGGTAAAAAGCTGCTGTTTATGGGTAACGAATTCGCCCAAGGCAAAGAGTGGGATCACGATATCAGCCTGGACTGGCATTTGCTGGAAGGCGAGGATAACTGGCACCACGGCGTTCAGCGTCTGGTGCGCGATCTTAACCATACCTACCGCGATCATCCGCCGCTTTATCAGCTCGACTTCGATCAGATGGGCTTTGAGTGGCTGGTGGTCGATGATTTTGAAAATTCCGTTTTTGTTTTTGTTCGCCGCGATCGCGAAGGCAACGAGCTGATCGTCGCCAGTAATTTCACGCCGGTGCCGCGCCATCATTACCGTTTTGGCGTTACCGAAGCGGGGAGCTGGCAGGAAGTGCTGAACACCGACTCCGCGTATTACCACGGCAGCAACATCGGCAACCTGGGAGCGATCCGCAGCGAGGCGATCCCAAGCCATAACCGTGAACACTCAGTCAGTATGACCCTGCCACCGCTCGCCACGGTCTGGCTGGTCAGGGAGGCGTCATGAGTCATTTGCAGCCCGGTAAGCCCACGCCTTCAGGCGCAACTTACGATGGCAAAGGCGTAAATTTCACGCTGTTTTCGCAGCATGCCGAACGGGTAGAGCTTTGCCTGTTCGATGAGCGAGGCGCTGAAACGCGGCTGGATCTTCCGGCACGGACTAAAGATATCTGGCACGGTTATTTGCCTGCGCTTAAGCCGGGCCAGCTTTATGGCTATCGGGTACATGGGCCGTGGCTGCCTGAGGCAGGCCATCGCTTTAATCCGCACAAGCTGCTGATCGATCCCTGCGCGCGTGAAGTGATCGGCGAGGTGACAGACGATCCGCGTTTCCAGTGTGGCGAGAAAGAGATGGACACGGCGGACAGCGCCGCCGTCGCGCCAAAAAGCGTGGTGCTGGCGGATGACTTTGACTGGGGAGACGATGAGCCGCCGCGCGTGCCCTGGGGATCAACAGTGATCTACGAGGCGCACGTTCGCGGCCTGACTAAACGCCATCCGGGCATTCCTGCAGAGCTACAGGGTACCTACGCGGCGTTAGGGCATCCGGTGATGATTAGCTATTTCAAACGATTGGGCATTACCGCGCTGGAACTGCTGCCGGTAGCTTATTTCGCCCATGAGCCCCGTTTGCTGCGGCTGGGGCTGACCAATTATTGGGGCTACAACCCGGTAGCCACCTATGCGCTGGATTCCCGCTATGCTTCCGGCGTGGACAGCGTACATCCGCGTGAAGAGTTCCAACAGGCGGTAAAAGCGCTGCATGCGGCGGGCATCGAAGTGATTCTGGACGTGGTATTTAACCATACTGCCGAACTGGACGAATCCGGGCCAACGCTCTGTAAGCGCGGCGTGGACAATAAAAGCTTCTATTGGCTGGACGAAAAAGGCCAGTACGAAAACTGGACGGGCTGCGGTAATACGCTGAATATCAGCCATCCCAACGTCACTACCTGGACCATAGAGTGTTTGCGCTACTGGGTGGAGGTTTGCCACGTCGATGGCTTCCGTTTCGACCTGGCCACGGTGCTGGGCCGTACGCCGGAATATTACCCGCACGCTTCGTTTTTTGAAGTGTTACAGGAAGATCCGGTGCTGTCTCAATGCAAGCTGATTGCGGAGCCCTGGGACATCGGCCCGGACGGCTATCAGGTTGGCAACTTTCCGCCGCCTTTTGCTGAATGGAACGACCAGTACCGCGACACTATGCGGCGCTACTGGCTACATGGCGATGTCAGCAACGGCCAGTTCGCCAAACGTTTCGCTGGCTCCAGCGATATTTTCGCGCAGCAGGAGCGGCCGCCTTCGTCCACCATTAACCTGATTACCGCGCACGACGGCTTTACCCTGACCGATGTGGTTTGCTTCAACGACAAACATAACGAAGCGAATGGCGAAGAGAACCGCGACGGCCACAACAGTAACTTCAGCCATAACCACGGCGTGGAGGGGCTGAACGCGCCGCTATTGGTGGCGGAACATCGTCGGCGCAGCGTGCACGCGCTGCTGACTACGCTGCTGCTTTCGCAGGGCACGCCAATGCTGCTGGCCGGTGACGAGCACGGACATACCCAGCACGGCAACAATAACGCTTACTGCCAGGACAATGAGCTGACCTGGCTCGACTGGGAAAATAACAACAGCGGATTGTTCAATTTCACTGCTGCCCTGATCCACCTGCGCAAACGCATTCCCGCGCTTCAGGCCGATCGCTGGTGGCAGATTGATGACGGCAACGTGGAGTGGCTTGGGCCAGATGGCCAGCCAATGACCGCCAAAGGTTGGCGCCACGGCGAGCGCAGGATGCAAATCAGGCTGTCGCAGCACTGGCTGATAACAATTAACGCCACCGAAGAAGTGTGCGATCTCCAACTGCCACCGGGGCGCTGGCATGCTATTCCGCCCTTCGCCGGGGATGACAACCCCATTCTGTTAACCGTCTGGCATGGAGCTGCGCACGGCGTGTGCGTGTTCCAGGAGCAACCATAACGGGAGTCAGGCATGGCCACTTTAGATAAGAACGACCCTCTGATGTTGGCAAGACAATTGCCGTCGCAAACTGTAGCCCTGATCCTGGCGGGCGGACGCGGTACGCGCCTGAAAGACCTTACCGCCAAGCGCGCCAAGCCTGCCGTACATTTCGGCGGCAAGTTCCGCATTATCGATTTTGCTTTATCAAACTGCCTGAATTCCGGGATCCGGCGGATCGCGGTGATCACGCAGTATCAGTCGCATACGCTGGTACAGCATCTGCAGCGCGGCTGGTCTTTCCTTAATGAGGATATGAACGAGTTCGTCGATTTGCTGCCTGCTCAACAGCGGCAGTCCACGGAACACTGGTATCGCGGAACGGCGGATGCCGTCACGCAAAACCTCGATATTATTCGCCGCTATCAGGCGAAATATATCGTGATCCTGGCCGGCGACCATATCTACAAAATGGACTATTCGCGCATGCTGTTGGACCACGTGGAAAACGGTGCCAGATGCACCATCGCCTGCCTGCCGGTGCCGATTGAGGAAGCGAGCGCTTTTGGCGTTATGGCGGTCAACGATGAAAACAAAGTGGTCGATTTCCTGGAAAAACCGGCCGATCCGCCGTCGATGCCGGGCGACGATACCCTGGCGCTGGCGAGCATGGGCATCTATACCTTTAATGCCGACTATCTGTATCAGCTGCTGGAAGATGACCTGAAGATCCCGGAATCGAATCACGATTTTGGTAAAGACATTCTGCCGAAGATTGTGGCGAGCGGTGAAGCGCTGGCGCACTCCTTCAGTATTTCCTGTGTACAAAGCGACAACGGCGCGCCGCCGTACTGGCGTGATGTCGGCACGCTGGAAGCCTACTGGAAGGCGAATCTCGATCTGGCATCGGTCACGCCGGAACTGGATATGTACGATCGTGAATGGCCGATCCGCACCCATATGGAGCCGTTACCGCCGGCGAAATTTGTGCAGGACAGGTCAGGCAGTCATGGCATGACAATGAATTCTCTGGTATCGGGCGGCTGCATTATTTCCGGCTCGGTAGTGGTGAATTCCGTGTTGTTTTCACGCGTAAGAATCAACTCTTTCTGCAATATCGAATCCTCTGTGCTGTCGCCGGACGTGGTAGTGGGGCGCTCTTGCCGCCTGCGCCGCTGCGTTATAGATCGTGCGTGCGAGCTGCCGGAAGGAACGGTAATCGGTGAGAACCCGGATGATGACGCGCGCCGTTTTTACCGCTCGGAAGAAGGCATTGTGCTGGTAACGCGATCCATGCTGGCAAAGCTTGGCTGGCGCAGTTAACCGCATAAATCAAAACAATAAAGCACAGGTATTTGATGCGGAGGAACGCGTCAGAACAAGGTAAAGGAGCCGATAATGCAGGTTTTACATGTCTGTTCAGAAATTTTCCCGCTGCTGAAAACGGGCGGGCTTGCTGATGTTGTGGGGGCATTACCGGCGGCGCAGATTGCGGAAGGGACCGATACCCGCGTATTGATCCCTGCGTTCCCGGATTTGAAAAAGGGGATACCGGAAACGGAAGTAGTGGCTCGTCTGCATACTTTCGCAGGCTATGTCGAGCTGCATTATGGTCGGTATGATGGCGTTGGCATCTACCTGATTGACGCGCCGGGGCTTTACGATCGTCCCGGCAGCCCGTATCACGATGAATCGCAGTTTGCCTATACGGATAACTATTTGCGTTTTGCGCTGCTGGGCTGGATGGGCTGCGAAATTGCCTGTGGACTGGATACCTTCTGGCGGCCGGAAGTGGTACACGCTCACGACTGGCATGCCGGTCTGACCTGCGCCTATCTGGCCGCCAGAGGCCGTCCGGCCAAATCCGTCTTTACCGTACACAACCTGGCATACCAGGGGCTGTTTTACGCGCATCATCTTGAGCAGATCCAGCTACCCTGGTCGTTCTTTAGCGTGGAGGGCCTGGAGTTTCATGGGCAAATCTCTTACCTCAAAGCCGGGCTCTATTATGCCGATCATATTACAGCGGTAAGCCCGACCTACGCGCGCGAGATTACGCTGCCGGAATTCGGCTATGGCATGGAGGGTTTGCTGAAACAGCGGCAGCTGGAAGGGCGGCTAACCGGCATTCTCAACGGCGTGGATCCGCTGATTTGGGATCCGGAGCAGGATCTGCTGCTGACCGCGCGCTATAACCGCGATGTGCTGGACGCCAAGCAGGAAAACAAGCGCCAGCTGCAAATCGCCATGGGCCTGAAAATCGACGAAAAAGCGCCGGTCTTCGCCGTGGTCAGCCGCCTGACTAAGCAAAAAGGGCTGGATCTGGTGCTGGAAGCGCTGCCGGGCCTGCTGGAGCAGGGCGGCCAGCTGGTACTGCTGGGCGCAGGCGACGCGGTGCTACAACAGGGCTTCCTTGCGGCGGCGGCTGAATATCCGGGCCAGGTAGGCGTACAGATCGGCTATCACGAAGCTTTCTCGCACCGCATTATGGGCGGCGCCGACATCATTATGGTGCCGAGCCGCTTCGAGCCCTGTGGCCTGACCCAGCTCTATGGCCTCAAGTACGGCACGCTGCCGCTGGTACGTCGTACCGGCGGTCTGGCCGATACGGTCAACGACAGCTCGCTGGAAAACCTGGCCGACGGCATCGCCAGCGGCTTTGTGTTTGAAGACAGCAACGCCTGGTCGCTGCTAAGAGCGATCCGTCGCGCCTTTGTGCTCTGGTCTCGCCCTTCGCTGTGGCGCTACGTACAGCGCCAGGCGATGGCGATGGATTTTAGCTGGCAGGTGGCCGCCGTGGCCTACCGCGATCTCTATCAACGCTTGCTGTAAAAACCAGGAAAACTGATATGAACGCACCTTTCATCTATACCGCCCCAACGCTCAGCGTCGAGGCACTGAAGCACTCTATCGCTTACAAACTGATGTTCACTATTGGCAAGGATCCTTCCGTCGCCAATAAGCATGAATGGCTGAACGCGACGCTGCTGGCGGTGCGGGATCGGATGGTGGAACGCTGGCTGCGCTTTAACCGGGCGCAGCTGTCGCAGGATGTGCGTCAGGTCTATTACCTGTCGATGGAATTTCTGGTCGGGCGCACGCTTTCCAACGCGTTACTGGCGATGGGCATCTATGAGGATGCTCGCGCCGCGCTGGAAGAGATGGGTTTCGATCTGGAAGATTTGATCGGCGAAGAGAACGATCCGGGTCTGGGCAACGGCGGTCTGGGCCGTCTGGCCGCCTGTTTCCTGGATTCTCTGGCTACGCTGGGCCTGCCTGGCCGCGGCTACGGCATCCGCTATGACTACGGTATGTTCAAGCAAAATATCGTTGACGGCCGCCAGGCGGAATCGCCGGATTACTGGCTGGAATATGGCAACCCGTGGGAGTTCCAGCGTTTTAACACGCGCTACAAAGTGCGCTTTGGTGGACGTATCCAGGTTGAGGGCAACCGCTCGCGCTGGCTGGAAACGGAAGAAGTGCTGGCCACGGCCTACGACCAAATCATTCCGGGCTTTGATACCGACGCCACCAACACGCTGCGCCTGTGGGGTGCGCAGGCGAGCAATGAGATCAACCTGGGGAAATTTAATCAGGGTGATTACTTTGCGGCGGTAGAGGATAAAAACCACTCGGAAAACGTTTCACGAGTGCTTTATCCGGATGACTCAACCTATTCCGGCCGTGAACTGCGCTTGCGTCAGGAGTATTTCCTGGTGTCGGCAACGGTGCAGGATATTCTTAATCGCCACTGGGTGATGCATCAGACCTTCGACAATCTGGCGGATAAGATCGCTATTCACCTTAACGATACCCATCCGGTGCTGGCGATCCCCGAGCTAATGCGGCTGCTGATTGACGAGCACAAATTCGGCTGGGACGACGCTTTTGAAGTCACCTGCCAGGTCTTTTCCTATACCAACCATACGCTGATGCAGGAAGCGCTGGAAACCTGGCCGGTAGATATGATCGGCAAGATCCTGCCGCGCCATCTGCAAATTATTTTCGATATCAACGACTACTTCCTGAAAACCATTCAGGATTATTATCCCGACGACTGGGATCTGCAGTCGCGCATCTCAATCATTGATGAAAACAATGGCCGCCAGGTAAGAATGGCCTGGCTGGCGGTAGTGGTCAGCCACAAGGTCAACGGCGTATCCGAGCTGCACTCCAACCTGATGGTGCAGTCGCTGTTTGCCGACTTCGCCAGACTGTTTCCGGGCCGCTTCTGTAATAAAACCAACGGTGTAACGCCGCGCCGCTGGGTGGCGCTGGCTAATCCTTCGCTTTCTGAGGTGTTGGACGATACCATTGGCCGCAACTGGCGCACCGATTTAAGCCAGCTCGACGAGCTGAAGCAGCATATCGACTATCCGGGCTTCCTGAAAAAAATCAGCGATTCCAAGCTGATCAATAAAAAGAGGCTGGCAGAACATATCGCGCAGAAAATGGATATCGTTATCGATCCTCATGCGCTGTTCGATGTGCAGATCAAACGTATTCACGAATACAAACGCCAGCTGCTGAACGTGCTGCATGTGATCACTCGCTATAACCGGATCAAAGCCGATCCTGATGCCGACTGGGTGCCTCGTGTTAATATTTTTGCCGGTAAGGCCGCCTCGGCTTATTACATGGCGAAGCATATTATTCATCTGATCAACGATGTAGCGCAGGTGATCAATAACGATCCGCAGGTGAAAAACAAACTGAAGGTCGTCTTTATTCCTAACTACAGCGTAAGCCTGGCGCAGGTCATTATCCCGGCTGCCGATCTCTCTGAGCAGATTTCTCTGGCGGGTACGGAAGCCTCAGGCACCAGTAACATGAAGTTTGCCCTGAACGGCGCGTTGACGATTGGCACGCTGGATGGCGCCAACGTCGAGATGCTGGAACACGTAGGTGAGGAAAATATCTTTATCTTCGGCAATACCACGCCGCAGGTCGAGGAGCTGCGTGCTAAAGGCTATAACGCGCACAAATACTACGAGCAGGACGCCGAGCTGCACCAGGCATTAACGCAGATCGCCACCGGCACGTTCAGCCCGCAGGAACCTGGCCGCTACCGCAATATTTTTGATTCACTGGTGAACCTGGGCGACCACTATCAGCTGCTGGCGGACTATCGTAGCTATGTGGACACGCAAGATAAGGTAGACGAACTGTACCGCCATCCGGAAGAATGGACGCGCAAAACGCTGCTTAATATTGCCAATATGGGCTACTTCTCATCGGACAGAACGATTCAGGAGTATGCCGACGAAATTTGGGGCATTAAGCCAATTCGGCTTTGAGGCGCGCCATCGGCTGCGGAGCAAAAACAAAAAGGGCGGAAATCCGCCCTTTTTTACATCAGTCGCTTAGCTATCAGGAAGCCAGCGACAGCGCCGGTTTCTTCGCATGCTGTGCCAGCCATTCGCCGACGCGCGCGCGCTGCTGTTCGTTTAAGAACATGCCGGTTTTAGTGCGGCGCCACAGCGCATCGTCCTGCTCGCGTACCCATTCATGCTCTACCAGATAGCGCAGCTCCGCTTCATAGAAGTGGTGGCCAAACAGTTCGCCCAAATCCTCCAGGCTTTTCGCTGGCTTCAGGAACAGCTCGGTATTGCTGCCGTAGGTACGAGCATAATGGCGGGCCATCGCCTCCGTGATAAACGGATAGCGGCGGCGCAGGCTGGCGGCGTAATCTTCGCGTGTTCCGGCGATGTCGCCGCCTGGCAGCACGCAGTTACGCGTCCAGGCCGGGCCAATTTTCGGATAGTACTTCGACAGTTTCTCCATCGCATGCTCAGCCAGCTTGCGGTAGGTGGTCAGCTTGCCGCCGAAAACCGACAGCAGCGGTGCTTTGCCGTTGTCGTCACGTACGTCCAGCGTATAGTCGCGGGTAATGGCCTGCGGCGAATCCGATTCGTCATCGCACAGCGGGCGCACGCCGGAGTAAGACCAGACGATATCTTCCTTGCTGATGTTCTTTTTGAAGTGGCTGTTAAACACTTTCAGCAGATACTCAGTCTCTTTCTCATCGATATGCACGTTTTTCGGATCGCCTTTGTACTCGACGTCTGTGGTGCCGATGATCGAGAACTCGTCCATCCACGGAATAACAAATACAATACGATTATCTTCGTTCTGCAGGATATAAGCCTGCTTCTGCGTATGTACGCGCGGCACCACGATATGGCTGCCTTTAATCAGGCGAATGCCGTAAGGCGATTTGAGCTGCAGGCCATCGTCAAACAGCTGCTTAACCCACGGGCCAGCCGCGTTGACCAGCCCTTTTGCCTGCCACGTATAAGTTTTGCCGGTGTCGATATCTTCTGCTTCTACCGTCCACAGGTTGTTTTCACGCCAGGCGCGGGTCACGCGGGTACGGGTGCGCACTTCGCCGCCGCGTTTTTCTACTTCCTGCGCGTTGAGTACCACCAGGCGCGCATCGTCTACCCAGCAGTCGGAATATTCGAAACCGCGCGTGATTTCCGGCTTCAGTACCGAGTCTGATTCAAAACGCAACCCTTTGCTGCCCGGCAGGCTGGTGCGTTTGCCCAGGTGGTCGTACATAAACAGGCCAACACGGATCATCCATGCCGGACGCAGATGCGGACGGTGCGGCAGGCGGAAACGCATGGGGAAAGCGATATGCGGCGCCATTTTGAGCAGCACTTCGCGTTCGGCCAGCGCTTCGCTGACCAGGCGGAATTCGTAGTGCTCCAGGTAGCGAAGGCCACCATGGATCAGTTTCGAGCTGGCGGAAGAGGTTGCGCAGGCCAAATCTTGCGCTTCCAGCATCAGCACAGACAGGCCGCGTCCTGCAGCATCAGCTGCAATGCCAGCGCCGTTGATACCGCCGCCGATTACGATCAAGTCTTTGGTTTCCACGTCATCTCCTCCGATGTTCGGAATAGTTCTTAAATGTTCGTTTTCGAGCATTATAATAATCGTAAAGCGACATTGATGCCAGCGTTAACCGCACAAAAACATCTATGCGTGATGGAGGTAACAGAATTGTTCACGAAAAAGCCGTATAGCCCTGCGCTTTATTGGGTTATTGTCAGCTTTGTTCACGATACAATAGCGTCCGCTTGTTATTTTCAGAGAATGAATCATGGAACAATTTGAGTGCATCAACGTGCAGCAGGCCCAGGCTAAACTGGCGGAAGGCAAAGCGCTGTTAGTGGATATCCGCGATCCGCAAAGCTATGCCATCGCTCACGCCAGCGGCGCTTTTCACCTGAGCAACGCTACGCTGGGGGACTTCCTGCAACAAAACGATCTCTCTGTGCCGGTACTGGTAATGTGCTATCACGGCAACAGCAGCAAAAGCGCAGCGCAATATCTGCTGAGCCAGGGTTTTGCTGAGGCCTATAGCGTGGATGGCGGTTTCGATGCCTGGCGCGCCGCTTTCCCGCAGCAGGTGGATTCCGCCAGCTGATTATTTTCAGGAAACCATTTTTTCTTTACAGGGATTTCAAAGGCGATGACGCGTATTACCGAATTTGCCAACCTCCGCGTGGCGCAGGCTTTTGTGGACTATATGGCGACCCGCGGCGTTCAGCTGCGCATTGAGCATGAAAGTTTATATACGCTGTGGCTGGACGATGATTCCCGGCTGGCGCTGGTCGAAAGCGAACTGAATCAGTTTATCCGCAACCCTAATCATCCACGCTATCAGGCGGCAAGCTGGCAATCCGGTACCACCACCAGCGGCATTAGCTACGGTAAATTTTCGCTGATGGCCGCTATTCGCGAGCGGGCCGGGCCGCTGACGCTGGTGATGATGGCGGCCTGCATTATCACTTATGTCCTGATGCAGACTGTCGGTACCTATAAGGTGCTAAGCTGGTTCTCCTGGCCAAATGCCGGGCAGCACTTCCAGCTTTGGCGCTGGTTTAGCCATATCCTGCCTAACTTCTCCCTGATATCTCTGCTTTTTAATCTGCTCTGGTGGTGGTATTTGGGCGGCGCCGTTGAAAAACGGCTGGGCAGCGGTAAGCTTTTTGTCATTATGCTTATTTCCGCGCTGCTCAGCGGCTGGATACAGGCAAAGTTCAGCGGCGTGATGTTTGGCGGCCTTTCCGGCGTGACCTATGCGCTGATGGGCTACGTCTGGCTGAGAGGAGAACGGGATCCCGCCAGCGGCATTTATCTTGAACGCGGCCTGATTGGTTTCTTACTGCTGATGCTGGTGCTTGGCTTTACTGGTTGGTTCGGTTCGCCGGTTGCCAACGCTTCCCATATTGTCGGCCTGTTGCTTGGTCTGGCGATGGCCTTTGTGGATACCAAAAAAAAATAACGGGCAACAGGAGAGCTTTGTGAAGCAAACGCAACGTCACGACGCCATTATCGATCTGGTTCGTCGTCAGGGCTATGTCAGTACCGAGGAGCTGGTGGATCACTTTACCGTCAGCCCGCAAACCATCCGCCGCGATCTGAACGAGCTGGCGGAGCAGAATAAGATCCAGCGCCATCACGGCGGCGCGGCACTGCCTTCCAGTTCGGAAAACACCGCCTGGCAGGATCGTAAAATGATGTGGTCGGCAGAAAAAGCCCGCATAGCCCAGCGCGTCGCCAGCCAGATCCCGGATGGCGCTTCGCTGTTTATCGATATTGGCACTACGCCGGAAGCGGTAGCGCATGCGTTGTTGAACCACAACAATCTGCGCGTCGTTACCAATAACCTGAACGTGGCGATGCTGCTGATGAGCAAGCCCGATTTCAGCCTGATTGTAGCGGGCGGCGAGGTACGTACTCGCGACGGCGGCATTATGGGCGAAGCGACGCTGGACTATATCTCACAGTTCCGTCTGGACTACGGCATCCTGGGCATCAGCGGCATTGATATGGACGGCTCGCTGCTGGATTTCGACTATCACGAGGTGCGCACCAAGCGGGCGATTATTGAGAATTCGCGCTGCGTCATGTTGGTGGCGGATCACTCAAAATTTGGCCGTAACGCGATGGTCAACCTGGGCAATATGAGCCTGATCGACTATCTCTTTACCGATGAAGTGCCGCCGCCCGGCGTGCTGAAAACTATTGAGCAGCACGAAGTGCATCTGGAGCTGTGCTGAGTTTTAGCTGGCCCGTTTCAGAAGCCATCGACTAAAAAATCGATGGCTTCTTTGATTGTAAGGTGGCAAACAGGTTAATAGCTGCTTTACGCGTCTGATGGTTTTTTACGTATTAACGCTGCTGGCGCAAAAATCTTTCTGACGACCCATCCAGGTACAGGGGTAATCAGGAGCAATCCTTTTGTCCTCTAAAAAAATCTCCGCTACTTTTTTCACTTTAACCGCCGAAGAACTGAGCATTTTTTTCCGTTCCGGTCTTAACTGTATGTGTCCCGCCTTGGTTCCTCTTACTCTTTTAAAAGGAAGCGGTATGTCGCAGCAGAAATTCAACCAGGCGCGTTTCGCGGCGGCTTTACTCCGCCAGCGGCAGCGCGCAGGACTCTCGTTAACCGATGAAATGACTGTCCGCCAATGGTGGCAGGCGTTGAGCGGCGCGCTGGCGGAAATGCTGGCCGCCGCCGCGCCCGCTAAACCGGCAAAGCAGCAGCGCCACGTAAACTATATCTCGATGGAGTTCTTAATCGGCAGGCTGACCGGCAATACGCTGCTCAACCTGGGATGGTACGACGAAGCAAAAGCCGCGCTGGCCGAATATGGCTGCGATCTGAGCGAGCTGCTGGAGGAAGAAATCGATCCGGCGCTGGGCAATGGCGGATTGGGTCGGCTGGCCGCCTGCTTTCTCGACTCGATGGCAACGGTCGGGCAATCGGCTATCGGCTATGGGCTGAACTATCAGTACGGTTTATTTCGCCAGTCTTTTGACGATGGCCGCCAGATAGAGGCGCCGGACGACTGGCACCGTGAAAGCTATCCCTGGTTTCGCCACAACAGCGCGCTGGATGTCGATGTCGGCTTCGGCGGTAAAGTCAGTAAAAACGATCGGGGTGGCTTCGTATGGCAACCGGCTTTCCGGATACGCGGCGAAGCCTGGGATCTGCCGGTGGTTGGCTATCGCAACGGTGTTACCCAACCGTTGCGGCTTTGGCAAGCCAGTCATAAGCACCCTTTCGATCTGACGCTGTTTAATGAAGGTAAATTTCTTCAGGCAGAACAGCAGGGCATTGCGGCGGCAAAGCTGACCAAAGTGCTCTATCCCAACGACAACCATCAGGAAGGCAAGCGTCTGCGCCTGATGCAGCAATATTTTCAGTGCGCCTGCTCGGTGGCGGATATTCTGCGCCGCCATCATCAAGCCGGACGCCAGCTTGCCGAACTGCCCGACTACGAAGTGATCCAGCTCAACGATACCCATCCCACTATCGCTATCCCGGAAATGCTGCGCGTGCTGCTGGATGAGCATCAGCTCGCGTGGGAAGAGGCCTGGGCTATCACCAGCAAAACCTTTGCCTATACCAACCATACGCTGATGCCGGAGGCGCTGGAGCGCTGGGACTTAAAGCTGGTGCGATCGCTATTGCCGCGCCACGTCATGATTATCAAAGAGATCGACAGACGTTTTAAAAAACTGGTGGATAAACGCTGGCCGGGCGAAGCAGCAGTATGGGAAAAGCTGGCGGTGATCCACGATAATCAGCTGCGCATGGCTAACCTCTGTGTGGTCAGCGGCTTTGCGGTCAACGGCGTGGCGGCGCTGCATTCCGCGCTGGTGGTTAAAGATCTTTTCCCCGAGTATCACCAGCTCTGGCCAGAAAAATTTCATAACGTAACCAACGGCATTACGCCGCGCCGCTGGCTAAAACAGTGCAATCCGCCGCTGGCGAAGCTGATTGACGAAAGCCTGCAAACAGAATGGGTTAATAATCTGGATGCGTTAAAAGGGCTGGAAGCCTTTGCCGATGACGCCGCTTTCCGTCAGCGCTACCGGCAGATCAAACAGGATAACAAAGTCAGGCTGGCAGACTACATCCAGCGCCTGACCGGCATTGTGGTTAATCCCGAGGCGATATTTGATGTGCAAATCAAACGGCTGCATGAATACAAGCGCCAGCACCTCGGGTTACTGCATATTCTTTCCTGTTACAAACAACTGCGCGAAAACCCAAAGATGGCGTTTGTACCGCGCGTGTTCCTGTTCGGCGCCAAGGCTGCACCGGGCTATTACCTGGCGAAAAACATTATCCATGCCATCAATAAAGTGGCGGAAAAAATCAATAACGATCCGCTTATCGGCGACAGATTAAAAGTCGTTTTTATCCCGGACTATCGCGTTACCGCGGCGGAAATAATGATCCCGGCGGCTGATATCTCCGAGCAAATTTCCACGGCCGGTTATGAAGCTTCCGGCACCGGCAATATGAAGCTTGCGCTGAACGGCGCGTTGACGGTCGGCACGCTGGATGGCGCGAATGTAGAGATAGCGGAGCAGGTAGGTGAAGAGAATATCTTTATCTTCGGCCATACCGTTGACGAGGTAAAAGCACTCAGAAAAAGCGGCTATGCGCCACTGAAGCTGCGTAAAAAAGACAAGCACCTTAACGCGATTCTGAAAGAGCTGGAAAACGGCTTTTTCAGTAACGGCGACAAACAGGCGTTCGAACCGCTGCTCGACAGCCTTGGCAAAGGCGGTGACTACTGGCTGGCGCTGGCCGACTTCGCCAGCTATTGCGAAGCGCAAAAGCGCGCCGAACAGCTCTATCTCGACCGGGAGACCTGGACAAAAATGACCATCCTGAATACCGCACGCTGCGGCATGTTCAGCTCTGACCGCTCTATTCGTGACTATCAGCAGCGTATCTGGCAGACCAGACCTACAGGGAGCAGCAATGGATAAAAAGAAGTTTGAGCAGGCGGCAGCGGCGGCGGGCATTGCTGCCAAATACACTAATGCCAGAGGCGAACACGAGGAAATTTCTCCCGCTATTCGTCAGCGCCTGCTGGCGGCGATGTCCACAAAGAAAGTTAAGCCAGGCCCGATTCCGCCATGCAGGGTTTTTCTGCGAAAACGCACCATGCAGCTGGATGTGGGCGGCAAAGGTCAATATCAGTGGCGCCTGATAACGGAAAAAGGCCGTGAATATCAGGGCGAGGTCAGCGCCGAAGAGGCTATCACGCTGCCGTCCTCGCTGGCGTATGGCTATCACAGCCTGCTGCTAAGCCAGGGCAAAAAAAGTTGGGATTGCCGGATTATCATAGCGCCGAAACGCTGCTACGAACCCAAACAGCTGCGCGAGGGCAAAAAGCTGTGGGGCGCCTGCGTACAGCTTTATACAGTTCGATCTGAACATAACTGGGGCATCGGCGATTTCGGCGATCTCAAGCGCATGCTGGCGGAACTCGCCGATCGTGGCGGCGCCTTTATCGGGCTGAATCCCATCCACTCTCTCTATCCCGCCAGCCCGGTCAACGCCAGCCCCTATAGTCCTTCTTCGCGGCGCTGGCTCAACGTGCTCTATATTGACGTCAACGCGGTGCCGGATTTCCAGGAAAGCAAAGCGGGGCAGCGCTGGCTGCGCGGCGCGACTGTCCAGCGCAGGCTGAAACAGGCCAGGGAAGCGGAATGGGTCGACTACGGCGTGGTAGGCGAACTGAAAATAGTGGCGCTGCGCCATGCCTGGCATAGCTTCAGCCAGCGTAACGAAGAAGACGCGAGTAGGGCGCACTTTGCCGACTTTGTCGAAAAGGGCGGCGAAAGCCTTTACTGGCAGGCGGCTTTCGATGCGCTGCACGGCGCCATGCTGAAAGAAAACGAAGATTACTGGGGCTGGCCGGTTTGGCCGGAAAATCTGCGTGAGGCGCACAGCGAAGCGGTGCGGCAGTTCTGCACGAATAATGCAGACGAGGTGCGCTTCTGGCTCTGGATGCAGTGGCTGGCCAATCGTCAGTTTGACGAATGCTGGCAGGTGAGCCAGCAGCGCGCTATGCCGATAGGTCTTTATCGCGATTTGGCGGTCGGCGTCGCGGAAGGCGGTGCGGAAACCTGGTGCGATCGCGAACTTTATTGTATGGATGTGTCGGTAGGCGCGCCGCCGGATGTGCTGGGCCCGCTGGGGCAAAACTGGGGGCTGCCGCCGATGGATCCGCATGTGATGACCGCCAGAGGCTATCAGCCATTTATCGATCTACTGCGGGCTAATATGATGAGCTGTGGCGCGTTGCGTATCGATCATGTGATGTCACTGCTGCGCCTGTGGTGGATCCCCTATGGCGAAACCGCCAATTTTGGCGCCTACGTCTATTATCCGGTAGAAGATCTGATGGCGATCCTGGCGCTGGAAAGCCAGCGCAACCAGTGCATGGTGATCGGAGAAGATCTGGGCACGGTGCCGGTAGAAATTATCGCTAAGCTGAGAACCAGCGGCATCTACTCCTGGAAAGTGCTCTACTTTGAGCAAGAAAGCCAGGATCGCTATCGCGCGCCGGAAAAATGGGCGCGCCAGGCGATGGCAAGCGCTACCACACACGATCTGCCGACGTTACGGGGTTTCTGGAACGCGGTCGATTTGGAAATGGGCGAAGTGCTGGGCCTTTATCCTGACAAAGCCGTCTTGCGCAGCCTCTATCAGGATCGGGCACGGCAAAAACAAGCGCTGCTGGAGGCGCTGCACCGCTACGGCAGCCTGCCGAAAAGCAGCGGAAAAAAGGCCAGTCTGGTTAAGATGTCGCCACAGTTGAACCGGGGCATGCATCGCTTTCTCGCCGACAGCAGCTGCGCGCTACTGGGGCTACAACCGGAAGATCTGCTGGATATGGATAAGCCGGTCAACGTGCCGGGCACCACGGATCAGTATCCTAACTGGCGGCGCAAGCTAAGCAAAACGCTGGAGGAGATGTTCGCCGACAAGCAGGTCAATTTACTGCTGAAAGAAGTGGATCGACGGCGCAAAGCGGAGAAAAAGGAGTAAGGCGCAGAGGAAAAAAGCGCTACAGTCAAAAGCCTTGCGGATAAGCTTTATCATCCAGCTTATCCGCAGTGGCCAAAAGAAAGGACTTCAACAGCCTGGAGGGCAATTTGATGAGCGTGCCGCAAACTAAAGCCGAGCTGCTTAATGCCATAGATAAAAAATTCGTCAGGTTAATTCATTATTTAGATGCCGTTCCGCCAGAGCAAACCACCGGAAAAACACTGGCGGGCCATGCCAGCGGCACGGTCATGAGCGTGCACGATCTGGCGGCATATTTAACCGGCTGGAACGAGCTGGTAATAAAATGGATAACGCATCGCGAAAAAGGCGAGCAGGTTGATTTTCCCGAGACTGGCTATAAATGGAATCAGCTCGGGCTACTGGCGCAGAAGTTCTATCAGGATTATGAACCCCTGGATTATCTGGCGCTTATTGAGCGGCTGGTGGCAAAGAAAAACGAGATTGTCGCGCTGATTGAAGAACGTTCTGAGCAAACGCTTTATGGCGAAGCCTGGTATGACAAATGGACGATGGGCAGAATGATTTCGCTAAATACCTCTTCGCCCTATGCTAACGCCTGCACCAGATTGAGAAAGTGGGCGAAAGAGCAGGGTATAGCGTTGAAATAGCAGGTTCCACTCATAAAAAAACCGGCCTGGTGAGCCGGTTTTTTTATTCCCCTGAGCGGTTGGTAGCCGCCTTGGGGGAGCGTGCTGCTTATATCTATTAGCTACAAAAGATTTTAGCATCCTCAGTAAGGGCGTCAATACCCTTATTTACATTAAAGGTATTGTAGCGAACGAAGAAAAAACCTACAGTGATCTGGCTAAAAGATAGACAGGGCAGACTCCTGTAAGTGACTGAATCTTAGCCGCTTCAGATTTTTCCCGGCCGGAAACAGGTGGTGCTGTCCGGTTTGCCTTCACCCAAGGGAGTGCTGCTTATATCTGTTAGCTTGATACGTATTGGGAGGGAAACCCAAAGGCATAACCAGTATGTGCGGCGCTCCTGTTAAGGAGAGCGCGCAGGTGGTAACTCTGGCAATTATCTTTATGGTGTTGAAGATAATTCACACCGTATTGCAGATTATCGTTGCATCCAGGCAACTAACCGATCGCCCGTAAAGGAAGACGGAACCTGAATCAAGGCGGGGCTAACCACCCTGCCTTTTTTCGTCAGAAATCGGGCTAAATACAAACAACGAAAACCGCAGGCTTAGCCCTGATGGGCAAAAGACTGCGGCTAAAAGCAGCCCATAAAAAAACCGGCCTGGTAAGCCGGTTTTTTTGTTTCCTGAGCGGTTGGTAGCCGCTTTCGGAAATGTGCTGCCTGTATCTGTAAGCTGTACAAAATTTTACCATCTATCCAGGAGGCGTCAAGCCGAATTAGATTGCCTGGCGCTTGCAGTGAGGCATATACTTTTTTTGCCTTACGGATCTCAGGGTGGCCTCTTGCAAGCGACAGAGACTACGTCGCCTCAAGTTTTCCCGGCCGGAAACAGGTGGTGCTGTCCGGTTTGCCTCCGCCCAAAAGAGCGCTGCCTGTATCTGTAAGCAAGATGCGCACAGGGAGGGAAACCCAAAGGCATAACCGGTGTGCGGCGCTCCTGTTAAGGAGAGCGCGCAGGTGATAACTCTGACAGCTGTCCTTGTGGTGCTGGAGATAATCTATACCACATTGCAGATTATCGTTGCCGTCAGGCAACTGACCGATCGCCCGTAAAGGAAGACGGAACCTGAATCAAGGCGGGGCTAACCACCCTGCCTTTTTTCATAGTAAAGAGGTTTAGTAGAATGAATGCTCGCCGCGCTGGTGCTCGGTCAAATCACGCACGCCTTTCAGCTCGGGGAAAGTCGCCAGCAGCTCTTTCTCGATACCTTCTTTCAGGGTGACATCGACCATAGAGCAACCGTTACAGCCGCCGCCGAACTGCAGGATGGCGAAGCCATCGTCCGTGATCTCCATCAGCGATACCTTGCCGCCGTGGCTGGCCAGCTGCGGGTTAATAGTAGCCTGCAGCTGGTACTCTACGCGCTCAATCAGCGGCGCATCGTCGCTGACCTTACGCATTTTGGCGTTTGGCGCTTTCAGCGTCAGCTGGGAACCCAGATTGTCGGTGACGAAATCAATTTCGGCATCTTCCAGATAGGGTGCGCTCAGTTCATCAACGTAGGCGGAAAGCTTCTCGAACTTCAGCTCGGTGTCGGTGGCTTCTACCGCATCGGGCGGGCAATAGGAGACGCCGCATTCCGCACCGGGCGTGCCCGGGTTGATAACGAATACGCGAATCTGGGTGCCCTCTTCTTGTTTTGACAGCAGTTTTGCGAAGTGCTCTTGCGCAGAATCAGTAATTCGGATCATGGCGATTGCTCAATAGTTGACTAAATTAGTTGGTTATATAATACGCTCATCGCCGACGCTCTACAAGGTGCGGCAAAGGCACAGAACCTGCACGCTGGCCGCGCCTGCGGCCAGCAGAATCCGGCTAATCTCTTCTACGGTGCTGCCGGTGGTCACGACATCGTCCAGTAAAGCGATATGCCGTCCCTTGACTGCCATTTCAACCCTGAACGCGCCGCGCAGATTGCGGCGGCGGGCGCGAGCCGTTAAAAAGTGCTGAATTTTCGTGCGCTTTCTTCGGCTTAATCCGCCTTTTATAAAAGGAACGTTCATCCAGCGCGCCAGATAAACGGCCATTTCATCCAGCTGATTGTAGCCGCGCCGCCAGGCGCGACTGTAGTGCAGCGGTACGCAAAGCAGCAGATCGGGACGCTTAACTCTGCCTTCGCGGCGGGCCGTTAACCAGGTTAGCAAAATCAGGCGCGCCAGCATCGCCGATAGTGCTGTTCGCTGAAAAAACTTTAGCCGCCTGACCAGATCTTTTAGCGGTGGCTGCCAGGCGGCAACAAAAACCAGCCTGTGCCACGAAGGCGGACGGCGCTGGCAGCGGCCGCACTCTGCGTTCGGATAAAAGGTGGCCAGACCGCAACGCGGGCAACAGCAGGGCGGCCGCAGAGCACGGAGGCAGAAACTGCAAATACCGTGATGGGCAAGCACCAGTGGCATCTGGCATAGCCAACAGGCGGCGGGCATTGTTAGCATAGCGTCCTCCATGACAAAAACAGGATAGTAATAGATGGCTCAGCTTTACTGGCAGACAATCGGCACGGGAGATCGCGATCTTGTGATGCTGCACGGATGGGGACTGAATGCGGGCGTATGGCAAAACATTATTGCGCGACTCAGCCCGCATTTTCGCCTGCATCTGGTGGACTTGCCCGGCTATGGCCGCAGTGAAGGTTTTCCGGCAATGGGCGTGGAAGAGATGGTGGCGAACCTGTTGCCTTTCGCACCTGCCCGCGCGATTTGGCTTGGCTGGTCGTTAGGTGGCCTGGTCGCCAGTTCGCTTGCCTTACAGCATCCTGAGCGCGTCAGCGGCCTGGTCAGCGTCGCCTCTTCGCCCTGTTTTACCGCTCAGGACGAATGGCCCGGCATCAAACCTGAAACCCTGACCCAGTTTCAACAGCAGCTCAGCGAAGATTTTCAGCGCACCGTGGAGCGCTTTCTGGCACTGCAAACTTTAGGCACGGAAACAGCCAGACAGGATGCGCGCCAGTTAAAAAGCGTAGTGCTGTCGCTACCCGCGCCGGAAGTTAGCGTGTTGCAAGGAGGGCTGGAAATCCTGCGCACCGTCGATTTGCGTGAGCCAATGCAGGCGCTACAGGTGCCGCTGCTACGAATTTATGGCGCACTGGATGGTTTGGTGCCGCGTAAAATCGCGCCGCTGCTGGACGCGCGCTGGCCCGAAAGCAAGGCCGTTATTATCGATAAGGCCGCGCACGCGCCCTTTATTTCCCATCCCGAAGACTTCTGTGAGCAACTGCTTGATTTTGGCGTGAAATTGCCGCTTTAAATTTGCGCGCAGCGCTGGCGAATTGCCGGTTTCAGACAATAATTATCAGAGGCTGCTGGCCGTTTTACCTCTGAGCGGGCGGGCCGCCCGGCATTCTCATCCGGCAGCCAAAGACAATAACATTACTCGGGAGTGTCTCTGATGAAACTGAAAACCCTGGCAATTGCCTCTCTGGCGCTGGCGCTACCTTTTTCCGCCCTGGCGGCAAAAGAGGTAACCAGAGAAGAAGTTAAAACCATGAAGCTGGAAAAAATCGGCACGGTACATACCACGGCGGAAACCACTTCGCCAATGGATGCGAAAAAAGTGCTGTCAAAACGGGCTGACGAAAAAGGCGGCAGATACTATCTGATTATTGCCGGTCGTGAGCACGGCAAATTCAGCGCTACCGCAGACGTTTACAAGTAAAACGGGACCACGCTGAAGTTTACGATGCTGGCGCGGGTTTCTCGCCAGCATTCTTCAGCCAGAGAAAATGCCACGGTGGCAACGTTAGTGGATGATTGCTGTCGAAGATGCTGTTACCTGTGATATTGCGATAGAGCCGGTTATCTGGCAACGTCCAGCTAACTTCTTTTCCGCTCAGGTTAAAAATACAGAGGATCTCTTCGTTTGCATTTGCCGCGCGACGGCGCAGAATAAACAGTGAGTTATCGCTTTCCAGCACTTCCGCCGGATTATCAGGATGGAAAGCGGGCTGACGCTTTCTTAGCTGAATTAGCTGGCTGAGCCCATGATAAACCTTATGCCGCAAGGAGCGCGTATCGCTGAGCGCGGTTTCGATATTGCTGATAACATACTTCTCGCGATTAATAGCTCGATTTTGGCCTGCTGCTTTTACCCCTTCCATATCATTACGCGATCCTAAAATACTCTGGATATAGATGGCCGGCACGCCGGGAAAGGCGAGCAGCACCGCATGGGCCAGCATAAAACGCTGTAGCCGTACCTCGTCGCTGTCGCTTTTTTTATTCAGCGCATCCATAAAGGTCACGTTAATTTCATAAGGGCTGCTGGTGCCGTCGGGATTATTTTTATAAGAGACCAGCGCGCCTTCGTCCGCCAGATCTTTGACCAGCGACCCTATTTCAGCTTCCGGCAGAATGCCGCGTAGCGGATTCAGGCCGATACCGTCGTGTGAAGCGAGAAAGTTAAACCAGGTGGTCGCGCCGTTTCCTGGCTCCAGCGAGGCTGCCCATTTTTTCAACACCCGAGAAGAACCGCAATGAATAGCATGCAGCAGTAGGGGCGGCAGCGAAAACTGGTAGATCATCTGTGCTTCGTCGCGACCATTGCCGAAATAGCTGATGTTGTCTTTATGCGGCACGTTGGTTTCAGTCAGGAGCACCGTGCCGGGTGCAACTGTATCGACGATAGCGCGAAATAGCTTCACCAACTGGTGGGTTTTCTCCAGATGGATGCAGGAAGTGCCGGGCGTTTTCCACATATAGCCCACGGCATCCAGCCTCAGGTAATCTGCGCCTTTCGCCAGATAATCCAGCAGTACGCCAACCATGCTCAGCAGCACTTGCGGATTAGCGAAATTTAAATCGATTTGATCGGCGCTAAAGGTAGTCCAGATCAAGCGCTTCTCGCCGTTTGCCAGCGTAAAAGGCGTCAGCAGCGGCGAGGTTCTGGGCCGCGTTACCGCGCTAAGATCCACGGTGGGCGGCATACTGATAAAAAAGTTATCCCAGCCGGGATCCTGTGCCAAATAATGTTTAAACCAGGCGCTGTGGGCGGAAATATGGTTACAGACAAAATCGAACATTAGCCGCGTATGCTGGTGCAGTGCGGCCACATCCGACCATTCGCCGCAGATAGCGTTGACCCGGTGATAGTCAATAACCGAAAAACCGTCGTCGGAAGAGTAGGGAAAAAAAGGTAACAGATGCACCAGGGTAAAAAAATTAAGGTGCTGTTGGTAAAAGCGGGAAAAAGTATCCAGCGTGGGCGCTTCGCTCTCGTAAAACTGATCGGCATAGGTAATCAGCACGACATCTTTCTCATCCCAGTGCGCCTTCCGCTGGTAGCTAAGCTGGTTTCGTGTTTGCCTGATGGCCTCTGTCAACCTGTTAAGGTAGTCGGCAGGAAAAGCGCCCTCATAGATCTTATCGATTAAATTATTGATAATTTCCATTTTTATACAGTGAGCCACCGCATTGGTTTACAGCCACATTAATCTTCACTGTAGACCCTGGAAGCGAAATCGCAACTTCCTGCGGTGGCAGATCGCTTAGTGACAGCTGCCTTTTTTGCTGCAGCCAGCACAGCCGACGGCATCAAGGGTTTTGACCGTCAGCCGCTCGGGTTTCAGCCTGATATTTTTCAGGACCGCCCAGAGACAGAGATTAAAAATAGCTACCGTAGCCAGCGTTATTGCGCTGGACTGCGGATGGCTGCTGAAGGTGGCGAACTGATAAAACAGCGTTGCCAGCGAATAGGCCAGGTTTAGCCCCCAAAAATTCGAGAACAGCATCCAGCGAGTGCTACTTTCGCGCGCTACAGCTCCCATTACCGATACGCAGGGCACATACAGCAGCACGAAGATCAGATAGCTATAGGCGGCGATATCGCTGGAGAACTTCGTATGCATAACGCCCATAGCGCCACTCGCCATTTCACCATCGCCTTTGCTGGCCTCCAGGGGATGCAGCAGTACGCTCAGGCTGAAAGTTTCCTTTACGCTCTGCCAGGTTTGCGCGACGGCATCTTTCAGCTCTGCCGCCAGGCTATAGCTCTGCGGGTCGAATTCTTCTTCGTGCAGCGCTTCAGCGGTATACAGCGTATTCAGCGTGCCGACCACGACTTCTTTTGCCATCGCGCCAGTTACCAGCCCTACCGTAGCCTGCCAGTTATCCTGATCCACGCCGATAGGACTAAGCAGCGGCGTTAGCTGGCGGCTCAGGGTTGCCAGCGCCGAATCATTGATGCTGGAAACAGGCTGGCCGCTAAAGGAAACGCTGTTCAAACCGCCGATAATTATGCTGACCACCACGATCACTTTCCCGGCGCGCAGCACGAAACTTTTCAGCCGCTGCCAGGTTTGCAGGCAAAGGCTTTTCAGGTGCGGTACGTGCCAGCCGGGCATCTCCATCATAAAGGGCGCGGCTTCGCCACGCAGCAGCGTATGTTTCAACACCAGGCCGGTAATAATCGCTGCTGCGATGCCCAGCAGATAAAGGCTGAATACCACCAGCGCGCCGCTCTGTCCGAAAAAAGCCGAAGCGAAAACGGCAAAGATAGCCAGCCGTGCGCCGCAGGACATAAAGGGCGCCATTAACAGCGTAATCAGGCGCTCGCGGGGCGCATCAAGCGTACGGGTGCCCATTACCGCAGGCACGTTGCAGCCAAAGCCGACAATCAGCGGCACAAAAGATTTACCCGGCAGCCCGAGCGTCTGCATCAGGCGATCCACGACAAAGGCCGCGCGCGCCATATAGCCGGAATCCTCCATGAAGGAGAGAAACAGATACATCAGGCCGATTTGCGGAATCAACGGCATCACGGTGTTGATGCCGCCGCCGATGCCCTGCGCCAGGAACAGCGTCAGCATAGAGGGAAAATGCAGCGTCGCGCCCAGCCATTGCACGCCGTCAATAAAAATCGCGGCGCTGCTTTGTTCGAAAAACGGCTGCAGCGCGCCGCCAAGGTTGATGGCGAGAAAGAACATCAGGTAAATCACCATCAGAAAGATGGGAATGCCCAGCCAGCGGTTCAGCACCAGCGCGTCGAGCCGTGCGGAAAGAAGATGCGGCGCGGCTTCGCCTTCCGCCGTCGCGCTCTGGCACAGTTTTTCAACAGCGGCATAGCGAGCCTGGCTGATATGCAGCGGCGCCTCGCGATCGCTTTGCCCGGCGAGGCTGGCGGCAGCTTCACCAGCCTGGCTGCGGCACCAGATATCGCCTTCCAGCATCTGTAGCGCCAGCCAGCGCCGACGTGAAACGGGCAGCCGCTCAGGCATAACCGCCGACAATTCGGCTACCTGGCGTTCTGTCTGCTGCGGATAGGCCACCGCGAAAACTTCCGGCTGGCCTGCAAACTCATCAATCGCCGCTTTTAGCCGATCGATACCCTGACCGCGCGTGGAAACCAGCGGCACGACCGGACAGCCCAGCACTTTCGCCAGCTGCGCCACATTGATGTTTATTTTGCGGCTTTCGGCAATATCCAACATGTTCAGCGCAACGATGCAGGGCACGCCCAGTTCGCGTAGCTGCAGTGTCAGATAAAGATTGCGGACCAGGTTGCTGGCGTCCACCACGTTGATCAACAGATCCGCTTCGCCGCTCAGGATATAGCTACAGGCAATCTGCTCATCCAGCGAGGTTTGTTCTGAAATAGTGGTCAGCGAATAGGCGCCTGGCAAATCCACCAGCCGTACCTGATGCCGGGCTGTACTAAAAGCGCCTTCCTTGCGTTCAACGGTAACGCCAGCCCAGTTGCCGACGCGCTGCCTGGCGCCGGTAAGCTGATTGAATAGGGTCGTTTTACCGGCATTGGGATTGCCGATCAGGCCGAGAGTAATGGTTTTCATAGTCGGGCTCGCGTTCAGTTCAGGCAGTCAAGCTGGATAAGGGAAAGATCGTCGC
Organism: Pantoea sp. sgz302252; assembly: GCF_042610525.1. Taxonomy (GTDB): domain Bacteria; phylum Pseudomonadota; class Gammaproteobacteria; order Enterobacterales; family Enterobacteriaceae; genus Erwinia. The sequence goes on from NZ_JBHDVM010000009.1 coordinate 150,464, forward strand.
GACGCAGCGCCAGGCTGGCGTAATCGTTCTCGATCTTGACCGGGCCGCCGAAAGGCGCGACGGCCTTTACCACAAACTCGGAGCCGGGCCGCAACCCTTGTAACAGCAGCTTTTGTCGGAATGCCGGACTGATAGCGGAAGAGTAGCTGACGATTTTATAGCGCTTACTGGAAAGTAATTTCATAATACCGCCCTGACAGGCGTTGCCTGTGGTGATAGTTGACTGGCGGAATTATAATGATAATGATTCTTAATTCAGTTGATACAGAACAATTTTTCGGCGGAGAAAGCTCACCGGCAGGTAAACGACAGGGCAAAAAGCGGAAAAATCAAATGGCGCGGATTGGGCAATCCGCGCCATTTATAGCTTTTTCGGGAACGTTTTGAGTAAAACGCTCCCGAAGGCTCAGGACTTCTTACCGAAGGCGGCGGCCAGCGCATCGCCCATCGCGCTATTGCCCGCAGGCTGCGTGGCCTGGCGAGGGCGCAGTTTATTCTGCGCCGGACGATTGTTATCGCGGCCCGCGCTGCGGCGAGCGCCGGTTTCGCCCGGCTGCTCGTCAAGGCGCATGGTCAGCGCGATACGCTTACGCTGCAAATCGACCTCCATCACCTTCACCTTAACGATATCACCAGCTTTCACCACCTTATGCGGATCGTCGACAAATTTGTCGGCCAGCGACGAGATATGCACCAGGCCATCCTGATGTACGCCGATATCGACAAAGGCACCGAAGTTAGTGACGTTGGTGACCGAGCCTTCCAGCACCATGCCAGGCAGCAGATCGTTCATGGTTTCCACGCCTTCCGCAAACTGCGCGGTTTTGAATTCGGGACGCGGATCGCGGCCAGGTTTCTCCAGCTCTTTGATGATATCGCTGACGGTCGGCACGCCGAATTTATCATCGGTAAAATCCACCGCGCGCAGATCGCGCAGCGCCGTTGAATTCCCCATCAGATCGCGCAGCGACTGCTCGGTCGCGGCCAGAATGCGCTCCACTACCGGATAAGTTTCCGGGTGAACGGTAGAGGCATCCAGCGGATTGTCGCCCTGGCTGATACGCAGAAAGCCGGCGCACTGTTCAAAGGCTTTTGGCCCCAGGCGGCTGACTTTCAGCAGCTGCTGGCGGTTGCGGAAGCGGCCGTTCTCATCACGCCAGCTCACGATATTCTGCGCGATCATTTTGCTCAGGCCCGCCACGCGGGTCAGCAGCGGCACGGAGGCGGTATTTAAATCCACGCCCACGCCGTTTACGCAGTCTTCCACTACCGCATCCAGCTTCTTCGCCAATTGGCTCTGGCTGACATCGTGCTGATACTGGCCGACACCGATTGACTTCGGATCGATTTTTACCAGCTCGGAGAGCGGATCCTGCAGGCGGCGGGCGATAGAAACGGCGCCGCGCAGCGAAACATCCAGATTCGGGAACTCCAGCGCTGCCAGCTCGGAAGCGGAATAGACGGAAGCGCCCGCTTCGCTGACAATCACCTTCTGGCCTTTGACCTGAGGAAACTGCTTCTGCACGTCCAGATAAAAACGCTCGGTCTCGCGTGAGGCTGTGCCGTTGCCGATCGCTACCAGCTCGACCTGATGTTTAGTGCAGAGCGCGGCAACAGCGGCGGCGGCCTTAGCAGCCTGGCCGGTATGCGGATAGATGGTGTCGGTCGCCACCAGTTTGCCAGTGGCATCTACCACTGCCACTTTAACGCCGGTACGCAGACCCGGATCCAGACCCATGGTGGCGCGCATACCCGCAGGCGCGGCCATCAGCAGATCGTGCAGATTGCGGGCGAAAACGTTGATCGCCTCGTCTTCTGCGCGCTCGCGCACGGTGCCCATCAGCTCGGTTTCGAGATGCAGCATAACTTTAATCCGCCACGTCCAGCTCACCACCGCTTTACGCCAGCTATCTGCAGGTGCGTTGTTCAGGCGCAGGCCAAGATGGTCGGCAATAATCTGCTCGCCGTGGCTTTCGCGCGGCGGCTCGTCAAACTGCGGATCGGCGTTCAGCGATAGCTGCAGCACGCCTTCGTTGCGACCGCGGAACATCGCCAGCGCGCGGTGTGAAGGCACGGTTGAGAGCGGCTCGTGATGATCGAAATAGTCGCGGAATTTAGCGCCTTCTTCTTCCTTGCCTTCTACCACGCGCGCGACCAGATGGGCGCTTTTCCACAGATAGTCGCGCACTTTCGCCAGCAGCGCGGCGTCTTCCGCAAAGCGTTCCATCAGGATATAGCGCGCGCCGTCCAGTGCGGCTTTGACGTCCGCCACGCCTTTTTCAGCATCGACAAAGCCAGCGGCAAGCTGTTCGGGCTCGTGCGAAGGATCCTGCCACAGCGTCTCTGCCAGCGGCTCCAGGCCCGCTTCGATAGCAATCTGTCCGCGGGTGCGGCGTTTCGGCTTATAGGGCAGATAAAGATCTTCCAGCTCGGTTTTGCTTAGCGTGCTGCCGATCGCCTTAGCCAGCTCGTCGGTAAGCTTGCCCTGATCGCCAATAGATTTCAGAATCGACTGGCGGCGTTCCTCCAGCTCGCGCAGGTAGCCCAGACGCGTTTCCAGCTGACGCAGCTGGGTATCGTCGAGGCCGCCGGTCACTTCCTTACGGTAGCGCGCGATAAACGGCACGGTGTTTCCTTCATCCAGCAGACGGACAGCGGCATCAACCTGTTCTGCCCGCGCCTGCAGCTCATTTGCAATTATGCGGCTCAGCGAATCTTTCATTGTCGGTTACTTTATGGCTTGAGAAATTGCGGACAGTTATACGGATTGCCGCCGGCAATTGCCAGCATATGACCGCCAGGATGCGCTCAATCCGCAGGATTAGGATTGTTTAACGTAGGTGATTTCGTTAACGTACCAGCCCGCTTCGCCTAAGGGTGTCTGCACCACAGCCAGATCGCCAACCTCTTTTTTCAGCAGCGCGCGCGCCATCGGCGAGTCGATAGAGATATAGTCTTTGCGGCCGAAAATTTCGTCATAGCCGACGATGCGAAAACGCTTCAGCTCGCCGTCGTCGTTTTCCACTTCGACCCAGGCGCCAAAGAAAACCTTGCCCTCCTGCTGCGGCGAATAGTCCACGATACGCAGCTGCTCCAGGCATTTGGTCAGATAGCGCACCCGGCGGTCAATCTCACGCAGGCGCTTTTTATTGTATTGATAGTCGGCGTTTTCGCTGCGGTCGCCAAGGCTGGCGGCCCAGGTGACTTTTTTGGTCACTTCCGGCCGCTCTTCGCGCCACAGGTAATCCAGCTCGGCTTTTAGTTTGTCGTACCCTTCACGGGTGATCAGTTTGGTTTTCATCCGGCAACAGACATTTTCAGTGAAACGGTGGCGGTAGTGTAATCACTCTGGCGGCGTTATTCATCCCGGGGCCTTATTTTCCGGAATGGCGTAGCGGTCGGCGAAACCTTTGCGCTATTGCCATCATTCCTTTTCTTCTGTCGCTGACAACAAGGGCGGGTTGTCGGCACCGCGTAGAGTGACGGTTAAATACTGAACAGAGGAAGTTGAAAATGAGCGAGCTAAATATACTGACATTTGGGGCCGATCCAACGGCGGCCACGCTCTCTACAAGCGCTTTACAGCAGGCTATCGATCGCGCCGTGCCGGGCGATACCGTCGTGGTTCCCGCTGGTTGCTTCCTGACCGGCTCGCTGTTTTTAAAAAGCGATATGACGCTCTGGCTGGCCGCAGGCGCGGTGCTGTTGGGCAGCCAGCGGCTGGTCGATTATCAGGAGATTCAGACGCGCGTCGCCGGAATCGATATGAAGTGGCCAGCAGGCATCATTAATATCAACAATTGTCGACGTGTAAAAATCGCCGGGCCCGGCGTGATTGACGGACAGGGAGAATGCTGGTGGCAGCGCTTCTGGGGAGAGGATGAACAAGGCGGCATGCTGGCGGATTACAGCGAGCGTAACCTGCGCTGGGCGGTAGATTACGATTGTCGGCGGCCGCGCAACCTGGTGGTTTACCAAAGCGAAGAGATTGCATTACACGATTTTGTCAGCCGCGAATCAGGCTTCTGGAATATTCATCTTTGCTATTCCCGCGAGGTTTTGCTGGCAGACATTGAAGTTAATAACTCCGGTGGGCCAAGTACGGACGGCATTGATATCGACTCCTGCGAGCAGGTAACGGTAGAGCGCTGCACGCTTTCCTGCAATGACGACAGCATCTGCGTGAAATCAGGGCGAGGTTTAGCTGCCTGCCAGCAATCGAAAACCTCGCGAGATATTGTGATCCGCCATTGCGAACTGCGCAAAGGATCGGGCATCACGCTGGGCAGCGAAACTTCCGGCGGCATTGAACGAGTGCTGATCGAACATAACCGTTTTATCGGCACGGGCGCAGGTTTTCGTATTAAATCCGCCCGTAATCGCGGCGGCTGGATAAAAGAGATAACCGTACGCCATCTGACCATGACGGACGTACGCTTCCCGTTTCTGCTGCAGCTTAACTGGTTTCCGCAATACAGCTATGCGACGCAAAATGAACAGGCGGATTGGCCAGCGCACTGGCAGGCAATTCGCCAGGGCGTGGAAGGCGAGGCGGGTTTAACCCAGGTCAGCGATATCAGCGTGGCGCAGGTAACGGCTACGTTAACAACGGACGAGATTTTTTCCCGCGCTTTCTTTATAGAGGGCTGCGAAGAGCGACCCATTAAAAACCTGATCTTTAGCGATATCGGCATACAGGCGAAAGAGTTCGGTAAAATCGCTGGCGTGGATAACCTACAGCTGAGCAATGTTAGCGTTAGCGCTCCGGCCGTCACCCGGACGGAAAACGACGTTTATGAACGTTAATAGTACGCATCGTATTTGCCTTAGGCCCGGAATACTAAGCTAAAAAAGCGTGCTGCCGCTGCGCAAAGAGAATGAAAATTAAAGATAAGCTCCTGTTTAATATGCTTTGTAACAATTTCGGCTAGAATATAAACCATTATTGACTGTTACATTCAGGCATCTTTTTTAAGAATAATGGCTCAGGCAATAGCGCCTTTGGGAGTATCGAAATGCAAGAGAACTACAAAATCCTGGTCGTGGACGACGATATGCGTTTACGCGCGCTGCTGGAGCGCTATCTGACCGAGCAGGGTTTCCAGGTGCGCAGCGTGGCGAACGCCGAGCAGATGGATCGTCTGCTGACCCGCGAATCTTTCCATCTGATGGTGCTGGATTTAATGCTGCCGGGCGAAGATGGCCTTTCCATCTGTCGCCGTCTGCGCAGCCAGAGCAACCCGATGCCAATTATTATGGTCACGGCGAAAGGCGAAGAAGTCGACCGCATCGTTGGTTTGGAAATCGGCGCCGATGACTACATTCCTAAGCCGTTTAACCCGCGCGAGCTGCTGGCCCGTATTCGCGCCGTGCTGCGCCGCCAGGCCAACGAACTGCCAGGCGCGCCTTCGCAGGAAGAAGCGGTTATCGCCTTCGGCAAATTCAAGCTGAACCTGGGCACGCGCGAAATGTTCCGCGAAGATGAGCCAATGCCGCTCACCAGCGGCGAGTTTGCCGTGCTAAAAGCGCTGGTCAGCCATCCGCGCGAGCCGCTTTCCCGCGACAAGCTGATGAACCTGGCTCGCGGCCGCGAGTACAGCGCGATGGAACGTTCTATCGATGTGCAGATCTCTCGCCTGCGCCGTATGGTGGAAGAAGATCCGGCGCATCCGCGCTATATCCAGACCGTTTGGGGTTTAGGCTACGTCTTCGTACCGGACGGCAGTAAAGCATGAGGCGAATCCGCTTCTCTCCCCGCAGCTCCTTTGCCCGTACGCTGCTGCTGATCGTCACTTTGCTGTTTGTCAGCCTGGTGACGACCTACCTGGTGGTGCTGAACTTCGCTATTCTGCCCAGCCTGCAGCAGTTCAATAAGGTGCTGGCGTATGAGGTGCGGATGCTGATGACCGACCGGCTGCAGCTGGAAGACGGCACGCAGCTGGAGGTGCCGCCAGCGTTCCGCCGCGAAATTTACCGCGAGCTGGGGATCTCGCTGTATACCAACGCGGCGGCGGAAGAGAGCGGATTGCGCTGGGCGCAGCATTACGAATTCCTCAGCCAGCAGATGGCGCAGCAGCTCGGCGGCCCGACCGACGTGCGCGTAGAGGTGAATAAAAATTCGCCGGTAGTCTGGCTGAAAACCTGGCTATCGCCGGATATCTGGGTACGGGTTCCGCTAACCGAAATCCACCAGGGCGACTTCTCGCCGCTGTTCCGCTATACGCTGGCGATAATGCTGTTGGCGATAGGCGGTGCCTGGCTGTTTATCCGCATCCAGAACCGGCCACTGGTAGAGCTGGAGCATGCCGCGCTACAGGTTGGCAAAGGCGTGATCCCGCCGCCGCTACGCGAGTACGGCGCCTCCGAAGTGCGTTCAGTAACTCGAGCTTTTAACCAGATGGCGGCGGGCGTCAAGCAGCTGGCGGATGACCGTACGCTGCTGATGGCAGGCGTCAGCCACGATCTGCGCACGCCCCTCACGCGTATTCGTCTGGCGACCGAAATGATGGCGCAGGAAGACGGCTACCTGGCGGAATCG
>NZ_JBHDVM010000009.1:157077-213655 GCF_042610525.1 Pantoea sp. sgz302252
AGACCGAGCGTGCGGATCTCAATGGCGTGCTGGGCGAAGTTGTAGCGGCGGAGAGCGGCTACGAGCGGGAAATCGAAAACGCGGTGATGCCGAGCGAGCTGATGCTGGATATCAATCCGCTGTCGATCAAACGCGCCGTGGCTAACCTGGTGGTCAACGCCGCCCGTTACGGCAACGGCTGGATCAAGGTCAGCAGCGGCAGCGAGCTGCAGCGAGCCTGGTTTCAGGTGGAAGATGACGGCCCGGGGATTAAGCCCGAGCAGCTTAAGCACTTGCTCCAGCCTTTTGTCCGTGGTGACAGCGCGCGCAGCACCAGCGGTACCGGTCTTGGCCTGGCGATAGTCCAGCGTATTATCGATGCGCATCAGGGCTCGCTGGAAATCGGCGAAAGCGAACGGGGCGGCTTGCGTATCCGCGCCTGGCTGCCGCTGCCTGCCAGCACGGCGCCTGTAGTTTCCGGTTGAATTTAAAAGCGATTGCAAAGGCTATAGCTTTTTTATCGGCCGCAGCAGAGTTTCCTGTTGCGGCTAAGGCTACCTTATAAAAGGAGATTATTAGCTATTTCAATACTCTGTTTTTTATTATTTATGTTAATATCCAAAAAAAATTTATAAAAGATGTTGACCAATTGCTATGTTTGATATATCTATAATTTTAACGTTATCTTAGATGGTTGTTTTTTAATTGAATAATTAGCGATGTTAATTTTTTATTTGCTTTTCTTTAAGGTTGCATTTTTTTGAATCAAAGGTTTATAAAATATCCCTGAGTGTTAGTTTTTTAAGGGGTAAGTTATTCCTTTAATTCGTTCTTTTGATATTCTTTGTTACTGGCAGGCTTTGTGAAGCTTACTTATTTTCTATTTAAATGGAAAAGGATATGAAAATATTAAGTGAAGCAGAATATGCCTGCGTTTCCGGAGCGGGCGATATCAATTGGGTTCAGGTTGGACGAGACGTTGCTGTTAGTGGCGCGGTAATTGCAGGCACCGCATTTGGCACGGGGTTAGCTGGTCCTGCAGGGCCGGCTATTGGCGTGCTGGCAGGAGCCGCCGTTGGCGCGCTTTACGACTATGCTGGTTATGGCAGCGGCAGCGCCCGTTGGGGGGGAGGGCTTTCTCCATGGGATGAAAAAGGGATGACAGAGCAGGAGTATGATTACCTGAAATAACTTCCCTGAGTTGGCCATGCGGCAGCTTCTAAAGCTTTTTGCTTATCAGAAGTTGCCGCCCCTTCAGTAAATGAAAAAATCTGGTGCAGAGCAACTGGATCAGGAAATTTAAAATGAAAGAAATAATATTGTCAATTTTTTGCGTGCTGGTTGGGGTTATCGTAGGGACAGGGGTTAGCTACTGTATTAAATTGTCTCCGTTACTTCATTCATTAATCGTTTCGGTAGCGGTTTTGGCGGTGTGGCTTATATTTTTTCGGGGAAGGTGGATAAAATAAGCGACTTCTGAGGTTTTTCTCTCCGGCCCGGAATAACACTCTGCAAGCACAAAGCTTACAGAGTGTTTTTATTAACAAGCCATTTACAGCTGCGGCCCGGCGGAAACCAGTGCGGCCCCGGCTGGCGTATCAGTGTATTTATCGAAGTTAGTGATAAACAGCTGCGCCAGATCGCGCGCTTTCTCTTCCCATTTCGCCGCGTCGGCATAGGTATTGCGCGGGTCGAGTATTGCGCTGTCCACGCCCGGCAGCGCCAGCGGCATTGCCAGGTTAAACACCGGCAGCGTCACCGTCTCTGCCTGGGCCAGTTCATCGTTAAGGATGGCGTTAATGATCGCGCGGGTATCTTTCAGCGAAATACGTTTGCCGCTGCCGTTCCAGCCCGTATTTACCAAATAAGCTTCCGCGCCCGCCGCTGCCATACGTTTAACCAGCACTTCTGCATACTGCGTTGGGTGCAGCGTCAGAAAGGCTGCGCCAAAACAGGCGGAGAAAGTCGGCGTAGGTTCGGTTACGCCGCGCTCGGTGCCAGCCAGCTTGGCGGTAAAGCCCGACAGGAAGTGATACTGTGTCTGATCCGGCGTCAGTCGTGATACCGGTGGCAGTACACCGAAAGCATCCGCCGTCAGGAAAATTACTTTACGCGCGTGACCGGCCTTCGACACCGGCTTAACAATATTCTCAATATGATAAATCGGATAGGAAACGCGGGTATTCTCGGTTTTGCTGCCGTCGTCGTAATCTACTGAGCCATCGGCGCGCACCACGACGTTTTCCAACAGCGCGTCGCGGCGAATAGCGTGATAAATCTCTGGCTCCGCCTGCTCTGACAGCTTGATGGTTTTGGCGTAGCAGCCGCCTTCGAAGTTAAAGACGCCGTCGTCGTCCCAGCCGTGCTCGTCGTCGCCGATCAGCTGGCGGTGCGGATCGGTAGAAAGCGTAGTTTTACCCGTGCCGGAAAGCCCGAAAAATACCGCCACATCACCTTTCTCGCCGACGTTCGCCGAGCAGTGCATTGAGGCGATGCCTTTCAGCGGCAGCAGGTAGTTCATAATGGCGAACAGCCCTTTTTTCATCTCGCCGCCGTACCAGGTGCCGCCGATCAGCTGAATGCGCTCGGTCAGGTTAAAGGCGACAAAATTCTCAGAGTGCAGGCCCTGCTGCTGCCAGTCAGGATTGGTGCATTTCGCGCCGTTCATCACCACAAAGTCTGGCTCAAAGCTTTCTAACGCGGCCTCATCCGGACGAATAAACATGTTCTTAACGAAATGTGCCTGCCAGGCCACTTCGGTAATAAAACGCACGCTAAGTCGCGTATCCGGGTTTGCGCCGCACCAGGCGTCGACCACAAACAGACGCTTGCCGGAAAGCTGCTTAGTCACTTTCGCCTTCAGATCCTGCCAGACTTCCTGAGAAAGCGGCTGGTTGTCGTTTTTGCCTTTGCCCTGATCGTTCCACCACAGCGTGTCGCGGGTGGTCTCATCGCGCACGATATACTTATCTTTCGGCGAGCGGCCGGTAAAGATGCCGGTATCGACTGCGATAGCGCCGGACTGGGTTTCGATGCCGCGCTCATAACCGCTGAGCTCCGGACGGGTTTCTTCCTTATACAGCGTGTCGAAGTCGGGGTTGTAAAGGATTTCAACCACGTCCTTGATGCCATAATTAACGAGATCCTGCTGAGTCAGGTCACGCATATTACTGCTCCTTTGTCGGTTCGGTTTTTTTACAGATGAAAGTAAATAACGTTCCGTTAACCGTACTGGTTATTAAATTTTTAATAAAGTGTAGATTGCGATCGCGCGCAGTTTACACGGCTAAAACCTGAGGAGAAGCGGCAGGCGGCAGAAATGAGAGGCAGCGCGTGAAACGATTACTATCGCTGCAGCTTATGCATTGCGGTACGGGTTTGGCAAAAAACTATGGTTTGCAGGCATAGCTGGCAAAAGGCAAGAAAATGCGCCGCCTGACGACGGCGCAGGGTAAATCAGTGTACGCGCTCATCGCCAGCGGCGGAGTCGTTACGGATCGCGGCAATATCTACGGCATCGTAGATATAATGGCTACCGCAGTAGTCGCAGTGCATATCGATTTTGCCATCTTCGGCCAGGATTTCATCGACTTCTGCTTCCGGCAGGCTGCGTAATACCTCACCGCAGCGCTGATGCGAGCAGGTGCAGCGGAAAATGACATCCTGCGGTTCGTAAAGCGTGACCTCTTCCTGGTGGTAGAGACGCCACAGCACTTCATTGGCTGGCAGGCCCAGCAGCTCTTCCGTCTTAATGGTTTCGGTTAGCGTTGCCAGATGCTCGAAATCTTCGGGTTTCGCATCCTGCGCGGGCAGAACCTGCAGCAGAATACCGCCTGCGCCAGCCAGACCTTCTGCTTCGCCAGTGCGAATAAACAGACGGGTCGGCAACTGCTCGGAACGCATAAAGTAATCTTCCAGGCATTCGGCCAGGGTTTCGCCTTCCAGCCCGACCACGCCTTGATAGCGCTCGCCTTGCGCTGGCGTAATGGTAATAACCAGATAGCCGTTACCCACCATCTCTTTCAGGCTGCTGTCCGGCGCTATTTCGCTATTAACGCGCGCCACGCCGCGCATCTCCTGGCGATTATTTCCGTTGATCACGGCCAGGTTCAGCGGGCCGTCGCCCTGCAGCTGCACGGTAATATCGCCGTCAAACTTCAGCGTGGCGGTCAGCAGGCTGGTGGCGACCAGCAGCTCGCCCAGCACTTTTTGCACCGGCAGCGGGTAGTCATGGCCGTTGATAATCTGCTGCCAGGTGTCGGAAACCGTCACCAGTTCGCCACGTACGGCGTAGTTTTCGAACAGATAACGGTGCATTTGGTCTTGATGGGCCATAATTCTCTCTCGTTGTGGCGAGCTACTCGTCGCCAGAATTTTTAAATTTCATTAAATCTCGCCGCTCTTTTTTGTCAGGGCGCCGGTCAGGATGCGGCATAGTCAGCGCGTTCATTTTTCGCGCCAGCGCTATTTTTTCCCGCTTCTCAATACTTTCTGCCGTTTCGGCATACATCTGCTGGGCTTCCACAGCGGGACGACGCTGATCGCCCGTAGCCAGTACGGTTACCGTGCGCTCATCATTGCCCTGGCGCAAAGTCAGCTCGGCATGCAGTTCCACAATTTTGCTCGGCTTGCTGCGCTGGCCGTTGTAGTGAACTTTGCCGCCTTCGATCATTTCGCGCGCTACCGCGCGGGTTTTATAGAAGCGAGCGGCCCACAGCCATTTATCGAGCCGAACCGCCTCTGCGGATTTCTCTTTCATCGCTGCTCCTGTTTGGGAATATCCCTATGTATGGGTTGCCTGCCGGAAATCAAGGTGCCTCTCCGGCCAGCGCCGGAGAGAGAAATGCAGAATGACGCAGAGAAGACGCTAACCTTAAAAATAGCATAAAACCGCAGGGCTCAGAACAGCGGTCGAATGCTCTGTGAGGTGCTTAGCGCGGGGTTGAAACACTTGTCGTAGTAGTCCTGAATCGCCGTAGTGCGAACGCGGTTAAGGTGCGCGCGTCTGAGAGCCAGCAGACTATTGATAATAAAGCTCAGGGATACGATTAGCAGCAGCAGGCTGGTGCCAAGATAGCGACCCAGCCTGTTTGCATCCGGCGCGCTGTGCAATGCAATATGACGCGTGCCGTTGGCGTCAGTGGTAATGCTGGTTACGATGCCGCTGGCGGAAAACGGCGTATGCAGCAACATGCCCGCCAGGCGCTGTAGCTCAGGCCACTGATCCGGCGCGTTAAAGTCAAACAGCGAGACGCCTGGTGCCTGCTGATTCACCAGCTGACGGCCTTCATCGCTCAGGATCAAGAAGCCGCCCGGTGGCGGGCTGTTCAGCGCTTCCGCCGCTCTTCGGGTTTCGCGGTAGAAAAAAGAAGAGGTGGCGGTGTTGACCAGATTCTCCAGCGCCTCGGCGCTAACCGGGCGCAGCAGCACATTGGTGCCGGTCAGTGCGCCCGAATCGGCACGGCGCACCAGGGTTTCCCAGTCTTTGGCGTTGCCCAGATTCACCAGCGCGTTTTTCAGCCTGACGCAATCCTGTTCCTGACTACAGAGATCCTGCGTTTTCAGCACGATATCGGAGAAATCATCCAGCAGAATCATCCCCGACTTTTGAATGGCGGTGGCGAGCTGCGGGTTTAGCTTGGGATCGGTGCTGTTCTGCGGATGTAGCTGCAGGCTGGTGGTGCTCAACAGAGCCGTTGCCTTATCGATAATATCCGACTGCGGCTGGGGCAGGGGAGCGGCGTTATTCCAGTAAACCGCGGAACAGTCGAAAGGCATAAACGCGTAGCTGCGGTTACCCTGATAGGTTGCCGGGACCGAACACATACCCTGACCACTGACTTTCAGGCTGTCGCCGACGCGCAGCGCAGCTTTTTCCAGCTCGGCCACGCTATGTACCTGCACGCTCTCGGTGCCTTTCAGCCAGGCCATGCTCAGCTTTAGCGGCATACTTAACGGCACCAGCATCAGCAGCAATACCAGCACCAAAAGCGAGCCGGCGGCCAGTACTAAATTCTTACGCCAGCGGTAAACAGGGAAGTTACGGACTTCGTCCTGTAACGACAGAAAGCGGCCCTGGCGCACCACCTGGCGATTAAGATAGATATCCACTTCAGTAGGCTGCCCTAAATCATGCGCAACATAGGGCTGCCAGTGCGAGGGATAAATCAAATCGATAATACCTAACGAAATATTGCTGACCTGACCCTGGTTGGATTCGCCAAACAGCCCCCAGCGTTTAGGCGCGCCGCGCAGGCAATGCACTTCGCGCAGGTCATTTTCGTCGGGACGCCGCCACAGTAACCAGCAGCTGAACACGATCATCGCCAGCGCGATAGCAATCAGCCACGGCATAATGACCTTCGGGCCGATCAGGCTTAAAAATAGCAGTAGCAGCGCCAGGCTAATGGCGGTTGCTTCGCGCGTGCCGTCAGGGCGGCTGAGCCTATATTCTTCAGGCGTCTCTTTGCGCACGCTCAGCAGTTCAATGTTTTCGCTCTCTTCCTTTCTGATTGAGGCGTTTTGCGCCACGGGCCGCGCAACCGCGCCAAGCGCAGGCGGCTCATAGCTGTAGTTCACCAGCGAATGGCCGTTAAGCGAAATCACCAGTGGAATAGTTTGCGTTTTGATCAGCTCAACATAGTTTTCTTCGGCGATGTACTGTTCCCACAGCGGCGGCAGATGGACTTCTACTGCATCCAGGTAGTAACGCCATTTATGGGGCTCGTCGGTAGAAAGACCATAGCGGGTAATAGAGCGGGTAACCGGATAAACATTGCTGCTTTGCGAGTTCAACGCCAGATTATTGGCGGGAGGAGCGCCGCCGTCGGGAAGCGGAGTGCCGCGGTGTTTTTCCAGTGAGTGAATATAGCGCTCAACGGCTTTACGCTCGTCGTCGCTGAGTTTACGAAAGGGCGGACTAATAAATGGCAGCGGTTTCGCCAACGGCGGACGATGCCGCATAGCGTACCAGAAAAAACAACCCGCTCCGACTGAACAGGCCAGCATTACAGCCAATATAATGACTATTGTGCTCATGCTTTCCTCCCTGCCATCCTGCTCCCGCCATTATGCTGGCAATTACCGGCCTGAATCATAGTGATATCGATATTGTGACGGCTTCAGACAGCGCTGGCAATCCGCGAACTTCATTAAAATAACGCGCAAAATCATAAAATTAGAATAATTGTAGATAAGCCCCTACCCTGATGGTAACAAGCAGCGCGCCTGAGCAATATCGGTATATTCTTATTTTATAAATCTCGCATTGACTTTTTTAAAACTTTTTAACTACTTATCGACTCATTTGCTATAACAGCGCGAAATTATTTATGCGATGATTGGCAAGCCTCTTTTGCTGCCGCACAATGGGCGACTATCGGTTAATCTACCGTAACTGGCGAGCTATCAGGCTCATTTTTTTGAGCTTTTCCTGGGGCTACTATGACCGGACAATTGCAGAAACCTAAAATTCTTAATGTCGAAACCGTTGCGCGCTCGCGTCTCTTTACCGTACAGGCTGTGGATCTGGTATTCAGCAACGGTGTACAGCGCGTTTATGAAAGAATGAAGCCTACTGAACGTGAGGCGGTGATGATTGTGCCCATAGTGGACGACCACCTGATCCTTATTCGTGAATACGCCGTCGGGCTGGAAAGCTACGAGCTGGGATTTCCAAAAGGCTTAATCGATCCAGGCGAGACGCCGTTCGAAGCGGCTAACCGTGAACTCAAAGAAGAAGCCGGTTTCGGTGCGCGCCAGCAGGAGCAACTGGGCAAACTCACCATGGCGCCTTCCTATTTTTCAAGCAAAATGAACATCATCGTGGCGGAAGATCTGTATGAGGAACGGCTGGAGGGCGACGAGCCCGAGCCGCTGCCGCAGGTTCGCTGGCCGCTGGATAATCTGATGGCGTTATTGCAGGAACCCGATTTTAACGAGGCGCGTAACGTTAGCGCGCTGTTTTTGGTCAGAGAGTGGCTGGTACGTCAGGGGCGGCTTAGCTATTAGTTTCTGACCCTGACCTCAATACGTTGCAGTCACAGAAAACAGGCACAAAAAAAGCCCGGTAGCCGGGCTTGAGATTGATGACAAACCCCAGGTCGCGTTTAAATCAGTGGCAGAGCCGCAGAGGCAGATCGGAACACGGACACGCCGTGAACACGGTCCCTGTGGGCTCGGTTGGCGCGTCCATGCGCCAAACGGTCCGCTTATCCGCTCAGCCTCTGCCGCTATCAAGCTGCAAAGTTGCTGTAAAAAACAGCTGTTCACTCAAGCTTTTTTTAGCTTTGTCAATAGCCTGAAGCCCGGTAGCCGGGCTTTTTTATAAGCATAAAAGCGGAAGGCGTATTATCGCCTCCCGCTGCCATCAGAACAGCTCGTGACTTTCGCCGTTATCCATCAGCGTTGTGCCGACATCATGCACGGAGTATTCGGTCGGCTGCGTGCCGTTAATAAAATACTCCTGGCGGGTATTGCCGCCGCCGTTCGCCAGCTTACCTGTACGGCGATCTATAGTTACCGTGACCACGCCGTCGGGCGGCGTCAGCGGTTGCACCGGCACACCGTCAAGCGCGACCTTCATATAGTCGTCCCAGGCTGGCTGAGCGCTCTTCGCGCCGCCTTCATAGCCTGAAATCTGATCCTTGATTGCGCCAGAAGCGGTAGTTCTGCCCAAATCGCGGCGGTGATCGTCAAAGCCAATCCACACCGAGGTCACTACGCCAGGACCATAGCCGGAGAACCAGGCATCTTTAGAACTGTTGGTGGTACCCGTTTTGCCACCGATATCGTTGCGCTTGAGATCGCGTCCCGCACGCCAGCCGGTACCCATCCAGCCCGGTTCGCCAAAGATATTGGAGTTTAGGGCGCTTTTAATCAGGAACGACAGCGGCGTATTGATTACGTGCGGCGCATACTGCTCATCCTGCTGCGGCGGCTGGGAAACCTGCTCCAGCTGCGGCTGCGGCACCACAGCGTTGCCGCCCTGCTGCGACACGGTCGGATTTTCGACGCTGTCTTCATTCAACGCCACCGCTTTCTGCGTTTCGCCATAGATCACCGGCAGATTGCATTCCGGGCAGGCCACTTTCGGTTTGGCCTCGAACAGCGTATTGCCCTGTTCATCCTCAATTTTACTGATAAAGAAAGGATCGACCAGGAAGCCGCCGTTTGCCATTACCGAGTAGCCGCGCACCATCTGGAGTGGCGTAAACGAAGCGGAACCAAGCGCCAGCGATTCGGTATGCACGATGTTCTGCGCCGGGAAGCCGAAACGTTGCAGGTATTGGGCTGCGTAATCCACACCCATCGCACGCATCGCACGCACCATCACCACGTTCTTGGACTGGCCAAGCCCCTGACGAAGGCGGATAGGGCCGTCATAGGTCGGCGGCGAGTTTTTTGGCCGCCAGTCGGCACCAGCGCCGGCATCCCAGCGGGAAATTGGCACGTCATTCAGAATAGAGGCTAGCGTCAACCCGCGATCCATTGCGGCGGTATACAGGAACGGCTTGATATTTGAGCCGACCTGACGCAGCGCCTGGGTGGCGCGGTTAAACTTGCTCAGGTTGAAATCGAAACCGCCTACCAGCGCGCGAACGGCACCGTTATGTGGATCCAGCGATACCAGCGATGAGTTAACATCCGGCACCTGCGCCAGCCACCAGGCGGTGTCCATCTGGCGTACCCAAATCTGTTGGCCAGGCTGCACTACTTCGCTAACTGACGTCGGCGTGCGGCCCTGTGTCGTATCGGATTTGTAAGGCCGCGCCCAGCGTACCCCTGGCAGATTGAGCGTGACGCTGGTGCCGTCGCGCATCATTACCGTGGCTTCCTCGCGGCTGGCCTCGGTGACTACCGCCGGGAAGAGCGGGCCGTAAACCGGCAATGATTTCAGCGTTTTCAGGATTTCCGTGCGTCCCCAAGGCGTCTGGCCAACCTTCCACAGCACATTAGCCGGGCCGCGATAGCCGTGACGCATATCGTAATTCAGCACGTTATCCTGAAGCGCTTTCTGTGCGCCCAGCTGAAGCTTACGGGTAATAGTCGTGGTGACTTTAAAGCCGTCGTTATAAGCATTGTCGCCGTAGCGTTTCACCATCTCCTGACGCACCATCTCGGTCAGGTAAGGCGCGGAGAAGGCTATTTCCGGTGCGTGATAGTGCGCTTCCAGCGGCGAATTACGCGCCTCGTCATACTGCGCCTGGGTAATGTAATTCTGATCCAGCATGCGGCTAAGCACGACGTTGCGGCGAGCCAGCGCGCGCGCGTGGGAATAAAGCGGGTTAAAAGTCGATGGCGCTTTTGGCAGGCCAGCGATCATTGCCATTTCGCCCAGCGAGAGTTGATCAACATTTTTGCCGAAGTAAACCTGCGCTGCGGCGCCCACACCGTAGGCGCGATAGCCGAGATAGATTTTATTCAGGTAAAGCTCAAGGATTTCGTCTTTGCTCATCATCTGCTCAATGCGAATGGCGAGAAAAGCCTCCTTGATTTTACGCATCAGCGTGCGCTCGGGGCTGAGGAAGAAGTTACGGGCCAGCTGCTGCGTAATGGTACTGGCGCCTTGCGAAGCGTGGCCGGATACCAGCGCGATGCTGGCCGCACGGAAAATCCCGATAGGATCGATGCCGTGATGCTCATAAAAGCGACTGTCTTCGGTAGCGATAAAGGCTTTCACCATAACGGGCGGGATCTGGTCAAGCTTTAGCGGGATACGGCGCTTTTCGCCGTATTGAGCAATCAGCTCATTATCCGCGCTGTAAACCTGCATTGGGGTTTGCAGCCGCACATCTTTCAGCGTCGCGACATCGGGCAGCTGTGGCTGTATGTACTGATACAGGCCATAAATCGAGCCGGCTCCCAACAAAATGCAACACACTGCAAGGATTAAAAAATACTTTACGAACTTCACCTGATATTTTCCATCTTAAGTCGCCTGGACAGTTTATAAACAATCGCGCGGTAGTATAAAGGCAAGCCAGAGGCCTGGATACATCATTTTTCTACTGAGCAGGGAGACCGCGCGAAATGGCATTTCAGACATGGCAAGTCGGCCTGGATATTCAGAACGGACAGCTTTGCGCCCTGGGCATTCAGCGCCGCCGTAACGGCTGGCAGCTACGCCACTGGTGGCAACATACGCTGCCGCACGATACGTTAACCAACGGGCTGGTGCAACGCCCCGACCCGCTTATCCCCCTGTTGCGGCAATGGCGAAAGCAGCTTCCCCGCCAGATCTCGCTGCGGGTCGGTTTTCCCGCCGGGCTGGTACTGCAGCACCAGCTTGCCCTGCCGCAGACTTCGCTACGTGAACCAGAGCGTAGCAGCTATATCACCGCTGCGGCGAAGCGATTTTTTCCCATCGAGCCGGAAAAACTTGCGCTTGACTACCGTGAACCCGCGTTAAAAAGCGGGCAGCTGTGGCTCAGCGCCGCTCGCCGTGAGGCAGTCCATTCATGGCTGGAAAACCTTGGCCGCGCGGGCCTGAAACCGCAGGTGCTGGAGCTGGCTCCGGCCGCGCTCTTTGCACTGTCGCAGGCGCTGCGCCTGAGCGGGGACGCGGCGCTGGTGCACAGGCTGCCGGATCACTGGCTCTGGTTTTGCCCGCGCCTTCAGCCGGAATGGGGCTGGAGCCCCACGCATGAAGCGACAGATCTGACGACGCTACGCGAGAAATATCTCGCGGAAGCCACCTCATTTTACTATAGCTCGGCCCTGGAAGAAGCGCTGCCGGACGGCGCAGAATGGCTGGATCCCCTGGCGGCCTTTGCGTTTAAGCAGCCGCCGCTGCCCGTATTCACTGGCGCTTTTGCGCTGGCTGCCGGGCTGGCCCTGCGGCCGGAAGACGTCTGATGGTATGGGTTAATTTTCTTCCCTGGCGTCGGCGTCGGCAGTGCAGACAACTACGGCGCGATGGCCTGCTGATAGCGGCGCTGCTGGCCATTTTTCTCGCGACGGCACTGCCGCTGGCACAGCAGCAGGCGCTTAGCGAAAGGCAGCAGCTCAGAGTGCAGTGGCGGCAGGAAACTAATAAGCAGCTCGACCGGCTCAAGGCCCGGCTTGGTCGCCTTGAGCAGCAGCGCGATACGCTGCGCCGCGAGCTGGCCATCAGCGTCGGGCGGCAGGAGCGCCTGCGCGCCTGGTATGCTTTTACACAAGAGCTGGCCGGAACAATGCCTGCTGCGCTGTGGCTACGCGAGATAAATAAAAGCACGGAAGAGCTGACTATCACCGGTTTTTGCCTGCAACTGGCCGATCTGGAGGCGTTCCGCCAGCGGCTGCAGCGGCTGGCCCCGCTTCAGCAGGTCAAAACGGGCAGGCTTAGCCGTGACGAGAAAAAAATCATTCATTTCAGCCTGTTCGCCACGCTTGCTGCATTGGAAGGCGAGCATGAATAGCGTGCTGCTGCACCGCTGGCTCGCTTTTCCCCTGTGGCTAAGGGTATTGATCCTGCTCTGTGTTCTGGCAGCGGGCGAGCTGGGCGTCCGTCAGGCCTGGCAACAGCCTTTCCAGCAGGAAACACAACGGCTTACGCAGCAGCACCAGCAGGAAAAAAAGCGCAGCCGCACGCTGCTGCAAAGCCTGCGGCAAAGCAGGCCGCTGCGGGAAACGGAAGCGGAAATTGCCGAACTGCGGCAGGCATTACAGCCCGAGACGCGGCAGCCTTTCTCGCTGCTGCAATTGACCAGAGCGACGGGCGGCCATTTACAGAGCTGGCAGCCAGCGTCGCGGGGCGGTGAACTCACGCTGAGGCTTGACTGGCCGCAGCTGCAAAATCTGTTTCGCTATCTAAGCGAGCAGCAGCCGACCGTAAGGCTGCCGCAGTTCAGCCTACAGCGAACCGGCGACCAGCTTCTGCTTCGCCTGGTGGTGATGCATGAGCCTTAGCTTGCGGTTGTTCCGCTTATGGCAAAGAAGGCCTGGCGCTTTTACAGCAAGGCGAACAGCGGCTTTTTGGCTGCGGACGGTATCGGCGATCTCCGGCGTGTTTACTGCGATATTGTTGGCTAATAGCGCGTTTGCCGAGCGCAATCCCTTTGCCCCGCCAGAGGATCTGTCGTGCGAACCGACAGCCTCAGCCCCGCCGCCCAGGCTGCGCGGCATTATTGGTCGTGCAGAGGATTACCGCGCCTGGCTGATAACGGCTAGCGGTGGACGGCTGTGGATGCCGCAAAGCTGGCCAGACCCTGAGTGGCATTTACAGGAAGTCACCGCTTTGGGCGTTACGCTGGCGCCCAAAGCGCCATGCCTTCCGCCTTTAACAATGACTTTGCAAGGAAGCCCCTATGAAACTCGTTCATCTGTTAACAACGCTCCTGCTGCCGCTGTGGCTGATAGCGCCTCTGCAGGCCAGCCCGCTTCCGCTCTCTCTGGCGTTCGATGATGCGCCCGTCGCGCAGATCCTACAGGCGCTGGCGGACTATCAGCAGCTGAATCTGCTGGTGGCACCCGGCGTAGAAGGGCGGCTTTCCCTGCGGTTAAAAGAGGTCGGCTGGCAACAGGCGCTGTCGCTGGTTTCTCGCCTGGCGAAGCTTAGCGTCAACCAGGAGGGCAACGTGCTGCTGGTATTTCCGCAAAGCTGGCAGGAGGAAAAGCAGCGCCAACGGGCGCAGGAACGCGAAGAAGCGGAAAAAGCGCTGCCGCTCAGCACGCTGGCGCTAACGTTGCGCCACGCGGAGGCGGAACAGGTCAATGCCAGTTTGCTGTCATCTCAGGCCCGATTGCTTACCGCGCGCGGTAGCGTCACCGTGGATAAACGCACCAACAGCCTTATCCTGCGGGATACTCAGGCCGCGCTGGAAGAGATTCAGCGCTGGGTAGCCGCTCTGGATACGCCGCTGGAGCAGGTGGAGCTGGCCGCGCATATCGTCACCATCAGCGAAGAAAGCCTGCATGAGCTGGGCGTAAATTGGGGTATGGGCGGCGATGAGCAAATCAACAAGGCGCTGCGGGTCAGCCAGCTGCGGGTCGATTTGCCCGCGACCAGCCCGACCATGACCTTTGGGTTTGCTCTGGCGCGGCTGGACGGCAGAGTGCTGGATCTGGCGCTAAGCGCGCTGGAGCAGGAAAACAAACTGGAAATCATCGCCAGCCCGCGCCTGTTTACTTCGCATCAGCAGCCAGCCAGCATCAAACAGGGTACGGAGATCCCCTATGAGGTCGCCAGCGGCAGCAACGGCAGTACCAGCGTAGAATTCAGGGAGGCCATGTTGGGTATGGAGGTAACGCCGTATGTGCAGCCCAACGGCCGCATTATGCTAAAGCTGCACATCAGCCAGAACCTGCCCGGCAGCACGGTGCGCAGCGGCGAAGGCGAATATATCGCCATTGATAAACAGGAGATCCAGACCCAGGTGACGCTAAAAGATGGCCAGACGCTGGCGCTGGGCGGCATCTTTCAGCAGCAGCGTACGCAAGGGCGGAACCAGGTGCCGCTGTTAGGCAATATTCCGCTGCTGGGAACACTTTTTCGCCATCAGACCACCAGCCAGAAAAAGCGGGAGCTGGTGATCTTTATCACCCCAAAACTGATTCGTGACGAGTAAAGCTTTTTTGTAACAAACTGAGCGACCGGGCGCTTTTTTAGCGGATTGCGGCCATATGAGTTTGACGCAAGAGCGGAATTAGCTTACAAGGTTTAGCGATTTTTGAATTACAGGCCGCGGTTTGGCTTTAAGAAAAAGCATCTACCCGTTTTTTATCGTGCGCAACCGGCGAAACCGATGCAGCGTCATCGGCGTGATAAATGAAGCGGACTGAACGCGCCAGCTGTAGGGCGCAATGGGCAAGGTCAATTTAATCGGTTGCCAAAACACCTTCAGTGTTGAGATAATTTTCCTCTGACTCTCGCACTATCGCTCATGAGGTTTCAGTTCATGTCCTGTCCGCTGTAGGACGGGGTATCATTAACGAATTGTCTTAGTAATACCGAAAAAATGGCAGAGAAACGCAATATCTTTCTGGTTGGGCCTATGGGTGCCGGCAAAAGCACTATTGGGCGTCAGTTAGCTCAGCAACTCAATATGGAATTTTTCGATTCCGATCAAGAAATTGAGCGACGTACCGGAGCGGATGTGGGTTGGGTGTTCGACGTCGAAGGCGAAGAAGGCTTCCGCGATCGCGAAGAAAAAATCATCAACGAACTCACGGAGAAGCAGGGCATCGTGCTGGCAACCGGCGGCGGTTCCGTTAAGTCTCGCGAAACGCGCAACCGGCTTTCCGCTCGCGGCGTCGTGGTCTATCTGGAGACCACGATCGAAAAGCAGCTGGCACGTACGCAGCGTGATAAAAAGCGTCCTTTGCTGCAGGTGGATTCTCCGCCGCGCGAGGTGCTGGAAGCGCTGGCGGATGAACGCAATCCGCTGTATGAAGAGATTGCCGACGTCACTATCCGTACCGATGATCAGAGCGCTAAAGTCGTCGCCAATCAAATTATCAACATGCTGGAAAAGAGCTAACGGCTTAGCTTCGCCTGCGGGCCAAAAAGGAGTGCTTCATGGAGAAGGTTACCGTCACTCTGGGGGAACGCAGTTACCCCATTACCATCGCTGCCGGACTGTTTAACGATCCGGCTTCTTTTTGGCCGCTTAAGGCGGGCGAGCGCGCGATGCTGGTCACTAACGACACGCTGGCGCCGCTCTATCTTCAAACTGTACGCCAGCGGCTCGAAAGCGCTGGCGTACAGGTCGATCAGGTTATTCTTCCCGACGGCGAGCAGTACAAAACGCTGGCGGTGATGGACCAGGTCTTTACTGCCCTGCTGGAAAAACCCCATGGTCGCGATACGACGCTAATAGCTCTGGGCGGCGGCGTGATCGGCGACCTGACCGGTTTTGCGGCGGCAAGTTACCAGCGCGGTGTGCGGTTTATCCAGGTGCCAACGACTTTGCTGTCGCAGGTGGACTCTTCCGTCGGCGGCAAGACGGCCGTCAATCATCCGCTGGGCAAGAACATGATCGGCGCGTTTTACCAGCCGGCCTCAGTGGTGATCGATATCGACTGCCTGAGCAGCTTGCCCGCGCGCGAGCTCGCCTCGGGTCTGGCGGAAGTCATCAAGTACGGCATTATCCTCGACGGCGAATTTTTTAGCTGGCTGGAGGCTAATCTGGATGCGCTGCTGGCGCTGGACGGCAAGGCGATGGCCTACTGCATTCGCCGCTGCTGCGAGCTGAAGGCCGAGGTAGTTGCCGCCGACGAACATGAACGAGGCCAGCGCGCGCTGCTGAATCTGGGCCACACCTATGGGCACGCAATCGAAGCGCACATGGGCTACGGTAACTGGCTGCATGGCGAAGCCGTGGCGGCCGGTATGGTGATGGCCGCGCGTACCGCCGAGCGTTTGGGCGAATTCTCTGCGGCTGATACCGACAGAATAATCAGCCTGCTGCAGCGTGCCGGATTGCCGATTCAGGGCCCGGAAAGCATGGCGGCGGAGGATTACCTGCCGCATATGCTGCGCGATAAAAAAGTGCTGGCAGGCGAGCTGCGTCTGGTTCTTCCACTGGCGCTGGGGCGTGCCTGCGTGCGCGGCGGCGTGGGGCATGATACGGTACTGGCGGCAATCAATGACTGCCGCGCCCAGCGCGCTTTTTAACTACAGTTTTACGGCGGAGGAGGTTGAATGGACGATTTTAAACCGGAAGACGAGCTTAAACCCGACACCAGCGACCGCCGACCGGCGCGTTCGCGCAAAACGTCTTCCGCGCCAAAGGTGCCGGTTTCTCGTCAGCATATGATGATGGGCGTCGGCGTGCTGGTGCTGCTGCTGATTGTTATCGGCATTGGCTCAACGCTGACCTCTTCGGGCGACGGCGAGAAAAAGCCTGCGCCGACGGCTGCTGGCGGCAGCGATAAGAGCATCGATCTTTCCGGCTCCTCTTCCATCAGCGGGCAGAGCGGCGCGCAGCAGCCTGCTGCCGATGCGAATGCGCCTCAGGAACTGAGCGCGCCGCCGGTCTCTTCAACGCCAACCGAGGCACAGCCGCTGCAGACGCCTGAGGGCCAGCAGCGCGTTGAGCTGCCTGGCGATCTCAACAGCGCGCTCTCTAATCAGCAAAATCAGATGGATGCGGCCAGCGCCGGCGCGCAGGAAAGCACGCTGCCGGTCGCGCCAGCTACGGTCGCCGGCAACGGTACGGCCAGTAAGCCGGTTGCTGCGCCGCAGACGCGTCAGGAGACCGCTGCGCGTCAGCCAGCGACGCCAGCGCACCAGAAACCTGCTGCCACGCACAAATCTGTCGCCGCTAAGCCGGCAGAGAAAGAGAGCCGCAGCACGCCAGCAAGAACCGCGCCTGCCGCTGCAGGCTCGTCTGCTACCACAGCTGGCGGCAACTATACGCTGCAGCTAAGCAGCGCTTCACGCTCCGATACCCTGAACGCCTGGGCGAAAAAGCAAAACCTGAGCAGCTACCACGTCTATAAAACCACCCGCAACGGCCAGCCGTGGTACGTACTGGTGAGCGGCGCTTACGCCACGCCAGCAGAGGCAAAACGCGCGGTAGCCTCGCTGCCAGCGGAAGTGCAGGCGAAGAATCCCTGGGTTAAGCCTGTCAGCCAGGTGAAAAAAGAGTCGGCCAACTAAAGGCCGCCTGAACCGAAGACGTACTTTGCCAGCCCACGGCTGGCAATTTAAAGCGCAGATATGCTGTCGGTGTAACCGCAGCCAGAAGAGTAAGTGTAATAAAACGACGGCATGAAAAAAAATCGCGCTTTTTTAAAATGGGCGGGCGGAAAATTCCCGCTGCTTAACGACATCCAGCTTCATCTGCCGGAAGGCGACTGTCTGATTGAGCCCTTTGTCGGCGCGGGCTCCGTATTTCTCAATACGCAGTTTCCGCGTTACGTGCTGGCGGATATCAATGGCGACCTGATCAATCTCTATAACGTCGTAAAAAATCGCGTGGACGAGTTTGTGGCGGATGCCAGCAAACTGTTTACCAGCGAAGCCAACGATGCCGAGTTCTACTACGCTCGCCGCCTTGAGTTTAACCAGTCGCGCGACAGCTATCGCCGCAGCGTGCTGTTCCTGTATCTCAACCGCCACTGCTACAATGGACTGTGCCGCTACAATTTAAGCGGCGAGTTCAACGTGCCTTTCGGCCGCTACCGCAAACCCTATTTTCCGCAGGAAGAGCTGTACTGGTTCTCCGAGCGATCGCAAAACGCCGTCTTTATCTGCGAGTCCTACGCTGATACGCTGAGCCGGGCGACGGCAGGATCGGTGGTTTATTGCGATCCGCCCTATGCGCCGCTGTCGGCAACGGCGAATTTTACCGCCTACCATACCAATAGCTTCAGCCTGGCGCAGCAGCAGCATCTGGCAGAGCTGGCGGAGAAGCTGGCGCGGGAAAACCGTATTCCAGTGCTGATTTCGAACCACGATACGCCGCTGACGCGCGAATGGTATCAGGCCGCGCAGCTGCATCAGATCAAAGCCCGCCGTTCGATTAGCCGCAGCGGCAGCGGGCGATTGCAGGTGGATGAGCTGCTGGCACTGTTCGCGGCGGCTGAATCTCAATAGCTGTACGTGCCTGTGGTCAGGCGCGCTAACCGGGAGAAATGGATGAAAAAGTTTTTACTCGCTCCGTCAATTTTATCTGCAGACTTTGCCCGCCTGGGCGAGGACACGGCTAAAGCGCTGGCGGCTGGTGGCGACGTTGTGCATTTCGACGTAATGGACAATCACTACGTGCCCAATCTCACTATGGGTCCGATGGTGCTGAAGGCGCTGCGTGACTACGGCATTACCGCCCCTATTGACGTGCATCTGATGGTAAAACCGGTGGACCGCCTGATCCCCGACTTTGCTAAAGCTGGCGCCAGCTATATTACCTTCCATCCGGAAGCCTCTGAGCACGTCGATCGCACGCTGCAGCTGATTAAAGAACAGGGCTGCAAGGCTGGTCTGGTGTTCAATCCGGCCACCTCGCTCAGCTATCTGGACTACGTGATGGATAAAATTGACGTGGTGCTGATCATGTCGGTTAACCCTGGCTTTGGCGGGCAGTCGTTTATTCCCGGCACGCTCGACAAGCTGCGCCAGGCGCGTAAGCTTATCGACCAGAGCGGCTACGATATCCGGCTGGAAGTGGACGGCGGCGTCAAAGTTGAAAATATCGGCGAAATCGCTGCGGCTGGCGCAGATATGTTCGTAGCGGGCTCCGCCATCTTCAACCAGCCTGACTACAAAAAAGTCATTGATGATATGCGCACGGAACTAGAGAAATCTCGTCATGGCTCATTTCACTGATATTCGCGCGCTGGCGTTTGACCTTGACGGCACGCTGACCGACAGCGCGCCGGGCCTTACCAGCGCGGTGGACGCCGCTTTGCAGGCGCTTAATCTACCGGCAGCAGGGCTTGAGCGCGTCTCGACCTGGATCGGCAACGGTGCAGATATCCTGATTGAACGCGCGTTGGCCTGGGCATTGGGCCACGCTCCGGAAAGCGATTTACTGCGCGATGCGCGCGTGCTGCTTGATAAGCATTATGCCGCCGTTGTCGAAAGCGGCAGTAAACTCTTTCCCGGCGTGAAGGAAGGGCTGCATAAGCTGGCGGCGACCGGCATGCCGATGGCGGTGGTCACCAATAAGCCAACGCCGTTCGTTGCGCCGCTGCTGGCCTCGCTCGGCATTGACAGCTGCTTTTCGCTGATTATCGGCGGCGACGATGTTATCGCCAAAAAGCCGCATCCGGCGCCGCTGTTTCTGGTGCTGGGCAAGTTCGGCCTGCTGCCTGGCGAACTGCTGTTTGTGGGCGATTCCCGCAACGATATTCAGGCCGCGAAAGCGGCAGGCGTGCCCTGCGTAGGCCTGACCTACGGCTACAACTATGGCGAGCCGATAGCGGGCAGCCAGCCGACGCTGGTGCTCGATCACTTTAACGATTTGTTGCCCGCACTCGGGCTGTAAAGACCAGGAAGAAAAAGATGAAACCCATCGTATTTAGCGGCGCGCAGCCTTCCGGCGAACTGACCATCGGTAACTATATGGGTGCGCTGCGTCAGTGGGTCAACATGCAGGATGACTACCATTGCATCTACTGCATTGTCGATTTACATGCCATTACGGTACGCCAGGATCCGGCGGCGCTGCGCAAGGCCACGCTGGATACGCTGGCGCTCTATCTGGCCTGCGGCATCGATCCGCAAAAAAGCACTATCTTCGTCCAGTCGCACGTGCCGGAGCACGCGCAGCTGGGCTGGATCCTGAACTGCTACACCTATTTTGGCGAGCTGAGCCGCATGACGCAGTTCAAAGATAAATCCGCCCGCTACGAAGAGAACATCAACGCGGGTCTGTTCGACTATCCGGTGCTGATGGCGGCGGATATTCTGCTTTATCAGACCGCGCAGGTGCCGGTTGGCGAAGATCAGAAACAGCATCTGGAGCTGAGCCGCGATGTCGCTGCCCGTTTCAACGCGCTTTATGGCGATGTGTTTAAGGTACCGGAGCCGTTTATTCCGAAATCCGGCGCGCGCGTAATGTCGCTGCTGGAGCCGACTAAAAAGATGTCCAAGTCAGACGATAACCGTAATAACGTTATCGGCCTGCTGGAAGATCCAAAGTCGGTAGTGAAGAAGATCAAACGGGCGATGACCGATGGCGACGAGCCGCCGGTAGTGCGTTACGACGTAAAAAATAAAGCAGGCGTTTCTAACCTGCTGGATATTCTTTCCGGCGTGACCGGCACCAGCATCCCCGAGCTGGAAAAACAGTTCGAAGGGCAGATGTACGGCCACCTGAAGGGCGCAGTTGCCGAAGCGGTTTCCGGCATGCTGAGCGAACTGCAGGAGCGCTACCATCGTTATCGCAACGACGAGGCTTTCCTGGAGCAGGTGATGCGCGATGGTGCGACCAAAGCTCGCGCCCAGGCGCAGGAAACACTGAAAAAAGTATATGAAGCCGTAGGCTTTGTAGCTCAGCCGTAACGGCTAAAAGCGGTGTCCGGAGATCATCGGGACGCCGCTTTTTTTAGTGGCCTAAAACCAGCGCAGGCGATCCCGCAGTGCCACCACGCGGCCTACAATAATCAGCGATGGGCTTTGTGCCTGTTCCGCCAGCATCGCCAGTCGATCCAGACTGCCACTGAATACTCGCTGCCGGGTTGAGGTGCCATTTTCTACCAGCGCCACCGGCATTTCGCCGCTCATGCCGTGCGCCATTAGCTGCCGCTGGATTTCCGTCGCCTGCGACAGGCCCATATAAAATACCAGCGTCTGCTTTTCCGCCGCCAGGTTCTGCCAGTCAAGCGCCCCCTCTTTTTGTACATGTCCGGTGACCAGCCTCACGCTCTGCGCATAGTCGCGGTGGGTCAGCGGAATGCCACTGTAGGCCGAGCAGCCGGAAGCGGCGGTAATACCCGGCACCACGGAAAAAGGCACGCCCGAGCCTGCCAGCGCCTCCAGCTCCTCCGCGCCGCGCCCGAAGATAAAAGGATCGCCGCCTTTCAGCCGCACCACGCGTTTTCCCTGCTTCGCCTGCTCCAGTAGGATTTGATTAATCGCCGCCTGGGGAACGCAGTGAAAGCCCGCGCGTTTGCCGACGAAAATCCTTTCTGCATCTCGCCTGACCAACTCCATCACCTCATCCGAGACCAGTCGATCGTAAACCACCACGTCTGCCTGCTGGATCTGCTGTAGCCCTTTCAACGTCAGCAGCCCCGCATCGCCAGGCCCTGCGCCGACCAGCACCACTTCGCCGCGCGTTGCCAACGGCTCGCTGAATAGCGTCTCGGTCAGCTGCTGCGCGCGATCCTCATCGCCATTGGCGAGGGTTTGCGCCAGCCTGTCGTGCTGAAAAAGCTTTTCCCAGAAGCGCCTGCGCTGCGCGGGTTGTTTAAATGCCGCTTTGACCCTTGGCCGCAGAACGCCAGCCCAGGCGGTGATTTTACCCAGGTGCTGCGGCAACAGTGCTTCAATTTTTTCACGCAGCAGACGAGCCATTACCGGCGCGGCGCCCGCGCTGGAAATAGCCACCAGCAGCGGTGAGCGTTCGACCACGGAAGGCATAATGGCGCTGGCGAGTTCAGGCGCATCGACCAAGTTGCAGAATACCCGACGGGCCTCGGCGCAGGCGCTGATCTGCTGATTCACTTCCCGATCGTTTGTAGCTGCGACCACCAGCCAGCAGTCGTCGATTAGCTCCGGCGCGAAGCGCTTCTCCAGCAGTGTTAATTTGCCGGCCTGCTGCCACTCATAGAAGGGCGATGAAAAAACTGTGGCGCAGACGCGCAAATCCGCGCCAGCCTTTAGCAGCAAACGCGCTTTACGTTCAGCCACGTCGCCGCCGCCGACCAGCAGCACGGTTTTACGATGTAAATCGCAAAAAAGAGGGAAATAGTTCACGGGATTGCCTGCAGAAAAAGGGCCGCAGAGGCGGCCGCAAAACAGAGAGAAAGGCTCAGATTGCCACTTCAACGATGCCATCGCGCACTCTGGCGGGCCAGGCGGGTATGGAATAGCTCTCGTCTTCCATACACAGGCCATCGCTCAGGCGAAAACGCTGCTTTTTCAGCGGGCTGGCGACCCACAGCGCCTGCTGGTGCTCCGCGATAATGCCGCGGGAAAGCACGCTGGCCTGGGCAAAGGGATCGATATTGCTCAGGGCGAACACCTCTTCGCCGACGCGTGGGCGAAACAGGGCGACCTGCATGCCAGCCACCAGTGCGCAAACGCCGGTATCGGGCTGAATATTTTCCAGCGGACAAACGCGATGCCAGCTCATTACTGTTCCTCCATCAAAATCACGGGAATACGCTCTTCAGGCCGCGCGGGCCGATGCTGCTGACGTTCCGTTGCTTTTTGCACCAGCGGATCGCGCTTATCGCTGTTAATAAAGTGGCTGAAGCGGGCAAGCCGCTCTGGCTGTGCCAGTGTCTCGCGCCATTCGCAAACGAAGCGTTCGCGCAGCCGGGCCAGATCTTCTTCCAGCTGTTGGTTAAGGCCCAGCTTGTCGTTGATAATCACTTCCCGCAGATAGCTGATGCCGCCGTCCAGGCTCTCCAGCCACAGCGAAGTACGCTGAAGCTTGTCCGCCGTACGGATGTAAAACAGCATAAAGCGGTCAAGATAACGGATCAGCGTCTCTTTATCTAAATCCGCCGCCAGCAGATCGGCGTGGCGCGGTTTCATGCCGCCGTTGCCGCAGACGTACAGATTCCAGCCTTTCTCCGTGGCGATAACGCCCACATCTTTGCCCTGAGCCTCCGCGCATTCGCGGGTACAGCCGGAAACGCCGAACTTCATCTTGTGCGGCGTGCGGATGCCTTTGTAGCGGTTTTCCAGCTCTACGCCCAGCCCTACGGAATCACCGACGCCGAAGCGGCACCAGCTGCTGCCTACGCAGGTTTTCGCCATGCGCAGCGCTTTTGCATAGGCGTGGCCGGTTTCGAAACCGGCCTCAAGCAGCGCCTGCCAGATCGCGGGCAGATCGTCTTTATGCGCGCCAAACAGGCCGATACGCTGCGAGCCGGTGATTTTGGTATAAAGCCCGTAACGGTGGGCTATTTCCCCGACCGCGATCAAACCGGCCGGTGTGATTTCGCCGCCTGCTGAGCGCGGGATCACGGAATAGGTGCCATCTTTTTGGATATTGCCAAGGAAGTTGTCGTTGCTGTCCTGCAAAGGCACCAGCGGCGGCTGAAGCGCATAATCGTTCCAGCATGAAGCCAGCAGCGAAGCCACGGTAGGTTTGCAGACCTCGCAGCCGTAGCCGCGGCCATATTTGTCCAACAGCTGCGCGAAGGTTTTGATTTCCTCAACGCGGATCAGGTGATACAGCTCCTGGCGTGAATAAGGAAAATGGTCGCAAAGGTGGTGGTTGACCGCAATGCCCTGGCGGCTTAGCTCTGCATTGAGCACCTGAGTCATCAGCGGCACGCAGCCGCCGCAGCCTGTGCCTGCTTTGGTCTCCGCCTTCAGCGCCGCGACCGTATGGCAGCCGTTCTGGATCGCCATTACCAGATCGCCTTTGCTGACGTCGAAACAGGAGCAGATTTGTGCCGTCTCCGGCAGCGACTCGACGCCCAGCGCGGGCTTGCTGCCTGCGTAGGCTGGCAGGATCAGCGTATCGGGATTTTCCGGCAGTTCGATGCCGTTCAGCATCAGCTGCAGCAGGTTGCCATAGTCGCTGGTATCGCCGACCAGCACCGCGCCAAGCAGCGTTTTATTATCGGCGCTAACTATCAGGCGCTTATAAATTTCTTTATTCTCATCGAGGTAAACATAGCTGCGTGCGCCTGCCGTACGACCATGAGCATCGCCTATGCCGCCGACATCCACGCCCAGCAGCTTGAGTTTGGCGCTCATATCCGCGCCGGTAAAGGCGTTCTCCTGGCCCAGCAGGCTATCCGCAGTTACCTGAGCCATCTTGTAGCCTGGCGCGACCAGACCGTAAACGCGGCTTTGCCAGGCGGCGCATTCACCAATCGCATAAATATCTTCATCCGAAGTGCGGCAGCAATCATCAATCGCTACGCCGCCGCGCGGGCCGATAGCCAGACCCGCTTCTTTCGCCAGCTTGTCCTGAGGACGAATGCCGGTCGAGAACACGATAAAATCTACCGTCAGCTCGCTTTCATCGGCGAACTGTAAAATTTTTCCGCCAGACGGGCCGTCGATAATCTGCCGGGTGTTCTTGCTGGTATGCACAGCGACACCCATGCCTTCGATCTTTTTCCGCAGCAGTTGCCCGCCTTGAGGATCGAGCTGTTCCGCCATTAGCACCGGCGCAAACTCCACCACGTGCGTTTCCATACCTAAGCTTTTCAGCGCGCCAGCCGCTTCCAGTCCCAGCAGCCCGCCGCCGATAACCGCGCCGCTGCGGCTGCCGCGCGCACAGGCTTCGATAGCGTCCAGGTCTTCAATGGTGCGATAAACAAAACAGTTTTTGCCTTCTGCACCCTTGATGGGCGGCACCCAGGGATAAGAACCAGTCGCCAATACCAGCTTGTCGTAGGCTACCGCCCGGCCTTTATCGGAATAAACCACCTTTTCCTGTCGGTCTATAGTTAAGACTTTTTCACCAGTTAGCACGCTTATCTTGTGCTTTTCAGCAAAGCCTTCCGCCACCAGCGACAGCGTCTCGGCGCTGTGGTGGCTAAAATAAGCGGAAAGATGGACGCGATCGTAAGCCACGCGGGGTTCTTCACAAAAAACGGTAATCTCGAACCGATCCGGCGCGGCTTTTTCGGTCAGCTCTTCCAGCAGGCGGTGGCCTACCATACCGTTGCCAATAACAACGAGTCGGGTGCGCATTGTTGCCTCACGTCATAAAATAATGCCGCTACAATAACGCGCAAAACTCCAGAGTTATTGATGTATATCAAGTCGTTTTTTAATTACCCCTTTATGGGTAGAAGGCTGATTTTTAAGCTTTTTCAGGTAACTTATGGATTTTGCTGGTTTTGCTGGCTCTCGCTGCGCGGTAAAGGGTGGTATGGTTAAAAAACCACTGGCGTTAAGGAGCGTCTCTATGCAGGCTATTCCACTGAAAAGCATTCATCATGTTCGTTTACCGTGGCGCGAGGGGCTTTGGCAAATAGCCATTCGCGACGGCAAAATCGCGTCAATTTCACCTCAGGCGCATGGCGCCGCTCCGGCAGATTCGCTGGATGCGGAAGGTGGACTGGCTTTTCCGCCGTTTATCGAGCCGCATATCCATCTTGATACCACACAGACCGCTGGCGAACCCGCCTGGAATGAATCCGGCACGCTGTTTGAAGGCATTGAGCGCTGGGCGGAGCGTAAAGCGCTGCTCAGTCATGAGGATGTAAAAACTCGCGCACGGCAGACGCTAAAATGGCAGATAGCTAACGGTATCCAGCATGTGCGCACGCATGTGGACGTTTCCGACCCTTCGCTGACCGCGCTGCGAGCTATGCTCGAGGTAAAAAGCGAAATGGCGCCCTGGGTCGATATCCAGATTGTCGCTTTTCCGCAGGAGGGGATCCTTTCCTATCCTGACGGTGAAGCCTTGCTGGAAGAGGCGCTGCGGCTCGGCGCGGACGTGGTCGGCGCTATCCCACACTTTGAATTTACCCGTGAATACGGCGTGGAGTCGCTGCATAAGACTTTTGCGCTGGCGCAAAAATATCAGCGGATGATCGACGTGCACTGCGACGAGATCGACGATGAGCAGTCGCGCTTTGTTGAGACGGTGGCGGCGCTGGCGCTACGGGAAAAAATGGGCGCGCGCGTCACCGCCAGCCATACCACGGCGATGCATTCCTATAACGGCGCCTATACTTCGCGCCTGTTCCGCTTGCTGAAGCTTTCCGGCATTAACTTTGTTGCCAATCCGCTGGTCAATATTCATCTTCAGGGCCGCTTTGACGACTATCCCAAACGGCGTGGCGTCACGAGGGTGAAAGAGATGCTGGCGGCGGAGATTAACGTCTGCTTCGGCCATGATGACGTCTTCGATCCCTGGTATCCACTGGGCACGGCCAATATGCTTCAGGTGCTGCATATGGGGATGCACGTTTGCCAGCTGATGGGTTATGGCGAACTGGATGAAGCCATTAAATTAATCACCCATAACAGCGCCCGAACGCTGCAATTAACGGACTACGGTATCCAGAGCGGCAACAGTGCGAACCTGATTATTCTGCCTGCGGAAAGCGGATTTGATGCGCTGCGGCGGCAGGTGCCAACACGTTATTCAATTCGTCAGGGAAGGGTAATAGCGCAAACGCAGCCTGCGGCCAGCACTATCTACTTAGCACAGAGCGAAGAGGTTCATTTTCGGCGCTGATAAAAAAGACCGGTAAATCGACCTGTGAGGTTGAGGACAAACCCTTGAGCGCGTTTAAACCTGTGACAGAGCAGCAGAGGCAGATCGGAACACGGACACGCTGTAAATACATCCGTGTAAGCTCGGTTGGCGCGTCCATGCGCCAAACGGTCCGCTTATCCGCTCAGCCTCTGCCGCTATCAAGCTGCAGAGTTGCTGTAAAAAAACAGATGTTCACTCAAGCTTTTTTAGCTTTGTCAGCAGTCTGAAGGCCGGTAAACCGGCCTTTCAATATTAATGCGAGGACATATGGCCGTGCAGCTTGTGCTTGCTGACAAAGCCCAGCAGCAGACACATCACAAACACCACGGCATAAAGCATATTGGCAGTGAACAGCGCGGCATGAGCGCCGTGTTTATCCACGATTGGGCCGGTCACCACGAAAGTCAGCATGGTGCCAACGGTGCCGCAGGTCAGAATAAAGTTCACCAGTTTAGGCGAAGAGACTTTAGTCTGTAGCGAGCCCAGGGTGATGATAGTGGTGTAGATAGCGCTGGAGAAGAAGCCCAGGCTCATCATAATCCACTTCAGCATCGAGGCGTCGCTGCTGCTAATAAACCAGTACATCAGCGCCGTAGCCAGCAGCGCCAGCAGCGTAACAATACGCTGAGGATCGAAAAAGCGCAGGATAGCGCTGAACGCCCACATGCCGATCATATAGGCCGTCCAGAAGTTACCTACCAGCGCGCCAGCCTGGGTCAGATCCATGCCCATGCTTTTAGTGGCGTACAGCGGCACCCAGCCAATAAAGCCCAGCTGGCCGAGGATATAGCAAAGCGCGGCGATTGACAGAAACAGCACGCCAATGCCCCATTTCTCTTTTTCCACGTTTTGCATGGCGGCTTTTTTGCCCAGCACGGGAAACTCAAAGCAAAGCGCCAGCACAAAGATAACCAGGTAGATTACGCCGATACAGGCGTAAACCCAGTACCATGGCAGCGAACGCGCCAGCAGCGCGGCGGCGATAATCGGGAAAATAGTGCCCGCCATGCTGAAGAAGGAATCGGTAAACAGCAGGCGTGAACCGCGCTGACGTCCTTCATACAGATGAGTGATCAGGAAAGTACCGATCGACATAGTGATGCCGCTGACCACGCCCAGCACAAACATACAGAGCGAAAAGACGCTTAGCGAGTGGCTGGTCATCAGACCCAGCACCGAAAGCACCATCAGCACAAAACCGAAAATCAGTTGACGGCGGAGCGGCACGATTTCCATCAGCCAGGCATTAAGAAAAACGGCAACCAGAATGCCGGCGTTAAGGAAAGTAAAGGTGTTGCTCATCTGCGCTACCGGCAGATGAAAATAGTCAGCGATATTCTCCAGCACCATACCGGTAACGATTACTACCGCGCCGGTTAGCGCATAGGAGAAGAAGCTGATCCAGGTTAGCCCGATTCGATCGCGATTTGTCATTAGTGTGGCCCGTGGAGTCAAAAAATCGTGAGGCAGGACGCTCACGCCAAGCGCGGGCAGTTTAGCTGGATTCGTGATCTGCTTAAATAAATAATGAAAACTTTCTCGCCGATTTCAGGATTTTCGTGATGAATATCACCGTTTTTCCCCTGGCGAAAGCGTTTGCGTGGCGTTAAGGCACGTAAAAAAAGGTAAAACGCTGGCGCGCGGGTAAGCGCCTCTTTACAATCAATTTTCGGCCTGTAGCCCTTAAGTAAGGAATCTTTCATGTTAAAACGTACTTTGACGGCGGTTGCCACCGTGTTTGCGTTATCCACGCTCTCCGCTTCCGCTCTGGCGGCAAAAGGAGATACGCACGTGCTGCTGACCACCTCCGCTGGCAATATTGAGCTGGAGCTCAATAACCAGAAGGCCCCGATTTCTACGAAAAATTTCGTTGATTACGTCAACAGCGGTTTCTACAACAACACCGTATTTCACCGTGTAATCCCTGGCTTTATGGTGCAGGGCGGCGGTTTTACTGCGGATATGCAGCAAAAGCCTACTAATGCGCCGATTAAAAACGAGGCGGATAACGGCCTGCTGAACAAGCGCGGCACCATTGCTATGGCCCGCACCGCCGATAAAGACAGCGCGACCAGCCAGTTCTTTATTAACGTGGCGGATAACGCCTTCCTGGATCACGGCCAGCGCGATTTCGGCTATGCCGTTTTCGGTAAGGTTGTTAAAGGCCAGGACATTGCCGATAAAATCGCTCAGGCGCCGACTAAAAACGTTGGCCCTTATCAGAATGTGCCAATGAAGCCGATTACCATTCTCTCCGCGAAAGTCCTGCCTTAACTCTCCGCCTGGGGGATTGCTGCTTATACTTAACAAAGCGTTATTGCGGCAATCACCCCATTCAAGGAGAACTCATGTCCAGAAAGCTCACCGACAAACAAAAAAACACGCTCTGGCAGCAGCGTCTGCCGGCCAACTTCCTGGCGAGCTTTTTACTGACGGGCTCTTTGCCCGAGCTGGGCACGCGCAATCCGGGTTTGCCTCATCTGCGGGCGATGCACCGCGCGCTGTTTCACGAT
Organism: Pantoea sp. sgz302252; assembly: GCF_042610525.1. Lineage (GTDB taxonomy): Bacteria > Pseudomonadota > Gammaproteobacteria > Enterobacterales > Enterobacteriaceae > Erwinia. The sequence continues at coordinate 186,347 of NZ_JBHDVM010000009.1, forward strand.
GTGCTGGAAGAAGCGGGCGAACTACGCGAAGTTGATATCGCTATCGGCGATACGCCATGCTGCCATTTTGAATATATCGAAAAAGAGGGCAACGCGCTGATGCAGGCGCTTGAAGAGGAAAACGGCCTGGCCGATTTGCCGCTGGACCGCATGGCGGAAAGGCTGGCCTGGTACTACTGCGAGCTAACCGTGCTGCATCCTTTTCTGCGCGGCAACGGGCGCGCCCAACGTCTCTTTTTTGAACAGATCGTTATTCACGCAGGCTGCGATATCCAATGGAGCCTGATCGATGCCGAAAGCTGGCAGGCGGCCGTTAAGGCGAGTCTGGCAGGCGATTTGACGCTGCTGGAGGCTGCTTTTGGCAAAGTGATAAGCGAACGGGATGAAAACACGTAGAATAGCGGCGTTTCTTTTTTTCCCGGAGCCCGCATGCTGCTGCTGATCGATAACTATGATTCTTTCACCTGGAACCTTTACCAATATTTTTGCGAGGCGGGCGCCGAGGTTCTGGTTCAGCGTAATGATGAGCTGACGCTGGAGCAGATTAGCGCGCTGCGGCCCGATCGGCTGGTGATTTCGCCGGGCCCTTGCACGCCCAACGAAGCCGGTATCTCATTGGCGGCAATTCGGGAATTCGCCGGTAAAATACCTGTTCTTGGCGTTTGTCTGGGCCATCAGGCGATAGCCCAGGCTTTCGGCGCGCGCGTGGTGCGGGCGCGTGAGGTGATGCACGGAAAAACTTCGCTTATTGAGCATAATAACAGCGGCGTTTTTACCAATCTGAATAATCCGCTCAGGGTAACGCGTTACCATTCGTTAATCGTGGAGGCCGCCTCTTTGCCCGATGATTTTGAAGTCACCGCCTGGTCGCTGCGCGACGGACAGCCGGATGAAATCATGGGCCTGCGCCATCGTTATCTGCCGCTGGAAGGCGTGCAGTTTCATCCGGAAAGCATCCTTAGCGAACAGGGACACCCACTGCTGGAAAACTTCCTCAAACAATAAATTCGGTTGCCTTTAACTGATTTTTTATGCATATTTCGTGATTATAATTTCACGTACCGGTAACGTAAAAAAAGGTGAGGTTGGCAATGGCAGCGGATAAATTAACGGTAACGCGCTCAACGTTTGATGAGGTTATTTTGCCTGTTTATGCACCAGCGCAGTTTGTGCCGGTCAGGGGCAAAGGCAGCCGCGTCTGGGATCAGCAGGGCAAAGAGTATATCGATTTCTCCGGCGGCATTGCCGTAACCGCGCTGGGCCACTGCCATCCTGCGCTGGTGGAGGCGCTCAAAACCCAGGGCGAAACCCTGTGGCACACCAGCAACGTCTTCACCAACGAACCTGCGCTACGTTTGGCCAGCAAGCTGATCGCCGCTACTTTTGCCGAGCGCGTTTTCTTCGCCAATTCCGGCGCGGAAGCCAATGAGGCCGCTTTTAAACTGGCTCGCTACTATGCCACCAAACGCCATTCGCCGTTCAAAAGCAAAATTATTGCATTTCATAATGCCTTCCACGGCCGCACGCTGTTTACCGTGTCTGTCGGCGGCCAGCCAAAATATTCCGACGGCTTTGGCCCCAAGCCTGCCGATATCGTCCACGTACCCTTTAACGATCTCGATGCGGTAAAAGCGGTGATCGACGATCATACCTGCGCCATCGTGGTTGAGCCGATTCAGGGCGAAGGTGGCGTAACGCCTGCAACCCCGGAATTTATGCAGGGACTGCGTGAACTGTGCGACCAACACCAGGCGCTGCTGGTGCTGGACGAAGTGCAAAGCGGCATGGGACGCAGCGGCAAGCTGTTTGCTTATGAGCATTATGGCGTGCAGCCAGATATTCTCACTACCGCCAAAGCGCTGGGAGGCGGTTTCCCGGTCAGCGCTATGTTGACCACTAACGAGATTGCTTCGGTCATGGCGCCGGGCGTGCACGGCACGACCTATGGCGGCAACCCGCTGGCCTGTGCGGTCGCGGAAGCGGCGCTGGATATCATTAATACCGAAGAGGTGCTGAACGGTGTGGAAGCTCGCCGCGAACAGTTTGTCACCTCGCTGAAAGCGCTGGACGCTGAGCTGGATCTGTTCAGCGATATTCGCGGCAAAGGGTTGCTGATCGGCGCTGCACTGAAGCCGCAGCATGCAGGTAAGGCGCGCGATATCCTGAACGCCGCCGCAGCGGAAGGCGTGATGATACTCAACGCCGGTACGGACGTGATACGTTTTGTCCCGTCGCTGGTGATTGAGCCGACCGATATTGAAGAGGGGATGAAGCGCTTCGCCGCCGCGGTGAAAAAAGCGCTGGCTTAAGATAATGAGGCTGGAGGCTTCAGCCTCCACCTGAATCTGGCCGGGAAGATACGGGCTGCTTCAGGCGCCCCAAATTGCTGTATTCCAGAGATTACAGTGTTCGGTCAGAGGCATAGGTTTAGCCCCCGTCTTTTCATAAAAAAAGTCTGCTCTGACCATTAGCTTTTCCATAAAAGAATCTGATTTTACGGTTTTGTGTGCATTGTGCAGAATGGCAAGCAGACAAGCGTCACGATTTACATTGACGGCATAAACCAGATAAATATCGCTTACTGCCTTTTGCGTACGCTTTGTGCGCGTGGTCCAGACAAGTTTTGTTCCAGCCGGACCATAAGCGTCGGTAAATATTTCAGGTAACAGATGAGCATGACGAATAGAGGTAGTTAATATGCCTGAAGGAGAGCGAAACGGCGTATCTTTACCAAAAGAAGGATGGAAGCCTGTTTTCCAGTAGATTTTAAATGCTTTTTTAAACTCATAAAGTTCTGAAGAACCCGTAGCCTGTTCGGCTACCATTTTTTCTTTATAAAGTCTGTCCAGATAAACGCTTCCTTGCAAGGACGTCATGCCAGATAGGTCTCATCTTCCGACGAATTTTTTGGTCCGCTTTGCTGTAAGGCCTCGATAAACCAGGACGAAAGTTCCCGACCTTTGTCGTCAGAAATTGATGGCGTTTTAACGTAACTATCTGGTTCTGGTCTTTTTCTTTTAATCTCTGCAGCCCATAACTGTTGCGCCGCAGAAGACATTTTATGTGCAACAGGCATAAGTCCTCCTGAATTTATATACCTTTGTAGTATACATTATCGCCAGAGTTAAACATATCCCGATGGTTTTTGACGAGTAAAAAAGGGAGATCTCTGACTTTATGGAAAATATAACCTGTTTATTAGTAATGCTTTTTATATAGCTTTGTCAGCCCGACCTTCTTAAACGCCGCGATAGCCAGCGGCCGTGGTGCGGGCGGTTGCTCCAGGCCAGCGAAGAAATGGTATGCATCGCCGCAAGATGCTCCAGAATCCTCTTTACGTGTCTTTCCATAATAGTCATCGGCCCCCGTTCGGGCGTGATCTGGGTATCCAGCGCGCTGCTGCCCGAGCTGGGGCCGTCATACTCCAGCCGCTGCTGACAGCGCTGTAGCTCTATTTCGCAGGCCTGTAGATAGCGTTCCGCCAGCTGCGGCGTCAGCATGGTATGTTCGCGCGCCAGAATAGTCATAGCGTTGATATGCTCGACGATAAACTGGCTGTGCGTTATCCATAGTTTCATATCAGCCAGCCAGTCGGCATTAAAACCCGGTTCCTGCATCGCCTGATTCAACGAGTTAAACAGCGCATTGTGAGCCTGGTTAACGCGCATACGCTGCCAGGCAAGTTTCTGCGGATTTTGCTCATCGCCCAGCAGCTTTTGCAGCGCTTCCTGATAGGTTTCCAGCGCGTCGTGCGCATTCTGCCGCAGCAGGCCGCTTTGCCACTGCGGCCATAGCCAGATCATGCCGCCAAAAGCGATCAGGCAGCCCATCAGCGTATCCATCAAGCGCGGCAACAGAAAGTCGGCGCCGTTCAAAGCTAATAGCTGCAACGAATACACCGCCGTAACGGTAAAGCCGATAGTGGCGATGCCATAGAATTTACGGATCACCAGATAGCTTGCCAGGGTAATGGTCAACATCACCAGCAGCACCGCCGATTCCGCTACCTGAAAGCGCAGCGTGAGCGCGGCTATGATCAGCCCGGCGAGCGTGCCTAATGCCCGGTGCTGAATGCGGACTCGGGTCGCGCTGTAACCGTTCTGGCTGACGAACATCACCGTCATCAGGATCCAGTAAGGTTTGGGCAGATTAAAAAACAGCGCCAGCGAACTGGCAAAGGCCAGCATTACGGCAAAGCGGGCAGCGGTGCGCAGCGCGGCGGACTTCAGCGACAGGTAGCTCTTAATGGCGGACAGCAGCGGCAGGCGCTTTTGTCGGTCGGCCATCAGATCGCGTTGATAAAGCGGGCGCTGGGTGCGCAGTACGCGGGCGATGCGGCTAAAATGCCAGGCGCAAAAGCTGCCGACCGGATTATCGGGATGCTGGCGGGCAATTTTCTCCAGCGCCTCAAGCTGTTTGTCCAGGCTGAATCGTTCAGGCAGGCGGTGATAGAGGATATCATCCGCCAGCTCGCGCAGCCTGGCGGCAATGCTCTGCGCATTCCAGCGTATTACCGCTTCGGCATGGCTTTGTTCCACCAGCTTTTGTACCTCTTCCGGCTGATGCAGGCTGACGGCGATATGCTCCTGCAAATCCAGGGCAACCTGAAAAGCGCGGGTAAGCCGCTTATGGTGATTATCATTGCTGGCGGCAAGCATATGCATCTGCTGATAGCAGGTGTTGATCAGATCGACCGCTTTTTGCTGGCGGGCCAGCAGCGGCGGCAGCGCTTTTTCCGGATCGGCGAGCTGCGTTAGCAGGCTATATTTGGCTTCGCAGTAGCCTGCCAGCTCGCGGTAGAGAAGGCTAAGCGTTTCCCGCATCGGCTGCTCTTTCCACAGCCAAAACCAGAACCAGTTAAAAAGGCCGTACCAGACGGTGCCGAGAATATAGAGCGAAGGCGGCTCCCAGATCGGCATGCGGCCAGCCAGGCTCAGAGTAAAAATCCCGGCAATCAGCGCGCCGGGCAACAGCCTGCCGTGCAGCGGGCTGATTTCACCGGTTACGCCCAGCAGCATCGCCATCGCAAACAGAATAACGGGCAAGGGCACGGCGCGATCGCCCAGATACTGCACCAGAAAGCTGCTGAAGGCGAAAAGGGCGCCGCCGATAATCAGGCGTTTAAAGAAGCGTTTATGCGGCGTATCCAGCCCGGCGATATTGCAGCAGGCCGGCACCAGCGAGAACAGCAGGCCGTTTTGCAGATTGCCCAGCAGCCAGCCGACGGCAACAGGCAGGCATAACACCAGCGTCTGGCGCAGGGCGTAATTGACTTCGGGATGATAGATAATGCGGCGCCACATAATTCAACCAGCTGAAAAGGCGCAACAGAGCCATTGCGCCATACAATCAGAGCGGCTTAGCGTGTACCGTAAACGACGATGGTCTTGCCGTGCGCCGAGATCAGGTTTTGATCTTCCAGCATTTTCAAAATACGGCCGACGGTTTCGCGGGAGCAACCGACGATTTGGCCTATCTCCTGGCGGGTAATCTTAATTTGCATCCCATCCGGATGGGTCATAGCATCCGGCTGTTTCGCCAGGTTCAGCAGCGTCTGTGCGATACGGCCCGTTACATCCAGGAAAGCTAAATTGCCTACTTTCTCGGAGGTGACCTGAAGGCGGCGCGCCATCTGCGAAGAGAGACGCATCAGGATATCCGGGTTGACCTGGATCAGCTGGCGAAATTTCTTGTAAGAGATCTCTGCCACTTCGCAGGCCGTTTTGGCCCGTACCCATGCGCTGCGCTCCTGACCCTCTTCGAACAGGCCCAGTTCGCCAATAAAGTCGCCCTGATTAAGATAGGAAAGGATCATCTCTTTGCCTTCTTCATCCTTGATCAGCACCGCTACCGCGCCCTTGACGATGTAGTAGAGGGTTTCTGCTTTCTCACCCTGGTGGATCAGCGTGCTTTTGGATGGATACTTATGAATATGGCAATGTGACAGGAACCATTCAAGTGTCGGGTCTGTTTGCGGTTTGCCGAGAACCATTCGCTGTTATCCTCTGTTGTTATCGTGCCTAAATACAGGGGCAGAGTTCCCTGACAGGCGTTGAAATAGTCAAGCGCTTCCCATGCAGGAAAGTTATTCGGCTCTCTGTTGAGGGCCGGGCTCATTATGTCGTCCCGTTTCGTCTGGTCTTGTAGAGTACTGACGAAATACAGCCTTGTTTGTAGCACAGCTTTGCATGGGTGTCTTGTGTTGTCTCGCTTCAGCATAGCGGGAAATCTGCCGCCGCGCCTTTTTCGTTCTCTGCAACCGGACGCGGCTTAACTGAATGAATTAGGTGAAGTTGTTACATGAACCCGGATAGCACAAAGCGCGCAAGCCCTGTTTTTGAGAGAAACCTCAAGGAGGCGAACAGGACGCTGCCTTAATGGATCTCTTTGCCTTCTATCAACCGCTTAACCAGCGGGCCGACAATCAGCTCCATCGCCAGCCCCATTTTGCCGCCCGGCACCACCAGCGTATTGATATGTGAAATAAAAGAGCCTTGCAGCATCGCCAGTAGGTAGGGAAAGTCGATGTTTTCCAGTGCCTGAAAATGGATCACCACCAGGCTTTCGTCGAGCGAAGGAATGCCCCGCGCGGCGAAAGGGTTAGAGGTATCTACGGTCGGCACGCGCTGGAAATTAATATGGGTACGGGAAAACTGCGGCGTGATGAAGTTGATGTAATCCTCCATTGAGCGCACCACCGAATCCATTACCGCTTCACGCGAGTGGCCGCGTTCGCTGGTATCGCGCACCAGCTTCTGGATCCACTCAAGGTTGACAATCGGCACCACGCCTACCAGCAGATCGACATGCTGTGAAACGTTGTGCTGCGGCGTGACAACACCGCCATGCAAACCTTCATAAAACAGCACGTCGGTAGGTTCCGGCAACGGCTGCCACGGGGTAAAAGTGCCGGGCACCTGATTCCAGGGCACGGCTTCGTCATAGGTATGCAGATATTTTCTGGACTGGCCGCTGCCGCTGCGGCCATATTCCGCGAAGGTTTGCTCCAATAGCGCGAAGTCATTGGCTTCCGGGCCAAAATAACTGATATGGCGGCCCATATCGCGCGCTTTACGGATAGCCATATCCATTTCAGGGCGGGTATAGCGATGGAAACTGTCGCCTTCCACTTCCGCCGCATGCAGATTCAGCTGCTGAAAAATTTTGCGAAAGGCCAGGCTGGTGGTGGTGGTGCCTGCGCCGCTTGAGCCGGTTACGGCAATCACTGGATGTTTGGCGGACATAAGCGGATTCCTTTGGACATTATGCCGCCATTGTTAGCACGTTTTGCCGCAGCCTGTCATCTTCTGCCCGGCCGTCGGCACCGCGCCAGGCTGTTACTCTATAAAAGTCAGGGTGAATAACGGTTTATCGGCAAGCGATTGCAGGCTGGTATCTTCCGGATAGCTGGCCAGCAGCGGGAAAAACACGGAACCGCCGATAATGCTTCTGCCCGGCCGTGGCTGCGTGTGCAGACCCCACAGGTTTTGGTAAGTCATCGGCACCACTTTGCCATCCAGCGTGGCGTTGCCAATATAAAGCATAATATGGCCGTCAATATGGATTAGCGTGGTAAAGGGTTTACCGTGCTGCTGCAGGTAGTTGAGCCGCGTCGCTACATCTTCCTTACTTAGATCAACCACTCTGCCGCTGGCCGCCTGTGCATCGGAATTTCTCGGCAGAAAGATGCCGAAAGGCATCAGCAGGCTGCGTAGTTCGGCTGAGCAATCGTTATAAAAGTTGTAATTGCCCCAGCCGTAGGGTTTGCCCCGCATAGACTTAATCAGATAAGCGATATTTTTTGGCGTCATCTTAAGCGGCATGGCGGCTACTTCGTCCGGGCTGGCGCTAAGCCATTTGATCCGTGCGCTGCCGTCTGTTTGTTTAACCGGGATAGCGATGGAGAAGCCCGTTTGCTGCTGGCGGAGAGGTAAAATCGTGCCGGGCCTGGCGGTAAAATAGAAGTGCGTACCGTCGTTAACGGCAACCGGTTCTTTGATAAAGGCGCCGGACTGTCGCTCCGCCAGATCCCGCCAGCGGGCGACAAAATCTTCATCCACGCTGGCTACATCGTCACTTTTTACCCAAGCCTGAATGGTCGGCGTGACGATATACTTCCAGGCTTTATCGCGGCTGGTGGCCAGCACGTAGGCCGGTGTGCCGGGCCGCACTGACGAGACCTGGAGAAGATCGAAAGGAAAGCCTTGTCCCGGTTTTTGCGGGTCGTCAAAGATGGGATCGAGCGTCGGCAACGACCTGGCAAGGGTTTCCCTGACCACGATAGCTTTTCCCGCTGAAGCATCGGGAAGCGCGACCGCTGCCAAATCTTTAACGGCGTCTTTCCACTCTGCAGAAAGCTCCCGAAAGTTGAAAGCGTAATATTGCTCTGCACCAGAGAGATATTTATCGATCTGACGATCTTTCAGTTCAGCCGCTCTGTCGCTGCTGATTAGTTTATCAATCCAGATCGCGTTCCAGGGCGATTTGTCATTGAGGCCGGTGCCAAAATAGTGAGCCTTAAGCCGGGAGAAGTGGCGGGCCTGCGTGGCTGCATCCAGTACCGGGACTTCGCTTTCCGGTGAGAAAAAGGGGATCCATTTATTAATATCCTGTGAATAATTGTCCAAAGGAAAAAGGGTGTTTTCCTTACCGGCGGACGGAGGCTGTATCGGGTTGTTGTTAAGACGGCCTGAAGAAGTATGGCAACCCGCCAGCAGCAAAGTAAGTAACAGAGAAACCGTTTTAAATTTCATTTTTTACCTTTCATTGTACCGGCCGCAACACAATGATACCCGGCTTGTTTTTTACATAGTCAACAAAGGGTGAATCCACTACTTTCATGTTCGCTTTCAGCGATGAAGCATTGCGAAGCAGCGGCCCGCTGTCACCGGCAATAAATAAACCGACATGGGTGACATCCAGGCCGGGCAGATCGGTATAGATGCCGATAAAATCCCCTGTTTTGAGATTATCAATAACCTGCTGATCAACACTTTTTCCAGGAATGTAGGTGATTTCTCTTTGCTGCACGCCCAGGCCTGGTAAATACTCGCTGCCATCCGCTTTTTTATTGAGGAACTTCACCTTTACCTTATAGCTTGGGCTGATTTGAGCGGTGACATCCCTTGCATTCTGCGGTGCTTGCTCTGCCCAGTCGGTAAAAAAGTGCCTTCTGTTAAAGAAATCGACTTTGCCCTCTTTATAACGAGTGTTAATCAGATTACTGTAAAATGTGTTTTTATCGGTGGCATGACGCAAGGCATTAACGTAGTCAATAAAAGTAAAGCAATCGACACCGGTTAAATTAACCACCAGCTTCTCAGGCTTATCTTGTGAGCCGATAAGCGTATTCGCAATATAGGGAGTGTTAATAAAAGCGGCGGAAATTCTATTGATTCGCTCGCCGTCAGGTTCGCCAGCAGAGGGAATAACCTGATTTTTTAAAATAGATGCTAATTTTTGTTGCGAAGCAGAATCTATTTTAACATTAATATCCTGAGGTTTCCCGGTACAGCTGGCTAAAAAAAGGAAAAGGGTAACGGACAGAAAATGTTTTTTCATAAGGGTGCTCTTTATTTTTTTTCGTTGGCGAATTTTTATTTATCAAGCACGGGAATAGCAACTAATTTTCAGAGAAAAAACTTAACCAGTAAAATTAATGTGAGTGTATTTTAATTATGTTTTTAGCTTTAATAGGGGGGGTAAAATTTATGTTCAATTTTATGTTGTTATTCTGTCGGCCGTAGCCGACAGCAAATCCTTAACGAATCTGCCCTTTGGGCATAATATTGACGGTTTCGTGCAGCTCCGACCAGACCAGCACGGCTTCACCATTCGTTAGCTGACGCTTAACATCGTTAACTTTCTGCTCCAGCGAGCGCTCCTGCTCGCCATAGTCGGTGCCTTCCCGCAGCACAAAAGCTTCGATCAGGTTGGCGAGTGTTTCAGGATCCAGTTCTTTCCAGGGAATAATCATTGTTGTCCAGCCAGGTTGAAAGCCATTGCGGAATACGCTGCTCCAGCCACATTTGCGGCCTGCGTAGCGTTCCTCCTACGAATCCCACATGCCCGCCGTGCTGTGTAAGCTGATACTCCACGCTGGCAGGCAGCTTATGGATAGCGGGGATCACTTCGTCAGTCATAAAGGGATCGTCTTTAGCATGAATAATTAACAGAGGCTTACGCACGCCGGGCAGCAGCGGCAGGGCGCTACAGCGGCGATAGTAATCTGTCGCGTCCAGAAAGCCGTGCGCTCTGGCGGTAATGGCATCGTCAAAAGCCCGGAGTTTCTTTAGCGCCTTAAGCTGCGCTAAATCCACAGGCAGCGTGCCGGGCCAGGCGTTAAGCTTGCGGGTCGCGTTCTGCTTCAGCAAGTTTAGCAGGTAGCGCTGGTAGAAACGTGAAAAGCCCTGCTCAAGCCGCTGGCTGCAGGGTTCCAGCATCAGCGGCGCGGAGACAATAACGCCCGCATCCAGCAGGCAGGCTTCACCCTGCTTGCCCATTAAACAGCCCAGCATATTGCCACCAAGCGAAACGCCGACGGCGGCGGTAGGCGCATGGCCCCAGGTTTCACGCAGCCAGCGCAGAAAATAGCTGGCATCTTCGGTTTCGCCGGAATGATAGATGCGCCCCAGCCGATTCGGCTCGCCGCTGCAGCCGCGAAAATGCATCACTACGCCCAGCCAGCCACGCTGCTGGAAAGCCTGTAACAGTCCGTGGGCGTAAGGGCTTTGAAAGCTGCCTTCCAGACCATGAAACAGTACCACGCGCGGCTTGTGCGCGGCGCGCGCCGGATCCTCGCTCCAGGCCAGATCGACGAAATCACTGTCCGGCAAGGTCAGGCGCTGCCAGTGCGGGCGCAGCGTTATGCGGCGGCGAACCAGGCGTGGAAGAACCGTTTGTAGATGGGGATTGCTCATGCCCTTTATCGGGCGAAAAATGTTTTCCGTGGTGGCATCAAAGTTCATCGTTAAAAGGCTTCCAGGATCCTTTTCATACTGTTAGCTTCAGGAGGTTCGTTTCCGATCGGGAATAAGGAGCACCCGTTTCATATGGAACTAAGTCTGTTTCTCTCTATGCTGGGTTTTCTGTGGGTCGCCGCTATTACGCCAGGCCCTAATAATATGTTACTCACCGCCTCGGGCGCCAACTTTGGTTTTCTGCGTTCGCTGTGGCTGCTGATCGGCATTATGATCGGCATGCAGGTAATGCTGCTGCTGGTGGCTTTCGGCATCGGCGGCCTGATCCTGCTTTATCCCTCTCTTCATCTTTTCCTCAAGGTAGCGGGCAGTATTTATCTGCTCTGGCTGGCATGGAAGATCGCCACGGCAAAATATGAACGGCTGGAAACCGGCGAAGCGCCGCCCGCGCCGATGCCGTTCTGGCAGGGCGGCTTGCTGCAGCTGATTAACCCCAAAGCCTGGCTGATGGCGCTGGGCGCGGTGGCCAGTTTTAGCCTGCCTGGCGAAGCTTATCGCGGCTCCGTATTGGCTATTAGTTTCGCCATGGCGCTGGTGAACCTGGTTTCCGGGCTGATCTGGCTGGGGTTCGGCTCGCTGATTGGCCGCATCCTGCGCAGTCGCCGTGCCTGGACGATCTTTAACGTTTCGATGGGCGTTCTTACCGCGGCCTGCGTCCTGTTAATCTGGCGCTGATCGGAAGCCAGCGTACTAACGCTGGCTTTTTGCCATTTTCCGGCAATAAACTGCCGTTTTTCTTCTAAGGATTTATCGTTATATCCGATAATTTTTAATTACTTTATCGCGCTTACGGCTCTCGGTTACAAAGGCGTTATTCACCTTTATAACAATAATGACCGGAGCAAAGCATGGCGCGTAAACTCACTCTTTCACTGCTGGCCGCAACCCTTTCCCTCTCTGTGCTGAGCGCGCAGGCTGTCGACGTTACCGTGGCCTACCAGACTTCAGCGGAACCGGCCAAGGTTGCCCAGGCCGAAGATACCTTCGCTAAAACCAGCGGCGCTAAGGTCGACTGGCGTAAGTTCGACAGCGGTGCCAGTGTGGTCAGGGCATTGGCTTCCGGCGATGTGCAAATCGGCAATATCGGCTCCAGCCCGCTGGCCGTAGCCGCCAGTCAGCAGGTGCCCATTGAGGTGTTTCTGCTCGCCTCGCAGCTTGGCGACTCCGAGGCGCTGGTCGTTAAAAAGAGCATCAAAGATCCAAAAGATTTAATCGGCAAACGTATCGCCGTTCCTTTTATCTCCACCACGCACTACAGCCTGTTGGCCGCACTGAAGCATTGGGGCATTAAGCCCGGTCAGGTGCAGATTGTTAACCTTCAGCCGCCGGCAATTATCGCTGCCTGGCAGCGCGGGGATATTGACGGTGCCTACGTTTGGGCGCCTGCCGTCAACGAGCTGGAGAAAGAGGGTAAAGTGCTGACGGATTCCGCGCAGGTCGGCAAATGGGGTTCGCCAACGCTGGATGTCTGGGTGGTGCGCAAAGACTTCGCTCAGCAGCATCCGGATGTGGTCACCGCTTTCGCCCGCAGCGCCCTGAATGCGCAAAAAGCCTATCTCGACAACCCAGAACAGTGGCTGAAAGATGGCGACAACCTCAGCAAACTTTCGCGTCTGAGCGGCGTGCCGGAGCAGCAGGTTCCCGGTCTGGTGAAAGGCAACACTTACCTGACCGCACAGCAGCAGATCGAACAGCTGGGCCAGCCGGTAGATAAAGCCATCGGCGACACCGCGCAGTTTCTGAAAGAGCAGGGCAAAGTGCCGCAGGTCGCCAGCGACTACAGCGGCTTTGTTACCGACCGCTTCGTCAAAAACCTCACGCAATAAGGAATCGCCATGCTATCTGTCTCGCATCTGACGGCCCGCTACGATGGCCACCTCGCGCTGGAAGATATTAACCTGACGATCGCCGGGGAAGAACTGGTGGTAGTGCTTGGCCCGTCCGGCTGCGGCAAAACCACGTTGCTGAATCTGATAGCAGGCTTTCTTACGCCGGAAGCGGGGAGTATTACGCTGGATGGCCAGCGGATTATCGGGCCGGGCGCCGAACGCGGCGTGGTGTTCCAGCATGAAGGCCTGCTGCCCTGGCGCAACGTACTGGATAATGTCGCTTTTGGGCTACAGCTGGCTGGCGTGGATAAAACGACGCGCCGTGAAACTGCCCGTCAGATGTTAAAAAAAGTGGGGCTACAGGGCGCGGAAAAGAAATTTATCTGGCAGCTTTCCGGCGGCATGCGCCAGCGCGTAGGGATAGCGAGAGCGCTGGCCGCCGATCCTCAACTGCTGCTGCTGGACGAGCCTTTCGGCGCGCTGGATGCTTTTACCCGCGAGCAGATGCAGGAATTGCTGCTGAAGCTGTGGCGCGACAGCGGTAAGCAGGTGCTGCTGATTACCCACGATATCGAAGAGGCGGTATTTCTCGCCAGCGAACTGATCCTGCTTTCGCCCGGGCCGGGAAAAATCCTCGAACGGCTGCCGCTGCCGTTTGGTCGCCGCTACGCCGAGGGCGAAGCGTGCCGGGCTATCAAATCCGATCCTGAATTTATCGCAAAGCGCGAATACGTGCTGAGCCGGGTATTTCAACAGCGAGAGGTATTTGCATGAGCCTGCTGACCACGGAAAAAACAATAGAGCGCCGCACTGGCTGGCGCTGGCCGCTAAATCGTTCCATTACGCTAAGCCTGTCCACCGTGCTGGTGCTGCTGGCTGTTTGGTGGGCGGTGACGGCTTTCGGCCTGATTGCGCCGCTGTTTCTGCCCGCGCCGCAGCAGGTTTTTCATCAGCTGCTGGTAGTAGCCAGCCCGCAGGGCTTTATGGATGCCACGCTCTGGCAGCATCTGGCGGCCAGCCTGACACGAATTGTGATTGCGCTGCTGGCGGCCACGCTGATTGGCGTACCGGTCGGCATCCTGATGGGGCTGAGCGAAACCGCTCGCGGGATCCTCGATCCGCTGATTGAGCTTTATCGTCCGGTGCCGCCGCTGGCTTATCTGCCGCTGATGGTGATTTGGTTCGGCATTGGCGAAACCTCCAAAATTTTGCTGATCTACCTGGCGATATTCGCGCCTGTAGTGATGTCGACGCTGGCAGGCGTGAAAAGCGTTCAGCAGGTGAGACTTAGGGCAGCGCAGTCGCTGGGCGCCAACCGTTGGCAGACGCTGTGGTTCGTGATTTTACCTGGCGCGCTGCCTGAGATCCTTACCGGTCTGCGCATTGGCCTTGGCGTTGGCTGGTCAACGCTGGTTGCTGCCGAGCTGATCGCCGCCACACGCGGTCTGGGCTTTATGGTGCAGTCCGCTGGCGAATTTTTAGCGACCGACGTAGTGCTGGCGGGCATCGCCGTTATCGCCCTGATCGCCTTTTCTCTGGAGCTGGGGCTGCGAGCCTTACAGCGCCGCCTGACCCCCTGGCATGGAGCAACATCATGAATGAACGTCTGACTATTACTGCGCTTGGCCCTTATATCGGCGCTCAGGTTGCCAATGTGGATCTCAGCCGTCCACTGAGCGACGCGCAGTTCGAACAGCTTTACCACGCGCTGATTCGTCATCAGGTGCTGTTTTTCCGTAACCAGCCCGTTACGCCTGCGCAGCAGCGGGCGCTGGCGTCTCGCTTTGGCGATCTGCATATTCATCCTGTTTATCCACACGCGCCGGATGTGGAAGAAATTATCGTGCTGGATACGCATGACAACAATCCACCGGATAACGATAACTGGCACACCGACGTCACCTTTATCGAGACGCCGCCTGCGGGCGCAATCCTGGCGGCTAAGCAACTGCCGGAAACGGGCGGCGACACGCTGTGGGCCAGCGGCATCGCTGCGTATAATGCGCTCTCAGAGCCTTTTAAAACGCTGCTGAATGGGTTACAGGCGGAGCATGACTTCACCAAATCTTTTCAGGAGTTTAAATATCGCAGCAGTGAGGAAGAGCACCAGCGCTGGAAGCAAGCCGTGGCGAAAAATCCGCCGCTGCTGCATCCGGTAGTGCGCACGCATCCAGTCAGTGGCAAGCAGGCGCTGTTCGTCAATGAAGGTTTTACCACGCGTATTGTCGGACTAAGCGAAAAAGAAGGCGACGCGCTGCTCAACTTCCTGTTCGCGCACATCACTAAACCGGAGTTTCAGGTGCGCTGGCGCTGGCAGCAGGATGACCTGGCTATCTGGGACAATCGTGTAACCCAGCATTATGCTAATGCGGATTATCTGCCCGCGCGACGCATTATGCACCGCGCCACCATTCTGGGCGATAAGCCTTTTTACCGGGCGAGCTAATCGGCAGGCATAAGATTACGGGTAAAGTTATGCACGCCGGTATCGGGCTTGCGGCGATACAGCTTCGCCTTGCGCGCGCCGGTAGCTATGCTTTCGCCCGTTTCCTCAAACATTTCCGAAGATTCAAAACGGCGGATCAGGCTTTTGCGCTGCACCGGACGGTCAAGTATGGCTTCGGTGGCTTCCTGTAGCTGGGTCAGCGTAAAAGCTTCGGGCAGACAAAATACCGGCAGCAGCGTATAAAGCGTTTTTTGCCGCAGCCGCTGTAAGGCGCTGGCGATAATCGCCTGGTGATCGAAAGCGATATCGCTGCGCTGCATCGCCACATCTACCGGCAGCCATTCGGCTTCGCTAACATCGCTGCTTTGCGGCTGGCAAATTTCCCGTGCGATTAGCGCGTACCATGCCGTTGTCAGGCTCCAGCCGCGCGGATCGCGATCGGGGCCGGAAAAGGTTTCCAGCTGCTCCAGCCATGGCGGCGCTACGCCAGTTTTTTCCTGTAGCTTCCTCATTGCGGTAGCCCGGGTTGAGACATCGCGCTGCATATCAATAAATCCTCCCGGCAATCCCCACCAGCCTTTTTGCGGATGATTAGCCCGCTTTACCAGCAGCACGCACAGTTGCTGCTGGCTGAGCGTGAACAGTACGCTGTCAACGGTAACTATGGGAGACGGATAACGCGAGGCGTCGTAGTTCGCCAGATACTCTGATTCTGCGGGCATAACTTTTTCCGTAAATAATTGTCGCTCGGACACCTTACCGCGCGGTTAGCGTGCCTGCAAGGCTTCCGCAATGGATTAAAAATATAAAAATAGAAATATCAATAAGTTATTTCATTTTTCTTCTCCGGGCGTCATTTTCGCTTGCTAAATAATGTCACAAGGACAATTATATAAATGTCACAAGGACATTATTAAGGATTTGGAGGAGCAACGATGAAGCTGGAACTTTTTCTCGACGGGCAGCAAACCGCGCTGGAAACAGGTCGCTTTCCCGATGGCGCTGTGCGCGCGCGGCTACTGCCGCCTCTGCTTACACAGGCGGAAAAACTAACAATCCGCGCTACGGCAATGCGTAATATGGACGACCTGATGTTGCTGGCGCAGGTCATGGACGCCGCTCGCAGAGAATATGATTTGCGCTGGACGACGCTTGAGCTGCCGTGGCTGCCTTATGCCCGCCAGGATCGCAATATGCAGCAGGGCGACAGCTTCGCTTTAAAAGTGTTTGCCGGTTTCCTTAATCAGCTGGCCTTCGATCGGGTGCGGATTCTGGATCCGCACAGCGATGTCGCCACTGCCGTCATCAATAACGCCATCGCCGTTCCGCAGCATTTTTGCCTGCGGCAGAGCGCCAGCCTGATGGACAAACTGCAAAACGGCATGATGCTGGTGGCACCGGATGCGGGCGCGCTGAAAAAAATTCACGCCGTCGTTCAGCAGGTTGGGGCGACTGAGTACGGCATCCTCGGTAAGCACCGCGATCTGAGCAGCGGCGCGCTAGGCGGTTTTTCGCTGCTACAGGGCGAGGTAGCTGGCAAAGATCTGCTGATTGCCGACGATCTGTGTGACGCAGGGGGCACCTTTATCGGTTCAGCCGCCGTACTGCGCCAGGCGGGCGCCCGTTCGGTAAGTTTATATGTTACCCACGGCTTGTTTACTCGTGGCGTCGAAGCGCTGTTGCAGCAGGGCATCGACCATATCTGGACGACGACTTCAGTAGCGGATCCGGTGATAGCGCAGGATCGTGTAGAGCTGATCGATATCGATACTATTTACGGCAATGAGGGAACAGAGCATGCGCATTAATCCGATTCTGGCTATCGACGGCTATAAAACTTCGCATCGCGAGCAGTACCCGGCGGGCACCAGCCGCATCTATTCCAATTTTACGCCGCGCGGCAACCGCTTTTTTACTTCTCCGCTGGCGGACAACAGGCTGGTTTTTTTCGGACTGCAGGGCTTCTTGCGCTGGTTTATGGTCGATCTGTTTAACGAAGCCTTTTTTGCCCGGCCCGAAGCTGAAATAGTGGCGGAATATCAACAGCTGATGGATAGCTATCTGGGCAAAGGCTGCATAGACGCTGAGCATATCCGCGCGTTGCACCGTCTGGGCTATCTGCCGCTGGAAATCAAAAGCCTGGATGAAGGCAGCAAAGTGCCAATGCAGGTGCCGGTACTGACTATCACCAATACCGTCGATGAATTTTTCTGGCTGGTCAATTATCTGGAAAGCGTTATGTCGGCGGAATTATGGAAAGCCTCGACCAACGCCACTATTGCCCATCACTACCGGCAGCTGTGCCAGCGCTGGTCAACGCTGACCTGCGATAGCGACGCTCATCTTGATTTCCAGTGCCATGACTTTTCGCTGCGCGGCATGTCCGGATTGCAGGATGCCGCTCAGGCGGGTGCGGCGCATCTGCTGAGTTTTACCGGCACCGACAGCGTGCCTTCGATCCTGTATCTGCGTCAGTATTATACGCCGCCTGAAAACTATTTTATCGCGGGCAGCATTCCGGCTACTGAACACAGCGTTATGTGTATGGGGGAAGAACAGGGCGAAATCGCCACTTTTCGCCGCCTGATTACCGAACTTTATCCGCAGGGTTTTGTATCGGTAGTTTCCGATACCTGGGATTACTGGAAAGTGCTGACGGAATACAGCCGCGAGCTTAAAGCCGAAATTATGGCGCGGGAAGGGCGGTTGGTCTTCCGTCCGGATAGCGGCGATCCGGTCGAAATCCTTTGTGGCACTGGCCTGGACACCGATCGCGATCCGGCCCGCACGCCGCAGCAAAAAGGCTCGGTAGAAGTGCTGTGGGAAATCTTTGGCGGTACCGTGAATGAGAAAGGCTATAAGGTGCTGGATGGGCACGTCGGGTTGATCTACGGGGATTCTATTACGCTGGAGCGAGCCAATCAGATCCTGGCCCGGCTGGAAGCCAAAGGTTTCGCCAGCAGCAACGTAGTATTTGGCGTGGGTTCTTACACTTACCAGTACAACACCCGTGACACTTTCGGCTTTGCAATGAAGGCGACCTGGGGCGAAGTGAATGGCGTCGGGCGCGAAATCTTCAAGCAGCCGAAAACCGACAGCGGCCTGAAAAAATCCGCGCACGGTTTGTTGCGGGTCGAACGAGACGCGGCTGGTGACTATCGTCTGCTGGATCGGCAAAGCCGTGCCCAGGAACAGGGTGGCGAACTGAAAACCCGTTTTTTAGACGGCAAGCTGATGAACATGGAAGATCTGCCCACGCTGCGCCAACGGCTGGCGGGCTGGTAAAGCTGACACAGGCCCTCCTGAGCCTGCACCAGCCTACTTTGTTATCAACCTCGGGAGAACAAGAGTTCTCCCGCTGTGCTTCAGGAAGCCAGCATCGCCTCTAGCTGCTCCTGCGCATCCAGCCACGCCATTTCACACTCTTCCAGTGCCGACTTCGCTTCTGCCTGCTGCTGTAACGCGGCAGTGAGATCGGCTTTACGGCTCGGATCGTAGATAGCGCTATCGGCGAGCTTTGACTCCGCCTCGGCAAGCTGGCCGTTAAGCTTTTCCATCTGCTTTTCCAGCTTTTCAATCTGCTTGCGCAGCGGCTGAGTCTGCGTGCGCAGTTCGGCTTCCCGGCGCTTCTGATCCTTTCTGGCCTGGGCGCTGTTGCCGCTCTCTGGTTTAGGCTCGGCTGCGGCGGTCTGCTTTTGCAGATCGCTCAGCCACTGCTGATAATCTTCCAGATCGCCGTCAAAGGCTTCTACCTTGCCGTCGTGCACCAGATAGAGATCGTCCGTAGTGGAGCGCAGCAAATGCCTGTCGTGCGAGACCACGACCAGCGCGCCCTCGAAATCGATTAGCGCTTCGGTCAGCGCCTGGCGCATATCCAGATCGAGGTGGTTGGTCGGTTCATCCAGCAGCAGCAAATTAGGCCGCTGCCAGACAATCAGTGCCAGCACCAGCCGTGCTTTCTCGCCGCCGGAGAAACGTTCGGTCTGCTCGGTAACTTTATCGCCCTGAAAACCGAAGCCGCCAAGGTAATCACGGAGCTGCTGCTCCAGCACTTTTGGCGCCAGGCGGGCCAGATGCTGCAGCGGCGATTCATCTGCCCGTAAGAATTCCAGCTGATGCTGGGCGAAATAGCCGAGCTTAATGCCTTTTGCCAGGCCGATATCGCCTTTCAGCGGCGCCAGCTCGCCCGCCAGCAGCTTAATCAGTGTCGATTTACCCGCGCCGTTGCGGCCCAGCAGGCCGATGCGCGATCCCGGTACCAGATTTAGCTTGATAGAGTCCAGGATAATGCGCTCGCCGTAGCCCGCGCTTACCTTTTCCATCTTCAACAGCGGATTGGGCAGGCTCTCTGGCGCGCGGAAGCTAAAGGTAAAGGGATTATCAACATGGGCAGGCGCGATCAGCTCCATGCGCTCCAGCATTTTGATGCGGCTCTGTGCCTGCTTCGCCTTGCTGGCCTTGGCCTTAAAGCGATCGATAAAGCTTTGCAGATGCGCCACTTTCTGCTGCTGGTTTTCAAACATCGACTGCTGCTGCGCCAGTTTGGTGGCGCGCTGGATCTCGAACGAGCTGTAGTTACCGGTATATTCGAAAATTGACTGCTGCTCGATATGCAGGATCTTATCCACCACCGGATCGAGGAAATCGCGGTCATGGGAAATCAGGATCAGCGTGCCCTGATAGCTTTTCAGCCAGCGCTCCAGCCAGATCACCGCATCCAGATCGAGGTGGTTGGTAGGTTCGTCGAGCAGCAGCAGATCGGAGCGGCAAATCAGCGCCTGCGCCAGGTTCAGACGCATGCGCCAGCCGCCAGAGAAATCGCTGACCGGCCGCTGCAGCTGCTCCTGGGAGAAGCCCAGGCCGTTAAGCAGGCTGGCGGCGCGCGACTGGATTGTCCAGGCCTGCACGGCATCCAGCTTGCCATGCAGCGTGGCGATGGCGTGGCCGTCGTTATCTTCGTTGGCTTTTGCCAGTTCCGCCTGTAGCTGGCGATACTCGCGATCGCCATCGATAACATACTCGATAGCGGGCATGTTGAGCGCAGGCGTCTCCTGATTGACCCACGCCAGCGCCCAGTTACCCGGATAAGTGAAGCTGCCGGCATCGGCGCTTATCTCGTTCTTAAGCAGCGACAGCAGCGTGGATTTTCCGCAGCCGTTTTTGCCCACCAGCCCCACTTTCTGCCCGGGATTGATGGTGGCGTTGGCGTTATCCAGCAGGACGCGAACGCCGCGTCGTATTTGTAACGATGAGAAGAGAATCATAAGCGCCGTATAATCAGAATATGTTAAATTAAACCATCATAAATGCTTTGCGGAATGCACTATTCCGCGGTGTCGAGCATGGTAGCGGAATTTCCCCGCCGTGACGACGATTTGGAGGGGATTGATGTCGCAGCCGCCCAAAGTTTTGCTGCTTTACGCTCACCCGGAATCCCAGGACTCGATTGCCAATCGGGTTCTGTTACAGCCGGCGAAAGCTTTGTCTAACGTAACCGTCCACGACCTGTACGCGCACTATCCCGACTTTTTTATCGATATCCATTACGAACAGCAGCTGCTGCGCGAGCATGACATTATCGTGTTTCAACATCCGCTTTATACCTATAGCTGCCCGGCATTGCTGAAAGAGTGGCTGGATCGCGTGCTGTCGCGCGGCTTTGCCAGCGGGCCGGATGGCAACGTGCTGGAAGGGAAATACTGGCGCAGCGTAATCACTACGGGCGAACCGGAAGCGGCCTACCATCAGGAAGGGCTGAACCGCTATCCGATGTCGGACATTATGCGGCCCTTTGAGCTGACCGCGCAGATGTGCCGGATGCACTGGCTGACGCCGATGATCGTCTATTGGGCGCGGCGGCAGAAGCCGGAAACCATGAAAAACTATGCCCGAGCCTACGGCGACTGGCTGGCGTCACCTTTGCCCTATGGAGGCACCTGAATGGAAGGACAAACCCTGCTCACGGCTGGCGTCGTCTATCTTTTTGCGGCGGTTATCGCCGTCCCAATCGCGGCTCGCCTTGGCATCGGCGCCGTGCTGGGCTACCTGCTGGCCGGCATCGCTATCGGCCCCTGGGGATTGGGTTTTATCAGCGACGTAGAGGAAATCCTGCACTTCTCCGAGCTGGGCGTGGTGTTTCTGATGTTTATCATCGGGCTGGAGCTGAACCCTTCAAAACTTTGGGAACTGCGCCGCTCTATTTTCGGCGTCGGCGCGGCGCAGGTGATTTTCAGCGCGGCGATCCTGGGCGGCCTGCTCTGGCTGACCGATTTTTCCTGGCAGGCGGCGGCAATCGGCGGCCTGGGCCTGGCGATGTCCTCAACGGCGATGGCGCTGCAGCTGATGAGTGACAAAGGCATGAAGCGCAACGAATCCGGCCAGCTGGGCTTTTCGGTGCTGCTGTTCCAGGATTTAGCGGTGATCCCGGCGCTGGCGCTGGTGCCGCTGCTGGCAGGTGGCGACAGCGGCCATACCGACTGGATGAAAGTGGGCATGAAGGTGCTGGCTTTTGCCGGCATGCTGGTCGGCGGGCGTTTTCTGCTGCGTCCTATTTTCCGCTTTATTGCCGCTTCCGGCGTGCGCGAGGTCTTTACCGCTGCCGCGTTGCTGCTGGTATTAGGATCGGCGCTGTTTATGGATGCGCTTGGCCTGTCGATGGCGTTGGGCACTTTTATCGCGGGTATCCTGCTGGCGGAAAGCGAATATCGCCACGAGCTGGAGGTGGCAATAGATCCCTTTAAGGGGCTGTTGCTGGGCCTGTTCTTTATTTCCGTCGGCATGGCGCTGAATCTGGGCGTACTTTACACCCATATTCTGGAAATCCTGATTGGCGTCGTGGTGCTGGTGGCGATTAAAGCGGGCGTGCTTTACCTGCTGTCACGTATCTTTGGCCTGCGTAGTTCCGAAAGACTCCAGTTTTCCGCCGTATTGAGCCAGGGCGGCGAATTCGCTTTTGTGCTCTTTTCCGCGGCGTCTTCGGCGAAGCTGTTCAGCGGCGACCAGATGCCGCTGCTGCTGGTGACGGTAACGCTGTCAATGATGACTACGCCGCTGCTGATGCAGGCCGTGGATAAAATCCTGGCAAGGCGCTTTAACGACGGCGACGAAAGCGATGAGAAACATTTCGTCGAAGATGATAAACCGCAGGTGATCGTGGTGGGCTTTGGCCGTTTTGGCCAGGTAGTGGCGCGTTTACTGATGGCCAATAAAAAACGCATCACCGTACTGGAACGCGATATCAGCGCGGTCAGCCTGATGCGCAATTATGGTTACAAAGTATACTATGGAGATGCTACCGAACTGGAACTGCTGCGGGCTGCGGGCGCGGAAACGGCACAGTCGATAGTTATTACCTGTAACGGCCCGGAAGACGCCATGGAAATCGTGCGGCTTTGCCAGCATCATTTCCCGCATCTGCAGATTCTGGCACGGGCAAGAGGACGCGTGGAGGCACACGAGCTGCTTCAGGCAGGCGTTACTCAGTTCTCCCGCGAAACTTTCTCCAGTGCGCTGGAGCTTGGCCGTAAAACGCTGATGTCGCTGGGCATGCATCCTCATCAGGCTTTTCGCGCCCAGCAGCACTTCCGCCGTCTGGATATGCGCATGCTGCGCGAGCTGATGCCGAATCATGGTGATAGCCAGCAAATCTCCCGCGTGAAAGAGGCGAGGCGCGAGCTGGAAGATATTTTTCAGGCCGAAATGCAGCACGAAAAGCGACAGTTCGACGGCTGGGACGAGTTTGAATAAAGCGGGGCGAGAGCCTTTTTCTGAACCCGCGGCGCCTTGCGTTGGCATACGCCGCTTTTTATTTAACCGGATAACCTATGCGTAAAAGATTTATTGCCGGCGCGACTTGTCCAAAGTGCCAGGCAAAAGATACCCTTGCTCTGTGGGTTGAGAATAATGTCGATGTGGTTGAGTGCGTTAAGTGCGGACACCAGATGCGCGAAGCGGACAAGCATGTTCGTGACGAGGTTCGCACCAACGAGCAAGTGATCGGAATTTTTCATCCTGAGTAGCGTTATGGCTCAGCTTTTTTTAAGCTGTATCTTACAGCGGCGTTGAAATTCATTAAAATCGGCGCAAACTCAGAGCTTGCCGGCAAATCCGCCGATGTTTCAAGCTCTCAACGGTTAGGAGTAATCATGAAAGTAGCAAAAGACCTGGTAGTCAGCCTGGCATATCAGGTACGTACAGAAGACGGTGTGTTGGTTGATGAGTCTCCGGTGACCGCGCCGTTGGACTACCTGCACGGTCATGGTTCCCTGATTTCTGGTCTGGAAAAGGCGCTGGAAAATCACGAAGCCGGCGACAAGTTCGAAGTCCATATCCCTGCTGACGACGCCTACGGCCAGTACGACGACAATCTGGTGCAGCGCGTGCCGAAAGACGTTTTCATGGGCGTGGACGAGCTACAGGTTGGCATGCGTTTCCTGGCGGAAACCGACCAGGGCCCGGTACCGGTTGAGATCACCGAGGTAGAAGACGATCACGTAGTGGTCGACGGCAACCATATGCTGGCGGGCCAGAACCTGAACTTCAACGTGGAAGTCGTGGCTATCCGTGAAGCTACGGAAGAAGAACTGGCGCACGGCCACGTTCACGGTGAGCACGATCATCACCACGATCACGATCATGACCATGACCACGGTAAAGGCGGTTGCGGCACCGGCGGCTGCGGCTGCAGCCACTAAGCTGTCGACAGATCGTTAAGGCCGCCCTCGGGCGGCCTTTTTGTTGGCGTTGGATCATCAGTAATGCGGCGGCGGCGTCTCTTCCGACTGTGAAGCAATCATTGAGGGCGCAGCGGCTTTTAACTTGTCGGTTAGCAGGCGCATCTGCTCGCGCAGGCGGGCCATTTCCAGCTCGTGGTGAACCACCGTCTGGTTTAGCTCCTCGATGGTATGCTCCTGAAAGGCCAGGCGGCTCTCCAGCAGCTCCAGACGCTGCTCAAACACAGATTGTTGCATATTTCTTCCTTTTGCCGCCGCTTGCGGCACGTTGTCGGGCTGGATTGTTCCGATTCTAACGGCAAAACCCAGGCCAGGACAGGCGTACCCCGCTTAATTTCACGCGCCCCGTTGAAAAATGCCTTTACTGGCTGCATCTTCTTCATGGTGAAACTTTCGGAGCGACAAAAGGTCGGAAGTAATTAGTTTTCATTGCGAGAGTATTGCAGTTTTCTCGCGCACGGTTGTTATAGTACAGGCTCTGTCTGTAAAAACGATTTCCGAGGTGAGAGGCTTCGGTTTTGGAGAAATGGATGAAATCACTGTTTAAAGTCACACTGTTAGCCACCACCATGGCCGTTGCGCTGAACGCGCCGCTGGCATCAGCCGCCGAAACCGCCGCTGCGCCATCAGCTCCAGCCGCTCAGGCGCCGCAGCAGGCACCGAAGAATGCCGCCTTTACCAACGAAGACCAGCAGTCTGCCTATGCGCTGGGCGCATCGCTTGGCCGCTATATGGAAAACTCGCTGAAAGAACAGGAGAAGCTGGGCATCAAGCTGGATCAGCAGCAGCTCATTTCCGGCGTTCAGGATGCTTTCGCCGGCAAGAGCAAGCTTTCCGATCAGGAAATCGAACAGACGCTGCAGGCATTTGAAGGCCGCGTGAAAACCGCCGCGCAGGCGAAGATGGAAAAAGACGCCAAAGAGAACACCGAGAAAGGCAACGCTTTCGCCGCTAAGTTTGCGAAAGAAAAAGGCGTGAAGAAAACCGAATCCGGCCTGCTCTATCAGGTAGAGAAAGAAGGCACCGGCGACGTGCCAAAAGACAGCGATACCGTTGTGGTCAACTACAAGGGCACGCTGATCGACGGTTCCGAGTTTGATAACTCCTACACGCGCGGCGAGCCGCTCTCTTTCCGTCTTGATGGTGTGATCCCGGGCTGGACAGAAGGCCTGAAGCACGTGAAGAAAGGCGGCAAGATCAAGCTGGTTATTCCACCGCAGCTTGCCTACGGTAAAAACGGCGTGCCTGGCATCCCGGCCAACTCCACGCTGGTGTTTGATGTTGAGCTGCTGGATATCAAACCAGCCGCTAAAGCCGACGCTAACGCGCCAGCACCTACCGAAGCGCCTGCCACGACCAAATAATGCCTCTGCCGCCACGCCCGTGGCGGCTTTATTTTTCCCGCTTTTTTATGCCGCGCTATGCCCACACAAAATTCATGACAAAGGTCAGGACAGGCGTTTCCGATATTTGCTAGACTGACGCCTCTTCGAAACGAACCTGCGCCGGCCGCGTGCAGCGGGCTTTTTTAAGGGTGGTATCTTAATGTCTGGTTCAATTTTTACCGGTGATGTGAACGATCTGGAATTACTGGAGCAGCATCCCTTCGAACAAACCGATTTCGATATTCTTAAATCCTACGAGGCCGTCGTCGACGGGCTGGCAATGCTGATCGGCTCGCATTGCGAAATCGTGCTGCACTCGCTGGAAGATTTAAAGTGTTCCGCCATCAGGATCGCCAACGGCGAGCATACCGGACGCAAAATAGGTTCGCCTATTACCGATCTGGCGCTGCGCATGCTGCATGATATGACGGATGCAGAGAGCAACGTATCCCGCGCCTATTTTACCCGCGCCAAAAGCGGCGTGCTGATGAAATCGGTGACGATTGCTATTCGCAACGGTAAACAGCGTGTGATTGGCCTGCTCTGCATCAATATGAATCTGGATGTGCCTTTCTCGCAGATCATGGCAACCTTCATTCCACCAGAAACGCAGGAGATGGACTCTTCCGTTAACTTCGCCACGTCGGTAGAGGATCTGGTGACGCAGACGCTGGAGTTTACGGTCGAAGAAGTCAGTAACGACCGCTCTATTTCCAACAACGCCAAGAACCGGCAGATCGTGCTTAATCTCTATGAAAAAGGCATTTTTGATATCAAAGATGCGATCAATCAGGTCGCCGAGCGGCTGAATATTTCCAGACATACTGTCTATCTTTACATCCGCCAGTTCAAAAACGGCGACCTACAGGGCAGTGAACGCTGATGCGTTTTACGCTGTTAGTGACCGGCCCTGCTTACGGTACCCAACAAGCCAGTTCAGCATATCTGTTCGCCCAGGCGCTGCTGGCAGCAGGGCATCAGCTGGAGAGCGTCTTTTTCTATCGTGAAGGCGTGCTCAACGCCAGCGCCCTGACTTCGCCCGCCAGCGATGAATTTAATTTGACTGCGGCCTGGCAGCAGCTGCAGCGCGAACAGGGCGTCGCGCTGAATATTTGCGTGGCCGCCGCGCTGCGCCGCGGCATTACAGATGAACAGGAAGCGAAAAATCAGGGGCTGCCTGCCGCCAACCTGGCCGAAGGTTTTCAGCTTTCCGGGCTGGGCGCGCTGGCGGAAGCGGCGTTAAGCAGCGAACGTATGGTGCAATTTTAATGAAGCGTATCGCTTTTGTATTCAGCCAGGCGCCGCATGGCTCCAGCGCGGGCAGGGAAGGGCTGGACGCGGTAATGGCCGTCTCTGCCTTAAGTGAAGAAATCGCGCTGTTTTTTATCAGCGACGGCGTGCTGCAGCTGCTGGGCGATCAGCAGCCCGAGAAAATACTGGCGCGTAACTATATCGCTACTTTTGGCGTGCTGCCGCTGTACGATCTGGAAAATTTTTACGCCTGTTCAGCCTCGCTGGCGGAGCGAGGCATCGATGCTGCGGCTCTGAAAGCGCTGCCGGTCGAGATTCTGACGCCCTCAGCGCTGCGGGCGGAGCTGGAAAATTACCATCGGGTTATCTCGTTCTGAGGGCTTTATGCTGCATACGCTAATCACTTCTCCTTTCAAATCTGACTTTAACGCTATGCTGCGAATGCTGGCAAAAGGCGACGAAGTTTTGCTGCTGCAGGATGGGGTACTGGCGGCGCTGGAAGGCAGCCAGGCCCTTGAAATGCTGCGCCTTGCCCCCATCTCTCTCTACGTGCTGCAGGATGATGTCATGGCTCGGGGGCTTTCTGCTCAAATTTCAGCCAGCGCGACCGCAGTAAGCTATACTGAGTTCGTCGCGCTGACGGTAAAACAGACTCAACAAATGGCCTGGTGAGTACGATATCCTGGT
>NZ_JBHDVM010000009.1:214282-217079 GCF_042610525.1 Pantoea sp. sgz302252
TAAGTTCGGATCAGAGCTGCTGGCCAAATTTGTAAATATCCTGATGGTAGATGGTAAAAAATCTACCGCCGAATCTATCGTTTATACTGCACTTGAGACCCTGGCTCAGCGTGCTGGTAAAGGCGAACTGGAAGCATTCGAAGTAGCCCTGGACAACGTCCGCCCAACCGTGGAAGTAAAATCCCGCCGCGTTGGTGGTTCTACTTATCAGGTACCAGTTGAAGTCCGTCCGGTTCGTCGTAATGCTCTGGCAATGCGTTGGATCGTTGAAGCTGCTCGTAAACGCGGTGATAAATCAATGGCTCTGCGCCTGGCGAACGAACTTTCTGATGCTGCGGAAAACAAAGGTACCGCAGTGAAGAAACGTGAAGACGTTCACCGTATGGCCGAAGCCAACAAGGCGTTCGCACACTACCGCTGGTAACAGCTCAGTAGTTGTTATTAACCCAGCGGGCGTTCAGTTGACCCCGCTGGGATTTAACTTTGAACGTCCTAGAATCAGAGGAATCAAATGGCTCGTACAACACCCATTACACGCTACCGTAACATTGGTATCAGTGCACACATCGACGCCGGTAAGACGACCACTACCGAACGTATTCTGTTCTACACCGGTGTAAACCATAAAATCGGTGAAGTTCATGATGGCGCAGCCACTATGGACTGGATGGCGCAGGAGCAGGAGCGTGGTATTACCATTACCTCCGCAGCGACTACCGCTTTCTGGTCAGGTATGGCTAAGCAGTTCGAGCCGCACCGCGTTAACATCATCGACACTCCGGGACACGTTGACTTCACCATCGAAGTAGAACGTTCCATGCGTGTTCTTGACGGCGCAGTAATGGTTTACTGTGCAGTTGGTGGTGTTCAGCCACAGTCTGAGACCGTATGGCGTCAGGCGAACAAATATAAAGTTCCACGCATCGCGTTCGTTAACAAAATGGACCGTATGGGTGCTAACTTCCTGAAAGTAGTTGGCCAGATTGAAAGCCGTCTGGGCGCAACTCCGGTTCCTCTGCAGCTGGCTATCGGCGCGGAAGAGCACTTCACCGGCGTTGTTGACCTGATCAAGATGAAAGCGATCAACTGGAACGACGCAGACGCAGGCGTGACCTTCGATTACGAAGAGATCCCAGCTGATATGCAGGAGCTGGCTGAAGAATGGCGCCAGAAACTGGTTGAAGCCGCGGCTGAAGGTTCTGACGAGCTGATGGAGAAATTCTTTGGCGGCGAAGAGCTGACCGAAGAAGAGATCAAAACTTCTCTGCGTAAGCGCGTACTGAACAACGAAATCATCCTGGTTACCTGTGGTTCTGCATTTAAGAACAAAGGTGTTCAGGCAATGCTGGATGCCGTGATCGAATATCTGCCGTCACCAACTGACGTAACAGCGATCAACGGTATGCTGGACGACGGTAAAGATACGCCAGCAGTTCGTCATTCTGACGACAACGAGCCGTTTGCTGCGCTGGCGTTTAAAATCGCTACCGACCCGTTTGTTGGTAACCTGACCTTCTTCCGCGTTTACTCTGGTATCGTTAACTCTGGCGACACCGTGTACAACCCGGTTAAATCTCAGCGCGAGCGTCTGGGCCGTATCGTACAGATGCACGCCAACAAGCGTGAAGAGATCAAAGAAGTTCGCGCAGGCGACATCGCTGCGGCTATCGGTCTGAAAGACGTGACCACTGGTGACACCCTGTGTGACCCGGATAACGTCATCATTCTGGAGCGTATGGAATTCCCTGAGCCGGTAATCTCCATCGCCGTAGAGCCAAAAACCAAAGCCGACCAGGAAAAAATGGGTCTGGCGCTGGGTCGTCTGGCGAAAGAAGACCCGTCATTCCGCGTATGGACTGACGAAGAGTCTAACCAGACCATTATCGCAGGTATGGGCGAGCTGCACCTCGACATCATCGTTGACCGCATGAAGCGTGAATTCAACGTTGAAGCGAACGTCGGTAAACCTCAGGTTGCTTACCGCGAAGCGATTCGCACTAAAGTTACCGATATCGAAGGTAAACATGCCAAGCAGTCTGGTGGTCGTGGTCAGTACGGTCATGTTGTTATCGACATGTACCCACTGGAGCCGGGTTCAAACCCGAAAGGCTACGAATTTATCAACGACATCAAAGGTGGTGTGATTCCTGGCGAATACATCCCTGCGGTTGATAAAGGTATCCAGGAACAGCTGAAAGCTGGCCCACTGGCTGGTTATCCGGTTGTTGACATGGGTATCCGTCTGCACTTTGGTTCTTACCATGACGTTGACTCCTCTGAGCTGGCGTTTAAACTGGCGGCGTCTATCGCCTTTAAAGATGGCTTTAAGAAAGCGACCCCGGTCCTGCTTGAGCCAATCATGAAGGTTGAAGTTGAAACGCCTGAAGAGAACACTGGTGACGTTATCGGTGACCTGAGCCGTCGTCGTGGTACGCTGCGCGGTCAGGAATCCAACGTGACTGGCGTTGTGATCCACGCGGAAGTGCCGCTGTCCGAAATGTTCGGTTACGCGACGCAGCTGCGTTCAATCACCAAAGGCCGTGCATCTTACTCCATGGAATTCCTGAAGTATGATGACGCGCCGAACAACGTCGCTCAGGCTGTTATTGAAGCCCGTGGTAAATAATCGGGTTTAACCAATTGATCCCGTGCTCTCCTTACCACAAGGGAGAGCACAGAAAGTAAGGAATATCGCCGTGGCTAAAGAAAAATTTGAACGCTCCAAACCGCACGTCAACGTTGGTACTATCGGCCACGTTGACCACGGTAAAACTACCCTGACTGCTGCTATCACCAC